>NZ_CADIKI010000003.1 GCF_902859935.1 Paraburkholderia fynbosensis
AACGGGGATCGTTGCCTCGTTCAAGTTTGCCGCTTCGCCGATCACCACAACTCGAAAACGTGCCGCGGACTTCAGCGCTTCGAGCCAAAACAAGACTTTTTCAACACAATCCTTTAAAAGCGGATGTTAATCTGAGGTTGCGTCAACTGACTGCAATGGGTCGAACGGGGACGTTCAAAGTTGCTTTGACGCCTCCTCCTTCGCGTCGGCGATGGTTCAGGGGGTGGAATGACAGGCGTAAAGCCTGTCAGATATGGTTTGCTACCGCTGCTGTAGCAAACCTGTAGCACACAAAAATCTCGTCCTAGCATCTCAGCCGACTGTTCGCAGCCCCCGGCTCGGCGGGCCCGTCTGGCAATAACCGGGCCAGTTCCAGTCATTCGGCAGTTCCGCAAAGCCGTCACTCGGAAGGCCGCTCCCTATCCGAGACCAGTCGGGCACCCCACGACCGGTGATCGGCGTCATTACACGGCGCCTCAAGCGACGGCGCGATCGGTCAGCGATGTCCATTCGGCGCAATGATCGATGCTTGCGAGGAAGGTTTCAAATGCTTCTTTTGAAAGCGAAACGGTTGCGTTGTTCTCCAAGGGATGAAAAAGGAACTGTGGTTCTGCGTTCAAGTCGGCATCGACGATTATGTCCGGCAGGAACAGAATTCAGCGATCAGCGATCGCGCCGATGGATGAGATACGGGCAAGGTGCGTGGATTCTCACCGGAGCGTTCAGTCATGGAGTGCGTACGAATGGGCGACAGAGTAACGGGCGAATCGGACGGGCGCTGGACGGGGTCGGTCCGGTTCGTCGCTGACGCTGGTATCTCGGCACTGGTCTTCGCCGTACGCGCAGGGGTTCTCGCCACAGCCGACGAAGGCGTCCATGTTTAAAGGCGGAGCCGCTGCTCGCATTTTTCCCTAGAACCCAGAGGGCACTTATACTGGGACTGCGGTGTCGTGACTGGACAGGGGGAGCAAAGCGCATGGACCAGCCGAATACTAAGAATGCCCTGAGCGACCTCCAGACAGCTCTCGAAGAGACAGTTATCTTTACTATCCCTCCCCACTATGAGCGATGGCAAGATGGTTTCAAATCGCTGGACAAAGCGCGGACAAAAGTTGCCGAGATTAAGGTTAAGTTAGAGCACGCGGAAAGCGCGCCACTTTGGCTCATGAGCGATTTGGCTCGAGTCCAGGGCCGCTTGAACGATTTTGTGCGCCTTCGCGACGATTTCTACAACCAGTACCCGAACGGAGGCGACAGCGATAATTGGAGATCGTTGCATGAAGCAGAACGCAGTCTCACGGAATTGCAGAGGGATGTCGACAGGCTAAAGAACGACATACGCGCATACATGTCTGGCTCGCGAACAGCGCCTCCGACAAATCGTGAAAAACAAGACTCCAACAATATCGGGTTGCTCGACAGCTTGATCATCTTGTTCGCATCTACCGCTTGCACCTTACTTTTATTTTGGATGGCGGCAAACGTTGTTCACGTTCCCTTATTTGAAACGCTGCCGACTTGGGTTTCTGGTGGATTTACATCGATTTGGGCCACTGTTTCGGCGAGCGCTGCAGGCATCGGTGCCGCGGTGATAAGGGCATTCGACAAAACTGCCCCTCGGCCGAATTATCTTGTGTGGATACTTGGCACTACCATTTTGCTCGTGTTATTGATCGTCGGCCTAGGGAAACTAATACCTCCATCGCCGCCGACGAGCAAAACCGGCATTGATAGCCCACCCCCACTTACAGCACCGACTCCGACTCAATCCCTAGCTTCGACATCGAACGTTGGCGAATCGGTCGGAGTTTCACCTGCTTCCAGCAGCCCCGCGATTCCCGAGACGCATTCGTTCACCCAGACCGAATTGCGCGCTCCTGTCGGGAATGATTCTGCGCACCAAGCACAAATGGACATTTGTTTTCGGGCCAACCCGGACCGCCAGTCACTGCCTGACCATTGCGACGAAAGCGGCCAGCGACACGCTCAAAACACCTTTTGCAACGCAAAGGGCTATCGCGAATCGACGGGCGAAATCCTCACAATGTTCTTCGACGGTCCAACTATGACGATCGGTAGTGGCGACAGATGTGCTGCCGGCGGTTGCAAGACATTTCAGCAAATCACTTGCATAAAATAAGGGCAATCGGAACAAAACGCGAGGGCAAGCCCCCAATATCGGATAAGAATTTGGGGACATGGGTCCTGGTGACCTTTTCTACGATCCTGAAAAGTGCTAACGCAGGCGGCCTTGATCGCCTGCTGGACAGACCAGAGCGCGCTCCGTTATGACCGACGTCGCCGGCGGGGACTGCTGGTTGGCATCGGCGGATTCAGTCGTCGCGCGTTGACCTAGAGTTATTCCGACGCTTCGACGGCTGCGGCTTCGAGGCTCCGCCTCGAGGCTTTGACCTTTGCCCGTCGCTTCCACGTGCCTAGGCGGGGCGCAACGAGCCCCATTCCTGAACCTGTTCCAACGTTGAATTCACCGGTTTCTGAATAACGACGACGAACCCCAATCTCCCGTTCCGTCGATACCAGCATGCTATGTGAACATACATTAGTTAACAACAGAACGGAACACTAGGCGACCGGGATCATCGACGCCACCATGCCTATAATGAGCAGGACAGGTAAGGCGAGCAAGGCCACCGCCTGCATCACTCTATACCATCCGCGCACACCTGCCTTTTTACTGAGGCCAACAGCCCAAGTTAGCAATGTGAGCCCGCCGATGGCCCAGAGCAGATACGCTGCCTCCCCATCGGCCAAGGCGGCCGCATAGCCAAGGAACTGGGAATGCGCTATCAATTATTGAACTCCAAGAAGTTCCAACGGAAAAGCTCAAAATATCGCAGATAGTCCTCCGCCTCGTTTCCGCTGACGTCGTTTCTGTAGTTCCACCGACCGTCGCTCGTCCGCGTGAATTGCCCGGTTTCCGGCGTCGTGCCAGCGTAGGCATGCTGATCAGGATCCGCTGAGTTTCTGTTGAGAACCCTATTGATCCAGGTGATGGGCTTATGAATCGTCCAATCGGAATTGCCCTGAAAGATAGCAATGCGCGAGTCAGTTCGTTGCACGATCACCTGAATATGGTGAGCACGATTCCCGGATGCCCGCCCTTTAGCATCCAACGCGAGGGCCAACAGGTCGCCCGGTAACAAGTCTGCCGGACCACCGACCCGCACGGTGTTGGTGCCGTTTCGCTGTATGTCCGGAGCGCCGAAGCTGACCATTACCATGGAAACGAAGCCCATTGCCGTCTGTGGGTAGTTTTCGTGGTAGTCAGGATTATAAATGTCCATGTTGCGATATTCGCGGACGCCGTCCGTGAGCTTGACCGGGAGGCCGCGATCCGCCGCAAACTGGCAAAGCAGTTTCAGCGCGAAGTCCTCGCAGGTGAACCGTCGGCCGGAAACGCGAGCAGCTTCCGCCAATCCGTAAATTGAAGATCTATATTCCTGTATGTCGCCTGGCGCCCAATCCTTCGTCGTCTTCCAGTAGACTTTCAGCTTGCACGTGTGTGGCGATTCATCCGCACTACGAGTGAGGGGTGCCCAAACAACCTTACTCATTGCAACTGACCTCCTGAAATGCGCACGCCTATTCGTTGCCCGTCCCTTCCCGAGACCTTGGGCGTGCGACCGTTGCTGTCAGTCCTCACATAGCTGACTTTGCCAGTTGCGTCGATTAAATGAACACCAATTTCCGAAACTGGGTTGCCGTACTCGTCGACGAAACGAAAGTGACGATCAAAGCCAGTATTCGCGCCAGATATTGGTTGTTCTAGTTGCCGACCGACCGGTCCGCGCCCCATCGCGGCCAACTCCTCAGCGTCGAACGACATCGACGCGTTATTCTGTGACGGAATCAGCCGAGGTGGCGGACTGCATTTGCAGATGCAGATGTCGTTTTCGAGCGCGACCTGCTTGCCCATCAGCACCATCGGACGATAGGGTGGGATGTTGCAGATATAGCCGGTTGTCTTGCAGGCGTGGCAATACACCTGCGCGCCGTGGTAAGCCAATGGTTTTCCATGATTTGTGCAGGACTCTTCTCCCTGAATTACTACGCCACCGGCAGTTGTCTTGTCGCCCAGCACAATGAAATAGCGCTTCATGCGTCCTCCTTAAATGTCTACGAACGTCCACTCGCCCGACTCCGGGTCGTATACGGCGCATTGGTCCATCGATGTCTTGCCGACGTCATCGACGTGAACCGTCTTCGGCATCCTGGCCAGCGCCTGATCTTCGGCGTCAGCGATCTGTGCGGCCGACCAGTGATCCATTTCAGCGAGCGTCTCCGCGAAATTCGACAGGCCGGCTCTCAAATAGACATCCATGATCCGCTCGGGCACGTGTTCGGAAAACCGGATGCGGAAGTGGTCGCGCTGGTCCTCTGGCACCTCGAATGTGTCGCCGGTATAGACCATCATCGGATGACCGTGCCGGTCCACGAGCAGGCGTTTGCGGTCGGCCGCGTAAGCGTAGTTCACGGAGATCGACAGGCCACCGTTCTGTTCGATGAATTGACGGGTGTCGACGCACCGCAGATCAATCGGCCAGAAATGATCGTCGCCGCTCAGGCCCCGCGATCCCATGACCGCGTCAAGCGGGCTCAGGTAGGTGCAGATGAGTCGTTCGCCATCCGCCCGCTGGCAGAGCATCTGCATGTGGCCGCAGTAGGTCTCGCGGGCTGGCATTGCTGGTGCGTTGAGCGGCTTGTGCACCATCGCATGCAGGCGAAGCGACGAGTGAAGAAAGTACGGACAGTCGTCACGCGATCCGTGATGCATATCGGTTTGCCGGGATGTTAAAAAATGCATCGTAACGGCCCATTGGCAGCCCAGCGACGGCCTGACAAAATTTGACGATTCTGATTCTTCTCGACTTGCGCGACCAGCGTGGCGCGTGTAGCGGTCGACTAGAAAAGGCCGCCGGTCCGCCTACCAGGCCCCCAGTTCGTGATCACCAGCTCGCGGCTGGAGGGCGGGCCACCGTTCGTGTTGTTCACGCTGTACTTGACATTCAGCCGGAGCATGGGAAAGCCCTCGAATGCTCGCCGGATGTCCGGTGATCGCTGATGCTCACCATCATCTTTCCCTTGCAGGAATGCATCAACGACGGCATCCGTTCGTAGTTCTCAAACGGGAAGTCAACGCCGTAGCCTTCGGTCCGCCAGTACGGCGGATCGCAATAGAAGAAGCTGTGTGGGCGGTCGTACCGCTCGACGCAGGTGTGCCACGGCTGGTTTTCGATATGCACGCCTGCGAGCCGCAGATGCGCGGCCGACAGATTCTCCTCGATACGAAGGAGGTTCACCGAGGGTGCGGTCATCGCCGTGCGGAACGTCTGGCCGTCAACCTTGCCGCCGAAAGCACGCTGCTGCAGGTAGTAGAAGAAGCGCGCGGCGCGCTGGATATCGGTGAGGGTTTCGGGGAGCGTCTGCTGGTGCCGTTTGAATACCCTGCCGGCTCGAAATGGCGTACTTGAACTGACGCAGAAATTCTTCGAGATGGTTCTGCACGACACGGTACAGATTCACCAGCTCGCCGTTGATCTCGTTGATCACCTCGACGGGGGCTGACATTGGCCGCAGGAAGTACAGCGCAGCACTGCTGCAGAATACTTCCACATAGCACTCGTGCTGCGGAAATAGTGGATTGAGTTGATCGGCCGGACGGCGTCGATGAGTCGCAAATGGTGGAGAGTGTTCCGCGCCGCGCCGATGGCATCCGGCAACGTGAGGCCGAGCAGTGATGCCATGTGGCGCAGGACCGTCCCGAGCTTCGAAATATCCATGTCCACCGTGTAGCCGCCGGCGGGCGCCTTGCGACGGTCCTGTGCAAATTTCGCTATCTGCTACGTCGTGAGCTTCGATGCAAAGTGACTTTCGAACGCGTCCTCGAGGCGCTGGAGGATTTAGTGCTCATTCGATTTTGGCGCGACCGCACGTCCCGAGTCGGCCCGCGCGTCGCGGTACTTCCGGACGAGCTCGCCGACGGCCACAGTCGCCGCGTCGACGGCATTCAACCCCCGATCGATCTCGACCTCCTTCTCCCGTGCCCATGCCTCGGCACCGCCTTTCGTCCTGAACGTTTTTGCTATACTCTGCCCTCGCTGGCGTTCCTAGGCACGCCAGCGACTGCCTACTTGCAGGATTGAAGCCACGTTTTCCCCGTCTCAGAAACTGTAGCAGTGCCGGATCTTTTCGGTGCTACAGGGTCAATTTGTAGCAAAAGTGTAGAGGAGACAGGGATAAACTAGGGGCAGAGGCTGTCACGGCGCTTCATTTAGGGTGAAGCAGAAATGCCGGAAACACCCACGGGACAAGGCGAAAGCCAGTAGCAGCAAGGCTCGGGTCGTCCCATTGCAAAGGTCCATCTCCCTGTAGTTCAATGGATAGAACAAGTGCCTCCTAAGCGCTAGATACAGGTTCGATTCCTGTCAGGGGGACCAGATACCTTCCCAGCATCACCCAAGTTTCCCCAGAAAAGCCCCGCATGCCTTGCGCTGCGGGGCTTTTTGCTGCCATCATTACCCACGTTTGCCCAACTTGAACCAAACGTGGTGGGGGTATCGAAGGGATACATCCACTGTCCCCCAAAAATCGATACCCCCAACTCTCAAATGCCCAAGCAGATTGTCCCGCTGACCGACCTGCAAGTCAGACGAGCCAAGGGAAAAGACAAACCGTACAAGCTCTCCGATGGCAAAGGGCTCTATCTCCAGGTGATGCCCAACGGCTCGCGCTACTGGCGGATGAAGTATCGATTCGATGGCAAGGAGAAGGTCGCGTCGTTCGGCGTATATCCCGAAGTCACGCTTGCCGAGGCTCGCGACGCCTGTCTCGCGGCGCGAAAGCGGCTCAACACGGGCATCGATCCTTCTGCGCACAAGCACGAAGTCAAGCGCATACGCGCGCTCGAGGCAGCCTCAACATTCGAGATCGTCGCCCGCGAGTGGTTCGAGTCGCAGAAAGATGGCTGGACCGAAGTCTATGCCGGCAAGGTGATCAATTCGCTGGAGGTCGACGCGTTCCCGAAAATCGGCTCCAAGCCGATCGCAGACATCGAGGCGCCTCACATGCTGGAAATCCTCCGCGCGATCGAGGCCCGCGGCGTGCGGGAGACAGCCAAGCGGGTGATGCAACGCTCCAGAGCCGTTTTCCAGTACGGCATCATGACCGGTCGCTGTTCCCGCAACCCCGCCGCCGACATCGATGTCGAGACCGTCCTGAAGAAGGGGCCAGGTGTTCAGCACATGGCGCGAGTCAAGCCGGTGGAGATCCCGCAACTGATGCGTGACATTGCCGGATATCCGGGCGACGTCGTGACGCGGCTCGCATTGCGCTTCATGGCACTCACGTTCGTGCGGACGACGGAAATGATCAATGCTGAGTGGACCGAGTTCGACGAGAAAACAGCCGAGTGGCGCATCCCCGCTGAGCGGATGAAGATGCGCGACCCGCACATCGTGCCATTGTCAAAACAGGCTCTCGAAGTGCTCGGCGAGTTGAGGAAGCTGAACGGCGCCGAGAAGTTTGTGTTCTACAGCGTGCAGGGACGTAGTCGCGGGCCGATTTCGAACAACACAATGCTCTTTGCGCTCTACAGGATGGGCTATAAGTCCCGAATGACCGGCCACGGCTTCCGAGGGCTCGCCGCGACAGTATTGCGCGAGCTCGGCTATAGTCGTGACGTCGTAGACCGGCAACTCGCACACGCAGAGCGCAATCAGGTGACGGCGGCATATGTTCACGCGGAGTATCTCCCGGAGCGGTGTGCGATGATGCAGCGATGGGGAGACTATTTGGACGCTGCGGCTGCAGCAATACCGCGAGTCGCATTCACTGCCGCATAGGTTATTGCTCGCAAGAACAACGTTATCCGTGGTGGGCCGCGCGATGGCAATTCGGGCAAAGCGCGACGGCGTTGCTGATCGTGTCCTCACCGCCCATTGCAAGAGGAAGGCGATGATGCACTTCCAAATAGGGGGAGCCGTCCGCTCTGCGGATGAACGGCGCTACGCTGCCGCATCCTTCACATGTGCCAGCTGCCCTAAACAACGCCTCGGCAACTACATCAGGGTTCCTCCGGAATGCCGTCGTGGTCACAACCACTCTTTCCGGAAACCTTGGAGCAAGAGCCAGTCTGGCCAATCGTTGCTCTTGGGTGAGCTTCTACGACATCCGAATGTCCGATTCGAAAGCGGAAGATGCTTTGCGAACGGTCAGCACGTCGCCAAAATCGCTAACAAGCGCCCTAATGTCGATCTGCCGCGTCTCACACCAAGCTTCATGCCGTGGCACAAGCTGAAGCCATAGCGCCTTCTCGTCCAATGAAGGAACCGCCTTTACGCAATCGAATACGTGGTCAAGCGAGCAACGACCCGACTGAACGTCCTTCAGCACGCCGACAATAGGTACGTTGTGCTCCAGCGCCAGATCAAGGCGCCGGCAATGCGCGATCCAAGTGGTTCGTGTCGTATTGGGCTCTGGCCTCTCCGACCTGTACCACAACGTGCCGTCGACATGGTCCTCGCAGACGGCTACTACGGTCGGCTTCCGTTTGCCATGCTCATCTCGCACGCTGTGGAAATTCCAAATGGTTGTGACCAGAATTCCAGCATTGCCCTGACGAGCCTCTTCGAGAGTGACATCGAACGCCGACCATTGCTGTCCGGCCGCTCTCGCCCCAAGTTGCACGAACGCCTTATCGTGCGCCGTCTTAAATTCCACGGTCATGTTTCTCCGTTATGCAGCGCGCTCACGTACCTCCACCTTTTTATCGGCCGATTTCGGAGTTCCTTGAGCTTGAAACATCAATGGACCGCGAAGGTACGCATGAATCTCGCTGTTACTCCACACCGTGCAGCGTGGAGATAGCTGGATCGGCTGTCTGCCCGACCGTTGCGGCAGAGCTTACGCCACGTCTCACGGCAAACTCCGACGAACGGTTCGATTTGCTTTAGTCGCGCTGCCCCATCAAGGGCAGTGTGTCAGCATGCTTGTGCATGTCGCGCCCCCGCCGATGAAAGTTTCTCCGCCGTAGACTCGCTCGACCGGACGTACCGCGTCCGCGGGCATATCGGACCCATGCGGCACCACCGCGCCTTGCCGCCGTTGAAGCGGGGGGCCGGCACCGCCACTGTTCGCACGGCATATTCAGCGAGCTACACCCAGCGGTCGTAAGCCGATCAGGATTCTTGCATCGAGTTTCCCGATCTCGCCATATGAGGTCGTGATTGGAATGTGAGCGCTCTCGAACGCTGACTTGATCGCCGCCGACCTTGGATTGCCTTTCTGCAAAGTGAGCTGCACTCCGTAAGGCGGCGGCGACATGATCCCCGCCATCTCCGCGGCCACTTGCACTTTCGCAGCATTGAGCGTCCCCCAAATGGCTTTCTCATAACCACCTGCCTCCTCGTCGCCCAACAAAGTAATTTGCGCCGCGAGCGGTTGGGGAGCAGATTGAAGCGACGACACGAGGGACCAGCGTTGCTGTTCGGAAAGGCGACGGGGGGCAATGCTTGCCTCAAGTCGAAGTCGCTCCAACCGCTCCTTTTCCAACTGGCGCTGAACCTCCAGATTAGATTGCCGAAGCAGTTCTGTTCGCTCGTTTGCCTTAGCCACATTTTCACTGGCCTTGGCGGCGCTTTCGTTTGCAACTGCTGCGGTCTTTCGCGCCGAGGCCGTATCCGCTTCATTTTTGGAGATTCGCTCATCACTGTAACGGTCCCGAATGTTGCCCGTCCAGAATGAGCCATAGGCTCCAATTGCTGCCAAAACTGCCCCTACGATAGCCACGACATTCGACCACTTGAATAGTGCGTCTGCAGCAGATTGAGAGAGGTCAAACATACTCATGAAACTTCCCCGGATTCTAGTAATTTTTCTTCGGCCACCCAGCATGGCCAACCACTGCCACTCAACAAATGAGGCAGTTCAACGATGAGCGCTCAGCGCCTCAATCAACTCGAGCGCGAACTCCACCTCTCGTTTTAGATCGGTAGCGGAGTCGTCCGGAGGCACCCGCGCCATGCTTCGGCCACCATCTTTAACCCTCTGACCGCCTCGTCCGGTTGCAGAAGCGCCACGTCCCAACGACAGCGTAATACCCCACATCGTAACGCTTCCTGCCGCCGTCGAGCTCCCTGATCGCGGCGCGGACATTTTAGCCCCGACGGGGTTGCTCAGCTTCCACGGTAAATATCACCCTGCGCGCCAGGTGAGGGCACATAGTCTTGCTCGTCAGCCAGCGGGGCTGAGGTGATATTTTGCGGCACCGGTACAGCGCTCGACATGCCACTTGGTGAAATCGACAGCACTGGCGCAGCGGCGGCCGGACTCCATGGTGTGTTGTTGCCCACCGCAAGAGCCTGCGTCGACGTGCGCACACTGTCGGCGAGCGCCGCCGAGTTCTTCTCGTTGCCCATCGAACCGCCGAACAGGAAGTTGATCACGGTCTGAGCGTTCGCCGCGACATACCCCACGATCGATCCGACGAGGCCTGAGATAGCCGCAACGACTGACACGTCCTTGATCGTGATCCCGCCTTCGAGCAGCCTCCACGATCCGACGAGGACCGCCGTCATGATGATGGCGAAGGTCACCAGCACCAGTGCAGCAATCCACCAGAGCGCGCCGTTCGCGGCCAGCTTCGACCGGGCATCCTGTCGATCGCTGACTTCCGCCTGAAACTGTGCCGTCTGCGCATCCATCGTGATCCGCAGCATCGTCTCCTGATGCGTCAGTTCGAACTGTTTCGCCTGCGCGAGCGCCTGGGCGTTGCCGGTCAGCGTCGCGAGGATGTCTTCGGGCTGCGCCGACGGCGAGCCGATGGTCGACGCGAGCGCGGCGCCGAGTGCCATGCCGCCGGGGATCGGCAGCGCCGCGCCGAGCAGCGGAAGGCCGATCTTTGCGACTTCGGCACCGAGTGTTTTCAGATCCATGTCAGGCGGCTCCCTTTTGCATGTTGGATGCGATACGGTTGCTCCAACCGCGGCCGAAGATCGGCCACGTCTTCAGGCCGGCGAGATACTTCAGGCGCAGCGCGAGGAAAGTCAGGCAGAACGCGTGCGGGTCGGCCGCCTTGATCGCACCGATCGTGTTCGGACCTAGGACTCCGTCCACTACCGTGCCGGCAGCCTGCTGCGCCCAGCGAACCGTCTGCCCCCCGTTGAAATTGGCATCGACTAGCTGGAAGCCAACGCGGGGATCGTACTCATCGCAATGCAGCGGGTCCCAATAGACCGTCTTGGCGATAGCCTTAGCAGTCTCTTTCGGGAGCGTCTGCATCGGCCCTGTGTATCCATGGGCACGCGCGACACGCTCGGTGACACCCCAACAGGTCGCGCCTCCCGGATCCGCCGGATTGTTCACGTAACCGCCCTCGTTGCCGATGAGCGCGTCGAATGCCTCGTCAAAGCTCGACATCACTTGCTCCCCTTGCTGTCTACATTGTTGGCACGGAATTCGAGAACTGTGAGCCGGTTGTCGGTCTTCCGCATTTCCGCGCCGACATCAGCCTGATAGTGGCTCAGCGACTCGTCACGAACGGCCTTCGCACGGTTGATGTCGTCCATCCATGGGTGCCACTGCGAATAGACGCCACCGACCGCGGCGAATCCGACCATGCTGAGCCCACCCATCCACTTCCACGCCTTCTTCGTGCCGTTGACGTCCTCTCTGATCTTGGAAATGGCATCAGCAGCAGAATCGGTCTTTGACAAGGCCACTTCTGCCTTACGATCGACGCTCACCACATCACGCTCGACACCCGCGAGTCGGATGCTGACGACATGCATCGCATCGACCTTTCCCTTCATTTCCTTGATGTCATCGAGAACTGCTGTCACGCGCTCCGAGAGCACCTGGACGGATACGTCCGAGACCATGTTTTCACCCATCCTTCCCCCGGTTTCATTGGCAGCGCACATCGTGGCGCGCGGTCCATTTATGACGGTTGTCCGGCCTCAAACACATTGACGGCTCCAGCGAAATCCAGCAGCGTCTTCAGATAGGCATAGGCCTGACTGAACGGGTTTTCGCCGGCTATTGCATACGGCACGCCAGAGTAAAACTCCGCAAGCTCGCCCAGCGCGTTCTCCTGATCCATCGCGCCTGCTTCCGAGGAAAACACCCAGACACTGAAAGACATCGTTGTTTTGGAGGTGTCGATCTGCGGCAGCACGACGCGGTAATACGCGTCGGTGAGCTGAATAGATTTGAAGGTGGTTGCTTTCTTGAGGCCCATGTTCACTTCACTCCTTGACGACGGTGCACGATGCTTTGCAGATCCTCATACGACAGGTCGACACTGAGACCGTCGACCGTCAGCCGAAAAACTGTGAAATTCTTGATCCCTTGCGCCTCCACCTCTTTCGCTACAGTTTCGACGCCCTCGTGGTCTAAAGAGACGTGGATATGGGTGTAAGTGGCGGGCACTATATTGACCGGCGTAGCGTGCTGCTCTGTGGTCGACTGTTGCTTCATCTGGGGTTTCTCCGAGATGTTTTTAGTGAGTGATGGTTTCGACGCGCCAGCTACCATCCGGCACTGTGACGGCGCTGTTGGTGAGGTTGGCGAAACGGATGCGTACAGTATTTGTCGCGCTGGCCCATGCCTGCCACGTGATGCCGGTGGGCGGTACGGCACTTGACGGAGGATATGCATTGGCCGGCTGCCCGTTGACCGCACCCGTGACGGTAACAAGCACGTCCGCTGTGCTGTTGGCCGGGATCGAGCCAGGGCTGATCGCAAAGCTTCCAGCTACCCACTTCGACACTTCTGTGCCACCGGGGCCAATCTTGATACCGCCTCGTTTGCTAATCGAGAAGTTGACCGTTGCGCCGGTTGAATCGGTCAGGAACGCGGCCGCGGACAACGGATTCAGGTCATCCGATGGTTTCATGCGCAGAAGATTCGAGGACATCCCCTCGATCCGCGCGCCATACTGGGGTGCTGCGGAGGTGCTCGCATCAATCAAAAGGCCGGTGACGAAGTTTTGGATCAGCGCGCCTGTCGTCCAGTCAGAACCAGTGTTAGCGCGCCGAACAGAGATGCCGTTATTAGGGCTGAACTCGCCCACCCCTGTCACACGAAGACCGTCGCCCACGCCCGCCTGATAGTGGTTGTCCAGATCGATCTCGACACCTAGCGCGTTGTATACGCCAGTGCTTGGCCACATCTTGGCAAGGAAATTTGCACCCCAAAGAAAGCCCGTGAAGTTCGGATTGCCCAGTGGGCTCACGCTGCCGCCGTAGATCGGCACTGCGTTGCCGACGAACGTAGCATCGGGCAGGCTCTCGACCTGAAGCGTGGTGCTGCCGTACTTCACCGTTCCGCCGACAGGGACTCGAGTCAGATAGTCGCCGACGTTCAATTGGAACGAATTCGTCGAAGCGGGCGGCAACTTGCCCGCCCCGCTGAACGTGACACCTCCGTCGACAATGAAAGAAGCGGGCGGGGATGCCTGCGTAATATTCGAGTTCAGGAGATAAGGGTTTCCCGTATAAGGGAACAGAATTTTCTTTCCGGGATTGTCGGTTACCGCAGCCTGAATAGCACTGCTGTCATCCGTTGTTCCATCGCCCGCCGCCCCATAATCCTTGACGCTGACCGTGTCACGCAGACGGTCTTGAACCGTGCGCAGAACTGCTCCGGCCCCCGCTTGCAGGAAGCCGATCAGAGACGATCCAGTTGCCGAAGCGAGGAATGTATCGACATAGTTTTTCGTGACCGCATCGCTTGTACCTACCGGCGTACCGAGGTTGGTCAAGCGCCAGCCGCCCATCGTGAGATTGGCGATCGGTGTTTGCTGCCCGTCCTTGGTCAGGCAGAGCGACAGGCCGGCCGCCATATCATCATCCTGGCCTTGCATCCGCGATGAGCTAATATTCAGGCCAAGCGCGGCATCGTTCTGCCAGTTGTATTTCGGGGAAAACGAACCGCTTCCGTTAAATGGCAAGGTGACCTCCGATGCTAGTTCTCTTCATCTGGGACCATTGGGTCCTCGCTGTGGTGGTGGTTTCCATCTGCGGTCTCCTAGTTGGAATTTATGAGGCCGCTACGCGCCACCGCTCCGGCGGCGGCTGGGTAGATGTTCCTCAGCAAGGCTTGCCCGAGCGCCTGATTTCTGACCTGAGCGGGAAGGGTCGAACCAGCGTGCAGATACGGGAGCAGCGCGTGGGGATTAAGAAGCAACTCCCCTAGATGTCGGTTGAGACGCGAGTTCACCCGGGCGCCATTGAACAGCGAACCAATACCACTGCCGATCGCTGAACCCACACCCGCGCCGGTAGGCCCGAAGAGCGCGGCACCGCCAGCAGCGCCTCCAGCCTGGACCGCTGTCCCCAATAGCTTTCCGACTGTGCCGCCTTGAAAATCTGCGCCATACAGTTTCCTGGCGAGCCAGCCATTGGCCTGCAGGTTGTAGGCCGTGTCGCTGCCCGAGCCGGCGCGGATCGAGTTCGAAACCGTCGAGCGTTGCAGATCGCGGCCGATGTTCTCGAGCGTCTGCTGCGCACCTGACTCGATGCCGAACTCCTGATTGCGCAGCGCCTGACTGAGCGCCACCGCATAGCCCGGTGCGGTCATGAGCGGCGTGCCTGACGAGTTCAGCGGGCGGCCCGCGCCCCCCAGCCGACCCGCAATCTCCTGTCCGGCCTGCATCGAGTTGATCGGGGGCGACATGCCGGCATACGTCGCGCGCGCGACCGCATAGTCGGGCGATGCGTTGTCGAGCCAGTCGAGAAAATCGCCCTGCGCCTGGTTAATCGCGCGCCGCTCCTGAGGGCCGAGCCGCGTGTTTTCGCGCGCGCTCGCCTGCAGATCATCCATTCCGAGTTTCAGGTAATGGAGCACATCGCCAGTGATGCGCGCCGGCTGGCCCCGCGTGCCTGGACTCGTCCGGATCTGCTGCATGAGCGGTGCGCCGTTGAAGCCCACGCCGCCCGTTGGCACGTTGGCCGTCGTCGGCGCAATTGGCGTGATCGCGTTCAGGAAGCCGGCATTGCCTTCGTTCGAGGCGATGGACGTACCGCGCTGCAGCGCCTGCTGCATGGCCGGTCGCCGCATCAGCGCCTCCAGATCCGGATCGACGTCGTACATGCCGAAGCGTGCAGCGTCATAGAGCGGGCCGGCCGCCTGATCGCGTGCCTGCACCGCGGCGCGGAGTGCCTGCGGCGTCTGTGCAACACCGCCTAGCGCATCCCAGCGCGCCTGATTGTTCGCGTTCGCGCGCTCTTCCATCGCGATCTTGAAGCCCGGAACGCCATTCGCCGACGCCTTCTCAGTCGCAACGAGCGTGGGATTCGGCGCGGCCTGAGCAGTGGTCGGCATCGATCCGGGCAGATAGATCGGTGCGGTGCGGATCTGCGCCGCAACCGTGGCCGCATCATCACCCAATGAGGCCGCGAGTCCTTTGCCGACGTATGCAGCCGGATTGAATATCGGTCGTGCGGCGTCGTATAGATTGGTGCCGACGCTCTTCGTCCCGCTGAACACCGCCGGCAAAGCAGCGCCGACCACACCGCCCGCGAGCAGATTCCTGCCTATCTGCGACCAGTAAGGCTGATTCGCATCAACGTCTGCGCCTGCGGTCGATACTGCTCCGGTCGCGGCATTGCCTAATCCGGTTCCGACTACGCGGCCGACTGCGCCGCTCATCATTGGGAGCGCGGAAACACCGCCTTTGACCGCGCTCCCAACTTTGGCAACGCTGCCCATGGGCATTAATAGAGGCGCAACGATCGCGGACGCTTGTTCGCCCGGGGACGCGGTTTGCTTGAACCGTTGATCCGCAGCAGATTGCGCAGCAACGTCATCGTTCGCCGTATTCGTGAGCCAGTTACCGATCGCAGAGCCATTCATGCCCGGAATGAAATTCGCGCCGCCGGCGACACCTTTTTCGACGAGATTCGCGGCGTTGTTCACGAGACTGCTGACACCGTGCCATGCGCCAGAACCGATCTGCCTCATCTCGTCCCACGCGTAAGGCGATGCACCGCCAGCAGTCAAATCTTGGGCAAGCGCATCATCCGGCGACACTGCAACGGTGGCAATGGACGCGGCCGCTGGCGCGGTCACTTTCGGCGAAGCTGCGGCCTGGGAGGACAGAGCGGACACTGCATTCTGACGATGAGCATCGCGAGCAATGATCGCGTCGAGCTGTGAGAGTCCTTGGGGCGCCGAGTCGCGCGCGATGATGTCGTCGAGCGCGCTCATCGCAGAACTCCATGCTCCGCTGCCCACTCAAGACGCGCGCGTATCTGGGGATCTTTTGCAGCTTGCTGAAGAGCTTGCGCGCGCTGCTGCCCTGCGGGCATCGTGACGATATTTGCTATCGCCGGCGTAATGTTCTGATCGAACTGGTTATCTCGCTGGTTGTAAGTTTTCGCATCGCCGGCCGCATAGGCATCCGACAGATAGTCGGACTTCAGCAGTCGCGTCTGAATCTGTCCGCGCAGGGCAGCAAGGCCGTTTTGCACCGCCTGCTTGGGAGCGCCATACGACGGAATCGATCCATACACAAGATCACGCGCGGCGTCGGAATTGATGCCGAGCTGAGAGCCAAGATTCGTCACGAGGTTGTCGCGCGATTTCTCATATTCAGCAGCATTGGCGCTGAACAGACCCGCGAACTTGGCTGCGGCCGGCCCAATGGTCGCCGGCGAAGCACCCTGCGCCAACTTTGCCATGTTGTCGACGTCTTGCAGCGCGGCCGGCGCACCCGAACGCACCGTTTGCAGGTTCTGATACGACTTCTGCATCGTATCGATCTGGCCGCGCGCCTGCGCATCGGCTGCAGCGGTCGCACCCATCGGAGGCGCGGCATACATCGCACCACCACTAGGCAGCGGTCCGCCGGGCAACGGCACATTCGAACTGCCAGAAAGAGCTCCACTTTGTCCGGTGAGACCGGGAAGCGTCGGAATGGGGGGCTGCTGACTCGCATTGGCGGAACCCGTCGCAGCCGCAGTGCGGTTCGTAAGCGGCTGTGGATTTCCGCCTGCATCGACGGTTGCATAGGGCAACTGGCTACCTTCGCCACCAGCTTGCGCGGCCGCAGCCTGCCCGATCAGTTGCAGCGATCCATCGAGCTGCTTGACGCCGACGACCTGGCCGCCGGCATTGAAAACTGGCTCGCCGCCCTTTGGAATGTCGGGCGAGTAGTACAGCAGTTGGCCGGTGCGTGCATCACGTGCGATCGTGCCGGGCGCACCTTGATTGGGCGGGACATAATTCGCCTTGAACAGCGCGTCCCCGTTTGCCTGTGCCGGACTAATACCCGCTGCAATTGCCATCCGCGTGGCATCGGTCGGCGCACCCCACGAGGTCAGAAGTTTCGCGTAATTGTCGGGGCCGATCGTCGCGAAGATCTGCATCGATTCCTGAGGCGTCTTGCCGGGCAGCGTAAGCGGACCACCGCGCGCAACAGGAGCCGCTCCAGTGAGCTGCGCGCCGAGCTGCGCCGGGCTCGGCTGACCTTGCGCCGCCACAGGATAGGACTGCACGCCAGCACCCGAACCACCACCGACGATTCCACCAGCATCAGGCGTCTGCGCGGGATCGACCGGCGCGGCCGCCGCGGCCGCCGGCTGGTTCGTGCCGAAGGAGTTCCCATACATCTGCCCCATCAACTGCGCCTGCTGCCCCATCGACTGCGTGGCGAGCTTGTTGCCGACGGCAGCCTGTACGATCTTCGCCAGCCCTTCGAGCGGGCTCACGCGATAGCCAACACCGCCCACCTGACGATTGGAGGTGTCGACCGGCGTCAGCCCTTGACTAAGGAGCGCCTGGCCGATGGCCTGCTGTTGCTGCAGTTGCGCGAGCGACTGTTGCTGATCGGGAGACAGGTTTGCAATCAGCGGATTGCCGAGCATCCCTTGTGCGCTTGTTGGCATATCAGGCACCTCCCCACGAAGCCGCGGTGCGATTCATCAAAAGTTGTCCGAGCAGTTGCGAATTGGTCGTTGGCGAGGCCACTTTCGGGCTTAGCAGGATTGCCTGCGGATCGGCATAGCTGCCGGATTGCTGTTGCCGTCCATAGGCCTGATTTGCGTTCTGCTGATTCACCTGACTCTGCTGCTTAAGCGCCTGTTGGGCGAGATTCGTCCAATCGATGCCTCCGCCTAGGCCTCCCATCGAAGCGCCACCGATCCCCGAAGCGCCGGCCGTCTCGCCAGAGATGCCACCGCCGAGCGCGCCGCTCGCCGTGCCAGTCATTCCGCCGCCCGGCAACAGGCCGCTGAATAGCCCTGTGGGCGAAGCACCCAGGGAGCCGCCAAGATCGCCACCGAGCGCCGAGCCAAGGCCGGAGCCGCCCGCGGATACCGTTCCCGTCAGGCCGGCATCGCCGAACGCCGCGGGGCCGCTGAAGAAGCCAGTCAGGCCGCCAGCGCCAGCACCACCGCCGACATCTGCACCGAGCCCACCGCCGAGCCCGAAAAGGCTGGAGAGCCCACCGCCAGATGCGCCGGCGCCTGCGCCCGCACCGGCAGCTGCACCAGTCCCAGCGCCCGCTCCTCCACCCTCCCCCGCACCAAGTGCGCCCCCAAGTGCGCCACCGGTGAAGACGGAGCCAATGGCGAGGCCGATCGAGTCGCCGGGCTTCGCATAGCCGAGATTCGCCACGTTGTTGACCATGGGAATCTTGCGCAGCGGATTGACCGTCTGATCGAATTCGTTAACGGGCTTTGCGATCGGCTCAAGGATGCGATTCGTTGCGTTGGGAATGGTCTTCGACGTCAGGTCGGCCCACTTCCCGCCAGTGATCCACGACAGCGGATCGGTCCAGCGCTGAAACTTCTCGCCGGCATAGCCAATAGGCGAGTCCTGGTTGTCAGCGGAAAGCGTGTTACCGAATAGCCAGGACATGGCGCCCTCCGATCGCGTCGTAATCGACCTTGTCGAAGCCGCTCGAGTCGGTGTGCACCGCATGCGGGAACACATGTTTCACCTCGTCGGCCATGACGCCGGCGCGGCGCACGCCGGGCGCGTCCCATACATAGCGATATCGATAGATCGGAAGACCTGAATCGAGCCGCGCGTCCGTCGCTTCGACGTCGGTTTTCAGGCGACGATCGGAGAATGCGCCGATAGCCGAGCTACCCAGACCGAACAGGCCGCTCATTATCGAATTGGACGAACCCGTCGCCGCGTTGTATGCATTCAACTGGCCGTTGTACTGGTTCTGGAATGCCTGCGCGATGTTTGCCGGCTGTGCCGCGGATTGCGAGGTCCCTGTATTGCCAGGGATCAGACCGGCCAGCGATGAGAGTTGCGAATACGGCAGCTGCGACAGCGAAGCCTGCTGGCCGTAAAGATTCGCCTGCGTGCCGACACTCGCGAGCTGGTTGTTCAGCAATTGCGAGCCGATCTGTGAACCCGTCAGGACCGACTGATTCGCCGCATTGCTATAGGCCTGCTGCTTCGCATTGTTGAAGTTGGTCATCGCGTTCGTGTACGCCTGCGAACCGGGCGTGAGGCCCTGATTGGCAAGCTGCGATTCCATGCTCGACTGCCCCTGCGCGAACTGCGGATCGAGGTATTGAGTCTGTGCTGCGTAGGCCGCCTGCTGGCCTTGCTGATTGGCCTGTTGCGCAGCCTGAGGACTGATCTGCGACCCAAGCGAGCTCAATCCGAACAGCGAATTGTTGAGCGTGGTATTTGAATTGCCGGCCTGCGACAGCGAACCATTGATCAGGTTCTGAAGCGGCTGGCTGGCACTGATGCTCGTGTTATAGATGGGTGCGCCGGTCTTGGGATCGGTGCCGGTCTGCGTCGACTGCTGAGAGCCGAACGGATTCGAATAATTGTTGAGGTTCAGCGCCTTGTTATAGGCCGCCGTGTCGGTGTTCGTCTGCGTCGTCGCATTCGCTACCGTGTATGGATCGGGCGCGCTTGGCGCCGAGCCGCCGCCCTTGCCGCCGCCTTCCAGTGTCGAAGCACGATTTTTGCCGAACGCCTTGCGAAAGGCGAGCGCCGGCAGATCAGGCTGCTCGAAGCAATGCCGCATGATGTTTTCCTTCGAGAAAGCGGCATTCGCTTTGGAGCATGCCGTACAGGATGAGATCGACGCCGTCATTGGCGCCCTGGCGTATCAGGCCTTCACGTCTGAACCCAAGGTGTTCGTCAAAGCGTTGCGCCGCGGTGTTGTCGGCGCGCACGAGTCCCGTCACGCGGCGGCAATGCAGCATCAGAAATGGGTATTTGAAGCACGCGGCGAGATAGGCTGGCGTCATCCACTGACGCGAGCCGTCGGAGGCGACATGCATCATCAGCGAGCCATCGCGACCGGTGTACATGTTGAAAACGACGCCTGCGACGAGATCACCGCCGCGCTCAAGACCGATCGCGGTGTAATCGCGATAGCAATCCTCGCCGGTGCGCGCGGCGACGAATTGCATCACTCGTTCAGGTTGGTCCCAGACAATGCGTTTCATCAGGTCGTTTCCTGATGCGCAAAGCGGGAATGCACGAAGGGCGCAAGACCTGCTCTGCGCACCTTTTACCGGGCCCGAAGGCCGCGTGCATGAAGATGGAAAATCTAAGCGCTGATTCTAGGCAGCGGGAATTTCAGAAGGAAGGCGTCTGTTTCGCCTCGAACATGAAATCGACCGACTGGATGGAGAACTGGATGCCTGTCGTCTGCGCGCGCATCCTGAAGGTCGCGGCATAGCCGAGCCCGTCGATGCTCTCCCATGCCGTCTGGACAATCTGGGCATCTGCCCACGGCACCTGATCCCAGGGCGTCAGATCCCATGGATTCACATAGCCGCGCGAGAACGTCGGAGCAGAGGTCGGCAGGATCGTGTCGAAGTCGACGGACAGATCAATCAGCGGCTGGAAACCGGTACTGGTGATGAACACCGGCCGGATCATGCGGAAGTACTTTTCCTGGCCGCGTTGGCCGAAATAGTTGTATGCCGGCTTGATGTCGCTATTGATCGCGAGACCACCGTCGTCGCTTCCAATATCCGCCTGCGCAACGAAATTCTTTCCGCCCATATAGAGCGCGCCATTGAAATAGGCGAAACAGAAGGCGTTCCAGCCGGTAAAGCGGCACCATGCTTTCGTGATCGTGTTCATCACATACTGGTAGCTCGCCACATCCTCGGCAGTCGGCACATTAATGACCAGCTTATTGCCGTCTGGATAGAGCACAACTTGCCAGCCGAAATTCCTGCCGTATGTCGCAACGTCGACATTTACCGACGGACTGATCTTCTCAGTCAACGTAATGTCGCGCTGCGCGCGGTCGGTCAGCAAAGCCTTGCTCAGCGGTGTCAAGCCGTCTGCGCCGATGAAGACGATGTCAGAGCCGTACTTCTCGAAGAAGCGGCGCCCCACCGGCGCACCAATGCGGAACCGGGCCGAAATGCTGAAGCTTGTCGCTTGAGACGGGTCCGAGCCCTGATAGACGACCGCTTCGCCCTTCGAGGTGACGAAGATGATGTAGGGATTCAGGCCCGCTGAGTTATCGATGTTCCAGGTCGCAATACCCATCAGGAAGCCACCGAGAACCGTCTGCGGCCCAACATCGAAGAGAACGGCCGCGCCCGCCACCTGTCCGACTGGCAGATACCACGACTGCATGCTGATGTTTTGCGTGAACCACAGGCGTGACGCGAATACCTGCACGTGCACGAATTGCGTCGGGTCAGTGCCGGTGATGCTCCACATCACGATATAGGTACCGACGACCGTCGCGTTGCCGCCGGGTGCCGTCGCCATCGTGTAAGTGAAGGTGGTTGCGTCGACAACCGTCACGGTGAAAGTTCCGTTGAAAGCATCCGGCGTTGCACCGGTGATCGTGATCTGATCGCCGGTCGTCAAGCCATGCGGTGCAGCGGTGATGAGCGTCGCGGTCGTACCGCTCGCAGTGATCGACGTAATTGTCTTCGCTGTTGCAGTGCGTACCGTATGCCAATCCGTTCCGTCATAGATCAGTGGCGCATCAACGCCATTGACCATCACCAGAAACGTCTTGCCGGCGTTCGTAAAGTCAACCCACTGCCAGCGTGAATTCGTCAGGCCGCTTATCAGCGGCGCGCCTACGGCGGCGTTGGCCGAGACGTCATATAAAGCGCCCCCGTAGATCGCGAACAGCTTCTCTTCTGTGCCAGAACTGTAGACGGCGAGCGTTTCGACGTTCCCGGCGATTCCCGATCCCCAGTTCTGGTAGCCGTTGCGTAGCGGCACATCAGCCGTACTCGGGAAATAGTTGTCGAGGATGATGGCATCGGTCGGCGGCATGTTCGCCACCGCGTCGAGAGTATTGAGACCTCCAACGCTTGGCGGAATGGACTGAATCTGGACGCGCGCAGCGCGATTGACGGGAGCGCGCATGTCAGCTGCCAAAACCTGTGTCAGGCACGTTATTCGAGCCGAGCAGCACCGGCGGATTCATCCGCGCATTCAGCGGCAGCGAACGCGCGCCGGCATTGCGCGACAGCGCACGCTCAACTGCATCGTCATACTCGCGTTGCGCCGACGTCGAATCGAGGCCCTTCCGGTTCAAGAAGCGCGCGAGAATGCCAAGGATGAAAAGACGGTCCTGCAACACACAGGTGTCCGAGTCGGCGAGCCATGCCGCCTGCGGAGTGCCAGTGGACGATTGACACCAGCCCGTCGAATAATATTCGAGCACGAGATTATCCCGCGATGCCGGTACCGGGTTCACATAGATCTGGCTGTCCATGATCCGGTAACGCAGGCGCGGCCCGGTCGGGCTGATGCCGGACTTCAAGACCTGCCATTCCTGCGGATTCAGAGGGCCGACGAGCTGCCAGCGAAACGAGCGGTCCCAGCCAGTTTCGGTGATGAAGTGCGCGACGTCTGCCGGAATCGGGTAGCTCTCATTGCCGAAGGAAAACTGCTCACCGGTGAGCGTCGTCGGAGCGTCCGAATCGAGGGTCACGCTATCGGCACCGACAGCTGTCACCGTCGCACCATAGGGAATCGCCGTGCTTGTCGCGATCATGCCGACGGCGATATTCCCGACCGATGGCATGTTCGAGATGATGTTGGAACCGGCAGTCACATCGCCGGTATAGCCGCCAAAGCCGATCAGCGAGAACTTGTATTCCTTACGCAGCACCTGCCAGCCGTCATTCGGCGCGGCGCGCGATGCCAGATCCTCGCCCACTCGCGTGGCATGCACCAGCATCTGCTGGACAGTCTTGTCAGTGTTGCCGATGACTAGCTGCGGTTGCGGCAGACCGAGGTCGCCCATCACCTCCTGGACGACCTTCAGGAGCGTTTTCTGGTTCGATGAGGTGATGGGCTGTGTCATGACTTACTCGCCTGCGATTTTCTTCGGCGCCGCGGCCTTCTTGCCGCCGTCGGCCTGCGTCGTTGCGTCCATGCGCTCGGCCATCTCGCGCATCTGCTCGCGCAAGTTGGCGATATCGAGGTCACGTTTTTCGAGTTCGCCTTGCAGCCGCACCGCTTCCTTGCCGCCGTCGGCCTGCTTCAGCCACGCGACCGCCTTGTCGCGCAACTCACGCGCGCCGAGCCACGTCAGGTTGCTGTCAGCGATGCCGGCGAGTTGCTCGACCGTGTGGATATGCAGCCCCTTCAATTCCATCGCCTGGGACTTCGTCAGCGGACCCCACTCGAGCAGCGGCGTACCGGTCTGCACCTGTTCCTGCTGCGCCATGAATGCCGTCCATTGCCGTGAGAATCGAACCGGGTCGGCCGGGCCGGCATAATCGGCTTCCATCTTCACCGGGCGGAAGATCTGCTTCGTCCGATCGCCGGGGAAATGAATACGGATATGCGGGACGTCCTTGTAGATCGGTCGCCCTTCCTGCTCGGACAACGCAGGCTGATGCACTGCCTCCAACGTGAATTCGACATAGAGCTTGGCATCGTCGCCATGCACCACGTGGAGTTGATTGCCCTGCTCGACGACTCTGGCCTGTGCGAAATCCATGGCTGGGGAGACTCCTGAAAGATAGGAGGGGCACGAAGCCCCTCCCGGTTAAGACAACGCGATCAGGTGATCGCGCCTTGTGCGCTCGGACGGTTCACCAGCAGAACTGCCTGCGTCGCCGAGAGCGTGATGGCGTTGCTGCCCTGGCCGAGGGTCACGGCCGGCGCGGTGGCAAACTTCGCGCCCTCCAGTTGTTTGCCGGCGACAGCCGTCGGGCTGACGACGCCAGCGGCCTGCCAGTACACCGGATTGCCTGCCACCGGTGCGCCCTGGCACGTGACGATTGCATGGCCGCCGACCTGAAACCAGCCCCATTGACCGACGGTCAGCGCGGCCACGGCAACGCCGACCATGTCGCCACTGTTTGCAGTGCCGGCCCAAGCAGCCGCGGTGTCAACAATATTGCCGTTGACGATCGACTGATTGAACTGGCAGACCGTACCTGCAGCGATCGTGCCGCCGGCCTGAGCCAGCACGAATTCGCCACCGCCGAGCGCCGGGTCATAGCCGCGTAGCGATTCCATCGAGAACGACATGCGGCCAGAGCCGGTGCCATTCACGAGGTTGACAGGACCCGGGCCCGTCGGGTCGATGTCGGTCAGCTTGACAGCACCGAGAAGCGGGTCGTATGCGATGAAAGACATGTCGTTTCCCCTTAGCCCTTGAGCAGGCCTTGCAGACGGCGATTCGACACGGTCATGTTGCCGGCGAAACCCACCAGCTTGACCATCGCGTCCTGATTGACGGCAAACCGATCATCACCGATCGGGGCGAAATTGCGGTCGGTGTGGGGCCGGAAGTAGATGTAGTCCGTGTTCAGGAACTGCATCGTGTTCTGCGGCGCACCGCCGCCGTAACCACCGTCGAGCACCACGTCGGAACTCATGTACTTCAGCGAGTCGAAACCCGCTTCGCCCATTTCGTTCGAGGTGATGCGCTGGATGGCCTGGAGCGACTCCAGATACAGGCGGTAGTAGTTGTTGTCCGCGACGATCAGGTCGGGCTTGTCGGTACCGCGGATCAGTTGCAGATAGACGCGGTTCATGTACGACTGGATGTTCGCCGACGTCGCCGCTGCACCGCCGTCGGTGACGGACGAGAACGCGATGTTGCGCCAGAACGAACCGATGGTCGTCGACGCGTCGATACCGCCCACCACGCCCGTCGTCGGCGTCGCCGAGACCAGCAGCGCGAGGCCGCCGATCTGCCGGCCACCGTCGGCCGTGCCGTCGGAATAGCAGTCGAGCGCGATGTTGTTGACCAGCGTCTTTTCCGCGTTCTTGATGCGGCTTTCGAGCAGGTCGATGATCGCTTCCTCGCCGCTGTTCTGCAGCTGTTCGAGGCCCGAGATCGAGATCGCCACGGCAGCCTGTGCGTAGTTGAACTCCGCACCGGTGAACACATCGGACGGCGAGATGTTCAGCGCTTCATAACCGCTGTAGCGTTTGAACGTGCCGTTTTCGGCGTATTCGAGTTCCTGGACGATCGTCCGGCCGCCGCTGACGGTCTTGACGTTGCCGCGACGACGAAGGCGGTACAGAAGGGCGTTGTTTTTGGTCACGTTGTCAGCCAGCTTGCCTGTGCGATTGCGCAGGGTCGTGGTGACGATTTCCGTCAACGTGCTTGACGGGTTTTGCAGGCTCATGATGTTAGCTCCAGACGAGGGTTACGAAGCAGTCGCGGCGCGAAGATTCGCCCGCAGTTCATCTCGCAGAGAGAGATTCGGCGCAGCGGTGGTCGTCGAGACGGGAGCCCCGGGCGATCCGCTGATAGAACCTGCTGCCCTGCGCTTCGCATCAGCTTTGGCTTTCGCCTCGGCAGCTCGCTTCGCTTCCGCTTCCGCCGTCTGGCGGGACAGAATTGTGGAACGAACGTCAGGAATGGCATGGCACGCCATGTCGTACGCCTCCTGCATGTCCCGAGCCTGTCCATTCACAAGCAATGAGCCCATCAAGGGCTTTACCTGCTCATAGAATTCGTTCTTGGGATCCGCAGCGAAGGAGTCGATCACGGACTGCGCCTGCTCCTGAACTTGCTGATGTTGCTGTTGCTGGCCGTGCTGCAGGAAACCCCGGACCTGTGCAAGCTCCTGACGGAGTGATTGCACTTCAGGGTCGACCTGCGGAGCGCCGGCAGAAACAGCGTTCAAATCCACTCCAAACTGCTGCGCGAGCTGGCGGAAAAGTCCCGCCTTCTGCGTCGGATCGCCCGAACGCAGCACATACGCAGTTTGCAGAAGACTCTGGACCGCGCCCACCGGATCGCCGCCTTCGGAGCGGATCATTGGCAGGTACGGGGAAACGACTTCATTGATCTTTTTGCCGAACGCAGCATCCTGGCCGAGTTGCGTGATGCCCTTGTGGGCTTCTTCCTCGCGGCGCGCGATTACGGCCTGAACTTCGGAGGGGATCTTGTCCCAATGCGCGCGGTCGGCGGCCGGCCATGATTGCGGCGCCTTGGACTTCGGCACTTCGGTCGTGGTCGCAGTGGTTGCGGCGGGATCGGTAGCCGACGTAGTGGCAGCGGGCTGGGCTGCGTCAGTGGTTGCCGCAGGATCAGCAGCGGCGGCTGTCGTAGCGGTGGTCGCATCGACGGCATCATCGTTGCCCTTCAGGTCAGCGAGATTCCGGACGATTTCCTCACGCAGTGATAGCTCTGCGGTCTGACTAGTATCGATCTGCTGCGTATCGCCCTGCCCTTCACCATTGACTTGCATTTTTAATCCCCGCTGATTTGCATGATGGGGATGCTAGGCAGCGGGAATTTTCGTCGCAATGTCAGTGCTGGGGCGCACCCGGCATCGGGCTTTGCATCATCGGATGGGCGGCCATCGGTTGCGGTATCGTCGGCGGATGAGCGACCGGGCCGACGGATGCACCGGGGGGCGCCTGCATCATCTGCTGCATGCGCGCTTGTGCGGCTTGCGCCTCGGCCTGCTGAAGCAACGGCAGCAGGCGGGGAAGGAAGGCACCGATCATCGTTTGCTCCCGATCACTTCTCGGGTGGCCCGGGTCAGGTCACCGCGCAGATTGAAATCGCCGCGGACCTCGCCAGCCTTGCGGCCGACGCTCTCGTTTCCAACCTCGGTATAGCCGTTGCGCTTCAGGAAGTCGCGGTGCGCGCTGCGGCTGTTGATGACCGGCGCTTTACCGGTGGCAACGTCGACAGCGACGGCCTGATAGGGGCCGATGTCGGGCGCCACCATAGGCGCCACCACCTTACGCGCCATGACAGTGCCGCAGCACGACGGAAGATCACGGTCACGCTCGGCGATTGTGCGGTAAATGTCACGCTCCTGGCCGCAGCCGGCCGAGCATTGCAGCGCATAGATGGGCATCAGTTCACTCCTACGGTTGCGCTCGCCGCGGCGCTGGCCTGCGCTGCATCGAGCGTGGATTGGGCGCCGATTTCAGCAACTTCGATCTTCGCGGCGTTGTTGAGCTGCGCGATCATCAGAGAAAATGCCTGCTTCATGCGCTCTGTTTGTTGCTCCATTTCCATGCGCAGTCGATCGGCGACCATCTGACCGTGCTGCTCCATGGCATTGCGCTGAGCCTCAAGCCGCTGCTCCTGTGCATCCTGCTCAGCCTGCGCGCGCTGTTCCGTCTGTGCGACCCACGCGTCGAGCTGGGCCTTACGCTCGTCGTTCTGGGCCTGCTGCTGGAGTTTCGCCATTTCGATCTCGCCGCGCATCTGCTCGGCTTGCGCATCGCCCTGCTGCTTGCCGGCGGCGATCTGGAGGGCCGTATTGGCTTTGATCTGATCGGAATTCGGTTGAGGCGGCTGTTGCGCAGCCTGTTTCGCCTGCGCCTGGAGTTTGTCGATCGTCTCCTGGAAGCATGCTTCGAGCGTCTTGCCGATGGGGAACGCACGGACCGCAAACATGAGCATTTCGCCAAGCAGAGGCATCATGGCCGGCGGCGCACTGGATGCTGACTGTAGGAACTGGCCGACAGCTTCGAGGAACTGCGTGCGATCCGCTTTCTCCTGATTCTGGTCCATCTTCAGCGTCGAGTCGGTCTCAATGTCGAGACGGAAATGCCGCATGTTGGCATTGCGCAGGAGCGCGTCGACTTCTTCCCAGGTTGGCTCGATCGCAGGCTTCTTCATGTCGTCCGGCAATTCGCCGCCGAGCTTCTGGATCGCCGCCGCGATCTGCTTTTCCTGCGCGGTCATTAGCGGATATCCGGAGATCTCGGCGAGTGTCTTGATGTCGAACTGGTTGGCCAGCACCTCGGCCACCATCACGACGACGTCGCGCGCGAAGCGCTGCACCTCTGCCTGCATGTCTTCGAGGCGGATCGACGCGAAGTTGGCCTTGATCTGCTGCGCGCCATAGGTCTCGGCAGCATCTGTCGAGCCCCGGATGATGTCGGCCATGCTAGTGATTTCGTACAGGTCTTCCTTGACCTTGTCGCGCGCTTCGTACAGGTGGAGAAGCGTCTGCGCAAGATCCTGAATCGGCAGCAACTCGAATGCGCCTTTAAGACCACCCTTCTCCGCGAATGCCGCCCATGCATCGACAGGAACGAGCCGGTTTTCATAGCCGCCGGCGAGCAACTGCTGAAGGCCGGGCACGCTCGCATCATAGACACCCGTCGCGCGGATCGCGCGCGTGAGCAGCGAAATGCGGGCCGTCAGGTCGTCCAGCTCCTGCGCCTGATCCTGATACATCGCATAGTCCGGCACCGGGATGATGCTGTCATTCGCGAGGTTCGGGAAAATGGGCCGCGGGCATGGAAAGAAGTTTTGCAGCCCAAGCATGTCCGGGCGCTCGTCGAGCGTACGCGTGGCAAAACTCTTGGAAATCCAGATAACGCGCTTGGTTGCCTTGTCCCAGATCTCGTAAATCCGCGCCTTCTTCTGGTATTCAGTGACCTCCTGCCCCTTCAAATCTTCCGGCGAATAGTCGAGCGGAATCTGACGCCCGATTTCTTCGCCGAAGCGCGCGACGCATTCCTTGCGCGTGAGATAGCAGATGCGCCACACAGCCGGCACTTCCTGCCACGTGCGCGCGATCACATGCCCGAAGTCGCTCCAGTGCACATAGTCGATGTCGACCTCTTCATATTCGACATTCTCGATCGGCTCGCCCGACGAGGCTGTTTGAGGCACGTTCGGCCCTTCATTCGCCTGCGCGTCGTCGTCGATCTGAAGCCCCTCATTCGCGATCTCGGTCCCCAGCGCGACTGTCTCGGCCTCGGCAAAGTGCGGGACATACCGAATCCAGACCACGCCGCGGCCCGGCAACAGGCGGTCAGTCACGCACTGGCGCGCTGTCAGGAAGAAATCTTCCTTGTCGAGTGTGAACGATGTCGCGCGCTCGAGCACTTCGCAGGCAATACGGCCGACCGGGTCAGCATCGAGGAATCGCCGCTGGAAGTCGGGCTTCGGATTGCGCGAATAGAGCGCCGGCAGCAGTGTCTGGATGTTCGACCAGAGGATGTTGTATTTGGCGACCTGACCTTCGCTCTGGTTACGCTCGTCCTTGTAGCGCCGAAGGATTTTCTTCGACTTTGTCTCCCAAGTCGACGCCTTCTGCTCATACAACTCAATTTCCTTGACCCAGCGATCGACGACGTTCTCACCCGGCGATGCGACGTTTCCTGCGGCCTGACCATCCATGACGTTGCTCATCGTTTATCCCAGATATTCAAGACGTGCGCGCACCGCATACTGCATCGGTGTCGCACCCGACGACGCATAATTGCTCGTCTGATACTGGATGGTCGTACCGGCCTTCACATACATCATCTGAGAGCCAAGTCCGAACGCCCCGGGCGCGTTTGCTGTATTCGTTGGCGTCATTGTGATGGCTGACAGCGCAACGCCGGAGTCGTTATCGGTCCAAGTCACTCCGACATTGGGCAGTGCAGATGACGTCGTTGCAGCTTGGGTTACGACGGCCTGCACTGATACCCGATACCAACCTGCCCCACCCGCCGGAACGGTGTAAAGCGTTGTCGGCGAGACATTCGCCGCCTGCGTAAGTTGAGCGGCCGAAGCTATCTGAACCGGAACACCCTCTCCCACGAGCGTCAGGCCGCCGTATGAGGTGAGCGCATTGGTGATTTTCGCGAGCGTCGGGTTCGGGTATGTGCCGCCAAGGTCACCGCCGGCCGCTCCAGACGGTGGAAGACTGCTTGGCCCTTGGCCTTGAGCTACGGCGCGCAGTGTCATTGTCCGTCTCCCACAACGATGCGAAGCGTTGACCCCGCAGCGGCGCCTATGACGCTCAGCTGCGTTACGCCATCGGGCACCGTGAATGTCTCGATTGTGTTTGCGAGCATCGGCACCCCATTGGTCATCGAGAGCGACGCGGACACACCATACGACCATGCGATATTCGCCGACCCATCGACGACCATGCGCATGGTGCCCCCTTGCACCGGTACTGCGGGCAAATTGATCTGCTGCACGGAGGTCGTCACAGCGATCTGTGCCTGTGCGGCAGGCGTGGCGCCTTGTGCGCCACGCGGCTGGAACATTCCCAAAGGTTGAGTCATATACGCTCCCGAACGGGTGTTTGTGATGAGGTGGCCGGCCAGAACACTTCCTTGGCGGTGAGGTCATGCAGGAAGCGCGGCTTCTCGGCTGGCTTCTCGGATTCAGGGTTGCGCCATACCAGCGACAAATAGCGGAAGGCGTCAGAGGCGTGGCTCGTCCAGTCGTGCACCGGGTTGTCGGTGAAGATTTTCTTGTCCTCGTCCCACTCGCGGCGATAGTTCTTCAGCGACTCGATGCCGTGCGCGCAGCGCTTCTCGTCGAACCAGCAGTGCTTGAGGGTCGCGCGGGCAGACTGGATTCCATCCTGAAGGCTGAGACTCGGCGTGATGCGCGACTTGACGCCAAAGTCGCGAAGCTGCTCCAGACCGGAGCGTGGCGAGGCGAAAGTCTTCGGCTTCGCATCGTGCGGCAGCCAGTTCAGGCCATAGCGATACGCGATACGGTGAGAATGTTCGGGAATCGGTGCGCCGAGTGTCCATTTCACCGGCTTGCCGTTGACGCCGTATTCCGTGACCTCGATCTTCCGGCCGTGCAGCGCCTCAGCGTAGTGGATCGGATCTTTGCCGGATGCCGCGTAATGGTCGATCAGGCGGATCTCGCCCCATGCGACCTGATAGAACCAGATCGAGGTGTCGTCAGTGCGTCCAATATCCCATGCGGTGAAGACGGGCAACGAGGGATCATGCGGCACATTGCCTATGCGCCCTTCACGCTCGGCGTCGGCCATTTCGCCGCCGTAATAGGCGCCCAAGATCGCCGCGTCGAAGCTGCACATCAGCTCCTGCTCGAACATCGCGTTGCCCTGATCCTTGCCGTACATGCTGACGTATTCGGCGCGCTGTTCCTCAAGCTCAGCGAGCGAGAAGCGGCCGGTTTTCAGCACATTCGAGACCTCGGCGAACCATTTCGGGTTGCCCTTCGCCATCTGATACATGGAATGCGCGTGATTCTTGCCGCGCGGCGTCGTGATGAACATCGCCCAGCCGCCATTTTCGTCAAGGATCGGCTTCAGATACGCCCAGGCGGCCGGATTGCACAGTGCCCATTCGGACATGACGATCCCCGCCGGCGGTGAACCGACGAGGCTGTTGAAGTTGTCCGACCCGAGCACCTGCCACGTCGAACCGCATGTGAACTCGATGAACATGTCCTGCTCGCGCGTGCGCTTGCGCAGCTCGTGCGGGAATGCTTCGTCGATGCGGCGCTTGCCAGTGTGCGGGTTGATCGCATCCCAGATGGCCTTGCGTGCCTGTGACGCCTGCGGCAGCAGATGCCAGTAACTGGCGACACGGTCGTGCGCAGCGACGGCGGTCCAGTGCAGCGCGACCTCATCCTTGCCCCAGCGCCGATGCGCAATGTCGATCGCGCGCTTGCAGCCGCCGAGCATGCGGTTCCAGAGCCGTCCCTGGTAGATGCGCGGCGTCCAGTTGTGCGGGAGGTCGATAGTCGTGCTCACCGACGTCTCCGCGAGGCGCCAAGCCGTTCATCTAAGTGGTCGCGGTCGTCGTTCATTCCGGCAACTCCTCGACGGGCTGCATGTTCAGGCGCACGCGCTCGACCTGGAGCGGCCCACCATTCGGGCCACTGTGCTCGAGCTTGTCGCGCAGCATGCCGAGATGCCGCATCGCGTTGGTCAACGCGGTGTTCTTGTCCGACACCTTGTATTTCTTAGTGAGGCTGCGCAGCGCGCGCTTTTCGCCTTCTCCCGCGAATTCCTCGGTCACATCAAGACCAGCCAGAGCGGCCGCCGTGTCGTCATCGAGCTCGTTAATCGGCACCGGGTTACCGTCCGCATCGAACAGCCGTCGAGGGTCGAAGAAGGCGATCCGCCCAAGCTCCAGAAGCACGCGATCCTGCGTGATCTGGGTGCGCTTCTCGCGCTTTTTCATCGCCTCAGCAATAGCTTGCTGAATGTCAGGTTTGGAAAGGTTCTCGGATGCGATGGCACGCGCCGTCCCTTTGCTGTATCCGGCACGGATCGCAGCTTGGGTTGCGTTCAGGTCGACGAGATATTCTTCGACGAAACGCGCCTGCTTGGGCGTCAGATCAGGCATCCGAGAATCCCGATTACAGAAGCGAGACGAGCTTTTCGAGCTTGGCGACGAAATCACCTTCGGCGACGCTCATGCCGTTGCGGATGCTGTGCAGCATGCCGCTGGCGTGTTCCTTGATTTCGGAGAACAGCGACGGCTTTGTGGCAGACCCGGCATGATCGACCGCAGCGCGGTAGATCGCCTCCAGATGCGGCGCGATGGTCGCCGGCAGCGCCGAAGCATCAACGACCGTGGCGGCCGAATTTGCGGCGTTGCTCGATTCGCCAAGGTCCGATTTCACAATCTCCGCCGAGGTGGAACCGCTTGCGGGCATGCCGACCACAACCAGCGCATTGACGTTTCCCGCTTCACCTTCCGTCTGCACTGCGGTCGGCAGTTCGCTAACCGGGGTATCAGTCGTGGGCACGGTCGTATCTTCGGTCATCGGGTTTTCCATCACATGCTCCTAGGGTTGGACAATTGCCGCGCGCCAAACGCAGCGTTCTGGAAACCTCGGAGCCAGGTCGCGAATTGCGCCGACGTGATCGGATAAGGGCACGTCTCGCGGTCCATGCCGCATTCGAACGCTTCAGCCCCTTCCTGCATCAACTGGTCAATTTCGTCGCGCGACAGCATGCCCGGCTTCATCTGGTGATGCCGACGATGATAGGCAGCGGGAAAATCAGCGGCGCACCGCCATGCAGAGGCGAGGCAGGCGCATGAGGTCGTAGCCGACAAGTTCGCCGGGCATCTGTGCCGGATGGAGACGCCGGTCGGCGATGAGAGAGGGCTTGATGATCCAGTACATGCGCCGGCTCTCCAGTTGCCGCGGCTCGCGCTTGCTCTGAGCAACGCCCTCCGCGATGAGCGTTTCGAGCACCGCAGCGATAGCAGCTGGCGACGCATCGAAGATGCACGCGAGCATTCGTACGGAATACGGTTTGCCCGAGACCATGAATGCTCTCAAGTCTTCGATCGAGAGCGTGAGTTGGTTTTTTCGTGGCCGCATGAACTTCTCCCCGTTGGTTCTGATCGTGTGATCTGGCCTGACGACGCTGCTGGCACCCACGATTCGAATTCTTGGCGCGTGCATGTAGCGGTCGGTTTCACAGCTTCACAGTGAAATGCTTTCGATCCGGATGCTCTCTGAACGAAAACTCATGCGAACTCCTGCTGCGTGGATTGATTGAACGGCACGTGCACATATGGGCGGCGTTGGCTGCTGGTGCTGAACTGCATGCAGGCGCGGTTGAAGAACAGCGCCAGCTTTCGATGCTGCGTCTCACCGTTCCGGTTTTTGTGGAGCTCGAGGAACGCATCCGGTTCGTCGTCGGCGGGATCAAGGTCCTGCTTCTGTGCCGACCACACGGCAAAGACGTTGTCCGCGGCGTCGGTGATGATCCCGCTACCCGATACGTCCTGTTTGCCTGGCGTGCGGCGCTCGTCGACGGACTTGCGAGGATGCGCGACGAGGTGCACATGAACCCCGTTCTGGCGAGCGAATCCAGCCAGCTTGCGCATCACGTCCTTCTGCGATGTCATCGAGCCCGGCCCATCGGCCTGCACGTCGGTCATCATCAAGCTATCGATCACGACGTGGCGGATGCCGTATCGCTTGTAGCCATAGTTGAAAACCGTCAGCAGGCGATCAATCGATGCGGAACCGACGAGCGCGAACAGCCACATGCGATCGCGCAGCCATTCGGCCATGTGGTCGAGGTAGGCCGGTGCCGGCCGGTCAAGGCCGCCGAGCTGCTTCGCCATGCGTTTGCCTTGACGCTCAGGTGTCATTTCGCCGGAGAACACGCACACACGCTCGCCCTGCTCCATAACGCCAATCAGCACCTGATTCAGCAGCAGCGACTTGCCGTGGCCGTTGTAGCCCGTCCAAACCGTTACCTCGCCCGGTCGGAACTCGAACCAGAACTGCTTGGTGCCGCAGAACGTCAGAAACGGGTTGCCGATCTGGTCGTCGGCCGGATAGAACAGCGCCTTAACGCCAGACCAAAAATCGGAGATAGACCGCAGTTCCTCAGGATCAAAGGTTCGGGCCTCGGCCAGGCAGCGAAGAAAGTCCTCGGCAGCCGCGCCGGTGCGCAGATAGTCGTTGGCGTCCTTCGACGTGCCGAAAACGACCACCTTGCATCGGTCGAGGCCCAGCCGGTTGGCGACTTCTTTGGCGCCCTTCTGACCAGCCTCGTCGTTGTCGTAGCAGAGGTAGATTTCGCTGAAGCGCTCGAGCTTCGACCAGTCGTTGTCGATCCATTGATGATTGCCAGCGCCGGCATTGACCGACAGCGCCGGGATGCCGACCTGATGCAACGACATCGTGTCAATCTCGCCCTCTGCGATCGCAATCACACGCTGCGACGGATCGATCAGATGCCAGCCGAAAAGGCACGGCTCGGCGCCGCCTTCCTGCCTCATGTCCTTCTTGTCGGCGACGTTCCGATACTTGGCGTTGATGAATTCGCCGTCGCGCTTGTACGGAAAAACCGCATACGTCGCAGCGCCCCGCGTCTGCTCAGCGACCTGGAAGTCTGCAACCGTCTTTTCGGTCAGCCCGCGATCGGAGAGCCAGTCGCCCACGATGTTCGTCGGCCGATGACACTCCGGCTTTTTCGGGCGCTTGTACGTCGGCGCCTGGCGCACCGGCATCTCGTCACGCACGCCAAGGAAAGCCTTGGCGTCGCGCATAGCGTCAGCAACGGACACCATCCGGCACTGGCACCAGAGGTCGAGCAAATCGCCAGCATCGCCCGCGTTGAAGTCCTTCCAGACGCCGCGCTTGGCGCCGGAGAGGCAGACCGACAGGCTGCCGCCAGCTTCACCACCAACGCCGCCCACCTTCCATTCCTTGCCCGACTTCTTGCCCTGCGGCAGCAGGTGCTCGACGATCGTCGTCACGTTTTCGGCCATGTACGCGGCCAGTTCTTTCGCGTTCATGCCAGCGCTCCATCGATCACACGCTTGCCGTTGCGCCACAGGTGGGCGTATCGCTCGCTGCAGCCCTCGTTGGTCGCCTGCCATTCCTTTTCGAACCCGGCACGGCGCCACCAGCTCAGGCCGGCAGCTTCCGTCGGTGCGGATGCAAGGTCTGGCTCACCGTCGAAGTGATGGTCAGGGCCGAAGAACGTCGACGCCATCTTCACGAAGCGCGTGCCGACGTTGCCCGCGTCAACCACCTGCTTCGCGTAGCGCTTCACACCTTCGATCATCGAAGTGGCAGCGATGCCTTCACGACGCCGCGTATCCCATGCCTTGCGCGCTGCAGTTTTCGAGTTGCCGCCATCACGCTTCGGATACAGCCGCCACGCTTCTTCGAATTCTTCGTCCGCGACTTCCGCAGACTTTTTCGCACGAGAGTGTTTTATGTCTTTTGGAAGGTTGTCTTTTGTGTGTCCCGATTTGGGACTATCGACCTGTCCCGTTTTGGGACAGGTCCCGCTTTGGGACACCTGTCCCGATTCAGGACACCCATGTTCCAAAATCAACAACTTACCGTGGGGGTGTCCCATTTCGGGACTAGTCCCGTTTTGGGACAGGGGGTGTCCCGATTCGGGACTAGTCCAAGACGTGTAATCCTTGTTCAATTCGACGATCGAGCCGTACTCGCCGGCAACCTTAAAAATCACGTTGAGGGCAGCGAGTTCGTTAAGCGCGCTCGTCACGTGATTGCGCTGCACGCCACACAAAGCACTGATTTGCGACGCTGAAACGTCATCGCGCTTTTTGTTGAAGCCGTATGTTTTTCGCACGATTGCGAGAAGAACCTTGAGTTGGCGTGCGGTGAACGGGTAGCTCAAGACAGCGTCGTAGAGCTCGTTCGCGATCTTGATGTGGCCATCTTCGACCTGTGGAGACGCTGACATGTCGATGCCCTCAGTGACGCGCCAGATCGAACCAGCGGAAGGCGCTGCTGACCAGTGCGGCCGGCACAATGCCGCGACTGTAGCCGGCCATCAGCATCCGTTTGACGTATGTCTTCATGCTGTGAGCCCCAATGCACCTTCGAGCAGCCGCATCTGGGCTTCGCTACGCGCGTTGATCTCCTGCCGCATCAGATACCAGCAGCGGGCCCGCATGAGGCGAGTCTGCGCCGCGCACATAAGCTCGCCCAGGGCTCGGATGCGCAATTCGCGGGCATGATCGACGAGCGGGCTGCCAATCAGCGGCGCCTCGGCAAGCGACGTCCGGACTGACCATGAATGAAGACGGATTGAGCCGATATTGCGCTGCCGGAGTGCGGCGCGGCGCGAGCGAATCGCGCGCTCCTGAATGGTCGCCATGGCAGACCTTAAGCAGCGTCTTCGGCGTAATTCAGCGGATCAGCGATCCAGCGGAGGACCTGCTCGTTGCGATAGACAGCGCAGGTCTCCGAAAGCTTGATGGGCCGCGGCGCTTTGCCGGCAAGGCCCAGCTTGCGCCACGTCTCGCGGCCAATCGGGAGGAACGGCTGGATCTGCGGCCACTTGGACAGGCCAGTGGCCGGCAGGATGGGCGGTTGCGCCGGGGAGGTTTCAGCAAGGTTTGACATTCAGCCACCTAAATCGTGAGAGTTGGTGGACGAATGTTATTTAGAGGGTACCTGCAAACAGCTCAATTGAGGTAATTTTCGCCTCAATTGCGGTGAAACTTCACGTGGCCTTTCGTTTGCGATCGGCGGTTGCGGCCGCCTCTTTAAGGATATCGTTTACGGTGTTCACAGAAACGGATGCTCCTACCTGATCTGTGAGCACCGCTACTGCCTGAGCCCGCTTGTATCCTTCTGGAAGGCGGTCCTCAAGTGCGCCGACCAGCGCCGCAATTACTGACAGAAGGGAATTCCTCGCCCTCGTGTTCAAGGGGCCTTCGCGTTGTACACGATCGACATCACGCTTATTCTTAAGCGATTCGAGTTCAGCAACTACCTTCCGAAACATCTGGTCGCGTCGATCTTCCTCTGCTTCGAAATATTCCGTTAGCGCCGCCTGCCCGGTTTCGGTCGGCTCGACCTCTATGGGACTTGGCATACGGTGCGCAACAATGTCTTCGGCGACAGCAGTTGCAAACTCATGTTCATCGAGCTCGTAACGATCCCACCAGTCTCCCAAGCCAACATCATGCTCATCGCACCAAGCCTTAACGTCCACGGAGGAAAGCAACGTGTAGATAGGGTCGAGTCGGTCTTCAGAATTGCGAGCCGCGACGACGGGCTTAATCCTGCCCGAATCAAGAGCTTTCAAAATTCCCTTCTCAAACTGATCGCGAACTGACTTCAGTTTCCCTTTTGGCTCAAGGAGTGGAGACGTCCCGGGAGCCCAATCGCCATCATTCGGAAGTTCAGACTCAAGCTCGCTTTGATCTCGAGAGTCGTTATCAATCGCGATCAACAGCGAAGCTTCACGTACCGAGATTGCGAAGAACATATCGCCATCCAACGCGAGCGATTGGTACAGATTTTCGTATGGCATTCCGCGCCCCTTATCGCGCACCCTTATCTGAGATACCGCGCCAACAGGGTAAGGGAACCCTGCTTTCGCCCCGTCGAGCTAGGCGCGGTTGCAAACGATTATGCCACCGAGCGATGGCTGTCCAATCAACGTAATCGCGCAGTGATCACTCTGATTGTCAGCAAGAGATGATGGGCGAGCTCGTCGAACATGGCCTGTACTTCTTCGCGTGAGTTGGGCAGTTGGACCTGGCCACTGACTGCCGGCGAACGTCGCGCTTTCAGTTGGTAGACATCTGCACGGGGCAGTGCGGGTACCGGGCCGCGCCGACGGCGCCTTTTCTCGATCTGGAGATAATGAACGTTGTCATTCATGGCAGGTCCCCAGGCGGGATAGGCAGGCATACAGCACATCACGTGCGGCTTCTACCTCGCCTCGAAGAAACGGCAGCAGTTTGTCCAGAAACGTCTGCAAGGGCTCGAAGTCTTCATGGTTGTGCGCCGCGTCTCTGACCCAATCCAAAGCATTGAGAAGTAGCAATGCATCTTCTGCGGCGTTGACGCCGTCGCGAGGGATTGGTCTTACGCTGTCCGGTTGCGCGCACGTGGTCACACCGTCGATTGGCTCACGCATGACGGGCCTTGTGAACGAGATCCATCAGGTTCGTCGCGAGCTTCTCTACGTCAATGTCCAGGTCAGTCACGGTGCATTTGACAGGCAAACCGTCCGCCGGGTCTTCATCCAGCGCTGCACGCATGAAGGCAAGCACGTTATGTATCTTCCATGCGAAGCGAGATTCGTCGCAAAGAAACTCGTCTACGCGCGCCAGCGTGCGCGTATCTTCGGCGAAACGCTTCACGCCTTCGGTCAGCCCCTCGAAGAACTTATTTCCCATAACGTCGACCAACTCTCCGAACTCGTCGTCGGTCTGACCGACAGCGACAGGGACGTTAACGTTGACCCAGTTCATCCAGAGGGTGTCTGCGACTGCCTGGACGGCAGCACTGTCAGCGAGAATTTCTCGACCAGCATCGCGTGCACATTCGATCGCCTCTTCGCGAGGAAGGGACGCGATATTAATGAGTGACTGTTTGCTTTGCTCGGGACGAGCGAAAGGTTGGGATGTGTTTGAACCAGGCATCGTTGCCTCCTACGTTGAATAGAAAGCCTGCCATCTCATCGCCAAATGAGGGTGGGCAGGCACATGATGAGGTTGGCGAACCGGAACGTAGGCACCGGCATACCCGAGGGTATCCCCATCATGGCCCACCCATAGAAAATGGGTACACGATGATACAACGGACGAAAAAATACCGCCAGGTGGCGGTCGTCCGCCCACGTTACACAGGTCGCCAAACCCGATCGCTGTTGTCTCAGCGATGAGGGAAGATTAGTGGGCTAGCGCGCAGACGTCAAGAAGATTTTTTCCCGGTCTCAGATCGATTAGGCATGCCTAAGAGAAACAAAAGCAATGCTTCTACTCATCGATGAATAGAATGCTAGGCAGGAGCGTATAGCCCTCTCAAGCCGCATTAGCTCGCTGATACCTTTACGTACCGAACACTAAACGCATCAGCATTGAAGTTTAGTGTACTTACAACTTTCGGTTGAGTTCACTAAACATCGGGCCGCTCAGGCCACCCGCCACTCGCCTGCGGTTGTCGCAAATTGTTTTTAGCGATGGCATGTACGTCTATCGTCGTTCGATTTCATCACGCTGCGCTCGCCAAAAAAATATCCTAGAGCGGCTTCGAATCGTCGAGGCACAACAATGGAGATCGAAGATGCAAAGATCGGAGAGCCAGCTTCATCCTCCCCGAGGGTCACTCATTGCAGCCTGCGAAATGTGCGCTGGCATACGGTCGGCTGAGGCAATTGCGACGCTAAGCCAGAAAGACTTAGGGGGACCGAAAATGTGTATCTGGGACCAATGGGCCGGAGTTAAACCATGACATCCGCAATTGAGCGCGAAAATCAGTGCAAAAAAACGATTAAGGAAAGACTTTTAAAAATCATCGTTGAGCATCCCGGCTCAACAAGTGCAGAGCTTGTTTGCCTGTTCGGTGAAGCGATAAAGCCTAGGAAAGTCTTAGACTCGCATATAAAAAAAGGACTGGTACGGGCCGAGCAGGTGGCGGATGAAAGGCGTGGCTGGTTGAATATTTATATCGCTGCCGAAGAACTGGTCGAACGCATCGACGAGACAAATGCGTTTCGTGCTGATTTACGGTGGACGAAAGCACGACGAGATGAACTTACCAACCGCTTCCCACATGAGACATCGGAAGCGTTAGCTCGCGCTTTTTCCACGACTGTAAGAGCTATCAACACGATGGCTCACCGGCTCGGGCTTCCGCGAACTGGCCGACCAATGCGGGTCCGAAAAGATGCTCACTTGCGGAAGTCGTGGTCCGATGCAGAGACGATCGAACTCGTACGACGATATCCCAACGAACACAACGAAACATTGGCTCGGGCGTTTGGGGTCACTCGTAGAAATTTGGAACGCAGGGCAGCCGCGCTCAAGCTTCGGAAAGCTTTTGGGTTCACCTCATATCCGACTGAGTTGCAGGAAGTCATCAAACTGAACAACCGACTGAAGAGAGAAATACATGAGCGACATAAGAAAACTCCGTGAGCACCTTTTTTCGACGCTCGAAGGCCTGATGGACCGCGACAAACCTATGGAGATCGATCGCGCGAAAGCCGTGGCGGAAATCGCCCAGGTCATCATCAACTCGGCGAAGGCCGAGACGGAGCACGTCAAGGTGGTGGGAGGCAAAGCCACCGAATTTATCAGTGGTCCGGGCACTACGACACATCGCCTCGGCGGCTGATTTTCCATTCCGTCGATCATCGTCAGCTTGACATAGGGATCAAGAGCGATGTCGACGGTGGGGTCGCGAAATGCAAGCTCTATCTTTTGATGGGTCCAGTTCGGCGCGAATGTTCTATTCTCGCTTGACGAGGTATGCGAGCCTACAACGAGATCAGCACTGACAGCTTCTCGGTCCCGATGCAGAAACGCGCGGGAAAATGGGTGACTGACATCCGGGACGTGGCCGAACATTTAGACGCCGAGCGTGCTGCCACCGTCGCCGCGCATAACAATCGCTATCCGAATTCCATTACCAACAATTGGAGTGCGCGCAGTTGCACGCCGGTCTGACATTCAAGCGACGAGGCAAGGATGGGGAAAACGAAGGTTGGGCACTGGCTGCCGCTGGAAGAAGCCGCTACCATCATGAATCGCAGCCTTAGAATAATCAAAAGCCAGATGCGAAATGGTCGCATTCAGCGCGACCGGCATTTCCGTCGTGTCGGTGACGGACAGTTCGAACTGAATCTCACCGAGTATCTGGACTGGCTTAACGAGGAAAAGGAACGCCGCAAACTTCCCCTCCTCGAACGCGTACGCCTCAGCATTGAAGATGGCGACCGAAAAATCATACAGGCAGTCGCGGCAACACAAAAGAAGGTGGCCGCTCCGGCAGAGGCGCCGGAAGCAAGCGAAAGGCGCGGGCCTAAGCTGATACCGCTCAACGTGTGGGCAGAAGAAATGTTCGGCGGATACGCTCCGCCGGTGCGCACACTTCGAAGCTGGATCAGGGCGGGAAAGATTTATCCAATGCCTGTAAAAATCGGGCGCTCGTACTTTGTGAAGCCCGATGCAGAATACGTCGATCCTCTCGTGCAGAAGTTCAGACGCTCGATCGGCAGATACTGACCAATCGGGGAGATCGTGGAATTCGTCGCTCTGCGTGCCGTATCGCGTGGACCTATATGGACGGACGTCGGCGGTTCAGGGCCAAGGAATTCGACGCTGCGCCGAGTGAGGCTGAGAGCAATGACAGTGCTATCCTCACCGCGCGAATGCATCGCGGAGACACTTGAAGTGAAAAATTGGCGATCTGTACTCGGGATGCTTGGCGGCATTATCGCCGTCGTCATCGTTTCAGCGTATGGCGCGACTTCGCTCGGTAAAAAGCCATACGATCCCAGTCTTATGGCAAGCTGGGTCCAGGCCGTTGGTTCAATTGCGACGATTCTGGGGGCTATCTTCGTAGGCCGCACTCAATCCGAAGCACAACACAAGTCCGCCCTTGAGGTTCAGCATGCGGCCTTGCGTCGCCGATGGGCGACAGTAAAAGCGCTACTGGACCCCCTGTATCAGCAATGCATCGACATTGAGAATGCCTTTGACGGAGATCACGACTTCGGGAATCTTAGTTTTGCCTTGAGGTACGACTCCACGGCTTTCGAAGAAGCCCTCGATCGACTTCGATCTATCCCACTATTCGAGTTGGATTCAGACGTCCTTGTTACGTCGATCATCGGCGTGGGCGACTCAGCTCGCTCGCTCAAAATGTGGATCGTCGAGGGCCAGCGACGCGCACTCGGCAAACCCACGGGGCTAGATGCATCAGACGCCCAAGTAAAAGATGTTGCGCGCGATCAGTTAGCAAGGATCAAAAAGCACTATGCAGCGGCGGTGATGGTCGTGGGGGGCAAGCCGATTACGGCACCGCGGCCTCTCTGGCAATACGCCCCCTGATTAGATCGCATGAAGACCGGGCTCGAGAGCATAGGCGAGGCGGTAGGTATTCGCGTTTGAGCGGATGACCGTGGCTTATGCTCCCGTTACGGCTTGAATACGGGAGGTACTAGAGCACCTACTATCGACGCGGACCTTTCGCAGGTCTTCGTGACGTCGAGAAACTGCGTGTCGGCCGCCTGAGGATCACGCTCCATTTGAAGTGCTGCTTGCATTGCGTCGCGCTCACACCTCTGTTCGGCCGGCAAAACGACGCCAAGCATGAGCGCCGAATAACCGATAGTCGTTGCCTCGTAAACAAGAGCGGTGGCTGCTGCCGCTGCTCCGATTGCTTTGAACATGTTGCGCTCCGATTAAGGGGACCGGATGTCTTAACGACCACAGTGTTAGAAACTTGAGCGGCGGTGAAGTCGGGCGAATTCCCGTAACTGCGTCGGCGTCTTTGACCGGCTACTGCTCGATGTACGTCCGCCGCTCAGGAAACTGCTCGAAGAAGCTTTCGCTCACGTAAACCAGACACAGGATCGGCGAACTCACGTTGGTGGTCATTCCTCGCTAGTGGACGATCGTTAAGCACAGGTCGATGCCTGTGATGCCCGTCCATGCCGTAAAGTCATCAGCAAAGTCCGCAACGCTTCCGGGCGGGACACGAAAAAATTATCGGTTCCGTCGTTCAAGCCGCGAAGAAGACAGCCGGGCTCACGTGGAATCGCTTGGATAATTCACTGATCTGTCGCGTGTTGAGTTCCCGTTTGCCGTTCAGGATTTCCGACACTACACCCTGACTGCCGATCTCTGGCAGATCGGACTGGCGCACGTCGTTTGACTGCATCAGGTAACGCAGCACATCCGCCGCAGACGCTTCTGGCAAATGGTGATGCCCAGAATCGTATTCACTTACGAACTCGCCGAGCGCGTCGACGAGCGGAGCAAGCTTGTGATCTTCATCCGCAGCTCCCGCGTCGAGAAGCGCGTTGAGTGCCCGAACCGCGAAATCGTATTCGCGTTCAGTCGTGATGGGATGCAGCGGTACCTTCTGGGAAATGGCCTCGAAATGCGCGGCCAGTTCATCAATGTCCTCCCGCGAAAAATTCAAGGTTTCCATTTGTCATACTCCTTGTGCGTCAAAACATGCCGCACATATAGCTTTTGCGTATCAAAATGTACTGCAGCGATCAACCGATACTTGTTGCCAGCGATGTCGAACACATAAAATTTTCCTGCCTTATCCGTCGCATTGAATGCCTGTTTCAGATCGGCGTAACAGGCGAAAAAACCTGCCTCGATCGTCCTGCGCCACATCTGAAGCGGCGTCCCAGCGTCCGGGTATCTGGCAGCAAAGTCGACCAATGTCTTGTTTGAAATCACTCGCATGACCGGACGATATCTCAGTTTGAGATTTGACCAAAGGACTGTTACAAACTCTCAGTGGTGAGCCACACATAGCGCTCACAGGTGCCATCAGTCAGCCACGTTCACTCCGACCCCAAATCGCTACGAAGCTCTTCTGGACCCACTGGAACCGCACCCGTATTTCCTTAGGAGACGGATTTTAGGGGCATTGGTGGGGGCATAAAAAATCGGAAATTCCACGAAGTGCCACGCCAGTCTTGACGTATGAATTCTGTCAGGGGGACCAACTCGCTTTCCAGCGTTTCCCAAGTTTGCCTCGAAAGCCCCGTATGCCTTGTGCTGCGGGGTTTTTTGCTGCCGTTCTTTGCTGCCGTTGATTACCCACGCACACCCGCCGCTTCAGTCCAGCAGAACTGGATCGAAGCTCTGCAGACCGAGGACGGCGCTGCATACCTCCGGGCGTCCGGACGGCGCAGAACCGAAGGAAACTCATCTCGCGCTGCTCCACGAGTTCCCCCTCCAAGTCATCGACGCCCCCCCCGGAGGCAGTCATTCAGGACGCAGGCGCCGGATCCGGCGTACGCGAAAGCGCAGCGTTGAAGACAGGCGCCAACCCCGTACTGTCCAGCCCGCGCATGAACTCGGCGATCCGCTGGTGCAAATAAGCCTGCACGTCGACATTCCCGTACTCGTAAAATCCGCGGGAGTCGCGTAATCCATCGCGGCCGTCGCGCATGTTATCGACCACCCGCTGCGCCGGCAAAAAGCGCGGATCGATTTGCCGCGCCAGATAATCCGATGCGTAATACAGAATGTCGCAACCACCCCAGTCGATAAATTCGAGCAGGCCCAGAACCGAAAATCGCAGGCCGAAGCCGGTGCGAATCGCGGTGTCGATATCTTCCGCGCTCGCCACACCTTCTTCGACCATCCGCGCGGCCTCGTTCATCGCCAGCGCCTGAATGCGCGGCACGATATACCCTGGTGATGGCCCACACACCACCGGCACCTTGCCGACCCGCTTAAGCAGTGCGACGACACCTTGTACGGCGCTGTCCGCGGTCTGCGCGCTACGGCTGATCTCCACCAGCGGCATCAGGTGCGCGGGATTCAACCAGTGCGCATTGAGTACGCGCTCCGGATGCGCAACGATACGTTGCAACTCCGTAACCAGAAATGTCGACGTAGTCGACGCGATCAAAGTCGTGGCGTCGACATGCTCGCAAAGCCAGTCGAAGGCGGCCTGTTTCGCTTCGATGACTTCCGGCACCGCTTCGAATACGATCGCGCTTTGGCCAAGCGTTACCCGCGCGCCCTCGCGATCCACCACGACGATGCGAGCCAGCGCTTCTTCGGCTTGCGCATCGGTGATACGCGCGAGGCTCACCAGCGTGCGCATTTGACGCGCAATCTCGCCGCGTGCTGCGGCGGCAAATGCTGCACGCGCGTCGGCATGGCGCGTCTTGAAGTCGATCAGCGTGACACCCAGGCCGGCATAGGCGAAAGCCAGCGCCATACCTTGTCCCATGCGTCCGGCCCCGAGAATATGCACTTCCCGAATCGGATCGGAGCCGCGCATCACGCGATGCCTCGCTTCAGGAGGGTGGTCAGCGCATCGCGCGACAGGGACGCGATGCCCAGTTGCTCGAACGTGCGTCCCTCGCCATAAAGATCGCGCTCCGAGACCGCGGACGCGATATTCAGCAGGCCCTCGGCGAGCGGCGTCGCGACGCCCGCCCAACGCCCGGCCGACACCAGTAGCGACAAGCCGAGCCGCGTATCTTCGAGCATGTACCGATGCGTCTTCAGATCGATATCCTCGCGCCAGTCGCCGCTGTCGGTCAGCTTGCCGTGCGCACCGCGCCCGTACATCCACTCGTCGCCGTCCGGCGCGTAGTGATCGGCGAGCGGGAAATGCGGCGCGCCATAGCCGAAGGCTTCGCGCACCGCCATACGTTCCGCGTCGAGTGCGTTCGTCACGCGACGGATCGACGGTTGCGTGCCTTCATTGTGAATGTCCCATGCGTCGAAATGCTCCAGCGGGCCCGCATTCATCATGATGAGCGGCGGATGGATCACCGGTCCCGCGTTCATCAACGCACCGCTTAGCGCATCCTCGATCCGTTCGACGGAGGGATAAGCCGCCTCGAGCACCGCAAACGCCCAGTCCGAAAACGCGCCGGGAAACACGCCGGTCGGCAGGCGCGTGGCGTACGCACTGATCACGACGCGATCGTCGCCATGCTTGCGGGCCAGGTACGGCAGCGTCCCCGTTTCGGCGAACGCGGCTCGGGCGGTGTTGCCGCTCTCGTGCATCGCCTTCGCGAACACGTAGCTGCCAAAGGTGCCCGGCGGCAGGAATACCACCTGATCGTCGGCAAGGAGCGGCGCAAGCTGGACCGCGAGCGCCTCGTGCGTCGTCGAAGGCAACGGAATGACGATCAGGCTCGCGCCCCGCACGCCGTCGTCCAGCCGCTCGACGATCCGCACCGCGCCCTGCCCGTCACCCATCGGCACCTCGCGTTCGCCGCGAAAATCCTTCACACGCAGTGCGCCGCGCTCGCGCAACTGCGCGGCCGACGCCGTATCGCGCCGCCACCATGTCACACGATGCCCCTTCTCCAGCAAATCGACCACCGCCGCATAGCATCCGTGACCGCCGCCCAGTACGCAGACATTCATCGTCATTCCCCCTGTTTCGATAACTGTCAGATTACGTGGCCGGCGAATCCGCGGCGCTTCATCTCGCGCAATCCGCATTCAAATCCGGCAACTCACTGCACAACGAAACAATGTTGTCCGCGCGGCGCCATCCGGGTCGATCCGTTCTTGCACGATTAAATTGAACGACGCATCATCCCCGGGGCACCTGCCTGGCGCTATACGTTTCGAGGCCTCTGAATGGAAATCGCGATTTCACGCAAACACCGCAACCGTCTTGTCGCATCGCATGGCCGCGAGGATGTCGAACGCGAGGTGTCGCAGGTGCTTTGTCCGCACAGGATGGAAGTGGCCGGGCGCGGGCCGTTGAACGCTGAGTTGTACGGCGTGGCGCTGCATCAGACGAGCTTGCTGGAGTTGCATTACGGCAGCGAAACGCAAATCGACGCCGGCGATCTCGGCGATCATTATCTGTTCCGCACGACACTGAGCGGACAATGTTCGCTGCAGTCGAACGGCGAGCGAGTCGCATTGCGCGCGGGCGGCCTCAGCGTATCGTCCCCGCAACGCGCGAGCCGCATTGTCACCGATCGGGAATGCCGCAACCTGTTGTTGCGAATCGAGCGCCGCGCACTCGAAGTCAAACTCGCGGACATGCTGAACGACAGCATCAGGCAGCCGCTCATCTTTGACCTCGCGGTGCCGGCCGGGCACCCAGGCGCCGCCGTCTTTCTATCGACGCTGCGTTATTTGTGCACGCTCTGCGATCATTTCGACGAACCCGCGCAGGAGCGCATGTTCGGCAACGACTTCAGCCAGTGGCTCGCCTCCGTGCTGCTGAGCCAATTGCCCCATTCGTACAGCGCCGCGCTCGCAAGGGCGACCTCGGCACCGTTACCGGTGCATGTGCGCCGCGCGCGCGATTACATTCACTCGCATCTGGACGAGCCGCTGCGGCTCGACACGCTGGCGCGCGAAGCGGGCGTATCGCCTCGCACGCTGCAGAACGGCTTCACGCAATTTCTACAGATCTCGCCGGGCGGCTATATCCGCGAACGCAGGCTGGAAGCCGTGCATCGCGCGCTGCAGGCGGCGCCGGATCGTTCGGTGACGGATATCTTCATCGAGCACGGCGTGCACAGCTTTGGGCATTTCGCCAAGGCCTATACGCGGCGCTTCGGGTGTTTGCCGTCGGCCACCGCACGGCAGCGCAAGCGCAATTGATCCCCCGTCAGCTTCACATTGCCCGCCATGTCAGCGCAGAGTGAGCCGTCCGGGCGGCTGCTTCATGCCGGCGAACTGTTGCCTCTGAGCGCAACGGACTCCAGCGACACACTGCGCGTACAGGATCTCGATCTGAATCTGCTGAAGGCATTTCACGCCGTTCACGTCGAAAAGAACGTGGGCCGGGCGGCGCTGCGACTCGGCATCACGCAGCCTTCGGTCAGTCATGCACTCAGCCGATTGCGCCTGGTATTTCGCGACGCGCTCTTCGTGCGCACGCCGGGCGGCGTCGAGGCGACGCCGCGTGCGCAACGACTCGCCGGTTCGATCGACCGCGTGCTGCGGATTCTGCAAGAGATGCTCGATGAGAGTGCGCAATTCAGTGCGTCCACGTCGCGGCGCGTTTTCCGTCTGCATATGAGCGATTTCGCCGAAAGCGCATTCCTGCCGACGCTGATGCGCGAACTCGATACGCGCGCGCCAGGCGTCGTCATCGAAACCCATCATATCGACGACAGCCAGTTCAACGTCGCGCTCGAATCCGGCCGCATCGATTTCGCACTCGGCTATTTTCCGCATGCGTCGAGTCACTTTCATCACAGCGAGCTGCTGCACGAACGCTATGTGCTGCTGACGCCGCGCCGCGTCGCCGAGCGGCTCGCTCTCGACGAGCACTTCACGCTGAGCGCGAATGCGCCTGCCGGCCTGCGCTTCATCGCGGTCACGTCGCATTCGCAGGCCACCGAACTGCTCGAACGCAACGGCCTCGCGTCGCGCGTGCGAATCGCGGTGCCGAATTTCATGGTCGTCCCGGCGATACTCAGCCGCTGCGACTACGCGCTGATTCTGCCGCACACGGTGGCGCGCGCGTTTTCGACGCTCGGCGATTACGCCGTGTTCGAAATCGACGACGCCGGCATGTGGCCCGTCAATGCGTACTGGCATCGCCGTTTTGACGCAGACCCCGGCCATCGCTGGCTACGCGGCCTATTGATGGAACTGTTCCGCATCGGCGCACGCGAGCCTTTCGACAGTTGGCTCGGCACACCAACCGAGGTTCCGGGCGAGACACCGCCCGACGCGTCATAACGCTGCACGGCGGCCTGCTCAGAACGACGTGAGGATGCCGGCAACCACCGAACTCGCGGTCGCTCCGGGCTTGGCGACGGGCATGCCGCCGCCTGCCGCCCCGTTGACGGTGAACGATGCGTGCTCGCCGTTGCGAACCATCGCGGCGCCCGTATAGAGCACCGTGCGTTTGGACAGCGGGTAATCGACTCGCACACCGAACGAGTCGGCATTGCCTTCGCTGTCCGCGACCTTGCGATAATGGCCGTAGCTCAGCAACACGAGCGCGCGTCCGAGCGGAACCGTCGCGTCGAGTTCGAACAGGTCGTTGTGGGGATTCGAATACGCCGCGGTGCCGGCCGTCGCGACATCCGGGCCGCCGCGATGCCGCATATAGATAAACGCCGGCTTGATGAAGCCAAAGTCGTACGAGATGCCACCCAGCGCGTAATTCCCCGCTGCCGTCTGACTGCTCGCATTCAACGCTGCGGCACTCGCAGGGCTGAAAGTCTGTTGCATGTAGTCGAGATCGACGGACAAAGCGCCGTGAACATAATTGAGCGACGCGCCATAGGTATCGCCGAGCGTCGATGGCAAATTGGATGCACCGTTCGCGCCACGCGCGGCAATCGCCTTCAGCACCAGGCCGCCGATACGCGGCGACACATAGCGTATCGAGTTGTTCACGCGCAGAAATGCGGGTCCGACGAAGTTATTCGCGGCATTGCCCCACGCAAGACCCGCGCCGTTGCCGGGCAAGCTGTACGTGATGAACGACGTATGCAGCACCGTGTAATTCACGCCGGCTTGCATCGTGCCAAACGGCCCCGTCAAACCGACCCACGCTTCCCGGCCGAACAGGGCGCCGTTGTTGCCGAGTGCCCCGTTGGCCGAATTAAAGCCGTTTTCGAGCTTGAAGATCGCGCGATAGCCGCCCCCGAGATCTTCCGTCCCCTTCAGGCCGAACTGGGTGGCGAAGATATCGCCGCTACCCATCCGCACCGCATGCGAGGGACCGAAGTTCGTCAATTCGATCGACGTATCGACCCGTCCGTACAAGGTCACGCTCGATTGCGCTAGCACGGGTGCCGCTGCCACGCAAAGCAGCGACGCGCTCCACTTCCAGTTGGTCATTCCTGTGATCCCGGCGAGAAATTGTTTTTTTGTGCCGTGCATTCCTGTAGACACGGCGCGACTGCTCTCCGTGATTCATCGTGTGTTTCGATGAATCAGAAAAACGAGGCGAGTCTAGAAAGACCAATTTCGACCGTCGATCAATTCACCGATATAACACTTATAGATAGCGCGCATAACTCGTCGCGCGCACCGCGCTCCATGGGTTCGAGCCTTGTGGGGCGCGGGCCGGAGACCTGTCTCCTGGGGAAAGCTTTAGCCGGTTAGGGAGAAGCGGCAATGTCGCTGAAGGCATTGCGCATATGTTCCGGAAATTTGTTTACGTACGCTGCATTTCCGGACCGCCCGGTGGTGGCCCTTCACGCTGCGTGACAGCGCACGTCGCCGTCCCGCACGGCTGAACCCCGAATACTGGAGAAACCGAATGGCCGCATCAACGAGCAGCACGCCCGCGAGCAGGCGCTACACGTATGAATGGTACGTGGTGCTGATTTGCATGCTTGCGTATGTATTTTCCTTTGTCGACCGCCAGGTGCTCGCGCTGATGATCGAGCCGATCAAGAAGGACCTGCATCTGAGCGACACGCAGTTCAGTCTTCTGCAAGGCTTTGCGTTTTCGCTCTTCTACGCGGTGATGGGCATGCCGCTCGCGTATCTCGCGGACCGCTTCGCACGGCCGCGCATCATTGCGACGGGGATTGCGCTATGGAGTCTCGCGACGGCCGCGTGCGGCATCAGCCAGAACTTCGCGCAGATGTTCCTGGCTCGGTTGAGCGTCGGGGTCGGCGAAGCGGCGTTGTCTCCCGGCACCTATTCGATGCTGAGCGACTACTTTCCCAAAGAGAAACTCGGACGCGCGGTGGGCATCTATTCGCTCGGCTCGTTTATCGGCGGAGGAATGGCGTTTCTGATCGGCGGCTATGTGATCAACCTGCTCAAGCAGGTGACGACCACGACCGTTCCGCTGCTCGGCGACGTACGCTCATGGCAACTGACGTTCCTGATCGTCGGCCTGCCCGGCTTTCTGGTGGCGCTGCTTTTCATTCTGACGGTGCGCGATCCGCAACGCAAAGGCCTCGTGCGAGACAGCGCAGGCGAGGCGAAGCGCGTGTCGATGATCGATTCGCTGCGATTCATCCGCGAGCACGGCAAAACCTTCGCATGCCACTACCTGGGTTTCTCGTTCTACGCGATGACGCTGTTCTGCCTGATGAGCTGGACGCCCGCATTCTATATTCGCCACTTCGGACTGTCGCCGGTCGAAGCCGGCTACACGCTCGGCGCGATCCTGCTGATCGCGAATACGACCGGCGTGTTCTGCGGCGGCTGGCTCAACGACTGGCTGATGACCAAGGGCCGTACCGACGGCCCGATGCTGGCGGGCACGATCGGCGCAATCGGTATGCTGGTGCCCGCTGTCGTGTTCACGCAGGTGAGCAGTCTGACGGTGTCGCTAGGCTTGCTCGTGATCGCGATGTTCTTCGCATCCTTCCCGATGCCGACATCCACCGCCGCCATGCAGACTCTCGCGCCCAATCAGATGCGCGCGCAGATTTCAGCGGTGTTCCTGCTGATTTCAAATCTGATCGCACTGGGAATCGGCACGACGCTGGTGGCCTTGCTGACCGATAAGGTATTCGGCTCGCCCAAAATGGTGGGCATGTCGATGTCGGTCGTCAACCTGCTTGCAACGTTGCTCGCGATCGGACTGCTATGGTTGGGCTGCAAGCAGTTCCGCTTGAGCGTCGCGCGCGAAGCCAATGGAACGGCGCGGGCACATGTCGCGGAAGTTTTCGGCGACGAAGATCGGACCGGTGCGAGCGCAGCGTTCAAAACGACCGGGGTTTAGAACCCGCAGAAGTGGACATGCGCGCGCTTTGCCGCGCTGTCCCGTGGCTCAAGGGGCTTTTCCCAACCTCATGCCATGTGATGACCGGTTTGCTCCGGCCTGTGATCGCGCTGATGATGGGTGAATTCCGTCAGAGGGCCAACCCATCGCCCGCTTCGTCGCTCGGCGAGGCGCTTACGCCTCACCGCTTCACTCCCGCCACCCCACGCCCGGCCTGCTGCATGGCCATCCATCTCGCGACAGCGCGGCTCGCAGGCCGCTCGATCCATCGATACGAAGCGAGACCAATCACGACCGACACCACCACAACAATCCCACACATCAGATCACCCGGTACGCGATGCTGCGCATCCACCGCCTGCAAGACCCTGACGACGACCGGTATCGAGAAAAGATGCGTCAGGTACAGCGAATAAGACGAATCGCCGATCCGTTCAAGCCACGTGCTCCAGCGCAGCTTGTTCTCGAACGAAAGCCCGGCCACCACCACGGCCAGCGCCGGCAAACCGAAAACCAGAAAGCGGTTCGCATCCGTGAGGGTCGGCGCGAATGCGGCGCCAGCGGCGGCTGTCGCAAGCAGCAGAACAACGGCTGCGGCCGCCGGCACCGTGCGCCCCGACGCGTACAGCGTGCCGACGCAACAGCCGAACACAAACTCGAGCACCAGCGGGTTGGTGTAGAACGCAAACGCGACACCTTCGCGAGGCAGCAGATGCAACGCCGACGTGAGCATCAGCAACGCACCGACAGCGAGCAGGCGGTGACGCGTCGCGCACATCGCCACGCCGAACACGACGTAAAACCACATCTCGTAGTTCAAGGTCCAGCCGACGCCAAGCACGGGCGCGGCGATGCCCGTCGAGCTCATCGACGGCAGAAATACAAACGAGGAGAAGGCGTGCCACGCCGTGACATGCGCATGGTCGAATGCATCGGAAGCGCCCGGCACAATGGCGACGAGCGCAATGAAAAACGCCGTGAGAAGCCAATAAAGCGGAACGACTCGCGCGATGCGCGCAAACATGAACGACCTCGCCGACGCCAGGCCGGGCGGCACGCCGTGAGTCACGAGCGCCATCACGAATCCGGAGATCACGAAAAAGACGTCGACGCCGATTTCGCCATAGCGCGACACATGTGGGAAGACATGCGCCGGCCAGCCGTGCGAGACCACGATGCCGTTGGTATGAAAAGCGACAACGCCGAGCGCGGCGAGCGCGCGCAAAGCCTGGATCGATCGATACTTCCTGAAACTTGCCATTCCCTTGCGCTCGACGTATTGAGTAGGGCGTCATCGTAGCCCAGACAATCGCAGCACGTGTCGACGAGCGGTTCAGCTGGTTCAGCCTGGCGCGTTCGACACTCGCGCAAGAAGGCGCCCCTCCGATCGAGAGCGAGCCGGTGGCGGCCCGCTCGATCGTCACCCGCCGCATCACCTCACTACGACGGCCGCTTCGGAATGTTCAATCCCTTCGCCACCGCCGGCCGCGCAACGAACGCCGCCAACACACGCGTCACATTCGGAAAATCCTGAATGCCGACAAGTTCGCCCGCTTCGTAAAAACCGGCCAGGTTGCGCACCCACGGAAAAGTGGCGATATCCGCGATCGAGTACTGGTCGCCCAGAATCCAGTCGCGTCCTTCGAGCCGCTGGTCCAACACGCCGAGCAAGCGCCTAGACTCGCCGACGTACCGGTCGCGCGGACGCTTGTCCTCGTACTCCTTGCCAGCGAACTTGTGGAAGAAGCCGAGCTGCCCGAACATCGGTCCGATGCCGCCCATCTGGAACATCACCCACTGCATCGCTTCATAACGGCCGGCGGCGTCTTGCGGGATCAGCTGGCCGCTCTTGTCCGCGAGATAAATCAGAATCGCGCCGGATTCGAAAAGCGGCAGCGGCTTGCCGTCGGGCCCCTTGGGATCGAGGATCGCCGGAATCTTGTTGTTCGGATTGAGCGACAAAAACTCCGGCGTCATCTGATCGTCCGTATCGAAACGCACCAGATGCGCTTCATACGGCAAGCCGGTCTCTTCGAGCATGATCGAAATTTTCACGCCGTTCGGCGTGGGCAGCGAATAGAGCTGAATCCGGTCCGGGTGCTCGGCGGGCCATTTCTTCGTGATCGGGAAAGCGGATAAATCGGTCATGTGACGGTGTCAACCTTGTACGAAAGTCGTGCGATTGGGAGGCCCGTCGGGCGCGCGACAAGCGGCATCGATAAACGGCCGGCTTCGATGACGCTCACGCGCGTGCCGCGATCGCGGGACCGCCAAATATAAACCGACGCGACGCAACGCGTGCGAGAGCGCCTCGGTGAGCCGAAGCGTGAATCGGAACGCGCTACGCTTTTCTCAAACTCACAACGCGGACCTGCAGCCGGAATCGCCGCCGCGACTCACGAACAAGCCCGAGCGCAAGAAGCCAGCTTCGCACGCCGCCGCCCGTTCACCACAAATCCTTGGTCGCCGTGCCCGCGCGAAGGTTGAACCCCTCACGCCACAACGCCGCGCCAACCGTCAGCAGCAGCGTCTTCTGCTCGCCGTCGAGCAATGCCCATGCCGTCGACAACCACGTGGCGAAACTCGCGCAGGTGGATTCGAGGTCAACGGGCACTTTGCCCTCCAGGTACTGCCGTTCGAACATCGAAAGTACTTTTTCGGGTGTCATTGGCGATGCCTCCGTGTAGGATGCGCCAAGTCTAAAGGCGCCACCCCGCGCCCGGAATGCTCCGCGCCACCGATTGCGGGTTACTCCCAGGCAGTTGCGTTCGAACATCCGGGCAAGCGCAATTGACAGGCCGCCCTGCTCCAGGCGCGAGAAAGCAGCCACGCGAAATCAAAACGCGAAGAGGCGCCGAAGCGCCTCTCCCGCCGCAATGATGCCGGCGGTCATTCAGAAACACCCGCAAGCCGCATTACGGCATGTTGCGCTTCGCATCGTCCTTGCTGTCTTCTTTCGCATCGCCATAGGCTTTCTGCGCCTTGCCCGCACCTTGTTGCAAGTCGCCCTTCACTTCCTTGGCCGGATCGTTCGTGACCTTGCCGACGGCTTCGTTGACCTTGCCCTTGACCTGTTCTCCCGCACCCTTTACCTGGTCCTTGTTCATGTTCGGCTCCACTGTCTGGAATGCCGGCGCGACGTTACGCCAGTGCCGATATTGAGCAACGGATGTGCCCACGCTGCGCGCCGAAGCGACGGGTCGGCCGGCACGGCCGAAAAATATTTAAAGAAATGCCTAAAGTTCCGCCGCGGCGTGCCGTAAAAGGGCCATGGAGGAGCTATGGATCACACACCCAATACGCTTTCAGGATCATCCCAGTCCACGCTGATCGATGGAGACATCGCGCACATTGGGCGCGTGATGCGGACGTCTTTACACGGCGACCTGGCCGGTCCGATCCTGCCCCCCACCTATTGGCGCAAGCGTCTGCACGCGTTGCTCGACACCGGCCATCTTTCCCACGCGCAACTGTGCACGGTCGACAGCCTCCTGCTGCAACTCGACCAGTTCGAAGCTCAACCGGCGTGGGACACGCTCGCTCCCGCCACCGCCGCGCTATACGCGCCGCCGTATCCCGACAGCGCCAGCGGTCATCACTAACATCCAGTCGAACCGGCCCGCCTGCGCCTGACACGCGGGGCCGCCGACTGCCCCGCGCGATCAAAACCCGCGAGCGCGCGATCCGGGTCGCAGCGTCGACATACGCCGCAATATCGGACTCCGCATCCGGCTCCCAGCCTGCCCGTACCACGACGGCACCCCGCTCCAGCCGCCGACGCTCTCCGCATCCGCGAAAATTCCGCCCCGGAATCCCTAAAATAGCGAAAACGGGACGACCTTAGGTCATAATGTCCGCAAAAATTCCCAGCAAGGACACCTGTGACCCTCGCCGCACCGCTCAACCTGCTCCGGCAGGCGCGCGCCCGCTTCACTCAACGAGAAATCGCCGCGCACGTCGGCAAGGACATCAAGACGGTGCGCCGCTGGGAAAAAGGCGAAACACCGTGCCCGGCGATGCTCGAGCCGGCCCTGCGTGATCTGTTGCAGGAACGCGCGCGAACCGGCAGCGGCACGGCCGGCGACGCGCAATTCCGTTTCATCGATCTGTTCGCCGGTATCGGCGGAATTCGCATGGGCTTCGAGGCGCACGGCGGCGATTGCGTGTTCACGAGCGAATGGAACGACTTTTCGACGAGAACGTACCGCGAGAACTATCCCGGCGGCGGCGACCACGCGCTGATCGGCGACATCGTCGCCTTCCCCGCCGACGAGGTGCCGGGTCACGACGTACTGCTGGGCGGCTTCCCCTGCCAGCCGTTTTCGATTGCCGGCGTCAGCAAGAAGAACGCGCTGGGCCGGCCGCACGGTTTCGAATGCACGACGCAAGGCACGCTCTTTTTCGACGTCGCGCGGATCATCGCGGCGAAGCGCCCCGCCGCGTTCCTGCTGGAGAACGTGAAGAACCTGCTGTCGCACGACAAGGGCCGCACCTTCGACGTGATCCTGCAAACCTTGCGCGACGAACTCGGCTATGAAGTGCACTACCGCGTGATCGACGGCCAGCATTTCACGCCGCAGCATCGCGAGCGGATCATCATCGTCGGCTTTCGCGGCAAGACCGCGTTTTCCTGGGACGACCTGCATCTGCCGGAACAGGGCCCGCGGCTCGGCTCGATCCTGCATCGCACGGATGGCAGCGAACCGGTGCTGCCGTGGGACCACGACCGCTTCTTCGACCACACCGCGCAACGCGTGCAGCCGAAGTACACGCTCACACCGAACCTCTGGACTTATCTGCAGAACTACGCGGCCAAACACCGCGCGGCGGGCAACGGCTTCGGCTTCGGCATGGCCTATCCGGACAGCGTGACGCGCACGCTGTCGGCGCGCTATCACAAGGACGGCTCCGAGATTCTCGTGTACCAAGGCGAAGCGCTACGCCCGCGCCGCCTGACACCACGCGAATGCGCGCGGCTGATGGGCTTTCCCGACACCTTCAGGATTCCGGTCAGCGACACCCAGGCCTACCGGCAATTCGGCAACAGCGTCGTCATGCCGGTGATGCACGAAGTGGCGCGCATCATGCTGCCGCATGTGCAAACCCTGCTCGCCGAGGACAACTCGCATGGCTCGAAGCAAGCCCTTTCGCTGTACGCGTGAACCGCGCGTCGCCGTGACGGCCCGCCGGCGTCGCGGCGACGTCGCATCCAGGTCAGGGCACTGACGCGATGGTCGATATCGTCGACAGCGCGACACGCAGCCGGATGATGTCCGGCATTCGCGGCCGCAATACCAAACCGGAAATCCTGATCCGCAGCCTGCTGCATCGCCAGGGCTTTCGCTTTCGTCTCGATGCGCGTGATCTGCCGGGCCGCCCCGACATCGTGTTGCCGCGCTATCGCGCGGTCGTGCTGGTGCACGGCTGCTTCTGGCACGGCCACGACTGCCGTCTGTTCAAATGGCCGCAAACGCGGCCGGAATTCTGGCACGAGAAGATCGGCCGCAATCGCAGCAATGACGACAAGGTACGCCACGCGTTGCTCAACGACGGCTGGCGTGTGGCGGTGGTGTGGGAATGCGCGTTGCGTGGCGCCAATCGCGACATCGCGGGCGTGTTGCAACGGCTCGTCGACTGGTTGAAAAGCGACGCGCCGAGCTTCGAGGAACGCGGCTGAAAGCCGCCTGTCGCCGGCCTGTCGCCTGCCCGGGCAGGGCGAATCCCGCAGCCGCTGGTGATACACTCGACAGGCTACTTCGGAGCCTTTTTGTGCGCCGTTGCGGACGGTGCGCCGCACCCCGTCCAGCACGCAACCGCACGCTCCGACTATCCCAGAACCAATCAACAAGGGAGGCACATCATGGCTGATTTCCGTCTCTGGTCCGACGACTTTCCCACCAACGGCTTCATGCCGAAATCGCACGAATATCACGATAAGGCGTTCGGCGTGGACGGTGAGAACATCTCGCCCGCGCTGCAGTGGGATGCGCCGCCGCCGGACACACAAAGCTTCGCGCTCACCGTGCACGACCCCGATGCCCCGACCGGCAGCGGCTTCTGGCACTGGGTCGTGGTGAACATTCCGGGCGACGCCCGCTCGCTGCCGCGCAACGCCGGCAAAGCGGACGGCTCGCTGCTGCCGCAAGGCGCGCTGCAGGTGCGCAACGACTACGGCACGGTCGGCTTCGGCGGCGCCGCGCCGCCGCGCGGCGACCGGGCACATCGCTACATCTTCCGTCTGCATGCGCTGAAGGTGCCGCATCTGCCGATCAACGCGGACACCACCAACGCCGTGGCGCGCTTCATGACCCATCTGAACGAACTCGACTCCACCACCCACACGGGCCTGTACGAACTCAAGTAACGCACGGCACGCACTGCCGGCTCGCGTTCGCGGCGCCGGCAGTGCGTTTTACCGTGCACGGCGAGCCGCGCGCGCGGTCGTCGGCGGATCGCCGGGCCATCCCACTACAAATCGAACAATCGATGCACGCACAATCCTCGCGCAACGGCCCCTCCTCGCCGAGCGCTGCAGCCGACGCCCCCGCCGCGTCGCCCGAGACCGGCGCCGAACTCGGCCTGCCGCTGCCACAACGCTACTGGGCGATGCTGGTCATCGCGCTCGGGCTCACGCTCGCGGTGCTCGACAGCGCGATCGCCAACGTCGCGCTGCCGACGATCGCGCGCAACCTGCACGCGAGCGCGGCCGGCTCGATCTGGGTCGTCAACGCCTATCAGCTGGCGATCACCATTTCGCTGCTGCCACTCGCCTCGCTCGGCGACCGCATCGGCTACCGGCGCGTCTATCTGAGCGGCCTCGTTCTGTTCACGGTGTCCTCGTTCGGCTGCGCGCTGTCCACCTCGCTGCCGACCCTCGCGTTCGCCCGCGTGATCCAAGGCTTCGGCGCGGCGGGCATCATGAGCGTGAACACCGCGCTGGTACGCATGATCTATCCGCCCGCGCAGCTCGGCCGTGGCGTCGCGATCAACGCGATGGTGGTCGCGGTGTCGTCGGCGGTCGGGCCGACGGTGGCCTCCGGCGTGCTCGCGGTCGCGTCGTGGCCGTGGCTGTTCGCGATTAACGTGCCGATCGGCATCGCTGCGATCGTCGGCGGCTTCAAGGCGCTGCCGATGAACCCTGGCCACGACTCGCCGTACGACTACCTGAGCGCCGTGATGAACGCGTTCGTGTTCGGCCTGCTGATTTTTGCGGTCGACGGACTCGGCCACGGCGAGCGGTACGGCTATGTCACGGTCGAAGCCATCGCCGCGCTCGTGATCGGCTACTTCTTCGTGCGCCGTCAGTTGACTCAGTCGGCGCCGCTGCTGCCGATCGATCTGCTGAAGATTCCTGTGTTCGCGCTGTCGATCGGCACCTCGGTCTGCTCGTTCTGCGCGCAGATGCTGGCCTTCGTGTCGCTGCCGTTTCTGCTGCAGGAAACCTTGGGGTTATCGCAAGTCGAAACCGGTCTGCTGATGACGCCGTGGCCCGCGATCATCATTCTCGCGGCGCCGCTTTCCGGCGTGCTGTCGGACAAGGTGTCGGCGGGCTGGCTGGGCGGCATCGGCCTCGCCGCGCTGGCGCTCGGACTGCTGCTGCTCGCCACGCTCGGCCCGCATCCGGACGCATGGCAGATCTCGTGGCGCATGGCGTTGTGCGGCGCTGGCTTCGGCATCTTCCAGTCGCCAAACAACCGCACCATCCTCTCGGCCGCGCCGCGTGAGCGCAGCGGCGGCGCGAGCGGCATGCTCGGCACCGCGCGCCTGACCGGGCAGACGCTCGGTGCGGCACTGGTCGCGCTGATCTTCGGCATTGCGCCGCAAACCGGGCCGATCGTGGCGCTATATGTGGCGGCGGGCTTCGCGGCGGTGGCTTCGGTGGTTAGCACGGTGCGCGTCATGCAGCCGGGCAGCACGCCAGCCGTTTGACGCAGTTTTCCCCCTCGCATCGCACACATCGCACGCACAAACAGAAAGAGCGCGGATCACATGATCCGCGCTCTTTCTGTTTCGTTCGTTCTCCGATCTTGATTTCAATCCCGCCTGGACGTGACAGCCTGGGTGCCTCCCTCAAGACCGAAAGAGGCGCCGATCCGGCTACGACGAAGACGCCGTCACGTCAGCGAGCTTTACCGCTTTGGCCGTCACCGAAGAGGCGGTCGCGACGTTGCGCAGATCCGCGAGGAAGGTGTCGCGCCAGACCGATAGATTGTTCTCGCGCATCGGTGCCATCATGTCGGCGTGACGCGCCTGGCGCTCGGCGAGCGGCATCGACAGTGCGCGCTCCAGCGCTTCGGCCATCTGCGACAGATCGAACGGATTGACGACCAGCGCGCCCGGCAACTGCTCGGCCGCGCCGGCGAATTGCGACAGCACCAGCACGCCGGGATCGGCCGGGTCCTGTGAGGCGACATACTCTTTCGCGACGAGATTCATGCCGTCGCGCAACGGCGTCACATAGCCGACCTGCGACTGACGGAACAGCGCCATCAGCAGATTGCGTTCGTACTTGCGATTCAGGTACTGGATCGGCGTCCAGTCGAGCTGCGCGAAACGTCCGTTGATGCGGCCCGCTTCGCCCTCCAGCGTCTGACGGATGCGCTGATAGGTCTGCACGTCCGCGCGCGTCGGCGGGGCGATCTGCACGAGCGAGACCCGGCCGTGCCAGCCCGGCGCATTCAGCAGCAATCGTTCGAACGCCTGGAAGCGCTCCACCAGCCCCTTCGAATAATCGAGGCGGTCGACGCTCATGATCAGCTTGCGCCCGCGCATGCCGTCGCGCAGGCTGCGTACCGGCTTGCGGTCGGTGAACTGCTCGGCGGCCTTCGCAATCGCGTCCGGATAGATGCCGATCGGATACGCGCCGACCTTCAGGAAGCGGTTATACGCGTGCACCATGCCGTCTTCGCTGGAGGTGCCGTGCTGGCCGCGCTCAATATAGTCGACGAACGACTGGCGATCCGCCTCGGTCTGAAAACCGATCACGTCGTAGCTGCACATCGCCTTGACCAGTTCTTCGTGCGGTGGAATCGTGCGCAGCACTTCCGGCACCGGAAACGGAATATGCAGGAAAAAGCCGATCGGATTCTTCACACCGAGTTCGCGCAAGCAGCGCGCGAACGGCAGCAGGTGATAGTCGTGGACCCAGATGATGTCGTCGGGCTTGAGCAGCTCTTTGAGCTGCTTCGCGAGCGTCGCATTGACGCGCTGATAGCCCGCGTATTCCTGGCGGTCGTAGCGCGAGAGATCGTTGCGATAGTGGAAGGTCGGCCACAGCGTCGCGTTGGAAAAACCGCGGTAGTACTGGTCATAGTCGCGCTTGGTGAGGCCCACGGTCGCGTAGGTCACGTTGCCCTGTTTTTCGATGACCGGAGCGGACGGCTCGCTCACCGTTTCGCCGCTCCAGCCGAACCAGACCCCGCCGGTTTCCTTCAACGCGTCCAGCACGCCGATCGCCAGGCCACCTGCTGCTGGGCGTCCTTCCTGAATGGGTGCGACACGATTCGATACCACGATCAGTCTGCTCATTGGTTCTCCACCTAGTCAGTTGTTTCGTTGCATGCGGACATATGCCGAAAGGTGTATGCAAGTCGCGTGCCGAATTTCGACATGGGAAAATAAAAATGTATGCAAATGTGACGGGCAAGCAGAAACCCGCGAGGAATTCGCATCACAAAGGAATTTTTGCTGTACTAGCCGACGAAACCGGAACAGACGCTCCGACCGTCAAAATCGTTCGAATGGGGTTCGGACGAACTCACGCATCCTGTTCCGAGCCCAGATCGCGCTGGTAATCGAGCCCTTCCTTGCGTGCGCCGCCCTGGTTGTGCTCGCCGTCGGGCGGCGCGTCGGGCGCCACGCGGTTCTGCGCGGCCGGGTCCGGCGACACCGCGGGCTCGGTCTGGCTGCCGCCTGGCCGGGCGTCGCGCTTCGAATGGCGCGCTGAGCGTCGCAATGCGGGATGTCTCATGATCGTTGCCTCCGGGGAAGCGCGCCGCTATCCAGCGGCATCCATACAGTCTAGGGGGCGCGAAGGTAAATTGCCGGTAAAAGATGCGCCCGGTTTGTAACAAATACACAAATTTGCTGCGTCAGACGGGTGCCCGGTGTAGCGGACGTGTCAGAGTTGCATTCGCTGCGTCAGGGTGCCGACAGCTTGCGGCGTCTGCGTGGGCTGCGGGGGCGGATCACCGATCGGCGGAGCGACGGGCTCGATCGGTTCGATCGGCTCCGGATCCGGAGTGGGGATGGTGTCGGGCTCGGCCGGGTTCGGCGGCGGCGACGGCGGTTCGATCGGCTCGGGACGATGAGCGTGCTTCGAAGGGGGAAGCGCGGGAGCGGCGGCGTAGTCCGGCATGTCGGTTATCCTCGTTTGCGTTCCTTCGGATCGCAGCAAGGCCTGTGCCGCTAAGACGCGCTCCCGGCTGGCTGGGCGATGGGAGTGCGGACGGGCGCCAAGCCGCGCCCGTCAGGCGTCCGCGCCGCCCAGTGCGCGCGATTCGTCGGCGGCATCGCCTTCCTCGCGCGCGTCGTTGCCGTACTCGACCAGCCGGTTGTACAGCGTCTTAAGACTGATGCCGAGAATCTCCGCGGCGCGCGTCTTCACCCCGCCGCATTGTTCGAGCGTGGCGAGAATCAGCTGACGGTCCGCCTCGGCGAGCGACGTGCCGAACGGAATCGTAATGGCCGTGCCGGCAGCGGGCTTCGACAGCGTGATCTGCAACGGCACCGTCGCCGTGCTGTCCGAATCCGTGCCCGACATGATGTGCGCGCGCTGCACATAGTTCTTCAGCTCGCGCACGTTGCCCGGCCACGGATACGACATCAGCATTTCCTTCACGGCGGCGGGGAAGTGCTTCTTCGTGCTGTGGCGCTCGTTGAGTTCGTCGAGGAAAGCCTGCGCGAGCAGTTCGACGTCCTTGCCGCGGTCGCGCAGGGGCGGCAGGCTGATCGGAAACACGTTCAACCGATGGTAGAGGTCGAGGCGCAGCTTGCCTTCCAGCACTGCCTGCTCGGGGTCACGGTTGGTGGCCGCGATCAGGCGCACATCGGTTTCGATTTCCTTGGTCGTGCCGACCCGCATGAACATGCCGGTTTCCAGCACGCGCAGCAGTTTCACCTGCAGCTCGATCGGCATCTCGGTGATCTCGTCGAGAAACAGCGTGCCGCCGTTCGCGCGCTCGAAATAGCCCTTGTGCTGCCGGTCCGCGCCGGTGAAGGAACCGCGCTCGTGACCGAACATTTCCGATTCGATCAGATTCGGCGAGATCGCCCCGCAGTTGACGGCGAGGAACGCGTGCTTGCGGCGCAAGCTCAGTTCATGCAGCGTCTGCGCGGCGACTTCCTTACCGGTGCCCGACTCGCCCACCAGCATCACGGAGGCCGCGGTCGGCGCGACGCGGCCGATCTGGTCGTAGACCTCCTGCATCGCCGGCGAGTTGCCCAGCATCAGCCCGAAGCGTCCCATGCGGCGCAGCTCGCCACGCAACGTGCCGATTTCCGCCTTCAGGTCGCCGGCGCGCGGCAAACGCGACAGGATCGCCTTCACGCGCTGCATGTTGATCGGCTTGACCAGGTAGTCGGTGGCGCCCATCTTCAGCGCGTTGACCGCCGACTCCACCGTGGCGTGGCCGGTAATCACGATCACCTCCACGCCGGAGCGCGGATCCAGATCTTCGAACAGATCGACCCCGCTGCCATCGGGCAGCTTCAGGTCCGTAAAAACGACGTCCGGCATCTGCCGGATCAGTTGAATGCGCGCTTCGCGCAAATCGCCCGCGGTGGCGGTGGTCAGACCGTCTTCCCCAATGATGGCGGAAAGCGCCTCGCGGGTACCGGCATCGTCATCGACAATCAGTACATGTGGCATCGCGTCTCGAAAAGCTGCAAGCGTGGGTAGGGAAGCATGCCAATGTGCATGCTGAAAAGCGGGCCGGCGGTGGCGCGCTCTACCGCACCGCGCCTCGGATATGACGAACGCATTGACTTTTTGCGCGCGCACTCGCCGGTGACTTCATACAATACTGCAACAATAACCAGGGAATTCCCGACTATCGCCGCAGCATTGTTGTGTATTTACCCATTATACGGCTTTATCCAAACAAATTAACCTTTTGGCTTGGGGCGACGTGCGTCAATGTGAAATGGCCGCGATACGGGGCAGCCACCGCTTTAACTGCGCGGAAACGGCCACGCCCGGCCATCGCCATTCGTATGCGCCGGGCCGTTCGCTGCGTGCGCGTCCGGGCTCGCACTTGCCGTTGCCAGGCCCGCTGCGGGGGACGCGGGCGTGGCGACAGCGCCGCCCTCGCCTTCCCAGCGGCTCAATTCCCGCGCAGACGGCAACTTGGCCGCGCGCTTGCTCTGCACGTAACGGACTGCCAGAAAGCCGCCCAGCGCCATCAATGCACCGAAGATGCCAATTGGTCGTGCCATCGTGAACTCCTCGTGATCGTGAAGCGGATAAGGTCCGCACCGCGCTCGCCACTCAGCGCGCGGTCAGGACGCCCAGCAGAAAGCCTACACCCGCCGCGATACCGATCGCACGCCATGGGTTGTGCCGCACGTAGCGCTCCGTGCTGACGGTGGCTACCCGGTAACGCCGCTGCGCGTTGTGCTGCGCATCGCCCAGCGCGGATTGCAACGTCTCCACGTGCGTGCCTAGCCTGTCGCGCAGCGCGTCCACGCCCTCGCCCGGGACGTTGGCGGCGAGCCGCAGCATTTCCTCCGAGTCCTTCAGCAGCACCCGCAGATCCTCGACAATCTTCTGGCCGCCGAGTGCAAGTTGTTGCGTGGTGTCAGTCATCATTCACTCCTCGTCTAGATTCCGCGTTCGTGTGCGCACCGGGGCGTCACGGGGCTTCGCACCCTGCGTCGATGTTCGCCGCGGAAAAACACACGCGTGTCGGGCCGTTGGCGCAAACGCTGTGCCCGGTAAAACCGGCCTTCCAGGACCCCGCTCGTTGCGTCATGCACATTCGACCGATCGCGCGCGAATGTCCGTCTCACTGCGTTAGTTAGATTGCCGGAAACCGTGTCGAAGTGGTTAAATCGACTTCTGCGAGATATCGGCTGGACCGCGCTGTCTCGCGTCCAAGGCCTGCGCGCCGTAACAACACACTCATTTGCACAGGACCGTCTATGGCGTCAATCGATCTGGACTCGCCCACCGTCTCCGCCGGCGGCAATGCTTCGCCACAGGCGAAGCAGCGCGTCGCGGACGGCGTCGCGGGACTGAAATCGTACGGGCTGCTGTACGGCTCGTCGCCGATCATGCTGGATCTGTACGAGCAGATCGAGCGCGTCGCCAGCACCGACGCGACCGCGCTGATCATCGGTGAATCCGGCACCGGCAAGGAACTGATCGCCCGCACGATTCACGATCAAAGCAGCCGCAAGGACGCCGCGTTCGTCGCCGTGAACTGCGGCGCGATTCCCGATGAACTCATCGAAGCCGAGCTGTTCGGCCACGAAAAAGGCAGCTTTACCGGCGCGGTCCAAGGCCGCGTCGGCTACTTCGAACACGCTAACGGCGGCACGCTGTTCCTCGACGAAATTACCGAAATGGCGCCGGTGCGCCAGGTCAAACTGCTGCGCGCGCTCGAAACGGGCACCTTCTACCGGGTCGGCGGCACCGACCTGATCAGCGGCAACGTGCGCGTGATCGCCGCCACCAATCGCGACCCCGCGGTGGCCGTGAAGGAAAACGGCTTGCGCGAAGACCTGATGTACCGGCTCGCGGTGTTCCCTTTGCGCGCGCCGCCACTGCGCGAGCGCGACGGCGACCGTGAACTGCTCGCGCAACACTTCCTCGTGCAATTGAATCAGCAGGAAGGCACGAGCAAGAGCTTCAGCAAACGGTCGATCGAAACGCTGCGCACCTGGTCGTGGCCGGGCAACGTGCGCGAGTTGAAGAATGCGGTGTATCGCGCGTTCATTCTCGCGGAGAAGACCGTCGAGCTGCCGCATCCGCATCTCGCGTCGCGGGTTAAAAAAGCCGTCACGCAGGGTGACGCGATGAGCGTGTGGATCGGCACGCCGCTCGCCGATGCGCAAAAGCAGATCATCCTCGGTACGCTCAAGTATTGCGGCGGCGACAAGCGGCGCGCGGCCAAAGCGCTCGGCGTGAGTTTGAAGACGCTGTACAACCGCCTGAGCGCATACGGCGACGAAGGCGCGGAAGAAGAAGCCGAACAGTAAGCGTTTCGCAAGACGAGCCCCTGCGCTGAACCACTGCCTTGCCTGGCCCGGTACTCACGCGATCCCTCGCGTGAGTACCGCTCCACTATCCCGATAATGTGGATGCAGCGGGCGAAACAGCCGGCTCCGCATCGCTTCGTGCATTGCTTCGCATTACCAGGCAAATTCCTGGTTTCGCTCACCAGAAACCGGTTTGGTCTGCATCATGTTTTGCAATTTCTTGCACTTTGCCACTGCCAATTACAAAACGCATCCTGCAAAATGCGGCAGCGTATTGGAACGACGTGCCGCACGTTCGCGCTCGCTTCTCGCGTGAATGAAAGGCACTTGCACGAGCAGAGACAGGGAAATGCAAAAAAACACGGTGTGGGCCGGCAGGGCAAAAACAACGGCCAGATGCGCACGTCAGCGTGCAACGGCGCTCGTCGCATTCGCGCTCGTTGCGTCGTCGGCGTTGAGCGGCTGCAGCTCGCTTTACTCCGAAGGTGCCGTGGCAGGCGCCGGTATCGCGGGCGCGGCGGTCGCGACGAAAGTCACGAGCAACGCGGCAGTCGCCACCGGCATCGGCCTCGGCGCAGTGGCGGCGGCCCGCGCCGGCGTGCAGTATTCGGAGCGCGTGGTCCATCGGAATACGCAGGACAGCATCGCCAGAGCGGCCGGACCGCTCGAGGTCGGCGCGGTCGCGCCATGGGGCGTGACCCACTCCTTCCCGATCGAAGACGATCAGCACGGGCGCGTCACCGTCAGCCGCGCAATCAGCACGGGCGCGCTCGACTGCAAGGAAATCGTCTTCTCCGTCGACGAGACCGCCACCAAAAACGTCCCCGCGAGCAGCGCGTTCTTTGTCGCGTCGGTCTGCCGTGACGGCGAGAACTGGAAGTGGGCGTCGGCCGAACCCGCCACCGAACGCTGGGGCGCGCTGCAATGAAGACGCTCTCGCTTCGCGTCTCGCGCGCGGCGGCTCGCGCACGTGTCGCGCGATTGTCCGGCAACCGTCTGCGGCTGATCGCGGCCGGCGCGCTCTGCGTCGGCGCAAGCCTGCTGACGAGCGGCTGTTCGTCCGTCGGCGCCGCGAGCGGCGCGGCGGCGGGCGTTGCATCGGGTCTCGTGACCTCGAACCCGGCCGTCGCGATCGGCGTCGGTATCGCCGTGCAGGCCGCGACAGACGAAGTCGTCGGTCGCTACATGCGCAGCATGCACAAGGACCAACAGGACCTGATCGCCGCGTTGGCAGGCGCGATGCCGGTGGGCGAGACGCGGCCCTGGTCGGTCAAGCACACGCTGCCCATCGAGAACGGGCACGGCGAGGTGCGCGTGACGCGCGCGTTCGGTTCGGCGCTCGCGCTGTGCAAGGAGTTCGTGTTCTCGGTGAAGGACGGCGACGGGCCGAACGCGCCGCAAGCCTGGTTCACGGCGAGCGCTTGCCAGCAGGACAAGGGCTGGAAGTGGGCTTCGGCCGAACCGGCGGTCGAACGCTGGGGCAATCTGCAATAAAAAAGCGGCGGGGTCTCCCCTGCCGCTTTCGCACGAACCGCCTTCCTTGTCTTGTCTGTCTGAATCAATCAGACCCGCTACGCCTCAAGACTCCACGTCTTCCAGACTGAAGATTTCGGTCTGGTCGTTGTACGAGAAGATCTCGCCATAACGGCCCCAGTTGATCACCGCGTCGAGCGTTTCTTCTGCCGCGCTGTCCGACAGAAAATCTTCCAGCTCCTGCTCGAAGCGCACGCGCGGCGCGCGATGCCCCGGCCGCTCGTTCAACACCTTCTTAATCCGCGCGGCGAGCGGCACGTGCCGCAGCAGATGCTCGGCGAACATCATCTTGCGTTCCTGCGTACCGAATTCGGAGAACACGCGCGCGGGCGGCGTCAGGAAAATATCGCCTTCGCGCACGTCGGCAAAACCCAGATGCTGCAGCACTTCGGCCACCGGGAACAGGTCGTCCACCTCCAGATGCAGCGAGCGCGCGATTTCCGGCATGTCCGCGCGGCCGTGATACGGCGCGGCGGCCAGCGTCTCGATCAGACCGGCCATCAGGTTAGTCGACACATGCGGCAGCCAGCTATGCAGCTCCAGCCCCTTCTTGGTCTTTTCGTCGGTCTGACGCGCGGTCATCTTCGCGTAGATGTCGTCGACCAGACGCCGGAACGCCGGGTCCAGCCGGTTGCGCGGATGCTTGAACGGCACCTTGATCTCGGCGATCACGCGGCCCGGATTCGACGACAGCACCAGAATCCGGTCGCACATGAACACCGCTTCCTCGATGTTGTGCGTGACGATCAGCACCGCCTTGATCGGCATGCGGCCTTGCGTCCACAGATCGAGCAGATCGGTGCGCAGGGTTTCGGCGGTCAGCACGTCGAGCGCGGAGAACGGCTCGTCCATCAGCAGCAGCGTGGGGTCGACCACCAGCGCGCGTGCAAAGCCGACGCGCTGCCGCATGCCGCCCGACAACTCGCGCGGATACGCGTTTTCGAAACCGTCCAGACCGATCAGGTCGATCGCGGCCAACGCGCGCGTGCGCCGCTCGGCGGCGCCGACGCCTTGCGCTTCGAGACCGGCTTCCACGTTCTGCAGCACGGTCAGCCAGGGGAACAGCGCGAAGGTCTGGAACACCATCGCGACGCCCTTCGCCGGGCCGTCGAGTGGCTTGCCCATATACGTGACTTCGCCGTCGGTCGGCTCGATCAGACCGGCGATGATGCGCAGCAGCGTCGACTTGCCCGAGCCCGAACGGCCCAGCAATCCGACGATCTCGCCTTCGCGCAACGACAGGTTCGCGGCGTCGAGCACGAGCAGCTCGCCCTGCGTCTTGTTGAAACCACGGCACACGTCCTTGACACGCAGGATCTCTTCGCCGAGGCGCGGCGGCTTCGGCGGCGTCTGGGTCGGCGCGGCGGTCATAGCAGCTTTGGGATTTTGCATCGCGTTATGCCTTCATATCTCAATCGAGCCGGAGCTTGGCTTCGGCGTAGGCGTACATCGGACGCCACAGCAGGCGGTTGAACAGGGTCACGAACAAGGACATCACGGCGATGCCCACGATGATCTTCGGATAGTCGCCCGCCGCGGTGGTCTGCGCGATGTACGCGCCCAGCCCGTGAGCGGCCACCTTCGTATCGCCCCACTGGACGAATTCGGCCACGATGCTCGCGTTCCATGCGCCGCCCGACGCGGTGATCGCCCCGGTCACGTAATAAGGGAAGATGCCCGGCAGCATCGCCTGACGCCACCACTGCCAGCCGCGGATGTGGAAATTCTTGGCCGCCTCGCGGTAGTCGTTCGGATAGGAACTCGCGCCGGCGATCACGTTGAAAAGGATATACCACTGCGTGCCGAGCACGATCAACGGCGACAGCCAGATGTCCGGGTTCAGATGGAAACGCACGATCATGATCACGAACACCGGAAACAGCAGGTTCGCCGGGAACGCGGCGAGGAACTGCGCGAGGGGCTGGATCTTTTCCGCCAGCGCCGGGCGCAGGCCGATCAGCACGCCGACCGGCACCCAGATCACCGAGGCGATCGCGATCAGCACCACCACCCGCAGCAGCGTGATGAGCCCGAGCACGAGCACGTGGCCGACCTCTTCGAGCGTCACGCCGGTGCGCACATAGAGGAACACGCGGTACACCACGTAGACGGTAGCGATCAGCACGAACGCCGCCCACAGGATGTCGCCGAGCTTCGAACTCTTCTCGCGCTGCGGAATCTGGAAGCGCGGCGCGCTGAACGCCGGCAACTGGAAGCGCACCCGCGCGGCCTTCGCGAACATCCAGCCGATCGGCACCAGCAGGCGGTGAATCAGGCGCGTGCGGCGAATCAGGTCGAGCAGCCAGGACTCCGGCGCGTCGCCCGAACTGGTGGTTTCCATGCGGAACTTGTCGGCCCACGCGACGAGCGGACGGAACAGGAACTGGTCATACGCGAGGATCACGACCGTCATCGCGAGGATCACCCAGCCGATCGCATGCAGGTTCTTCTCCGAGATCGCCTGCGCCAGAAACGCGCCGATGCCCGGCAGCGTGATCGTGTTGTTGCCGACCGTGATCGCTTCGGAGGCGACCACGAAAAACCAGCCGCCCGACATCGACATCATCATGTTCCAGATGAGGCCCGGCATCGAGAAAGGCACTTCGAGTTTCCAGAAGCGCTGCCACGAGGTCAGATGAAAACCGCGCGACACTTCGTCCAGATCGCGCGGCACCGTGCGCAGCGACTGATAGAAGCTGAACGTCATGTTCCACGCCTGGCTCGTGAAGATCGCGAAGATCGCCGCGAGTTCGGCGCCGAGCACGCGGCCCGGAAACAGCGCGAGAAAGAACGTGACCGTAAACGAAATGTAGCCGAGCACCGGCACCGACTGCAGGATGTCCAGAATCGGCACCAGCACGAGGCCGGCGCGGCGGCTCTTGGCCGCGAGCGTGCCGTAGACCAGCGTGAAGATGAGCGAGGCGACCATCGCCGCGAGCATGCGCAGCGTGGTGCGCATCGCGTACTCGGGCAGGTTCGCCGGATCGAGCGAGATCGCCTGGGTCTTGAGCGTCGACATCGGCGCAAGGGTTTCGTGAAAGCCGATCGCCGCCATCGCGATCATGCAGATGATCAACGGAAAGGCGACGAAGTCCCAGCGATTGGGCAGCACCCGCCATGCCGACGCATTGGCGGTGCGCTTCAGGTTAAAACTGAAATCCATTAGATGCCCCCCCCTTCGATGCAGGCACTGGTTCGCTCGAAGGAGGCCGCGGCTTCGGCGCGGCGGTCTGAAGATCGGTCCGGAAAGCGGAAATCATGCATGGGAAAACGCGTGTGCGCGGTAAATCGTTAGCGTTGGAGACACGTGGGCCGGTAACGGACGTGTCATGGACGAGCCGTCCAGGACCACCCCATCACGCCGGACTCCTGTCGCCGCAGGCGCCGCCCGAAGGCTGGCGAGCTTTCCTTGTTTTGGACGGCACGACACTACACCATCCTATGTTTCAGGCACAACCTTTCACGGCAAATCGCGATAAATCGCCCCCGCCCGCGCCACGCCGGCCTTGGCCGGCGCCGCGGCACGTTGGCGCGAACCGTCGATCGTGGTGCGTGAGCCACAGCGCGGCTCATCGCCGCCACGCCGGCCACACGCGGCGAACCACCCGGACGACCCACGCAGCCATCAAGAATCCGGCTCGCGTGCCGTTAAGAGCCGGACAGCCTTCGTTTATGCACTTCGCATTCCCGCAATAACGGTGGCGTCTGGCCCCATGCCGGTTAAAATCAGAAAATGACGCGCATGTTTGTCAGCGTGCGGTTTATCCCGGGCCGCAGCGGCGGCGCGGGCAGCCGCTTCCTAAGGGTCGACACAGCGCCTGCGCGCTGCCACGAATGAGCTAGTTGCATGTCACAGCCAGACGGATCAGAGGGTCGATGAACGGGACAACCTTGCGCCAGGCAACCGGGCCGGTCAGCTTCGTGCTGATCGTACTGGTTTGCTGGTTTGTGGCCGGCATGGTCGCGGACCGGATGGTACAGCAAGAGCTGGACGCGGCGCTGCGCGCGCAGCGGCAAATGTCCGCGTCGATCGTCGACAACATGGCCGAGGTGATTGCCAGCGACCTCGCCATGTCCCGCGCCATCCCCGCAACCATGGCCGAAATGGACGTGGTCCAGCGCGCCCTGGTGCAATCCCAGAATTATGCCGCGAACAGCGAGGCGGCGGAACCCGCCCTGCGCGCCGCGCTGCTAAAAGATGCGCGAATGACCACGGTCAGCCGCTTCCTGCACGACGCACAAGGTTTCTCCGGGCTCGACCAGGTCTGGCTCGTAAACGCCAACGGCATTTGCGTGGCGTCGAGCAACTCGATCGACAACCCGATCGCGGCGGAGCACTCGTTCGTCGGCGTCGACATGCGCATGCGCGGCTATCTGACGAGCGCGCTGCTCGGCGCGTTCTCGGAAGCGTATGGCGTCGGCCGCACGAGCGGCGAGCCGGGCATCTTCATCGCCGCGCCGGTTTACGCGGAGGGGTTGCTGGTCGGGGCGGTGGTCGCCAAAGTGGGGATCGCGCGGCTGCGCCACTGGGTTGCGCACGCGGGCACCTTCGTCGCCGACGACAACGGCGTCATCATCATGGCGCACAACAGCGAACTCGAAGGCCATACGCTGCCGAACTCGCGCGTCACGCAGATGAGCCCCGCCGAGCGCAGGCTCGTCTACCACCGCGAAACTTTCCCCGGCATGCAGATTCGCGTCGCCGCCCAGGTGCGCGAACAGGCTCCGTGGGTGCCCGCGGCGGTCGCCGGCCAGTTGTTCGGCATGAGCGAGCAGCGGATGCCGGCGCTGTATCAGGACCGCGTCGGCCTGAATTCGGGGCTCTCCGCGCATCTGGTCGACCCGCTCGCGGCCTGGCCGGAACTGCTGCGCAATCACAAGCGCGACCATCTGCTGGTGTTTCTGACGCTGGCTGGCACGGTCGCGCTGGCGTGGGTGATCACCGTGTCGTATGTGCGCGAGCGGCGCCACCATCGCGCCACGCGCGACCTCGCCGAGCAGTTGCAGGCGGCCAATACGCTGCTCTCAGCGGAAGCGCGCCACGACGTGTTGACCGGCGCGCTGTCGCGGCGTTACTTCCTCGATCTGCTGCGCCACGAGATCGAACGCGCGCATGCGAACAACGAGCCGCTGTGCATGGCGATCGCCGACCTCGATCACTTCAAGCAGATCAACGACCGCTTCGGCCATGCCGCCGGCGACCGCGCGCTCGAACATTTCGTCGACACCTGCCGCGCCGAACTGCGCGGCGCCGATGCGATCGGCCGGCTCGGCGGCGAAGAGTTCGGCTTGCTGCTGCCGGCCACCGGCCTCGCCAGCGGCCGCGACGTCGTGGAACGCTTGCGCCTGCGTCTGAAAGCGGTGCCCTCGCCGAAGCTGCCGCCCTCGGTGGGCTTGAGCGTGAGCATCGGCATCACCGAACTGTCGCCGGACGATCTGCCCGAGCGCCTCATGAGTCGTGCCGACACCGCGCTCTATGCCGCGAAAACCGGCGGCCGCGACCGCACCGAAGCGCTGCCGCCCGACGACACCGCACCGCCCGCACGCACGGTAGCGAACGTCTGGTAAAGCGCCGGCTGGCGCCCTTCCTGCGCCTTTCTCCCCTGCCGCTCCCGCGCGCCGATGTGTGCTTCGACCGACATAGCGCAAGCGCGCAGCGCGGAGCTTTCCGTAACGAAGCAGGTATGATCGACTCTGACATCGAGGTTGACGCTACCGATTTAACGGGAGATTCGCATGAAGGGAAATTTGGTCATCGTCTGTCGCGATCAGGATGCTGACGCGTTCGATCATCTGCTGGCGGAATACGGTGCGTTCCAGACGCGTCTGTCGTCTACCGCGTGGTACCTGAAGCTGGCCGTCGCGCCGGAGCTGATTCAGGAAGAGATCCTGGCGCGCCTTGGCAAATACACGACGCACTATATTTTCGAAGCGGAAACGGTGACATGGAACACGGTGGACAGTGACGCGGCAAATGCATTGAACACGCTGTTCTCGGACTAGTCCCCGCTTGAGCGCCACGCTCGGAACGATGCGTCCGGGGTTCATCAAATCGACTATCAATACGGTGCAGACGCATCGCGTCCGCACCGCCTGGCATTTACCAGAGAACTACCACGCGCTTTCCGAAGCCGCCGCCACGCGCGGCAACGCCTCAAATGGAAAGCTCATCAAAACCCGCAAGCCACGGCCGCCGTGGTTGCCGATCTCCCACTCTCCGCCCGCACGCCGTACCAGCCGCTCGACGATCGCGAGCCCGAGTCCGCTATGGCCGTTGCCGCCGCGCGCCGGGTCGAGCCGCACGAACGGCCGGCTCGCGTTGAACAGATCCTGAGCGGCGATGCCGCTGCCGTTGTCGCTCACCGACAGCGTGAAGCCTTGCGCCGTGCGCGCGGTGGCGACGGTGACCGGCGGCGCGCCGTATGCGTGCGCGTTGTCGAGCAGGTTCGACAGAATCCGGTCGAGCGTGGCGGCGGGCAGCAGGAACGCCGGCCCCGCGTTAAGTTCGGTCAGCACGCTGGGCGCACCGGCGGCCACCGCGCGATAGCTGCGCACGACCCGCTCGCACTGCATGTCCACTTCGACGGCTTCGCTGCGATCGGCGCCGTCATGCGCGAACACGAGAAACTGTTCGACGATATGCGTCATCGAATCGACGTCGCGCACCACGCCGTCGCGCATCTTCACCTCGTCCATCATCTCGGCGCGCAACCGCAAACGCGCCAGCGGCGTTTTCAGATCGTGCGCCACACCGGCCAGCATCACCGCGCGATCGTTCTCGGTGCGCGCCACTTCCTGAACCATCTGATTGAAGCCGTGCGTGAGTTGCCGCAATTCGCGCGGACCGCGCTCCGGCACCGGCGGCACCGGCAGGCCGCGGCCGAAGCGCGCCACCGCCTGGGCCAGCGAGCGCAGCGGCTGCTGCAACGCCCAGGCGGCGAACAGCGCCGCCATCACCGCGAACGAGAAGATGATGACGAGCCACAGCACCGTACGGTCGAGCGAGCGTGGCATGCGCAACGGCTGCATCGGCACGACGATCCAGCTGTGATCGTTGGCCGCGCGCACCCATAGCGCGGGCGGGCGGCCCGGCAAGCCGACCCGCACCTGGGTATCGGAAGGCATGCGCTCACGCACGTCCTCGACGAAACGTTCGAGCGGCGGCGGCATCTCCGTACTCTCGGGCGGCACGTCCGGGCTCGCCGGGTCGACGAGTCTGACGCGCGACGGCAACGGCTGGTCCGGCGTACGGGCGACGTGCTGGCGCACCGCGTCGACGAGGAAGGTCGCTTCCTCGACCGCGTAGCGCGTTTGCAATTGCGAGCGTTCGAGCCGCATCAGCGCGTACCAGGCGAAGTGCGACAGCAACAGCACCGCGACGACTAGCAGCGCGAGTCGTCCGAACAGCGAATCAATGGGCCGGCGCATGTTGCTCGCCGTCGGGCACGAACACGTAGCCGCGCCCGCGCACGGTCTGAATGAAGCGCGGTGTGGACGGGTCGGTTTCGAGGATACGGCGCAGGCGCCACACCTGCACGTCGATGCCGCGGTCGGTGCCGTCGTATTCGGGACCGTGCAGCAGTTCGAGCAGGCGCTCACGCGTGAGCGTGCGCATCGGGTGATTGACGAAGATCTTCAGCAACGCGAACTCGCTGCCGGACAGCGTGAGCGGCTTGTCTTCCAGATGCAGCGTGCGCGACTGGAAGTCGAGCGTGAAGCGACCGAAGTTGAACGGCTCGCGCTGCTCCGGCGCCGCCGCCGACGGCAACGTACGGCGCCGCCGCAGCACCGCCTGGACGCGCGCGAGCAACTCGCGCGGATTGAACGGCTTGCCGAGGTAGTCGTCCGCGCCGAGCTCGAGGCCGACGATGCGGTCGACGTCGTCCGCGCGCGCCGTGAGCATGATCACGGGAATGTCGTCGCCTGACGCGCGCAGCTTGCGCAGCGCCGTGAGTCCGTCGACACCGGGCATCATCAGATCCAGCACGATGAGGTCGGGACGTTCGCGTTCGAGCCTGCGCTCGAGGGAGCCCGCGTCGTGCAGCACCGACACTTCGATGCCCTGGCGGGCCAGATAGTCGCGCAGCAGGTCGCGCAATTCGACGTCGTCGTCGACAACAAGTATTTGAGTAGCCATGGAATGAAGTTTAACGCGCAGCAGGAAGGGTTTTCGTTAACCGATGCCCCTCAAGGGTTACCGGGTGTTACTGTGAAAGGCAGGCGTAATGGTCCGTAATAGCCGCATCAAGCCACGTAACACAGCCATCGGCGAGCTTCTCTACGCTGTGCCTTACCGAATGCACGCAGTCCACATGACCGGTTGCATCGTCGGCTATTCCATTACAAGGAGCCTTATATGTCCATCAAAAAGATGTCGCGCGTTCTCGCCGTTGCCACCACCGCCCTCGCCATCGGCACGGGTGCCGCCTTTGCCGCACAACCCGCCTCGCCTGACGGCCACGGCGGTCCCGGCGGCTGGCATGGCCACTTCATGAAGCAGCTGACGCAACTGCACGACCAGTTGAAACTGAACGCGGATCAGGAAAAGCAATGGCAAACCGCGCTCGACACGATGAAGCAGGGCCACGAAGCGATGCGCGCCAATCACGAGCAGATCAAGAGCCAGTTCAAGGCTGCGCAGCAACAGCCGATCCTCGATCTGAACGCGATGGCCGCCGCGCATCAGCAAGTCGAGCAGAAGGACGCGCAACTGCGTCAGCAAACCACCGACGCATGGCTCAAGTTCTATGACGGCTTGAACGATCAGCAGAAGACCACCGTCAGCACGGCGCTGAAGCAGCGCTTCGCGAAGATGGAATCTCGCCACGAGAAGATGCGCGATCGCTGGGAGCATCACAAGGGCGCGGCGTCGGCGCCGGCCGCGAATCAGTAAGCGGCGCGAGCGAGCAGCAAGGCGGGCCTATGCGGCCGTCTTGTTCCTGTCGATGCAAATAGAAACGCCACGGAAAAATATCCGTGGCGTTTTTGCGTGGTGCTACTGGCTTCTGTTTTGCGACGGCAAGCTCGTTCCACTTTCATTCATTAGCGCAACGAAGACCCGCCGACACGATCCGTCGATCAGCCGTTCATCTCAGTTCAGTTGACCGAGATCAAACAGCAGCACTTCGGAGTTCTCGCCCTTCTCGAGCGTCACCGTATCGGTTTCGCTGAGCTTTGCGGCATCGCCTGCCTTAAGCGCTTGCCCGTTCACCGTCAGCGCACCGCGCGCCACGTGCACGTACGCGAGACGGCCCTTCGGCAACGCAAACGTGGCCGCTTCCGCACCGTCGATCAAACCCGCATAGATCGATGCATCCGCGTGAATCGTCACCGAGCCGTCACGGCCATCGGGCGACGCGACCACACGCAGCCGGCCGCGCTTGTCGGCGGCGTCGAAACGCTTTTCCTCATAGCCGGGCTGATCGCCCGCGCGCTTCGGAATCACCCAGATCTGCAACAGATGCGCGGGCTCGTCCTGCGATGCGTTGAACTCGCTATGCTGCACGCCGGTGCCCGCGCTCATGCGCTGCACGTCGCCGGGACGGATGGTCGAGCCGTTGCCCATGCTGTCGCGATGAGCGAGCGCGCCTTCGAGCACATACGTGACGATCTCCATGTCGCGATGGCCGTGCGTGCCGAAACCCTCGCCGCCGGCGATGCGGTCTTCGTTGATCACGCGCAGCGGGCCGAAATGCACATGCTGCGGGTCGCGATAGTCGGCAAACGAGAAGCTGTGATACGAGTCGAGCCAGCCGTGGTTGGCGTGGCCGCGTTCTTCGGAACGGCGAATCTCGATCATGGAAATACTCCCGGTATGTAAATAGCGATGACGAGAATGTAGGGGCAGCGCGGCCGCCAAACAATCAGGCGCGAGTGCACCGGATCGTTCCATAAATACGGGCAATCGGGCGCGGGCGTGGTGGGCGGACGTTCGGGCCAGGACTGCGACGGCGAAAGAGCCGCCCTCGCCGCGAAACCGCCAAGCCGCCAAGCCGCGCGAGACCCGCAAACCTCGCGCAAATCCCATACGCGAGCCGGCGCCCGGCCGGCGCAAACGCAAATCCGCACAGGAGCAAATCCACGCGGGGCACAAACCTGCCCAAAACTAGCCGACGCGAAAAGGACGCGCCACCGCCACGCTCGCCGCAATCGGAGCAAATCACCCGCAACGTCGCGCACGCACAACGCCAACAACGGCCAGTTAGCCGTCATCGGCGTCCTGCCTGACGCCTTGCCTCTGTTCGGGTAAAATACCGCGCTTTTCAAGATGCGTGGGCGCCCAAGTACGCCAGCGGACCCGGCATGGTTGGCCGCGAGGCGCTCGCGCGCAGGCTTCGGGTCCGCGCCGGGTTTCCTCGACGCCTCAAAAATGCCGCCGCCAAAGCGCAGCAGCATCCCGCGCGGCGCAACAATTTTGACCGCCTAGAATAGCGACGGCCGGCCCAGCGCCGGCGGTCGCCGGGTCATCCCAAGACGATCAGTTTGATCCAGGAGAAACATGAAGAAGTTCGCACTGTGCGTGGCGCTTGCGCTCATGGCCACCGGCGCGATGGCGAAAGAGTGGAAGACCGTGCGCATCGGCGTGGACGCCAGCTACCCGCCGTTCGAATCGAAAGCGCCGAGCGGCGAGGTCGTCGGCTTCGACGTCGATCTGACCCGCGCGCTGTGCGCGAAGATGAACGTGAAGTGCGTTTGGGTCGAACAGGATCTCGACGGCATCATTCCCGCACTGAAGGCCCGCAAGTTCGACGCGATCGTGTCGTCGCTGACCGTCACGGACAAGCGCCGCGAACAGATCGACTTCTCCGACAAGCTGTTCGACGCCCCCGCCCGCATGATCGCCAAGGCTGGCTCGCCGCTCCTGCCCACGGTCGAGTCGCTGAAGGGCAAACGCGTCGGCGTCGAGCAGGGTTCGACTCAGGAAGCCTATGCCAAGGTCTGGTGGGAGCCCAAGGGCGTGATCGTGGTGCCTTACCAGAATCAGGATCAGGTGTACGCCGATCTCGGCTCGGGCCGCCTCGACGCCGCGCTGCAGGACCAGATCCAGGCCGACGCCGGCTTCCTGAAGACGCCGCGCGGCAAAGGCTTCGGCTGGGCCGGTCCGGCGGTGCAGGATCCGAAGACGATCGGCGACGGCACGGCCATCGGCCTGCGCAAGACCGACGCCGATCTGAAGGCGATGTTCAACAAAGCGCTGGCGCAAGTCCACCAGGACGGCACCTTCGAGAAGCTCGAAAAGCAGTACTTCGAGTTCGACATCTACCCGGGGCATTAAGCCGGGGCGCCGGGCGGTTGCCGCGCAAGCGGCCCGCAGCGGGTAGCAAGCAGCACAAAATAAGCAGCACGCAGCATCCGCGAGACTCGGGGCTCGCCCGCATGGGCTTTCCCGGGGCTTCGTACTAGAGTCGGAAAGTCAGTCAGTCGGCAGTAGATTCAAACCGTTTCGAGACAAGTTTCCCAACAAGCGCGCTGCAAGGCCGGCAACGTCCATGCAGTCATGATTTGCACAGCGGTGCGCTGTGCGCCGCAGGTCACAGCGAGCATCCGGCTCGCGGCAAACGCGGCGCAGAGCTGGCCGCGTCTTTCGCGGTGCGTCGCAAACGCATCGTCAAGGACCCCATATGTTTCTTCAAGGCTACGGCCCGCTGCTTCTCAACGGCACCTGGCAAACCGTCAAACTGGCGGTGTTGTCGCTGGTGTTCGCCTTCGTGCTGGGCTTGCTCGGCGCGGCGGCGAAACTGTCGAAGAACCGCCTTTCCTACGGCGTCGGCACGGTGTACACGACGCTCGTGCGCGGCGTGCCCGATCTGGTGTTGATGCTGCTGCTGTTCTACAGCATCCAGATCTGGCTGAACAACCTGACCGACATGCTCGGCTGGGACCAGATCGACATCGATCCGTTCGTGGCGGGCGTCGCGGTGCTCGGCTTCATCTACGGCGCGTACTTCACGGAGACCTTCCGCGGCGCGTTTCTGGCGGTGCCGCGCGGCCAGCTGGAAGCGGGCTCGGCCTACGGCATGACGAGCTGGCAGGTCTTCAGGCGCGTGATGTTCCCGCAGATGATGCGCTTCGCGCTGCCCGGCATCGGCAATAACTGGCAGGTGATGGTCAAGGCCACCGCGCTCGTGTCGATCATCGGTCTTGCGGACGTCGTCAAGGCTTCGCAGGATGCCGGCAAGGGCACGCTGCGGTTCTTCTTCTTCACTTTGCTCGCAGGGGCGATCTACCTCGCCATCACCACCGTGTCCAACTTCGTGCTGATATACCTCGAAAAGCGCTACTCGACCGGCGTGCGAAAGGCGGATCTATGATCGCGATCATTCAGGAATACTGGCGCAACTATCTCTTCACCGACGGCTACCGCTTCACCGGCCTCGCGATCACGCTGTGGCTGCTGGTGGTGTCGATCGGTTTGGGCTTCTGTCTGTCGATTCCGCTCGCGGTCGCGCGGGTGTCGAAGAAGAAGTGGCTCGCCGGCCTCGTGTGGCTGTACACGTATATCTTTCGCGGCACGCCGCTCTACGTGCAGCTGCTGCTCTGCTACACCGGCCTGTACAGCCTCGAAATCATCCGCAATAACGAGCTGACCAACGCGTTCTTTCGCGACGGCATGCATTGCACGCTGCTCGCCTTCACGCTGAACACCTGCGCGTACACCACCGAGATTTTCGCCGGCGCGATCAAGGCGACGCCGTATGGCGAGATCGAAGCGGCGCGCGCGTACGGGATGTCGTCGTTCACGCTGTACCGGCGCGTGATTCTGCCGTCGGCGCTGCGCCGCGCGCTGCCCTATTACAGCAACGAAGTGATTCTGATGCTGCACGCCACCACGGTCGCCTTCACCGCGACGGTGCCGGACATCCTCAAGATCGCCCGCGACGTGAACTCCGCGACTTATCAGTCGTTCAACGCGTTCGGCATCGCCGCCCTGCTCTACCTCTGTATTTCTTTCGCGCTCGTGTGGCTGTTCCGCCGCGCCGAGCGCCGCTGGCTCGCTTACCTGCGGCCGCAAGGCAAGTAAAACCGGGCACCACCGTGCCCCTGGCAAGTAAGCTCGTCAAGGATCCTGATGAACACCAAGAAGCAAAAGCTCTTCGTCGACGAGCTTCACAAGCAGTACGGCGATAACGAAGTTCTCAAAGGCGTGTCGCTCAAGGCCAACGCCGGCGACGTGATCAGCGTGATCGGCTCGTCCGGCTCGGGCAAGAGCACGATGCTCCGCTGCATCAACTTTCTCGAACAGCCGAACTCGGGGCGCATCTTCGTCGACGGCGAGGAAGTGCGTACGCAGATCGGCAAGGCCGGCGCGCTGCGCGTGTCGGACCCGAAGCAGCTGCAGCGCGTGCGCACCAAGCTGTCGATGGTGTTCCAGCACTTCAACCTGTGGTCGCACATGAACGTGCTCGAGAACATCATCGAGGCGCCGGTCAATGTGCTGGGCTTAAAGCGCAAGGACGCCGAAGAGCGCGCCCGCGAGTATCTGGAGAAGGTCGGCCTCGCGCCGCGTCTGGAAAAACAGTATCCGTCGCATCTGTCGGGCGGCCAGCAGCAGCGTGTCGCGATCGCGCGCGCACTGGCGATGCATCCCGACGTGATGCTGTTCGACGAACCCACCTCGGCGCTCGACCCGGAACTGGTGGGCGAAGTTTTGAAGGTCATGCAGACGCTCGCCGAAGAAGGCCGTACGATGATCGTCGTCACCCATGAAATGGCATTCGCGCGCAACGTGTCGAATCACGTGATGTTTTTGCATCAGGGCCGCGTCGAAGAAGAAGGCCATCCCGACGAGGTATTCAAAAACACGAAAAGCGAACGCCTCAAACAGTTCCTTTCCGGAAGTCTCAAATAATGACCGCTCAAAGCCCGATACTTGGGCTTTAACCGCATTAGTATTACAAGGCGCTTACGAGCGCCTTTTTTTGCTTTTCTCCGCGCATATTTGCCCTAGGGGCCGCGAAACCCGCTCCGGGCGGGCCTCGCCCCTCGTCAGACCGCCCTACTCTGCCACTTTAAAATCGTCAATAGTGGCAATCCTTAATCTTGCCCCCGCCGAACCATGATTCCCTTGCCGGATAAGGGTTTGCACGCTTTTCCCAGCCTACGCAACGAGTCATTGCACACATTCTTATTGCAATTTGGAGACACCACCAAATGCCGGTACTAATTTCTTCTCCCACTCCAGGGTATTTTTGCTAAATTAGTAACCAAAGTAGCAAAACAAAGTTGATTAAAAGTAGTTTCACTTCAAAGCACAGAGGAGAACCGGTCGGCGAGGGATCGGCATGACGAGCAGATAGCCCGAAGGCTACACGTCACGGCAGGAGACCCAATCCACCCGCTAATCTCCCTGGTACCACCGATTTCTGTTCGGCACGGCTCGTGTCCGAACACCATTCGCAGTACTGGGTTTCATTTTTTGACAGGGTATGGAGGAGAAGATGAAGAAAGCTTTGCTCGCCGCTGCGCTGATGTCGGCCGGGGTTGTCGCACACGCTCAAAGCAGCGTCACGCTGTATGGCCGCCTTGATGCGGGCATCGAATACATGTCGGGTGTTCCGACCGGTGCGAACGCCAATGGCGCGGCCAATGGCAAAACGAACCGCTGGAAAGCTGAAAGCGGCGACTGGGGTACCAGCCTGTGGGGCTTGAAGGGCGTTGAGGACATCGGTGGCGGCAACAAGGTCCTGTTCCAATTGGAAGGCTCGTTTAACACGATGACGGGCGCGGGTCCTGGCGGCGGCGGTCTCTTCAATCGTTGGGCAACCGTCGGCCTGGCGAACGACCAGTACGGTACGTTCACGATGGGCCGCATGCTCTTCATCTCGAACGGCGTGTGGGACTTCGACCCGTTCGGTCAGTCGAACTGGTCGTCGGCATCGCTGGTGCGTGGCCGCAACTGGCCGCAATCGAGCAACAACTTCGCGTACCAGTCGCCGAAGATCGCAGGCTTTGACTTCTACGGTCAATACGCTCTGTCGAACGCAACGGCATGGAACGGCAACGGCACGACCGCACAAGGTCGCGAAGCCGGCGCACAGGTCACGTACACGAACTCGCTGTTCCAGGTCCGCGGTATTTACGACGAAATCCGCAACCCGACTACAGGCGGTCTGTGGGGCGGCGCAGTTGCCAACAATGGCATCAATACGGCTAATACGGGTAACGGCGTTTTCTCGGCATCGCGTGAATACTCGGCGCTCGTAAACGTTTTCCTCGGCCAGTTCAAGATTCAGGCGGCTTACCAAGCTGTCCGTTCGGCAGGTGCAACCGGCGTACTGCCGGGGCAGCCGACCACGCTCGATCATGAATGGGGCGGTGTGACGTGGCAAGCAACGCCGGCTGCAGCGCTGATTGCAGCGGTCTACCACGTGAACGGCAACAATGGCGCAGGCAATGCGACGATCTACACGGTCGGCGGCTCGTACAACCTGTCCAAGCGCACGCTGCTGGATCTGCAGGTGGCAACGGTGCAAAACAGCCGTGCAGCCAACTTCGGTCTGAACGCGAACAACGCAGGTTACGCCGCTTCGACGGACAACCCGCTGCAAGGTCGCGCGCAATCCGGCGTGTACGCAGGTATTCAACACTCGTTCTAAACGAACGAAGCGCCCCGAAAGAATTTCCTTCGGGGCGCATTCAAGACTTCTTCAAGAGAATCTTTTTCACGCTGCTGCGAGAGGCGCGTATCGGTGCAATATCCGCAAGGGTATTGCACCGTTTTTTATTTGTGCGCGCGGTTTTGCCGTGGTCCCGACGCACCGGCTCGGTGCGTGCGTGGATCAGAGAGGGCAAGACCGGCGTTTGCTACCTTGTTCTTCGATACGGCGATTTTGCGAAGCCGCACGCTCGCCTCAGACCGCCGCTTCGTTTTCTTCGCCGGTACGGATACGGATCACGCGCTCCACATCCGCGACGAAAATCTTGCCGTCGCCGATCTTGCCGGTGCGCGCCGCGCCGATGATCGCGTCGATGACCTGGTCGCACTGATTGTCCGCAACCACCACTTCGATCTTCACCTTCGGCAGAAAATCGACCACGTACTCTGCACCACGATAGAGCTCGGTATGGCCTTTCTGCCGGCCGAAGCCCTTGACCTCGGTCACGGTCAGCCCGGTGAGGCCGACTTCAGCGAGCGCCTCGCGCACTTCGTCGAGTTTGAACGGTTTGATGACTGCAGTGATGCGCTTCATGGCGGACCTCGTCTCGTGACTGGAAGAGTGAAAGGGAAATGGGTGATTTTTATTCTACGCCGCGCCGGATGCATTGCGGCATTCCGGCGCGTGCTTCGGATTTGCTTCGCGTGCGGCAGCAGTGCTGCGCCGCGTCTCACTCTACCGGCTCGGTATAGCGTGAGGTGATCGGATAGCGCCAGTCGCGGCCAAACGCGCGATGCGTGACGCGAATGCCGATCGGCGCCTGACGGCGCTTGTACTCGTTGACCTTGATCAGGCGCGTGACGCGTTTCACGTCGTCGGCCGCATAGCCCGCGGCGATGATTTCAGCGAGCGAGCGATCCTCCTCCATGTACATGCGCATGATCGCGTCGAGCACTTCGTATTCGGGCAGGCTGTCCTGATCGGTCTGGTTTTCGCGCAGTTCCGCCGACGGCGCACGCGTCAGAATCCGTTCGGGAATTACATCGCGCTTCTCGAACGTCGTCGCTTCGTTGCGATAGCGGCACAGGCGGTACACGAGCGTCTTGGCGATGTCCTTGATGACCGCGAAGCCACCGGCCATGTCGCCGTACAACGTGCAGTAACCGACCGCCATCTCGCTCTTGTTGCCCGTGGTCAGCACGATCGAGCCGAACTTGTTCGACAGCGCCATCAGCAACGTGCCGCGAATGCGCGCCTGAATGTTCTCTTCGGTGGCGTCTTCAGCGCGGCCCGCGAATTCCTCCGCGAGCGAGCCGCGGAACGCGTCGAACATCGGCGCAATCGCGATTTCGTCGTAGCGCACGCCGACACGGCGGGCCATGTCGGCGGCGTCGGTGGTCGAGATGTCGGCTGTATAGCGCGAGGGCATCATCACCGCGCGCACGCGATCGGCGCCGAGCGCGTCGCACGCCACGGCCAGCACCAGCGCCGAATCCACCCCGCCGGACAAGCCGATCAACGCGCCAGGAAAACCGTTCTTGTTGATGTAGTCACGCACGCCCATCACGAGCGCCGCATACACCTGCGCTTCGAGCGACTGCTCCGCGGCGATCGCGCCAGGCACCGGCACACCGTTGTCAAATTCGACGATCGCGGTCGCTTCCTCGAACTGCGCCATCTTCGCGATCAACGCGCCTTGCGCATCCAGCACGAACGAACCGCCGTCGAACACCAGCTCGTCCTGCGCGCCGACCATATTCACGTAGACCATCGGCAGGCCGGTTTCGCGAATCCGCGCACGCAGAATGTCGAAGCGCACCGCTTCCTTGTTCAGGTGATACGGCGAGCCGTTCGGAATCAGCAACACTTGCGCGCCCGCCGCCTTCGCCATCTGCGCGGCCGATGCATGCCACGCGTCTTCACAGATCACCACCCCGTACTTCACGCCGTCGAGATCGAACACGAACGGCTGCGGGTCGGACGCGAAGTAGCGCTTCTCGTCGAACACTTCGGTATTGGGCAAATCCTGCTTGCGGTAGGTGCCCTTCACTTCGCCGTCGACGATCAGCGACGCCGCGTTGAACGTATCGACCGGCGGCACGCCGCGCTCGATCGGCGCGTTTGCATTACCATGGCCGTGCGCTGCGTCGCGTGAAGGATGGCCGACGATCACATGCAAGCCGCTGAACGGTTTGAGTTGCACGGCGAGATCGGCCAACGCCGCCGCGCTCGCGGTATAAAACGCGGGACGCAGCAACAGATCTTCGGGCGGATAGCCGGATAGCGCGAGTTCAGGCGCGATCAGCAGCTTCGCACCATCGTTGTGCGCCGCGCGTGCGGCTGCGACAATCTTGGCGACGTTGCCGGCGAAGTCGCCGACAGTGACATTGATTTGAGCAAGAGCGATTCGGGTCTTCATGGCAGGATCGACAGGCAAGCCAGGTGGCTTGCGAGTACCGCGGCTGGTTGGCTCGACGGAACGGACAAATCGGATAAACAAACGACGCGGTCATCACGACACCGCGCCGCTCATTGGGAACAGTCACACAGATTGAACCAGGAACGCTTCGATTATCGCACGGGCATTCTGGCGTCGCCCTCCGAGGTGGACGCCGCCGAATGGAATGCCCTCCTCGCGCAGCAGTCGCAACCCACGCCGTTTCTGCGGCACGAGTTTCTGAGCGCGCTGCATGCGACCCAATGCGCGGTCGCCGATACCGGTTGGGCGCCGCAATTCGTCACCCTGACCGACGCCCGCACGGGCAAGCTCGCGGCGGCCGCGCCGGTGTATCTGAAGGGGCACTCGTACGGCGAGTATGTGTTCGATTGGGCATGGGCCGACGCGTACAAGCGCAATGGCTTGCCGTATTACCCGAAGCTGCTGTGCGCGGTGCCGTTCACGCCGGTGCAGGGCAACCGCTTGCTATCGACGGATGCGCACGCATTGCGGCATCTCGCGGCCACGCTGATGGCGTTCGCGGAGCAGGCCGACGTGTCGTCGCTGCACGTGCTGTTTCCGACCGAGACCGAAGCGAACGCGCTGACCGGCATGGGCATGATGCAGCGCGAAGGCGTGCAGTTTCATTGGCTCAACGACGGCTATCGCGACTTCGACGATTTCCTCTCGACGCTCGAACAGAAAAAGCGCAAGAACATTCGCGCCGAGCGCCGCAAGGTTCACGAGGCGGGTGTGACGATGCGCCGGATTCGCGGCGAGGACATCCAGGACGCCGACTGGCGTTTCTTCAGCAAGTGCTATCGGCAGACGTACCGCGAGCATTTTTCGAGTCCGTATCTGAACCTCGATTTCTTCCGCATGATCGGCGCGACGATGCCGGAGAATCTGCTGCTCGTGATCGCCGAATACGCAGGCAAGCCGATTGCGAGTTCGCTCGTGGTGTATCAACGCGACGCGGCAACTGGCGGCACCTTGTATGGCCGCTACTGGGGCGCGTTGGAACACGTGCCGTGTCTGCACTTCGAAACGGCGTACTACCAGCCGCTTGAATTTTGCATCGAGGAGAAGCTCGGCGCGTTCGAAGGCGGCGCGCAAGGCGAACACAAGATGGCGCGCGGTTTCCTGCCCACGGTGACGCGTTCCGCGCATTGGCTCGCGCATCCGGCCTTCGCCGATGCGGTCGGCCATTTCCTCGACAACGAAAAGAACAGCATCCACGCCTACGTGGATGAGCTGCGCGAACACAATCCGTTCAAAGGGTAAAGCGCGTTTATGGCGTGGTTTCTTTATCTGCTCGAATGCTCGGACGGCAGCGTCTATACCGGCATCGCCGTCGATGTGCAGGCGCGTTTCGACAAGCACATGAGCGGCATGGGCGCGCGTTATACGCGCTCGCGAAAACCGGTGCGGGTGCTGGCGTCGTTCGAACTCGCGGACCGCTCGAGCGCATCGCGGGCGGAGTATTGGGTCAAGCGCTTGCCGGCAGTCGATAAGCGCGCGCTGGCGGCGGGGTTGCGGACGATCGAATCGGTGATGCCGGTGGCGGAGCCGACCGCTGAAGAGACTGAAGCGACACGTGAGGAAAGCGACGCCGCGTGATGACGCTGATTCGACGTATTGCGGCGCCCTCACCCACTACCCCCTCGCCTCCCGCATCCTCTCGGTCAACAATCGCTGCATCCGCGCGAGCTCGCCCACCGCATCGGCTTCGAGCGACGTCAACGTGTCCCGCGCGGGAAGCTCATGTCGAACCGGCCGCAAGGTCCGGTTTAACGCCGCATCGATATCGGCGCTCACCTGCGCGACCCATTCTTCAAGTCCATCGTGCCGGTCGCGCCGGTTCGTGCTCAGACGCAACTGTGTCGCGGTGCCGGCCATTCTGCGCAACAGGCTGAGGACCGTCAGCGTCACCGTATCGACCATCGTATCTTCGAGTTTTTCGAGGCGAATCCGTCCGATCGCTTCTTCGGCGTTATTGCTGCCGAGACCGGCGGCGCGGCGCAAACGCTCCATGTCCTTCGCGCTGCGATGTGGCGACTCCAGCGCGGCACGCAGATACGCCACATTCGCACGCACCGCCTCGCCCAGATAGGCACGGTAGTCGGCCTTTTCACGCGTCGGCCACAGATAAAAAGTCGCGAGCAGCGCGAGCACGCAGCCGAGCACGTTATTGCCGAGCCGCGTGAGCGCGAATGAGAATTCGTTGGCGCCCGGCGTCGCGAAGTCGGCGACGAGCACGAAGGTCGGCGTGAGAAACAGCACGAAGAGGCTGTAGCTGACGGGCCGCAATGCCATGGTCGCCATCACCAGCGGAAAGACCGCGAGCGATATACCGAGCGGCGAATGAATCGCGTAGCCGATAGCCGCCGCCAGCACGCCGCCGACAATGCTGCCCGCCGCGCGCTCGATGCTGCGCGGCCACGTCGCGGCAATCGACGGTTGCAGGATCAGCAGCGTCGCCATCGTGGCCCAGTAGCCGAACGGCAGGCCGAGCGCGCGGATCACCAGAAAACCCGTCGTGGTCGTCACACCGACGCGCGCCGCGTGCCGCAAGCCGACAGACTCACTCGACAGATTGGCCTTGAACGTCGCCCACGTGCGCGCCGCGAGACGGGTCGCGCCCTCGGTCCACCGTTCGGGCTTTGCATCGCGCGGCGCGAAATCGACCAGCTCGAAATCGGACTGCAACTTCACGGGTTCCATCAGCGCGCTTTCGAGGCGCGTCGCAAGACGGCGCAAGCGCGCCTGCAAATTCGCGAGACGCTCCCAGCGCGCGTCATTGGCCGCTGCGGCGATGGCGCGCAACACCTCGCCGAGCGCGCTCAACAGGCGGGCTGCGCGCTTCGCGCGCCAGGCGTCGTCGGGGACTTTCTCACTCGCGCCGGACACGGCGATCAGATATGCGAACAGCGCTTCCCCATCGGTCAGCAAGCCGAGCAGCGTGTCGTAGACCGGCCGGCCGTTCGTGCGCGACGCGGGCACCTTTGCCAGCGCCTCGCGCGAGCGCTCCAGCGCGGCGCGCGCATCGGCGCGGAATTTCGCGGCATGCGTGGCCCAGTCGCGCGGCGGCGCGCGGTGCTCCAGCAAACGCGCGCTGTCGAACGCGATGTCGGCGAGCCGCAGATACACGGCGCGCAGCGTCGAACGGCTCGTGCCGAAGGGATGAATGCGCCACACGCTCAAACTGAGCGCGACGGCAAACAGGCAGCCGACCAGGTAGACGCCGAGAAACGCGATGCCGGCGCGCACGTCGTGCACCGGCCGGTCAACCATCACCACGCAGGCGGTCGCGGCGAGAATCGTCACCTGCGAGGTCGCCGCGCCCCAGATGCGGCCGAACGCGCCGAGCGTCGTGAACACGAGCACCGCGAGCGCCGCGAACTGCGCCCCGGCGCCGGAGGCGAACGAGGTGAGGCCGCCGCACAAGGTCGACAGCAACGCGAAACCCATCATCGATGCAAAGCGCGCACGGTTGGAACCGGCGGCGTCGGCGAGACAGGTCCAGAAGGCGCCGATCGCGGCCCACGCGAAGACCGGATCGTGCAGCAGGTTGCCCACCGCCAGCATCGCCGTGGAGGCGCACGCTGCTCTCAAGCCTTCCGACAGACTGGCCTCGCTCGTTGCGAACGACACCATCCAGACCGGCCGCTTGCGATAGATCGCAGTGACGATCGCATACAGCCGGCTCGACCAGCGTGGCGACGACGGGTGGGACTTGCGGTTCATCATCCGGACGATGTGCTCCTGAAAACGCTCATCAAGCGTTGCGTTTGGCGCGAGGTCCGCGCTTCGATCCAGCCGAGCGCAACTGCGCTCGGAAGGTGGTCAATGTTACGGGTTAACACCTAAATATGAAAATGCCTTCGCCTCATCCCCGCGATGCACTGCGTCTATACGCTCGGCCATGCCGTCAGGGTCCATCTGCCTGATTGGATCATCGTGTGGCGGGATGAGCCGAGGGCTCGTTGACGCTTGGGGGTAGAGCATTCACTTGCCTTGCTGCGTCATCGTCTTTAATGGACTCCGCTTGGATTGTGGCGTCTTGCTTTAAAAATCCGCGGAGCAACGTCTAGTGTTCAGCAATAGGTCGGTGATACTCGACAGACGACGCCGACGCTCGAAGCAACGAACGACCGCCAGACAAACCATAATGTTTTTTCGCCGTGCCCTATACGGCGAGCTTCACCTAACGGGCTTCCATAACAATTCAAGTGAGGTTTTCGTGAGACATGCGCTGATGCTGACGGTTGGTCTGGCAGGCGCCCTATTCGTCAATTCAACCCGAGCCGCTGACATTAGCGGTGCAGGCAGCACTTTCGCCGCGCCCATCTACACCAAATGGGCAGGCGCTTATGTGGGCACGGGCGGCGGCAAGGTGAGCTATCGCGGTATCGGCTCAACGGACGGTGTCAGGCAGATCGTCTGCCAGTCAGGTCGAAACCACATGTCCTATGTCGCCATGAAACGTTGAAATTTTTGACTGGGCACTCACGAACGGTCAACAGGCCGCGGAGGATCTGGACTACGTTCCACTTCCCGCAGCTGTCGTCGACGAGGTCCGTGCTCAACTACGCATCAAGATCAGGAGCGCGTCGGGCAAGGCAATCACCGCGCAGTGATTTTCCTTGACAGACATTCGAAGATCGCTATCCCGTAGGTGGCGTCGTGAACGGTCACGGCAAGCGAGGCTCGTAGCATTCGACAAGCCCTTAAACATGCCCGCTCCTCGCAGGCGAGCCGCTTCTACGCGACTCATGTCCTGCGACGAGTGAGGCGAGTGCGACGACCGATGACGACAGTCGCACTCAGCCGGCTCAGGATTTTGCTGGCCGCCCGGTCTTGACTTGCTCCACTGCGGCTACGGCGGCCAGCAGTCGCTTGGGTGCCGCCGATTCGAGCATCAGCAGGCCCGCGCGCAAGAGTTCGCTCTTCTTGATTGAAACGCCCGCCGCCAGGCACTTGAGCTTAAGCGCTGCGATTTTCTCGTAGTCGGACTGGGGCATGGTGAAGCTGTCGCGTACGACCTTATCCTTTTTCGCCCGCTTGGCTTTGACCTCAGCATTGGCTTTGGACGGCTTGGTCTTCACTGTCGCGCTGGGCTTGGTCTTCGACGATTTTTTGACCGTTGCCGCGTTTTTCGGTGCGCTCACCTTCGGCGCTGCCGTTACCGCATTGTCCTCGACTGCAGTAGTGCTATCGGCGGCCTTGGGGAAATGAAATGCTTTCTTGGTTGCTTTTTTAATGGTGGGTTCGCTCATGCTCATCTTCCGTTGATATTCGGTATAAACAGTATATACGGTTTCTGAGGGATAACCTGCTTTGTGTCAGGTCGGGTCGCCGTGTGGACACGACCCTCAATCAAAACCGGAGCGCAAAACTAAAGCCGCGGGAAATCAAAGGCAAAAAAAAACGCTCCCGAAGGAGCGTTCTGTGAGCAAAGCAAGTTTTCTGATGGCCGACTTTACTTCGAGAAGTTCGCAACGCCTTCGCTGATTTCCTTATGGGCGGCTTCGATGCCTGCCCAGCCGTCGACCTTCACCCACTTGCCCTTCTCCAGCGCCTTGTATTGCTCGAAGAAGTGCTTGATCTGGTCTTTCAGGTACGCCGGGACGTCGTCGATCGACCTGAGGTCGGCGGTCATCGGGCAGACCTTGTCGTGCGCGACGGCGACCAGCTTCGCGTCCACGCCCGATTCGTCGGTCATCTGCAGCATGCCGAGCGCGCGGGCGCGCACCACCGAGCCTGCCAGCAGCGGGAACGGCGTGATGACGAGCACGTCGACCGGGTCGCCGTCGCCCGAAAGGGTTTGCGGAATGTAACCGTAGTTCGCCGGATAGCGCATGCCGGTGCCGATGAAGCGGTCGACGTGAAGCAGGCCCGTTTCCTTGTCGGCCTCGTACTTCACCGGATCGCTTTGCGCCGGGATTTCGATGATGACGTTGAAATCGTGCGGAAGGTCTTTGCCTGCGGGGACGTGATTGAAGCTCATGAGCGCTCTCTGATCAGGATGGAAGTCGGGACACGGCGTGCGGCGCGCAGGCTCGAGTTTGCAGGTCCTGCGTGAATCTCGTGCGGACCTTGCGTCGAGCGGCATTGCGCACCGAACAGTGCGGAATGCGCCATTATAGCCGCTCGGGCGTTGCCACCTGGCCGGGGATCGGCGCGATAATCGTTCTGCGTCTCCCGTTCGCTTCGATCATTTGCGTCACCGGTTCGCGTCACCCGTTTGCGTCACCCGTTTGCGTCTCTCGCTTGTGCCTCACTTGTATCTCTCGTTTGTGAACACCGCGTCGCCGGACACGGCTCGCGCGAAACATCAAGGAGCATGCATGGAAGAAGCCCGACACTTCATCGGCGGCGAGTGGGCCGCCGCATCCGGCGGCGACACGATCGCCGTGCTCGATCCCTCGGACGGCCAGCCGTTCACGCGCATCGCGCGCGGCAACGCGGCCGATATCGACACTGCCGTGCACGCCGCCCGCCGCGCCTTCGAAGGGGCGTGGGGCGCGGCGAGCGCGGCCGAACGCGGACGCGTGCTGTACCGGCTGTCGATGCTGGTGGCCGCCCGCCAGGAAGAACTGGCGCAACTCGAAGCACGCGACACCGGCAAGCCGCTCAAGCAGGCGCGCGCCGATTCGGCCGCCCTCGCCCGCTATTTCGAGTTCTACGCGGGCGCCGCCGACAAGCTGCACGGCGAAACGCTGCCTTATCAGAACGGCTACACGGTACTGACGATCCGCGAGCCGCACGGCGTGACCGGCCACATCGTGCCGTGGAATTACCCGATGCAGATTTTCGGGCGCAGCGTCGGCGCGGCGCTCGCCACCGGCAACGCGTGCGTCGTCAAACCGGCCGAGGACGCGTGCCTGTCCGTGCTGCGCGTCGCCGAACTGGCCGCCGAGGCGGGCTTGCCGGCCGGCGCGCTGAACATCGTCACGGGCTATGGGCACGAAGCGGGCGCCGCGCTCGCGGGCCATGCGGGCATCGATCACATTTCGTTCACCGGGTCGCCGGAAACCGGCAAGCTCGTCACGCAAATGGCCGCCGAAAACCACGTGCCCGTCACGCTGGAACTCGGCGGCAAGTCGCCGCAAATCGTTTTCGCCGACGCCGACCTCGACGCGGCGCTGCCCGTGCTGGTCGCGGCGATCGTGCAGAACGCCGGGCAAACCTGTTCGGCGGGCAGCCGCGTGCTGATCGACCGAGCGATTTACGAACCTCTGCTCGACCGCTTGAGCGGCGCATTCAACGCGCTGCGCGTCGGCCCTTCACAGGCCGATCTCGACTGCGGTCCGCTGATCAACGCAAAGCAGCAGCAGCGCGTGTGGGACTTCCTCTCCGATGCGCAGCACGACGGCATCACGATGGCCGCGCATGGCGAGGTGATTCCCGAGGCGCCGGAAAGCGGCTTCTATCAGGCGCCCACGCTGCTGCGCGACGTGCCCGCGAGCCACTGCCTCGCCCGCGACGAAGTGTTCGGCCCGGTGCTCGCCGCCATGTCCTTCAGCGACGAAGACGAAGCGCTCGCGCTCGCCAACGGCACGCAATACGGACTTGTCGCCGGCATCTGGACCCGCGACGGCGCACGCCAGATGCGACTCGCGCGACGCGTGCGCTCCGGCCAGGTGTTCATCAACAACTATGGCGCGGGCGGCGGTGTCGAATTGCCGTTCGGCGGCGTCAGGCATTCGGGGCATGGACGCGAGAAAGGCTTCGAGGCGCTATACGGCTTTACCGTGCTGAAGACCATCGCGATCCGGCACGGCTAGGGGCATCCCGATTCGATTCGATTCACGCAGACAGCAACACCATCCACAACAAGCAACGGAGACATCATGCGGTTGACAGGTAAAACGGCCATCGTCACGGGTGGCGGCTCGGGTTTCGGTGAAGGCATCGCGAAGACCTACGCGCGCGAAGGCGCGAACGTCGTGGTCAACGATCTGAACGGCGCGGCCGCCGAGCGTGTGGCGAGCGAAATCGCGCTGGCCGGCGGCAAGGCCATCGCGGTGGCGGGCAACGTCGCCCAGCAAGACGACTGGCGCACACTGCGCGAGGCCGCGCTCGAAGATTTCGGCAGCGTGCAGATCGTCGTCAACAACGCGGGGACCACGCATCGCAACAAGCCGGTGCTCGAAGTGACCGAAGCCGAGTTCGATCGCGTCTACGCGGTGAACGTCAAAAGCATCTACTGGAGCGTGCAGGCGTTCGTGCCGTATTTCCGCGAGCAAGGCGGCGGCTGCTTCATCAACATTGCGTCGACGGCCGGCGTGCGGCCGAGGCCGGGGCTCGTCTGGTACAACGGCAGCAAGGGCGCGGTGATCATCGCGAGCAAGTCGCTTGCGGTCGAACTCGGCCCGGACCGGATTCGCGTGAACTGCGTGAATCCGGTGATCGGCGAAACGGCGCTGCTCTCCGAGTTCATGGGCGTCGAAGATACACCGCAAAACCGGCAGCGTTTTCTCGCGGGCATTCCGCTCGGAAGATTTTCGACGCCGCAGGATATTGCGAATGCCGCGCTGTATCTGGCGTCGGACGAGGCGGAGTTTATTACCGGCGTGTGCCTCGAAGTGGATGGCGGGCGCTGCGTGTAACGGCGTGCGGGGCTGACGTGAGCCGGTCCGTTCGCGCGGGCCGCTCATGTGTGGCCGCGCGGGTGTCAGTGTTTTCCCCCGGTATTGATTCGTCATGCAAAGCACCGGGCGCGGCTAGAATCGGTCCCAGTCGTTAGCGCTTCAATTCCACAAGAAAAGAGGAGACATCATGGCTAGTCCTGCAAATCCGCTTCAGCATCCCGGCGCAGAGGCGCCGTCAACCTTCGAAGAGGCCACCTACCGCAAGGTCAGTTGGCGGCTCGCGCCGCTTCTGATGCTCTGCTACGTGGTCGCGTATCTCGACCGCGTGAACGTCGGCTTCGCCAAGTTGCAGATGACGAGCGACCTCGGTCTGAGCGATGCGGTGTACGGCTTCGGCGCGGGGATTTTCTTCCTCGGCTATTTCATCTTCGAAATTCCGAGCAACGTGATCCTGCACAAGGTGGGCGCGCGGGTGTGGATTGCGCGGATCATGGTGTCGTGGGGCGTGATCTCGATGCTGACGATGTTCGTCACCACGCCGACCATGTTCTACGTGATGCGCTTTCTGCTAGGGCTGGCCGAAGCGGGGTTCTTTCCTGGGATCATCCTGTATCTCACTTACTGGTATCCGGCGCATCGGCGCGGGCGCATGACGACGTGGTTCATGACGGCGATTGCGCTGTCGGGGGTGATCGGCGGGCCGGTGTCGGGCTACATCCTGAGGAGCTTTAACGGCATGAACGGATGGCATGGCTGGCAGTGGCTGTTTCTGCTCGAAGGGATTCCTTCGGTGATCGTCGGGATCATGGTGTTTGTGATGCTCGATGATCGGATTGCGAATGCGAAGTGGTTGACGAACGAAGAGAAGCAGTTGCTGGAGCGGCAGGTGTCGACGGAGGAAGCGACCAAGCATGACATGCCGATTCGTCAGGTGCTCACGAATGGGCGTGTGTTGATGTTCAGCCTCACGTACTTTTCGTTCGTGATGGGCTTGTATGGGGTGAGCTTCTGGTTGCCGACGATTATCAAGGCGACTGGTGTGACCGATGCGTTCATGATCGGGTTGTTGTCGGCGATTCCGTTTGCGGCGGCTGTTGTCGCGATGGTGTTGGTTGCGCGTAGCGCGGATCGGCAGCGCGAGCGGCGCTGGCATATTGCGTTGCCGGCGTTTGCGGGGGCTGTGGGGTTGGTGCTTTCTGTTGTGTGGGCGCATAACACCGTGCTGGCGATGGCGTCGCTTACTCTCGCTACTATGGGGATTCTCACTACTCTGCCGTTGTTCTGGAGCTTGCCTACGGCGATTCTCGCGGGGACGGGGGCGGCGGCTGGGATTGCGATGATTAATTCTATTGGCAACCTGGCCGGGTTTCTTAGTCCTTATGCGGTGGGGTGGTTGAAGCAGGCTACTCAGGCTAATGATTCGGGGATGTATATGTTGGCGGCGTTTATGGTGCTGGGGGGGCTGCTTGCGATTAGTGTGCCGGCGAGGATGGTTAATAAGTGAAGGGTGAGGTGAGGTGCGGGCCTTGGCGGTGATTTTACCGCTGAGGCTTCGCGTTGATGCGCGAAGGAAAGACTACTTCATCGCTACAAACGGTGGTTTCGATAGATGTGGCCGACTCCTGCCAATGGCATGAGGCAATAGCCGGCCACAACCAGACGGTCGACACAGCGGGCAAGATTGGTGACAATTTTCCTCAGCGGCTCCATCCCGTGTCCGGTCGCGGATACTGGCCGAACGACACCTAGAGTTCCCATCTAGCATGAGCAATATCTTGCCAGTCGTCTTCATTCATGGCTTCATCGGCACTCTGGATGTGGCCAGCTACGAGTCTCCGCACGCAGCTCCCGATCTGCTCGGTTACGGCGAGCACCAATCCGCGCCCATAGATGCCATATCGCTCCCCGGCCAGGTCGAACACCTGCGAGCCTTCGTTGACGCCCGCTTTGGGAGAAAGCCCGTCGACATAGTTGGTCATTCCGTTGGCGGTGCGATCGCCATGCTGTTCGCCCATACGTACCCGGAGTACGTCCGCAGGGTTGTCAATGTCGAAGGGAACTTCACATTGGACGATGCGTTCTGGTCGGCGTCGGTCGGTCGAATGAGTTCGAACGAGGCCGGCGCCATGATGAACAAGTTCCGCTCTGACCCGGTAGCCTGGATCAGTGGTTCCGTAATCGCGCCTGCGCCACATCTGAGTGAGATCGCCATCCGCTGGCTTTCTCACCAGCCGGCGTCTACGCTTCGCGCGATGGGGCAGTCGGTTGTCACAACAACAGGCGACGATAACTACCTCGCGGCACTCGAACAGGTCTTCGATCGGCATCCGGTGTATTTGCTTTCCGGTGAGCATTCACGCAAAGACTGGAACGTACCAGACTGGGCACTGGAAAAATGCGCTGGAGATCACACACTAGCTAACAGCGGTCATCTGATGATGCTCGACAACGATGTCGCTTTTTCAGCAGCGATCAAGCGATTCTTGGCCGAATAGCTCGGCTGCTGCGATTACGTGGGGCGACAGTCGGCCAAAAGCCGACGTCCATCGATGTAGGTCGAATCGCCGACAATCGGTTCCCTCGTGGTAGGGCCGTTCTCGTGCGGCGGTTGCGCACCCGCCGTATGCCGCGCCTTGTCAAACCGTACCTATCAGCGCTCGGGAACGACTTCGAGCGGTGTAGCCAAGATTGCAATCGTCGCTATTTTTTTCTTCAAAACGTTGTGTAGACTCTTATCTCGGAAAAGAACTGCTTACGTGCCAATGGCATTATTTTTCTGTGATTTCGTTCAGGCGCGCGCCTAAGGGACAGCAAATCAATGGACAAGAATACCCAGGCTGCCGCTCCGGACTCTATCGGGCAGAAAATCACAGAATTACTCGCTGCGATTAACTCAAACGACCGCCTTGCAGTTCGAGCGTTTCTGGATGAAAACGTCGTTTCCCCGCCGGCTTCGCAGAAATATCCTGCCCGAAACGATCTCGAATGGTTGCTTGGCCTTTTCCGAATTACGCAGGGCGTGGACTTACTGTCCGTGGCCGAAGATACGAGTAACTCGACGGTGGTGGTCACCGTCGAGGACCGAGTGTACGCGGGATGGCACGAAATTCGATTGATTATGGAATCTGGTGGGTCAGGACGCATATTCGAGATGACCGCGAGGCCAACTCTCACGCGAAACGCAACTCGGACACAACTGGCCACGACGGATTTGGCTGAGCAGGCGCTCGAACTCTGCGTGAAAGGATTCAATGCCGGTGTGTTTTCCGGGGCGGTGCTCATCGCGCACGGGGGTGAGGTTCTGTTCGAATATGCATGTGGTCACGCAAACAAGCGCTTTCACATCAATAATGGTCCGGATACCAAATTCAACCTGGGGTCCGCGAACAAGATGTTCACTGCCGTTGCGCTCGCGCAGCTGACAGAAACCGGTCAGCTCAGTTTTGAGGACTCTCTCGACAATTATCTGAGCGATGAGTGGCTTCCTGCCTCCGTGTCGAGTAGGGTAAAAATAAGACACCTTCTTACCCATACCTCTGGCTTGGGAAGTTACTTCAATGAGACATTTTTCAAGACTTCCCGCGACCTTTTCCGCAGCATAGACGACTTCAAAGTACTCGTTCGAGACGACAGCCTTGCGTTCGAGCCTGGAAGTGAGTTTCTATACAGCAACAGCGGTATGTTGCTGGCAGGTGCCGTTATTGAACGGGTAACTGGTGCGGACTACTTTAGTTATGTTCGCGATCGAATATTTGTTCCGTGCGGAATGTTTGACACCGACTGCTACGACATCGACGACCCCATCGAAAATCTCGCGATGGGCTATGTTCCCACATCGCAGAATCGGTCCGGGTGGCGCGAAAACATATTCACCCACGTTGCCAAAGGCGGACCGGCAGGCGGCGGTTTCTCAACCGTTCGAGATCTTCACCGATTCGCCACGTCGCTCTTGTCCGATCGCCTGATCAGTCGCAAGACACGTGATTTGCTGTGGAGAGATCACATCGGGGCGCAGTATGGGTACGGATTTTTTGTGTGTGGTGAGGGGAGCGACTTAAAGGTCGGCCACGCTGGTGGTTTTCCGGGCATCAGTGCAGACTTCGAGATTCAACTGAATGGCGGTTTTGTTACAGTTGTGTTGTCTAACTACGACCTTGGAGCATTGGAACTATCACGGCGCCTACACGAGCTAGTTGACCAAATACATTTTTGAATTGTCTCGATTCTCGCAACTAGCTGCCCTCCGCTGAATCTGCTTCAGCGGCCGGCACGACCGTCGAAGATGAAGTTTGAATGTCCGCTCTGGAATCCGTCGAAAGACCGCTGTGGGTCGACTTCAGTCCTCCGCGTCGTCCTGAGTACTTCCCGGCCTTGTATCGATTGGAGCGCTAGAAGGCACAAACTCCAGTCAGCCGTCTACGAAATTGCGGTAGAAATAGGCAAAGCGCCGAGCAACCATCCCAGTGGATTAGTCGCGCTTATCCAATCGGCCAATCCCAACATTTAGGCGCAAGACTAAATCCGAGATAGGCCCACTCCCTTATAATTACTAAGTCGTCGGGAAACACCCGGCGACCGGGTTTGACAGCCTGTTTGTTACGTCCGCACCCCGCTCAGGCGGGAGTGCGTCTACCTCTGCACGTCTATATTCAATGGGCGGGCCTTGGTAGGGGAGCCGCAAGGCTCGCCGGCTTGACGTAACCGGTCTGTCAACCCTACTTCGTGCCCGCTCACCCCTCCCCCAAAAGGCGCGTGTTCGGGCGACCCCAAGAACCAACAGGGAGATCACCCCATGCCCAGGTCCGTCAAAAATCAACCGGCTTCGCGTCCGCCAGTCGACGCACTCCAGTACGAAAAGCTTGCCCTATCCGCGTTCGATTTATGCGACCGGCAGGTGGGTCAACTGAACACCTTGATCACACTAGCGTCCTCAATAGTTAGAAATCCTGCCCTTACGCGCGACGAAAGAAATCGCCGCCAAACGCTGCTCGAATTGCTGCTGGACACAACCGAGCAGTATCAGCAGGAACTCGAATGCGACCGCGAGTTGTTCCAGGTGATTGCACTCGACGCGAAGGGCGTCCCGCGCAGCCGCATGACGGCGCAGCATGCGACGAAGTTGCTGGCCGAAGCATCGCAGAGAGCAAAAGCGCCCATCGAAGAAGCCAACGCTTCGCCCCGCAAAAAGCCCTCCGCGAAAAGCACGATCACGTTGACCTCAACCGCCCTGCACCAACCGTCCACTGCCCCGCACTAAGCGATCAAAATCAGGCAACCGCACAACAGGCAACAGCCAGCACAAAAACAAATGGCCGCAGCAAAAGCTGCGGCCATCGAGGTGTCGAGCATCGATTCGAGAGGCTTAAAACAGTGCGCCAGAAATCAAGAACGAACGCACAAACGCACGCACCACCAACCCCTCAAACAATATTCATCGCCAACGCACTCTCCCGATAATGCTGGCTAGCCTTATCGCTATCCCCAAGCTGCTCATGCAACCGCGCCAACGCACGATGCGAGCGAATCCTCAGCGTCTCGTTATCGGCCAGCTTCAACGCCCGCTCAAGGAACGACTGCGCCTTCCCCCACAACTGCTGATGCAGGCACAACCGCCCCAACGCAAACATCAAATCCGCATCTTCCGGCCGATCCTTCTGCCACCCCTCGGCCTTCTGAATCAGCGGCAACGCATCGCCCCCAGTCGTATCCGGATAACGCCGCAACAATCGCGCATCCCAATTCTGCGCAAGCGCTTCCTCGACGATCTTGCGCGCTTCCTGCGGCCGGTTCAGCGCCACCAGCAATTCAGCGGCGAGATCCGCAAGACGCGGCGAATGACGCTCGGTCGCCGACAGCGAATTCCACAACTCCAGCAACGCATCCGCGTTATGACGCCGGTCCCGCAACAGGTTCTCCGCCGCCAGTTGACGCAGACGCACCGCCACCGCCGGATGAATCGCCTCGCGCTTCTCCAGCGTCTTGACGAGCTTGAGCACTTCGCCCCAGTTCTTCAATTGCTGCTGCGCGCGCAACATGATCTGCTGCGCGTGAATGCGCCGCGCGCCCTGCGATTGCATTTCAGTCAGCGCGGTCAAGGCGCCGTCCGCGTCGCGGCCGTCGGCGCGCATGTCGGCGGTGGCCATCAGGCGCGCGTCCTGCCAGTCGGCTTCGTCGATCTTCGCGAGCCATTCGTCGCGCCGCGCATATTCATGCATCCGATGCGCGGCCGTGGCCGCGATCAAACCGGCCGCGCCCTTGTTGTCGCCGTTCGCGAGCGCATCCTTCGCGGCCTTTTCGGCGCGCGAAAAACGTCCCGCGTACAGGTTGCCGATCGCGTCACGCAGCGCGGCGTGCGCCTTCGCGACACGCGCACGCGCACGGTACGCGGCCACGCGCTGCGGCATGCGCCAGACATTGCGGACGATGCGCAACAGCGCATACAGCAGGATGAACAGCACCACCAGCCCGACCACGAACAGATTCAACGAAATGTCGACGCGGTACGGCGGATAGATCAGCAGCACCTGTCCGGTGTCGAAGCGCCCCGCCACCGCCAGCACCACCGCGATGGCGAACAGAAACGCGAGCCATAGAAGTCCCCGGATCGCCATGATTAACCTCGGCTCCGGTATTGATTGACGGCCTGCAGGCTCGTGTCCAGATTCGGCAGCGCGACCGCACCCGAACCGGCATCCACCTGCTTGACCAGATCGAGCACGGTCTGCGTCTGTTTCGACGAGTTGTCGAAGTAGCGCGTGAGCGCGTTTTGCGCCGCCAGCAGGTCCGACTTCAGCGTGGTCTGGTTGCGCGAGAGCAGTGCGAGTCGCGCGGACAGCAAACGCAGCTTCACGTTCTGCCGCACGAAGTAGCCTTGATCGGGCGCGCTCAGCATCGCGTCGGCGTTATCGATGCGGCGCACGTGCACGAGGCTCGTCAACTGATCGCCGATGCCGGCGGTCACTTCCTTCAACCACACTTCCCAGCGCGGCTTGCCGGTGGCCGCGGCCACCTTTGCGGTGTCGGCCCATGTGGCCGCGCGCGGCGTCGCGTGCGGGATCGGCGCTTCGCCGGAGAGCGGCAGGTCGTCGATGTGGTCGATCGCGTTGTCGAGCTTGATCGCGAGACCGGTGAGGTCGGTGGAAGGCGCGGCCTTCAGCTTGTCGATGTCCAGCGCGATGGCCTTGCGCACGGCCAGCGCCTGCGTGCTGTCCGATGCGGCGAGGCGCGTGTCCGCGCTTTGCAGCGCGAACAGCGCGAGCTGCGTGTTGCCGGTGAGCTGCAACTGCTGGCTCGCGGCCGACAGCATCTGCGCGACTTCGGCGAGCGTCCAGTCGTCGCGATTGCGCGCGAGGTCCGTGTACTGCTGTTGCAGCGCCTGCTGCGCGGCTTGCGTATCGGCGAGCTTGCCGGTCACCTGCGCGACCTGCGAATCCGCCTGATGCACAGCGGCGAGCGCCTGCTCGATCTTGATGCGCAGTTCGTTGGCCTGCGTGTCGTTGGCTTGCTGGCGCTGCGCGAGCTGCTGCTCGGTGCGCTCCAGCTTGCGGTTCAGCGCAAAGCCCGCCACGCCCACCGCGCAAGCGATGATCACCACCACGAACCACAAGAGCGGCATGCTCGCGTTGCGGCGCTTTTGCGCTTCGTATGGCGTGAAGGGTTGATTCGGCGGCAACGGGGTGCTCGCGGCCGGCTGGGGAGAAGCGTTCTTGGATTCGTTCGTTTCAGTCATGCGTGATTTAGCCGGTGATTGAGCCGGGTTGGACGGTACCGGTTGAACTACGGGCGGAACGGCGGCAAGCAACGCGCGGACAATGCGCTCGTCGCCCGCACCGGACACCGTCATCCTATCAAAACCCAATGCCCGCGCGGTTTGCGAGATACGGGGATGCGGCGTGACGAGCGACGCGTGTTTGAGTTGCACGATTTCGTCGGCGGTCAGGTGCTCCTGCGCGAGTTCGTGCAGGTTGCGCACGCCTTCCGAACTGGTCAGCAGCCACGCATGCGGCGCGCCCGCGAGCAACGCGTGCACGCGCGCCCAGCCGCCGATCGACGGTTCCGGCACGATGCGCCGGTAGGCGGCGACCGCTTCGACTTCGGCCCCCGCTTCGCGCAGACGGTCGGCGAGCCATTCGCGGCCACCGTCGCCGCGCACGATCAAGACGCGCTTGCCTTCGAGACTCGTTGCGCCGAGCGATGTCTCGATCGCGGCATAGAGACCTTCGGAGTCGAAGCTCGTCGATTCGTCGTCGGTGGCGGAAGCGGGGCTGATCACCTGATGCGCCGGGGCCGCGACGCCGTGGCGTGCCAGTGCCTGCACGCTGCCCGGCCCGACCACGCCGACCGGCAACGCATGCGGCCAGATGCCGTCGCGGCGCGCGAACGCGTGATCGACGGCGTTCGGCGACACGAACACGACCAGCGCATACCGTTCGAGCGAGGCGAGCGCCGCGCGCAAGGGGGCGTCGTCCGCCACAGGTGCGATGTCGATCAGCGGGAATTCGAGCGAGGCGACGCCCGCCGCGTCGAGCTGTTTGATCAACTCGCTCGACTGACCGGCCGGTCGCGTAATCACAACCGTGAACGCCGCCTTATCGGCGGAGGAAGTCGCGTTGCCTGGGATGTCGGCTGCCATCACGCGCCGGTCGCCGCGCTGTCGTCGCGTGATGCGGCGGCGGGCCCGCTGGCGGTGCTGAGCGCGCGCACGATGTCCATCGCGCCTTGCTGTTCAAGCTCGCTCGCCACTTCCTGGCCGAGCGCAAGCGCACGTTCAACGGTAGGCGCGGGCGCCGACGCCTGCGCACTCAACACGCGCTGCCCATCCGGCGTAGCGACGATGCCGCGCAGATGCAGCGCGCCGTCGTGCCAGCTCGCGTACGCGGCGAGCGGCACTTCGCAACTGCCGCCGAGCGCACGCGACACCATGCGCTCCGCTTCGACGGCCGCCGCCGTGTGTTGGTGATGCAACGGCGCGAGCCACGCGGCAAGGTCCGCGCGATCGGCACGAATCTCGATGCCGAGCGCGCCCTGCCCCGCTGCGGGCAAGCTGTCCTCAGGATCGAGCAGCGCACGGATGCGATCGCCGAGACCGAGGCGCTTCAAACCGGCCGCAGCAAGAATGATCGCCGCGTAATCGCCGCGATCGAGTTTCGACAGACGCGTATCCAGATTGCCGCGCAATGGCCGCACCTCGAGATGCGGATAACGCATGCGCAGCATCGCCTCGCGCCGCAGGCTGGAGGTGCCGACCACGGCACCAGCGGGCAGCGCGGCCAGCGAATCGTATTCGTTGGACACCAGCGCGTCGCGCGGGTCTTCGCGCTCCATGATGGTGGACAGCGCAAAGCCCTCGGGCAACTCCATCGGCACGTCTTTGAGCGAGTGCACCGCGAGATCGGCGCGGCCATCGGCCAATGCGGCTTCGAGTTCCTTGACGAACAAACCCTTACCACCGACTTTCGACAAGGTGCGATCGAGAATTTGATCGCCGCGTGTCGTCATTCCGAGGATTTTTACGTCGCAAGATGGATATAATTTGTGCAGCGCACATTGCACATGCTCCGCTTGCCACATGGCGAGGCGGCTTTCTCTCGACGCAATCACAAGCGTGTGGGGTGGCGTGGAAAACGTCTCGGTGTTCATTAGCTTGCTGATCGAATGAAGGGATGTAACAACAATCAATGTTAGCACGCGCCCTGGTGTCTTCCTTGCCTCTCAAGACACGGCGGAGCGCCGTGCCGGCACGGTATCGATGGAGGAGACGGGCTTCGCGCCGCGCGCGCCTGCCCCATCCCGCTTATGTTCACGCACGGTCGTTCGCGCACCGTGCCCCGGCATGCGGGATGATGCAATGCGGCGCAACCCGCGCCGCCTGCATGCGCATATGTCTTCGCGCGTGGCGCGTAGCGTGGGGTGTACTCAGCGAGTGCGCCTCGCGTGGTTCGTGCAGTTCGTGCGAACGCGCGTCCCCCTCTCCGGCGTAGTGCCATCGGTCCAGACCGTTTCGTGCAGTTCACGTTGCAGTTCCAAGTGCAGTTCCGCAGTAGCAGTTCATCACTTAACAGACCCTGGCTTCCCTGAGGAAACCCATCGTGACGTCTTCCGGATCGGCGCGCCCTGCCCGCCGCAACACTGCATCGCCCAATGCACGCGCGGCCGACGCCGCTGCGCCCACGAATTCCGCCGCCACCGCTGCTGAGACCGGCAGCGCAGCCCAGGCTGCGTCGACAGCCGGCCAACGCGCCGGCAAAACCGCGTTGGCCGCCAAAGCCCCCAAGGCCGCGAAGACCTCCACACCGGTTAAGGCGAACAAAGCGCTGAAGACCGACAAGGCGAATAAAGCAGACAAAGCGGGCAAGCCGGCCAAGGCCGCGGCGTCCGCGAAAGTCAAAGCGGTGGCGACCAGCGCCGTCGCGGAACCCGCGAGCGCGCCGGCATTGCAAGCCGTGTCGGCCGACACGCTCATAGCCGCGCCAAAAAGCAATGGCCGCACGCGTGAGAACAAGGACCATCCGCTGTTCCAGGATATTCGCTATCTGGGCCGCCTGTTGGGCGACGTGCTGCGCGAGCAGGAAGGTGACGAGGTGTTCGACATCGTCGAAACGATCCGTCAGACCGCCGTGCGTTTTCGTCGCGAGGACGACAGCGCCGCCGCGCAGACGCTCGAGAAGAAGCTGCGCTCGCTGAGCCCGGAGCAAACCGTCAGCGTGGTGCGTGCGTTCAGCTACTTCTCGCATCTCGCGAACATCGCCGAAGACCGTCACCGCAACCGCCGTCACCGGATTCACGCGCTGGCCGGTTCGACCTCGCAGCCGGGCACGATCGCCCATGCGCTCGAACGCCTGGTCGAAGCGGGCGCGGCCGCCACGCCCGTGCTGCAGCAGTTCTTCAACGACGCGCTGATCGTGCCTGTGCTGACCGCGCACCCGACCGAAGTCCAACGCAAGAGCATTCTCGACGCGCAGCACGACGTCGCGCGTCTGCTCGCCGAGCGCGACCAGCAGTTGACGAGCCGTGAACGCGCGCACAACGAAGCGATGCTGCGCGCGCGCGTCACGTCGCTCTGGCAAACGCGGATGCTGCGCGACTCGCGTCTGACTGTCGCCGATGAAATCGAAAACGCGCTGTCGTATTACCGCGCGACCTTCCTCGAAGAAATCCCGGCGCTCTACGCCGACATCGAAGAGTCGCTCAAGGAGCACGGTCTCGAAGCGCGACTGCCGCCGTTCTTCCAGATGGGCAGCTGGATCGGCGGCGACCGCGACGGCAATCCGAACGTCACCGCCGAGACTCTGGAAAACGCGATCACGCGCCAGGCCGCGGTGATCTTCGAGCACTACATGGAGCAGGTTCATAAGCTCGGCGCGGAGCTGTCAGTATCGAACCTGCTGGCGGGCGCGAGCGACGCACTCAAGGAACTCGCGGCGACCTCGCCCGACCAGTCGCCGCATCGCACCGACGAGCCGTACCGGCGCGCGCTGATCGGCATGTACACGCGGCTTGCGGCGAGTGCGCGCGTGCGTCTGGGCGAAGGCAGCGTGCCGGTGCGCAGCGCGGGCCGCGGCGCGGCGCCCATTCGCGCGAAACCCTATGACGACTCGTCTGAATTCGTACGCGACCTGCACGTGCTGATCGATTCGCTCGCCGAGCATCATGGCGCGCCGCTCGCCGCTCCGCGTTTGTCGCCGCTCGCGCGCGCCGCCGAAGTGTTCGGCTTCCATCTCGCGAGCATCGACTTGCGGCAAAGCTCGGACATCCACGAAGCGGTGATCGCGGAACTGCTCAAGCGCGCGGGCGTCGAGAACGACTACGCGGCGCTCTCCGAAGAAGACAAGCTCAAGGTGCTGCTCGCCGAACTCGCGCAGCCGCGCCCGCTGCGTCTGCCGTACGCCGAGTACTCGGACCTCGTGAAGAGCGAACTCGGCGTGCTCGAAGAAGCGCGCGTCACACGTGAGAAGTTTGGTGCGCGCGCGGTGCGCAACTACATCATTTCGCACACGGAGACCGTCAGCGATCTGGTCGAAGTGATGCTGCTGCAAAAGGAAACCGGTCTGCTGCGCGGGCGTCTGGGCGACGCGAACGATCCGGCTCACGCAGGCCTGATGGTGATCCCGCTGTTCGAAACGATCCCCGACTTGCGCAATGCGCCGCACATCATGCGCGATCTGATCGCGCTGCCGGGCGTCGATGCGCTGATCGAACATCAGGGCAACGAGCAGGAAGTGATGCTCGGCTACTCGGACAGCAACAAGGACGGCGGCTTCCTCACGTCCAACTGGGAGCTGTATCGCGCGGAACTCGCGCTGGTGTCGCTGTTCAACGAACGCGGCGTCACGCTGCGTCTGTTCCATGGACGCGGGGGCACCGTCGGCCGTGGCGGCGGCCCGACCTACCAGGCGATTCTGTCGCAGCCGCCGGGCACCGTCGATGGCCAGATCCGCTTGACCGAGCAAGGCGAAGTGATCGCGAGCAAGTTCGGCAACCCGGACATCGGCCGGCGCAATCTGGAAACGGTGGTGGCCGCGACGCTCGAAGCGTCACTGCTGCCGCACGGCAATGCGCCTGAGCAACTGCCCGCGTTCGAGGAAACGATGCAGCAGTTGTCCGACGCGGCGATGGCTTCGTATCGCGCGCTGGTCTACGAAACGCCCGGCTTCAAGGAGTATTTCTTCGAGTCGACGCCGATTGCGGAAATCGCCGAGCTGAACATCGGCAGCCGGCCGGCTTCGCGCAAGTTGCAGGACCCGAAGCAACGCAAGATCGAAGACCTGCGGGCGATTCCCTGGGGCTTCTCCTGGGGGCAATGCCGTTTGCTGCTGACCGGCTGGTACGGTTTCGGCAGCGCGGTGGCCGCGCATCTTGACAGCGCGCCGAGCGACGCTGAACGCGCACGCCGTCTCGGGCTCCTGAAGAAAATGCATAAGACGTGGCCGTTCTTTTCGAACCTGCTGTCGAACATGGACATGGTGCTCGCCAAGACCGACCTCGCGGTTGCGTCGCGCTATGCGGCGCTCGTGTCGGACAAGAAGCTGCGCAAGCACGTGTTCGAGCGGATCGTCGCGGAGTGGGAGCGCACGTCGAAGGTATTGTCGGAGATCACAGGCAAGAGCGAGCGGCTCGCGGAAAATCCGCTGCTCGCGCGGTCGATCAAGAACCGCTTCCCGTATCTCGATCCGTTGAATCACTTGCAAGTGGAGCTGCTCAAGCGGCATCGCGGGGGCGATACCAATGCGCGCGTGCGGCGCGGGATTCATTTGAGCATCAACGGGATTGCAGCGGGGTTGCGCAATACGGGTTGAGGCCGCGCACTACCGTGTAAGCGGCGTGCGCTGATTGGGCGCCACGTAGGGTCAAGGTGGTTCGCTGCGGCGGGATGTCGGTTTGTCGGCATCCCGCCGTTTTCATTTTTTCGTTTGCGGCGGCGCTTACTGCGCGGCGATCATCAATGCGTCGAGCTTGAAAGAGTGATCCGTCTGCACGTCGAAATACTGCCGCACTTCATCAGGCGCACCGTCCCACAGCGAGTGGATCGCCACCACACGCGGCTGCGGCGTGCGCATGCGCGCGACCCAGGAAGCGAACTCGATATCGATGCGCCAACGCTCGCGAATCGCCGCCTTGAACCCCGCCGCGTCGAACAACGCAACCCATTCGTCGGCGCGGTAATCGCGGATATGCGAGCCGTCGCGCAGCAACTCGATCGCCTGGATATGCGTGTCGAGCAACGGATGATCGATCCCGGCGATATCGACGAACAGCACCTTGCCGCCCCGCTTCAGCACGCGCCGCACTTCGGCGAGGGCCGCCGGCACATCGTGCCAGTGGTGCGCGCTCATGCGGCTGATGACCCAGTCGAACGAATGGTCGTCGAACGGCAGCGTTTCGGCCGCGCCCTGCTGCGTGCGGATGTTGGCGAGGCCGCGCTCCTTCGCCGCGCCGTCGACCGTCGCGAGCATTTGCGGCGCGATATCGTAGGCGACCACATCCTTCGCATGGGGCGCGACCGCGAAACTCGCGTGCCCTGCGCCACAGCCCATGTCGAGCACCGTCGCGCCCGGCGTCGCGGCAATCGACTCGGCCAGCATCCGCAGATCGGCGCCGGTTGCATGGGTTTGACTCGTCAAATACGCGGCGGCGGTCGAGCCGAAGGCGTCGGCGACCTGATCGTGATGCTTCATGGGGAGGCTCCGGTTATGAGTTGAAAAGCGGATTGCAAACCGCGCCACAAGCACACTGGGAGGCGGTTTGCCGTTCCAGTCGCTACAATAGGGCCCGCCGTGTACCAGTACAAGTTGAGCAAGTATTCTGGTATATCTATTACTACCCCGAATCCACGCCCTACTCGCCACCCGATCAGCATGACCACGCCGTCTTCCGCCGACCACCCGCCGCCGCTCGACGCCACCCCGGCCCGCGCGCTCGGCGACTTCATCCGCGCGCATCGCGAACGGCTCTCGCCGCAAGCGGTCGGCCTGCCGCCCGGGCCGCGCCGCCGCACGCCCGGCTTGCGGCGCGAAGAGGTCGCGCAGTTGTGCGGCGTGAGTCCGACCTGGTACACGTGGATTGAACAGGGCCGCCCGGTTTCGGCCTCCGCCGACGCGCTCGCGCGTATCGCGGTCGCGCTCCAACTGTCGCGCGCGGAGCGGGCTTATCTGTTCGAGCTGGCCGCGCAGCGCGACCCCGCCGAGCCCGACCCGGCCGCCGCCGACGCGCCCGCCACGCTGCTGGAAACGGTGCAACTCGTGAACGCGCCGGCCTATGTGCTCGACCGGCAGTGGAACGCGCTTGCCTGGAACGAGCGCGCCGCCGATCTGTTCGTCGGCTGGCTGGACGGCGCGCACGACCGCAATCTGCTGCGCTATACCTTCACCGAGCCGGCCGCGCGCGCCTTGATCGTCGATTGGGAAACGCGCGCGCGGCGGCTCGCCGCCGAATTCCGCGCCGACTCGATCCGCCATCTGAGCGACCCACCCACGCGCGCGCTGATCGACTCGCTGAGCGCCGCGAGCGACGCGTTTACGCGTCTCTGGGCGTCGCAGGATGTGGGCGGGCGCGAGGGTGGGCAGCGCGAGTTCAACCATCCGCGCGATGGGCGCATCGTCTACGATCAGATCACCTTCAAACCCGCGCACCGGGAGGATCTGAAGCTGGTGGTGCTGGTGCGTGAATAGCGGCGAGGCGTCTTGAACGCCCACGGCCAGTGTTAAAATCCCTGTCTTTCCTCGCGTCGGCGCCACCTTTGCACCGTACGTGGCGTGCATGACGCGCCGACAGCCTGTTCACCGCTCGCTCAACTGCCGCTTAACTGCCCAACACCATGACGTCCCAACTGCACAAAAAAGGCGAAGCCTGGTCGGCTCGCTTCTCGGAGCCGATGTCGGAGCTCGTCAAACGTTACACGTCGTCGGTTTTCTTCGACAAGCGTCTGGCACTCGTCGACATCGAAGGGTCGCTCGCGCACGCCTCGATGCTGGCCGCGCAGAAGATCATCGCCGCCGACGACCTCGCCGCGATCCAACGCGGCATGGCGCAGATCAAGGGTGAAATCGAACGCGGCGAGTTCGAGTGGCAACTCGATCTGGAAGATGTGCACCTGAACATCGAAGCGCGCCTGACCGCGTTGATCGGCGATGCGGGCAAGCGCCTGCACACCGGCCGCTCGCGCAACGATCAGGTCGCGACCGACATCCGCCTGTGGCTGCGCGGCGAGATCGACCGGATCGGCGGCTTGCTGACCGAGCTGCGCAGCGCGCTGCTCGACATGGCGGAAAAGAATGCGTCGACCATCATGCCGGGCTTCACGCATCTGCAGGTCGCTCAGCCGGTCACGTTCGGCCATCACCTGCTCGCCTACGTCGAAATGTTTTCGCGCGACGCCGAACGCATGCTCGATTGCCGCAAGCGCGTGAACCGCCTGCCGCTCGGCGCGGCGGCGCTCGCCGGCACCAGCTATCCGATCGACCGTCACGCGGTGGCGAAAACGCTCGGCTTCGACGGCATCTGCGCGAACTCGCTGGACGCGGTCTCCGACCGCGACTTCGCAATCGAATTCACGGCGGCGTCGGCGCTCGTCATGACGCACGTGTCGCGCTTCTCGGAAGAACTCGTGCTGTGGATGAGCCCGCGCGTCGGCTTCATCGATCTCGCCGACCGTTTCTGCACCGGTTCGTCGATCATGCCGCAGAAGAAAAACCCGGACGTGCCCGAGCTCGCGCGCGGCAAGACCGGCCGCGTGAACGGCCATCTGATGGCGCTGCTCACGCTGATGAAAGGCCAGCCGCTCGCGTACAACAAGGACAATCAGGAAGACAAGGAACCGCTGTTCGACACCGTCGATACGGTGGCCGATACGCTGCGGATCTTCGCTGAAATGGTCGCCGGTATTTCGGTGAAGCCGCAGGCGATGCGCGACGCCGCGTTGCAAGGCTTCTCCACGGCGACCGACCTTGCCGACTACCTGGTCAAGCGCGGCCTGCCGTTCCGTGACGCGCATGAAGCGGTCGCGCTGGCCGTGCGTATCTGCGCGGATCGCGGCTGCGATCTCGCGGACCTGACGCTCGAAGAAATGCGCGCCGAGCTGCCGAACGTCGCACATCTGATCGGCGAGGACGTGTTCTCGTACCTGACGCTCGAAGGCTCGGTCGCGAGCCGCAATCATCCGGGCGGCACTGCGCCGGAGCAGGTGCTCGCGGCGGTGAAGGCAGCGCGTGCGGCGTTGAAGTAACGAAAGTGGCAGGCGGCGCAGCAGGTCAGCGAGCGCCGCTTACCGCTTGCATCGCGCATGCTTGAGGAAAGGCGGATCCGTCAGCGGGTTCGCCTTTTTTATTTGTCGGGCCGGTCGGCCCGCAGCAGTCTGTGCGAACGCGTCGCCGCGCAAAAAAATAAAGCCCGCACGAAGCGGGCTAAAAAAGACTTCCACCGATGCCTCCCGAAGGAGGCCATCGAAGTGTAGGCGTGTTCCGTCCGCCGACCAACCCGCCTCATATTTCCGGCTATTACACGAGAGCGCGGCGGTACGTCGAGGCCCGTTGCGGGCGAACGCCAATTGCATCCCGGCGGGTTTTGACTACCATCAAATCAGGTCCTCTCCATGCTTCTCGCCGACGATGTTCACCCGCTCGCGTCACCCTCTCCGCCTGACCGGACGCCGCGCAGCCTGCGTGGGCGCGGCGCCATCGCGCACGCGGCAGGCGCTGCTCGCCACGGCGCTCACCGCCGCCGTGGCCGGCTGCACGATCACGCTGCCGCCGCACGAGGCCGCCGTCAAAACACCGGTGGCCGCAATCAACAGCGCGACGCTCGATCAGTATCGCGAGGCGGTCGCGCGGCGCATCACGGACCGCAATCCTTCTTACGTGCTGCGCGGCACGCCGCAGGCGATGCTGCGCTCGCTGGTGGTGGTGTCGTTCACGGTGGATCGCAACGGGCACATCGTGGAGTCGTCGGTGTATCGCACCAATGGCGACGACGAAACCGAGAGCACCGCGCTCGCCACGCTGCGGCGCGCCGCACCGCTGCCGCAACCGCCCGACAAGCTGCTGAATGGGCGCGGTCAGCTCGAACTGTTCGAAGACTGGCTGTTCAACGACGACGGCAAGTTCCAGTTGCGCGAGCTTGCATCGCCGCAAGCGCAGACGATCGATTGAAGGCGAGTGGCCTTGCGGCGTGCGGCGCGACTGTGCACGTCAGACCGGCGTCGTAACGACTGCGTCGCGGCCTGGCCACCGCCTCGCCACAATTCAACCGCACACGGCGATCCTTACGCCGCCATTGCTGCTCGACGCCCGCGCTCGCTATAATTTTCCGATTCCCTGCGCCGGAGCCTTCCGGCATGGCTCACGCCGCCCGCCTACCCGCCGGCGCGGCGCGACGCCCGATTGCAGCGCCGCCGCGCCATCCGCGCGCGCCGTCTGCTCGATGCTCGATGCGCGATGCACGCGACGCCTGATGCTCAGGTTTGACGCCTGGCGGCTCATACCGGGCAGTCAACGCGTCGCGCCGCACCGGCCGCCTCGTCGTCCGCACGCGTCACGCAACCCACCTGGTTATTCCCCTGGTAGGGCCACTGTTGGGCGCGACCCGCGCGGGCTGCCGTTGTAAGCTGTCGCTTCATCGCCCGCGCCGCACGTGGCTTCACTGAGCCAGCGAACGGCGCGGCGCTGGCGAACCCCCAAAAAGATGCCGCCCGGCACGCGCCGTCGAGCTTCGACGTATTTCGACGCACGGCGCCCCGGCGGCCCTACGACACCTGGAGACCCTGCATGTCCACATCGCCGATTTCCTCGGCCCAGCCCAACGCAAGCGGGCAGAACAGCAGCGCGCGGATTATCTTCGCGAGCTTCATCGGTACCGCGATCGAGTTCTACGATTTCTACGTCTATGCGACCGCTGCGGCGCTCGTCATCGGACCGGTGTTCTTCCCGCATAGCTCGACGACCGCCCAGGCCTTGTCGGCCTTCGTCACGTTCGGCATCGCGTTCATCGCGCGGCCGATCGGCTCGTTCCTGTTCGGTCACTTCGGCGACCGCATCGGCCGTAAATCGACCCTGGTCGCGTCGCTGCTGGTGATGGGCCTATCGACCACGCTGATCGGCTTCGTGCCGGGCTACGACTCGATCGGCAGCCTCGCGCCGATCCTGCTGTGCGTGCTGCGCTTCGGCCAGGGCATCGGCCTCGGCGGCGAATGGGGCGGCGCGGCGCTGCTCGCCACCGAAAACGCGCCGGCCGGCAAGCGCGGGTGGTTCGGCATGTTCCCGCAGCTCGGGCCGTCGATCGGCTTTCTCGCGTCCAATGGCCTGTTCTTCGCACTGGCGACGTCGTTGAGCGACGAGCAGTTCCGCAGCTGGGGCTGGCGCGTGCCGTTCATCGTCAGCTCGGTGCTGGTCGTGCTCGGCCTGTACGTGCGCCTGAAAATCGCCGAGACGCCGGCCTTCCAGGCCGCCATCGAGCGCAAGGAACGCGTCAAGGTGCCGATCGCCACGCTGCTGTCCCAACACTGGGTGCCGACCGTGCTCGGCGCACTCGCGATGGTGGTCTGCTACACGCTGTTCTACAACGCGACCACGTTCTCGCTCTCGTATGGCGTGTCGGTGCTGCATATTCCGCGGCAGACCTTCCTCGGCCTGCTGTGCATCGCGGTCGTCTTCATGGCGCTCGCCACGCCGCTGTCGGCGCGTGCGAGCGACCGCTTCGGGCGCAAGCCGGTGCTGATCGTCGGCATCATCGCGGCGATTCTCTCCGGCTTCACGATGGCGCCGTTGCTCGGCAGCGGAGAAACGCCGCTGGTGCTGCTGTTTCTCGTCATCCAGCTGTTCCTGATGGGCGTGACCTTTGCGCCGATGGGCGCGCTGCTGCCGGAGCTGTTCCCAACCAACGTGCGCTATACCGGCGCGGGCGTCGCCTATAACCTGGGCGGGATTCTCGGCGCCTCGGTCGCGCCGTATATCGCCCAGCTGCTGTCCGCGCACGGCGGACTGCCTTGGGTCGGCATGTATGTGTCGGTGGCTGCGGCGGTCAGCCTGATCGGCGTGCTATGCATGCGCGAAACGCGCGACGCGCGCCTGATGTAATGCCGTAGCCGGTATCGGCGCGCCGATCCCCTGCCGACGCCTCGAATGCAACGCCGCCAGGCGCGTGATGGACGCGCCGTGGCGGCATCCGTTGCCCCTTCCGCCCAAGCTCGGCTTTCGTTCTGCTTACCGAGCATTCTTTGGGTAAATTCCCTGCCTTGCGCGCCTTTTTGACTTGCCTATACTCGAATTGAATAACCCTAAGGCAAGCAGGGAGGCTCGGATGAACATTCATCTCCACAACTCGGACATTGTGATGATCATCGCGCTCGCGCTGCTCGGTGCGCTGCTGCTCGCGTTGCGTTTTCGTCCGGCGACATGGAAGGGTATCGTCGTCGAAGCGGTGGCTGCGAACGCGGCCGCCATTGCCGCGGTAGTCGCGTTCGAAATCCTGATGGCTTGAGCGGCGTATCCGAGGTGGCTTACCGGTAGTAATAGCCGCCGTGATGGTGGTAGCCGCCGCCGTAGTAGCCCGGCGCGGGGGCAACGATGCAGCCGCCGAGTGCCGTTGCGAGGAGCGTGCCGGCGGCGAGGGTCAAGATCAGGCGTTTCATATTTGTTCTCCATCGAGTCGAAATTCATTCGAGCCAAATCCCCGAATGACCCGATTGGACACGACCTCGACCTGCTGGAACGTTGCGATTTGTAAGGGAACATCACGAACGCGTTACATGATCGGTGGCGAAACTCGCCCGCTCCGAAGCACCGGAGGATCGCTTCAGGTCGCCTGAAAACAGCGCGTATACTGCGTTGAACGTGTTCAAGAAAGTGCGCCCCCCCGCTGGCGTGGCGTAGGCTGTTCAAGGCGCTGCGGGTGTGACGGGGTTTGCGCTGCTGCGGCGCACGCGAGGCCGAAGTCAAAGCCGCCGGACATGCGAACCCAGCCGGCATAAGCAATGAGGCACTCAACGAAAAGCGACAGATTTAACAGGCGTGTAATGTGCGAGGAGCGCCGCCAATCTCACGCTGACCGACATTGAGATCGGAACGTGTAACCTGACCGCTGCATCAGGCAGCCAATGCAGGCTCAGATTTTTTGCAACGATTTCCTCTCCGCCCGCTGTTCCCCGACGCGGGCGTTTTCGGAGGCGTTACGTAGCGGCGCCCGTTTGACTGGGCGGATGCGCGTCACGCCTCTTTTCTTTTTGAGCAAACGATTGCGCATCAGCAGGACGCCGCCGCGCCACGCTCATGCTATGGCTTCATGCGGCTCGCTGGGGCGCTCATAGGCCTCGCCGTGCACGTAGTCGATCGCGTCGAGTGCGGCGCTGACCGGCGGCACCGACTGGCCGTCACCGATCGAGATGGAGCGATTCGGCGATTCGACGCCGCAATGCGACGGCGACGTCGCCACGAAGATCATCACAGTGCGCTTCTGCAATGCGTGAGCAAGATGGACGAAGCCCGTGTCGGTGCCGACCACCAGCGCGCACGCGTCGATCATCTGCGCGATTTCGGTCACGCTCATTTTCGGCAGCACATTCGCGCCCGGCACCTGCGCGGCGATCCTCTCCGCCTCGGCGCGCTCGGCGTCCGAACCCCACGGCAAGACCACGCGAAAACCGCGTCCCGCGAGTTCGAGGCCGACCGCGACCCAATGGCTCAGCGGCCACTTCTTGTCGTCTTTGGAGGTGGCGTGGAAAAACGCCGCGACCGGCGCGCTGTCGGCGGCGAACGGCGGGCTGGCCGGTTCAGGCAGGCGCAGATTGTAGACAGCCGGGCCGTCAACCTCGTAGCCGAGCGCCTCGCCTGCGCTGATGCGCATGCCATGCCAGGCATTGCCTTGCGGACGCGGGCCGAATCGCCCGGTGTACGCGAAGGCAGCGCCCCGCTCGCCCAGATCCTGGGACTGATAGCCAATGCGCCGCGACGAGCGCGCGAGGAACGCGATGATCGCGCTCTTGTAGACACCGTGAATGTCGATGATGAAATCGTAGCGATGCGCGCGCAACTCGGCGATGGACGCCCAGATGGCCTTGAGGTCGCTCCAGTTGCGCGCTTTCTTGAAGCGGCGCAACGGCGCGCACAGCACGCGGTCCACGCTTTCGCTCCAGTGCACGAGTTCGGCGAAAGCCTCGTCTGCCGCCCAATCGACCTGAACGCCCGGAAACGCGCGCTTGATATCGGCGACGACCGGCAGCGCCTGTACGATATCGCCGAGTGAGGTGACCTTGACGATGAGGACTCGCTTCATTGAAGACCTGTTAGTTGTTCAAAAATCGCATCATTTTAGCCGACGATTGAAATTTCTTGCCAAATCGCCTCGGCCCGCACGCCGCATTCGCAATACCGCGCATTCCGTCGCGCGTCTGGAACGCGGCGATTCTGCGGCATTCAAAAAAAGTTTCATACGCGTTTGCACGCGCGCCGCGCTCTATACTTGACGCTTTTGCGCCGGCCCGTCATGCCCAAGCTCTTCTCTCTCCAACCTTCCGTCGTCCTGCGTCGCGCGAGACGCCTTTGGCGGCAGTACGGCATTTTCTGGCTCGGCGCAATCGCCGTCGGCCTGATTGCGGTGCTGTATGCCCGCCTGATCGATTGGGGCTACGCCGAATTCCGCACCTTGCAGAAAGGGTACGCGTGGGCCCCGCTCATCGTCACGCCCGCGGTCGCGGCGCTCGCCGTCTGGCTCACGCGCACCTTCTTTCGCGGCGCCGAGGGCAGCGGCATTCCGCAAGTGATTGCCACGCTGCATTCGAAACCCGGTCCATACGGCGAGCGGCTGTTGTCGTTCCGGATTCTGTTCGGCAAGATCGCCGTGTCGTTTCTGGGAATTCTGGGCGGCTTCACGATCGGCCGCGAAGGACCGACCGTGCAGGTCGGCGCGGCGCTCATGTTCAATCTACGGCGGCTCTATCCACGCTCGAATGCGCTGATCGAGCGGCAACTGGTGCTGGCCGGCGCGGCCGCGGGCTTGTCCGCCGCGTTCAATACGCCGCTCGCCGGCGTCGTGTTCGCGATCGAGGAACTGACGCGCAGCTTCGAGGCGCGCGCGAGCGGCGTGCTGATCACCGCGATCATCATCGCCGGCGTGGTCGCGCTTGGGTTGAACGGCAACTACACGTATTTCGGCACCATCCAGATTGGCGTGCACTTCCCCGACCTACTCGCGCTCGCGGTGCTGCTGACCGCGGTCGTCACCGGCATCGCCGGCGGTGTGTTCGGTTGGCTGCTGCTGAACACGGCGCGCTGGATTCCTACACCATTGCGTCAATTGCACCGCGAACGGCCGGTCGTGTTCGCCGCGTTGTGCGGTTTCACGATCGCGGTGGTCGGGCTGATTTCGGGCGGCACGACCTTCGGCAGCGGTTATGCGGAAGCGCGCGGATTGCTCGACGGCCATGAGCGCCTGTCGGTCTTCTATCCGTTCCTGAAGATGATCGCGATGATCGGCTCTTACCTGCCCGGCATTCCGGGCGGCATCTTCGCGCCGTCGCTGTCGATCGGCGCGGGCTTCGGCAATCTGCTGCACATGGTGTTCGATTCGATGCAGTTGCCGATGCTGATCGCGCTCGCGATGGTCGGCTATCTCGCCGCCGTCACGCAGTCGCCGATTACGTCGTTCGTGATCGTGATGGAGATGATCGACGGCCACGCGCTGGTCATTTCGCTGATGGCCACGGCGTTGATCGCGAGCCGCGTGTCGCGCCTGTTCGCGCCGCCGCTATACGAGTCGCTGGCGGAGCGTTATATGGCGCCGCTGCCGCAGCCGGTGCCCGCACCCACGCCCGAAGTACCCGAGGTGCTCGACGTGCCCGAGCCGGCAACGGAGCCGGTCGACGGCGAGCCGCCTGCCGAAGACAGCGCCGACACGCCGCGTCAATAAACGACGATGCGCGGCGCGTGCACGTACAACGGCCGGGCCGGCACGATGACACAGCCGGCCAGCATCACCGCCAGCGCGGCAAGCAGAAGCAGATTCTTTTTCATCACGTGTTTTCCTGAAGCCACGGGCGCGCGCTACGCGGCGCCCGTGTTGTCGAACTGGTGAAGGCGGCGCGAGCGATATCGAACGCGCCGCGCCTTGCCAAACGTTCTCGCGTTACGCCCAGTGGCCCTGGACCCAGCGGTAGTGCGGACCGTGCGAGACCCAGTGGCCCGGCACCCAGTGATAGCCGACGCGCTCGGCCTGCCAGTGTCCCGCAACCCAGACGTAGCGGCCATGATCCCAGCGCCAGTGACCGTGGTCCCACACGTAGCCGGCTCGCGCCGCGGGCACGGCTTCGTAGCGCACAGGCGGCGGCGCGGACGGTGCGATCACGACGACTTCCGCGGCCGACGCGGACGCCACAGCGGCGGCACCGGCCGCGATCAACACGGTATGGGCAAGCAGCAAGCGAAAGGTTCTGTTCATGATTTCCCTCTGTGATTGAACACCGGGTACGGCGTTATCCGTTTAATGCGCGAGGGCTGCGACCGGCTGACGGTGGGCGTGTAACGGCGCACGCTGAAGTGCAACGGTTTATTTCGACGCAAGGACTGCGCATGGGAAAGCGTCATGACGGGCTTGCGCGACGCGTGGGGACGCGGCTCGGCACAGCGACGCAGCCACGCAGCGCGGCTCGCGATAGCCCGCAGAAAACGAGGGAGGGAATTGAAACGGCAAGGAAACGACGGGCAGCCGCGCACACGACAATCACGCAGCGAATACCGCACGGCGTCACGTCATCTCAACGCAGCACCGCGCGGCGCACATCGGCTGAAACCAGCCGCGGAACAGAACCGCTTCCGGCCGATCAGGCCTGCGGTATTTCGATCTTGACCTCGAGCACTTCGAGATCGTCCTGACGCTCGAGACTCACGCGAATATCGTCGTCGGAAATCTTCACGTACTTCGAAATCACGGCTACCAGTTCACGTTGCAACGCAGGCAGATAATCGGCGGGCGCGTGGCCGCCGGCGCGCTCGTGCGCGATGATCAACTGCAGGCGTTCCTTCGCTACCGACGCGGACTTCTTTTTCTCGCCCAGCAAAAACGAAAGAATCGACATTACGTGCGCTCCCCTTACTTGGTGCCGAAGAGGCGCTGCAGCAGCCCGGGCTTCTGGTAATCGGTAAAGCGAAGCGACTTCTGCTCGCCGAGGAAACGCGACACGACGTCCTTATAGGCTTCGGCCACATCGGTGCCGTCCAGATGCACGGCGGGCAGACCCTGGTTCGACGCGTGCAGCACCGCTTCCGATTCCGGAATCACGCCGATCAGATCGATGCGCAGGATTTCCTGGATGTCGGTGAGCGACAGCATTTCGCCTTCGCTGACGCGCTTCGGGTTGTAGCGGGTGATCAGCAGGTGCTCCTTGATCGGCTCCTTGCCTTCGATCGCGCGCTTGGTCTTCGACGACAGGATGCCGAGGATGCGGTCCGAGTCGCGTACCGACGACACCTCGGGATTGGTCACGATCAGCGCTTCGTCGGCGAAGTGCATCGCGAGCAGCGCGCCCGATTCGATACCGGCCGGCGAATCGCAGACGATGTATTCGAAGTCCATCGCGATCAGGTCGTTGATGACCTTCTCGACGCCTTCCATTGTCAGCGCGTCCTTATCGCGCGTCTGCGAGGCCGGCAGGATGAACAGGTTCTCGCACTTCTTGTCCTTGATCAGCGCCTGGTTCAGGTTGGCTTCGCCCTGGATCACGTTGATCAGGTCGTACACCACACGACGCTCACAGCCCATGATGAGATCGAGGTTGCGCAGGCCGACGTCGAAGTCGATCACGGCGGTTTTGCTGCCACGCAGTGCGAGGGCCGATGCAAAGCTCGCGCTCGTGGTCGTCTTGCCCACGCCACCCTTGCCCGAAGTCACCACAATGATTTTTGCCATTACCCTTACCTTGTGTTCGTCAAATTCATCAATTATGTGCGGCCATATTTGCCGTGAAACGCCGCGCGCCGGATTCGTTCAGCGCCGCACCCGTTTCCCGTCGCTTACGTGAGCCGCAGCGGTTCGATCATCAGTTTTTCTTCTTCGAGCCAGATCTGCACCGGCTTGCCGAGTACATCGGACGGCAGCGGGTTCTCGGTCGTTCGATAGATGCCCGCGATCGAGATGAGTTCCGGTTCGAGACACGTGCAGAAAATGCGCGCGTCGTGATTGCCCTGCACGCCGGCCAATGCGCGGCCACGCAGCGGCGCGTAAATATGGATGTTGCCTTCCGCAATCACTTCCGCGCCGTAGCTCACGAGACCGAGCACGACCAGATCGCCCTTTGCGTAGATGCGCTGGCCGGAGCGCAACGGCTTCTCGACCACCATCGTTTGCGACGACGTGGCGAGGCGCACGGGTTCGGCGGCGACAGCCGGCTCGAGCGCAGCGGGGGAGCCGGATTCGGGGACGTCGGGCGGAAGCAGGCTCGCCTGGGCCGGCGCGTCTGCCGTCGGCGCAGCGCCGCTCGTGCCGCTCGCCGCGTCGGTGCTGCCTTCGTCGCCAGGCTTCGACACCGCGCCGCGACGATCGCGCGCTTCGAGCAACGGCAGCGCCGATTCCGCCGCCCACGTCTGCTGCGCGTTGGCGACCACGCCGACCGGACGCATGCGCACGCTGTCGAGCAGTTGCGCGATGTCGGCGAGCCGCACGCTTTCGTTGTCGGCGAGACGCCGCACGTCGATCGCAACGACGTCGTTAGCGAAAAACTCGGGGGTCGCCTCGAAGCGCCGGGTCAGCTCGGCACGCATGGCATCGAGGTCGGTAGTCTTGACCACGAACAGGAGCGTATCGACCGAGCCGCTGCGGAGTTCGAAAAAAGGCGATTTCTTGGGCGACATAGCGTTCGGCAAAAAATTTTGCGTATTTTACAGGCGTCCACGTGCGCGGCCAGCTTTTTTGCCGGTGAATGCACGACCTCGACGAGCCACCTCGATCGACGCAACCACGCACAGGGCATTCAGGCCGCGCCATGGCCAACGATCGGGCCGCTCGCAGGACCGGCGAGCCGGCCACGATTGCTGGACTGACGCGGAGGGGATTCGAGCGGCAGACTGTTGCGCCGCTCGCGAGATCACTGCTGGAGCGCCTGTGACGTGCTCGGCACGTGGCGCACCAGCAGACTTTCGACTTGCTCCGGCGCACGTTCGACACGCCGGTGTTCACCGGTCGGACCGAAGCCGAGCGCTTCATAAAAGCGCATGGCGTTGCGGTTGGCGTCGGCGACCCATGCGTAGATTTCCGTCGCGCCTTCGCCCGCGAGCCAGTGGCCGGCCGTGTCGACCAGCAGCTCGCCGCCGCGCAGATGACGCACGGCCGGCGCCACCCACAGCTCGCAGACGAACGCGCGGCGCTCGGCGGTGTCGTCGAAATGCGCTTCGATCAGGCCGGCCGGATGGCCTTCGGTGTAGAGGATGAAAGTCGCGACGGAGAACGAAACCGCGCGTTCCGCGGCGGTGGTGTCGAAACTGGCTGCATCGGCCGACAACGCGTCTTCGAGCGTCGCGCCGAAGGCATAGGGCGCCTCCCGTAGCGACGCAGTACGGAGTTCGCGAAAAACGGCGCCCTGATCAGCGGCGATACGGCGAACGGTCAATGACGGACTCATGCAGACGGAAACCTCTTGAAACCCTAAGGCGTAGCTTTAACCGAACCGGCGCGCGAGTCAATTCATTATTGACCGGACCGCGCCATCGCTCGACGTATTCGCACGCGGCACGCACAAAGCCGCGGCACGGCATGCCGGCGGCGTGGGCTGCTAGCTGCAAGCAGCCCGATGTTGCGCGCGCTGCGTGCTCACGGCGCTTCGTAGCTACCGGTGCCATCCGGCCACGGCGTCAGCAGTTCATAACCGTCGTCCGTGACGGCAATCATGTGCTCCCATTGCGCGGACAGCGAGCGGTCTTTCGTGACCACCGTCCAGCCATCGCGTTGCACGCTGGTGCCGGCGCGGCCCGCGTTGATCATGGGCTCGATCGTGAAGACCATGCCCGGCTTCAGGCGCACGCCCTGCCCCGGCTGGCCGTAATGCAACACCTGCGGGTCTTCGTGATAGACCTTGCCGATACCATGCCCGCAGTAGTCGCGCACGATCGAGAAGCCGTCGCGCTGCGCGACTTTCTGGATTGCGTGGCCGACGTCGCCGAGCGTCGCGCCCGGCTTCACTTCGCGGATGCCGGCGAGCATCGCCTCGTAGGTCGTGTCGATCAACTGGCGCGCCACCGTGCTCGGCTGGCCCACGCAATACATGCGGCTGGTGTCGCCGAAGTAGCCGTCCTTGATGATCGCGACGTCGATGTTGATGATGTCGCCGTCCTTCAGAATCTCGCCGCGATTCGGGATGCCGTGGCACACCACCTGGTTGACCGACGTGCAGACGGTCTTGGGGAACCCCAGATAGCCGACATTGGCCGGAATCGACTTTTGCATGTTGACGATGTAGTCGTTGCACAGCGCGTCGAGTTCGTCGGTGGAGACGCCGGCCTTGACGTGCTCGCCGATCATCGCCAGCACGTCGGCCGCGAGGCGGCCGGAAATGCGCAGTTTGGCGATGTCGTCGGGAGTCTTGTAAGTAATGGCCATGAATTCAATCGATGTGAGTCGGATGGGGTTCGAGGTTCGGCGCAAGACGCCGGGCCGCCGCAAGCGGCACGGCGAAAGCAGGCTCACGCCGCGATCGATCCGGCCAATTGTACAGAGGATCGCCGCCCGAGCCGGCAAAATGGCCCGAACTGGCTAGCCGGGCGATTGTGTGGCGGCGGTGGATGGCTGGTGAAATCCAGCGCGCCGCCCGTCCGCGCTTCATGCGACGAGTCTTGCACGTCGTATGTCAGTTCGCCACTCAGCACACGCGCTGCTCGCCCACAGTACCGGCACGAGAACCGCCGAAAGCGCGCAGGTCAGTCGGCTTTGGCGAGTACTGCTAGTACTAACGGCAGCACGTCGGTGCGCCCTTCGTCGAAGCCCGCTTCGCAATACGCCAAATACAGCCGCCACGTGCGCACGAAAATCTCGTCGAAGCATTGCGCGCGGATCGCATCGAGTTGCGCTTCGAACGCGCCGCGCCAGCGGCGCAAGGTCTCCGCGTAACCGTGGCCGAATGCGAGCGACGCTGCACGCCAGCAGCATGGCACGCCATGCCGCGTCGGCGAAACGCCGTGGACTCGGCAACATGTCCCCCCGCGGAAATGAGCTCACGGATCACGGATAAAGTCGCTCGTCGCTCGTCGCTCGTCGCTCGTCGCGCGATAAGCGGCGAAGTGCGAGTCGTCGATCGTGATGGTTTGCATCAGCGCGCGCGCACCGTGACGCAGACACTCGCAGCATGCCGAAGTACGTCGGCCAGAAGGTCTCGCACTGCCGTGCCGAGGCGGACATCGTCGAGCGTGCTCGTCATGCGCCTCACGTACTCCCGGCCGCCAGCAGTTCGCCCATCGACACGCGCGTTTGCATCGCGATTTCGAGGTTGTGCTCGGCGCCGCTGTTAAAGCGCACGATGTCGCGCAGCATGCCGATGAAGGTCGGCGAAAACAGGTTACGGCGTTGCGCGAAGACAGTGTTCAGCTCGTGCCGGATCATTCGAGACGGCCTTCGTCGAGCGAGACCGAGATGCTCATGTCGCTCGGATGCGACTGGACGCCGAGCTCGCCGAACAGCGCGATCAGCTTCGGGTAGGTGCGGTCGTTGACCACCAGGAAGCCTGGTATCGACGGGATCCATGTGGTCGTCGAACGTGACGTCGACAGTGTTGGTATGGCCGCCCGCGTAGGCGGCCGATTCGAATAGCGCGACGCGGTGGTAGCGCGCCAGCAGGTACGCGCTGGCCAGGCCAGAGATGTCGACGCCTATGACCGCGACCCGCGAGCCGCGCGGTAGTGAGGAGGTCAATGCGGGGTGAGGCATGGCGCGTGTCCTTGAGGGGATTTACGCAGCGGGAGCGGGAACGGATGCAGGTCGCGTTAGGCCACAGGGCACGGTCGAAACAGTCAAACGTCTCCAACTTCCAAAAGCAAAACCCCCGCTGAACTTCCGTTCAGCGGGGGTTCTTAAATTTGGCGGAAAGGGTGAGATTCGAACTCACGGTACCCCTAAAGGTACACTGGATTTCGAGTCCAGCGCATTCGACCACTCTGCCACCTTTCCGTGATTTCCAACTCACAGCGATGAAGCTGTTTCGTCAGAACCAAGCGGGTCGTTGCTTGGGAGAGAAAGATTATAGAACAGCTAAATCCGTTTTCCAAGCCCCTCGTCAAAAAATTTTCATGCGGCTGGCCAACCACATGGCACGCCGCGGCGTCATTGCAAGCAGATCAGCCCGCCGTTACTTCCAGCCGCTCCACACCGCCGAGGTAAGGCCGCAGCGCCGTCGGCACCGTCACCGAGCCATCGGCATTCTGGAAGTTCTCCAACACGGCCACGAGCGTGCGGCCCACTGCCAGCCCCGAACCGTTCAAGGTATGCACCAGCTCAGGCTTGCCCTGGGCATTGCGATAACGCGCCTGCATGCGCCGAGCCTGGAACGACTCGGTGTTCGAGCAGCTCGAAATCTCGCGATAGGTGTTCTGCGCCGGCACCCACACTTCCAGGTCATAAGTCTTCGCGGCCGAGAAGCCCATGTCGCCCGTGCACAATGTGATCACGCGATACGGCAGTTCCAGCTTCTGCAAAATCGCCTCGGCGTGGCCGACCATCTGCTCCAGCGCGTCGTACGACGCTTCCGGCGCGACGATCTGCACCATCTCGACCTTGTCGAACTGATGCTGGCGGATCAGGCCGCGTGTGTCGCGGCCATACGAGCCCGCTTCCGAACGGAAGCACGGCGAATGCGCGGTCAGTTTGATCGGCAATGCGTCCGCTTCGACGATGCTCTCGCGCACCGTATTCGTCAGCGAAATCTCCGACGTGGAGATCAGATACTGCGTGACCGTGTTCTCGTCGCCGCCCTTCTCGACGCGGAACATGTCGTCGGCGAATTTCGGCAGCTGGCCGGTACCGTAAAGAATCTCCGGATTGACGATGTACGGCGTGTACACCTCGGTATAGCCGTGCTGTTGCGTGTGCGTGTCGATCATGAACTGCGCGAGCGCGCGATGCAGCCGCGCAATCTGTCCGCGCAGCAGCGTGAAGCGCGCGCCCGACAGCTTCGCGCCGGTCTCGAAGTCGAGCCCGAGCGGCGTGCCGACATCCACGTGATCCTTCACCTCGAAATCGAACTGGCGCGGCGTGCCCCAGCGGCGCACTTCGACGTTGCCGGCTTCGTCGTCGCCGACCGGCACGCTTTCGTGCGCGAGGTTCGGCACGCCGAGCAGCAGGTCCGACAGACGCTTCTGGATATCGTCGAGCTTCGCGGCCGACGCCTTCATCTCGTCGCCGATGCCACCGACTTCGGCCATCACCGCCGAGGTGTCCTCGCCCTTGCCTTTCATCGCGCCGATCTGCTTCGACAGGCTGTTGCGGCGCGCCTGCATTTCTTCGGTACGAGTCTGGGTGTCGCGGCGTTCCGCTTCGAGCGCGGTGAACGCTGCCGCGTCGAAGGTATAGCCGCGGTCGGCGAGGCGTTTGGCGACGCCTTCGAGGTCTTTGCGCAGCAGCTGAATGTCGAGCATGGGATGGGACGGGTATTCGTTGTATGAAGGTGGGATTTTAGCGCACCGGCGCGCGCGGCCGGTGCGTTCGATGGTCGACGCGCGCGGATCGCCGCCTCGGCCGGCACCGCCGCGAGCGCAATGGCGCAACGGGCCGCGCCGGAAAACGGCAAGGCTCAGCTCTTCTTCCGCTTGTTCTCGCTGCGCCATTGCGCATCCAGTTCGGCCAGACGCGCCATCTTGTCGCCGATCTTGCCTTCGAGCCCGCGCGGCGTCGGCTCGTACCAGTGCGGATCGCGCATATTCTCCGGCAGATAGGTCTCGCCGGCCGCATACGCATCGGGCTCGTCGTGCGCGTAGCGATACTCGTGGCCGTACCCAAGCTCCTTCATCAGCTTGGTCGGCGCGTTGCGCAGATGCACCGGGACGCCGCGCGACTGATCCTTGCCGACGAAACGACGCGCTTCGTTGTACGCGTTGTACCCGGCGTTCGACTTCGGCGCGACCGCGAGATAGATGATCGCCTGCGCCAACGCCAGCTCGCCTTCCGGCGTGCCGAGGCGCTCGTAGGTTTCGGCGGCGTCGAGCGCGATGCGCGCGGCGCGCGGGTCGGCGAGGCCGATGTCCTCCCACGCCATGCGCACGATGCGGCGCGCCAGATAACGCGGGTCAGCGCCGCCGTCGAGCATCCGGCAGAACCAGTACAGCGCGCCGTCGGGGCTGCTGCCGCGCACCGATTTATGCAGCGCGCTGATCTGGTCGTAGAATGCGTCGCCGCCTTTGTCGAAGCGGCGCAGGTTTTCCGCGAGCGCGCTGCCGAGCAACGCGCTGTCGATCTCCGTGGTCTTTTGCTGCGCGGCCGCGCGCGCGACGATTTCGAGGTTGTTCAGCAGCTTGCGGCCATCGCCGTCGGCGGAGCCGATCAGCGCGTCGCGTGCTTCGTCGGTAAACGTGAGGCCGCCGAGTTCCTGTTGCGCGCGCTCGAGCAGTTCGCGCTGTTCTTCGTCGGTGAGGCTCTTGAGCACGTAGACCGCGGCCCGCGAGAGCAACGCGCTGTTCACCTCGAACGACGGATTCTCGGTCGTCGCGCCGACGAACACGAACAGCCCTGACTCGACGTGCGGCAAGAACGCGTCCTGCTGGCTCTTGTTGAAGCGATGAACCTCGTCGACGAACACCAGCGTCTGATGGCCGTTCGCGCGATGAATCTGCGCGGTCTCGACGGCTTCGCGGATATCCTTCACGCCCGAGAGCACCGCCGACAACGCGATGAACTCGGCGTGAAACGCATCGGCCATGAGCCGCGCGAGCGTGGTCTTGCCGACGCCCGGCGGGCCCCAGAGGATCATCGAATGGGCTTCGCCGGATTCGAACGCGACCCGCAACGGCTTGTTCGGGCCGAGCAGGTGCTTCTGGCCGATCACTTCGTCGATATTGCGGGGCCGCAGGCGTTCGGCGAGCGGAACATTGGCACGGGTTTCTTCAAACATGACGTTTTGGGGATAATCTCGGCTTTTCCGGACGCGGTCCGTGGGAAGGCGGCGTGCTGCCGGACGAGCGCAAAGCCGGCACGTGAAGGTGCGGGCAACGTCCTGCATTATGACAGTGACGGCGTGCACACGAGGATCGCGCGGCGCGGCGGCATGCCCCGGGCGGCAGCGCGCGCCGGAAGTTCGGCCATGAAGACCGCAGCCGCGCAGGCAACCGCGGCGTGAAAGACAAATGCAAACATAACAGGACAGGACAAGCCACCCGGCACGCACGCCGCCGAGCGGCATGGCAAGCAACACCGCAACACCAACAGGGACAACTACAGATGGCAAACGATCCACTCGCCGGCGACGCCGGTTCCACCTACGCGCCGCTCACGCCGGTGCCCGACGCGCGCCGCGCGTTCCGCACCGGCGACGCGTTCGCGCTCTGGTTCTCACTCGGCATCGGCCTGCTGGTCGCGCAGGCCGGCGCGCTGCTGGTGCCGGGATTGTCGCTGCCGCACGCGCTCTTGGCGATCGTGATCGGCAGCGTAATCGGCGTGGTGCTGCTGGCGCTGGCCGGCGTGATCGGCACCGACACGGGGCTCGCGGCGATGTCGTCGCTGCGCCCGACGCTCGGCGTGCGCGGCGCGTCGGTGCCGGCAGTGCTGAACGCGGTGCAACTGGTCGGCTGGGGTTCGTTCGAAGTGATCGTGATGCGCGATTCCGCCGACGCCCTCGCCAAACAATCTTTCGGCCTTTCGATGCCGCTGATCTGGACCGTCGTGTTCGGCCTGCTCGCGACGCTGTTGGCGATCAGCGGCCCGCTGTCGTTCGTGCGGCGCTTTCTGCGCAAGTGGGGCATCTGGCTGCTGCTCGCGGGCGCCGCATGGCTCACGTGGAATCTGCTCGCGCGCCACAACCTGGCCGAGCTGATGCGCCGGCCGGGCACCGGCGAGATGCCGTTCGGCGGCGCGATCGACCTCGTGGTGGCGATGCCGCTGTCGTGGCTGCCGCTGATCGCCGACTACACCCGCTTCGGCCGGCAACCCGGCGAGACGTTCCGCGGCACGCTGCTCGGCTATGGCATCGCGAACATCTGGTTCTACGCGCTCGGCGCGGTCTACGGCCTCGCGGCCGGCGGCGGCGACGCGCTGCTGACCAGCGCGCTGGCCCAGGCGGGCGGCGGCCTTGCACTGCTGCTGATCCTGATCGACGAAATCGACAACGCGTTCGCCGACATTCACTCGGCCGCCGTCTCGACCGGCACGTTCTGGACGCGCGGCAGCGTGCCGTTGCTGTCGGCGGCGTTCGGCGCGTTGTGCACGCTGATCGCGCTGCTCGTGCCGATGGCGAAGTATCAGAACTTCCTGCTGCTGATCGGCTCGGTGTTCGCACCGCTGTTCGGCGTGGTGCTGATGGATCACTTCATCGTGCGCAAGCGCCGTATCGAGGCCGCCGTGCTCGCCGACGTGCGTGGCCGTTACGGCTTCTCGGGCGGCTGGCATCTGAGCGCATTCATCGCTTGGGCGATCGGCATCGCCTCGTATCAGGTGATCAATCAATGGCTGCCGAATCTCGGCGCGACCTTGCCGTCGCTCGTGATCGGCGCGGTGTGCTACTACGTGTTCGTGTCGGCGCGTAAGACGGCTTACGCCTGACGCATCTGGCGCGCGGTCAGCGCAACTTGGCCGACGAAGAAAAAGCCTGCATTTACAGGCTTTTTCTTTTGCGCATGACGCGCCACGCGTTCGGTTCAGTTCGGTCCACTTCAACGCGCGGCGGCGCGATATTCGACACCCGGCAGCACGCATAGCAGCTCGAACGCGAGATTCGCGCCGAGGAGCGCAGTCGTGCCGAACGGATCGTACGGCGGCGCCACCTCGACCAGATCGCAGCCGACGATGTTCAAGCCGCGCGCACCGCGAATGATCTCCAGCGCCTGCGGCACCGTCAGCCCCGCGATCTCCGGCGTGCCCGTGCCCGGCGCGAAAGCCGGATCGATCCCGTCGATGTCGAATGTGATGTACACGGGGCCGTCGCCCATCCGCTCGCGAATGCGCGTCATCAGCGGCGCGAGCGACTGATTCCAGCAGGCCTCCGCCTGCACGACCTCGAAGCCCTGATCGCGGCACCAGTCGAAGTCTTCCGCCGCGTAACCGGTGCCGCGCAAACCGATCTGCACGACCCGCTCGCAATCGAGCAGCCCCTCCTCCACCGCACGGCGAAACGGCGTGCCGTGTGCAATCTTCTCGCCCATCATCGTGTCGTTGACGTCGGCGTGCGCGTCGACGTGAATCAGCCCGACCTTGCCGTGCTTGCGATGAATCGCGCGCAGGATCGGCAGCGCGATGGTGTGATCGCCGCCGAGCGTGATCGGCTTGCAATCGTGCTGGAGGATTTCGTCGTACGCGGTTTCGATCCGCGCGATCGAGTCGTGCAGGTTGTACGGATTGATCGCGACGTCGCCGAGGTCGGCCACGCGCAGCGAGTCGAACGGCGCGGCGCGGGTCGCCATGTTGTACGGGCGCAGCAGCACCGATTCGCTGCGTATCTGGCGCGGCCCGAAGCGGGCGCCCGTGCGGTTCGACGTGCCGAGATCGAACGGCACGCCGACGAAGCACGCGTCGAATCCGGCAGCCGAGCCGACGTTCGGCAGCCGCATCATCGTCGCGATACCGCCGCAGCGTGGCATCGCGTTACCGGACAGCGGTTGGGGCCGTTCGCCGGCTTCGGGGGAAATGAAGGAGGAAGTATTCATCGTGGCTCGGCAATGAAAGAAATTCGGCGCGAAGAATCGGCGGAAATGGGCCACAGTCCGGCCAGAACAGCGCGTCTTTTGGAGGAACTTCAATTCTTGAGCCGTTTCCCGCCAGCGTAAATACCGGTAATGCATCCTTCACATTGATCATTAGCGATGTATGCTGAAGCATGTTCTCCCAACTCACCGATCTTGACCTGCGGCTGATCCGCGTCTTTCTCGCCATCGTCGACGCGGGCGGGGTTTCGCCCGCCCAGGCGACGCTCAACATCGGCCAGTCCACCATCAGCACCCAACTGGCGACGCTCGAAACGCGCCTCGGCTACCGCCTGTGCGAGCGCGGCCGCGGCGGCTTCAGTCTGACCGCGCGCGGCGAGCAGTTCATCGAGGCCGCCCGCGCGCTGCTGTCGGCCGTCGACACCTTCGGCATGCAGGCGCGCAACGTGGGCCGCAAGCTGGTCGGCACGCTCGACATCGGCATGATCGGCCATACGCCGGTGTCGGCGAGCGCGCGCATCAGCAACGCGATTGGCCGTTTTCGCGCGCGGGATCAGTCGGTGCGTTTTTCGATTCTGGTGCGCTCGCCGGGTGAGCTGGAAGAACTGCTGCTCAATGGGCGGATTCAGATCGGCATCGGCTATTTCTGGCATCGCGTGCCGTCGCTCGAATACACCGAGGTGTTCGCCGAGGAGCAGTTTGCCTACTGCGCGAAAGGTCACCCGTTGTTCGCGCAGGCGGGCAAAGTGTCACCCGAAGAGGCCGCGCAACATGAATGGGCATGGCGCAGTTATCCGTTGCCCGAAGCGCAGAGTTCGGCCACGCCGCAGAACGTCACGGCGGTCGCGGACAACATGGAAGCGGTTGCGATGCTGGTGCTGTCATCGCATCACCTCGGTTATTTGCCGGGGCATTTCGCGGCGCCGTTCGCCGCGCAAGGAATGCTCGCCGCGTTGAATCCGGTGCAGATGCGCTACCGCGTCGCGTTTCACATGGTCACGCGCACGCGTCAGCATCGGTCGGAGATCGTCGAAGCATTTATCGACGATATGAAAGCCGCACATGCGCTAGAAGTTCCGATGGGGGACGAGTAGCGTGTCCTCAAGCGCGCGTACTCGCGACGCGCACCCGGAAATCAAAAAGCCGTACCCGAAGAGCGCGGCTTTGTTGTTGCCTGCGTGCAAAGCTATGTCAATCAGCAGGCTTATCCGTTGATCACATCCGCGCCCTTCGGCACCGTGAACTTGAATGCATCGGCGGGCAGCGGCGGGTTCTTCTGGATGTTCGAGAACGTCAGCAGCGTCACGTTGCCGAACACGTCGTGCAATTCCATCGCTTCGAGATTGCCGTCCTTGAAGCCGATGCCGACGCGTTGAAACTGCGTGTCCTTCGCCTTCGGCGTCAGTTCGAGCCAGTCGATGCCGGCCTTCACGCCCGCATCGCGCAGCGTGAAATTCTTGTCCAGATCGTTGCTGCCGAACAATATCGCCGCCGGACTCGCGCCGAGCGCGCCACCGAGCGCACGCACCGTCACCTGGTTCAGATCCTTGTCGTACACGTAGAGCTTGTCGCCGTCCGCTTGAAGCAGTTGTGCGTAGGGCTTCTCGTATTGCCAGATGAACTTGCCGGGGCGCGCGAACGTAAAGGTGCCGCTCGACGTGCCGGTCTTGCCCGCGCCGCCGGTGGACAGCGCGCCGCTCGCGCCCTGCGCCTTGCTCGGCGCGCGCACTTCCTGCTGCACGAACGTGCCGCGCGCGGAGTGCACCTGCGCGACGAACGCCTTCAGTTGCTCGGTGCCGCTCGCGAATGCCTGCGACGCGACGAGCATGGACGTGCCGATCGCCACGCTGCCGACGCTGCGCACGATAGTCCGCGCGAGTTGGCCGAAGCGGCTGGCTTGAGCGCTGTGTCTAGTGCGCTGCTGCGCGAATAGCTGCATGTAGTTTTCTCCCTTGATTGAATTCGATGAGCGGGGCGAACGGCGGTGAGGCCGGGCGATGGTCGCTTTCGGTGGCAGGACCGCTCGCGTGGCTGGCAGATCCGCAACCGACGCGATGCCCGACACGTCGAGCGGTCCAGCTTGAGCGCGCGTTGCAAACCTTCTGCAGCGAGCCGTTGCCCGCAGACTCGCCCGCCGCGCACCTCACCGCACCGGCTTCGCCACGCGATAACGCCATCCGCCTATTCCGCTTCCCGCGCCGGCGCCAGGATCTCGCGATTGCCGTTCGACGACATCGCCGACACCACGCCCGAGTTTTCCATCTGCTCGAGCAAACGCGCCGCCCGGTTGTAGCCGATGCGCAAATGCCGCTGCACCAGCGAGATCGACGCGCGACGGTTCTTCAGCACCACGTCGACCGCCTGGTCGTATAACGGGTCCGACTCGCCATCGGCCGATCCGGTTCCCGCCGAGCCCTCGTCGCCCTCGCCGGTCACGCCGCCTTCGAGAATGCCCTCGATGTAGTTCGGCTCGCCCTGCTCCTTGAGTTTGTCGACGACGCGATGCACCTCTTCATCCGACACGAACGCGCCGTGCACCCGCACGGGCAAGCCGCTGCCCGGCGGCAGATAGAGCATGTCGCCCATGCCGAGCAGCGATTCCGCGCCCTGCTGGTCGAGAATGGTCCGCGAGTCGATCTTCGATGACACCTGGAAGGCCATCCGCGTCGGCACGTTGGCCTTGATCAGACCGGTGATGACATCGACCGACGGACGCTGCGTGGCGAGAATCAGATGGATGCCGGCCGCGCGCGCCTTCTGCGCGATCCGCGCGATCAGCTCTTCGACCTTCTTGCCAACCACCATCATCAGGTCGGCCAGTTCGTCGATCACGACCACGATATTCGGCAGGCGCGTGAGCGGCTCCGGTTCTTCCGGCGTGAGGCTGAACGGATTCGGCAGCTTCTCTTCGCGCTTGGCCGCTTCGTCGATCTTGTTGTTATAGCCGGCGAGGTTGCGCACGCCGAGCTTGCTCATCAGCTTGTAGCGGCGCTCCATTTCGGCGACCGCCCAGTTCAGCGCGTGGCCGGCTTGGCGCATGTCCGTGACGACCGGACACAGCAGATGCGGAATGCCTTCGTAGACGCTCATTTCGAGCATCTTCGGATCGATCAGGATCATGCGGACCTGCTCGGCGCTCGCTTTGTAGAGCAGCGACAGGATCATCGCGTTGATACCGACCGACTTGCCCGAACCGGTCGTACCCGCGACCAGCAGGTGCGGCATTTTCGCGAGGTCGGCGCATACCGGCTTGCCACCGATGTCCTTGCCCAGACCCATGGTCAGCGGCGACGCGGCGTCCGCATAGACCGCCGAGCCGAGAATCTCCGAGAGGCTCACGGTCTGGCGGCGCTGATTCGGTAACTCCAGCGCCATGAAGTTCTTGCCCGGAATCGTTTCGACCACGCGGATCGACACGAGCGACAGCGAGCGCGCGAGATCCTTCGCCAGATTGACGATCTGGCTGCCCTTCACGCCCGTGGCCGGTTCGATTTCATAGCGCGTGACGACCGGACCCGGATAGGCGGCCACCACGCTCACTTCGACGCCGAAGTCCTTGAGTTTTTTCTCGATCAGACGCGACGTGAATTCCAGCGTGTCCGCGGAGATGGATTCCTGCGCGGCGGGCGCGGGGTCGAGCAGCGCAATGGGCGGCAACGTCGAGTCGCCCGGCAGGTCGGTGAAGAGCGGCACTTGCCGTTCCTTCTCGACGCGCTCCGATTTGGCCGGCGTGACGACCGGCGGCACGATCACGACCGGCTCATGCTCCTCGATCCGCACGCGGCCCTTCTCGACCTTGCCCTCGCGCTTCACCGCGGCCGCTTCGCCGAGCTTGCGGTCGCGCCCGGCCTCGCGGCGCAGCTTCGCGAAAGTCACCGCCGAAATGATCGACTCGCCGACTTTCTCCGACACCGACAGCCACGAGAAACGGAAGTACAACGACAAGCCGATCGCGAGCGCGATCAGCAGCGCGAGCGTGCCGCCGGTGAAGCCCAGCGCATGCGACACCCCACGCGCGACGGCTTCGCCGACCACGCCGCCCGGCGCGCGCGGCAACTGCACTTTGAGCGACCACATGCGCAGCGCTTCGATGCCGTTGCACGCGAGCAGCACGAGCAGGAACGCGAACGCATCCGCGAGCCAGCTCACGCCGCGCGGCTCCTCGTCCTGCTCGTCTTCGTGACGGGTGATGCGCTTGTAGTTGCGGGAAATGTGACGGCCGAGCAGCACGATCCACCAGTAGGCGGACAGACCGAACAGCAGCAGCAGGATGTCCGAGGTCCACGCGCCGACACGGCCCGCCCAGTTGGAGATGTGGTCGACCTGCGCGGCATGGGTCCAGCTCGGGTCGCGCCTGCTGTAGCTGACGAGCGCCATGAGCAGGAACACGCCGAGCGCCACCTGCAGGATCCAGCGGATTTCGGTGAAAAGGCGCGACATGCGGTGCGGCAACGCCTGCGCGCTCGCGGAATAGGGAGCTTTTGCCATTGATCCTGTTGCGTGGGTAGCCGGTTGCCGACCGGAAGCGCGGCCAGAGCCTCGCCCAGCGTGGCTTCGGGTCCGATCCCGGCGACCGGAAACGTCGATCCGGCCTATTGTAAACGCACTGTCCCGCGCAAGGCTGTAAATGACGGTAACTTGGCCGATTGGCCACAGAGCGGCACCCGGAATGCGCCCACGGCGCTATCGCGGCGATCGGAAAGCTTCATGGAGCAGCCTCGCGCCACGCCCTTTATAATGCCGCACTGGCACCCATCTACAGTGACAGCTTAAGTCGCACGGCCTCGCATGGGCGAGCCCGGCGCCGTACAAGGATTCAATCATGCCCGCAACTTCAACGAAACACGCCAAGGTTCTGATTCTCGGTTCCGGTCCGGCCGGCTACACGGCTGCGGTCTACGCGGCGCGCGCCAACCTCGCGCCGGTGCTCGTCACGGGTCTCGCCCAGGGCGGCCAGCTGATGACCACGACCGACGTCGAAAACTGGCCCGCCGACGCCAACGGCGTGCAAGGCCCGGAACTGATGGCGCGCTTCCTGGAGCACGCCGAGCGCTTTAACACCGAGGTCATTTTCGACCACATCCATACGGCCAAGCTGGATGAGAAGCCGATTCGCCTGATCGGCGATTCGGGCGAGTACACCTGCGACTCGCTGATCATCTCGACCGGCGCATCGGCGCAGTACCTCGGCCTGCCGTCCGAAGAAGCGTTCATGGGCAAAGGCGTGTCGGCTTGCGCGACCTGCGACGGCTTCTTCTACAAGCAGCAGCACGTGGCCGTGATCGGCGGCGGCAATACCGCGGTCGAAGAAGCGCTGTACCTGGCCGGCATCGCGAAGAAAGTGACCGTGATCCATCGCCGCGACAAGTTCCGCGCCGAGCCGATCCTGATCGACCGGCTGCTCGCGAAGGAAAAGGAAGGCGTCGTCGAAATCAAGTGGAACCATACGCTCGACGAAGTGACCGGCGACCAATCCGGCGTGACCGGCCTGCGTATCAAGCACACGCAAACCGGCGAGACCACCGACATCGCGCTGCAAGGCCTGTTCGTCGCGATCGGCCACAAGCCGAATACGGACATTTTCGCGGGCCAGCTGGAAATGAAGAACGGCTACATCATCACCAAGGGCGGTCTGAACGGTTTCGCGACCGCCACCAGCGTGCCGGGCGTGTTCGCTGCGGGCGACGTGCAGGACCACGTGTACCGTCAGGCGATCACCAGCGCGGGCACCGGCTGTATGGCGGCCCTCGACGCGCAACGCTACCTGGAAACCATCAACGAGATGGCCGGCGAGCATGCGATGAGCCAGGAAGCCGAGCGTTAATCGGCGGCGCCGAACTGCGACGTTGGGCGCGACGGTAAAATAGCGGCTGGGCGCGACCCGGCCGCTTGCTCCAGAGAAGGCCGCGGCTGAAAAGCCCGCGGCCTTTTTTGCGTTCAGGCGGTCGGTGTGGGGGTGGGTTTGCCTTGCGGGTTTGCAAAGCTTTGCAACGCGTCAGCACCACCCGTGTTTGCATCGCGCCCCGGCGGACCGTTTTGCCGTGCATCCGCTGCGCGTCCACGCGCTGTCGAGCGCTTCACCGCACGCCAATCTCATTACCCGTTTCGCAGCCCCTAAAAAAACCCGTCGCGCGACCGATCCACATTTTCTGCGTGTATTACCGATATGCCGAAGAATCAGCCCCACCCAAGCGAACCGAAGCGCGCGCGCGCCGTCGCCACGCCCGCGCCCGAACCGGCCGCGCCCAAAGCCAAACCGAAGCTCGATCCCGCAGCGGGTCTCGCCGGACTCGGCGCATTGCGCGACGCATTGAAGATCGATACGCAACGCCGCGAGCGCGAACGCGCGGCCGCGGCGGCCGCGCAGCGCGAAGCAGCGGCGGACGCCGATCTGTTTCGCCGCGAGATCGGTTCGGTGGCCCCCCTCGTGTCTCCCCCGCGCGCGAGCTTGCCGCGCAATCCCCCGCCGCCGCTGCCGGTGCAAACCATGCTAGACGAGGAAGCCGTCCTGCACGAAGCGATTTCCGACGAGTTCGACCCCGAAGTGCTGCTCGAAACCGACGAAACGCTCTCCTATTGCCGCCCCGGCGTCAGTCAGGAAGTCGTGCGCAAGCTGCGGCGCGGCGACTGGATCGTGCAGGCGCAAATCGACCTGCATGGAATGAGGCGCGACGAAGCGCGCGAGGCGCTCGCCGAGTTCATCCGCGAATCGGTGAAGCGGGGCTTGCGCTGTTTGCGCGTGATTCACGGCAAGGGCTTGGGATCGATCGGCAAGGAACCGGTGCTCAAGGGCAAGGTGCGCGCGTGGCTGGTGCAGAAGGCCGAGGTGATCGCATTCTGCCAGGCACGGGCGCACGACGGCGGCGCCGGCGCGGTGGTCGTGCTGCTGCAGCCGGGCGCGTTGCCGCCTCACGCCAAGCCCTGACGGAGTCACAGTGATCCATCCGAGGCTGACACTGGCGCTGACCATCATGGAAGCGCTGGCTATTTTCGCGTACGCCATTTCCGGCTTCATCGAAGCCCGCAGCCGCCGGCTCGACGCGGTGGGCACGTTCCTCGTGGCGATCGCCACGGCGTTCGGCGGCGGCACGTTGCGCGATGTGTTGCTGGAGCGCCGGCCGTTCTACTGGGTCGAGCATCAGGTCTATCTGATCGCGATCTTCGTGATGTCCCTGTTCGCGCCGACACTGCTGAAAATGACCTCGCGCCTGCTCTCCGAGCGGGTGCTGCTGGTGGCCGATGCCATCGGGCTGGGCCTCTTCAGTATCGCGGGGACGTCGATCGCGCACGACGCGCAGATGCCGTGGTTCACGTCGGTGATGATGGGCGTGCTGACGGGGGTGTTCGGCGGCGTGATCCGCGACGTGCTGTGCAACGAGGTGCCGTTGATCCTGCGCGATTCGCGTCCCTACGCGACCTGTGCGTTCGTCGGCTGCTGGCTGTATGTGTTGCTGGACTATGTGAACTTCGACACCGTGTATAGCGTGCTGGTCGCGACCGCGTTTATTCTGCTCGCAAGGCTGGTGACCTACCGGTTCGATGTGCGCTTGCCGCATTGAACGCTCAACGGTGTGGGTGTTCGGGCGTGGGTGCGCAGGCTTGTGGACGCCGATTCGCGCAGGTCGTGGGCGTTAGCCGCACCCCACCCCTGCGCCATGACTGTCGATTTTCACCAGCGTCGTTCGTCGTGAGGTAAACGGCTCTTGCGGCCGTCGTTGCGCCACGGCGCGCCCTGCAACCGTCAAAGGTGACCGCGATGCCCCTGAAGCTTTATGCCCACCCGTTCTCTTCGTACTGCCAGAAGGCCCTGACGGCGCTTTACGAAAACAGCACACCGTTCGAGCTGCGCCTGCTGGCGCACGACGATCCGTCAATCATGACGGAGTTCGCGGCGCTCTGGCCGATCAAGCGCTTTCCGGTGCTGGTGGACGGCGAGCGGACCGTGGTCGAGTCGAGCATCATCATCGAATATCTCGGCCTGTATCATCCGGGGCCGGTGCCTCTCTTGCCCGCCGACGCCCGCGCCGCGCTGGAAGTGCGCAGCATGGACCGCTTCTTCGACAACTACATCTCGACGCCGCAGCAAAAGATCGTCTACGACCACATGCGCCCCGAGCCGGAGCGCGATCCGCGCGCGGTGGCCGACGCGCGGGCGATGCTCGACACCGCCTACGGCTGGCTCGACAAGGTGATGGCCGAGCGCGAATGGGCCGCCGGCGACACCTTCAGCCTCGCCGACTGCGGCGCCGCACCGTTTCTCTTCTACGCCGACTGGACACATCCGATCGATCCCGCCTTCACGCATGTGCGGGCCTACCGTCAGCGGCTGCTGGCAAGGCCGTCGTTCGCGCGCGCGGTCGACGAAGCGCGGCCGTATCGTCCGCTGTTTCCGCTCGGTGCGCCGGAGCGTGACTGACAGCGACTGAGCGACACTCATGCACGCGAGCCTCGCGCGCGCACCGGCGCAATGTGCCGTGCGCCGCGCGAGGCGGCCTGGCGGAATCCGCAAACAGGCTTTCTCGCCCGTCCATTCGGGCCATCGGCCGGAATCCGCCCCGAACAGAGCCGCGCAACACCGCATCCCCCAGCGCGACAACAACATTTCCTCCCTGTAAACTCCACCTCAAAAGCCACTTCCGGCCATCACTCATAAGGCACACCATGGACCGTTTCGAAGCGATGGAGATATTTACGCGTGTGGTCGAGGCGAACAGCTTCACCAAGGTATCCGAATCGCTCGACCTGCCCCGCGCCAAAGTCAGCCGCACGATCCAGGCGCTGGAGGAGCACGTCGGCGTGCGCCTGCTGAATCGCTCGACGCGCCAGGTGAGCGTCACCGAAGACGGCGCGTCGTTCTACGAGCGCTGCGTACAGATCCTCGCCGAAGTCGCCGACGCCGAATCGTCGCTGTCGAACAAGCGCGAAAATCCGGCCGGCACGATCCGCGTCGATACGTCCGGCACGCTCGCCCGCGCGCTGCTCCTGCCCGCGCTCGACGACTTCTACCGGCGATACCCGGAGATCGACGTGCGGCTCGGCCTCGCCGATCGCAACATCGATCTGATCCAGGACGGTGTGGATTGCGTGATCCGCATGGGCACGCCGGAGGAATCGAGCCTCGTCGCGAAACGCATCGGCGAGGCGCGCATCGTCACGTGCGCGTCGCCCGCGTATCTGGAGAAATACGGCGCGCCGACCACGCTGGAAGAACTCGCGGAACATCGCGCCGTCAACTACGTGTCCGCACGCACCGGCCGGACCTTCCCGTTCGAATACCAGGTGGACGGCGAGATCGCCAAGGTGACGATGAAAAGCGTGCTCGCCGTCAACGACGGCTCGGTCTACATCGGCGCGGGCGCGCTCGGCCACGGCATCATCCAGCCGTCGCGCTTCATGGTCGCCGAGTTGATCGAGCAAGGGGCGCTGAAGGAAATTCTCACCAACTACACGAGTCCCGGCACACCGCTGTCGGTCCTCTACGCGCACCGCCGCAATCTGAGTTCGCGGCTGCGCGCGTTCATCGACTGGGTCAGCGAGCTGTCACATAACAATCCGGACCTGCGCATCCCGGACGCGTAAGCGGCCGCAAAGCAGGCGCCCAAAACAAAGCCCCATGCGCAACGAAACGCATGGGGCTTTTTTAAGGCGTCAAACTACGCGGCGAAGCACTCGCCTCAGGCAATCCGCTCTTCGTTCGACGGATCGAACAGCACCGCCTTCGACGTATCGAACAGCAGCGTCGTGTTCGTCAGCGGCTGCGGATTCGACGCCGGGTGCACACGGCTCACGATGCGCTTGCCGTTGACCTGCGCGAACACCAGCGTATCCGGGCCGGTCGGCTCGATTACGTCGACCTTCACTTCGATCGGCTGCAGCTTCGAGTCGTCGCCATGCGCTCCGCGCGCGTCGGTGATGCGCTCCGGCCGCAAGCCGAGAATCACATCGCGGCCGACGTGCGACTTCACCTTCGCCGAATCGAACGGCAGATTCAGCGCCTTGCGCGCGACGCCCGTATCCAGTTCGATGCCGATGCCCGCGCCCTGCTCCACCAGCTTGCCCTGGATGAAGTTCATCGGCGGCGCGCCGATGAAGCCGGCCACGAACAGGTTCGACGGCGAGTCGTAGATATCCTGCGGCGCGCCGAACTGCTGCACGATGCCGTCCTTCATCACCGCGATGCGGTCGCCGAGCGTCATCGCTTCGATCTGATCGTGCGTCACGTAGACGATCGTCGTGCCGAGGCGTTGATGCAGCAGCTTGATTTCAGAACGCATCTCGATGCGCAGCTTCGCGTCGAGGTTCGAGAGCGGTTCGTCGAACAGGAACATCACCGGATCGCGCGCCAATGCACGGCCCATCGCCACGCGCTGACGCTGGCCGCCGGACAGCTGGCCCGGCTTGCGGTCGAGCAGGTGCGTGATCTGCAGCGTGTTCGACACGCGATCGACGATCTGCGCCTGCTCCTGCTTCGGCACCTTGCGGATGTTCAGGCCGAACGAGATGTTCTCGCGCACCGTCATCGACGGATACAGCGCGTACGACTGGAACACCATCGCGATATCGCGATCTTTCGGCGACAGGTTGTTGACCGTCTTGCCGTCGATCTGGATCTCGCCCTTGGTCACGGTCTCGAGGCCCGCGATCATGTTGAGCAGCGTCGACTTACCGCAGCCCGAGCCGCCGACCAGAATCAGGAACTGGCCGTCTTCGATGTCGATATTGACACCCTTCAGAACCGGCACCCCGTTCGGGTAGGTCTTGTACACGTCACGGATGGAAAGGCTTGCCATGCTGTGAATCCTCTTGTCTCTGGTACTGCCTGAAAACGTCTTGTCGGATGACGGCGGCGCATTTTTCTTGAAGCGCCGCCGCGCTCGGATGGTTTGGCCCGCGGCCCCGGTTTACCCCTTGACCGCGCCGGCCGTCAGGCCGCGCACGAAATAGCGTCCGGCGATGATGTAGACCAGCAGGGTCGGCAACGCGGCGATGATCGCGCCGGCCATATCCACGTTGTATTCCTTCACGCCGGTCGAGGTGTTCACGAGGTTGTTCAGCGCCACCGTGATCGGCATCGAATCGACGCCGGAGAACACGATCCCGAAGAGGAAGTCATTCCAGATCTGCGTGAATTGCCAGATCAGGCACACCATGAAGATCGGCAGCGACACCGGCAGCAGGATCTTCGTGAAGATCGTGAAGAAACCCGCGCCGTCGATGCGCGCCGCCTTCACGAGTTCAGCCGGAATGCTGACGTAGAAGTTGCGGAAGAACATCGTGGTGAACGCGATACCGTAAATCACGTGCACCAGCACCAGACCGGTCGTCGTGTTCGACAGGCCCATCATGCCTTCGAAGCGCGCCATCGGCAGCAGGATCGCCTGGAACGGAATGAAGCAGCCGACCAGCAGCATCGTGAAGATCGGGTCTGCGCCGCGGAAACGCCAGTGCGTGAGCACATAACCGTTGAACGCGCCGATGATCGACGAGATCAGCACGGCGGGAATCACCATGCGCACCGAGTTCATGAAGAACGGCTGCATGCCGTCGCAACGCACGCCGGTACAGGCGCCGCTCCATGCCTTGATCCACGGATCGATACTCCAGTGCGTGGGCGGCGTGAGCAGGTTGCCGGTACGCAGCTGGTCGATGTCCTTGAACGACGTCGACAGCATCACATACAGCGGAAACAGGAAATACAGGGCGAACAGAATCAAGGCCGCGTAAATGACGGCACGGCTGATCGTCATCTTAGGCTGCATTGCGGGTGCTCCTCGATTCCAGATACATCAGCGGCACGAGCACGGCCACGACTGTGGCGAGCATCATGATCGACGATGCCGCGCCGACGCCGAGCTGCCCGCGATTGAACGAAAACGTGTACATGAAGATAGCCGGCAGCGACGACGACGTGCCCGGACCGCCCGCGGTCAACGCGACAACCAGGTCGAAGGTCTTGATGGTGATGTGGCAAAGAATCAGCAGCACGGAGAAGAACACCGGGCGCATGCTCGGAATCACGATCTTGCGGTAGATGGTGGGCAGGTTCGCGCCGTCCATCTGGGCGGCCTTGAAGATTTCACCGTCGACACCGCGCAGGCCCGCGAGGAACAGCGCCATCACGAAGCCGGTGGATTGCCATACCGCCGCGATCACGATGCAGAAAATCGCCTTGTCCGGATCGCCCAGCCAGCCGAACGAAAAGCTCGTCCAGCCCCAGTCGTGGAACACCTTTTCGAGGCCGATGCTCGGCGTCATGATCCATTGCCACGCCGTACCGGTCACGATGAACGAGAGCGCCATCGGGTACAGAAACACCGCGCGCAGCGCGCCTTCATTGCGGATCTGCTGATCGAGCAGAATCGCGAGGAACAGCCCGAGGCCGATACAGAAGCCGATGAACGGGATGCCGAACCAGCCGAGGTTCGCGGCCGACGTCCAGAACACGTCGTTCTCGAACAGTTCGCGATAACGGTCGAGACCGACAAAGGTATAACTAGGCATCAGTCGCGAATTGGACAGCGACAGATAGCCGGTAATTGCGATGAAGCCATACACGAAGATCAGGCTGATCACGACGCTGGGTGCAAGCACCAGCTTCGGAATCCAGCGATCGGCAAGGGCCGCCATGGGCGACGTGCGGCGGGTGGCGGTGGCCGTTTTCCCGTTTCCGCTGATAGAAGCAGTCACTACTCGACTCCTGCTGAAACTGTACCGCCGGGGTGCTCGCGCGTGAATGACACGAGGCCGCGACAGCATAGGTGTGACTCGATGAAACCAGGGTAAAGCCGCCGGCAATCCGCGCACCAAGCGCAATCAGCGGCCTGAAGAACACGCCCGGCACTTCCTGGGGAAGCCACCGGGCATGCCGCTTCGCTTACTTCACTTACTTGGTTTTCGCTGCCTTTGCGAGCGCGGCCACTGCGGTCTTCGAATCTTCCTGCGAGTTCATGAACTTCGTGACCACGTCGGAGATCGCGCCGGCTGCTGCATCCGGTTGCGCCATGCCGTGTGCCAGCGAAGGCACATAGCCGCCTGCCTTGATCGCGATCTGTTCATCCGCGTACGACTTCTTCGCGCAGTCGTCGAACTTGTCCATCGACACGCCCAGACGAACCGGGATCGAGCCTTTGTACAGACTGAACTGTTCCTGGAATGCCGGCGACATGATCGTCTTGGCGAGCGCCAGCTGACCCGGCGTCGCAGCCTTCTGGCCTTTCTGCTGGAAGAACACGAACGAGTCGACGTTGAACGTGTAGGCTTTCTCCGTGCCCGGCACGGCGGCGCAGACGTAGTCCGTGCCCGACTTCTTGCCGGCGTTGGCGAACTCGCCCTTCGCCCAGTCGCCCATGAACTGCATGCCGGCCTTGCCGTTGATGACCATCGCCGTGGCGAGGTTCCAGTCACGGCCCGTGCGGCCCGCGTCGAAGTAACCCTGGATCTTGCGGACGGTGTCGAACACGCCGATCATTTTGTCCGAAGTCAGCGTCTTTTCGTCGAGGTCGACCAGCGCCTTCTTGTAGAAGTCCGCGCCCTGCGACAGCACGACGTCTTCCCACAGCGTCAGGTCTTGCCACGGCTGACCACCCATCGCGATCGGCTGGATGCCCGCGGCCTTCATCTTGTCGGCCACTGCGAAGAACTCAGGCCACGTGGTCGGCACCTTGCCGCCTGCCTTTTCGAGCGCCGCCTTGTTGATGTACAGCCAGTTCACGCGGTGCACCGAGAACGGCGCGGCGACATAGTGACCGTCCGCGTGCATGATCTTGTCGATCTCCGGCGGCAGGTTCTTCTTCCAGTCGCCCGCGACCGAATCGATCGGCACCAGCACGCCTTGCGAAGCCCAATCCTGGATCAGCGGACCCTTGATCTGCGCGGCGCTCGGTGCATTGCCCGAGATCACCTGCGTCTTCAGAGCCGTCATGGCTGCCGCGCCGGCGCCACCCGCAACCGCGAAGTCCTTCCACGTGTAACCCTGCTTCGTCATGTCGTCCTTGAGGACGCCGACGGCTTTCGATTCGCCGCCCGAAGTCCACCAGTGCAACACTTCGACCGACTCGGCAGCCTGCACCGCCGAGACGCCACACATCAGACCCGCAGCGCACAAAGCGCCCATGATCGCGCGAAATTTCATTGCTTATCTCCTCCAGACACCTGAACAAAAAACAAATGGCCCCTGATGTCGCCAGGGTGCTGTGGTTGGTTCAAACAGGCAAAACACTGGGCGATCGAGCACGGTCGGGCGCATGCGCGAGGCATGTGCCGGCGGACCGTTGTCCGGCCGCTAGAAGCTCAAGAGATGAGTGGTTTGGGATGCAACTGTCTGTCTCCTCTTTTGATTTTTGCCTGCCCGCGTCGCGCGCGGCAGACTCGAGGTGCCTTGCAAGTCAACCCGGCCAGCCACCCGCCAGCCGCTCCACTACCCGGACTTCCGTAAGGGCTGCCGGGCAGGCTGGCACGTGCCGACAGGCAATGTCCGTTAACATGCAGGGACGCCCGCCGATTTGAAAAACCGCGCAAGTTGCCGAACAGCGCACGCTTTTTTCATCGAATTAGCGCTACCTCTTGATTTGGATTGTAGTTAAACTACAATTCAGTGTCAAAAAATATTTTATCGGACTACGGTCGCCCTTTTCGAACACTGCGCGCTCGGCGCGGCGGCCCCCAGGACATCGACGGAGACTCATGCAAACCGATTCAAGTTTCACCTTCGTTCTCTTCGGCGGTACCGGCGATCTGTCGATGCGCAAGATCCTTCCTGCACTGTTTGAAGCGCACCGTGCGGGCGGCATGCTCGCGGACAGCGGCAAGATCGTCGCGGTGGCGCGTCACGCGGCGAATCGCGATGAGTATCTGCAGTGGGTGAACGAACACGTCAAGCCGCATGTGTCGAAGGACGGTCTGGACGAAGCCGCATGGACGAGCTTCCTCGAGCGCATCGAGTTCGTGAAGATCGATCTCGGCAACCCCGAAGACTTCGTGCAATTGCGCGATGCGATCAAACACCTGCCCGGCATCCGCGTGTTCTATCTGGCCACCGGTCCGTCGCTGTTCGTACCGATCTGCCACGCGCTCGCGTCGGTGGGGCTCAACGAAAACGCGCGCATCGTGCTGGAGAAACCGCTCGGCTACGACCTGAAGTCGTCGAATGCGATCAACGACGCGGTCGGCGAAATTTTCGCGGAAGAGCAGATCTACCGGATCGACCATTACCTCGGTAAGGAGCCGGTGCAGAACCTGCTCGCGCTGCGCTTCGGCAATGCGCTGTTCGAGCCGCTGTGGCGCCGCGAGTGGGTCGAGAGCATCCAGATCACGATCGCCGAGGAACTCGGCGTCGAAGCGCGCGGCGACTTCTACGACAACACCGGCGCATTGCGCGACATGGTGCAAAACCATTTGCTGCAGCTGCTGTCGATCGTCGCGATGGAGCCGCCCCACTCGATGGACTCGGATTCGGTCCGCGACGAAAAGCTGCGCGTGCTGCGCGCGCTGAAGCCGATCGATCCGAACGAAATCGGCAAGGTTGCGGTGCGCGGCCAGTATCATGCCGGCGGCATCCGCGGCAGCACGGTGCCGGGCTACGCGACCGAAGCCGGCGTGAAGCCGGACAGCACGACCGAAACCTTCGTCGCGCTGAAAGTCGAGATCGAGAACTGGCGCTGGGCCGGCGTGCCGTTTTTCCTGCGCACCGGCAAGCGCCTCGCCGATCGCGTCGCCGAGATCGTAGTGAATTTCCGCGCGGTGCCGCATTCGGCGCTGGGCGCCTCCGCGCTGCGCGCCGGCGCAAACCGTCTGGTGATCCGCCTGCAGCCGAACGAAACGATTCGCCTCTACTGCCTCGCGAAGCAACCTGGCGAAGGCATGAACCTCGCGAGCGTGCATCTCGACCTCGCGTTCGACAAGTTCTTCCGCGAAGGGCAGATGGAGGCGTATCAGCGGCTGCTGCTCGATGTGATCCGCGGCCGCCTCGCGCTGTTCGTGCGGCGCGACGAGCAGGAAGCCGCATGGCGCTGGGTCGAACCGATCCTGAACGAATGGAAGGTCTCGACCAAGCCGCCCAAGCCGTACGCGGCGGGCACCTGGGGACCGGCCGCGGCGAGCGCGATGCTCGCGCAGCACGGTACCTGCTGGCTCGAAGAAGAGAATTGATGCACGGCGTTGCGAGAGCTTCGAGCGAAGCTCTCGCAACGTCCGAGTAAGACCCACCGACGAACTGAACGGAATGGCGCCGGTATCGCGAAGGCGCCTGCAAGTCATCCCACCTTGCAGGCGATGTGCGAGAGCAGTACGGCAGATTCCGCAGATCTAACAAAAAAGCAGCACGGAGGAGAAGTGATCGAGCTTCACGCTTTCGACGATCAACGCGCCCAATCCGACGCGTTGGCGAAGGCGGTTGGCGACGCGTTACATGCGTCGCTCGCCGCACAGGCGGCCGCGACCGGCACGCCCACTACTAGCGCACGCCCCGCCATGCTTGCCGTGTCCGGCGGCAGCAGTCCGCGTCCGTTCCTGCAAACGTTGTCCACGCAATCCTTCGACTGGTCGCGCATTGCCGTGACGCTGGTCGACGACCGCTGGGTGCCCGAGACGGACAGCGCAAGCAATTCGCAACTGGTGCACGCGACGCTGTTGCAGAACGCCGCGAAGGAGGCGACCTTCTGGCCGCTCGTCGACACCGCGCAGGATCTCCACGCGCACGTCGCCGCGCTGAACGCCGACGCACGCTTTAGCGCCGTGCCCGACGTCGCGATTCTCGGCATGGGCGAGGACGGCCACACGGCGTCGATCTTCGCGGACGCGCCTGAATGGGATCACGCCATCACCGCAGCCGAGCGCTTCGTCGCGGTGCATCCGGGCAGCGCGCCGCATGCGCGCGTGAGCTGGTCCCTCTCCGCGCTGAAGGAAGTGAAGCACCTGTTTTTGCTGATCGCAGGACCGCGCAAGATGGACGTGCTCAATGCAGCCGCCGCTTCGCTACAAAAAAATGCCATCTCGCAGTTGGCAAACGACAAGGGAGTGAGACTCGATGTCTACTGGTGTGCAAACTAAGGCTGTACCGGGCGCGGGCCAGCACGCCGACGGACCGAGGCTTCTGGCCGACATCGGCGGCACCAATGCGCGCTTCGCGCTGGAGACGGGCCCGGGCGGAATCGGCTCGGTGCAGGTCTATCCGTGTGCGGACTATCCGGGTGTCGCCGACGTCATCAAGAAGTATCTGAAGGACACCAGGATCGGCCGCGTGAATCATGCGGCGATCGCGATTGCAAACCCGGTCGACGGCGATCAGGTGAGCATGACGAATCACGACTGGAGCTTCTCGATCGAAGCGACGCGCCGCGCGCTCGGCTTCGACACGCTGCTGGTAGTGAACGATTTCACCGCGCTGGCGATGGCGCTGCCGGGCCTGACCGACGCGCAACGCGTCCAGGTGGGCGGCGGCGCGCGTCGTCCGAACAGCGTGATCGGCCTGCTCGGGCCGGGCACCGGCATGGGCGTGTCGGGCCTGATTCCCGCCGACGACCGCTGGATCGCGCTCGGCAGCGAGGGCGGCCACGCCACCTTCGCACCCGCCGACGAACGTGAAGACATCGTGCTGCAGTACGCGCGCAAGAAGTGGTCGCACGTGTCGTTCGAACGCGTGGCCGCGGGCCCCGGCATCGAAGTGATCTACCGCGCGCTCGCGGGCCGCGACAAGAAGCGCGTGGCGGCTAACGTCGAGACGATCGAGATCGTCAAGCGCGCGCTGGACGGCGAGCCGCTCGCGGCCGAATCCGTCGACGTGTTCTGCGGCATTCTCGGCACCTTCGCGGGCAACATCGCGGTGACGTTGGGCGCGTTGGGCGGCATCTACATCGGCGGCGGCGTCGTGCCGCGCCTCGGCGAATTCTTCGCACGCTCGTCGTTTCGCCAGCGCTTCGAAGCGAAGGGTCGCTTCGAGGCGTATCTGCGGAACGTGCCGACCTATGTGATCACCGCCGAATATCCGGCCTTCCTCGGCGTCTCCGCGATTCTCGCCGAGCAGTTGTCGAATCGCGCGGGCGGCAGTTCGTCGGCGGTGTTCGAGCGGATTCGCCAGATGCGCGACGCGCTGACGCCGGCCGAGCGCCGCGTCGCCGATCTCGCGCTGAACCATCCGCGCTCGATCATCAACGATCCGATCGTCGATATCGCGCGCAAGGCCGACGTGAGTCAGCCCACCGTGATCCGCTTCTGCCGTTCGCTCGGCTGCCAGGGCCTGTCGGATTTCAAGCTGAAGCTCGCGACCGGTTTGACCGGCACGATTCCGGTGAGCCACAGCCAGGTGCATCTCGGCGACACGGCGACGGACTTCGGCGCGAAGGTGCTGGACAATACCGTGTCGGCGATTCTGCAGTTGCGCGAGCATCTGAACTTCGATCAGGTCGAACGCGCGATCGATCTGTTGAACGGCGCGCGCCGCATCGAGTTCTACGGGCTCGGCAATTCGAACATCGTCGCGCAGGACGCGCACTACAAGTTCTTCCGCTTCGGCATTCCGACCATTGCGTACGGCGATCTGTACATGCAGGCAGCCTCCGCCGCCTTGCTCGGCAAGGGCGATGTGATCGTGGCGGTCTCGAAGTCGGGCCGCGCGCCCGAGTTGCTGCGCGTGCTGGATGTCGCGATGCAGGCCGGCGCGAAGGTGATTGCGATCACGTCGAGCAATACGCCGCTCGCCAAGCGCGCCACCGTCGCGCTCGAAACCGATCACATCGAGATTCGCGAGTCGCAGTTGTCGATGATTTCGCGGATCCTGCATCTGGTGATGATCGATATTCTCGCTGTCGGCGTGGCGATTCGTCGCGCGGTGCCTGCAGCCGATGTCGCCGAGACGGTCGCCAAGGCGCGCGAGGGCGCCGACGACGACGCCACTGCCGTGCTGGACTGGCTGAGCCACGGCGCGGCCTCGTCCGCCCGCGATTGAGCCGGTGAAGGTGAATGGCCCACGGCGGGCGTATCGAATGTGATGCGCGCGCCGTGGGCCATCTTCGTCGTTGCCCGCTTCATCGCCCGCATTGCGTCAGGTCCGCCTGAAGCGCGTGCCCGCACGGCGCCCCTGTCCGGACAACAAGCGATAATAGACGCTCTATCGCTCGAGACCGACGGCTCAACCCAATGATCATCCGCCCGCATCTCCATTGGTTCCGCATGCTGCTCGCGTGGCGGGGTTCGGTTCTTCCACAGTTGCTGCCGCGGCTCTCGCTGATCTTCTGCATCTCGATCGTCGCGCTGGCCGCCCACGACCACCTGCTGCCGGTCTCGCTGAACCTCAACACGACCGCGCCCTTCTCGCTGATCGGCATTGCGCTCGCGGTGTTCCTCGGCTTTCGCAACAACGCCAGCTACGATCGCTGGTGGGAAGCCCGCAAGCTGTGGGGCCAACTGCTCAACGAGTCGCGCTCGCTCACACGCCAGGTCTTCACGCTGGCGTCCCGGCCGTTGCCGAAAGAAGAGCTCGAAGCATTTCTCGCCGCGCTCGGCGCGCTGCCTCACGCGCTGCGTCACCAGCTTCGCAAGAGCGATCCCCACGACGACCTCGCCGCGCGCTTGCCCGCGCCGCTGTTCGAGCGCGTTATCGCCTCGCGCTACAAGCCGGCGACCTTGCTGCTCTATCTCGGCGAGTGGGTACAGCGCCAGGCACAGGCCGGCGCGATAGAGCCGATGGCGGTGCTCGCCTTCGACCGGAACCTGAATGGGCTATCGGATGTGATCGGCGGATGCGAGCGCATCGTCTCGACGCCGCTACCGTTCGCGTACTCGGTGATGATTCACCGCACGGTGTATTTCTTCTGCGCGTCGCTGCCGTTCGGCCTAGTCGACAGCATCGGCGTTTTCACGCCGGTGTTCGCGGTATTCGTCGCTTATACCTTCATGGCGCACGAAGCCATCGCATCGCAGCTCGAAGAACCCTTCGGCACCGACGACAACGACCTCGCACTCAACACGATGTCCGCCATGATCGAGGATGCGCTGCGCGATCTGCGCGGCGAGCCGGCACGCACGTTGCCGAGCCGGCAAGCGGAAGACTATCTGTTCGATTGACCGTGCGCGAGGCGCAGGCGAGGTGCGCGCTCAGTCGTTGCCGACCGTCTCCGACAACCGCTTGAGCGTCGCCACCCGCGCGCCGATGATGTCGATGCGCCCGCGCTCGTCGACCACCGGCGTGGTGGCGGCGAGATACGCAGTCCAGCCTTTTTGCGCACGCACGAGCGTGGGGCGCGAATGCGCCGGCATCTTCGACTGCAAGCGACGGTAGTAGCGCTTCAGATCGAACATCGCGTGCTCGCATTGCGCGTCGGCGCGACAGGCGCGCGGACGACGCGGCGGCGGCCCACCCGCCTTGTCCGCCGCGCTGCGCAGCGCGAGCGCGCGGTCGCGCACCGGCTGCAACTGCATGTCGGCCTCGGCCAGCACGTACATCGTGCCGCGCGTCGTCGCGAACACCGCGGCCAGCAACTGCTTCTCGGCCTCGCGCGAGGCGAGCCAGCTTGTCTGGCTCTTTTCCCACAGCTTGCGCCGCGCGGGCGGCAACTTCGCCTGAAGCTGCTGCCACGCGCTGTCCAGAGCGGCCTTCCAGCCGATCCGCGCGTTGTCCATGCACTGCACCTGTCCCACCGTCGTCGACATGTCGCTGCGCGCGAGACACGAGCGCATCGACGCGTCGATTGGATCGGCGGCCGCGACCTCGGCATGCGCCGCTGGCGACAGCGCGCCGAAGAGCGCCGCCGCCAGCGTCATTGTCAGCGCGCCGGCTATGCGCCGCCAACTAGCGGCGCCCACCCAGGACTTCAGACCCCCCATCGTCAGGCGCGAACGCAATCGACGAAATATTCGATGCGCCCGTTGATCATTTCACCGACCAGCCCGTGGATGTCCGTATGGAAACCGGGGAAGCGCTCGTTGAACTCGCGCGCGAAACGCAGATAGTTGACGATGGTCTTGTTGAAGCGCTCGCCCGGAATCAGCAACGGAATGCCCGGCGGGTAAGGCGTCAACAGGATCGACGTGACGCGGCCTTCGAGTTCGTCGATCGGTACCCGGTCAATCTCACGGTGCGCGAGCTTGGCGAACGCGTCGGACGGCTTCATCGCCGGCTCCATGCTCGACAGGTACATCTCGGTCGTCAGGCGCGCGATGTCATTCGCGCGGTAGACGCTGTGAATCTGCTGGCACAGATCGCGCAAGCCGACGCGCTCGTACATCGGATGATGCGCGACGAATTCGGGCAGCACGCGCCACAGCGGCTGGTTGTTGTCGTAGTCGTCCTTGAACTGCTGGAGTTCGGTGACCATCGAGTTCCAACGGCCCTTGGTGATGCCGATCGTGAACATGATGAAGAACGAATACAACCCGGTCTTCTCGACGATGATGCCGTGCTCGGCCAGGTACTTCGTGACGATCGCGGCCGGAATGCCGGTCTCGCCGAAGCCGCCGTCCATGTCCAGACCCGGCGTGACGATGGTCGCCTTGATCGGGTCGAGCATGTTGAAGCCTTCGGCGAGCGGGCCGAAGCCGTGCCACGCGTCGTTCGGACGCAGCATCCAGTCTTCGCGCGAACCGATGCCCTCTTCCGCGAACTGGTCCGGGCCCCACACCTTGAAGAACCAGTCGTCGCCGTATTCGGCGTCGACCTTGGTCATCGCGCGGCGGAAGTCGAGCGCTTCGGCGATCGACTCTTCGACGAGCGCCGGGCCGCCAGGCGCTTCCATCATCGCCGCCGCCACGTCGCACGACGCGATGATCGCGTACTGCGGGCTCGTGGACGTGTGCATCAGATAGGCTTCGTTAAAGCGGTGCTTGTCGAAGCGGCTGTTCTTCGAATCCTGCACGACGATCTGCGAGGCCTGCGAAATGCCGGCCAGCAGCTTGTGCGTGGAGTGCGTCGCGAACACCATCGCGCCGATGCGCGGACGGCCCGCGCCGATCGCGTGCATGTCCTGATAGAACTCGTGGAATTCCGCGTGCGGCAGCCAGGCTTCGTCGAAGTGGAGCGTGTCGAGCCAGTCGCCCAGCATCTCCTTGATCATTTCGACGTTGTAGATCACGCCGTCGTACGTGCTTTGTGTGATCGTCAGAATGCGCGGCTTGAGGCCCGGATTCTTCGCGAGCGCTTCGCGCGCGAACGGGTTCGCCTCGATCTTCTTGCGGATGTTTTCCGGCTCGAACTCGCTGCGCGGAATCGGGCCGATGATGCCGAAGTTGTTGCGCGTCGGCGTGAGGAACACCGGGATCGCGCCGGTCATCGTGATCGCGTGGAGGATCGACTTGTGGCAGTTGCGGTCCACCAGCACGATGTCGCCCGGCGCAACGGTGCCGTGCCAGACGATCTTGTTCGACGTCGACGTGCCGTTGGTCACGAAGAACACGTGGTCGGCGCTGAAAATGCGCGCGGCGTTGCGCTCCGAGGCCGCCACCGGGCCGGTGTGGTCGAGCAGCTGGCCGAGTTCGTCGACCGCGTTGCAGACGTCGGCGCGCAGCATGTTCTCGCCGAAGAACTGATGGAACATCTGGCCGAGCGGGCTCTTCAGGAACGCGACGCCGCCCGAGTGGCCAGGACAGTGCCACGAGTACGAACCCTCTTCCGCGTACTGCACCAGTTCCTTGAAGAACGGCGGCGCGAGCGAGTCCAGATACACCTTGGTCTCGCGGATGATGTGACGCGCGACGAACTCCGGCGTGTCCTCGAACATGTGGATGAAGCCGTGCAGTTCGCGCAGGATGTCGTTCGGCAGGTGGCGCGAGGTGCGCGTCTCGCCGTACAGGAAGATCGGAATGTCCGCGTTGCGGCGGCGCACTTCGGCCACGAATGCGCGCAACGCGACGATCGCCGCGGCCAGCTCCGGCGTCTCGCCTTCCACGACCACGTTGTCGACGTAGGGCAGCAGTTCATCGTCGTCGATCGACAGGATGAAGCACGACGCGCGGCTCGATTGCTGCGCGAACGAAGTCAGGTCGCCATAGCTCGTCAACCCGAGCACTTCCGCGCCTTCTTTCTCGATAGCTTCGGCCAAAGCCCGGATGCCGGAACCCGAGATGTTCTCGGAGCGGAAATCTTCGTCGATGATGACGACGGGAAAACGAAACTTCATGGGCGATTCTCCAAAAAGAACGACCGCTGCATTCTGAAAATTGCAGCGGTCACCCGAATAGCTGATGGGTCAGTGCGCTGCCGACGTCACGTCTTGGGCAACGTGACGCCGTGCTGACCTTGATATTTGCCGCCGCGATCCGCGTACGACGTTTCACAAATCTCGTCGCTTTCGAAAAACAGCACCTGGGCGACGCCTTCGTTCGCGTAGATTTTCGCAGGCAAAGGTGTCGTATTCGAGAATTCGAGCGTGACGTGGCCTTCCCATTCCGGCTCGAACGGCGTCACGTTGACGATGATCCCGCAGCGCGCATACGTGGATTTGCCCAGACACACCGTCAGCACGCTGCGCGGAATGCGGAAGTACTCGACCGTGCGCGCGAGCGCGAACGAATTCGGCGGAATGATGCAGACGTCGCCCTTGAAGTCGACAAACGACTTCTCGTCGAAGTTTTTCGGATCGACGATGGTCGAATTGATGTTCGTGAAGATCTTGAATTCGTCGGCGCAGCGGATGTCGTAGCCGTAGCTCGACGTGCCGTAGCTGACAATCTTCCGGCCGTCTTCGGAAACGCGAACCTGATCGGGCGCAAACGGCTCGATCATGTTGTGCGACTCGGCCATGCGCCGGATCCACTTGTCGGATTTGATGGTCATAGGTGAACGCTGCTCGACGTGAATGACAGGTGTGTGACGGATAACAACCCGGCGAAACCGGGCGACTTTCGGGTAATAAGGTGCTGGCTTGGGAGCGCCTTCGAGGTCTGCGCCTTGCGCGGCGCGCCGCTTGAACGGGCCTTGCCACGCTCCCGCACCGGGTGCTCGACGCCGGCTTCAACTGCGGGTTCCTGCCGGGCACCCCAACGGAAGGCGCTTATTTTACGCGATCACGAGGATGCTGCCGCGGGCAATGTCTGAAGGGCTCGCCGCTCACTGGCGAATCACACCGCAGGCGATGGCGGAACCGGCACCATGCGGCGGATAAGCGTAGGGATCGGCCGCGTCGTGATGCAGCAGCACAGCGCGCTGCAATACCGAACGGATACCGTCGAGCGAGACATCCGGCGCGACGATGAAGCCGGTGGCCACGCCGTTCGCATCCGCATGAATGTTGGCCAGGTCGCCCTCGACTCGCGCACCCACCTTGAGGCGCTCGGCCGCCGGCGAAAAGATCGCGCCCGCGCTGGAGCCGTCGGCGGCATTGCAGTCGCCGCGTTCGTGGACCTGCAATGCGTGGTCGCTATTGGGCGGCAAGCCCGTGAGGTTGTAGGTGACCTGCACGCCGTCCGAGCGCTCGATAAACGTCACGAGGCCGCGCGCCTGATTACCCACGGTGGGCAGCAACTGCGCGTCGGCGCGCTTTTCCTGTGGTCTCAGGAACGCGCTGCAGCCGCTCAACAGCACACAACTGGCAGTCAGGACGATGAACATATGCACCGCCTGCCCGTCGATTCGTTTTCCCATGCGATCCTCTTGCCGGCCGACGGGCGCCCCTGCGGCCGCCGAGCCGAACCTGTGAAGTCGACATGATACCGCGAGACCAGGCGCAAATAGGCGCCTTGGCCCCTTGTCCGAATGGCTGTTCAGGTGTTCTGCACGACGATGTTGGGAAACTTCGACGTCATGTCGCGAGCCCGCTCGGCGATATGGATCGCCACCTTGCGCGCGATCGAGCGATAGATCTCCGCGATGCGCCCGTTCGGGTCCGCCACCACAGTGGGCTTGCCCGAGTCGGCCTGCTCACGGATCGCGATGTCGAGCGGCAGGCTGCCGAGCACGTCCACACCGTACTCCTTGCCCATGCGCTCGCCGCCGCCGGCGCCGAAGATATGCTCTTCGTGGCCGCAGTTCGAGCAGATATGCATGCCCATATTCTCGACGATGCCGAGGATCGGAATGCCGACCTTCTCGAACATCTTGAGACCCTTCTTCGCGTCGAGCAGCGCGATGTCCTGCGGCGTCGTGACGATCACCGCGCCCGTCACCGGCACGCGTTGCGAGAGCGTGAGCTGGATGTCGCCGGTGCCCGGCGGCATGTCGACGATCAGATAGTCGAGGTCGTGCCAGTTGGTCTGTCGCAGCAACTGTTCGAGCGCGGAAGTGGCCATCGGGCCGCGCCACACCATCGGATTGTCCTGCTCGATCAGAAAGCCGATCGAGTTGGCCTGCAGGCCGTGGCCGGTCATCGGGTTCATCGACTTCTCGTCGGGCGACTCGGGACGGCCGGTGATGCCGAGCATCATCGGCAGTGAGGGGCCGTAGATGTCCGCGTCGAGCACGCCGACCGACGCGCCTTCGCTCGCCAGCGCGAGCGCCAGATTCACGGCGGTCGTGCTCTTGCCGACGCCGCCTTTGCCGGACGCCACCGCCACGATATTCTTGACGCTCGGCAGGAGTTTCACGCCACGCTGCACGGTATGCGCAGCGATTTGCTGGGACACTTCGACACGCGCATTGCCGACGCCCGAAACATGGCGCAGCGCGTCGGTGAACTGGGCGCGAATCGCTTCGAACTGACGCATGGCCGGATAGCCGAGCACCACCTGGAGGCTGACGGCGTCGCCTTCCACGGCGACGTTGCGGATGTTCTTGGCGGCCGCGTACGGCAAGCCGGTGTTGGGGTCAGTGACGGCTGCGAGGGCAGCGTCGACCAATGCCCGATCGATACTCATTGACACTCCGTGGGGAACACGTACGGCACGGTGGAATCCAAGTTTGCGCCACGCGCCGGAATTTGAAAGAAATTGTTAGGCAGGATTGCGAAATCCAGACGGCCCGGGCACCCTTCGGGCAGGCGGGACGCCATGGGGTCGCATCACTGCGTGACTTCAGCCTTTATTGTAGTGGCTCATGCCGTGCGCTGCCGTAAGACCCTTCTTCACTGTCGGACCGGAGCGAAGAGAGGGTAGGATTTCCCTGTTTCGTGTGCTCTACCGTACCGCCGTAATGTTGCTTAGATAGATTGACGGCTACTCGCCGGTTTATCGCTTCAATCAAGAGGAATCGAAAATGAATGCAAAAATCATGACTCGCCTGGCGGTCTTCGCCGTTGCCGGCTCCGTGCTGGCAGGCTGTGCCACGCAGCAGGGCACTAACACCGCCGTTGGCACGGGGGTGGGCGCCGGCACTGGCGCGGCGCTCGGCGCGATCTTCGGCGGCGGCAAGGGCGCGGCGATCGGCGCGGGCGTCGGCGCAGCGGTGGGCGGCGTCACCGGCTACAACTGGCAAAACATTCGCAACCGCATGTCGGGCGCCACCAAGGGAACCGGCACCGAGATTACTGAGCAGCCGGACGGTTCGCTCAAGCTGAACATCCCGAGCTCGGTCACGTTCGACACCAGCAGCTACGCGATCAAGCCGTCGTTCGCACCGGTGCTCGACCAGCTCGCGCAAACCATGCAGCAGAATCCGGAGATCGTCGCGTCGGTGGTCGGTCATACGGACAGCACCGGCTCGCCGCAATATAACCAGACGCTGTCGGTCAACCGCGCGCAAAGCGTGACGGGCTATCTCGGCCAGCGCGGCGTCGCGCCGCAGCGCCTGTCCGCCACCGGCATGGGCCAGAACCAGCCGATCGCCGACAACAACACCGAAGCCGGCCGCGCCGCAAACCGTCGCGTGGAAATCTATCTGCGCGCTACCGCGCAGCACGCACCGCAATAAGGACAAGGCTTCAGGAGAATGCCGCGAGCGGGCGCCGGGGCTTTGCCTGCGGCGCCCAGCCCGGCGTAAAAAGCGGAGGAAAGAAAATCTCGCACGGGAACGAAAAAAATTTCGAACTCTGCCGAAAATCCGCGGTCTGTCTTTACGGTACGTGGCTGGCGAAGCCGCCGCGTCACCATTCTCCTCTTGTCGTTGTTGCTCCGGGGTTTAATCACCCCGGTTTTTTTTGGCACACGGCATTTCCCACTTTTCGCGCGCTTGCGCGCCGCGACCCGCCGGCCCCGCGCCCGCGCGGCCCATCCCGCGCAGGACGGCCGCCCTGCTAGAATCAACGTTTCGTCCCACCGCAGGCTCCCGCCACCCTTATGTCAGCACCCGCCACCGATCTCTCCGCAGGCGCGCCGTCAGGCCGTCGCCAGATTCTCGTCACGTCGGCCCTTCCGTATGCGAACGGGCAAATCCATATTGGCCACCTGGTCGAATATATCCAGACCGACGTCTGGGTCCGGACGTTGCGAATGCACGGGCACGAGGTCTACTACGTGGGCGCCGACGACACGCACGGCACGCCGGTCATGCTGCGCGCGGAGACGGAAGGTCTCACGCCGAAGCAGTTGATCGAGCGCGTCTGGCAGGAACACAAGCGCGATTTCGACAGCTTCGGTATTTCGTTCGACAACTACTACTCGACCGATTCTGAAGAAAACCGCGTTCTCAGCGAAAACGTCTATCTGGCCCTCAAGGAAGCGGGCCTGATCGAAGCGCGCGACATCGAACAGGCGTATGACCCGGTCAAAGAAATGTTCCTGCCGGACCGTTTCATCAAGGGCGAATGCCCGAAGTGCGGGGCGAAAGACCAGTACGGCGACAGTTGCGAAGTATGCGGTTCGACGTATCTGCCCACCGAACTGGTCAATCCGTATTCGGTCGTCTCCGGCGCCACGCCGGTGCGCAAGACCTCGACGCATTACTTCTTCCGCCTGTCCGACCCGCGCTGCGAGAATTTCCTGCGCGCGTGGGTGGGCGGCCTGGCGCAGCCGGAAGCCACCAACAAGATGCGCGAGTGGCTCGGCGACGCGGGCGAAGCCAAGCTCGCCGACTGGGACATCTCGCGCGATGCGCCCTACTTCGGCTTCGAAATCCCGGGCGCGCCGGGCAAATATTTCTACGTGTGGCTGGACGCGCCGGTCGGCTACTACGCAAGCTTCAAGAACCTCGCCGAAAAGCGCGGCCTCGATTTCGACGCATGGGTTCGCCAAGGTTCGAAGGCCGAGCAGTACCACTTCATCGGCAAAGACATCCTGTATTTCCACACGCTGTTCTGGCCGGCCATGCTCGAATTCTCGGGCCATCGCACGCCGACCAACGTGTTCGCGCACGGCTTCCTGACCGTGGACGGCGCGAAGATGTCGAAGTCGCGCGGCACCTTCATCACCGCGCAAAGCGTGATCGACACGGGCCTGAATCCGGAATGGCTGCGTTATTACTTCGCGGCCAAGCTGAACAGCACGATGGAAGATCTCGACCTGAACCTCGACGACTTCCAGGCGCGCGTGAACAGCGACCTGGTCGGCAAGTACGTCAACATCGCGAGCCGTGCGGCCGGTTTCCTGATCAAGCGCTTCGACGGCCGCGTGCAGGACAGCGCGATGCAGCATCCGCTGCTCGCCACGCTGCGCGCCGCCGTGCCGCAAATCGCCGCGAACTACGAGGCGCGCGAGTACAACCGCGCGCTGCGTCAGACCATGGAGCTGGCCGACGCGGTCAACGCATACGTCGACACCGCCAAGCCGTGGGATCAGGCGAAAGACCCGGCGAACGCGGTCGCGCTGCATGAAACCTGCAGCGTGAGCATCGAGGCGTTCCGCCTGCTGTCGCTCGCGCTGAAGCCAGTGCTGCCGAAGCTGGCCGAAGCGGTCGAAGGCTTCCTCGGCATCGAGCCACTGGTGTGGGCCGACGCCAATGTGCCGCTCAGCTCCGCACGTCCGATCAACGCGTACAAGCACCTCATGACGCGTGTCGAGCCGAAACAGATCGAAGCGCTGCTCGCGGCCAATCGCGACTCGCTGCAAGCCGCGCCGGAAGCGGCCGCGCCGGCCGATGCGAAAAACAAGGCGAAGGCCGCGAAAGCCGCCGCCAACCACGACGACACCCCCGGCGTGATCTCGATCGACGATTTCGCGAAGATCGACCTGCGCATTGCGAAGATCGTCGACTGCAAGGCGGTGGAAGGCTCGGACAAGCTGCTGCAACTCACGCTCGACATCGGCGAAGAGAAAACCCGCAACGTGTTCTCGGGCATCAAGTCGGCGTATCAGCCGGAGCAACTGGTCGGCAAGCTGACGGTGATGGTCGCGAACCTCGCGCCGCGCAAGATGAAGTTCGGCCTGTCCGAAGGGATGGTGCTGGCGGCGTCGGCTGCAGACGAGAAAGCCGAACCGGGTCTGTACGTGCTCGAACCGGATAGCGGCGCGAAGCCCGGCATGCGCGTGAAGTAACGCGCGACGGCTTCGCTCGCGGCGTTCGGCGCTGCGGGCTTGCATGAAAAAAACGGCACGCCTTTCAAAGCGTGCCGTTTTTTATTCGGCGGGTGGCGATGCGCGCGGCCGCATTCCACGTCATCGGCGCAACCGCGTCACCACAACGACTTGAACCGGTCGAAGCGCCGCGTGTACAGCACGTCGGCCCCATAGAACGTGCCGCCGTAAGCGACCACCGACCAGTAGCGCGTCAGGTTGACGGTCGCCTTGATCGCATTGCTCGCCGATTGCAGCCCTTGCTCGTAGCCGATCACGAGCCACTCGTTGATCGCCTTCGACACCATCACCACCTGCGGGTCGGTTAGTCCGACATCGCTTCGCCCGATCGAAAACTCGTCGAGCCCGACCGTCTCCGCGATTCGCTTGCCGGTCGCGCTGCCGAGCAGCGCGAGCGCGGTCGTCATTGTGCTTTGCTGGCCCAGGTTGTTGCCCTGATCCGTGCCATGTCCGAACAGCAGCCACGAGAGCTTTTCGTTGTCCGGCACGCTCGGCTCCGACACCAGCCGCGCCACCGGCGACTGAACCGTGCCGGTCACTTGCACGCCCGCCTCGACCTGCTGGTTGCGGCGCATCGCCAGAATATTGATGCCGGGGTTCGTCACCGGACCGTTGAACGTGAAGAAACCATTCTCGATGGTCAGCTTGCGGCCGAACGCGGTATAGGTCGAACCCTGCGTGACTCGCACGTTGCCGACCGCGCGCAGCGGCGTGTTCGGCGCGCTCATCGCGGTGATCGTGCCGGTCAGGCGGAGATCCGCGCCCTGCCCGCGGAAGCGGAAGTCATTGCCAAGGCCGATGTCGATATTGGCGTTCGGCGTAAACGGCCCGACCGGCTGGGTGCCGCCCTCCACCGGCCGTGGGCGGCCGCCTGACGTGGTGCCGTCCGGGCGTACGATCACGACGTCGTCGCCGAGACTCGGCGCGGCCTGCTCCGGCAGATCGAACAGCGCGTGATCGACGATGAATTTACCGTTGATCGCCATCCCGCGCTGCGCGCCGCCGTTGGCGATGCTCGCGCTGCCCGTCAGCGACAGGTTGCGATCCGGCGACGCGAACAGTTCGAGCTTGTCCGCGACGATGCTCGCGGCCAGGTCCGGCTCCGCGCCGTCCAGCCGTACGCGCCCGGTGGCGCGCAGCGTGCCGCTCGCGCCGCGGAACTCGACCTGCTGGAAGTCCACCAGATTCTCCGACAGCGCAATGCGCACCACGCCGTCCTTCAACTGCACGCCCTGGTCGACCATCGTCGCGGACAGGCCGTCGCCGACCAGCGAGCCGGTCAGGCTCGGCTTGGCGACCGTGCCGCCGAGCGCGAGCTTGAGCGCGAGATGGCCGTCGAGCAGATAGCTCGGGCCGAGCAGGCCGCCGGTCGTTCTCAGCGACGGCACGTTCGCGTTCACGCTGCCGGACAGCGCGCCCTCCGGGTTGAAGGTCAGCAGGCCGTCGCGCATCACCAGCGTGGTGTGCGCGTCGGCATCGATCACGCCGAGCCGGCTCGCCTGTGCGTGCAGCGTCGCGTTGAGCCGGTTGCCGCCGCTGAATTCGGCGCGCGCGCTGATATCCGAGATGCCGGTCGACGCGAGCCCGCGGCCGATCTCGACCGTGACGTCACCGCTGCGCCGCCGCAACTGGATGTGGCCGCTCGCCGTGGCGCCGAGCGAGAAATCCCAGTCGCCGTCGAACACCAGATCGGTTCTGACGGCCGGCGGCTCGCCGGTGATCTCATGGCGCAACTGCTGCAAACGCGTGAGCGAAATGTCGGTCAGGCTGCCCGCGGATTGGATCCTGCCGTGGTCGAATGCGAACGACTTCAGACTCAGCACCGAGCCTTCGAGCGTCAGCCGCGTGGCGCCGAGCGTCAGCCGGTTCGGCGCGGCGCTCACCGCAAGCGGCGACTCGAGATTGAACGCCGGCGTGCCGCGGTTCTGCAGACGCGTCACACTGCCGTCCCAGCGCGTGCCGTCGCGCGCTTCGGTCAGCTTGCCGTTGGCGGCGAGCGTCAGATCGAGCGGCCGGTCCTGCAGCTTGCCGGTTGCCGCCGCTTCGAACGTGTGATTGGCGCGCGTGCCGGACAGGCGCGCGGTGAGCGTGGTCAGGTCGACGCCGCCCGCGCTGAGATTGCGCGCGTCGGTGGTGAAGGCGAGCGCGCCGTTCGCGCCGTCGCGCAGCTCGGCGCGGCCTTCCGCATGGCCCACGCGGTTGCTGCCGAACACCACGCTGTCGGCCTTGTAGCTCAGCGTGACGTTCGGGTGCGCGAACGAGCCGGTGACGTCGCCATCGGCAGCGATGAGCCCTGCGAGGCCGAAACCGAGCCGCTCGAGCTGCGGCGCGTCGACGCGAAACCGCAGCCGGTCGCCGCTCGCGCCGAAGCTGCCCTGCAAATCGACCTGGTTGCCCGCCACCGACAGATTCGCGCGGCTCGGCAGAATTCGCGAGCCGGCGAGCTGAATCGTACCGCCGCCGGTCAGCGGCAGATTGTCGTAGACACTCGGACCCAACCTGAATTCGGCCTTGGTCGTGAAGACGGGACCCAGCACGCCGACTGCGGTGAGCGTGCCGTTCACTCGCGCTTCGATCTTGCGCGCGGCAGGCGCGGCGTGTGTGGCGGCGCGAGCGGGCGCGGGCGTCCTGCGCTGCACCACCTCGGTCTGCACCGCGGCTTTGGCCGTGTTTTTCGCTATCGCGGCGGCCTGATCGCCCGGCGCCGCGCTCCTTGCGCCGGCGCTGCTGCCGGCTAGCGCCGCCGCCTGCGCGGTGCGCGCGCGCTGAGCGCCGCTCGCCGCGGGCGCCGGCCCCGCGACCGGCGTGCGCGACGGCATCTGCGAAGCCAGCGTCAGCGGGTCGAAATCGGTCAGTTGCGCTTTCAGGTTGTAGGTGGAATTCGCGTCGTGCTTGAGCGCGCCGGACAAATCGATGCGCCCGCGTCCCGACGTGATGCGCAGGTCGTTGAAGCTCATCCGGGCGGGATCGAACGTCACTTTGCCCTGGGCGCGCAGCGCCGCGCGCGGATCGGCGAGATCGAGCGTGAGGCTCTGGATGTCGTCGTTCAGGCGGATGCCGATGGTCCCGGCGAGTTGCGTGGGCCGCACCGTCGCTTGCAGCGCATTCAGGTCGAGCCCGGCTACGCGCAGATCGAACTGCCCGCGCCGGCCGGTCAACGCGCCGCCGCCGGTGATCGTCGCGTTGCGGACGATCCGCACGTTCAGGTTCGAGATGCGCTGGGCCTGGGCGTCGAGCCGGACATCGGCGTTGGCGTCGATCAGCGGCAGCAGGTTCTGGTCGATCGCACCGGGTTTGGCATTGACGATCGATACATGGCCGGCAACCGCGAAGCCTGCGGCGCCGGTTGGCGCGGCGTCGTGTTTCCCGTGGCCGGTGGCGTGGTTCGCCGTCGCGCTGCCGCCCGGGACGACGGCGCTGGCCGGTCCCGGTGCGCCGCCCACCGCGCCGCTGGCGGCATCCGTCGCACCGCTCGCACGGCCCGCGACCGTCCCGCTGGCAGCGCTCGCCCCTGCGAGACCGCCCGCGCCCGGGACCCCCGCCTGATCCTGCCCCACCGGCTGCAACTCCGCGCGCACGGCCAGATCGGCCAGCGGCGCGCCGGGCGCGAAGGCTTGCGGATTGACATGGTCGAAGCTCAGCGTCGCACGTTGCAAGGGCACCGCGGCGAACGGCGTAGCCTCGACCCGCGCATGGCCGGCGAGCTTCATACCGGTGGCGTCGAGTTCGGCGACAAGCTGTTCGAGCGAGCCGCCCAGATGCCCGCCCACCTCCACCGCCTCGTTATTGACCTTGCCCGAATAGCCGACCTCGCCGGTGAGCGGAAACGGCCGCACGCCGTCGAGCTTCGCCGACGCCGTCACCGCGCCGAACGGCGTATCGAGCCGCTCGATGGCGGCCTCGTGATGGCGTCCGTCGCTGCGTCCATGAAATGCGAAGCGCGACAGCTCGGTGGTCGATGCGCCCTGGTGCAGCAGCAGCTTGTCGACCTGCACGTCGCGCACGTCGAGCTGCATCGGCAAGCGCAGATCCTGCGGCAGCTTCAGCGGTTCACTGCTGCTCGACGACGACGCGCCGATCCGCGCGTCGATCGTGCCGACATGCAGGTAGTCGATCGTGAAGCGCCACGGTTCGCGCGCGAGCGCCCAGCGGCCGGCGACGCGATCGATCTGGATGTCGGTGCCGCTGCCGTCAAGGCTGCGCCAGCGTACCTGCCGCAGTTGCACGCCGTTCGCGAGCGTGCCGCCCTCCAGCGTGCCGCCCAGCCGACCGTCCAGCAGCCTGAGCGCCGCCTGCCACGCATAGGCGGTGCCGCGCTCGGTGGTCAGCGCGCCATACAGCAGGCCGACCGTCAGCCCGACCAACAGCACCAACACCAGCACCGTCGAGACGAACGTTTTCAGCAGCACGCGGCCGAGCCGATGCCTGCGCGGCGGCGGCTCGGGCGGCGGCTGTCCGGGCGGATTGGCGCCGGGCGGCTGCGGGTTGGGCGGGTCGGCTGCGTCCGTGGTCATGCGCGAATCATGTCAAAACAGGTTTTCATCAGAAGGCGATACCGAGCGTCAGATAAGGCCGCACGCGGTTGCCACGGATCCCATAAGCGATATCGACATTGACCGGGCCGACCGGACTGCGCCAGCGCGCCCCGATGCCGACGCCCGGATAGAAGACTTTTTCACCCCAGGTGTCGGTGGCGGTGCCGATGTCGAAGAACGCGGCCGCGCCCCAGTCGTGCGAGAACCAGTGCTGATACTCGGCCGCCGCCGTCACGAGATATTTGGTGGGCAGCACCGAACCGCCGACGTTGTTGCCGATGCTCTGGAAACTGTAGCCGCGCACCGAGTTCGATCCACCCGCCCGAAACAGCAGTGACGCCGGTATGCCGCTCGACGGACCGCTCGTGAACACGCCGCCGAGTTCGGCGCGGATCAGCACGATGTCGTCCTTGCCGATCGGCACGTATTGCTGGCCGCGCGCGTAGCCGCGGATAAAGGTCTGATCGGTCAGCACGCCCTTGATCGCGAAGCCCGCCTCGGCGTGAATCAGATTGCCTCTGCGCGGGAACAAGGGGTCGTCGGTGTCGCGCCGGGTCCAGGACCACGCGGGCACCAGCGCGCGCGCCGTGGAGGGCGGGGCCGTGTTCTGGTCGAGCCGGTCCTGGTAGTACAGCAGCGAGTAGTTGTAGTCGAGGAACTGCGACGTGCGGGCGCGCTGCACGCCGCCCCGGATGCTGTAGATGCGCGTGTCGGACACGTCGGTGGTGGTGTAGGACGCCAGCACGCTGTTGGTCCAGCCGCGCAGCCCCGGGGGCATCGAGAGCTGGATTTGCCCGTATTGCTGGGTCTGGTCCGCGCGGCCTTCGACGGTGAACGGCCATGCCTTGCCGAACGTGTTCAGATAGGTGTACGAGCCCTGGACCAGGGGGCCGTTATCGGTCGAGTAGCCCACCCCGCCGCGGAAACCATGAAACGGAAATTCCGAGACCTTCACATGGACTGGTGTGTTGATCGGCTTGGTCGGGTCGTTATCCAGATCGATCGCGACGCTCGCGAAGTACGGCGTGTTCTGCAACTGCCGCTGCAATTCGGCGACGCGGCGCGTGTCGTAGATGTCGCCGGGCGAAATCGGATTGACGTTGTGGACGATCCACTCGGGATAGCGCCGCGTGCCCGATACGTCGAGCTCGCCCATCGTGAAGGTCGGCCCGCTTTCGTAGGTGACCGACAGTGTCGCCTCATGCGTGCGCGGATCGACCCGCGCCTCGGAGTGATAGATCTTCGCGGCCAGATAGCGGCGCGACGAGAGGACTCTGAGCGACGCGTTCTTGGCGTCGTCCCAGGCGCTCTGCGAGAACGGCTCGCCCTCATGCAGCGAAAATGCGAAGCGCGTGGCGTTTTCCTGCTCCGGGTCTTCGGTGAGCACCGCGCCGCGAAACGTCAGCGTAACCGACTTGACGATGGTTTGCGGGCCCGGATCGACGTTGACCGTGACGCGCCGTGTGTCGTCGACGGTACGCACATCCGTGCTGACGACCGGCGTGAAGTAGCCCTGCGTCGCGGCCAGATCACGCACCTGCTGCGGCGTGGCGGTAATCAGGAAGGCGAACTGGTCGGCGCTGACGTCGGGGCGTGTGGCGAAGCGGGCAATGTCCAGGTGTGCTTCGAGCAGCCGGCGCAGCGAACGCGGCGTGGCCACGACGTCAACCTTGTAGCTCGCCGCCGCGCGCGCGGCGTGCGCGTCGCCGGCCGCCAGCGTCAGCATGACGATCCCGAAAGCCAGCCACGCGCGCAGCCGGCACAGCGCGGACGCCGCACGCACGCGCCGCGAGCCGGCCTTGCCGCGCCGCAGACGCGGCTTGTCGATCGCACCTCCCGCCAAACGGGACCTCCCAGCCATGATTGATGATTTTTTCCCGCCTGGCCGCGCGGCGGCCGTGGCATGCTATTTGACCACATCGGCGGAGGCCGCGAGATCTCAAAAAGGCCCAATCTCGCCGTTTTTCGACCGCGCGCGGCGCATGCGGTAAAATTCCGAATAACGGCGCTGCGCCTTGTCAGGTTCCTGCCGGGCAGCCGCCCACTCACCCACCCCACGGACGTCGAGCCATGTATCAATCGGACATCACCCAGTTCCTGAACCAGCTCAAGCAACAGAAGCCCAATCTGGAAGCCGAGCAGCGCCGCGGCCGCGCGCTGCTGTGGGACAAACAGCCGATCGATCTCGAAGAACGCGCCGAGCAGAAAGCCTCGCGCGTGGAACAGACGTCTTACTCGTACTATCAGAACTTCTAAGCGCCCCACCGCCGCGATGACTCACGCCGACGAGGTACACGGCCCCGCGCCGGCCCCCGCCGACGCCGCGCTGGCCGCGCCCGCCACCGATTCGACGCCCGACACCGTCGACGGCATCGCATTCGCGCGCCTGTACGGCGAGCCGCTGTTCAAGCTGCCGACCGACCTGTACATCCCGCCGGATGCGCTCGAGGTGTTCCTCGAAACGTTCGAAGGACCGCTGGATCTGCTGCTGTACCTGATCCGCAAGCAGAACTTCAACGTGCTCGACATCCCCATGGCGGACGTCACGGTGCAATACCTCGGTTACGTCGACCAGTTGCGCCAGACCAATCTCGAACTCGCGTCCGAATATCTGCTGATGGCCGCAATGCTGATCGAGATCAAGTCGCGCATGCTGCTGCCGGTGAAGAAGGCCGACAGCGGCGAGGAAGCCGAAGATCCCCGCGCGGAACTGGTGCGCCGCCTGCTCGAATACGAGCAGATGAAGCTCGCCGCGCAACGCATCGACCAGTTGCCGCAACTCGGGCGCGACTTCCTGCGCGCCGAGGTCTACATCGAGCAGAGCATCACGCCGCGTTTTCCGGACGTGAACAGCGAGGATCTGCGCAGCGCCTGGGCCGATGTGATCAAGCGCGCGAAGCTCGTGCAGCATCACAAGATTTCGCGCGAGGAGCTGTCGGTGCGCGAGCATATGAGCTCGATCCTGCGGCAACTGCAAAACGCGCGCTTCATCGAGTTCTCCGATCTGTTCGACACCAGCAAGGGCGTGCCGGTCGTGGTGGTGAACTTCATCGCCGTGCTCGAGTTGTGCCGCGAGTCGCTCGTCGAAATCACCCAGGCGGAGCCGTTCGCGCCGATCTATGTGCGGCTCGCCTATTTGCCGGCCTGACGCCGTCAATGCCACGCGCGCCGGAGCCGCTTGCGCCGGCGCACCGGCGGCGGCTTCACGAGCTTGCCTCGTTTCGGTGCGCCAAGCTCACAAATCCACTACAATCCCGCGCTTCAAACCCGTCATCGTCAATGAGAGCGGCGGCCCGCGCGATGCGCTGAAGCCTTTGCGCCAACCGAGTCGCGCGCCGCGCGAGGAAATTCCTGTCCGATCATGAAAGTCATTAGCTCGATCCATGAATTGCGCGACCAGTTGCGCGGCCAGAATCGCACGGCCTTCGTGCCGACCATGGGCAACCTGCACGAGGGCCATCTGTCGCTGATGCGCCTCGCCCGCCAGCACGGCGACCCGGTGGTGGCGAGCATTTTCGTTAACCGGCTGCAGTTCGGCCCGAACGAAGACTTCGACAAATACCCGCGCACGCTCGAAGCCGACATCGACAAGCTGCAGAAGGAAGGCGTCTACGTGCTGTTCGCGCCGACCGAGCGGGATCTGTATCCGGAGCCGCAGGAGTATCGCGTGCATCCGCCGCACGATCTGGGCGACATCCTCGAGGGCGAATTCCGGCCGGGCTTCTTCCAGGGCGTGTGCACCGTGGTGATGAAGCTGATGTCGTGCGTGCAGCCGCGCGTCGCGGTGTTCGGCAAGAAGGATTACCAGCAGCTGATGATCGTGCGCCGCATGTGCCATCAATTCGCGCTGCCGACCGACATCATCGCCGCCGAAACCGTGCGCGATGCCGACGGCCTCGCGCTCAGCTCGCGCAACCGCTATCTGCAGGCCGCCGAACGCGCCGAAGCGCCAGTGCTGGCCGCCGAACTCAATCGCGTGCGCGACGCGGTGCTGTCGGGCGAGCGCAACTTCGCGAAACTCGAACAGGCGGCGATGGCGGCCCTCGCCGCGCGCGGCTGGCAGCCCGATTACATCGCGGTGCGCAAGCGCTCGGACCTGCTTCCGCCCGGCGCGCAGGACGCGAACGCGGAACTGGTCGTGCTGGCCGCGGCCAAGCTCGGCGCGACCCGTCTGATCGACAACCTCGAAATCTGAAGCCGTCACCGAAAGCAGTCACTGAAGCCATACAGGATTGGTCATGCAACGCAACATGCTGAAGTCGAAAATCCACCGCGTCGCGGTCACGCACTGCGAACTGCACTACGAAGGTTCGTGCGCGATCGACGAAGATCTGCTCGAGGCGGCGAACATCGTCGAAAACGAACGGATCGACATCTGGAATATCAACAACGGCGAGCGTTTCTCGACCTACGCGATCAAGGGCGAGCGCGGCAGCGGCATGATTTCGCTGAACGGTTCGGCCGCGCGGCGCGCGCAACTGGGCGATCTGGTGATCATCGCGGCCTTCGCGGTGGTCGATGAAGCGGAACTGAAAGCGGGCTGGAAGCCGGACCTGGTGTTCGTCGACGACAACAACAGGATCAAGGGCAGCCGCGATCACGTGCCGACGCAGAACTGGACCTGAGCCGGGCGGTCGTTCGTTGTGGGTTTGCTTTGCACGCGCGTTGCTTTTTCGACGCGCGTTTTCATTTCACGGACACGCGCCCGCGCTTATGCAAGCGCCCGGTGAGCGGGCGGCCATAGCCGCGCCTGCCTCGCCACCTTGAGCCTGCTACGCCTCAACCCTAGCGCGCGGCCCCATTCGTCCATTCGACGATCGGCTGCCACTGCTCGAGGTCCTTCTCGACGCGGCTTTTCGCGACATCCCACAGGGTCAGCCCATGGGCCGCCAATTGCACGTAGTTCTGCGTGTCGCGCAGAAAGCCGAGCACCGGCAGCTCCAGGCCCTCGACAAAGCGATGCAGTTGCTCCGCCGAACGCGTGCGCGCATCGACGCGCATGCCGACCACGCCGACTTCGATCGCGCCTTTCCTGACCGCTTTTTCCTTCGCGAGCCGCTCGAGAAATTCCTGGGTGGCAAGAATGTCGAACATCGACGGCTGCAGCGGCACGATCACCTTGTCGGCCAGATCCAGCGCGATGCTCAGGCGATGGCCGTGGAGGCCCGCCGGCGTGTCGATGACCGCATGCTCCAGGCCCTTCGGCGGTTTGGCCGGCGTGTCCTGGTTGACTTCCCATGTCTCGATGGCCGGCAACGTGTCGGGCCGCAATGCCAGCCAGGCGTGCGCGGACTGCTGCTTGTCCAGGTCGGCAAGCGCCACCCATTCGCCGGCCGCGGCGAAATAGCCGGCCAGATTGGTCGCAAGCGTGCTCTTACCCACGCCGCCCTTTGGATTCGCCACCACGATCACCGTCATGAATGCTCCCGGAAAAGAAGGCTGGTCGCCGCCAGCCGGTTTGCCGCGCGATTGCTTATTGCTGTGACTTGCGCCGGCGGGTTCCGATCTCGTACCGTTTCGGGTTCGCCCGCCGATCCAGGCGTTGATAATATCGACAAATGCACTGCGGCGAAGCCCCCACATGGCGAATCAGGGCTAATCGACCGCTTTGCCCTGTCGTTTTATTCAATCACGGACCCGAATCCCATGAGCAAACTCCGCCCGGAATACACCGTCGAACGCCTGCACGAACGCCAGCAGGGCAAGCTGCCAGGCTTGCTGGGCGTACGGGTGCTGTCGCTGGAAGAAGGCGTTCTGACCGCGGAATTGACCGTGCGCCCCGAGTTGCTCGCGCCGAACGGCTTCCTGCACGCGGCCACGGTGATCGGTCTCGCCGATACCGCGTGTGGCTACGCTTGCCTCGCGCACCTGCCGGAAACGGCGCGCACTTTCACGACCATCGAACTGAAAAGCAATTTTCTCGGCACCGCGACTGAAGGGACGATCCGCACGGTCGCCAAGGGTGTGCATCTGGGACGCAGCACGCAGGTATGGGATGCGACCGTCACCGACCCCAACGGCAAGACGATGGCGCTGTTCCGCTGCACGCAGATCGTGTTGTATTGAAGGATTGAGCGCGGCTCGGCGTACTGCGGAATTTAACCGTTCACCTCGAACCGATTTCGCTCAGCCAATTGCCGCAAAAAGCTTCGCCAGGTCGAGATGGCCGGCCAGCGTATCGGCGAGGCGCTCCAGCGACGCCTCGCGCAGCGCCGGGTAGTCGATCTGCTGCGCGTCGCTCAGACCGGCCCACGCCAGCAACGCGGCGCACGCGGCCGGCGTGTCGAACAGCCCATGCACGTAGGTGGCGAGGATCTGGCCATCGGCGGACTTTGCCCCGTCCGGATGCGCCCCCTGCGTGGTTTCCAGACACAGCGCGGGCGCGTCCAGCGCCGGGCCATGCGTCTCGCCCATGTGAATTTCGTAGCCGGCCACTTCGGGCGATCCGGGCAGCGCGAGGCTTCCGGTCACGTTCTTCAGCGTCTTTTCCCGTGTAAGTATCGTCGAGTAATCGAGCCAGCCGAGCCCCGCCCACGTCCCTGGCGCGCCTTCCACGCCATGCGGGTCGGCCACTTCGCGCCCGAGCATCTGCATGCCGCCGCAAATGCCGATCACGCGCCCGCCATAGCGCAGATGCCGCTGCAGCACCGCGTCCCAGCCTTGCGCGCGCAGGAACGCGAGGTCGCCGGGCACGTTTTTCGAGCCCGGCAGGATGATCAGATCGGCCGGCGGCAGCGGCGTGCCACTACGCACATAGTGAAAGTCGACCTGCGGGTGCGCGCGCAGCGCGTCGAAATCAGTGTGATTGCTGATGTGCGGCAGCACCGGCACGACGACCCGCAGCATTCGTCCCGCGTCGCTGTGCGCCGCGCGCAGCTCGGGTGGCAGCATGTCTTCCGCGTCGAGCGTAAGCCCGTGCAGATAGGGGACGACACCGAGCACCGGCTTGCCGGTCTGCGCTTCGAGCCAGTCGAGCCCCGGCTGCAGCAAGCTGATGTCGCCGCGAAACCGGTTGATGATGAAGCCGCGCACTCGCGCCCGCTCGCTCGCCGACAGGCACGCGAGCGTGCCGGTCAGATGCGCGAACACGCCGCCGCGATCGATATCGGCGACCAGCACCACCGGGCAATCGACGGCTTCCGCGAAACCCATGTTGGCGATGTCGCGCTCGCGTAGATTAATTTCGGCGGGACTGCCCGCGCCTTCGACGAAGATCGTGTCGTACGCGGCCTGCAGACGCGCATACGACTGCAGCACTGCTTCGAACGCGACGGGCTTGTAGTCGTGATACGCGCGCGCGTCGAGATTCATGCGCGCCTTGCCGTGGATGATCACCTGCGCACCGCGATCGCTGGTCGGCTTGAGCAGTACCGGGTTAAGGTCCGTGTGCGCGGCAATCCCCGCGGCCACCGCCTGCAACGCCTGGGCGCGGCCAATCTCGCCGCCGTCGACGGTCACCGCGCTGTTGAGCGCCATGTTCTGCGGCTTGAACGGCGCGACCCGCACGCCGGCGCGGCGCGCGAGCCGGCAGAGGCCGGCGACCAGCGTGCTCTTGCCGGCGTCGGACGTGGTGCCCTGGATCATCAGCGTGCCGCGCGGCACGGGGACGGCGTCATGCGGGAGCGGAAGCGAAGTCGAAGTGGTGGTCACGGGAGGTCGGGCTCGGCAGTGAAAAGGCAGTGAAGCAAAGGGTGGTGAAGGTCGTAGCGAAACGGCAAGCGGTGTGCGTGCGGCGATGCGGCGGCAAGGACGCGGCACGACAAACAGATCGCGTGGGGCGTTGAGGCATAACGGGTACTTCGGCGCTCAGACCGCCGCGCCGCGTGTCTCTCCCACCCCCACACATCGCCACGCCCGCCGCATTATCCCATCGCGCCGGCCCACGCTGCACGCCGGTACAATCACGCGATGACTCCCCGCGACCTCACTTTCGTTCTCGGCGGCGCCCGTTCGGGCAAGAGCATGCACGCCGAACAGCTTGCCGACGACAGCGCTCTCCCCGTCACCTACATCGCCACCGCGCGCGTGGCCGACGACGCCGAATTCAGTGCGCGCATCGCGCATCATCGCGCGCGGCGTCCCGCGCATTGGCAGTTGCTCGAAGCAGGCGTCGACCTCGCGGGTGCCGTCACGCGAAGCGACGCCCCCGGCCATTGCCTGCTGATTGACTGTCTGACCCTGTGGCTCGCCAATGTGCTCTGTCCGGCTGAAGGCGAAGCGCTGCCGATCGATCGTTATCACGCGCAGGTCGCCGCACTCGAAGCGGCGCTCGTGAACGCCCACGGCAAGATCATCGTGGTCAGCAACGAAATCGGCCTGGGCGTGGTGCCGCTCGGCGCGACCACGCGTCTTTATGTCGACGAGCTCGGCCGCCTCAATCAGCGCATCGCCGCATTGAGCACCACGGCCACGATGATGGTCGCCGGCTTGCCGCTCGCGCTGAAAACAGCGGGCCTCGCATGATGCTCTCGCTTCCTCTCCTCGTGACGCTCGCGACCGCGGGCGTGGTCATCGACCGCTGGTTCGGCGAGCCGCGCGTCGCGCATCCGCTGGTGGGTTTCGGCAACTGGGCGAAGCGTCTCGAGAAGCGCTACAACACGGGCCGGCGCTTGCGGCTCAAGGGACTCCTCGCGTGGGCACTGGCGGTGCTGCCGCCGGTGCTGATCGCGTGGTGGCTGGTCGCGGTGCTGCCGTTCTTCGCCGCCTGCGCGGTGCACGTCATGCTGCTGTGGTTCGCGCTCGGCGCGCGCAGCCTGCACGATCACATTGCGCCGATCGCGCGGGCTCTTGTGCAACGCGATCTCGAAGAAGCGCGCCAGCTGACCGCGCGCATCGTGTCGCGCGAAACCGCGCATGCCGATGAAGCCGCGCTCTCGCGTGCGGCCGTCGAATCGGCGCTCGAAAACGGCAACGACGCGATCTTCGGCGCGCTGTTCTGGTTCGCGATCGCGGGCGGCCCGGGCGCGCTCGGGTTTCGTCTGGCCAACACGCTCGATGCCATGTGGGGTTATCGCACGCCGCGCTATCTGCGCTTCGGCTGGGCCGCGGCGCGCCTCGACGACGTGCTCAACTGGATGCCCGCGCGTCTGACCGCCGCCAGCTATGCATTGCTCGGCGACACGCATACCGCCTGGCGTTGCTGGCGCGAGCAGGCACCGCGCTGGGACAGCCCGAATGCGGGGCCGGTAATGGCCTCCGGCGCCGGCAGCCTGAACGTGCTGATCGGCGGGCCGGCGGTGTATCACGGCGCGCTCGAACAGCGCCCGACCCTCGGCTTCGGCCACCCCGCCAAGGCCAGCCACGTGACGGCGGCGCTGGCGCTGGTCGAGCGGACGATCATTCTGTGGCTGGCTGTGCTGATCGTGCTGGCGTTGCTGAGCGTGCCCTTTCATGGTTGATCACATGGCGGACCACCCGAGCAGCGCGGCGAACGACATCGTGGTCCACGGCGGCAATCTGCACGAAGCGGCCGAACGCTACGGCATCCCGTACGCGCAGTGGCTCGACCTCTCGACCGGCATCAATCCGCACGGCTATCCGGTGCCGCCCGTGCCCGCCGATGCGTGGCGGCGTCTGCCCGACGAAGGCGACGACTTCGCCGCCTGCGCCGCGCGCTACTACCGCGCACCCGATGCGGCGCACGTGCTGCCCGTCGCCGGCAGCCAGGCGGCGATTCGCGCGTTGCCCGCGTTACTGCCGCGCGCAAGCGTCGGCATCGCGCCGCTCACGTACAGCGAATACGCGCCGGCGTTCGCACGAGCCGGACATCGCGTCGCGCCGCTCGACGTGTGCTGCGAGCGTTTGCCGGACGCGCTCACGCACGCAATCGTCGCGAATCCTAACAATCCGACGGCCGTGCATCTGAGCGCCGACAAATTGCTGCGCTGGCATGCGCAATTGCGCGCACGCGGCGGCACGTTACTGGTCGATGAAGCTTTCGCCGATACGATGCCCGAGGCGTCGCTCGCGGCCAGCACGCACCTCGACGGACTGATCGTGTTGCGCTCGCCGGGGAAATTTTTCGGGCTCGCCGGCGTGCGCGCGGGCTTCGCGCTCGGTGCGCCCGCGTTGCTCGACACCTTGCGGCGCACGCTGGGCGCGTGGACGGTCGGCGGCCCGGCGCGCCACGCAGTCAAGGCCGCATTCGCCGACCAAGCGTGGCAACGGCAAATGCGCGCGCGACTCGACGGCGAAAGCGCGCGACTGGCCGAGCGATTGCGCGCTTACGGTTTTGCCATACACGGCACGCCGCTTTTCGCATGGACCGATGACGCGCGCGCCGCCGCTTTGCACGAAGCGCTGGCGCGGCGTGGCGTATGGACCCGGCTCTTCACCGCGTCGGGCAGCGTGCGTTTCGGTTTGCCCGCTAGCGAAGCCGAATGGACACGCTTCGAAGCAAGCCTGCGCGAAGCGATGCAGGCACTCGATATCGCGCGAGGCGGTTGACGTAGCGAGGCAGGCACGACCCTGCAGCGTCCCCTCATGCCCTTCACGCACACCAACCTCCTCGCCCGATGACCCGACCCGCCCGCCTCATTCCGCGCTTCATCGCCGCGTTGCTTTGCGTGACTTCGCTGGGCGCCCACGCCGCGATCACCGTCACCGACGACACCGGCGCAACCGTCACCTTGCCCGCTCCCGCGCAGCGCGTGATCAGCCTCGCGCCGCACGTCACGGAGCTGTTGTACGCGGCGGGCGGCGGCGCAAAAATGGTCGGCGCGGTGTCGTACAGCGACTACCCGCCGCAAGCGCAGCAGCTGCCGCGCGTCGGCGACAACAAGGCGCTCGACCTCGAGCGCATCGTCGCGTTGAAGCCCGATCTGATCGTCGTCTGGCGGCATGGCAATGCGCAGCGTCAACTCGAACGCCTGCGCGAGCTGCACGTGCCGCTGTTCTTCAGCGAGCCGCATCATCTCGACGACGTAGCCGTTTCGCTGACGAAGCTCGGGCAATTGCTCGGCACGTCGCCGGCTGCGGATGCCGCGGCGGCCGCGTATCGTCAGGACATCGCACGGTTGCGCACGCGGTATGCGAGCCGGCCGCCGGTCGGGGTGTTCTATCAGGTGTGGGACAAGCCGCTGATGACGCTCAACGGCGAGCATATGGTCAGCGACGTGATCACGCTGTGCGGCGGCCGCAACGTGTTCGCAGGACTTCAGCCGCTGGTGCCGACCGTCTCGACCGAAGCGGTGCTCGCCGCGAATCCGGAAGCGATCGTCACGTCGGCGCCCGGCGCGACGCAGCCGGATACGCGCTTGCCGCAACTCGACACATGGCGCGCGTGGCCCGCGCTCACGGCTGTCGCGCATCAGAACCTCTTCGCCATCGACGGCGATCTGATCAACCGGCCAGCCCCGCGCATCGTGCAAGGCGCGCAGCGGCTATGTGAAGATCTGGAGACGGCGCGCTCGCGCAGGAAGCCGGGGGCGCAGTGATGTGAAGGCATGCCGATCGTCGCGCGATCAACCCGACCTCAAGGGCAACCACGCACCTCGCAATCAGCCCCGCCTTGCTCGCACCACCCGTCCCCACCCCCGTCACGCATTCCACCGCACCAGCGACCACCGCTGTGCGTCATCATTGCGGCGCAACCAGACGACCCCCGCCATTTCGAGCGACCATTTCAGACACCGCTCCAGCGGCACGTCCAGCACCAGCGACGCGATCACGCGCATCACGCCGGCATGCGTGACCACATACGCCGGCGACAGCTCGCGCGTCTGCACGAACGCATCGACCCACGCGCGCACGCGCTCGACGAATTGCGCCACGCTCTCGCCGCCATGCGCACGCGCGTGTTCGAAATTCGCGGCCCAGTCGTCGAGCAGCGTGCGATCGATCTCGTCCCAGCGCTGTGTTTCCCATTCGCCGAAGTTCATTTCCATCAGCTGGTCGTCGTGACTGAGCACGCAACCGAAGTCGTTCGCTATTTCGGCGGCGAGCGCCGAGCAGCGCGTGAGCGGACTCGAGATCAACACGCGCGGCGCCGGCACCTGCAACTTCGCGAGCTTCAACGCGAGCGCGCTCGACGAAATCGCGGCGTCGGCGGCGAGCGCAACGTCGCTGTGGCCGTAGCACACGCCCGCATCGAGCGCCACGGCGGGATGACGAATCAGGACGATATCCATGCAAGCCCCACCAGGTAGATGATCAATTCGAAGATCTGCTGCGCGAAGCCGAGGCAGTCGCCGGTATAGCCGCCAATGCGTTTGACGAAATAGCGGCCCAGTGCAAACCGCAGCGCGATCAGCACCGCCAACGTCACGGCCGCGAAGCGCCAGTCCGGCACGCCAGGCCCATTCGGCCACAGCAGCCAGGGTAAGCCGAACAACGCCGTGCACAGCAACGCAGGGCCGCTCAGGCGCTGCGCGACCGGCTTGGCCTTGCCTTCGGCGCGAACATAGTCGAGCGTGGCCAGATAGCTGATCGCGCACGCGCGGCTCGCCGCATGTGCGGCAATCATCAGACTTGCGGCACGCAACGGCGGCAATACCGTGAGCGTCTGCCACTTCAACGCTAGCGCGATCACCAGTGCGATGGCGCCGAAAGCGCCGATGCGTGAGTCATGCATGATGCGCAACGCATCGCTGCGGTTATATGCGCCACCGAACGCATCGACGCAATCGGCGAGACCGTCCTCATGAAAGGCGCCTGTCGCCAGTAACGACGCGGCCATCGACAGCAATACCGCCACGCCCGCCGGAAGCACGCGCAGCGCCGCCAGATAGACCAGCGCGCTGAGCGCGCCGATCAACGCGCCGACCAAAGGGAAATAGCGCGCGGCCGCATTCAGATAATGCGGCTCGTAGCCGACCCAGCGCGGCACAGGCACGCGCGTGAAATAACCGAGCGCCGTAAAGAAATAGCGCAGTTCCGCGAGCGGGTTCATGAATGGGCCGGGTGTCTGGGGGTATCTGTGAGTGGCTGCGAGCGGCTGGTGCGTCACCGTGAAACGGTTCACGCATCGCGATTCGCGACGCCCGCCGAATCGAAGCTCGCCATTTCGTTGACGAATGCCGCGGCAGCGCGCAAGAGCGGCACCGCGAGCGCCGCGCCGGTGCCTTCGCCCAGGCGCAGGTCGAGCGACAGCAATGGCAGCGCACCGAAATGATCGAGCATGCGCCGGTGCCCCGCTTCGTTCGACGCATGCGCGAACACACAGTACTCGCGCACGCTCGGTGCGAAGGCATCGGCGATCAGCAACGCGGAGGTCGCGATGAAACCATCGACGAGGATCGTCATCCGCGCTTCGGCGGCCGCGAGATACGCGCCGGCCATCATTGCGATCTCGAAACCGCCGAAGGTTGCGAGCACGTCGAGCGGCGCGGTGGCTCCGGCATGCTGCGCGAGCGCCGCTGCGAGCACGTTGCGTTTTTTTGCGAGCCCCGCGTTGTCGAGACCGGTGCCACGGCCGACGCATTCGTCGATCGGCACGTTGCATACACGGCTCATCAGACACGCGGCCGACGACGTGTTCGCGATCCCCATCTCGCCGAAGCCGATCACGTTGGTGCCGAGCGCCGCGTGATGCCGCACGCGCGCCGCGCCCGCCTGCATCGCGGCGAGCGCTTGCGCATGGGTCATCGCGGGTTCGTGCGCGAAGTTGCGCGTGCCGCTCGCCACCGGAACATCGACGAGGCCGTCGGTCGACGGCAACGGCGTCGCGATGCCCGCATTGACCACTTCGAGTTCGATACCGGCGACCCCGCTCAATGCATTGATCGCCGCGCCGCCCGCGAGAAAATTGGCGACCATCTGCGCGGTCACCGCTTGCGGATACGGGCTCACGCCTTCCGCGGCAATGCCGTGGTCGCCGGCGAACACGATCATCGCCGGGCGCTGCACCGTCGGCTTCGTGCTGCGCTGAATCAGGCCCATCTGACGCGCGAGCGTTTCGAGCCGCCCAAGACTGCCCGGCGGCTTGGTCTTGGTATCGATGATGTGTTGCAGCTCGGCGCGCAGCGTTTGATCGAGCGGTGCGACTTCGGGCAAACCGGCCGGGCGTGGCAAAGAGGTCATAAGCGTGGTCTGAAATGAGAGTGTTTTGATCGGGCGATTATCCTGCCGGCGCGTCATCGCCGGCGGGCGATCCATGACGCGCACGCGGCGCAGGAATCAGCGCCTCGTGTTCGCCGTCGCGAATCAGAATCAACGGATAGCCGAATGCGCGGCTCGTCAGCGTGGGCGTGAGCACGTCATGCACCGGCCCGGCATACGCGCCGCCCGCGCCGTCGAGCAGCAGCGCGTGCGTCGCGAAGCGGCGCGCCAGATTCAGGTCGTGGCACGAGAACATCACAGTGCGGCGCGGCTCGCGCGTCCATGCGGCGAGCGCGTCGAGACAGTCGATCTGATGATGCAAATCGAGATGCGACAACGGTTCGTCGAGCAGCAACAATGGCGCGTCCTGACACAGCACCGCCGCCAGCGCGACGCGTTGACGCTCGCCGCCCGACAATGACAGCACGTCGCGCGCGGCGAAGTCGGCGAGGCCCAGCAGGTCCAGCGCGGCACGCGCGGCAGCGCGATCCGCTTCGCGCTCCCAGCCCCAGCCGCTCAGATGCGGAAAGCGATTCAGCGTCACGATGTCGAGCACGCTCGCGCTGAACGCATCGGGTGCGCTTTGCGGCATCAATGCGCGCCGCTGGGCGAGCGGCAACGGCGGCCAGTCGGACAGGCGCAGGCCATCCAGTTCCACATGGCCCGCTGCGGGGCGCAACAGACCCGCGAGCGTGGACAGCAACGTGGTCTTGCCCGCGCCGTTCGGGCCCGCGACGCACCAGATCTCGCCGGCATGGAACGTATGCGTGAACGCATCGAGCAAGGTGCGCGCGCCGGCGCGCAAGGTCAGGCGTTGCGCGCTGAGCGCGGCGGGTTCGAGGTGGGTATGAGCGTGCGTCATCGGCGTTTGCGCAACAGCATCCACAGGAACACCGGCACGCCGACGATCGACGTGATCACGCCGACCGGCAATTGCGCCGGCGCAATCACGGTGCGCGCGATCAGGTCCGCGCCCATCACCGCGACGCCGCCGCCGAGCGCGGCCGCAGGCAACAGCATGCGCTGATCGTTGCCGAACGCGAGCCGCAACATATGCGGCACCACCAGACCGACGAAGCCGATGGTGCCCGCCGTGGTGACTGCCGCCGCCGCCGCGAGCGACGCCACCAGATAGACGCGCAAACGCAGCGGCATCACCGCGACGCCCAATGCTTGCGCAGCTGCGTCGCCGCGCAGCAGCAGGTTCAGGCGCGGGGCCACCGGCACGATTGCCAGCAACGCGACGATCAAAGCAACGAGCGCGGTCCACGGCAGCGCACCGCCGTTGAGGTCGCCGGTCAGCCAGAACAACATGCCGCGCAAACGGCTGTCGGGCGCGAGGTTGAGCAGCAGCGTGATAAGCGCGCCCCACCCCGCCGCGATCACCGCGCCCGTCAGCAGCAAACGCGGCGACGTGTCCTGCGGCTCGCCGCGCCACAATTCGCGGCGCGCGAGACCGAGCACCAGCAGGATCGATACGAAGGCGCCGGCGAAGGCGCTGGCATCGACGATCCACCATGCACTGCCGGCGATCATCGCCACCAGCGCGAAGCTTGCCGCGCCACCCGACACGCCCAATATGTACGGTTCGGCAAGCGGGTTGCGCAACAGCACCTGCAACAGCGCACCGGCCAACGCCAGCAACGCGCCGCATGCGAAGCCGGCCAGCGCGCGCGGCAAACGCAGCGTGCGCACGATCTCGCTCGCCAGATCCGCCGACCCGCCCGGCACCCCAGACAACCCATGCGACGGCAGCAGCGCCGCCAGCACGCGCGACGGCGCGAGCGACACGCTACCCAGCGCGAGCGACGCCATCAGCACCGCCAGCGCGAGCACCGCAAGTGCGAGCCAGATGGCGGCCGCCCGTTTCGCGTTCATCACGCGCACGGCGGCCGGCATCGAACCAGGATGCCGGCTCATTCGCGCACGTTCAGCGCGGCGCAGCCATCACTGCTGCTGCCAACCGATCGTGACATACGCGCCACGTCCCGGCGAGTTATACGAGTAGGCCGTTTCATAGTCCTTGTCGAACAGGTTATGGATTTGCGCGCTCACGTACCACGCTTTCGTGATGTTGTAGCGCGCCGAGAGATTCACGACGCCGTAGCCGCCCAGCTTGCCGCTGCTGTCCTCGCGCGGGCCGCTCACGATCCACTCGCCGCCGACGCGCCATCCCGCGATGCTGCGATTCACCGTCAGCGAGCCGAAACGCCGCGCGCGCCGCACGAGGTCGACATCGTTGTCGAGGTCGACGGGATTTTGCAGCGTCAACGACGCGCGCACGTCCGTCTTGCCGACATGTCCGCTCCACGATCCTTCGAGCCCCTGTACCTTCGCACGGCCGACGTTCTCGGCCAGATAGATGCCGGGCGTCACCTGCGCGTAGTCGATCAGATTCGAATAGCGCGTCTGGAATGCGCTCAGACGCATCACGCCGAGTGCGTTCGACGCGTACTGCACCGCCGCTTCGAGCGAATGACTGTGCTCGGGCTGGATCGACGGATTGCCGCTGAGCGGATAGTACAGATCGTCGAAACTCGGCGCGCGAAACGAATCCGAATAGCTTGCGGTTGCCTTCCAGTGTTCGGCGATGTCGAAACCGTAGCCGAGATAGTAACTGTTCGCCCCGCCGAAATCGGAATACTGGTCGTGCCGCACGTTGGCTTGAATCTGGTTGCGCCCGAAGCGTCCCGTGTAGCCGATGAAGCCCGAATCCACATGACGGTCCGGCGCCGCGAACGTATCTGAGTCGAGGCTTTGATCGAGATGCTCGTAGCCCACCTGCAGTTTCTGCCGCGCGGCCAACGCGAAATCATTCTGCCAGGTGTACTGGCGATTGTCGGTATCGAAACGGCCGTTGTCGATGCCGTTGGTCTTCGACACGCTGCGGTCGTCGCCCTCGGAGACGATGAAGTGCGTGGTCCACCAGTCGGTCAGCTTGCCGTTGGCGAACACCGACGCCTGGCGCACCTTGCTGTACAGGTTGTTCAGATCGGTCGGCGCGCCGTACGGGTTGTCGTAGCTGTTATTGCCGTTCGACTGGAAATAGTTGACGCCCGCGTCCCAGCGGTCGGTGAACTTGTGACGCAACGACGCCGTGATGCTCTCGTTCAGATAGCCGTTCGCGTTCGGATTGGCGCCGGGCGCCAGCTGCGGATCGAGCGACGAAAAGCCGGCGTCCTTCGAACGCGCGAGCGAGAGGCTGAAGGTCGTGCGGCCGTCTTTGTCGAGTGCGCCGTTCACACCTGCCTGCTGCGTCTGCGTGTGATAGCTGCCGTAGCCCACCGAAAAATTGAAACGCGGCGGATGATCGCCGCCCTCCTTCGTGAACACCTGCACCACCCCGCCAATCGCGCCCGAACCATATAACGCGGACACGTTGCCGTTCACTACTTCGACGTGATCGATCTGGTCGAGCGGAATCTGCGCGAGCTGTGGCGCACCGAGGCTCACCGAGTCGACGCGCACGCCGTCGATCAACAATAGCGATTGCGTCGACGACGCGCCGCGCAAATAAAGGCTCGTCGTCGAACCAGGACCACCCGTACGCGAGATTTGCGCACCGGGCGCGAGTTGCAGGAGGCCGGGCAAGTCGGTCGCGGTGGTGTCGGCGAGATCCTGCTGATCGAACAGCGAGGTCTGCGGGATCGCGTCCGCGAGCGCTTGCGGCCCGCGCTCCGCAGTCACGACGACCGGTGACAACACGGCGGGCACGGCATTCTGAGCGGCGGCGTTCGCTTGTGCGTCGGTTTCTGCGTCGGCATCGGAGGCGGACGAAGCACTGGCCGAAGCAGCAGACAAATCAGAGGACGAACCCGGCGACGAGTCGGCGGTGTGCGCATGCACGACGAGCGGCAAGCCCGCAAAAGCGAGCAGCGCCGCGCGGGCGATGGGGGACAGCATGGGATGACGATTCCTGTGGATAGCTCGCGCGGCCCGCTTCCCCGCAGGCCGATGCATAACGAAGCGCCCACGCTTTCTTGCATTTCGCGGGGGACGTGCCTCTCCCTCTGGCCGGTATCCGGGCTAACGACACATCGATCCCGCCTTCCCACGCGTAACGCGCAGTGGCACACTCGCATGTTGAACTTTCAGGCACGCGATCAGGACCGACCTGCATGACGAATGCGGTCGCTTACCGTTGCGGGGGCAGCGCAGGTTCGCGCGTTCAGTTCGATCATCGCGCGCCCTGCTTCCCGTTTAACTGCGCGCACTGTGAACAGCGGCGCGGGCACCAGAGTGCCGGCAGTTTAGGAGCACCCTCGACGTGCGTCAAGAAAGGTCAAACCGGGCGCAAGCCGTTCTGTTAGGTGCAGGTTATTGTCCGATGGGGGAGTACCTTTTCATCATATGGTCGGCAAAAGCCTGCACATAGCGATGTTGTTACGTCTCGAAACGAGACAATTGTCGGAACCTGCAATATTCCGCGCTAAAATGCGATGTCTTTAGAGGACGCAGCACATGCTCACCGAACTCGAATCACTCTCACAGAATATCGGCAAGCTGATTGCGATCAGCCAGCGCCACAACGAAGCGCGGCTCGCGCTCGAAGAGCAACTCGCCCAATCGCGTGCCGAAGCGGAAGCCACGCGCACGGAACTTGCGCTGCTGCGCGAGGAGCGCGATGCACTGCAAGCGGAGCGCGACACGCTGTCCGCCAAGATCGACGACGCTCAGGTGCGCCTGAATGCGATTCTCGAGAAACTGCCGCGGGCCCGCGCGAGCAGCGAACCTGACAACCAGCTCGATCTGCTCGAGCCGGTTCAGGACACCGCCGACGCGCAGAGCGAGGTTACCCGCCACGGAGAAAACGCATGACCGCCAAGCAGATCGAAGTATCGATTCTCGACGTGCCCTATCGCCTCGCGTGCTCGCCGGAAACGGAAGGCGCGCTGCTCGAAGCGGTGGCACGCGTCGACGCCGAAATGTCGAAGATCCGCAATAACAGCAACGTGCGCGGCACGGACCGCATTGCTGTCATGGCTGCGCTGTCGCTGGCATCGGAACTGCTTAAGCTGCAATCGAGCGTACGGCACGGAGAAGCATTTCCCGCTGAGGAAATCCGGCGTACAATGCAGCAAATGAACGAACAACTGGGTACTGTGATTGAGCAGTACAGCATGCAGTAAGTATCGGCCGGTCCTGAGATCTGCCACGAATTCAAACGAAGCGAAGTTAAAAGCAGGTGCATGAGCCAGGTCTCCGCAAACGTTTGAGTTCTATCGTTTAAGCTTCATCGGTTTAGCTTCCCTGCCTGGTTCGCCAAGGTCATATATTCCTTGAACCAATGCCATGTGCACGGTTGCGGAAATTTGTAGCACGGGTGTGCGCGTCACTCTGTCTGATGTACCCGAAGTGTTGCTAACTGCGACCAATTCTGAACCCCCGGTTCAGGATGCCGGCCTAGCGGCTAAGGCGGGGACCTTATCTAGAACGGCATCGGACTTCGGTTCGATGCCGTTTTTTCTTTGTGCGTCCGCCGGCGTGTCTGTGAGCGCGCCTCGCCTCATCGGCTTCGATTTTTTTCACATCGTCCAACCCTTAACGTTCAATTCGATTCATGCGCTACTGGCTAATGAAGTCCGAACCGGACGAGGCGAGCATCGACCATCTCGCCCACGCACCACACCGCACGTTGCCGTGGACCGGCGTGCGCAACTATCAGGCGCGTAACTTCATGCGCGACATGATGCAGGTCGGCGACGGCGTGCTGTTCTATCACTCGAGTTGCCCTGAACCCGGCATTGCGGGGCTCGCGCAAGTGTCGTCCACCGCGTATCCGGACCCGACCCAGTTCGATAAAAAGAGTCCGTACTACGACGCGAAGTCGTCGCAGGAAACGCCGCGCTGGGTGCTGGTCGACGTGGTGTTCAAGAAGAAAATCCCGCTGATTCCGCTGGCCGCGCTGCGCGAGCATCCGGAACTGCAGGACATGCGCGTGCTCGCCAAAGGCAATCGCCTGTCGATCACGCCCGTGACCGAAGCCGAATGGCGCTTCATCACCACGCGGCTCGCTTGAAGGCTCGCTCACCTCGGGAAACGTCGAACGCCGTGCTTCGACGAGCCGTCGCGACTGACCGCCCGCAGTAATCAGGGAACCAAGCTCCGGTTACAAGCGCCTAACAGGCGCACAAACGAGCCCGCAAACGTCATGCCACCGCTGCATGGCGTTCGCGCCAATCGTGCAACACCCCTGTTCAAGCTAGGAGTCCAGCAATGTCGAAAAAAACCGCACGGGCACTCGCACTCGCTCTCGTCTGCACCGCGCCTGTCGCGCTCGCGCTCACCCCGGTCATGGCTCGCGCGCAGGGCGTCATGCAGGCCCAGCCATCGGGCGTGCTGTCGCTGAACGCTCAGGCCAGCGCGGAAATTCCGCAGGACGTCGTCGATATCACGCTGTTTTATGAGCAGGAAGCGAGCGACCCGTCCGCGCTCACCGCCACGCTGAATCAGCGCGCCGACGCGGCGTTGCAGAAAGCGCGAGGCGTCAGCGGCGTAACGGCCCGCACGGGTTCGTTCGCCATCTTCCCGTCCACCGATCGTGACGGGCGCATTTCCGCATGGCGCGGCCGCACGGAGGTCGTGCTCGAATCGCACGACTTCGCCGCGGCGTCGAAGCTCGCGGGACAAATGGCCGCGGTCATGCAGGTCGGCAACGTGCAGTTCTCGCTGTCGCCGCAAGCGCAACGCGCCGCCGAGCAAAAGCTCACCGGCGAAGCGATCCGGTCGTTCCGCGATCAGGCTGCGTCGTCGGCGCAGGCATTCGGCTTCAGCGGCTATTCGATTCGCGAGGTCAACGTGAATCACGGCGGCGTGATGCCCCGTCCGATGATGATGATGAGCGCGCGCGCCATGAGCGCCGACGCGAAGACCATGGCGCCGATGCCGCTCGAAGGCGGCACGTCGACGGTGACGGTCAACGTATCGGGCTCGGTGCAGATGAAGTAACGTTAGCGCGCGGCCGCGTTTGCGCGCTTGGCATTTCTCGTGCTGCACAAGAAAACGCCACGGCATGCCGTGGCGTTTTTTCATCATGCGCTCGCGACGACAAACCGTAGCGCTCAGCTTGCGTTGACCGCCTGCGCCGGCTCACGGCGCGCACGGCGATACGACCACACCAGCATGCCGATGCCCGCGAGGATCATCGGCAGCGACAGCCATTGGCCCATCGACAGGCCCATCGCCAGCAGTCCGAGGAAGTCGTCCGGCTCACGGGCGAATTCGACCGTGAAGCGCGCGAGGCCGTAGCCGATCAGGAACACCGCGGAAATCGCGCCCAGCGGCTTCGGTTTGCGCGAGAAGAAGAACAGCACGAAGAACAGTGCGACGCCTTCGAGCGCGATCTCATACAGCTCCGACGGATGCCGCGGCAGCATGTGATATTGCGCGAACACCTCGTTCAGATGCCATTGCGCGGCCAGTTGCGGATGCGCGGCGAGCCAGGTGGCATCGTCGGGCGCGGCGCCGGGAAACAGCATCGCCCACGGCGCGGACGGATCGGTCACGCGCCCCCACAACTCGCCGTTGATGAAATTGCCGAGGCGCCCTGCCGCGAGCCCGGTGGGCACCATCGGCGCGACGAAGTCGGTGACCTGCAGCCACGAGCGTTTGCGCTGATACGCGAACAGCACCATCGCCAGCGTCACGCCGAGGAAGCCGCCGTGGAACGACATGCCGCCCTCCCACACCTTGAAGATGTCGAGCGGATGCGCGAAATAAAAGCTCGCCTTGTAGAACAGCACATAGCCGAGCCGGCCGCCGAGGATCGTACCCAGCACGCCGTAGAACAGCATGTCGTCGATATCCCTGACGGTCCAGCCTTGCGCCGCGACAAACGGCAAACGCAGCCGCAACCGGCCGACGACGATCGCCGCGATGAATGCGACGAGGTACATCAGTCCATACCAGCGCACGGCGAGCGGCCCCAGATGAATGGCCACAGGGTCGAAATTCGGATGAATGAGCATCGTGTTGTTATGGGCAGTTCAGGTTCAGAAGCGGGGTTGGTGTAATCGGCCGGATTGCGTGCGGCTGGTTAGTCGTTCGTCAGCGGTTCGCGCATTATCCGGCGCATGCATTGGACGGTGCGGGCCGCGATGCGTTCGCCGCGGCGCCGTTAATCACCTGGCGCGAGACCCTGCGCGCCGACGGTCGCGGCATACGCGCGCACGATGTCGATGAAACCGGCAAGCACCGGACTCACCTCGTCGGTGCGCCACGCGAGCCCCGTCTCAATCGCGGGCACCGACTCGGACAGGGGCCGGTACACGACACCCGTGCGGCGCAGATTACGTAACGATTGCGGCACCAGTGCGACGCCCATGCCGGCCGACACGAGGCTGACGATGGTCTGCATCTGGATCGCCTCCTGGCCGATCCGTGGTGCGAGGCCCGCGACGCCGTAGCAATCCATAATGATGTCATAAAAGCCTGGCGCCAGACGTCTGGGGAAGATCACGAGCGGCATGTCGCCGACATCGCGCAGGCTGATCGGCGTGTCGAGCCATTCGGCGCGCGGGTCCGAGCCGGTGGCGTGGCTCACCTGCTCCGCCATGTCCGCCGACATCGCGATCACCAGCGGCTCGCGCACGATCGGCAGCCACGCGAGCTGCGCGGCGTGACGCGACGGCAGCGGCGCGATCACGAGGCCGGCGTCGATGCGGCCGGCCGTCAGCTCGTCCAGTTGCACATCGCTGGTGGCCTCGGTCAGTTCGAGCCGCACCCGCGGATAGCGCGCGCCGAAATCCCGCAGCAGCGGGGGCAGCAAGCCGTAGTCCGCGGTGGACACGAACGCCAGCGACAACATCCCGGCCTCGCCGCGCGCGAGGCTCTGCGCGAGCGGTCGCAAGCCCTCGGCGCTCGCCAGCAGGCGCCGCACCTCGGGCAGCAGATCCGCGCCGACTGGGGTCAGTTCGACCGAGCGCTTGGTGCGCGCGAACAGCTCGACGCCGAGCGTCTGTTCGAGCGCGCGAATCGCCTGCGACAACGGCGGCTGGGTCATCGCGAGGCGCGTAGCCGCGCGCCCGAAGTGCATTTCTTCGGCGACGGTGACGAAATAGCGCAACTGGCGCAGGTCGGGAACGGCAGGCAGCATGATTAATACATTTTACGACCTAAATGCGCCTGAATAATATATTGGACACGCGGTTTGCAAAACTGCATCCTTGCTCGACGCTGCGGAACTACACTGAACTGGCGCGCCGGCAGCAAGGCGGCCAATCCGGCGGCACCGGCAAATCGCAGTGCATACAGCACGCAGCGCGGCTCAAAACAAAACAGATTGGAGATTCCCCCATGGCATACAACCGTCGTTCGAAGAACATCACGCAAGGCGTGGCGCGTTCGCCGAACCGCTCGATGTACTACGCGCTCGGCTACCAGAAAGACGATTTCGACAAGCCGATGATCGGCATCGCCAACGGCCACTCGACCATCACGCCCTGCAACGCCGGCCTGCAGCGTCTGGCCGACGCTGCGGTGGTCGCGGTCAAGCGCGCCGACGCGAACCCGCAGATCTTCGGCACGCCGACCATTTCGGACGGCATGTCGATGGGCACCGAGGGCATGAAGTACTCGCTCGTGTCGCGCGAAGTGATCGCCGATTGCATCGAGACCTGCGTGCAAGGTCAATGGATGGACGGCGTGGTCGTGATCGGCGGGTGCGACAAGAATATGCCGGGCGGCATGATCGGCCTCGCCCGCATGAACGTGCCGGGCATCTATGTGTACGGCGGCACGATCCGTCCGGGCAACTGGAAGGGGACCGACCTGACCATCGTATCGTCGTTCGAAGCGGTCGGCGAATTCACGGCGGGCCGGATGTCGGCAGAGGATTTCGAAGGGATCGAGAAGAACGCGTGCCCGTCCACCGGCTCGTGCGGCGGCATGTACACCGCCAACACGATGAGCTCGTCGTTCGAGGCGCTCGGCATGTCGCTGCTGTATTCGTCGACGATGGCCAATCCGGATCAGGAAAAGGTCGACTCGGCCGCCGAATCGGCGCGCGTGCTGGTCGAAGCGGTCAAACAGGACCTGAAGCCGCGCGACATCATCACGAAGAAGTCGATTGAAAACGCCGTCGCGCTGATCATGGCGACCGGCGGCTCGACCAATGCAGTACTGCACTATCTGGCGATCGCGCACGCGGCCGAGGTGGCATGGTCGATCGAGGACTTCGAGCGCATGCGCAAGAAAGTGCCGGTGATCTGCAACCTGAAGCCGTCGGGCCAATACGTCGCGACCGATCTGCACAAGGCCGGCGGCATCCCGCAAGTCATGAAGATCCTGCTCGATGCGGGCCTGCTGCACGGCGATTGCATCACGATCACCGGCAAGACGCTGGCCGAAGAACTCAAGGACGTGCCGGCCAAGCCGCGCGCGGATCAGCAGGTGATTTTCCCGATCGAGAAGGCGCTGTATAAGGAAGGCCATCTCGCGATCCTGAAGGGCAACCTCGCCCTCGACGGCGCAGTCGCCAAGATCACCGGTCTGAAGAACCCGGTCATCACGGGGCCCGCGCGTGTCTTCGACGACGAGCAAAGTGCGCTGGAAGCGATTCTGGCCGACAGGATCGTCGCCGGCGACGTGGTGGTGCTGCGCTACCTCGGCCCGAAGGGCGGCCCCGGCATGCCGGAAATGCTCGCGCCGACCTCGGCGATCATCGGCAAAGGTCTCGGTGAAACCGTCGGCCTGATCACCGACGGCCGCTTCTCGGGCGGCACGTGGGGCATGGTGGTCGGTCACGTCGCGCCGGAAGCGTTCGTGGGCGGCACGATCGCTCTCGTGCAGGAAGGCGACTCGATCACGATCGACGCGCACGAGCTGCTGCTGCAACTGAACGTCGACGATGCCGAATTGCAGCGCCGCCGTGCCGCATGGCAGCAACCGCAGCCGCGTTACACGCGGGGCGTGCTGGCGAAGTATTTCGCGCTGGCACAGCCGGCGAACCGGGGCGCGGTAACGGGCTGAGCGCACGCACGTGAACTGTCGGCCCGCCCGGTCTCAGGGCAAGGTCGACGCGGCATTGACGGCGGCAAAGTGTCTGCGAGCGCTACGTAAAAGCGCTAAGGGGCGCACGGCAAACGTGCGCTCCTTTCCTTTTATAATGCTCGCACCACGAGTCGGGCACCTGCACCGACGGAGACCACAATGAAATCAATGTCGTATGCAGCGGTCGCAGCAGCCGTCATGCTGGGCGCCACGTTGAGCACCGGCAGTCCAGCGGCGCATGCCGCGGCCTCCGCCGGTCTCGTGTTGGCCCAGCAGCAGAACTGCATGAGTTGTCATTCGGTCACGCGCTCCTTCATGGGGCCGGCACTGCACGAGGTCGCGGCGAAATATGCGGGACACGAAGACGCCGCGCTTTACCTGAAGCACAAGATTCTGGATGGCAGCACGGGCGTGTGGGGTCCGGTGCCGATGCCCGCGAATACTCAACTCACGCCCGATCAGGCGGCCGCGCTGGCGGCCTGGGTGCTGACGCTCAAATGAAACGGGCGCCGCATTGAGGGCGCCCGGTGCGAGCGTCCTTCGACGCCGCCTTGTATGATCCGCCGCGCACGCCTAGCCGCGGCCCGCGCGCCGCGTTATCTCCTCTTCCACCGCTTCACGCACCCAGCCGGCCATTTCGGTTTCCAGCGTCAGTGCCACTTCGCGCGTGATCTGGCTGACGAGCAACGTGGTGTGCTCCTGCAAGGCATCATGGCAACGCGCTTCGATGATGCCGCGTCCCTCGCCCGTCAGGAAACCCGCGAAGCGTCCGCGCAGGCGCTCGGCGATCGCGTCCGCGTCGAAATCCTGCTGCGGTGGCGCGGCGACTGAGGTTTCGCGAGCGATGTCCGGCGGCACGATCGTGCCCGCTTCGAGCGGCGCGCCCGGTTCGGCTCGGTCGAAAACACCCGGCGATACATGCCCGTGATCTTCGTGCTCAGTGCCGTGATGCAGCCGCAAACGCCTCTTGGGATGAGCGTGCTCCACCGCGTGCAGCGCTTGCGGCTGCGGTGCGAGCGCGGGCTCCGCTGGGTGCGCGGCTTGTGAGGGAGCCAAAGAGGCAGGCGTGAAAGCGGGTTCTGCCGCATGCGCAGGCTCTGGCGCAAGAACCGGCTCCGGCGCGCGCGTCTGCTCCGGCGCCAGCACCGGTTGCGGCGCCAACGCAGGCTCCGGCGTCAGGCCGGGTTCGTTCGCCTGCGCCGGTTGCGGCGCAAGCGCGGGTTCCGCCCTGAAACCGGGTTCCCGCGGCATGTCGGATTGTTCAGGCGGCGCCGGCTGAGCCGCCGGTGCATCAGCGGTTCCTTCACGCGCCTGGGGCGCGCGGCCCGGTGCGAGAATCTCGTGCAGAACCGGAATCGAATTATCGTTGGTGTCGGACACGTGCGCTCTCCGTGTTTGAGTCGAAGCCGAAGCAGGATGCCAGCAAATCGCAACCGTCGGTCATGCCACTCCGCACGACGAACCCGGCGCGATGCAGGCGGATGAAACCTAACTGCCTTGCTTGTAGTTGTTCAAAGCATAGCCGCGATCGCGATAGAAGCGATATCGCTCGCGGCCCGCAACGAGTTCTTCGTGTGCGTTACCGACCACTTCCAGCAATCTTTCGAAGCGCGCGAACTGCGCCGGCACCGTCGCCCCGAGATTGAGCAGTATCTGGTGATGCGGCACGTCGTCGAGACTCGAGGTCAGCACGATCGGGGTTTGCGCGGCGAGCGGCGTGCCGGCCATGCAGTGCGGCACGAAGTCGAGCGGCGAGAAGGTCCACAACTGTTCGTCGAGCGCCCCCAGGCGCGCAGGCTCGGCCAGCACGATGGTCGGCTGGCCCGCCTGATACGCCTTGCGCAGCAGCCGGCACGCATACAGCAGCGAGTCGCCGACGTTCGAGTGAAAATCGATTCTCGTCATCGGCGGCTCTTCCCTGCTTCTGCCTCGGCGGTTGTGACTGCGCCCGCAGGCTTACTGCAATGCGTCATTGTGCAGCGCGACCGTCATCGGCCCTGTCGATCAGGAACTGCGCGAGCAACGGCACCGGACGGCCGGTGGCGCCCTTCGCCGCGCCGCTCTTCCACGCGGTGCCGGCGATATCCAGATGCGCCCACGGATAAGCGTCCGTGAAGCGCGACAGGAAGCAGGCCGCCGTGACGCTGCCCGCCGGGCGGCCGCCGATGTTGGCGATATCGGCGAAGTTCGACTTCAGCTGGTCCTGATACTCGTCGTCGAGCGGCAGACGCCAGGCCGGGTCGGACGCTTCACGCGACGCGTCGAGCAGTTCGCCCGCGAGCGCGTCGTCTTTCGAGAAGAGGCCGCTGTTGTGATGGCCGAGCGCGATGATGCACGCGCCCGTGAGCGTCGCAATGTCGATCACCGCGGCCGGCTTGAAGCGCTCGGCGTAAGTCAGCGCGTCGCACAGGATCAGGCGGCCTTCGGCGTCGGTGTTCAGCACTTCGATCGTCAGGCCCTTCATGCTGGTGACGATGTCGCCCGGCTTGGTGGCGGTGGCCGACGGCATGTTCTCGACCGCCGGGATGATGCCGACCACGTTGATCTTCAGGCCCATTTCGGCGACCGCGCGCAACGTGCCCAGCACCGAGCCGGCGCCGCACATGTCGTACTTCATCTCGTCCATGCCCTCGCCCGGTTTCAGCGAGATGCCGCCGGTGTCGAACGTGACACCCTTGCCGACCAGCACCACCGGCGCGGCCTTCGCGGCGCCGCCCTGGTACTGCAGTACGATGAACTGCGCCGGTTCGACCGAGCCGGCCGTGACCGACAGGAACGAGCCCATCTTGAGCGCTTCGCATTGTTTCTCGCCGAGCACTTCGACCTTCAGCTTCCAGTCCTTGGCGAGCTTCTTCGCGGTGCTGGCGAGGTAGCTCGGCGTGCAGACGTTGCTCGGCAGGTTGCCGAGGTCGCGCGTGAGGTCCATCCCGTTGGCGAGCGCCGCGCCCTGCTTCGCGGCCAGCTTGGCGGCTTTCTCGTCGCCAGTGTTCACGCTGAAGACGATGCGCTTTAACGCGCGCGCCGAGTTGTCCGGCTTGCTCTTCATCTGCGTGAACTTGTAGGTCAGCTCGCGCAGCGCGAGGATCGCGGCGCGCACGCCCCAATCGGCGGCGCGCTCGAGCACCGGCGACTGGGCCAGCGTGAAGGTGACCTGGACGATCTTGGTGGGCAGCAGCGCGCGCCATGCGGCCCGCACGGCGTCGCCGTAAGCTTTCTGGCTGAAGGCATCCTGCTTGCCGAGGCCGACCAGCAGCACGCGCGACGCGCCGATCCCCGACACTTCGTGCAGGAACAGCGTGGTGCCGGCCTTGCCGTCCATGTCTCCGGCCTTGATGATGCGGGTCAGCAGGCCGCGGGTGGCCTCGTCGATCTCAAGCGCCGCGCCCGAGAGCGTTTGCGACTCGAACACACCGATTACTATGCAATCCGACTTCCCGGTCAGGAAACCGTTTGACGAGCCTTTGGTCCAATCACAGGCTTTTATGCTAAAGTCCATCGCGCTTGTCCTCGGATAAAATCTGGGCTTAGGATGAAAGCCGCAATTATCCGCTATTTTTCCCGCGGCGGCTGCACCGGAGGCGTGACGGGAACGAACCCGCGCGTCTCTGAGAGCGCCCCCTCTCGTCATCAATAATGATCTTCGAACGCTCCCTCCAGCGCGAACTCGCGTATACGGCTGGTGCCGTGTTCATGGTTCTCCTCACGCTCGTGCTGACGACGATGATGATCCGCATCGTCGGCTTCGCGGCCCAAGGCGAGATCGACCCGCGCGACGTGCTGGTCCTGATCGGCCTGACCGTGATCGGCTATCTGGCGATCATGCTCGTCGCGACCCTGTTCGTGTCGATCCTGTTCGTCCTCACCCGCTGGTACAAAGACTCCGAGATGGTCGTGTGGCTGTCCTCGGGCGTGAGCCTCACGCAATTCATCAAGCCCATCGGTATTTTTGCCACGCCGATCATCATCCTCATCATGTTCTTCGTGTTCGTCGGCTGGCCGTGGTCGAACCAGCAGAGCAAGCTGATCCGCGCGCGCTTCCAGCAGCGCGACGAGGTCTCGCTGCTCGCGCCGGGCCAGTTCCGCGAGTCGGCTGCGAGCCACCGGGTGTTCTTCATCGAGAAGATGTCACCCGACCAGGGGCGCGTGGAGAACGTGTTCGTCACCAGCACGGAAGGCGGCAAGGTCAACGTGGTGGTGTCGAAGTTCGGCCATACCGAGACGCACAAGAATGGCGACCGCTTCGTCGTGCTCGAGAACGGGCGGCGCTATGACGGCGAGCCTGGCCATCCCGACTTCCGCATCATGGAGTTCGAGCGCTATGGCGTGAAAATCCAGAGCCAGCCGGTCGTCAATACGCCGACTACCACCGGCACGCCCACGCTCACGCTGCTGCGCAATCCGACCAAAGAAAACCTCGCGGAATTCGCTTGGCGCGCGGGGCTGCCGCTGATCGCGATCAACCTGATGCTGCTCGCCATTCCGCTTGCGCACCAGAATCCGCGTCGCAGCCGCACCATCAATCTGGTGATGGCCGTGCTGATCTATCTGACCTATTCGAATCTGCTGAACGTGGTGCAGTCGTGGATCGAGCAGGGCAAGATGTCGTTCGGGGTGGGCCTGGTGATCCTGCACGTCATCGTGGCGGCGATCGTCGCGTTCATCTTCTGGCTGCGCGTGCGCAACCGCCCGCTCTTCACGCGGGCCATGTTCAGCCGTTCGCAGGGAGCCTGACCGATGCGCATCTATGAAAGGTATTTCGCGCGTCAGATCTATCTCACGTTCATCTTCATTCTGTTTGCGTTTTCGGGTCTGTTCTTCTTCTTCGACCTGATCAACGAACTGAACTCGATCGGGCACGGCAACTACAAGTTCCAGTACGCGGTGCTGCGCGTCGCGTTGCAAACGCCGTCGCGCTTCTACGAAATCATTCCGGTCGCCGCATTGATCAGCGCGATCTACGTGTTCGCGCAGATGGCGGCGAATTCCGAGTACACGATTTTTCGCGTGTCCGGCCTCGCCACCAATCGGGCGCTGCGCTCGCTGATGAAGATCGGCATTCCGCTCGTGTTCCTCACGTATCTGATCGGCGAAGTGGTCGGCCCGTACACGGATCAGTTGTCCGAGCGGGTGCGGCTCGAGGCGCTGGGTTCGTCGGTGTCGACCAACTTTCAGTCGGGCGTGTGGGTGAAGGACACGCTCACCGCGCGCGCGGACGGCGAGCAGGTGACGCGCTTCGTGAACGTCGGCGAGTTGAAGCCGGACGCGACGATCGCCAACGTGCGCATCTATGAGTTCGATTCGAAGTTCCGGTTGTCGAACGTGCGGACCGCGCAGAGTGGCCGCTTTCAGCCGCCGGGGCACTGGCAACTGACGGGCGTGACCGATACGCAACTGATCGATGTGCCCCCTCCTCCCGGCACGCCGGCCGATGCGCTGAATCCGGTGTATCGCGCGAAGCAGGTGTCGTTGCCGGAATACTCGCTGCGCTCGGAATTGACGCCGCAGATTCTGTCGGTGCTGCTCGTGGCGCCAGATCGGATGTCGATGTTCAATCTGTTCCGCTATATCCAGCATTTGACCGAGAATCATCAGGACACCCAGCGTTACGAGATCGCGCTGTGGCGCAAGGTGTTGTATCCGTTTGCGGTGTTCGTGATGCTGGTGTTGTCGTTGCCGTTTGCGTATTTGCATACGCGGGCGGGAGTTGTAGGTGTGAAGGTGTTCGGCGGGATTATGCTCGGCATGAGCTTCCAGTTGTTCAATACGCTGTTCTCGCACATCGGGACGTTGAATACCTGGCCTGCGCCTTTGACTGCGGCTACGCCTGGGCTCGTTTATCTGGTGCTTGGGTTGGTCGGGTTGAAGTGGGTTGACCGGCATTAGGGGTTATCGTCATGGCTATGCATGGGTTGGTTCTGTTTGGGCATGGCGCGAGGGATGTGCGGTGGCGGGAGCCGTTTGAGAGGTTGGCTGACAAGCTGCGGGCCGCGCGTGGCTCTGGCGATGCGCCAGGGCCTGTGATGTTGGCCTTTCTCGAGTTGATGAACCCGGATTTGCCTACCGCGGTGGGTGGGCTTGTTGCTCAGGGCTGTGATGTGGTCACCGTTGTGCCCGTTTTTTTTGGGCAAGGTGGGCATGTCAGGAAGGATTTGCCTGAGATCATCGAGCGGTGTCGGGCGTTGTACCCCTCTCTTGAGATCAAATGCGCAGTCGCTGTAGGTGAGGAGGAGTCGGTTCTCGATGCCGTCGCGCAATATTGTTTGCGGCTAGTTTGAGGCTTGTTTTGTCTTTCTGCGACGCGCTTTTGCAGTGCTCTTAAGGCGTTGGCCTTTCCTTGAATTCTCGTCGGTCTATTAGTGTTGCCCCTGTGCGGGGCGGCACTTACTTTCTTTGCATGCCGCAAAGAAAGTAAGCAAAGAAAGCGGCTTCAAACCGCCAATTCTTAAGCGGGTCCCCTAGCTTGGAGAGGGCAGTGGTGCATCTGGAATCTGCGTTCCCGCACACTCCGCGTCAGTGACAACGCAGTCATTCTTCCGGCGGCGCTGCGCGCGCCGTCGCGGTGTTTCATCAACCATCCCCTACGTTTTTCGCTGAAGATTTTTACTCGGCGCGGTGACCTTCGTTCATGCGGACATTCGGAAATTTCAGAAATGTTCGCTTCGCACGCTCTTTAGCGTGCCCACGCAATCACTCCCCACGCGATACGTTTTAAACTCATTCTGCCGTCAAGACAGCGACGGTCAGGCTTGGCAGCCTGCACCTCTCACACCTAACCTTGGCTCAGCAGAACGCGTCTGCTTCTGCACGTCCTTCTATGGGCGGGCCGTGACGTAGGAGACCTTTGGGGTCTGCTGGTGTGGGTGTGAGCCAGTCTGCCAACCTTGTCACTGTGCCCGCTCACCCTTGCACCCGAGTGTCGGGCGATCCAGTCAAGTTTCAGGGAGATCGCACATGAGTAAATCCGCTAAGCATTTTCGAACCGCCTCGCGCCCACCTGTCGACGCTCTCCAATACGAAAAACTCGCGCTATCCGCTTTCGGACTCATCGAACGACAGATAAGCCAGTTGGACAAGCTGGTCACACTCGCAGCATCGATCTACAGAAGCCCCGCTCTGACGCGTGACGAAAGATCCCGCCAGCGCAGACTGCTGGGGCTGCTGATCGATACCGGTGAGGAGTACCAGCGAGAAGTCGAGACTGACCTGGAGTTGTATCAGGTCATCGCGCTGGATGCGAAGGGAATCCCTCAAAGCCGCATCACCGCCCGTCGCGCAGCAAACCTCCTGGCAAAAGCGACGACGGCGGCATCAGAGAGTCGCAAGCGGATCAGCGCATCCAAGGCCGTGCAGATCAAGCAGGTGCGCTTCAAAACCACCCCGCGGACCATCGCTACAGCACATTGACACAACCTCGCTGCGCCCGACCCCAGACGTGAAAAAAGGCGCAATCAATGCGCCTTTTCCCGTAGCAAGCGATGTCGCCGAACGCCGATCACTCCCGCAGTGCGGGCAACGCCAAACTACGCCGCTACCAACATCCCATCCACGATTCGCACTACCGCCTGCCGTCGCTCAGCAAACGCCTCGCCGATCATCAGCAAACTCGGCTGCGAGGCGTCCACCCACCGTTGCGCCTCACCCGCAGCCAAGTCCTCGAGCGTCAGCGTCAACATCCGCTCGCGCACCGTGCTGCAAGCCTCGACGATCGCGACTGGCGTCGTTACCGGCTTCCCGGCATCGATCAGTTGTTGCGCGATCTCCACCCCACTATCGCGGCCCATGTAAAACACGAGCGAATCCGCATTCACCTGCTCGCGAATCTCATCGGACCCGGGCGCACGGCTGAACGTCGCCAGCGCCACACTGCGCGACACGCCCCTCAGCGTCAACGACCGCTTCAGCGAAGCCGCACTCGCGAGCGCCGCGGTAATCCCCGGCACCACCTCATACTCGATGCCCGCCTCCTCCAACGCCCGCATTTCTTCATCGGCTCGGCCAAACAGCATCGGATCGCCACCCTTCAGACGCACCACTACCTCGTGCTCCAAAGCAGCATCGACGATCTGCTTGTTGATGAACTGCTGAGCCGTCGACAGTTGCCCGCAACGCTTGCCCACCGCAATCCGCTTCGCGTGCGAAGGCGCATAGTCGAGCATGGCCGGCTCGACCAGCGCGTCGTGCAGCACGACGTCGGCGGCGCCGAGCAGCCGCGCGCCGCGCACCGTAATCAGGTCCGCCGCTCCCGGCCCCGCGCCGATCAGATAAACCTTTCCCATTTGCATCAACCTGTTGGTTAGGGCGCCAGCGCCGAGCAACGACGCATCACATCGCATCGCTGCAGCGCTGCATCGCGCCGCCGGCCGCCCCTCGCCGCTTACGCCGAAAACGCCCGGATCATCCCGGCCGCGACGGTGTGGTGGGTCGCTTCGTCAATCAGCACGAATGCGCCCGTGCCCTGATGCGAGTCGTACACGTCGCATACCAGCGGCTTCTGCAGCGTCAGCGCCACGCGGCCGATATCGTTCATCGCGAGTTCCTTGCGATCGGTCGCCTGCGACAGCGTATGCACGTCGAGCACTTCCTTGATCGCACCGATTCGCGCGAACACCGTGTTGGTGGTCTGCTTCAACAGATACTTGCGTTGCGTCGACAGCGGCGTGTCGTCGAACCAGCACAGGTCGGCTTCGAGCTTCTTCGCCGGTTCCGGCGCCGCTTCACGCAGCACGAAGGTGTCGCCGCGCGACACGTCGACGTCTTCCGCGAGACGGATCGTCACCGTCTGGCCCGCAAACGCGCGATCCACTGCTGCCGTGCCGCCCACCACCGGCGCGATGATCTCGGCAACCGTTGCTTCGCGATTGGCCGGCAACACGACGATCGTATCGCCGAGCTTGACTTCGCCCGCTTCGACACGGCCCATGTAGCCGCGAAAATCGTCGGCCTGGCTGCCGTCCTGGCGCGCCACCCATTGCACCGGGAAGCGCAGCGCCTGACCGGTCGGCACTTCGACCGGCAGCGCTTCGAGCAAATCCAGCAGCGGTTCGCCCGCGTACCACGGCATGCTTTCGCTCGCCGTCACGATGTTGTCGCCCTTGAGCGCCGACACCGGCACGAAGCGCACGTCGGTCAGGCCCAGTTGGCGCGCGAGTTCGACATACGCGTCACGAATCTCGTTGAAGCGTTGCTCGCTGTACTCGACGAGGTCCATCTTGTTGATTGCGACGATTGCGTGCTGCAAGCCGAGCAGCTTGACGATCGCGCTATGACGCTTGGTTTGCGGCAACAATTGCGCGACACCGTCGACGAACGTCACGCGCGTCGCGTCGACGAGAATGATCGCCGCGTGCGCGGTCGACGCGCCCGTCACCATGTTGCGCGTGTACTGCTCGTGGCCCGGCGTGTCGGCGATGATGAACTTGCGCTTCGCGGTAGCGAAGTAACGGTACGCGACGTCGATCGTGATGCCCTGCTCGCGTTCGGCTTCGAGGCCGTCGGTCAGCAACGACAGATCGATTTCATCGCCGACGGTGCGCTTGTTCTTCGCGCGCGACAGCGCCGAGAGCTGGTCGCTCAACACGGCCTTGCTGTCGTACAGCAGGCGGCCGATCAACGTGCTCTTGCCGTCGTCGACGCTACCCGCAGTGATGAAACGCAGCACGCCGAGGTCTTCTGGTTGATGAATACTGCTCATGATTGTCTTACCCCGTGTGCTTAGAAATAACCTTGCTTCTTACGCTGCTCCATCGCGGCTTCGGAGACCTGATCGTCCATCCGCGTCGCGCCGCGTTCCGTGATTTCGGTCACGGCCGTTTCGGCGATGATCTTCTCGATATCGTCCGCATCGCTTTCCACCGGGCACGTGCAGCTGATGTCGCCGACGGTGCGAAAACGCACCTGCGCGTTTTCGCTGACCTCGCCTTCACGCATCGGCGTAAGCGGCGTGACCGGCACGAGCAGGCCGTTGCGGCGCACGATCTCGCGTTGGTGCGCGTAGTAGATCGACGGCAATTCGAGCTGTTCGCGAGCGATGTACTGCCACACGTCGAGTTCGGTCCAGTTCGAGATCGGGAACACACGCAGATGTTCGCCGTTATGCAGACGTGCGTTGTACAGGCTCCACAGTTCGGGGCGTTGCGCCTTCGGGTCCCATTGGCCGAACTCATCGCGGAACGAGAAGATGCGTTCTTTCGCGCGGGCCTTCTCTTCGTCGCGGCGCGCACCGCCGATCAGCGCGGTATAGCCGTACTGTTCGATGGTTTCGAGCAACGTCACCGCTTGCGCGGCGTTGCGCGAATCCGTTTCGCGGCGCAGACGCACGGTGCCGCGTTTGATCGAATCTTCGACGTGGCCCACCACTAGCTCCGCGCCAATCTCCTGCGCGCGGCGATCGCGGAAGTCGATCACTTCGTCGTAGTTGTGCCCGGTGTCGATATGCACGAGCGGGAACGGCAGCACGGTCTTGCGATTCGCCCCGATGCCGAAGGCCTTCAGCGCGAGGTGCAACACCACGACCGAGTCCTTGCCGCCCGAGAACAACAGTGCGGGCTTGCTGCATTCGGCGACCAGTTCGCGCAGGATGTGAATCGACTCGGCTTCGAGCCAGTCGAGATGATCCATACGGTTCGCCGTGTTGGTAAGCGGAGCGTTCACAGTGGAGTCGAGCGTGGTGCTCATGTCGGGTCCTTCGTTGATGGCCCGGCGAGCGGTTGCCCGCCGGAGCACAAGTATTCAAGTCGATCCGGGCGGCGTTCAACCCGTTCAAACCGGGAGCCTGCCCTCAGTGTAGCGAGATATCAGATCGAAGCGTTTTCGCCGCGTTCGAGCGGGATCGGGGTAATCGTCGTGATGTGCAGGCCGCATTCCTTCGTATCGCGCGACTCCCACCACCAGCGCCCTGCGCGGCTGTCCTCGCCGGGACGGATCGCGCGCGTACACGGCTCGCAGCCGATGCTCGGATAACCGCGCGCATGCAGCGGATTGACCGGCACGTCGAACGCTTTCAGGTAATCCCACACCTCGGCTTCGGTCCAGTCCGTCAGCGGATTGAACTTGGCGATGTCGCGCGCGGCATCGTGTTCTTCCGCGTGCAGTTCGGCACGCGTCACCGACTGTTCACGGCGCTGGCCCGTCACCCAGGCGCTGACATCCGACAACGCGCGATTCAACGGCTCGACCTTGCGAATCTCGCAGCAACGCTTGCGCAGATCGACGCTTTCGTAAAACGCATTCAGCCCGTGCGAGCCGATGTATTCCTCGACTGCCGCTGCCTGCGGATGGAACTGTTCGATCTCGTAGCCATAGCGCTCTTTCACGCGATCGAGCATACCGAGCGTTTCCGCATGCAAGCGGCCCGTGTTCAGCGAGAAGATACCGATCTTCACGCCGCGCGAGAGGATCGCGTGCGTGAGCAGCATGTCTTCCGCTGCGAGGCTGCTGGCAAGCTTCACATTCGCGTGACGCGCGGCGATCGAGTCGAGCAGGGCATCGAGGCGCTCGACCTTCGCGGCGAGTTCCGGCGTGAGCGTGGGGGCGTCGCTCATGCTGACGCCTTTTGCAGTTCGCCCGCCTCGCGGCGGCGGAACAGCGGCGACGAATTCACCGCGCCCTGATAGTTGAAGCTGAATTCGTCGAACGCCTTAAGCGCATCGTTGAAGTCCTTGTCCGCGCGCAGTGCATAGGCGTCGAAGCCGCAACGGAACATGAACGTGATCTGATCGCGCAGCACGTCGCCGATCGCGCGCAGTTCGCCCTTGTAGCCATAACGTTCGCGCAGCAGGCGGCCGATGCTGTAGCCACGGCCGTCGCGGAATACCGGGAAATCCACGGCGATCAGCGCAATCTTGTCGAAGTCGGCGACGATATCCGCCGGTTCGCTGTCCGGCGCGAGCCACACGCCGATCTCGGCGGCACTGCGCGACGCAGCGAGCGTTTCACGTTCGGCCTGCCACAGCGCGAGCGGCACCAGCACTTTGCCGGCCGGCAATTCGTTCACCGCGGGCAGCGCGCCGTCTTCCGCCGGACGCACAACGGTCCAGTCATCGTTGACGATTGCGCGGTTCTTGATGATAGAAGCCATCTGTTTAGTATCCTTTTCGCGGTTACGCGTGAGCCGGTTGACGCGAGGCGTACACACGTTCCTTGAACGGGGCGATGCCAATGCGGTTGTACGTTTCGATGAAGCGCTCGCCCTCGTGGCGGTTTTCCACGAAGGTGTCGATCACCTTGCTCATCACGTCCGGCATTTCTTCCGCCGAGAACGACGGGCCGATCACGCGGCCCAAGTGCGCGCCGGTGGCGCCCGTGCCCTGCTCGCCGCCGAGCGTCACCTGGTACCACTCCGAGCCGTCCTTATCGACGCCCAGAATGCCGATGTTGCCGACGTGGTGGTGACCGCACGCGTTGATACAGCCCGAGATGTTCAGCGACACGTCGCCGAGGTCGTACACGTAGTCGAGATCGTTGAAGCGTTCCTGGATCGCCAGCGCGATCGGAATCGACTTCGCATTCGCGAGCGAGCAGAAGTCGCCCCCCGGGCACGCGATGATGTCGGTCAGCAAGCCGATGTTCGGCGTCGCGAAACCTTGCGTCTTGGCCTTTTCCCACAGCGCGAACAGATCGCGCTTCTTGACGTTGGCAAGGATCAGGTTCTGTTCGTGCGACACGCGGATTTCGCCGAGCGAATACTCGTCGGCCCAATCGGCGACCGCTTCCATCTGCGTGTCCGTCGCGTCGCCCGGGGCGATCGTGGTCGGCTTCAGCGACAAGGTCACCGATGCGTAGCCCGACACCTTGTGCGGCCGCACGTTACGCTCGACCCACCGCGCGAACGCGCGGTTTTCCAGCAGATGGTTTTCAAACGAAGCGTCCGTGTCTGGCAGCTTGTCGTAGACCGGCGGCTGGAAGTACTGGGCCACGCGATCCACTTCAGCCTGCGTGAGCGTCGAAGGACCGTCCTTCAGGTGCTGCCATTCCTCTTCGACCTGCGCGGAGAACTTCTCCGGGCTCAGCGCCTTCACGAGAATCTTGATGCGCGCCTTGTACATGTTGTCGCGGCGGCCATAGCGGTTGTACACGCGCAGCACCGCTTCGCAGTACGTCAGCAGGTGCTGCCACGGCAAATCCTTGCGGATGATCGCGCCGATGATCGGCGTGCGGCCCATGCCGCCGCCCGCCAGGATGTCGGCTACCAGCTCGCCCTGCTCGTTCTTCTTCAGATACACGCCCATGTCGTGAATCTGCACGGCCGCGCGGTCTTCCTTCGAACCCGACACGGCGATCTTGAACTTACGCGGCAGCCACGCGAATTCCGGGTGGAACGTCGACCATTGACGCAGGATTTCCGCCCAGGGACGCGGATCGACGACTTCGTCGGGCGCGACGCCGGCGAACTGGTCGGCGGTGATGTTGCGGATGCAGTTGCCCGAGGTCTGAATGCCGTGCATTTGCACCGCGGCGAGCTTGCGCAGAATTTCCGGCGTTTCTTCGAGCTTGATCCAGTTGTACTGGATGTTCGAGCGCGTCGAGAAATGGCCGTAGCCGCGGTCATGTTCACGCGCGATCTGCGCGAGCACGCGCATCTGGTCGCTGCGCAGGTTGCCGTACGGAATCGCGATACGGTGCATGTACGCGTGGCGCTGGTAGTACAGGCCGTTCTGCAAGCGCAGCGGACGGAACTCCTCTTCGCTCAATTCGCCCGACAAGCGGCGGCGAACCTGATCGGCGTATTGCGCGACCCGTTCATCGACGATGGTCTGGTCGTACTGATCGTATTGGTACATTCGGGGACCCCAATTTTTTTGCGTGACACACGGCGGTCCGGTTCCGCCGCGCCTTGCATATCTGTCTTGGTCAGCAACCGCAAACGAGCGTTTAGACCCATCTCTTATTTGCTTATGACAAATACAGATATCCATATTGAAAAAGATGGACAGATCGTAATAAACTCCCCTTATATTTCAAACGACTAAAAAATTCTTTTTATATGCGGAGAGGTTATATATGAACCTGCATCAATTCCGCTTCGTCCGCGAGGCTGTGCGGCAGAATTTCAACCTCACGGAAGCCGCGAAGGCGCTGTTTACCAGCCAGCCGGGCGTTTCCAAGGCGATCATCGAGCTCGAGGACGAGCTGGGCGTCGAAATCTTCACGCGGCACGGCAAGCGCGTGCGCTCGCTGACCGAGCCGGGACGCATCATCTTGCAGTCAGTCGAGAAGATCCTGCAGGAAGTCGAGAGTCTAAGGCGGGTCGGTAAGGATTACGCGGCGCAGGATCAGGGCAATCTCGTCATCGCTGCGACCCATACTCAGGCGCGCTACTCGCTGCCGGCCGCGATCGCCGAATTCAAGAAACGTTTCCCCAAGGTCCACCTTTCAATCCTGCAAGGCAGCCCGACCCAAGTCGCCGAGATGGTGCTGCACGACCAGGCCGATCTCGCGATCGCCACCGAAGCGATCGCCAACTATAAGGAACTGGTGTCGCTGCCCTGCTTCCAGTGGCACCACATCGCGGTCATGCAGCCGGATCATCCGCTGCTCGACCGCAAACTTTTGGCACTGGATGATCTGACCCAGTATCCGCTGATTACGTACGACAACGCGTTCGCCGGCCGCACCAAGATCAACGAGGCGTTCCGTCTGCGCGGGCTGCATCCGGACATCGTGCTGGAGGCGATCGACGCCGACGTGATCAAGACCTATGTGGAACTCGGCCTCGGCGTCGGCATCATGGCGGATATCGCGTTCAACGCCGAGCGCGACCGCCATTTGCGCGCGATGCCGGTTGGTCACCTGTTCGGCAGCAACGTGACGCGCGTCGCGCTCAAACAAGGCGCCTATCTGCGCAGCTATGTGTACACGCTCGTCGAACTGCTGTCGCCGAGCATGAACCGCAAGCTGATCGAACAGGCGCTCAAGGGCGAACACGAAACCTACGAACTTTGATATCACCCTGCTTCCTGCTACGGAGACCCTTCTCGATGAAGTCGCATAACAACAAACTTCGCGGCATTGCCGCTCTCGGCGCGCTATTGCTCGCCACCGCAGCCCATGCCGACCTCAAGGTCGGCATCGATCTGTCGAGCACGGGTCCTGCGGCCGTGATCGGCATCACCAGCAAGAACGCGATGCTGATGTGGCCCGCGACGATCGCCGGCCAGAAAGCCGACTACATCTTCCTCGACGACGCGTCCGACCCGGGCGCGGCCGTGCGCAACATCCGCAAGCTGATCAACGAGGACCACGTGGACGTGATCGTCGGCCCGAACATCACGCCGGCCGCGATGGCCGCGCTCGATCCGGTCGCCGAAAGCCAGACGCCGATGATCACGCTGATCGGCTCGGCCAGCGTGGTCGAGCCGCAGGAAGGCAAGAAGGTGTGGGCCTACAAGATGGCGCAGACCGACAGCGCGATGGCCGACGTGATGACGCGCTACATGGCCAACCACAACGTGAAGACGGTAGGCTTCATCGGGTTCGCTGACGGCTACGGCGAGAGCTGGCTCAACGAGTTCAGCAAGTTCGCGGCGCTGCGCCATATCCAGCTGGTTGCGACCGAGCGCTATAACCGCACGGACGCGAGCGTCACTGGGCAGATTCTCAAGCTGATGGCCGCGAAGCCCGATGCGATCCTGATCGCCGGGGCCGGTACGCCGACGGTGCTGCCGCAGCGCACGCTGATCGAACGCGGCTACAAGGGGCCGATTTACCAGACGCACGGCATCGCCACGCCCGAGTTCATCAAGCTGGGCGGCAAGGACGTCGATGGCACGCTGTTCCCGACCCAACCGGTGGTGGTCGCGCGCACGCTGCCGGCCGATCATCCGGCGAAGAAAGCGGCGCTCGCCTTCACCAACGAGTATGAAGCGAAGTACGGCGCAGGCAGCGTGACCCAGTTCGCGGGCGACGCGGCAGGCGTCTATCCGCGTTTGCAGGACGCGGTAGCGCGCGCGCTGAAGACCGCGCAGCCGGGCACGCCGGCGTTCCGCGTCGCATTGCGCGACGCGTTGGAGCATGCGCATGAACTGGTGGTGCCGAACGGGGTGGTGAACACGAGCCCGAAGGACCACGTCGGTCTGGATCAGCGCGCGAGCGTGATGGGCACCATCAAGAACGGCAAGTTTGTTTATTTGAGCCAGTAAGCAAACGGAAACACCCGTGCGTGCGGCGCTGGCGTCGTCGAACCTGTCGCTCGCCGATACCGTCGTGTGCTCGCCGCTCGACGGACAGATCACGTCGCGCTCGGTCGAGCCCGGCGAAAAAGTCGCCGTCGACGCCAAGCTGTTCGACGCTGATGGTCGTGCCGGTGGTTGATACGGTGGAGGATTGGGCGGATTGGTTGCGGGCGGTGTTCGGCGTAAGGGGTAGCCAGGCGCTCAGGCGCTGACGCCGTGCCGCGCGGCGTCGGCGAAATTGTTAAAGTAGCAGTCTCTCCCCGATCAGCAGTCCCACACCATGCGCACCACCCGAGCCATCCACGCCGTCGAACGGCTGAAAGCGCGCAGCGGCAATCCGCTGTTCGCCGCGATCAGCCTGTCGGGCGGCCTGTTCTATCTGGTCGACAAATCGAGCGGCTCCGACAAGAAAGTCTCCGACCCGTTGACGCTCGACGACTTCGTCAAGTTCGTCGACGCGTACGGTCCGCAGAAGCCACGCAAGGCGAGCAAGCTCGATATCGCGTTCGAAGAGCAGATCAAGAAAAGTAAGGGCGGCTAATCGGCCCCCTCCGCTTTACGCCCCTCCGCTTCACGCCCCTTCAATCTCGCGCCACTGCCCATCCGCCGCGCTACTCGCGAGCACGGCATCGATGAAGCGCAGCCCCGCGACACCATCGTCCACCGTCGTGAGCAGCCGGCTTTCGGCAGGCAACGCGCGGCCTTCGTCCAGCGCTTCGATCTGCAACGCCGCATCCTTGTACAACTGCGCGAACGCTTCCAGATAACCTTCGGGGTGCCCCGAGGGCACGCGCGTCGCGTGCGCGGCGAGTGCGCTTTGCACCCGCCCTCGCGTCAGTCGCTGCGCCAGCCCGCCTAACGGCGTGAACCACAATTCGTTCGGCTGCTCCTGATCGAATGCGAGGCCGGCCTTCGTTCCATACACCCGCAGACGCAGCGCATTCTCCGCGCCGCTCGCCACCTGGCTCGCCCACAACATGCCGCGCGCGCCGTTCGCGTAACGCAGCATCGCCTGCACGTGATCGTCGATGCGGCGTCCCGGCACGAACGTGTTCAACTCCGCCGACAGCGCCCGCGGCGTCATCCCCGTGACGAAGGACGCGAGGTGATACGCATGCGTGCCGATATCGCCGAGACAGCCCGCCGGACCCGCCAGCGACGGGTCCGTGCGCCAGCCGGCCTGTTTGTTCGCGCCGCCCGTCTCGACCGGTTCGGCCAGCCAGTCCTGCGCGTATTCGACCTGCACCACGCGAATCTCGCCCAGCTCGCCGCGCTCGACCAGTTCGCGCGCATGACGCACCATGGGATAGCCGGAGTATGTGTGCGTCAGCGCGAAGAGCTTGCCCTTGTCGCGTGCGAGCTTCGCGAGCGCTTCGCCTTCGGCGAGTGAAATCGCCAGTGGCTTGTCGCATATCACGTGGATGCCCGCTTCGAGGAACGCCGTCGCCACCGGTGCATGCAGATGGTTCGGCGTGACGATTGCCACCGCGTCGATGCCGTCGTCGCGGGCGGCTTCGGCGCGCGCCATCTCGCGCCAGTCCGCATAGCTGCGCGCAATGCCCGCCTCGGCGGCGCTCGCCTGCGCGCGCTGCGGGTCGGACGACAACGCGCCCGCCACCAGTTCGAAACGATCGTCGAGCCGCGCCGCGATCCGATGCACCGCGCCGATGAACGCGCCCTGTCCGCCGCCGACCATGCCCAATCCGAGCCTTCTGTGTGGCATCGCGTTACTCCCCATCAAAGCCCCAGCACACGCTTCACCTGCGCATCGTCCACGCCACTCCCGGCAAAATCATCAAACGCATGCTCGGCCACGCGAATGATGTGCCGGCGAATGAACTCCGCGCCTTCACGCGCGCCATCGTGCGGATGCTTCAGCGCGCACTCCCATTCGAGTACGGCCCAGCCGGGGAAATCGAATTGCGCCATCTTCGAGAAGATCGCCCCGAAGTCGATCTGGCCGTCGCCGAGCGACCGGAAACGCCCCGCCCGTTCGACCCAGCCGCTGTATCCGCCATACACGCCCTGCTTGCCGTTTGGCCGAAACTCCGCATCCTTCACATGGAACGCCTTGATGCGCTCGTGATAGATGTCGATGAACGCAAGGTAGTCGAGCTGCTGCAAAACGAAATGGCTCGGATCGTAGAGGATGTTCGCACGCGCGTGCTGCCTGAGCGCGTCGAGAAAGCGCTCGAACGTCACGCCGTCGTGCAGGTCCTCGCCCGGATGCAATTCGTAGCAGACATCCACGCCGGCCTCATCGAACGCATCGAGAATCGGCGTCCAGCGGCGCGCGAGTTCATCGAAGGCAGCTTCGACGAGGCCTGCCGGACGCTGCGGCCACGGGTACAGATAGGGCCACGCCAACGCGCCGGAAAACGACACGTGCGTGTTCAGGCCCAAGCGCTGCGACGCCTTCGCCGCAAGCTTCAGCTGGTGGATCGCCCACTGCGTACGCGCGGCAGGATCGCCGCGCACCTGCGGCGCGGCGAAGCCGTCGAACAGCGCGTCGTACGCCGGATGCACGGCCACCAGTTGCCCTTGCAGATGCGTCGACAGTTCGGTGATCGTCACGCCCGCATCGTCCGCGGTCTCGCGCAACTCGTCGCAATAGGCCTGGCTCGCGGCCGCCTGCTCCAGATCGATCAGGCGCGCGTCGCACGGCACCTGAATGCCCTTGAAACCGAGACCCGCGGCCCAACTCGCCAGATGCGCGAGATTGTCGAACGGCACCTCGTCGCCCATGAACTGGGCCAGAAAAATCGCCGGCCCTTTGATGGTTTTCATCGTACGGTTCCTCGAACGATCACGCGCTCGCCGTGCATGTGCGGCAAAAACTACGGCGAGCGCGCTGACTCGGCACTCACGCTCAGAACGGCGAGTCCGGAAAGTAGAACTGCTGCGCGTTTTCCTTCGTGATCAGCACCGACGGAATGATCGTCGTCGCCGGCAACTTGTCGCCCTTCAAACGCGCTTCGGCGGTGAGCTTGATCGCGTCGTAGATGAATTTGGGCGAGTACGACACGTCGGCCTTGATCATCGGCGCGCCGTCCATCACGTTCTTCACCATGCCCTTCGAGCCCGCGCCGCCGAACACGATCTTGATGTCGGTGCGCTTGGCCTGATCGATCGCCTTGATGACGCCGACCGCCATGTCGTCGTCGGCGGCCCAAACGGCGTCGATGTGCTTGAAGCGCGTCAAGTAGTCCTGCATCACCTTGAACGCGTCGTCCCGGTTCCAGTTCGCGTACTTGCCGTCGAGTATCTTGATCTCCGGATAGTTCTTCAGCACGCCGGTGAAGGCGGCCCAGCGCTCGTTGTCGAGCGTGGTCGGAATGCCGCGCAGCGCGACGATGTTGCCCTTGCCGCCCAACTCCTTCGCCAGAAACTCGGCGGGAATCTTGCCGAACGCGGTGTTGTCGCCCGCCACGTACGCGTCCTGCGCGCTGGTGTCGGTCAGGCCTCGATCGACCACCGTCACGTAGACACCTTTCTTCTTCACCTGCGCGACCGGCTGCGTGAGCGACGCCGACTCGAACGGGAAGATCACGAGCGCGTTGATCTTGTTGACCGTGACGAGATCCTGCAACTGGTTCGCCTGTTCGGGCGCGCCGGCCGCGGTCTTGACGATCACCTTCAGATCGGGATGCGCTTTCTCCAGATCGGCTTTCGCCTTGTTCGCCCACCAGACGATGCCACCCGTGAAGCCGTGGTCGGCTGTCGGAATCGCCACGCCCAGCGTGACCTTGTCGTCAGCACGCGCAACGCCTGCCGTGCCCAGTATCCCCAACGCCAGCATGCCGGCGCCGACCGCTCGAATGACGTGTTTCATGGTTGTGTCTCCATCCAGTTGGTGAGGCGTTCCGGCGCCCCGATTTTTGGACCTGCTGGTTTTGCCCGCTATTGCCTGGTGTTGCCTGGTATTGCAGCTTGAAACACCAAAACTATCGCCGTCCGCGCTGCACGAACGCGACGAAAATAATCACCACGCCCTGCACCGCCGCGTTCAGATACACGCTGATGATGCTGGTCAGATTCAGAATATTGGCGATCACGGAAAGCAGAATCGCGCCGATCACCGTGCCGATCACGCGCCCTTCTCCACCTTTGAGCGCGGTGCCCCCGACCACCACCGACGCGATCGCCTCCAACTCCCATAAGAGTCCCGTGGTCGGCGTGGCCGAACCGAGCCGCGGCACATAGAGCACGGTGGCCACGCCGACGCAGATGCCGAGCAGCACATACGTGACGATCTTCACGGTATCGACGCGAATCGCCGCATAGCGTGCGACCTGTTCGTTCGAGCCGATCGCCTGCACATGCCGGCCAAACGCGGTGCGATTGAGGATCAGCGCGCCGCCCGCGGCCATCACGAGAAACACCCAGATCGGGACCGGCACGCCGAACAGGCTCGCGTAGTACACCGGCCCATAAAGATCGGATAACGAATTATCCAGAGTCAATGCGCCGCCGTCGGCGAGCCACGTGAGCACCGCGCGAAAGATTCCCAACGTGCCCAGCGTGACGATGAACGGCTCGATGCGTCCTTTGGTGATCAGCAACCCGTGCGCGCAGCCGAACAACCCGCCCAGCACCAGCGCCGCGACGATGCCGATCGTGACGATCGCGAGCGGCGCGAACATGTGCCCGGCCGCGCCCGACGCGAGCCCGTTCATCAGCCAGATCATGCTGCCCGCGATCAGCGCGGCCATCGAGCCGACCGACAGATCGATGCCGCCCGAAATGATCACAAAAGTCATGCCGACCGCGATGATGCCGATGAACGAGGTGCGCGTGAGCACGTTCATCATGTTGTCGACGGTCGCGAAATCGCGGTTCAGCAGCGTGCCGGTCACACACAGCAGAATCAGCCCGACGAGCGGCCCGAGCGCATACAGACGATGCGCGACGCGCAGCGCGCGGCCGGATTGCACGGCTTCAGTGGGTGCCGGTCGCATGAGCGATCAACTCCTCTTCGGTCAGATGGTCGAGCGTCAGCGTGGCTTGCAGGCGTCCCGCGCGCATCACGGCGACGCGGTGGCACAAGCCGATCAGTTCGATCAATTCGGATGAAATGACGATCACCGCGCGGCCTTGCGCGGCGAGCCGGTGAATCAGGAAATAGATGTCGCGTTTCGCGCCGACGTCGACGCCGCGCGTCGGCTCGTCGAGCACGATCACGTTCGGATCAGGTTGCAGGAATTTGGCGAGCGCGAGCTTCTGCTGATTGCCGCCGGACAGCGTGCGCGCGCGGCTCGACAGGTCGCCGGTGCGGATGCCGAATTCGCCGACCGCCTTCGTCAACGCCGCGCGTCCGGCCTTCAGATCGAGCAGCGGATGCGTGTAGCGTTCGAGCGTCATCAACGTGACGTTATCCTGCAGGCTCAGGTTCACGTGCAGCCCTTTGCCCTTGCGATCCTCGCTGAGATACGTGAGGCCGTGTCGCATCGCGCCGCGCGGGCTCTTCAGATCGGCGCGCTTTCCCGCGATTTCGATGCGCCCCGCCGTGCGCTTGCGCAAGCCGATGATCGCCTCGAACGCCTCGGTGCGGCCCGCGCCGACCAGCCCCGCGAAGCCCAGCACTTCGCCCGCGCGCACGTCGAAGCTCAGGTCCTCGACCCAATCGGGCACCGCGAGCCCTTCCACCTTCAGCGCGAGCGGCGCGTCGGCGGGTACGGTCAGCTTGTCCGGGAACATGTCGGACAGCTCACGCCCGACCATCAGGTTCGCCATCTGCTGACGCGCGAGCCCCGCCGTCTCGCCGCGCGCGACGAAGCGGCCGTCGCGCATCACGATCACCTCGTCGGTGATGCGCTCCACTTCGTCGAGCTTGTGCGAGATGTAGACGATCGTCACGCCATCGGCCTTGAGCTTCGCCATCAGCGTGAAGAGCCGCTCGGTTTCGGACGGCGTGAGCGTCGCGGTCGGCTCGTCCATGATCAGCAGGCGCGCGCGGCGCGACAGCGCCTTCGCGATCTCCACCATCTGCTTTTCCGCGACGATCAGTGCGCGCACCTTCGTATCCGGCGTTTTCTCCAGGCCGACCTGCGCGAGATAGCGCGCGGCCTCGGCGCGCATCGCGGCGTCGTCGACGAACCAGCCGCGCCGCTTCTCGTGGCCGAGGTACATGTTCTGCGCGATCGTCAGATGCTCGGCGAGGTTGAACTCCTGGTGGATCAGCACGATGCCCAGCGCTTGCGCGTCGCGCGACCCGGCGAACTGCTGCGCGTGGCCGTCGACCAGCAGGCTGCCGGAGGTGGCCGTTTCATAGCCGGCGAGAATTTTCATCAGCGTCGATTTGCCCGCGCCGTTCTCACCGAGCAGACCGTAGATGCGCCCCGGCGCAAGTTCGAAGCTCACGCCGTGCAGCACGCGCACCGGCCCGAAGTCTTTGCGGATGTCGTCGAAGCGGATCGCGAGGCTCATGTCACGCGCTCCCGCGAATCACAAGCCGATGCGGCAGCAGCACGCCCGGCACGTTCGCCAACGGATTCGCGAGCCGCTGCAACAGCAGCCGCGCGGCGGTTTCGCCGAGTTCGCGCATCGGCTGCGCGATGGTGGTAAGCGGCGGATCGATTTGCGCGGCGAGCGAGATGTCGTCGAAGCCGACCACCGCGACGTTGTCGGGCACGCGCTTGCCGACGCTGCGCAAACCGTGGATCACGCCGATCGCCAGCGTGTCGGACACCGCGAAGATCGCGCTCGGCGCGTCCGGTTGCTCGGACAGCGTGATGGCGGCGGACGCGCCCGCCTGGTAGTCGAGGCTGTTCAGGTTCATGCGCCAGCGCGGATCGGGCGAGATGCCGGCTTCGGTCAGCGCATCCAGATAGCCCTGCTGACGCTGCCGCGCGTACAGGTAGTCGACGTCGGAATTGATCAGACCAATGCGCCTATGGCCGCGCGCAAGCAGGTGCCGCACCGCGTCGCCGGCCGCGCGGTAGTTGTCGATGCCGACGTATGGCACGCCGACCGCCGGATCGAACTCGCAGCACGCGACCCACGGCAGCGCGTGCGACGCCTCGCCGAGCGCCTGCTGGATGGTGGCCGGGTCGAGACAGATCGCGCCGTCGGCGCGGCGACGGCGCAGCAGGTCGAAGTAGCTGCGCTCGCGCCCCGGGTCGGCGCCCGTGTCGCACAGCAGCATGAAGTAGCCGTGCTGACGCGCGACGCTGTCGATGCCGCGCACGATTTCCGCGTAAAACGGATTGCCGACGTCGGGCACCATGGTCAGCAGCAGCCGGCTCTCGGCGGTGCGCAGATTGCGCGCGAGTTCGTTGACGCGGTAGCCGCTCGCGTCGATCGCGGCGAGCACCTTGTCGCGCGTGGCGGGCCGCACGTTCTCGTGACCGTTCAGCACGCGCGACACCGTCGCGACCGAGACCCCCGCCTGCTCGGCCACCCCGGCGATCGACAGACCATCGGCCGCGCGCAGCGGCCGAATCCCGGGCTGAGGTCGCGCCCCGGACAGGGGCGCCGGGGCCGCTTTGGACGACGATCTGGTCAAGTGAGTTCGCACCGAAATGTAATCGATTACATTTTTGGGCGATCGAAGCACGAAGCGCAAGGACGGATCGCTAGGGATTAACACGGAGGCCCTCGCGGCTGACGACGCGCCGCGTCGGCGCGCGAGCCGCGTGCCGCGCAGCCCGTCGCCCTGCCCGCGAGAGCGCGGCTGCGCCCCGCCATTTGGTACAATCCCGCAGTTACCCTGGCGCGGCTTGCATCCGGAATCGTTTTCGCGAGGCGGCCGGTCAGAGGCAAAAAGTCAGCGGCGGCGTTGGCCGGGCTCGGGGGCAAACCCCCGGTCAAACCCACGGTCAAGCTCGTCGCCCGCTCGCCAAACCAAAACCGCCGAATCCACCATGAACATCGAGCAAGCGCGTTTCAACATGATCGAACAGCAGATCCGCCCCTGGGAAGTGCTCGACCAGGACGTGCTGAATCTGCTCTCGATCGTCAAACGTGAGAATTTCGTCCCCGCCGCGTACCGCGAGCTGGCCTTCGTCGACTTCGAAGTGCCGCTGCCGGCCGGCCAGCACATGCTGGCGCCGCGCATCGAAGCGCGCGTACTGCAGGAACTGGCGGTGAAGAAGCACGAAAGCGTGCTCGAAATCGGCGCTGGCTCGGGTTATATGGCGGCCCTGCTCGCGCATCGCGCGCAGCACGTGCTCACGGTGGATATCGAACCCGAACTGGCGGAACTGGCCAAAAGCAATCTGATCGCCAACGGCGTGCTGAACGCCGAAGTCGTGACGGGCGACGCGTCGCGCGGCTGGGCTGGCGCCGCGCCTTACGACGTGATCTGCGTGTCGGGCGGCCTGCCGGTGCTGCCGCAGGAAATCCTCGAACAGCTGAAGATCGGCGGGCGCCTCGCGGCCTTCGTCGGCACCGCGCCGGTCATGAAGGCACAGATCATCACGCGTATCGACGAGAAGCAGTACCGCATCGCCGACGTGTTCGAAACCTATGTCGAGCCGCTGATCAACGCGGTGCAGCCGCCGCGTTTCAAGTTCTAGGCGATACACACGCTACACGTCGATCCGCACGGCCGCCACGCGGCCGTCATCTGAACTGGATGTCCCGCTGATGCAAAATCTGACCGCTCCCGCACTCGCCGAATGGCTTGCCGACACTTCGCGTCCCGCGCCCGTGCTGCTCGACGTGCGCGAGCCGTGGGAACTGCAGACGGCGTCGATCGCCGGCGCCGTGTCGATTCCGATGCGTGAAATTCCCGCGCGCAGCGAAGAACTCGACGACGACGCGCAGATCGTCTGCGTCTGCCATCACGGCGCGCGCAGCGCCCAGGTCGCGATGTTCCTCGAATCGCGCGGCCATACCAACGTGTTCAATCTGCAAGGCGGCATCGACGCGTGGTCGCGTCAGGTCGATCCGTCCGTTCCCACCTACTGAGCTCACTGCCGCGGTGACGCGCCAGCGGGCGCCGATCCGCGCGGCCGTTCTGGCGCCGACGCTGGCCGGCGCGTTTCACACGCTGCCCGCGCAGGCCGTCGGCCTGTCCTAGCTCTACGAAGGCGCTCGCTGGCGACGCGCAACTGCAAAGCGCGCGCGCGCGACGCTCGCCGCCGACAGCGAAGAACTGCCGCTCGCTCGCGCCAGGCTGCTGCGGCAAGTCTCGGCATCGCTCACTGGCAGCCGCCAGAACACCGATTTCGACCGGGCTTTCCCGCTTCTTCCGGCAATAGCAACGGCTATGTGATCTCGCTCACGCAGCCGCTGATTCACGTCGATAGCTGGTACGGCTATGCGCAGGGCCAGCTTGCGGTGGACCCGGCGCAGGCGTCGTTTGCGCAGGCCCGCCAGGATCTGATAGCGCGGCTCGGTCAGGCTTATTTCGACGCGCTCTCCGCCTAGGACAGCCTCGCCATCGCGCGGTCGCAGAAGGTGCCGAGCGCGCAGCAGCTCCAATCGGCGCGGCGCTCGTTCGAGGTCGGCAACACCACCATCACCGATACCAACGAAGCGCAGGCCAAATACGATCAGGCCGTGTCGCAGGAAATCGCCGCGCAGAACCCTCTCGCGGTGAAGCTGGCTGCGTTGCGGCAGATCGTCGGCCATCCGGTCGGGCAGGTGGACGGGCTCGCGGCCGGCGCGCCGCTGTCGCCGCCCGTGCCCGCCGATATCAACCAGTCGGTCGATGCAGCGAGCGACGCGAACTATCGGGTCGTGGTCAAACAGAGTGCGCTCGCCAGCGCGCAGCGCGAAACGTCCAAGGCCCGCGCCGGCCACCTGCCCACCGTCAATCTGGTCGCGAGCCGCTCGCGCAGCAGCCTCGGCGCAGCGGGTGCGGGCAACTTCGGCGGCAATTTCGGCGGCCGCTTCGGCAGTGGCGCGAACACGCTGTCGTTCTTCCATAGCGCACCGTCTATTCGCGGAATGGCAATGCGAGGATCGGCCAACCGAGCGGGCCGTTTGGCGCGTTCTGAAGACAGCATGAATGTGAGAGCGCCGCTAGCCGACCGCGTCACCCAACGCCCTTTCCCATTCTCCATTCGGAATTTTCCTGCAATCCCAATAACGGCCCACGGGCACCATGCTGCGATCTGTTTCCGGAGTGTTGAGATGAAATTTTCGAAGATCGCACTAGCGCTCGCGACGCTGGCGCCGCTCGCCGCTTACGCGACATTGGGCACGCAGCCAGTCGCGCGTACGCGTGCGGTGGCGGCGTCGCGGTCGTTGCTGCAGTCGTCGGTGGCAACCGGCGCTTCGGCCGCGTCGTACACGGTGCGCGAGGCCAAGGACGCCGACGGCGTGACGATCCGCGAATACGTGTTGCCCACCAACGTGGTGTTTGCCGTCTCGTGGCAAGGTCCGGTGCGCCCGGACATGAGCGAACTGCTCGGCAGCTACTTTCCGAACTTCGTCACCCCCCGCGAAGGACGCGCGCAAGGCATCGGCCCGATGGTCCAGCACAACAGCGGGTTCCATATCGAGTCGGCCGGCCATACAGGCTACTTTTTCGGCAAGGCGTACCTGCCACGCCTCGTTCCCGCCAATGTCCGCATGGAGACTCTGCAATGAAGCGGCACGTGCATTCATCGAACGGCCACTCCATGGCCTTATTCAACAAGAAACTTTGCTGCGCGCTTGTGTGCGCCAGTGTGACGCTGTCCGCGTGCGGGGGTGGCGGGGGCGATGAGGGTGGCGGTCAGACGGCGCCGACTCCGACTCCGACTCCAACTCCAACTCCAACTCCAACTCCAACTCCAACTCCAACTCCAACTCCAACTCCAACTCCAACTCCAACTGTAACTCCAACCTCAACTTCGAATCCAAGCGCGAACCCGAACCCGAACCCGAACCCGAACCCAAGCCCAAGCCCGAGCCCGACACCAAGCCCAAGCCCAACACCAAGCCCAAGCCCAATACCAAGCCCAAGCCCAAGCCCGACACCAACTCCCGTCACCAACACCGTCCCCCTGACCGTGGAACGATGGACGAGCTACGTCAACATCCCCTATGTCAGCGTCACGATCTGCATTCCAGGGGGCCAGGGCGCGAACCAGTGCGCGACGATCGATCACATGCAGGTCGACACCGGCTCGGTCGGCGTGCGCGTGCTCGCCAGCGCATTAGGTTCGGCGCTCACCGCCAGCCTGCCAGCGCAATCGGGCGCCACCGACGATCCGACGGGTAGCGCAGCGATCGCCGAATGCGCGCAGTTCAACACCGGCTTTACATGGGGAGCAGTCAAACGCGCCGACGTCACGATCGGCAGCAAGATGGCGGGCAACCTGCCTATCCAGGTAATCGCCGACGGCAAGTACTCGACACCGTCGGACTGTCTGTCGCGCGGCGGCACCAACCTGGACACGAAGGCCGGCATGGGCGCGAACGGCGTAGTCGGCATCTCGACGGCACAGCGCGATTACGCGGCGGCCGCGAACACCGCGCTGCCGGCAACCTATTACTACTGCTCGTCCGCAGCGTCGTGCACGAGCACGCGAGTGCCGCTCGACATCCAGGTCATGAATCCGGTCGCCAATTTCACGTCGGATAACAACGGCACGATCATCCGTCTGCCGGCGTTGCCGGCGGGCGGCCAGGCCAACGCGACGGGTGAACTGGTGTTCGGCATCGGCACGCAGGCGAACAATGCGCTGCCGTCGAATGCGAACATTCTCACGCTGAACCAGTACGGCTATTTCACGACCACGTACCAGGGCTACTCGTATCTCAGCGCAATCGACAGCGGCTCCAATGCGAACTTCTTCACGGACTACACGACGCCTTATTCGGGCGACTGGTTCGTGCCGATCACCACGCTCAGTCTGTCCGCGACCCTCGTTGGCGCCACCAGCGGATCCAAGCCGGTGAGCGTGCCGTTCTCACTAGCGAACGGCTTTACGCTATTGGCTAATCCCTACGCGGCCTATGACAGCCTCGGCTCGCCCATGTACAGCATGTTCGTCTGGGGACTGCCGTTCTTTTACGGCCGCAGCGTCTACACCGCACTCAACAACGCAACGATCGGCACCCATACGGGGCCGTTCATCGCGTTCTGATCGGGCAGCACAAGCAAGGGATCTAAACGTAGATGGCCGGCGCCTCACGGCGCCGGCCTTCTCGCCAGCAGCACCATCGCATCGTCCACGACAAGCACGCGCGGATCACACACGAGCCATCCCTATTCGAATCGCAACGACCACATCTAGTCCGTCTCCCTCAACACCTCCGCCACCGTCCCGAAGATCTCCTCGAGCTGCGCCTCCTCGACGATCAACGGCGGCGAGAACGCCAGAATATCCCCGGTATAACGCGTCAACACTCCCTTCTCGAAGCAGCGCACGAACACGTCATACGCACGCGCGCCCGGCGCGCCGTCGCGCGGCGCCAACTCCACGCCACCGACAAGACCCAGATTGCGCACGTCGATCACATGCCGTTCACCGCGCAGCTTGTGGATCGCACTCTCGAACAGCGGCGCCATGCGCGCGGCCCGCTCGAACAGTTGCTCGCGCTCATATAGATCGATCGTTGCGCACGCCGCGGCGGCCGCGATCGGATGCCCCGAATACGTATAGCCGTGAAACAGCTCGATACCACCCGGCGCGCCGTTCACGATCGCGTCGTGAATCTTCGCGCTCGCCGCGACCGCGCCCATCGGCGCGGCGGCATTGTTGGTGCCCTTGGCCATCGTCAGCAGATCGGGCGTGACGCCAAAGTACTGCGCGGCGAACGGTGCGCCGAGGCGTCCCCAGCCGGTGATCACTTCGTCGAAGATCAGCAGGATGCCGTGCCGGTCGCAGATCTCGCGCAGCCGCTGCAAATAGCCTTGCGGTGGAATCAGCACGCCCGTGGATCCGGCCACCGGCTCGACGATCACCGCGGCGATCGTCGACGCATCGTGCAGCGTCACGAGCCGCTCGAGTTCGTCGGCGAGATGCGCGCCCCACGCGGGCTGTCCCTTCGAAAATGCCGCTTCCTTGAGGTTCAGCGTATGCGGCAGGTGATCGACCGCCGGCAGCAGGCCGCCTGAAAACGCCTTGCGGTTCGGTGCAATGCCGCCCACCGAAATGCCGCCGAAGCCGACGCCGTGATAACCGCGCTCGCGTCCGATCAGGCGCGTGCGCTGCCCTTCGCCGCGCGCGCGGTGATAGGCGAGCGCGATCTTCAGCGCGGTATCGACCGCCTCCGAGCCCGAGTTGGCAAAGAAGATGTGCTTCAGATCGCCCGGCGTGTGGCGGGCAATTTTCGTCGCGGCTTCGAAGGCCTTCGGGTGGCCCATCTGGAAGGTCGGCGCGAAATCCATTTCCGCCGCCTGCGCCTGCACCGCCGCGACGATCTCGTCGCGGCAATGGCCCGCGTTCACGCACCACAGCCCGGCCGTGCCGTCGAGAATGCGCCGTCCATCGTGCGACGTGTAGTACATCCCCTTCGCGCTCGCCAGCAGGCGCGGCGCGCTCTTGAACTGACGGTTCGCGGTGAAGGGCATCCAGAAAGCGGACATATCGGGTGGGCTGACGGCGCGCTCGTTCATGTTGGTGTCTCCTCGCGTGAGTGGTCTTTCAGTGTAGGCAGAGCGCGGCGCATGCACAAAGGCGCGGCGGCCATGCACCGTCGACGCCCGCTGGCGGACGCGCGCGCTTCGTTGCGGCGCCGCGCGCACCCGAACGAGGCGCTTGCCGCGATCCTGCACCACTTTCGCGCGGCGGGGCGCCCCGCCGCCTCGGCGCGCAGCCGCGCCATGGCGCGCTGCCTATGCAATACGAGTCGAAATTGCCGCATGGCATGTGGCTTGCAGTACAAGAGCGGCAAGTCACGCGGGATAAGCCCTGCTGGCCGAAATCGATGCCCATAAACAGTCACCATCAATGGCAAGGGGAAACACATGAAACGTCGCAGTCTGCTGAAGTTCGGCTCCATGTCCGGCGCATTGGCGCTTGCTGGTCAGGTGCCGTTCGCGAATGCGCAGTCCGGCAGTGGTCCGATCAAGGTGGGCATTCTGCATTCGCTGTCGGGCACGATGGCAATCTCCGAAACGTCCCTGAAGGACACCGCGTTGATGACCATCGCGGACATCAACAAGAACGGCGGCGTGATGGGCCGTCAGCTTCAGCCGGTGGTGGTCGACCCGGCGTCGAACTGGCCGCTGTTCGCCGAGAAAGCACGTCAGCTCATCACGCAGGAGAAGTGCGCGGTGGTGTTCGGCTGCTGGACTTCCGTGTCGCGCAAATCGGTGCTGCCGGTGTTCGAGGAACTGAACGGCCTGCTGTTCTATCCGGTGCAGTACGAAGGCGAAGAAATGTCGCGCAACGTGTTCTACACAGGCGCAGCGCCGAATCAGCAGGCGATTCCCGCGACCGAATATCTGATGAGCGCCGAAGGCGGCGGCGCCAAGCGCTTCTTCCTGCTAGGTACCGACTATGTGTATCCGCGTACGACCAACAAGATCCTGCGCGCGTTCCTCAAGTCCAAGGGCGTGCAGGAAGCCGATATTCAAGAGGTCTACACGCCGTTCGGCCATAGCGACTATCAGACCATCGTCGCGAACATCAAGACCTTCTCGCAAGGCGGCAAGACCGCGGTGATCTCGACCGTCAACGGCGACTCGAACGTGCCGTTCTACAAGGAACTCGGCAACCAGGGACTGAAGGCCTCGGACGTGCCGGTGGTCGCGTTCTCGGTCGGTGAAGAGGAACTGCGCGGCATCGACACGAAGCCGCTGGTCGGCAACCTCGCCGCATGGAACTACTTCATGTCGTTGCGCAACCCGGCCAATGAAAAGTTCAAGAAGGAATGGGCGACCTGGGTCAAGGACAACAACCTGCCGGGCGGCTCGAAGCGCGTGACCAACGACCCGATGGAAGCGACCTTCGTCGGCATCCATATGTGGAAGCAGGCGGTCGAGAAAGCGAAGAGCACCGACGTCGACAAGGTGCGCGTGGCGATGATCGGCCAGACTTTCGCGGCGCCCTCGGGCTTCACGCTGGAGATGGACGGCAACCACCATCTGCACAAGCCGGTGATGATCGGCGAAGTACGCGCCGACGGCCAGTTCAACGTGGTGTGGCGGACCAAGACCGCGATTCGCGCCCAGCCGTGGAGCCCGTTCATCGCCGGCAATTCGAGCAAGCCGGATGTGGTCAGCTCGATTCCGGCGTTCCTGAAGCGCTCGCGCATCGCCTGAGCGGACTGACAGGACGGCGCGGCGGTGCGGTTGGTTAGCCGCCTCGCCGCGTCGCGAGCCGATGTATGTGATTCCACCGGGGCGCGCTTGCCGCACCGCGCGTTCGGCCATCGTGAAGGGGCTTCGGGCGCGCCTGTGCATTCGCATCGTCGGTCTGGATTGGCGCGGTTGAATTCGCGGAACTCACGCCCTTGCACGTACCCGCCGACTGCGTCTGCGCAGTCTCGGCGGCCGAAGCGGATTCACGGCGCGCACCCGCGCAGCAGTAACCCGACCGCGCGGCACGACCGCTTGTGTTGCATCCACGCCGCGCTGCGGTTTTTTCTTCAAAGGCCACCATGGCGTTTTCATTTTTCACAGACGCACGACGGCTCGCACGGCGCAGTATCGCCGGTGCTGCGCTGGTGCTCGTCGCCGGCGCCCCGCTCGCCGCGTTCGCGCTGACTCCCGCCGATGTCGCGCCGCTTGCCGCCGACGACTTCGACGCCAAATCCGCGGCGATCGACAAGCTGATCGCCAACCACGACAAGGAATCGCTCGCGGTGCTCAAGGCGCTGTCCGACGACAGCGCGCTCGCGACCGACGCGGGCGCCGTGCTGCTGCAGGACGGCGACACTGCACGCGATGCCGTCACCGGCAAGACGGTGGCCGCCGGCGACGCGCAGCCGGTCACCCTGAACAACCTGCTGCGCTCAAAAGTGTCCGGCGCACTTGCAGGCCTGCAACTCGACTCGCCCGACCGGGCCACCCGCGAAGCCGCGATCGGCGCGCTGCTGCAAAACCCCGATCCGGCGATCAAGCCGCTGGTCGACGCGGCCCGCGCGAAGGAAACCGATCCGGCGCTGAAGAAGCGCCTCGACACGCTGTGGGCGATGACCGCGCTGCACGACGCCGACCCGGCCAAACGGCTGGAGGCCGTGCAACTGGTGGCCGCGCGGCACGATCTCGACATGAACGAACTGCTGCGTCCGCTGGTCGCGAAGAAAGCCGACGGCAGCTTCGCCGAAGCCGACGAGCGCGTGCGCGCCGCCGCGCAAACGGGCATCGACGAACTCGATGCGATCCAGCGCCGCGGCCAGATCGCCGGCACGCTGTTCGCCGGGCTGTCGCTCGGCAGCGTGCTGCTGCTCGCCGCGCTCGGCCTTGCGATCACGTATGGGCTGATCGGCGTGATCAACATGGCGCACGGCGAATTCCTGATGATCGGCGCGTACGCCACTTACGTCGTGCAGAACCTGTTTCAGCGCTTTGCCCCCGGCGCGTTCGACTGGTACCCGCTGCTCGCGGTGCCGGCGTCGTTCATGGCGGCGGCCCTCGTCGGCATCGTGCTCGAACGGCTGGTGCTCAAGCATCTGTATGGGCGGCCGCTCGAAACGCTGCTGACCACCTTCGGCGTGAGCCTGATCCTGATCCAGGCGACGCGCATGCTGTTCGGCGCGCAGAACGTGCAGGTGATCAACCCGGCCTGGATGAGCGGCGGCGTGAGCGTGCTGCCGAATCTGATCCTGCCGTACAACCGCCTCGCGATTCTGGCGTTCTCGATGATCGTCGTCGGCATCGCGTGGGCGGTGTTGACCAAGACCCGCCTCGGCCTGTTCGTGCGCGCGGTTACGCAGAATCGCCGCATGGCTGCGTGCGTCGGCGTGAAGACCGCGCGCGTCGATTCGTATGCGTTCGCGTTCGGCGCGGGGATCGCGGGTCTCGGCGGCTGCGCGCTGTCGCAGATCGGCAACGTCGGGCCGGACCTCGGCCAGAGCTACATCATCGATTCGTTCATGGCGGTCGTGCTCGGTGGTGTCGGGCAGTTGGCGGGCACGGTCATCGGCGGCTTCGGGCTCGGGCTCGTCAGCAAGGCGATCGAGCCGTTCTGGGGCGCGGTGCTCGCGAAGATCGCGGTGCTGGTGCTGATCGTGTTGTTCATCCAGAAGCGTCCGCAGGGCATGTTCGCCCTCAAGGGCCGTAGCGCGGAGGCATGAGATGACTTCTGCTACTTCGACGACTTCGACGACTTCGTCGGCTCACGGCGGCGCGACGAGCGGCGGCGCGGCCGCCGCACGCGACGCGCAGTCCGGCTTCGCGCTCGGCCTGCCGCCGCGCCCCGCGCTGCTGTCGCGGCGCGCGTGGCTTGCGCTGATGGCACTCATCATCGTGTTCGGACTCGGCGTGCCGTTCGCCACGCTGGTGTTGCCGGAGACGAGCCCGCTGCATCTGTCCGCGTACGCGACGACGATCACCGGCAAGTTCATGTGCTACGCGATCGCGGCGCTCGCGCTCGATCTCGTGTGGGGCTACTGCGGCATTCTGAGCCTCGGCCACGCGCTGTTCTTCGCGCTGGGCGGCTACGCGATCGGCATGTACCTGATGCGCGCGATCGGCCACGACGGCAAATACGGCAGCGATCTGCCGGACTTCATGGTGTTTCTCGACTGGCATCAACTGCCGTGGTACTGGCAGGGCACGCAGCATCTCGGCTACGCGCTCCTGCTGGTGGTGCTGGTGCCGGCGGTGGTCGCGTGGGTGTTCGGCTTCTTCACGTTCCGCTCGCGCGTGAAGGGCGTGTACCTGTCGATCATCACACAGGCGATGACCTTCGCCGCGATGCTGCTGTTCTATCGCAATGAAACGGGCTTCGGCGGCAATAACGGCTTCACCGACTTCAAGCGCATCGGCGGTTTTCCGATCACGCATGCGGGCACGCGCACCGCGCTCCTGCTGATCACGTTCGCGGTGCTGATCCTCGCGTTCCTCGGCGCGCGTGCGATCGTCACGTCGAAGCTCGGCCGCGTGGTCACCGCCGTGCGCGACGGCGAAACGCGCCTGATGTTCCTCGGCTACAGCCCGCTCGCCTACAAGCTGTTCGTGTGGACCGTGTCGGCGGTGCTGTGCGGGATCGCGGGCGCCTTGTACGTGCCGCAGGTCGGCATCATCAATCCGGGCGAGATGTCGCCGGGCAACTCCATCGAGATGGCGATCTGGGTGGCGGTGGGCGGACGCGGCACGCTGATCGGGCCGATCATCGGCGCGTTCGCGGTGAACGGCGCGAAGAGCTTTTTCACGGCGAATTTCCCCGAATACTGGCTGTTCTTTCTCGGTCTGATCTTCGTGCTGGTCCCGCTGCTGCTGCCCAACGGCATCATGGGGCTGATCGAACTGGTGACGCGCAAAAGGAACCGCTCATGAACGAAAACCCGATGGTTCCTGATCTGGCTTTACCGGAAGCGCCCGCCGAGCATTCGCTGAGCGGCGTCGCGAACATGGGGCACGTGGTGGTGCCCGGCGAGATCGACGTGTCGCACGGCACGATCCTGTATCTCGAGGACGTGACGGTGAGCTTCGACGGCTTTCGCGCGTTGAACGCGCTGTCGCTCGCGATCGACGCCGGCGAACTGCGCTGCATCATCGGCCCGAACGGCGCCGGCAAGACGACGATGATGGACGTCATCACCGGCAAGACCGAGCCGGACGCCGGCAAGGTCTTTCTCGGCCAGTCGATCGACCTGACGCGGATGAACGAGCCGTCCATCGCGCGGGCGGGGATCGGCCGCAAATTCCAGAAGCCGACCGTGTTCGAGCAACATCCCGTGTGGGAAAACCTCGAACTGGCGATGAAAACCGACAAGGGCTGGTTCGCGTCGTTGCGTGCGCGGCTGGATCGCGAGGCCCAGGCGCGCATTGAAGAAACATTGGCGCTGATCGGTCTGGAAAGCGAAGCGCGGCGCTCAGCCGGCGAGCTGTCGCATGGACAGAAGCAGCGCCTCGAAATCGGCATGCTGCTCATGCAGCAACCGGCGCTGCTGCTGCTCGACGAACCGGCCGCCGGCATGACCGACGACGAAACCATGCAGCTGGCCGAGTTGCTCAACCATTTGCGCGGCACCTGTTCGATGATGGTCGTCGAGCACGACATGGAGTTCGTGGCGGCGTTGTCGGGCGACACAGGCAAGGTAACGGTGATGGCCGAAGGCCGCGTGCTCGCGCACGGCACGCTCGACGAAGTCAAACAGGACGAGACGGTCATCGAGTCGTACCTGGGTCGATGAGCGGCCAATGAGTGTGCCGATGAATCAAAGCTTCGAACGGATAAAACGACCATGCTGGAAGTAGACAAGCTGAACCAGTACTACGGCGGCAGCCACATCCTGCGCAATGTGAAGCTCACCGTGCCCGACGGCAAGCTCACTGTCCTGCTGGGCCGCAACGGCGTCGGCAAGACCACGCTGCTGCGCTGCCTGATGGGCGTGGTGCAGACGAGGAGCGGCTCGATCGCCTGGCGCGGCACGCCGATCACCAAACTGCCGACCTATTCGCGCGTAGAACACGGGCTCGCCTATGTGCCGCAAGGCCGCGATATCTTTCCGCGGCTGAGCGTCGAGGAGAATCTGCTGGTCGGCGCGGCCAGCAAGAAGGCGCCGAAGAAAATCCCCGACCGTATCTACGAACTGTTCCCGGTGCTCAAGGACATGCGCAGCCGGCGCGGCGGCGATCTGTCCGGCGGTCAGCAGCAGCAGCTAGCCATCGGCCGCGCGCTGATGAGCGATCCGCAATTGCTGATTCTCGACGAACCGACCGAAGGCATTCAACCTTCGATCATTCAGGACATCGGCCGCACGCTGCGTCAACTGGTGGAGGAAATGGGCATGACGGTGCTGCTCGTCGAGCAGTACTACGACTTCGCGAAGGACATCGCCGATCGCTACTGGGTGATGAGCCGCGGTGAGATCGTCGCGGGCGGCGAAGGCGCGAATATGGACACGGATGGCGTGCGCGCATTGATCGCGGTTTGATCATCGAGTCATCGTCGTGCGACCGGCTCGCGCCAACGCGCGTGCTATTCTCGTCGCATCGCCAGGCGGCGCGGCTCGCGTCCGCGTAACGGGCGCAAGCTCCCTTCGCCTAACACGCCGCCTTCATACGCCGCTTCAACACGTCTGCACGCCCATTCGCATGTCGCTTCACGAAAATCACGCCACGCTCGCTGGTGCGCAACCTGCCGCACAACCCGCCGCGCCTTCGTCATGGCAAGCGCGTCTCGAACTCGGCTTCGTCAAACGGGACACGCGCACGACGCTCGTGCACCGGCGGCATGACGGACCGTTGCGGGTGCAGCGCACGCTGCATCCCGAAGGCGAGGCGATCTGCCATGCGGTGATCGTGCATCCACCCGGCGGCATCGCCGGCGGCGATCAGCTCGATATCGACATCGCGCTCGGCGCCGGTTCGCATGCGGTCATCACCACGCCCGGCGCGACCAAGTGGTACAAGTCGAATGGCCGCGCCGCGCGCCAGCAGATCGCGGTGCGTGTCGGCGAGCATGCGAAGCTCGACTGGCTGCCGCAAAACAACATCGTGTTCGACCACGCGAACGCGCATCTGGACTTCTCGCTGACCCTGGCCGAAGGCGCCACCGCGTTGGGATGGGATGCGACCCAGCTCGGGCGCCAAGCCGCCGGTGAATGCTGGTCGGATGGCCGCTTGCGCGCCGTCTCGCGGATCGTGGGTCCGCAAGGCGAGCTGTTGTGGCTCGAACGCGCGGCCCTCGACGCCGACGATCCGCTGCGCAATGGCCCCCAAGGGCTGGCAGGCTTTGCCGCCTACGGCACGCTATGGGCCGTCGGCGCCGCGTGCGACGACGCGCTCGCCGAGTCGCTCACGGCGCGATTGCCGTTCGACGATTCGCTGCGCGCCGCCGCTTCGTGCGTGACGAACGGCGTGCTGCTCGTGCGCGCGGTATCGCGTTCGATGGAAACACTGCAGCACGCATTGACGGGCTGCTGGCTGCAACTGCGTCCGCTCGTGCACGGCGTCGCGGCAAAGCCTTTGCGAATCTGGTCCACCTGAACGATCCGGCGAGGGGCTTGCCCGTTCGCACAGCTTTCCCCTCTGCAAGGCTACTCGCGCACCACGGCGGCGCAGCCGCTCGCCCCAATCGGGTGCGCCGCCCGCTTTTTCGGCCGCTTCCCCAAGCTGCACGGCGATGGCACACACCTTGCGTCGTCCAGCGCCACGACGCTGTCGCACTCGACGGCAGCCCGCCGGCTCACCGCCGTCACGACACCATCACCACACCGCGCCACCGCTGACGACCATGAAACTATCGCTTACCCGCCCCACGCGCCGCGCGTTGCTCGCCGCGCTGCTGTCCGTGCCCATCGTCGCGCACCTCGCCTTTCATGCGGTCGCCGCTCACGCGGACACGCTCGACAACATTGCCAAGGCGGGCGTGCTGAAAGTAGCCGTGCCGGAAGACTATCCGCCGTTCGGCGCGGTCGGCCCCGACATGAAGCCGCAAGGCTATGACATCGACACCGCCGCGCTGCTCGCGAAGTCGATGAACGTGAAGCTCGAACTCGTGCCGGTCAATAGCGCGAACCGGATTCCGTATCTGCAAACGGGCAAGGTCGATCTGGTGATCTCGTCGCTCGGCAAAACGCCGGAGCGCACGAAGGTGATCGATTTTTCGAGCGCCTATGCGCCCTACTACCAGGGCGTGTTCGGCCCCGCCGACATCAAGGTGAGCGGCCCCGCCGATCTCACCGGCAAGACGATCGGCGCGACGCGCGGCGCGCTCGAGGAAATCGGCCTGTCGCAGATGGCGCCGAACGCCACCATCAAACGCTTCGAGGACAACAACGCGACCATCGCCGCGTTCCTGTCGGGCCAGGTGCAATTGATCGCCGCGGGCAATATCGTCGCAGCCGCGATCATCGCGAAGAATCCGCCGCGCCGGCCGGAGCCGAAGTTCGTCATCAAAAATTCGCCGTGCTTCGTCGGCATGAACAAGAATGAGCCGCGCCTGCAGCAGAAAGTGGACGCGGCGATCGCCCAGGCCAAACACGACGGTACGCTCGACACGATGTCGAAGAAGTGGTTCGGCGCGCCGTTGCCGGCCGACCTGTGAGCGAGCGCCGTTTGTAAGCGGGCCGTTAGCCGGACTTGTTACCGTGAGCGGCCCGGCGAGTTCATCCGGCTTTGCCTGCGTCGCCGGCTCGCCGCGTTTGCATGGCGCGCTCGCGGCCGCGACGCACAACGCCTATCATGGTCGCGGCTGGTGGTCCCTGCGGGGACCGCCCTGACGACCTGTCCGGACCATCACCCCGACCGTCCTAACCGAACCCACACATTCGATGAAGCTCACACCTCGCGAGAAGGACAAGCTGCTGATCTTCACCGCCGCGCTGCTTGCCGAACGGCGCCGCGCGCGCGGCCTCAAACTCAACTACCCGGAAGCGATCGCGTTCATCACCGCGGCGCTCATGGAAGCGGCGCGGGACGGCAAGACCGTCGCCGAGGTCATGTACTACGGCACCACGCTGCTCACCCGCGACGACGTGATGGAAGGCGTGCCGGAGATGATCCCCGACATTCAGGTCGAAGCCACCTTCCCCGACGGCACCAAGCTCGTCACCGTTCATCACCCGATCCCTTAAGCGTACAAGGCAAGCCCCATGATTCCCGGCGAACTCATCACCGACGACGGCGAACACGAGCTCAACGCAGGCCGCGCGACGGTCACGGTGGTCGTGTCGAATACCGGCGACCGCCCGGTGCAGATCGGCTCGCACTATCACTTCTACGAGGTGAACGAGGCGCTCTCGTTCGATCGCGACACGGCGCGCGGCTTCCGGCTGAATATCGCGGCGGGCACCGCCGTGCGCTTCGAACCCGGCCAGGAACGCACCGTCGAGCTGGTCGCGCTGGCGGGCGAGCGCGTCGTCTACGGTTTCAACGGCAAGGTGATGGGCAAGCTCTGACGCCCCCATGCGTCCTATGCGCCCGACTGCCCGAACCGCCCTGCCCCATTCCGGACTCACACCATGACCTTACGCATTGACCGCCGCGCGTACGCGGAAATGTTCGGCCCCACTACCGGCGACCGCGTGCGTCTTGCCGACACCGAGTTATTGATCGAAGTCGAACGCGATTTCACCACCTACGGCGAAGAGGTGAAATTCGGCGGCGGCAAGGTGATTCGCGACGGCATGGGCCAGTCGCAACGCGTGCATGCCGACGTGGTCGACACCGTCGTCACGAACGCGGTGATTCTCGACCATTGGGGCATCGTCAAAGCCGACATCGGCATCAAGGACGGCCGCATCGCGGCGATCGGCAAGGCGGGCAATCCCGACATCCAGCCGAACGTGACGATCGCGATCGGCGCGTCCACCGAAGTGATCGCGGGCGAAGGCCTGATCGTGACGGCGGGCGGCATCGACACGCACATTCACTTCATCAGTCCGCAACAGATCGAGGAAGCGCTCGCGAGCGGCGTGACGACGATGCTCGGCGGCGGCACGGGCCCGGCCACGGGTACGAATGCGACCACCTGCACGCCGGGTCCGTGGCATCTCGAACGGATGCTGCAGGCGGCCGACGGTTATCCGATGAACCTCGGTTTTCTCGGCAAAGGCAACGTGAGCCAGCCGCAACCGGCGCTGGAGCAGATCGCCGCAGGCGCGATCGGCCTCAAGCTGCACGAGGACTGGGGCACGACCCCGGCCGCGATCGACAACTGCCTCTCGGTTGCGGACGACACCGACACCCAGGTCGCGATCCACACGGACACGCTGAACGAAGCGGGTTTCGTCGAAGCGACCGTGGCCGCGTTCAAGGGCCGCACGATCCACACGTATCACACGGAAGGCGCGGGCGGCGGCCACGCGCCGGACATCATCAAGGTGTGCGGCGAAGCGAACGTGCTGCCCTCGTCGACCAATCCGACGCGCCCCTACACCGTCAATACGCTCGAAGAGCATCTCGACATGCTGATGGTGTGCCACCACCTGGACCCGTCGATCGCGGAAGACATCGCGTTCGCCGAATCGCGCATCCGCCGCGAGACGATCGCCGCCGAAGACATTCTGCACGATCTCGGCGCGCTGTCGATGCTGTCGTCGGATTCGCAGGCGATGGGGCGGGTGGGCGAAGTGATCATCCGCACGTGGCAGACCGCGCACAAGATGAAGGTGCAACGCGGCGCGCTGCCTGAAGACACCGCGCGCCACGACAACTTCCGCGCGAAGCGCTATGTCGCCAAGTACACGATCAATCCGGCGATCACGCACGGCATCGCGCATGAGGTCGGCTCGATCGAACCGGGCAAGTGGGCGGACCTGGTGTTCTGGGAGCCGGCGTTCTTCGGCATCAAGCCGTCGCTGATCCTCAAGGGCGGCATGATCGCGATGGCACAGATGGGCGACCCCAACGCATCGATTCCGACGCCGCAGCCGGTGCATTATCGCGAGATGTTCGCGACGCGCGGCGGCGCCTTGGGGCGCACCTCGCTGACCTTCGTCTCGCAGATGGCCGCTGACGCCGGCGTGGCCGAACGCTATGGGTTGAACAAGCGTATCGTGGCCGTGAAGAACTGCCGCAACATTTCGAAGGCCGACATGATTCACAACGCGTGGCGCCCGGCGATCAGCGTCGATCCGGAGACCTATCAGGTGATCGCAGACGGTCAGTTGCTGACCTGCGAACCGGCCACCGTGCTGCCGATGGCGCAACGCTACTTCCTGTTCTAACCATGCGTACTCTCGACAAACTGCTGGCGCCGCATCTGAAGCTCGCGCCGGTGCTGATCAAGCGGGCGCCGTCGCTGACGCTCGCTTTCGACGAACGGCGCAAGAGCCGCCTCGCGGCCACGCTCGATAACGGCGAAGAAGTCGCGCTGCTGCTGCCGCGCGGCACCGTGCTGCGCGACAGCGACGTGCTGGTCGCCGACGACGGCGGCCTCGTGCGCGTCGTCGCCGCGCCGGAAGCCGTGCTGTACGTGCGCGCGAAAGATGCGTTGACGCTGACGCGCGCCGCGTATCACCTCGGCAATCGTCATACGCCGGTGGAAGTGGGCGCGGATTATCTGAAGCTCGAATACGATCCGGTGCTGGCCGACATGCTCAAGCGCATCGGCGCGACGGTCGATCAGGTGTCGATGCCGTTTCAGCCCGAGTCCGGCGCGTATGGCGGCGGACACAAGCATGGGCATGACGAGACGTTCGCCGAGGACTATGCGCTCGCGCAGCAGGTGTTCGGCGAGCATCATGGGCATGCGCACGAGCAGGGTCATTCGCATGACCACGACCATGACCATGACCATGCTCACGGTCACTCGCACGACCATGACCATGACCATGACCACGATCCCAGCGGTCACGTCCACGACGAATCCTGCGGCCACGCGCATCACTCGCACCATGCGCATCGCTGAACTCACCGCGCTGCTGCATCTCGCGTCGCCGGCGTTGCCGATCGGCGCGTTCAGCTACTCGCAGGGTCTCGAAGCGGCGATCGAAGCGCAGCTGATCACCGACGCCGACTCCGCGCGCGCGTGGATCGAACGCGGTCTGAGCGACGTGCTCGCGCACGGCGAGCTGCCGTTCCTCGCGCACCAGATGGAGCGCTGGCGTTCGCATGACGCCGCCGGCCTCGCTGAGGCCAACCGCGAATTCCTCGCGAGCCGGGAGTCCGCGGAACTGCGCCGCGAAACGGAACAGATGGGCTGGTCTCTGCGGCAGTTGTGCGTGTCGCTCGAATGGGGCGATGCTGAAAGGCGCGCGACGCTCGCCTCGCTCACGCCGCTCGCGCAGCCCACCGCGTTCGCCTTCGCCGCCTACGCGCACGACGCCGCCGTCGATGCCGCGCTCGCCGCTTACGCATTCAGCTGGGTCGAGAACCAGGCCGCCGCCGCATTGAAGGCCGTGCCGTTGGGACAGCTCGCGGGTCAGCGCATCATCGTCGCATTGCGCGAGCCGATCGATGCCGCGCTCACGCGTGCGCTGGCCACCTCGCCCGAGAACATCAACACATTCGCGCCGCAACTCGGCATTCTGTCGGCGCGTCACGAGTCGCAGTATTCGCGGCTTTTCCGCTCATAAATCGATCCATCATGAACGCACCCCATCAGCCCGCCCACTCGTCCGTCCGTACGAAGAAACTGCCGCCGCTGCGCGTGGGCGTCGGCGGCCCGGTCGGCTCCGGCAAGACCACGCTGCTCGAAATGCTTTGCAAGGCAATGCGCGACCGCTATGACCTCGTCGCGATCACCAACGACATCTATACGAAAGAGGATCAGCGTCTGTTGACCGTGGCGGGCGCGTTGCCGGCCGAGCGGATCATGGGCGTCGAAACGGGCGGCTGCCCGCACACGGCGATCCGCGAGGACGCGTCGATCAATCTCGAAGCCGTCGACCGCATGCTGACGCGTTTTCCCGATGCGGATATCGTGTTCATCGAATCGGGCGGCGACAACCTCGCGGCGACGTTCAGCCCGGAACTGTCGGACCTGACGATCTACGTGATCGACGTGGCGGGCGGCGAGAAGATTCCGCGCAAGGGCGGGCCCGGCATTACGAAGTCGGATCTGCTGGTGATCAACAAGACGGACCTCGCGCCGATGGTCGGCGCGAATCTCGACGTGATGGCATCGGACGCGAAGAAAATGCGCGGCGAGCGGCCCTTCGTGATGTGTAATCTGAAGGCGCTCGACGGGTTGGATCAGGTGGTGGGGTTTATCGAGCGCAAGGGGTTGTTGAAGGTTTGATGTCGTGGGCTCGATGGACGGGTCGTGCTTATCGCGCCCCGTCCCTCACTCCGGCAGCAACGCCATCAACACGTCCACCGTGCGCGCCGTCGCCCCGCGATGCCGCGCGGCGAATGCCGACGCCGCGCCGCCCATCGCGAGCCGCCGCGCCTTGTCGCCGAAAAGTTCGCGCAATGCGCGCGCGAGATCGGCCGGGTCTTGCACCTGCACCGCGGCGCCCGCCGCGACCGCGTCCGCGGTGGCCTGCGTGAAGTTGAACACGTGCGGCCCGATCAGCACCGGTACGCCGACGGCACACGCTTCGATCAGGTTCTGGCCGCCGAGCGGCAGCAGACTCCCGCCGATGAACGCCAGGTCCGCGGCGGCATAGTAGGCGCCCAATTCACCCATCGAATCGCCGAGCAGCACCGTCACTCCGGCCGGCAACGCCGGCACGGCGCCTCCCGTCGCCATGGCCGCCGACGCCACCTTCGCATCCGGGGCCCACGTCGAGCGCCGTTCGAGCCGCAGCCCCGCTTTCTCGACCAATGCCGCCACTTCGTTGAACCGCTGCGGATGACGCGGCACCAGAATCAGCAGCGCGTCCTCGACATTCAGCGCCGCGAATGCCTGCAGCACCAGCGCCTCTTCGCCCTCGCGCGTGCTCGCCGCAACCCACACCGGCCGCGTGCCGATCGCCGCACGCCACGCATGACCGCGCGCCGCCAGCTCCGGCGGCGTGCTCATGTCGAACTTCAGATTGCCGAGCACCGCGACGTTGCGCGCGCCGAGCGCGGTAAGCCGCTCGGCATCCGAGGGACTCTGCGCGAGCACGCGCGAGAAACCGCCGAACACATCCTTCGTCGCGCCGCCGAATTTGGCCGCGCGTTTATACGAGCGCGCCGACATCCGCGCATTGGTCAGCACGAGCGGCACGTCCGCGCGACGGCATTCGTCGATCAGCGTCGGCCACACTTCGGTTTCCATCACCAGACCGAGCGACGGCCGCCACGCACGCAGGAAGCGCCGCACCGCATGCGGCATGTCGTACGGCAGATAGCTGCGCAACACGCGCTCGCCGAAAACCTCCATGCCGGTGGCGCGGCCGCTCGGCGTCATGTGCGTCAACAGAATGCGCGCGTCGGGACGCGCCTTGATCAGCGCTTCGACCAGCGGCTGCGCGGCGCGCGTCTCGCCGACCGACACCGCATGCACCCAGATCAACGGCCCGTTGTCCTCGGGCAAGCGCCCACGCGAATAGCCGAAGCGCTCGCCGATATGCTCGCGATAACCGCGCTCCTTGCGCGAACGGATCAACAGACGCAGCACGGCGAGCGGCGCGATGATCCACCAGAGCGCGTTATAAATCGCCCTCAGCATCGGCATTCCGCGAAGGCGAAAGCCGCAGCCTCCCACGCATATTCCGCATTCTTCACGCGCTCGAACGCACAGGCGCGCGCCCCTCGACCCACCATCAGCAAAGCGGCGCTCAAACCAGCGCCCTGCCCTTCAGGCGTTCGAGAATGCCAAGCGGCGCGCATTCGGGCTGCGCCATCGCCTTGACCGGCAGGAAGAAGGTCTGCTCCAGCATGAACTGGCCGGACATCACCGCGTGCGAGGTCTGGTCGGAGAAACATACCCACACGCAGCCCGGCGGAAACGGCATGGTCTGCTGCGGGCTCGACTTCTGATAGTCGAGATCGGCCTTCATACCGTCGTGCAGATGCAGCATCAGATGGTCGTACTCGCTGCGCGGCGACTTGGTCACGTGCAGCAGATTCAGCAACCATGCCGAGCCGGGCATCTGCGGCTTGATGCGCGGCAGGAAGCGTTTGGCCATGTCCTCGAACGGCTCGCCGACGCGCCACACGCGCGGCGCGCCATGCGGGTTGACGTTGGTGAACACGCGCAGAATCCGCTCGCCATAGTTGGGCCGCGACGGAAACGCGTCGACGTGCAGACGGCTGTCGTCCTTGCGCCATGAGGTTTCGCGCGTTTCCACCTGATGCAGCCGCAAGCTGGTCGGCGCGACGCGCAGCCGGCCGTTGTATTCGGGAAAGAGACCATCGACCAGCGTGCGCGCATTGGTCTGATACCGCGCGATCAACGCACGCACCGCGGATTGCGTGACGGCGTCGCCGGCCACGCCGTGCAACGCGCCACCGTTGGGTTCGAGGCTGATGTTCTTGCGGCTCGGATCGGCGAGCGCGGGATCGAGCAATGCCTGCTCGCCGCCTTCGATCGCAAAGCGCAGGTTCGGGAAGTACAGCACCTTGCCGCGCTCGACGCCGGCAAGCAGCATCTCGCGCGGCACGGACAGATTGCGTGCGTGCCAGTCGGCGTTCGCTACTTCGATGATCTGGGTTTCGTTCATGGTCGCCCTTGAGAACGGAAGGTGCGCAAGGCGAAGCGCACCGACGGGTTACAGCAGGCCAAAACCGGCCAGCGCCGACTTGACCTGCTGCAGCGTGGGCGGCTGCCCGGCCGAGCCGAGATTGACGACGTTCGGCGACCAGTATCCGCCAGTGCGCCACGCGGTCGAGAAATTGTACAACTCGACCGTGGGCCGCTTCAGCGCCGCCGCGATGTGAACCAGACCTGTGTCAACGCCGACCGTCGCCGCCGCGCCTTCGATCAGACCGACCACCGCGGGCAACGACAGCTTCGGCGGGACGATCGCCGCCGCGCCGAATTCCTTCGCGAGACGCTCGCTGGTTGCGCGCTCGGCGTCGCTGCCCCACGGCAGCACGATCGACGCGCCACGCCGCACCAGCGACTGCCCCAACTCGATCCACGCGGTGTCGGGCCATTGCTTGTCGGCGCGCGAGGTCGCGTGCACGAACACCACGTACGGCACCGGCAGGTTCAGATTCGCCTGCGACAATGCCAGCGCCGCGCGCCCAGTGTCGAGGCCGAAATCGATTTCGTCGGTGGGTTGCGGCTGCGGGCCGTTGAGCGCCGCGGCGACCAGTTGCCGCGTGCGTTCGACCACATGGGTGCGCGGCTCGATCGGCACGCGCTTGTCGTAGAAGAAACGCACCGGCCATTCGAAGCCCGCGCCGTCGGTGCGGTTCGCGAGTCCGACGAGCGGCCCTCGCGCCATGCTCGCCAGCCATGCGGTCTTGATGAGCCCTTGGCAGTCGATCACGAGATCATAGTGCTCGGCCGCGAGCGCGCGCCGGAACGCGCCGATTTCGCGCCAGTTGTCGACCGACAGGATGCGCTTGCGCCAGCGCCGCAATGAAACGGGAATCGCCCGTCGCACGCCGGTGACGAGTTGCACGAGCCCGACGAAGCTTTCTTCGACGAGCCAGTCGATCTGCGCATCCGGATGGCGGCGTCGGATGTCGGCGATCACCGGCATGTTGTGAACGACGTCGCCAAGAGACGACACCCTCACGATGAGTATCTTTTGCACGCTCAAGAGTGGGAAAACCGGCTATCCGGCCCGAAGATGCGTTGAGAGATGCCCCAACCTGCCGCGGCGCGTCAGGCCCCCGAGGGATGAGAAAGCCCGGGACGGCCCGGCGCTTTCTCACGAGGACCGCAATTTTAACGCGTCGCATGTCAATGGCATGAAAAAACGCGGCGCGGTAATAAACCCGCGCCGCGTTCGACCACGGCGGCGCTTGAGGCCCGGCGAACCCAGCCGAACCGCGCCGCCGCTTCAGCCGTCAGAACGGCAGTTTCGCGTCGGCCTTCTCCGCGAGGATCACGCGGCGGAAGTCTTCCTGGATGCGTTTGAGCGCCGCGTCGTTATCGGCTTCGAAACGCATCACCACGACCGGCGTGGTGTTCGACGAACGCGCGAGACCGAAGCCGTCCGGATACTCGACGCGCAGGCCGTCGATCTTCACGACGTCGTCCGCGCCGGTGAATGTCGCGTTCTGCTGCAAGCGCGCGATCAGCTCGAAGTTCTCGCCTTCCTCCAGCTTCAGTTGCAGTTCCGGCGTGGAGTTCGAGTTCGGCAGCGAGTTCAGCAGCTTGCTCGGATCGGCGACGCGCGTCAGGATTTCGAGCAGGCGCGCGCCTGTGTACAGGCCGTCGTCGAAACCGTACCAGCGGTCCTTGAAGAACACGTGGCCGCTCATTTCGCCCGCGAGCGGCGCACCGGTTTCACGCAGCTTCGCTTTCACGAGCGAGTGGCCCGTTTTCCACATCAGCGGTTCGCCGCCCTTGTCCTTCACCCACTTCGCGAGGTTGCGCGTGCACTTCACGTCATAAATGATCTGCGCGCCCTTGTTGCGCGACAGCACTTCTTCGGCGAACAGCATCAGCTGACGGTCCGGATAGATGATCTGGCCATCTTTGGTGACGACGCCGAGGCGGTCGCCGTCGCCGTCGAACGCGAAGCCGATTTCCGCATCCGTTTCCTTCAGCGCGCGAATCACGTCCTGGAGGTTTTCCGGGTGCGCCGGGTCCGGGTGATGGTTCGGGAAGTTGCCGTCGATTTCAGTGAACAGTTCGACCAGTTCGCAGCCGAGCTTCCTGAACAGTTTCGGCGCGAGACCGCCGGCGACACCGTTGCCGGTGTCGACGACGATCTTCATCGGGCGCGCGAGCTTGATGTCGCCGGCGATGCGATCGAGGTACGCATCGGCAATGTCGTATTCGGTGTACGTGCCGCTGCCGTCGCTGAAGTTTTCGTCGACGATGCGCTGATGCAACGCGAGAATCTGTTCACCGTAAATTGCCGCGCCGCGCAGGACCATCTTGAAGCCGTTGTAGTCAGGCGGATTGTGGCTGCCCGTCACGACGATGCATGAGTCGACGCGGCGTTCGCCGCCCGCGAGCTGCAACGGCACGCTGGCCGCGAAGTAGCCAACAGGCGTCGGCACCATGCCGACGTTGACCACGTCGACACCGGCCGCACGCAGACCGTCCGACAATGCCTGAATCAGCTCAGGACCCGACAGGCGTCCGTCGCGCGCGACGACGACCGCGTCGCCGCCTTGCGCGCGCACTTCGCTGCCGAATGCGCGGCCGATGGAGCGTGCGGCATCGGCGTCGAGCGTCTTGCCGATCACGCCGCGAATGTCATACGCCTTGAAAATGGATTTGGAGATCATGTTGGCTCACTGACGTGCAATGGAAAATTTTGACCGGCGCACCGCTGAACATCGGTAAAACTAGCGGTAAAACGAGCGATGAAAAGTAGCCCTGACATGCTGCGGTGCGCGCTTGCCGGAAGCGATCCGGTTCCAACTTATAATTGCGTTCTTCTGACCCGCCTGAATAACGCCATTCTAATGCTTAGACGCCCTCCGTTTGTAAAGTTGCCGCTACAGTCGGCCAGGTGGGCGAACGCGCGCAGTGCCGCTGCGCAATCCGCATACGTGTACCGGCAAACGGCCAGCGGATGCTGACGCTCAAACGCTTCGCCAATCCCGACGTCACGCGCGCATTCACGAATATCGTCTGGCTCGGGCTCGAGAGACTCACACAAATCGGTGTCGCGATCGTGATCAGCGGCATGCTGGCGCGCTACTTCGGCCCGGACGTATTCGGCAAATGGCAATACGCGAACACGCTGCTGCTGGTGCTCTCGCCGATCACCTGGGTATGCGGCGCGGAGATTCTCGTGCCCACCATCGTCAACCGGCCGCCCACGCAGCTCGGCACCGTGCTCGGCAGCGCGTTCGTGCTGCGCTTTGCCGTGTCGGTCGGCGCGCTGCTGCTCACGTGGCTCGGCATCGCGCTGCATGTCTTCGAGCCGCTCGTCGGCGCCATGCTCGCGGGCCTCGCGGTGACGATGCTGTTTCGCGAGCCGTTCGTCGGTGTGATCAACGCGTGGCTGCAAAGCATGACCTACAGCAAGCCGCAGTTGCTCACCAGCATAAGCACCGCCGTGCTCAAAGCCGGCAGCGTCTATCTGCTGGTGCGCGCGGCGGCGGCGCCCGCGCGCTTCGGCTGGCTGTGGGCGCTCGAATCCGCGGCGATCGGCGCGGTGCTGCTGATCTACTTCATGCGCCGTCATGGCGGCCGGCTGAACTGGCGCCTCGACCGTTCGCTCTTCACGCATTTCGCGAGCGCGGGCACCGTGTTCTGGCTCGGCCTGATCTGTATGTATCTGTTCCTGAAACTGGACCGGCTGATGCTCGAGCGGGCGATCTCATTCGCCGACCTCGGACGCTACTCCGCCGCCCAGCAGTTGAACGAAAACTGGATCACGCTCGCGCTGATGCTCGCCCAGACCATCGCGCCCGCATTCGTCTACCGCGTGCAGGAAGCTACGCGACTGCGCCGCAACATGTGGCGGCTCACCGCGATGACCGCCGCATTGATGGTAGGCGGCGCGATCGTGCTGGATCTGCTCGCCGGTTTCATCATTCGCCGCGTGTTCGGGCCGGACTTCGAAGGCGCAATCGACATCTTCCGCTGGGCCGTGTGGCTGTCCGTGCCGGCCGGCATCGAAGCGATCGGCAATCTTATCGTACTGAAGTATCAGGCGAGGTTCGTGTTGCTGTCCAAATGGCTGCTCGCGCTGGCCGTTGCGTTCGTCGTGAATCTGTTGGCGATCCCGCGGCTCGGCGCATACGGCGCGCTGGTCGGTCTCGCGGCCGGCTATCTGGCGGCCGCGTCGGTCAATCTTTATTACATCCGTTTCAAATTGCGCCCATGACGAACGCATCCGCCACCGCGCAATCCGCTCTCGACGACGTCGCGGTGCTGATGCCCGCATATAACGGCCAGGCCGACGTCGACCTCACGCTCGCCTCGTTCAGTGAAAGTGCGCTGGTACACGTACTGATCGTCGATGACGGCAGCACGCCGCCGATCGTCGCGCCGGCGCTCGCCAACATGAAGATCGACGTGCTGCGCATGGCACAGAACGGCGGCATCGAGCGCGCGTTGCAAACCGGCATCGACGCGCTCGCGCAGCGCGGCTTCCGCTATGCCGCTCGAATCGACGCGGGCGATCGCAGCGTGCCGCAACGGCTCGCGAAGCAGCGCGCGTTCATGCAAGCGCATCCGAACGTGGCCGGCCTCGGCATGTGGACCCAGGTCGTCACGCGCGCGGGCGAGCCGCTCTTCATGCTGACGCCGCCCGCCGAGCCAAACACGATCCGCCGCATGCGCTTCTTCCGCTCATGCTTCGCGCATCCTTCGATGATGCTGCGCATCGACGCCGTACGCGCGGTCGGCAACTATCGCGCCGAGTATCGCTGCGCCGAAGACCTCGATCTGTTCGTCCGTCTGATGGAGCGCTACGACTGCGCGAATCTGCCGGAACTCGGGCTCTATTACGAGCTGAACGAAGGCGGCATCAGCGCGACCAAGCGGCGCCGCCAGATCACCTCGACAATGCGTTTGCAATTGCGCTACTTCAACGCCGCCAATCCGTACGACTGGCTCGGCCTCGCGAAAAATCTGCTGCATCTGGTGATGCCGTACCGCGCGCTGCAGCGGGTCAAACGCGTGCTGCTCGCGCCACGCGCGAGTCACTGACCGTCCACCGTCCCATTCACCGCCGAATCCGCTCCCGCATGAAGCCTGCCTTGAAGTCGACGCCCGCGCTGCGCATTACACTCGTTTGCAATACCGCCTGGGCAATCTATACCTATCGGCAAGGACTGATCCGTATGCTGGTGGGGCGCGGCGTCGACGTGACGGTGCTCGCGCCGCGCGACCGCACGTTCGAGCTGCTCACCGCGATGGGCTGCCGCTGCATCGAACTGCCGGTCGCCTCCAAGGGCACCAATCCACGCGACGATCTGCGCACGCTTGTCTCGCTCTATCGGCAATACCGGACGATCCGCCCGCACGTGGTGTTTCACTACACGATCAAGCCGAACATCTACGGCTCGATCGCCGCGAAGCTCGCGGGCGTGCAGTCGGTCGCGGTCACGACCGGGCTCGGCTACGTGTTCATCCAGCGGAGCCGCGCCGCGCAGGTGGCGAAAAAATTGTATCGTTTCGCGTTCCGCTTCCCGCGCGAAGTCTGGTTTCTGAATCGCGACGACCAGGCCGCGTTTGTCGAGCAGAATTTGTTGGTGCATCCTGAGCGGGCGCGGTTGCTGCACGGCGAAGGCGTCGATCTCGAACAGTTCGCGTTCGCACCGTTGCCCGAGCGGCCGGCGTTTAAATTCGTGCTGATCGGGCGGCTCCTGTGGGACAAGGGGGTCGGCGAATATGTGGAGGCCGCGCGACGTTTGCGTGAACGATATCCGCACGCGCGGTTCCAACTGCTCGGCCCGGTGGGCGTCGACAATCCGAGCGCGATCACGCGCGACGAAGTGGCGGCGTGGGAACAGGAAGGCATCATCGAGTATCTTGGCGAGGCGCACGACGTGCGCCCCTTCATCGCCGATGCCGATTGCATCGTGTTGCCGTCGTATCGTGAAGGCGTGCCGCGCACGCTGATGGAAGCGTCGGCGATGGGCCGCCCGATCGTCACGACCGACGTGCCGGGTTGCCGCGAAGTGGTGGCCGACGGCGTCAACGGTTTGCTGTGTGAAGTACGCAGCGCAGAGAGCCTCGCCGCGCAACTCGCGCGCATGCTCGACATGGGTCACGCCGAACGCCGCGCGATGGCAGAACGCGGCCGGCAGAAAGTCGCACAAGAATTCGACGAACGGGTCGTCGTCGAAACATATAAAGACCTGGTGCAGAAAATGACGGGTGTCTTACTTTAACGGAGCAAACAGCATGACCACGAAGGGCACGATTCTGGTAACGGGCGGCGCCGGCTTCATCGGCTCGCACACATGTGTCGAACTGCTCAACGGCGGCTACGACGTCGTGGTGATCGACAATCTCGTGAACAGCAACCGCGAATCGCTGCGGCGCGTGGAAAAAATCACCGGCCGCGCCGTGACCTTCTACGACAACGACGCGCGCGACGTCGACGCGCTCAACCGTATTTTCGATGCGCACCCGATCACGGGCGCCATTCACTTCGCCGCGCTGAAGGCTGTGGGCGAATCGGTCGCGAAGCCGATCGAGTACTACAGCAACAACGTCGGCAGCCTGCTCGCGCTGCTCGGCGTGATGCGTGATCGCAACGTCAGGCAGTTCGTGTTCAGTTCGTCGGCGACGGTGTACGGCGTGCCGAAAAGCTCGCCGATTGATGAATCCTTCCCGCTGTCGGCCACCAATCCGTACGGGCAGTCGAAGCTGATCGCCGAGCAGGTGCTGCGCGATCTGGAACTGGCCGATCCGTCGTGGCGCATCGCCACGCTGCGCTACTTCAATCCGGTCGGCGCGCACGAGAGCGGTCTGATCGGCGAAGATCCGGCCGGCATTCCGAACAACCTGATGCCGTATGTCGCGCAGGTGGCCGTCGGCAAGCTCGACAAGCTGCGCGTGTTCGGCGGCGACTATGAAACGCCCGACGGCACCGGCGTGCGCGACTACATACACGTGGTCGATCTGGCACGCGGGCACCTCGCCGCGCTCGACGCGCTGGTCAAGCGCGACGCGAGCTTCGTCGTGAACCTCGGCACGGGCCAGGGCTATAGCGTGCTGGACGTGGTGCGCGCGTTCGAGAAGGCGTCGGGCAAGCCGGTGCCGTACGAGATCGTCGCGCGCCGTCCGGGCGACATCGCGTCGTGCTTCGCCGATCCGGCCGCCGCCGAGAACATCATCGGCTGGCGCGCGCAGTTCGGCATCGAACGCATGTGTGCGGATCACTGGCGCTGGCAGTCGAGTAATCCGCGCGGATTTGCCTGACGCGGCCACGGCAACCACCGGTTGCAGAAAAAATCGACGGGGGCGCGAGCGGGTCCGGCAAGTTGTGCGCGCGGACTGGGCCGCCGTCGATTGCGGGATTGCACCAAGCGGGTAAGTCCGAATATTACTAATACTTTACGATTTCCTATACTGCCTCACCGACGCGACGGTCAGGCTTCCTAAGAACGTCCGGTCGGCGCGCATGGGAGCCGCATCGAGGCTCCGTGCAAGAAAAAGACATGCTACGGAGACTGCTATGGGAATTCGCTTGAAGAGCGTGGTGAGTGCGCTCGCGCTGTGTGCCTTCGCCAACGTCAGCTATGCGGCCGACCCGATCAAGATCGGCGTCGACGGACCCTTCACCGGCGGGTCGTCTTCGATGGGCGTGAGCATGCGCGACGGCGTGCGTCTTGCCGCCGCTGAAATCAACAAAGGCGGCGGCGTGCTGGGCCGTCAGATCGTGCTGGTCGAACGCGACGACGAAGCGAAAAACGAACGTGGCGTGCAGATCGCGCAAGAGCTGATCAACAAGGAAAAAGTCGTCGCGGTGGTCGGCTACATCAATACCGGCGTCGCGCTCGCCTCGCAACGCTTCTTCCAGGAAGCGAAGATTCCCGTCTTCAACAACGTCGCGACCGGCAGTATCGTGACGAAGCAATTCACCGATCAGCCCGACAACTACGTGTTCCGCAACGCCGCCGCGGACCGCATTCAGGCGCCGATGATCGTCGACGAAGCCGTCACGAAACGCGGCTTCAAGAAAGTGGCGATTCTCGCCGACTCGACCAACTACGGCCAGCTCGGCCGCGAAGACCTCGAAAAAGCGCTCGCCGCGAAAGGCGTGAAGCCGGTCGCCGTCGAGAAATTCAACATCAAGGACGTCGACATGACCGCGCAGCTGCTCAAGGCCAAAGAGGCCGGCGCAGAAGCGGTGCTGACGTACGGGATCGGGCCGGAACTCGCGCAGATCGCCAACGGCATGGCCAAACTCGGCTGGAAAGTGCCGCTGATCGGCAGCTGGACGCTCTCCATGGCGAACTACATCGACAACGCGAGCACCAACGGCGAAGGCGCGCGCATGCCGCAGACCTTCATTCAGGAAGCCAATACGCCAAAGCGCAAGGCGTTCATCGACGCGTACCTGAAGGAATTCAAGCCGAAGAACAATCGCATCGACTCGCCGGTCTCCGCCGCGCAGGGCTACGACTCGGTCTACCTGCTGGCCGCCGCGATCACGCAGGCCGGTTCGACCGACGGCCCGAAAGTGCGCGCCGCGCTCGAAAACCTGGGCACCAAGGTGGAAGGCGTCGTGATGGTCTACGACAAGCCGTTCACGCATGACGACCACGAAGCGATCAGTCCGAACGTGCCGGTGGTCGGCGAGGTCAAGGGCGGCCGCGTGATCTATGCGTACGAGGCCGACCGCAAGGGCGGCAGCCAGTTGCGCACCAAGCAGGCGTCGTCGAACTAGGCGCGCGCCGACGCGAGCGCGGCGCGCACCTCGCGCCGGCCGCGTGGCAAAGCCGCGCGCACAACGCGCGGCAGCATGCTCCGGGAGCCGCACCCGCCTCACGGCGGGCGCGGCTCTGCCTCATAAGCGGTGAATACGAAGGCGCTCGACGATGGCCATTCTTCTGCAGCTCGTCTATAGCGGCATTGCGCTCGGCATGATCTACGCCGTGATCGCATTCGGCTATCAACTCACGTTCGCCACGTCCGGCACGCTGAACTTCGGCCAGGGCGACGCGCTGATGCTCGGCGCGCTGGTCGGCCTGACGCTGGTGTCATTGGGCGTCAACTACTGGCTGATGATTCCGCTCGTCTGCCTGTTTGGTCTGCTGCAAGGCGCGTTCGTCGAACGGATCGGCGTGCGGCCCGCGATCAAGATCAAATCCGAATTCGGCTGGATCATGTCGACCATCGCGCTCGGCATCATCTTCAAGAACGTCGCGGAAAACGTCTGGGGCCGCGATGATCTGCGCTTCCCGTCACCGCTGCCGGAAGCGCCGCTCCGGGTGCTCGGCGCTAACGTGCTGCCGATGGAACTGCTGGTGGTCGGCGGCGCACTCGTGATGATGCTGGCCGTCGAGTTCTTCAATCGCAAGACGATCTTCGGCAAGGCGGTGGTGGCCACCGCGAACGACCGCGACGCCGCCGCGCTGATGGGCATCAACACCGGCCTCGTGATCACGTTCTCGTATGCGCTGTCGTCGCTGACGGCGGCCTTCGCCGGCGTGCTGATCGCCCCGCTCACGCTGACCGGCGCGACGATGGGCGCGGTGCTCGGGCTCAAGGCGTTCGCGGTGGCGATCATCGGCGGGCTGTCGAGCGGACTCGGCATCGTGGTCGGCGGCGTGATTCTCGGGATTGCGGAGACCACCACGGGCTTCTACATCTCGACCGGCTACAAGGATGTGCCGGGGCTCGTGCTGCTGCTGATCGTGCTCGCGCTGAAACCCGCCGGCCTGTTCGGCAAGACCTCGATCAAGAAAGTGTGAGGCCCGCCGTGAATCTGAAGAAACTCATTGCGTCGGCTCTGGCGCTGGTCGCGCTCGCGGTGTTCCCGGTGCTGTCGGGCAATCCGTACTACATCCATCTGTTCGAGACCATCATGATCTACGCGATCCTGCTGTTCGGTCTCGACATCGTAGTCGGCTATACCGGCCAGGTTTCGCTCGGCCATGCGGGGTTGTTCGGGGTCGGCGCTTATACGGCGGGCGTGCTGTTCATCAAGCTCGGCATGCCGTTTTTCGTCACCGCGCCGCTCGCGATCCTGATCACGGCCGGCTTCGGCGCGATTCTCGCGCTGCCCGCCTTGCGCGTGTCCGGCCCCTACCTCGCGATGGTCACGCTCGCGTTCGGCACGATCCTGCAGATCCTCATCAACGAGATGGATTTTCTGACCAACGGGCCGATGGGCGTGAAGATCCCGAAGCCGTCGTTGGGCGGCCGGCCGATGAACGAAGTCGAATACTACTGGCTCGTCGCGGCGCTGCTGGTGGTGTCGCTGATCGTCGTGCACCGCGTGCTCAAGTCGCACCTGGGCCGCGCGTTCGAAGCGCTGCGCGACAGTCCGATCGCCTCGGACTGCATGGGCGTGTCGGTGTACCGCTACAAGGTCTACGCGTTCGTGATCAGCGCGGGTTTTGCAGGACTGGCGGGCTGCCTCTATTCGTATTCGGAGCAGTACATCTCGCCGAATACCTACAACTTCGAGCTGACCATCCTGTTCCTGCTCGCGATCATCATGGGCGGACGCAAGACGCGCACCGGCGCGCTGCTCGGCTCCGCAATCATCGTGCTGCTGCCCAAACTGCTCGACGATATCGACATGTTCCGCATCGTCGCGTCGGTGCTGGCGGCGGTGGTCGTGATCGGCGCGGGCGTGGCGCTCACGCGCAAGGTAACGACGCCGCGCAAGGTGGCGATTCCGGTGCTCGGCACGCTCGGGCTCGCCGCGTTCTCCTACCGCATCGACACGCTCGCCGACTGGCGGCTGACGATCTTCGGCCTGATGATTCTGCTCGTCGTGTACTACCTGCAGGACGGCGTGGTCGGCTTCGTGCGCAAGATCGTGCTGCACGGCCGGGTGCGCACGGTCACCGTCGACACCACGGCGCCCACGACGGTCGGCGGCGATGCGGTTCAGGCGGTGCAAGCAGGCGGCACGGAAGACATCCTGCAGTTGCGCGGCATCCTGATGCAGTTCAGCGGCCTGAAGGCGCTCAACAATGTCGATCTCACGGTGCGGCGCGGCACGATTCACGGCCTGATCGGCCCGAACGGCTCCGGCAAGAGCACGATGATGAACGTGCTGACGGGCATCTACGTACCGACCGCCGGCACGCTCGACTATCGCGGCACGTCGCTCGCGGGCAAGACCTCCGCGCAGATCGCGCTGGCGGGCATCGCGCGCACGTTCCAGAACGTGCAGCTGTTCGGCGAGATGACCGCGCTCGAAAACGTGCTGGTCGGTCTGCATCACACGTTCCGCGCCAATCTCGCCGACGTCGGGCTGATGTCGCGGCGCTACCGGCGCGAGGAAGAGGCTGCCCGCGAGCGCGCGTTCGGCATGCTGCGCTTCGTCGGGCTGCAGAACGTGGCCGGCGAGGAAGCGCGCAACCTGCCCTACGGCAAGCAGCGGCTGCTCGAAATCGCGCGGGCGCTCGCGCTCGATCCGCAAGTGCTGCTGCTCGATGAGCCGGCCGCGGGCCTCACCGCGCCGGACATCAAGGAACTGATCGCGATCATCCGCAAGGTGCGCGATCACGGCATCACTGTCGTGCTGATCGAACATCACATGGACGTCGTGATGAGCGTGTGCAACCGCGTGTCGGTGCTCGACTTCGGGCAGAAGATCGCGGAAGGCAATCCGGCCGAAGTCCAGTCGAACGAGAAAGTCATCGAGGCTTATCTCGGCGGCCAGGCGGCCGGGCAAGCAGCCTGAGTCGCGCAGACAGGTCTTGAGACACACAGGAACACACATGCTATCGATCAGAAATCTGCATGCGGGCTACGGCAAGGTCAAAGTGCTGCACGGCATTTCGATCGACGTGCCGAAGGCGTCGGTCGTCACGCTGATCGGTTCGAACGGCGCGGGCAAGACCACCACGATGCGCGCGATCTCCGGGATGATCCGTCCGAGCGCCGGTGAAATCACGATGGGCGTGGGCGCAAGCGCGAAGCGGATCGACTCGCTCGACTCGCACCGCATCGCGCGGCTCGGCCTCGCGCATTCGCCGGAAGGCCGGCGCGTGTTCGCGACGATGAGCGTAACCGACAATCTGATTCTCGGCGCGTTTCCACGCCTCACATGGGCACGGCCGCGCGGCGACGTGAACGCCGATCTGGAGCGCGCGATCGAACTGTTCCCGCGTCTGAAGGAGCGGCGCAATCAACTGGCCGGCACGCTGTCCGGCGGCGAGCAGCAGATGCTGGCGATGGCGCGTGCGATCATGCTGAACCCCGAACTCGTGCTGCTCGACGAACCGTCGATGGGGCTCGCGCCGATTCTCGTCGAAGAGGTGTTTCGCATCATCGAGAATCTGAAGGGCCAGGGCGTGACGATGCTGCTGGTCGAGCAGTTCGCCGCGGCGGCGCTCAATGTGGCCGACTACGGCTATGTGCTGGAAAATGGCCGGATCGCCGCGCATGGGCCGGCGCTGCAATTGCGTAACGATCCCTCGGTGAAGGCGGCCTATCTGGGCACGAGTCATTGACTCGACGGGCATGAGCCGCCATCGAGATGGCGGCCCCGACTGCGGGCCGCTGTCGATGGGCCTGTCGGGCCCGCGCTGCCACGCGGCGCCCTCCGCCCGCCCGCGAGCGGTACGAGTTGCCTACGCCGACAGCGTGTCGAGCTGAAACACCGAGACGGCGTCCTTCAGAATCGCCGCCTGCTCTTCCAGCGACTTCGCCGCGGCCGCGGCCTGCTCGACGAGCGCCGCGTTGTGCTGCGTGACCTCGTCGATCTGCGAGACCGCCTTGTTGACCTGCTCGATGCCGTCGCTCTGCTCCAGCGCGGAGGCCTCGATCTCGTTCATCACGCCGGTGACGCGCTCGACCGCGCTCATCGCTTCGTGAATCGTCTTCTGCGCGTCGGACACGAGCGAGGCGCCCTCCTCGACCTTGGCCGCGGATTCGCCGATCAGCTCCTTGATCTCCTTGGCCGCCGCGCCCGAGCGCTGCGCAAGACTGCGCACTTCCGAGGCCACCACCGCAAAGCCGCGCCCCTGTTCGCCCGCGCGCGCCGCTTCCACCGCCGCGTTCAACGCGAGAATGTTGGTCTGAAACGCGATCCCTTCGATCATGCCGATGATCTCCGTCACCTTGCGCGAGGACTCGCTAATGCCGTCCATCGTTTCGGTGACGCGCGACACCACCGTGCCGCCGCGCGTGACCGTGTCGAGCGCGCCGTGGGCAAGCCGGTTCGCCTGCTTGGCGTTGTCGGCGTTCTGCTTCACCGTCGCCGACAACTGCTCCATGCTGGCCGCCGTCTGCTGCAACGCGGCCGCCTGCTGCTCGGTGCGCGCGGACAGGTCCGCGTTGCCCGACGCGATTTCGTTCGCGCCCTGGGTGATCGCGCTCGTGCTGCCGCGCACCTTGGCGACGGTTTCGACGAGGCCGTCGCGCATCTTCGTCAGCGCGCCGAGCAACTGGCCCATCTCGTTGCGCGAGCGCACCTTGATGGCGACCGTCAGATCACCGGCGGCGATCCGCTCGAAGTGCTTGACGGTCGCGTTGACCGGCTTGATCAGCGCCGCCGACAGCGCCATGCGCGCCGCCACGCCGATCACGAGCGCGATCACGCCGATAGCGACGAACAGCAGCGTCGCCAGCTGGAAGCGCTGCGCGCCGGTAGCGGCCTGTTGGTGCTGACTGTCGATCTGCGCGCTTTCGAGTGCGTCGATCGCTTTCGAATAGGTTGCGTAGAAGCTGTTCGCGGTGTCGCCCTGGATGTTGCGGAAGGTGTTGAAGTCGAAATCGGTGAGGGCCTTGAATTCCGGCTCGATCGCCTTGTCGACCAGCGCGGCGCGCGCCTGCTCGACGCCTTGCGCGAGCTTGCGCTCGGCGTCGCTCGCGAACGGGCCCGCCATGTAGTTGCGGAAGTCCTTGTTCGACTCGACGAGCACCTTGTGCGCGGCCGGCAGCAGATCGTCGGTCTGCTTGCCGACGCTAAAGAGCGTCTGATACGTGCCCAACGCGAGCTGCACCTGCAGAAGCTTTTCGGAACTCGCCTTCAGATGCGATAGCGCGACCGCGCTGCGCTGCGTGTCGTCGAGGCTGCTGTTGGCGAGTTTGAGCGCGCCATAACCGACAGCGATGACCGTCAGAAGGAAAGCGACGAATACGCTGATTACCAGCGTCAGGCCGCCACGAATTGTGATGTTATTTAGCATTGGGTCTCCGGAACGTCTTGCCGATCTGCGGCGAAACAGATTGGCAGTTGCACGCGCCGCCGCTTGACGGTGACTCGTTGCGCGTGACTTACACTTCGCCGCATCCAGGTTAACGACCGCGCGCCGACTGCGCTGGATAGGTGAAATCCATGACTGGCGCGCCTTTGCGTCCGCTTCGCACCTCACTATCTGGGATCGGCCGCGCGTTGCGCGACAATGGCGGGTGGCGCGCCACCCGGCCGGCGCCCGACGTTTCGTTTGTATAATTCGCCGTCTTCGCTCAGGCCCACTTTCATGCTTAGTTTTGCGCTCGGCTTTCTGGTTTCACTGCTGATCACGCTGTTGATCGTGCGCTATGCGCATCTGCATGAAAAATTGTCCACCGATACCGATCTGGCCGGCGTGCAGAAATTCCACGTGCGGCCGGTGCCGCGCATCGGCGGGACCGGGATACTGCTCGGGCTGATTGCCGCGGCGGTGCAGTTGCATCGTGCGTATCCGGCCGTGTCGGGCGGCATTCTCGGCCTGGTCGCGTGCGGCATGCCGGCGTTCGGCTCGGGTCTCGTCGAGGATCTGACCAAGCGCGTGTCGCCGCTCGTGCGCCTCGTCTGCACGATGGTGGCCGCCGCGCTCGCTTTTTTCCTGCTCGATATCGCGGTCACGCGCATCAGCGTGCCGCCGCTCGACTTTCTGCTCTCGTACGCGGTGGTCTCTTTCGCGGTCACGGTGCTGGCCGTTGCGGCGCTCGCCAACGCGATCAACATCATCGACGGCTTCAACGGCCTTGCGTCGATGGTCGCATTCATGATGTTCGCGTCGCTCGCCTACGTGGCGTTCCAGGTTCATGATCCGATCGTGCTGTCCGCGTCGTTCATGATGATGGGCGCGGTGCTCGGCTTCTTCATCTGGAATTTTCCGGCGGGGCTGATCTTTCTCGGCGACGGCGGCGCGTACTTCATCGGCTTCATGCTCGCCGAACTGTCGATCATGCTGGTGATGCGCAATCGCGACGTGTCCGCGTGGTATCCGGTGCTGCTGTTCATGTATCCGATCTTCGAGACGTGCTTCTCGATCTACCGGAAAAAGTTCATTCGCGGCATGTCGCCGGGCATTCCCGACGGCGTGCATCTGCATATGCTCGTGTATAAGCGGCTGATGCGCTGGGTGGTCGGCACGCGCACCGCGCGCGAACTGACGCGGCGCAATTCGCTGACTTCGCCGTATCTGTGGCTGCTATGTCTGATCGCGGTCGTGCCGGCCACGCTGTTCTGGCGGCATACGCTGCATCTGTTCTGCTTCGTTGTGGTGTTCGCGGCGACTTATGTGTGGCTGTATGTGAGCATCGTGCGCTTCAAGTCGCCGCGGTGGATGGTGGTGAGGAAGGGGAAGCGGTAAGCGGAAAAAGGCGCAGGGCGCCTTTTTCTTTATGTGTATCTCTGAGCGATTACGAAGCTGCCGCCGCCTTCGCTACGACGCCCGCGTCACCGGCGTCACGCTGCGCAGTGCGGTAGCCGTGGCCGGCTGATATTCGGGCACCCAGCGGCGCAGATCGCGGCGCACTTCATCGTCCGACGGCACGCGGTGCTGCATCAGCCACGGCAGCAGATTGTCGATCATGGAGTCGGGCACTGCGCGCGCCCGCGCGATGCGCAACTTCGGATGCGGTGTGCGCGTGGTCGTTTCATCATCGGCCAGCAGTTCTTCGTACAGCTTCTCGCCGGGACGCAACCCGGTGAACACGACGCGAATCTGCTCTTCGGTAAAGCCATACAGACGGATCAGATCGTGCGCGAGATCGGCGATGCGCACCGGCTTACCCATGTCGAGAATGAAAATTTCGCCGCCGCGTCCCATGCTCGAGGCCTGCAACACCAGTTGCGACGCCTCCGGAATCGTCATGAAGAAGCGGGTGATCTCCGGGTGCGTGACCGTGACCGGACCGCCGCGCGCAATCTGCTCCTGGAACTTCGGAATCACGCTGCCGGCGCTACCGAGCACGTTGCCGAACCGCACCGTTTCGAATTGCGTGCGCCGCGAGCCCTGCGCCTGCAGCGCTGAGCAGGCCATCTCCGCGAGACGCTTGCTCGCGCCCATCACGTTGGTCGGGTTGACGGCCTTGTCGGTGGAAATCAGCACGAAATGGGCGACGTCGTGGCGGATCGCCGCGCGCCCCACGCGATAGGTGCCGAGCACGTTGTTGCGCACGGCCTGCCACGTGTTCACCTCTTCCATCAGCGGCACGTGTTTGTAGGCCGCCGCATGAAACACGATATGCGGACAGTAGCGCGCCATCACCTGATCGAGCAGCAGCGAGTCCTTCACGTCGCCGATGATCGGCACGACCGACACTTCCGGATACTTGTCGCGCAGCTCTTCGTTCAGCCGATAGATCGAGAATTCGGAGATGTCGAACGCCACCAGCTGCACCGGACCGAAGCGCAGGATCTGCCGGCACAGTTCCGAGCCGATCGAGCCGCCCGCGCCGGTCACCATGACGACGCGGTTCTTCAGCAGCGCTTCGACGTGTTCCGTGTCGATCGTCACCGGATCGCGGCCAAGCAGGTCTTCGAGATCGATCTGACGCACCCGCGACAGAAACGCCTGGCCCTGCGTCAGCGGCGTGAGCGCGGGCAGCGTCATCGCCCGCACGCCCGCGCGCACGCACAGCGTGGCGATGCGCCGGTGCGCTTCGACGGAAGCGGACGGCACCGCGATGATGACGTGCTCCACTTTCAGTTCGGCGGAAATTTTCTGCAGATCGCTGATCGCGCCGAGCACGCGATAGCCATAGATTTCGCGGCCTTGTTTGACCGGATCGTCGTCGAGCAGTCCCGCGAGGCGCCATTCGCCCGAGCGCTTCAGCTCGCGCACGAGGTTCGCGCCGGCGTTGCCCGCGCCGAGCACCAGCACCGGCTTGCCCTGCCCGACCAGACCGCCGTAGCGATAGAACTCCTTGGCCGCGCGATAGAGCGCGCGCGAGCCGCCCATCGTGAGGAACAGCAGCATCGGCGAGACGATCAGCACGGAGCGAGGCACCACGGGCGCCGGCTGCAGTAGCGCGGAGCCGATCACGACGAACAGCGCACCGACGCCAATCGCCTTCGCGATACGCACGAGATCGGGCAGGCTGGCGAACACCCACATGCCGCGATAGAGCCCGTAGCTGCGGAACATCACCGCGTAGATCAGCAGCACCCACACGAGCGCGTGCAGACCGCTCGACCAGAACGCGGCGGGCACCGGACCGTTGAAACGGATCACGTACGCCAGCATCCAGGCCAGAGCCACCGCGCACAAGTCGAACGCAAACGCACTGAACGAAAGCCATCGGGCTTTAAATCTTTTCATTGCGCAGAACCTCAGGATTGCCCGGAACGGGGCGCGCGGCGCCGCCAGCGGCGATCAATGCACAGCCCGGCGACCGCCAGCACGGCAGCCCAAACGACGACAACCAGCCATTGATACAGGACGGCAAATTGTAGAGCCGATATAGCAAGCATTATGCCCGCCGCCATGAACAAATACCAAACCCATGCCGTCGACGCGTGTCCCAAACCGGACTGCACCAGTCTTTGATAGTAGTGTTCGCGGTGCGCTTCCCAAAATTTTTCACCGCGCAGCAGGCGTTTGAGCAGCGTCACCGACGCATCGCCGATGAACGGCGCGAAGCACAGCGCGGGAAACCACACTGGCCACACGCCTTCGCGCCAGCCCCAGTAGCCGAGCGCGCCGGCGAGGTAGCCGAGCGGGATCGATCCGGCGTCGCCGAGAAAGATGCGCGCGGGGTGGAAATTGAACAGCAGGAAGCCCGCCGCTGCCCCGGCCACCACCACGCTGGCCAAGGCGAGCGCGACGTCGGGATGCGCCGCGGGGCCCGTCGGCAGGGACGCGGCGATTGCATAGCCGCCGAAGCCGAACAGCGCCATGCCGCCGGCCAGCCCGTCCGAGCCATCCATGAAGTTATACAAATTGACCAGCCAGACGAGCAAAACCGCCATGGCCGCCAGTGCCCACCAGGGCACGTCGGCGGGGTAGACGGCGACCAGCGCCGCCACCGCCGCCGCGTGGCCGCCGAAGCGCACTCGCGCGGGCAAGCCGCGGCGGTCGTCGATCTGCGACAGCGCGGCAAGCAGCGCCGCGGCCAGCGCGGGCAGCCAGAGCGACGGCGCGACCAGCCAGATCAGCGCCACGCTCACCGGCACGATGCCCCAACCGCCGACGCGCGGTGTCGGCCGGGTGTGCAGCGAGCGGTCGTTGGGGATGTCGGTGGCGAGCCGCCACGCGAGACCGCTTCTGAGGAGTGCCCACAGAATCGCCGCGCACGCGCCCAGCGCGAGCGCGCCGCACAGCAGCAGATGGACCACCGGGTTGGCGGAAAGTGAAGACATCGGGAGCAGGTTCAATGCAGGTCAGTGCGTTCAGTTCTATGTGATCAATGTGTGGAGCGATACCAGGCGGCAGTCTCCAGCAGGCCATGCTCGACGGTGTGCGGCGGATACCAGCCGAGGCACTCGCAGATATGCGAACTGTCGAGGCGCAATTCACCGACCAGCCGCTCGACCTGCGCCGAGCGTCCCGTCAGACGGCCCGCGAGCCGCAGCACGCCGACCGGCACCGGCACGAGACGCTGCGGTGCGTGCAGTTGCGTGGCCAGCGCCCGCGCCAGTTCAGACACGCTCAGATCGCGGTTGTCGGTGACGTGGAACGTGTGGCCGGCCGCGCGCGGATCGGTGCTGCAATGCACGAGCGCGTCCGCGAGGTTATCGACGAACACGAGGCTGCGGCGCGCGGCGATCGCGCCGAGCGGCAGCGGCACGCCCCGGGCGATCGCGCCCATCAGCTGCAGGAAGTTCGCGCGCACGCCCGGGCCGTAGACCAGCGGCGGCCGCACGATCACGATCTCGAGACCCGACTCGCGGCCGTATGCGAGCAACGCCCGCTCGGCTTCGAGCTTGGAGATGCCATAGGGATGGGACGGCGCGGGCGGATCCGTTTCCTTGATGGGCCGCCCGATGCTGCTTTCGGCCATCGCCTTGATGCTGCTGACGAACACGAAGCGGCGCGCGCCCGCGCGACGGGCCGCGGCGGCGACGCGCAACGCGCCGTCGACGTTGGTCGCGCGATAGGCGGCGAGCGGCTCGGCGGTCGTGTCGTGCATCACGTGGACGCGAGCGGCGAGATGGATGACCACATCGCATTGGAGCGTGACGGGCCAGCGTGGCTCGATGCCCTCAAAGTCGTCCGCGTCGAGCAGCCATTCACGCACGCCTTGCGCCGCGGTCCGGGCGCGGCGTACTGCGCCGACGACCCGGTCGCCGCGCTGCAGCAAGGCTTTGGAGACCGACTTGCCGACGAAGCCGTTGGCGCCGGTGATCAGAACCGTATGACTCATGTTTTATCCACCAGGACGATCGGGTTGCGCAGCGCGGTCATGCCACGCCAGGCGGCAATTCAAACGTCAACGCCGCTGCGCGCTCACGCTTGAGGAGCTGCCAGCGCGTCCCCGGAGCCGCACGGTCTGGCGCACGGAATGGCAAACGAAGCACGGTACAATACGGCATCTGTAGGGTCGAAGGCGGCGTACCGCTATGAGTTCAGGCCGCATATTGTAAGCGGGTTAACTCCCTGGCAAACGTTGTCGGGAAATTCGAGAGATCGAGGACATAAGCTCATATTTATGAAAGTGCTGTTTGCAACGTACCCCATGGCTTTCCACACACCTGGCGGTGGAGAGATACAGTTGCTTGCGTATCGCAAACATCTTCCGGCGCACGGCGTAGAGGTCGACCTGTTCGATCCTTGGAATCCGCGCTTTCTCGAGCATGACGTCGTGCACTTCTTCTCTTGCGTCGGCGGCTCCGTGCACTTCTGCAACTTCGTCAAGCAGTTGGGCTTGCCGCTCGTCGTGTCCTCCAGCCTGTGGATCACCGAGGCGACAAGGCACCTCTATCCCGTCGACGAAATCAGGCATCAGTTCACGCTGGCCGATCGCGTGGTGGCAAATTCGGACATCGAGTGCGACACGCTCGCGCAGGTGTTCGGGCTGCCGCGCGAGAAATTCGTCACGGTCTACAACGGTGTCGAAGAAACGTTTTACGAGCCGGTGCCGGCGCAACTGTTTCGCGATCATTTCAATCTTCCCGAACCCTTCGTGCTCAACGTCGGCAATATCGAACCGCGCAAGAACCAGCTTGCGCTCATGCAAGCCATGAAGTCCATGCCGGAGCGCAAGGTGGTCCTGATCGGCCATCAGCGCGACCCCGAGTATGCGCGCGCGTGCCTCGAAGCCGGCGGCGACCAGGTGATCTATCCCGGCGTGCTGCCGCACGACTCGCCGCTGCTGCGCTCGGCCTACGCCGCGTGTGACGCGTTCTGTCTGCCGAGCACACTGGAAACACCCGGGCTCGCCGCGCTCGAAGCGCATGCGGCCGGCGCGCGCATCGCCGTCACGCAGGTCGGCTCCACGCGCGAGTATTTCGCGGATCAGGTGGCCTATCTCGATCCGGACGACGCCGCAAGCATCACGCGATCGATCCGCGAGGCGTTGACACTCGAACGCGGCACCCGCCGGCACGATCGCGATCTGCGCTGGCAGGCGGTGCTTTCTCCATTGAAAGACCTGTATGCATCGCTGTCGGTGCAATGACGTTCGGGCTTGGCTCAAATAAATCCGCCGTGCGTATCCGGCTTCCACGGCGGCCAGGCGGCGATGAGCCACTATTCGAATTGACCTGAGAGGAGAGTTCGCCAAGCAACATCGTACCCGTGCCGTTCGACATTGCCCTCTCGATGCTGGCCACATGCCCGACAATGTCGTCCATCATAGATATATAGCCAAAGCTCCTCATTCAACATGAAACTTGAACTGCAACCACTCAATAACGTTGAAGTATTCTCGGGTGACGAATACCAATGGAACGCAACGACAAACGATCCGCAGTTTGCCATTGCGGGTTGGGAGCACATGCGTGGACGCACCGTACATCTGTCTTTTACGCTAGCAACGGGCAAGGCGCCGAAGACGCCATGCATGCTGTATGTCGACAAGGGCGACGGCATGTCGGAACAGGGTGCGGTCTGGCTCCGCGCAGACGCCAACGACCATGTGGACCAGAGCATCTCGTTCCCGTGGACGCTGCGTGCGGTGCGCTTCGATCCGCTCGCGTTTCCCGGACCGTTCTCGCTGAACGACTTCGCGCTGGTGGTCGACGAAAACTCGTTGCCGTTCGGTGAAGCGGACGAGGCCGCACTTGCCCAGGCCGACGCGGTGGCCGCGCTCGGCACCCCGCTGCCGGCTACCTACGAGAACTGGATTGCGATCAACGAGGTGGCGGCGGAACGCTATCCGAGTCTGATGGAGGCCGCGCGCGAGTGGCAGCGCCAGCCGCTCATCAGCCTCGTGATGCCGACGTACAACTCGCCGGCCGAGTATTTGCGCAAGGCCATCGATTCGGTGGTCGATCAGATCTACACGAACTGGGAACTGTGCATCGCGGACGACAGGTCCACGCAGCCCCACGTGAAGGAAATTCTCGACGAGTACGCGGCGCGCGACCCCCGCATCAAGATCATCTACCGCACGGCCAACGGTCATATCAGCGCGGCGAGCAATAGTGCGCTGGCGTTGGTTAGCGGCGAATACACCGGCCTGCTCGATCACGACGACGAGTTGCATCCGCTGGCGCTGTACTACGTGGCGGAGTTGATCGAGCGCGAGCCGCAAGCCGCGTTGATCTACAGTGACGAGGACAAGGTCACGATCGAAGGCAAGCGCTACGATCCGTATTTCAAGTGCGATTTCAATTACGACCTGTTCCTCAGCCAGAACATGATTTCGCATTTCGGCGTCTACAAGACCGCCGTGCTGCGGCAGGTCGGCGGCTTCCGCGAAGGCCTGGAAGGCTCGCAAGACTACGATCTTGCGCTGCGTGTCATGGAAGCGGCCGGCCCGCAGGCCATCCACCATATCCCGCGCGTGCTGTATCACTGGCGTGTGCTGCCGGAAAGCACCGCGTCCGGCGCGGAAGCGAAGCCCTACGCGACGATCGCCGCGGCCCGCGCGGTCCAGGAGCACCTCACGCGCAGCAAAATCGCCGGGACGGTGCAATCCGCTGACGACGCGGTGATGTACCAACGGATCGTCTACGCGTTGCCCGAACAGGAGCCGCTGGTCGAAATCATCATTCCGACGCGCGACGCGGCGGGCCTCGTCAAGCAGTGTGTCGACTCCATCAAGGAGCGCACCACGTACCAGAACTATCTGATCACGATCATCGACAACGGCTCGGTCAAGCCCGAAACCTTCGAGCTGTTCAAGAGCTACGAAGGCGACGCGCGCATTCGCGTGGTGCGCGACGACTCGCCGTTCAACTACTCGGCGCTCAACAACCGCATTGCGCTGGCGAGCAAGGCCGAGTTCGTCTGTCTGCTGAACAACGACATCGAAGTGATCACGCCGCAATGGCTGAGCGAACTCGTTTCGGTCGCGCTGCAAGACAACGTGGGCGCGGTGGGCGCGAAACTGCTCTACCCCGACGACACCATCCAGCATGCCGGCGTGTATCTCGGCATGGGTGGGCTGGCCGGCCACGGCCACAAGTACCTGCCTCGCAATGCGCCGGGCTACTTCTGCCGGGCGGTGCTGCGCAATGCAGTCAGCGCGGTCACTGCGGCGTGCCTCGTGATCCGCACGAGTATCTACCGTGAAGTGCGCGGACTCGACGAGGGTCTGGTCATCGCCTTCAACGACGTCGATTTCTGCCTGCGCGTGCGCGACGCCGGCTACCGCAACGTGTGGACCCCGTTTGCCGAGTTGTACCACCACGAGTCCGCTTCCCGCGGCTATGAAGATACGCCCGAGAAGATGGCGCGCTTTGTCGAAGAAATCGAGTTCGTGAAGAAGCGCTGGGGCGATGCCTTGTGGAACGACCCGTTTTACTCGCCCAATCTGTCGATCGACTCGACCGACTTCGTGATGACCATGAGCCCGCGTCTCGCGTGCCATCAATAACGCCATGCCATTGACAAAAGATTGGGCCACGGAGTGCCGGCATCCGTCTCCCACCGTACTGTTTGCGCTTCCCAACGCAATCTATTTTCTGTTGAAGTTCCGCTCCGACCTCGCATCGTTCGAGCACCAAACGATCGAAAGCCGGATCACGCTGTATTTCTGGTGGAAGGCATACGGCGAGCGCGACTATCCGGATTTCGAGTGGGTGCTCGGCGAGGCGGATGTCGCGTATCTCGCACAACTGGACACGCAGACGCTGGTCGACAAGTTTCCGCAGGCCGTCAGCTTCTGGCTGGCCGGCAATGCGCCCGACATTCTGGATGACAAAGCATTGCTCGAGACGCTGCTGCGCAGCGATCTGTCGATCGGGCCGACGCGCGCCCGGCTGCCACGCTTCATGACGCTGCTGGTCAACGCGCGCGCGGACCTGCGCGCCAACCTCGATCTCGACGCGTTCTCGGGTCAACTCGCCGCTTTGAGCTGGTGGGAAACGCATGGGCAGTTCGAATATCCGCGCCTGTCATGGTCGCCGAATCCGGTCTGGGACAGCCTGAACGAACTGGGTAGCGAGCATCATCCCACCCAGATCGACGTCCCGGCCTTCCTCGAACTGTTGGTCAATAGCCGCCCCGACCTGCGCTCCAGCATGGACATGACAACGTTTGCCGGACGTCTTGGCGCATTGATCTGGTGGGACGAACACGGCAAGTTCGAGTACCCGAGGCTGGTCTGGCAAACATCCACTGCCATTCTTCAACTGAACGAGATCGAGCACGACGAGACCGGCACGCTGATCGATATTCCGCGTTTCGTCGCGCCCCTCGTCAGCGGTCGACCGGACCTGAGGAGCATGATCGACCTCAGCAGCTTCAAGGGCCGCTTCAGCATGCTGTTGTGGTGGGATACGCACGGCAAGCGCGAATACCGCCGGCTGGACTGGCCGACGGCGAAGATTTTCGACCGCCTGAACGAGCTCGATAACGGCGATGCACGCGGGCTGCTCAAGACACCGCATTTTCTGCCGCTTCTGATCGAAAGCCGGCCGGATCTGCAGGCGCTCTTCGATCTCGACACGTACCTCGGCCGGCTCGACGTGATGCAGTGGTGGATGGGCGGCGGCAAGCGGGAATATCCGAGCCTCCATTGGCCGATTCAGGAGACGCTCGACGACCTGCTGCGCACGGACTCGATGCCTGCCGCGGCAATCGCGTTGCCCCGACTGCTGCTCGGCGTCCGTGAGAACCGGCCCGACCTGACCGAGGCCTTCGACATCACGACGCTGCAAGGTGCGTTGGGCCTCGTTGCGTGGTGGTACACGTCCGGCCGGCTCGAATATCTGCAATTGCGGCACCTGCGCATCGTGCCGACCGAAATCCGCGATCGGGCAGCAACGCAGCTCAGAGACCAGCAGCCGCGCATCCAGATGCGGCCGTTCGGCGTGAATATCGTGGGCTTCCCGCAAGGCGTGCTCGGTCTCGGCGAGGACGCGCGGATGGCCGCGCAAGCCATGCAGCTCGGCAATACCGACGTTGCGCTCATCAATGCGCCGATGAGCGGACCGGCCCGGATCGATACGTCGATCGACCACCTGCTGCGCGACGAACTCGACTATCAAGTCAGCCTGTTCTGCCTGCCGCCGCCGGAGATGGTGCGGCTCGCGCTCGAAGGCGGGCGCCGCATGATCGAGTCGGACACATACAGGATCGGTGCGTGGCCGTGGGAACTGCCTCACTGGCCGAGCGCGTTCGGGCAAGCCCACGCGTTCGTCGACGAGATCTGGGCGCAAAGCCGTTTCGTTGAAGCCGTGTATGCGAAACTGGGCCGCACCAAGGTGCGGCACATGCCCATGGCCGTGGTCATTCCGACGCCGCAATCCATCGACCGCCAACGCTATGGCTTGCCGAAGGACGACTTCCTGTTCTATCTGATGTTCGACGGCAATTCGTGGCTGACGCGCAAGAACCCGGTCGCCGGAATCATGGCGTTCAAGCAGGCTTTCGCGAAAGAAACCAGCGGCGTCGGCCTGGTCATCAAGGCGATGAACGTTCGCGCCGAAGACCCGACATGGCGGCAGGTGCTCGAACTGGCGGCTGCGGACGAACGCATCCATATCGTCTCCGAGCGGCTGAACCGGCAGGACACGATCGACTTCATGGCCTGCTGCAATGCGTACGTTTCGCTGCATCGCAGCGAAGGCTTCGGCCGCGTGATTGCCGAGGCAATGGCCTTGGGCCAGCCGGTCATCACCACCAATTTCTCGGGCAATGTGGACTTCTGCGACGAGCAGACCGCATTCCTCGTCGACGGCGAACTGGTGCCGCTACGCCCTGGCGACTACCTGTTCCACGAAGGACAGTACTGGTGCGATCCTGACGTAGGGATCGCCGCCGGCCAGATTGCGCGCGTCTTCGGCGACGCCAATCTGCGCGAGGGCATTGCCCAGGCGGGTCGTGAACGTATCGAAAGAGACTATTCGATGGCGGCGGTGGCGCGCGCGTATGCGCAGCGTCTCGATGAAATTCGAAAAACAGTGAGCGCGCGATGAGACTGCTGATCTGTGCACCGGACATCTTTGAAGGCGACGCCGTCGGCAACCATTGCCTCGGGCTGGCTGCGATGGCTGAAAGCGCAGGTTGGGAGTCGCGCGCGTACGCGAAGAACTTCGACGCGGCGATCTCGCGGGTGCGGCCGATCGAAACGCTTTTCGCGCAAGCCACGAGCGAGGATCTTCTGTACGTCAGCTATTCGATCTTCGCGCCGAACCTCGATCGATTGCTGGCCTTGCCGTGCACGAAGATCTGCTACTACCACGGCATCACCGATCCCGCCTTGCTGCGTGAATTCGAGCCGGTGACGGCCGACTTGTGTGAGCAGGCCTTTTTGCAGCTGCCGAAGTTGGCGGGCTTCGATCTCATCGTCACCAACTCGAAACATGTGGCGCAGGATCTCGCGCCGTATGTCGACATCGCGAGCATCGCCGTCATTCCACCCGTGTTCGAGACGCTGCCCACTCTCGCCGACAGCGCGATCGCGCGCCCTGCCCCGGAGCTCTTCAACATGCTGGTGCTCGGCCGTGTCGTGCCGCACAAGCGGGTCGAAGATGCGATCGAAGTACTCGCGCATGTCGTCGAAGGCGGCGTCGATGCGACGATGACGATCGTCGGCAGCATGCCGAACTACGATTACAGCAAATTCCTGCTCAAGCGCGCTCGCGCGCTCGGCGTGCTGACGCGGATTGATTTCACCGGCATGGTCGACGATGCGGACCTGCTGTCGAGTTATGACCGCGCTTCGCTGTTGCTCTCGATGAGCCGCCACGAGGGCTTTTGCATCCCCGCGCTGGAAGCGATGCATCGCGGCATTCCCGCCGTGGTGCGGGCCGGTCACGCGGCCGCCGAAGTGGTCGACGACGCCGGATTGGTCAGCGATACGCACGAGACAGCGGAGCAGATCGCCGCGCGCATTATTGCGCTGCGCAACGATGCGTCGCGTTGGAACGCATTGACACAGAACGCGCGCGAACGCGCCGGCAAGCTGCTGCAACTCACATCCTGGCGGCATTGGTTGGAAGTGTTCGACCGGGCTCGTCGCGGCACGGGTTCGTGAAGAGTCACGTAACGAGTGTCGGCCCGAGGGTCAGCGGCGCCGACGCTCGTGCCCCATCGAACAACGAGCACGAGAATTGCTCCATTAGAAGAAGCGCCTCACACTTCTGACTGCGCGCCCCCAATCAGCAAGCGACTCGTTAGCACCGGCAATGAAAGCTCAACCCAAAATTCTGGTTACCACTTACCACTCCGCTTTTCTCGCGAAAGGCGGGGGCGAGTTCGAAATCGTCAGCCTCGTCGACAGTCTGAAGAAACAAGGCTACATCGCCGATATTTACGGGCCGTTTTCGCAGTCCATCGACAACTACGACGTCGTTCTGCATTTCTCCGTGCATGGTGGCGGACTTGAATTGCTGCGCTCCGTCGCGGCGGCGGGCAAGCCGATCGTGCTGTGGCCCAACCTCTGGATCAACGCCGAACAACCACCGCCCGCGGAGATGATCGCTGAGCACGTCAGGCTCGCGAAATACATCGTCTTCAAATCGGTCGCCGAGAAAGAGCATTTCTGCTCGCACTTTCCCGCGCCCGAAGAAAAAATCCGGCTGGTGCCCGCCGGCGTCGACGTCGTGTTCACGAAAGATGCGCCGCCTGGGCTGTTCCGCACCATGTACGACCTCGACGAATACGCGATCTGGTTCGGCGTGATCGAGCCCAGCAAGAATCAGCTGCTGGCGATCCGGGCACTACGCGACAGCGGCACGCCGCTGGTGTTCGTCGGCCGCTCGCGCAACCGCGCCTACTATGAGATGTGCCGCCGCGAAGCGCCGGCCAATTCCCTGTTTATCGACGGTCTGCCGTATCGGTCGGAAATCATGCGCGCGGCGTTGCAGGAAGCGAGCTACTACATCGAGATTTCGAAAGAACCGGCCGGCCTGTCGGCGATTGCCGCGGGGCTCGCCGGTTGCCGGCTGGTGTTAAGCGACTCGGCGTGGACGCGCGAACACTTCGACGGCTTTGCGCAGTTCGTCGATCCCGACTCCGAGACCAGTGTGCGTAGCGGCGTGGCGGCGAGCCTCGCGTCGAATCCGCACATGCCGGAGTTGCGGCGGCATTTGCAGAAGCACTGCCTGCCGGACGCCATCATTCCGTTGCTGAATGTCTTCGACGAAGCGGTGGCGTCATCATGATGCTCTACCTGTTCCGTCATGCGAAATCGCACGCAAACACCGCGCGGCTTGTCACCGGCACGCCAGCGGATACGCTCGTCGACGAAGGCCGGCGCCAGGCCGAAGCAATGCAACGCTGGCTGGATCAGGTGCAACTGGACGCGGATCACTTCTTCACCAGCACGTGGCGGCGCGCGCAGGAAACCGCGCGCCTGATGTTTCCGCGAGCCGAATGGCGGATCGACGCGCGTCTGGGCGAGACCGATGCGGGCTCGGTGGCCGAATGGCCGCTCGCGCAATTCGTCGCGCAGCAGCCCCAGTTCTACCGCAACAACGCGACGCCCTACCCCGGCGGCGAGTCTCATGAAGCGCTGAACCGGCGCGTGACGAACTGGCTCGATGAACTGCTCGCGCAACAGGCGGCCGACGCGCGGATCGTGGTGGTCGCGCATTCCGGGCCGATCGCGTGTCTGATTCAGCATGCGCTCGGCATCGGCATGGAGCGGTTTCCGGCGCTGCTGCCCGCGCATGCGAGCCTGACGGTCATCGAGTATGCGCACGGCGGCGCACATGCCGACGCAAACGCGCGCAAGGCGACGCTAAAGGGCTTCTCGCTGACGCCGGCCGAGACCGCCGGCCCCATGCTGACCCCAACGAGGCAATGAGAAATGATGAAGGTGTTGGCACTCCAGCGGGTTTCCCACGTTGCGGCGGATGCGCTGTCGCTGTCCGTGGAAGCACGTGTCACCGAGGCATTGGACTACCTGACCGATCAGGGTCAACTCGTCTATGCCGCGATCGCTGAGAACCATGATCGCGCGCACGCGGCGCTGAATTGGGCCGATGTGCTCATTCTGAGCAAGCACAGTTCGCAGGCCGCCGTGGAAATCGCCACGCAGGCGAGGAAGCGCGGTCTGCGCGTGATCTACGACGTCGACGACTGGATCTTCTCATTCCCGTCGTATAGCAACGCGAAGAAGATGTCGCGACAACTCGATGCGATTCAGGCGCTGATCGGACTCGCGGACGTCGTGACCGTGGCGAACAAGAATCTGTATGCCGGTATCAAGGAGTATTGCGAGCATCCCGTGCTGCTGCCGAACGGCATGTATGTCGAGAAGTACATTCCGGAGAAGCGGGGCTGGGAGAATGCCGAGTCCGATCCGCCGAGAATCGTGTTCACGAATGCGGATCTCATCAAGGTGCACAACAGCAAGGAAGTGCTGCTCAGAGTGCTGCAGGACTTCTTTCATCTGCACCCGGAATACACGCTGGATTTCTACGGCGACCCCTTCCCGGAAATCTTTTCGCTGCCCTTCCTGCACTACACGAGCCGCAAGCAGTACGCCGATTACGTGCAATCGCTGATCGCCGGCAATTACGCGTTCTCGATCACGCCGCTGGGCGGCGCGGAAGACGCGGAGAGCCTGTTCTTCAACAGTTGCAAGAATCCGTTCAAGTACCTCAATTACGGCACTGCGCGAGTCGCGGGCATCTATTCGCGCAGCCCGATCTACGAAGACTGCATCGAGCACGAACGGACCGGCCTGCTGGTCGACAACACCTACGAGGCCTGGCTCTCGGCGATGGAGTCGATGGCGGCGGACGCGCAGTTGCGCCGCGACATCCGCGAACGGGCTTACCAGGACGTGCACGACAGGCACCATATCCGCTTCAGCGCTGAAGTCCTGACTTCCGTGTTGACGAACTGAAGCCGGAGAGACGAGATGCGTAAATACGGTATGTACGAGCCGCTCTATCAGCCCGGGCAGCAATTGTCGAGCGACGCATTCCTGCCGCTCGAGATTCGCGACAACCCGGCGGCGGCGTGGCGCGAGTTCAGGATGCTCGTCGATCTGTACCGCAGCGGGGTCCATTTGAAGCATGCCGCCACCGGGCTCTTTTCACCGAAGTTCACGCTGAAGTCCAGGATCAGCGCCGAGCAATTCACCGCGTTCGTGGATGCGCAGCTTGGCTGCGACGTGTGGTTCATCAATCCGTTTCCGCAGCTTGCGTATTGGTCGTTCAATGTGTGGATGCAGGGCGAGCACGCGCATCCCGGCTTGCGGCAAGCGGCCCAGGCGCTGCTGGATGCGTCGGGAATCGACTGGCAGTTGAACGATGTGCCGCGCCAGGGCAACAGCACGCTGTCCTACTGCAATTTCTGGGTCGGCTCGCCGCGCTTCTGGGATGCCTATGTCGGACAGGTCCTCGTCCCTATCGCCGACTTTCTGGAGAACAACGCAGATCACCCGGCCGCGCGCGCCGTGATGCTGGACACTACGCACACCGATCCGGCGCCGTTCCTGCCGTTCATCGTCGAACGGCTGTTCAGTACTTATCTGTCGCTGACGCCGCAATGCAAGGTGGCGTCATATCCGATTTCCGGCGAGCAGGTCGCGGACTACTGCATCGACGACTTCGAACGCCTGCTGGTTCGCAACATGCGACCGCTGGTGGAGCGCGCCGACATGTCTGGCGTCTTCGATCAGCGGCTCACCGGGCAGATGGATTTCATGTGCGCCATCTGGCAACAGCATTTTTTCGACGTTTACACGCAAACGCCGCATCCGCACACCGGCAGATTAATAGCACCGCCTCTTTAACAGCTCAGTCGGCTATGATGAGGGCTCGGTAAGAATCTGGAAGTCTCTTCAAGCAGGAGAGCCCGATGTCTGCATGCCGTACCCCCCTCACCCGCAAGCAAAAGCTGCTCGCCGGGTTGGATCAGAAAAGCAGTCTTGGCCTGGAGATCGGGGCGCTATGCCGCCCGTTTCTTCTCAGGGACGACGGGCCCGTCATCTATGTCGATCACGCCAACACGCAAACTCTGCGTGGAAAATACCAGAACGACCCAAATGTGAACGTGGACGCGATCGTCGACGTGGATGCCGTATGGGGCGCCAATACGCTTCTGCAAGCATTGGGCGGCAGGCACGTCGACTACGTGGTCGCTTCGCATGTGGTCGAACACGTGCCGGACCTCATCGCGTGGTTGCACGAACTGCGCTCGGTGTTGAATCCCGGCGGCGAGGTCAGGCTGATCGTGCCGGACAAACGCTTCACGTTCGATTACTTCCGCGAAGAAACGCGGATCGCGGCGGTCCTGCACAGCAATCTGGTTGGCGCACGGGTTCCGCAACCGCAGGTCCTGATCGACTACTGCATCAACGTTGCAAAAGTGGATTGCGCGTCAGCCTGGAGGGCGCCGCTCGACCCGTTCGCAGTCGAACGACATCACAATCTCGACACCGCATTGGGGGTGGCGCAGGATTGTATGCACAATGGCGCCTATCACGACGTGCACTGCTGGGTATTTTCGCCGCGTTCGTTCGCACGCCTGTTTCGTGAAATGGCGGAACTCGGGCTGATCGACTTCGCATGCGGCAACTTCTTCGACACCGAGCGAAACGATATGGAGTTCTTCGTTTCGCTCAAACCGTCGAACGACAAGTCCGAGACGGTCGAGAGCTGGCGCCGGATGGAAACGCAAGCTCGTGACGATGCGCCCGGTCGCCCGTTCTGGAAAACTCGGCGCGCATTGCGATTCGCAGTCCAACGCTGCTGAGTACGGCCGGTAAGCCGGAGCCGGTGAGCCGGCCGCCGGCAACCGGAAGCGGCCGGTACGAACACACGCCTAGCGGAAAATATTGCGCTGATACAGCGCCACGTTCCTGATGCCGAATGCACCGCACGCGTTCGGGTCGGCAAGCGTCATTTGCAGCCCCTTCACCTTTCCGAGCGTGAGCCAGCGAGGATACGCGTCCAGCGGGACGATCAGCACTCCGTCGTCGGCCGTGAAGGTCAGATGGGCTGCGTCGGCCGGACCCTGTTGCTGGTCGCCCCACCATGCTATTTTGAATCGCGGCGTCGCGCGGCGGTCCACGCAGGAAAACTCGAAACGAAGCATGCCTGCGGAATGACCGGACACGCCAAGCGAGGACAGGTCGAAGCTCAATTGCGAATTGCCGCCGGTGACCTTATAGAGGCCGGCTTCCTGAGCCAGATCGCGCAAGGTCGGGGCCGGCGCGTCGAGCGACGCGACCCGTGTCATTTTCTTCGACAGCGATTTGTCCGAACGTCCCCAGGCCACCGGAATCTTGCCCAGCTCAGGCGTCGCGAACGACGCATCCTGCAACGTCAACCGGTACTCCGCTTGCAGCGCGGGTTCAAGCGTCGCGTCGACGACGCCGGGATACCCTGCCTGTGCAGGATCGAGCGTGCCACCGTCGAGCCAGATCGCATGCTGTTCGGCGGATATCTTCGTGACGCTGCGTGTCTCGCCGTTGCGCAAACGAACCGGCGTGCCCGGCGCGAACGCGACCATTGGCGTGCTCGGGTCTAGCGACAATGCGGCTTCGCTACGGCTGACGCCTCTGTCCCACTTATCGTCCGTCAGGTTGCGTATTCCAGCCGTGAACCGGTGTCCCTGCTGCGCGATCATCGCCGGTGCGCTCAAGCCGAGAATGACGCCGTCCGCCCACACCGGCGTGTAGTGATCCATCACGAACCGGTACAGCACGGGGTCTCGCAATGCGAGTCCGCCGCCGTCATACGTAATGTTGTCCGCCGACAGCAGCGCGATGCTGGGCAAATCGCGCTCCAGCCTCGCGACCGCTTGCTGTTGCTGCCGAACCGGCGCCATGTTGTATGCCGCCGTGACGGGCATCGTCACCGGCCGGCCGAAATAGAAAGTCTGTGCGTTGTGCGAGGTCAGATCGAGGTAGCCCACGCCCGGCGCGAGCTTGCTATTGAGCAGCGTGTTGAGCTTGACGAGCCGCGCCCATTGCTCGTCCTGCACCATCCCCTGGCCGACGTTAGGCATCCCCCAATCCACACCGTTTTTCATTGGCAACACGGGAATGGACGGCGCCGCGGAGAACACCGCCGTGTAAAACGCCAGGGTCGTGTAATTCAGCGTCGCGCTCATTCCCGCGACGAGCACGATCAATGCAGTGCGGTTGAACCGCAGCGTCGAGTGCCACGCGACGACCGGAATCAGTACCGACCAGCCGAAAATGGCCGCGAGCCCCGCACGGGACATATCGCCCGCATCGATGCGTCCCATCGAATAAGGCGTCAGCAGCAGCGCGAACAGCATCACGACCACAGCCGGCAAGAACGCCGCACTGCGTGTGGCGCGATTCCTGATGCCGGTGTAGACCATGATCAAACAGAAAGCGGGCGCGCCGAGCCACAACATCCGGATCGTTTCGAAAACCAGGCCGGACTTCGGGCTGCCGGGATTCCAGCTGATCTCCCACGGAATACCATACGCGACCTGATTGATCGGACCATTGTCGAGTACATAGCGGATCGCGCCGATCAACATGGCGCCCAACGGGGTCACCACCGCGAGCACGAGCAGCACGACGCAGACCGTCGCGAGCGTCTTCCAGCCTTCGCGCTCGCCATCCCGCCACATGCGCCATACCGCTTCGAGCGCGAGGATGCCGGACGCGGCGGCGAGCAGCAGACCCGCGGGCGGCACGCCCAGCACCACGATCGTCGCGCTCACGAGCCACACCGCGAGCCAGCGGGCCGGCCGCGCTCGCAGCGAACTGCTGAACCACAGGCACATGAACGGCGTGAAAAACAGAAAAGCCGTTCTGCCGCCGATGAAGAACGTCGAAACCAGCGCCAGCCCCAGGCTGCCGGAAAACCTATAAAGCGCAAAGAAAGCAACGAGCGCGAGCAGCGTCGAACTCAGCCGGGTCGCATCGAAAATACTCGTCGCCGTGCCGTCGTAGAACACGACCGACAGCAGTCCGGGCAGATCGTCCTCCATGAAGCCGTGAGGAGAGATATAGCCGACATACGGCACCACACCCTTCAGATACGACCACCAGCCGAGCAGGTTCTGGCCGAACTCGTAGTCGTTCGGCGCCAGCGACGGGCCGAGCGTGTTGCCAAACTTGAATGCGATCAGGAGGCCAAACAAGGCGAGCGGCGAGAAAAGGACTTTGTAGCTCTGCCGCTCGTCGCGGCAATAGCCGACATAGCGCCGGAAAACATCGATGACGCCCGCGACGGCCAACGCAATCACGAGCCCCTTCAACGCCCAGGTCGTCGGGTATTTGGTGAGCGCTCCGTCAGGCAGCGCGAGCCGCGCCGGATACAGCGCCAGGAAAAACAGCGGCAAGCCCAACTGGCCGATCAGGATGCTTTTTGGCAAGACGCGCAACGTCAGTCGCGGCGTGAAGGCCGACGCCAGCACTGCAAGAAAGAGCACGCCGATCAGCAGATGCGATACCCTGGCGTAGCGTGTCACGTCCACATGGCCGCTCATGCCCACCGGCAAGCGGCCCGTCGCGAGCGCAATTTCAAGCGGCACGAGTGCGATCAGAAACGCCGAGAACAGGCTCAGCCCGGTCAGCCATGGCGACACCCGCTCCGGCTTTTCCGCCTGCAACCACGCCGACACGCCGAGCACCAGCAAGCCCGCCGCGCAGACAAGCAGGATGGTTCGGTCGATCGACGCGCCAGTGATCAGACCCGCGACCACCACCACTGACGGCACCGACCACCACAGCAACTGTTCCGCAAGATCACGCGCATATGACCCCTGCGTGGCGTGGTTCTTCAGGGTCCTGATCTGCGCCGACAGAAAGGCGAGACCACCGAGCAGCACCGCCATGAAAAACAGTGGCGCGAACAGATCCTGAAACTTCGTATTCGCGCTCCAGGTGATGCTCCCGACGATGAAATCCGCGTACGCCGGCGCCAGCGTCAAGCGAAGACCCAGCGCCAGGGCGGCTGCGGCCAGAGAGGCCGACGCCACCACCACGCTCGTTTTTTCTGTGTTTGTCAGTTGGTTTGGCATTGAACATCTCTTTCATCGCAGATCAGGCGCGTGCGAGCCGCGCTAGCACTTCACGACGGGTTATAAGCGCCGAAGCACGCCTTGAACAAAACTTGCAACACCGAGAGATTGCCCTTCACGCTGCTGATCTTCGTGGGCACTTCGCCCTTTGGATAGCGACGCGTGGTCGCGACTTCGAGGCAGCGGTAGCCGAGCTTCGGCGCACGATACGACAGGTACGCGAGCAGCTCGTAGGTATCGAACACGTCGCGAAACGGCGCGACGCGCGGGTCGAGCAGCATCTTGCGGCTGTAGGCCCGGAAACCTTGGGTCGTATCGGTCCAGTGAAAACCGGAAAAGAGGCTGAGCATCGGCGCATGAATCAGCCGGATCGCCAGATCGCGCGACTTCGGCGTGTTCTCCGCGACGCCGCCGGACAGGTAGCGCGACGCCTGCACGAAATCCACGCCGCGCTTCAATTCTTCGATGAAGCGCGGAATCGCGTCGGGATCGTCTTTGTCGTTTCCGTCGATCGTGACGATGCCCTCATAGCCCTGGTCCAGCGCGAACGCGTAAGCGCAGCGCAACTGCGCACTCAGCTTGCCGGGCCCCGTCTTGCGCAGCAGCGTGTGCACGCCCTGGCTCTTCAGGAACTCGAGATCGAGCGAACCGTCGGTACTGCCGCCGTCGACGATGATCACATCCGCCGTGGCGTGAATGCCCAGCGCCGCCATCCGCTCGAGCAGATTGCGGATGCGCGCGCCCTCGTTGATTACCGGGATCACCACACACCACGGACTGCGCGGCTCCGACGTGAGCTGAATTCTGAAAGCGGGCACCTGCCAGGCGGCGCGGGCCTCTTGGGACATATCGAGTTTCATTGAAGTCTGTGATCCATTTTTATTTCACGCTACGCGGGCCGTGATCAGTGCAACGCCCGCGATGATGAACAAGATCCCCGCGCCGACGGTCCAGGGAAAAGGTTCACGGAATATCACCACCGACAGGATCGCCACGGTCGCGATCGCGCCGGCGGTCAGTACCGGTTGAGCAACGTTCAGCGGCAGCCTGCCGAGCGCCGCCGCGTACAGCAGAAAAGCCGCGCCGTACAACGCGAGACCGAGCCAGAAAGGTCCGTTCTTCAGCGCGCCGACCGGATCGCTGAGACTCGGAAATTGCCTTGGCGGCATCATCGCGATTTTCACCAGCACGCTTGCGGACGCATTCGACGCGATACCCAGCACCAGAATGAGCCATTTCATGCGGCCGTTCCGCCGTCGGCGCGGTAGCATCGAACGGCCTCGCCGACAGCGCGACGCACCGCGTCCACCGCTGAGCCGGATTTCGGCGCCAGCATTTCGATCGACACCACCTGCCCGGGCAACAACTCGGTCAGCACCTCGGCTACCGCGCGATGATTCGTCCCGCCCTCGCCGAGGGTGACGAGATTCGGTTCGCTCGCGTGCACGTGGCCGATCAGGTGCGCGTATCGGGTGACGACCTCGCGCGCATCTTCTTCGTTGATCGTGACCGCACCCGTATCGAGTTGCATACGGATTGCCGGATGCGCGACCGCCTCCACGACCGTGGCCGTATCGCGGCTGTTCGTCATGAAATTGGCGCCGTAGCACGGCGGATTGGGTTCGAGACAAACGAACACGCCCTGCCCGGCAGCTATGTCGCCCAGGCGGCGGAAGAACGTCACCGCGATATCGTGCGCGGCATCGTCGGCAAGACCCGTGCGATCACGATTACGCGGCGACCCGAATACGAGCCGCTGTGCGCCCAGGCCCGAGCCGATCCGGCACACGGCGCGCAAATGCTCCAGCATCGCTTGCTGCGATTCGGCCGTGCCGAACAGATTCAGCCCGGTTGTCCCGAACAGCAGCGACTGCATCCCCGTGATTGCGATTCCGCGATCGGACCACCACGCGCGAACGCGTGCGATGTCCGCCGCCTCGGCGGTCTTCGGGTCCGGAAAATATTTGCCGGGCGCAACGTCGATCGCGTCGACGCGATGCTGCTGCAAAACGTCCGCGACCAGTTGGTCGTCGGCGACTTCCCAGGCGATGTTCGAAATGGCGATTCTCATGCCTTCCCCGCCGATTCGACTGCGGCCTTCAGCGGCTCGGATTGCGCATAAGAGCGCACGGCCTGAATGGTTTCGCGCTTGCTGTACTGATACGAGCCCGTGGCCCCGAACAGACCGGCGTGCACGGTACGGAAGTCGTAGCTGGCGGGGTGCGTCACCGTCGCCTGATCGAACGGTTTGCCAAAGCCGGCTTCCGAGACCTCTGCCACGGTGAGCGGCTCGGCGGTCAGATGCACGAGCTTCAGACCGGCCGCGAGAGCGGTCTGGATGTCGTCCCAAAGGTTCACCATCGGATAGAACTGGAACGAGCCCCGGCTATCGATCGCGTGCAGATTGTTGTTGTTCAGGAAATCGAAAATAACGTTCTTGCGCAGCCCCGGCCCGACGAGTCCAGGCAGACGAACGATCAAATGACGCGGAAAGTGCGACTCGACGAATTTCTCCAGCAAGCGCCGGTGCAGGCCATAGGCATGCAGACCTTCCTCGTCCACCGGCGTGTTCTCATCGACGCCAAGCGGATTGCCGAACACGTCGACCGTGCTGATCAGCACGAACGTGTCGCACTGAACCGTCGACAGATGATCGATCAGCCCTTCGATCTTTTCGCGGTCTGCTTCCGGTTGCGCATTCGCGATCCACTTCTGAGCGGGCGCTCCCGCACCGACTACGAGGCCAAACGACGACCCGCGGATCTGCTCGATATTGGTCGAACGGAATTGCGCATCGAAATGCTTTTGCTTCAACAGGGTCGATCCTACAAACCCCGTATATCCAATCAGTGCATCGCTCATTTGCGTGTTCCCAATACTGTTTGCGTTGGCGAAGTAGAAACGAAGGTCTCTGCGTCCAGCTTCTCAAGCACGTCGTAGATGTTGTCGATCTTGCCGCCCAGGATCGAATACAGGCCATCGGACGCGGCGTATTTCTCGAACAAGATCGGACGACCGTCGTCTCCTTCGTTCTTCACGAGAACCGTTTTGACCTCAAAGAGCGATTCGACGTAACGCGCATCATAAACCGCGGGAAAGTAGCGCCCCACATCCCGCACCATGCGGTCCACGCGGCTGTCGCGCTGGTACTCGTTCAATCTCTTGTACGGGTCCTCGCCGGGCGTGTCCATCCAGCTCGAATGCGGCGTGTAGCGTACGTGCGAGAGCGTATGAAGGCCACGGGCCGGAAACGGCATCATCGAGAAAAACGGACCGTCCATCACGGTCACGCCAAGCCCTCGCAATTCGGGCACGGTCTCGACCAGCGCCATCTCGGTGATCTCGTGTTTCAGCTTCGTTTGCGTGCCGCGAAAGTCGCCGGCGAACTGATTCAGGCCACTATACGTGCAGTTAAAGACATATTTGGCCTGCAGGGTTGGATGGTTCGCATCGTTGCACTCCAGCGCGAAACCTTCGTCAAGCCGATGAATGTGCTCGACTCGCGTGTTGAGCCTGACATCGATATCGAACTCGGCGAGCTCGCGCCTCGCCCAGTCCGCAAGTTTGGTGGAATCGAACGCATACTCTTCCACCAGAAACACCTGCTCGATCAGACGCGGTTCGAACAGATCGCGAATCTGCTGCGGAGCCGTTTCGAGGCTCGCGCCGATCTCGCGGCAAAACCGCTCGAATTGCCGCGCCGTCACTTTGGAATTGCGCCGCGCGATCGCGTAGACCTTGGTGAAGTCGCGCTTCACCACATCGGGAAAATCGTGGACGAAACGAGGCAGGTTGATACGGCTGCGGAACGCGGTCGTGAAGCTGCGCGGATAGTGATAGCCATTGTGGACGCGCGCCTGGTTGTTGTACGAAGCACGCGCCAGCAATGCCGGCTCGCGCTCGATCAATGTCACCGTTTTCAGGCCGCGCTGCTTCTTGAGGTAAATCGCGATCGCCGTTCCGTAGAAGCCACCGCCGATGACCACAGCATCTTGCATGAGCAGATCCTCCCTCTACTCAGGAGGAGTGCATGGAGTCGTTCACATCCGCGCGGTGTGGCTCAGGCAATCTGACGTCTTCGATATTCAGTTTCTGGCGACGCGTCATCACGCTGCTCGTGAATTCCTGGGCAACATGGTACAGAGGACCCTCGTTGCTCAGTCGTGCCATTTGCAGGATGTATTCGCCAAGCACCAGCAGCACGAGCGAGATCAGAAAGAACATGCCGGATTGCTGCAGCGACAGCGTCACCCAGCCAGGCGCCACGTTCGACTTCATCAAGCCGATCGCGATCACGTAGATCGAGTAGACCAGATTCGACACCGCACCAAACAACGAAAGCGCGGTCACGAGTCGCATCGGCGCCTTGGTGGTCGACACGAGCAGGCGGATCCCGCGATCGATACTGTGCGACAGGCGCTTCACTTGCGCGGCCTTGGGCAGCGCGCTGTAAGTCAGATTCACGCGTGCAAAACCACCGGTGGCCGGCAGATAGCGATAAGTCATCGCGGGCATCGGATGCTGCAGCATGAAATTGATCACGCGTTTGCTGAGCAGCCGGTACTGAGGCGCGTCTTTAGCCAGATGCACGCCGTTGGACCATTTGTACAACGCATTAAACGCGCTCAGGCAGGTGCGATAGGCCCAGCTTTGCACAGGCTGCTGTTCGTTCGCGGCGAATACGACATCCGCGCCGCTCGCGGCTTTGTCGAGCATGGTCGGCAGGAAGCGGATGTCGTCGGCCAACGGGTCGACGACCGCCACGAAATCGCCGAGAGCATTTTCCAGACCCACCCACGAAGCGGTATCCGAATCGACCTCTTTGGTCAACGCGTACACCTGCAGATTCGGCAAGCCGCGATCGCCCGCAAGCTGCTTGAGCGCGGCGACACTGTCGTCCTCGGACGCGTTGTCCACGACAATCAGTTCGTAGTCGCTGACAAGCGTGCTCAGGACCGAGGCTGCGTCCATCAGGATGGCTTCGATATCCCGCGCCTGATTGCGAACGACAAATACAACGGACAAAAACACCGGGAAAAACACTACCTGCCTCCTTGGCAATAACCTGGCCTGCGCGACACGCCTCCTTGAATCTCCGGCGTCGACATCGTGCAACACATTCGAACGGCACGATCGACATCTTTTACGGACGTGACAGAAGAGTGCAATGCGCAATAGATGCGGGCTTGGCACGGCTCTGGCCGCTTGGGCCGTCATGCGCGTTTCGTGCAAACAAAGTTGCGAAAGGACTTCCGGAACCTCGCCAGGCCGGAAAATTTGAGTCTAACTATGCCGTCACCGGCTCTTTATCGCAAGTTGTTTCAAACTGTAAGCAGACCCCGCAACGCTGCACACAGGCGTGTCCGCAAGCGCCGTTATCGCTCCAATATCTGTTCATAAAGCGCCCGATACGCATTGCCCAGCGCCGGCCCGGAGAAAAGCCGCTCATACCGCTCACGCGCCGCCGCCCCCATCGTTTGGGCAAGCGCCTCATCCCGCACGAGTTCGTTGACCGCCGCCGCAAACTCCACCGGCGACTCGGGCGGCACCACGAAGCCCGTCACTCCATGCTCGTTCACGTACGACGTGCCCGAGCCCATCTCGCAGCAGACCATCGGCTTGCCGAACATTTCCGCTTCGACGAGCACCATGCCGAACGCCTCCGAGCGCAAATGCGACGGCATCACCAGCGCACGGCAGCCGCTCAGCAACGCGACCTTCTCTTCGTGCGACACCTGCCCCGCGAACACGACGTTCGACGCGCCCACCTGCTTCGCCAGCTCCGTCAGCCGCTCCATTTCCGGCCCCGACCCGGCGATGACGATCTTGCAGCCGATCGACGGCGCCGCCTCGATCAACGTGTGCAGCCCCTTGTAGTAGCGCAGCACGCCGAGGGCGAGCACATACGGCTCCCTGCCGAGCTTCAGCCGGTCGAGGCATTGCGGCGCGAAACGGCCTAGTTGCGGATCGTCACGATAGTCGATGATGCCGAGCGGAATCGCCTTCAGACGCTCGCTGTCGACCACGCTGGTCAGCACGGCGCTGCTGCGCGCGTAGACGGCCGAGGTGGCTACCACCGCCGACATCGAACGCAGCATCGAGCGCATCAACGGCCCGTACACATAGCCGAGCGCGCGCTGACGCACCACGTCGGAGTGATAGGTCATCACCGCCGGCTTTTTCACGCGTCCCAGCAGATGCAGCACGTCAGCGAACGGCCACGGAAAATGGAAATGCAGCACGTCGGCCTGTTCGGCCTGCGCGCGATACTGCCGCAGCGACTCGAAGCCGCCAAGGTCGCACGAAGCAGGCGCGGCCCATGAGCGCGAGCGCGTCACGACGCCTTCGGGAAACCGGATGTCGCGCGGCACCGGATTGGGCGACAACGTGAAAATCCGCGGATCGACCCCGCACGCCCGCGTCGACAGGCTGATCTGGCGAATCGCTTCCTGAAGTCCACCGGGCGGGTCGGGAAAATACGTGCGATAAACGTGAAGAACTTTCATACCCGCGCCGCTCATGCAACCGCGTCCAGCGAAGCCGGACTGCCGTTGCCGGCGGCATGGCCGCCAAACGTAATCCGCAGCATCTTGTCGAGCCGCGCTTCCCACGTGTTCTCACCGACCGCCGCGCGTGCTTCGTCCGCGCTCAGCTTGCCGCGCGCCAACTGCTTTTCGATGGCCGCGACGAACGCGTCGAGCTCACCGCCCACTTCGAGACCCGCACGCGGCTCTTTCGCGAAATCGAGCGGCGTCGACACGACCGGCAGACCGGCCGCGAGGTATTCATAGAACTTCATGGGAAACATGGAGCGGGTGTAGTCGTTGAGCAGCGTCGGCAGCACGCCGACCTGCATGCCGCGCAAGTACTGCGGCAGAATGCGATACGGGCGATAGCCGAGCAGATGCACGTTCGGCAGGCGCGCCAGTTGTGCGAGCAGTTCGCTTCGCTGCCCCTCGCGCTCCTCGCCGATGATGATCCACTGCCAGTGCGGCCGCGCCTGCGCGGTTTGCAGCAGCAACGGAAAGTCCACCTTGAAGTCCGATAGCACGCCGTGATAAACGAGCCGCGGTTCGGGAATCGCGGCAAGCTCGGCGGGCAGCGGACCTTCGCTGCCCGCCTCGCCGAAATGCGCGTCGTCCACCACGTTGCCGAAAAAATGCGTGTTGCGGTTGAAGGGCAAGCACACTTCTTTCAGCGACATCGCGGTCGTGAACACCACCTCGCAGCGGCCGAGCAGCGCTTGCTGCGCGTTGCGGAACGCCACGACGTCGACGCCGGGAATCTCGGCGATATCGTCGACGCAGTGATACACGAGCGGCCCGCGCGGCAGCGTCTCGATCGCATCGAGCATGTACGGGTGATACGTCCAGACCACCGGCTTCCTGAAGCGCCGCGATCTCGCGAAGCGCGTCACCGAAAAGCGCAGCAACGCCTGATTCAACGCGCGCACGAACGGCAGGTGATGGCCGGCCGGCACCATCAGCGGCGACAGCACCCAGACGTTGTCCGCGCGCCGTGGCGGCCCCAGCACGAGCGACTGCACGCCGCGCCACAGGCGGCGCCACAAACGCTGCCAGTCGCGGCCGCTGCCCACTTTTGGCGAACGGAAGCCGACGCTTTCCACATACAGAATCCGCCAGCCGCGCGCGGCGAGAATGCTCGCCGTGTGCTGCTTGTTGGTCCAATACGGTTCGTCCCAATCGGCGGTGGAAAACAGTACACAGTCCTGGGCGGCCAATACGCTCTCGTTGCCCGGAAACTTGCCCTCAACCAACGAACACCTCGACCGCGCGGCCCTGCAGACTCTGGACGATCCGCTGCGATGCCAGCCCGTCGCCATACGGATTTGCGCGATTGCGCAACGCCGCGCGCCGCGCCGGATCGTCGAGCCAGCCGCACACCGCGCTTTCGATACTCGCCGCGGCCTGGCCGGCCAGCGTCGCGAAGCCGGCGTCGACGCCTTCGCGGCGTTCAGTGTGGTTGCGCATCACGACCACCGGTACGCCGAAGGTTGGCGCTTCTTCCTGAATGCCGCCGGAGTCGCTGACGACGACCGCGCTGCCACTGATCAGATAGAGGCTCGTCGGGTAGTCGACCGGTTCGATCAGCGCGAGGTTCGCGATGTCGTCGAGTTCGCGATGCACCGGCGCGCGCACGGACGGATTCAGATGCACCGGGAACACCCAGCGGTAGTCGCTATAACGCTGACAAAGATCGCGCAGCACGCGGCAGATGTCCTGCAGCACGTCGCCGAAATTTTCCCGCCGATGGCAGGTGACGAGCACATGCTCCTTCTGCGCACCATGCCATGCGGGCAGCGGACTTTGCGGCGGCGTCGCGTTCCAGCTTTCGCGCACCGCGCCGATCGCATCCACCACCGTGTTGCCGGTCACGACGATCTTCTGCGCGGCCACGCCTTCGCTCAGCAGATTGCGGCGCGCCAGTTCGGTAGGCGCGAAATGCAGCGTCGCGATGCGGCTCAGCAGACTGCGGTTCGCTTCCTCGGGGAACGGGCTCGCGAGATCGCCGGTGCGCAGGCCCGCTTCGACGTGACCCACGCGGATGCCGCGATGAAACGCCGCGAAACCGGCGCAAAAGGCGGTCGTCGTGTCGCCCTGCACAATCACCCAGTCGGGTCGCGTTTCGTCGAGCGCGCGGTCGAGCGCCGCGATCAGGCGCGACGACAACGCGTTCAGCGACTGCCCGGGGCTCATCGTATCGAGCGTGATGTCCGGTTCGATGCCGAAGAATTGCAGCGCTTGCGCGGCCATGTCCTTGTGCTGCCCGCTCGCGCAAACGACCGTGTCGAATTCGCCGCGCAACGCTCGCACGACCGGCGCCAGCTTGATCACCTCGGGCCGCGTGCCCATCACCACCATAACTTTCATTGCAGTGCTTTCCCCGACTCGACCTGCGTGTGTGCGCCCCGGAATTCGACGCCGAGCGTCAACGGGGTCGTTTGAATGGATGGTGTCACGACGCGAAACGCGCCGCCCTCTTCGACGATCTGCGTGAGCGACCTGAAGCGCAGAAAGTCGAGCGCGGCGTCCTCGTGCAGGAACAGCGGCCGGCGCGCCTTGCTGCGCATGTACGCGATGAACTGCTCGTGGGCGTCGATCCGCGACGCCTCGTCCTTCCAGCCGTATGCATAGCGCTCGGAGAACGGATGGTCGAGATAGCCGAACAGGGTATGGGTCGCGTACGCGTAGTCGAAGGCCTGCTTGAACACGGCGAGCGGATCGCCTTCTTCGAGCATGCATTCGCCATGCAGCATGCACTGCTGGCTGTGGCCGACGAAGCCCGTCGGCATGCCGGCCAGCGCGCCGCCGCGTGCGGTCAGAAACTCCGGATCGTTGCGGATGATCCCGCCGACGCAGCCGTCATAGCCGGCATCGGCCAGTCCACGCAGGGCGTACGGCGGCGACTGGTGAAACGGCGACACCGCGTAACGGACCGGCACGCCGGTCACCGCCTCGATGAATTGCGCCGACTGGCTGCCCTCGGCGAGCGCGCACTCATAACTGCCGCCCCAGTTCGGCGCGTGCGTGGCCGTGTGCGACAGCACCGCGCCGTGATGCGGGTCGGCGAGCAGTTCGCGAAGAATGCCGTGATGCTCGGTGCGATCGAGGTTCTGTGAGTTGACGGCGAGACTGAACGGCACGTCCATGCGCTGATACGCTTGCCACAGTGGACGCGCCGACTCGATGTCTTCGTCGCAATCGAGCCGCGACGTGATCGCCGCGTCGTAGCCCCATGGCAGCTCGCTCAGCACCGGCTGACACGGCAGCGTGTCCGCGCGGTAGCCCGACACGAATTGCTCGACCATGCGCCATTCGAACGAATCGCAGGGGCCGACCGGCCGGTTGAACCACAACACGCTCGAGCCGTCGACATCCCACAGCGCGGCGTAGGCGAGCTGCCGCTCGCCGGCCACCTCGACCGCTGCGAGTTCCGCTTCGGCGGGCACCTGCACCGCTTCCCGGAGCGACCAGATCGAGCCGTCGCAACGAATCGCGCCGTAGCCGAGGTTGTTCCACTCGTCGGTGAAATCGAAGCGCTCGAACGGACGATGCCACGGCGCGCCGCCGAGCGTTTGCGCCAAGGCGCCGTAGCGCACCGCCGCCGCGCTCTCGCGCGATGCATGCGCCGGCGCCACCGCGCTGCGGCTTGCGGCTGGGAGGTTCTCCGGCAAGCCGGTCGCCTGATAGCGCAGCATATCCGCGAGCGCGCTCGGCATGTGGCCGAACACCACGAGCTTGCGCGGCCGCGCGCGCAACCAGGCGATCAGGTCCGCGCTCCAGCCATCGGGCGCGTCGACCGCGACCACGAGGTCCGGCGTGCGCTCACGCACCGTGCTGCGCGTGATCGACTGAGCCTGGGTCGCGCTCACCGAGCGTTGCAGCGCCGCCAGCACGTACTGGCCGGCTTCGGCGGCCGTGTTCGCAAACAGAACGCCGATCATGCGCTCACCACGTGACGGAACTTCGCGCGGCTGCCGACCCGCACGAAATCGTCATGGCCGACGTAGGCGATCGTGAACGCGTCCTGCCAGAAGTGGCGCAGCTTCGCGGTAGTCTCGTCCGCGTTGGCCGACGGTTCGAGCACGATGCGCAAGGTCGGCGGCGTCGTGCGCAGATCGATCTGGAATTCCTGAATCCCGCCGACGCGATGGTCCAGCATGTCCTGGATGTGATGGGTCGGATGCGCGACACCGTTGATCGGCACCACGTCGTGAATCCGCCCGACCACGTCAGTCAGGAAGAAGCCTTTGGCCGTTTCCTGCACGCGCGCGAGGTCGCCGGTCGCGTAACGGATCAGCGGCATCAGCCTGTTGCGGAAACCGGTGAATACGAGTTCATGCGCGCCGTCCGGGTTGTCTTGCACGACGCGGCTTTCCGGCCAGCCTTCCGATTCGAGAATCTGGAAGCCTCCTTCATGGCCGTCGAGTTCGTACGCCATCACACCGAGTTCGGCGAGACCATAGCGGTCGATCACCCGGCAGCGCAGCGCCGACGCGATCATCTCGCGCGCATGCGGTTCGAGCAGCTCGCCGCTCGATTCGAACACCTGGAAGGCCTTGCCGCCGCCGTACTTGCGCTGCACGTAGCAGGCGAGCGCGTACATGGTCGATGGATGCGAGTGCGCGAGATACGGCTTGCGGCGCTTGAGCGTGCGCCACATCTCTTCGAGGCCTTGATCGTCGATGCGGTCGAAGAAAATGTTGCTGCGGTTCATCGCGAAGCATTTGAAGTCTTCGCGCGACGGCCACTCGGGCATCACCTGGTCCGGGAAGCGGCACGCGAAGTGCAGCTCCGAACGATGCCGCAGCTTGCCGATCCGCTCACGGCAATAGCTGGTGACCGCCGACGAGTAATCCGCGCCCTCCTGGTCGTAATAGATCGTGGTGGAGAGCCCCGTCGAGCCGCCGGTCTTGCACGCGTGATGCCGGCCCGCTTCGAGCGGCCCGGACAACAGGCGCGGCCCCTGCTCGCGGATGATGTCCTTGGTCAGATACGGCAGTTCTTCGAGATAACGCGCATCCTGCTTGACCTTGGCCGGCTCGAACTGCAAAGCCTTGAACAGGTCGCGGTAATACGGCACCTGCGCACCGGCGAATTCGAGCATGCCGGCGAGGCGTTCGAGCGCGATGCGGCGGCGATGCGGCATCGGCAGCGTGTAGTGCTCGCGCAGTTCGCGGATTTTGGCCCGCACGTTGCGTTTTTCGCGGCTCTCGGCAATCGGATACGCGATATAGCCGCCCGCGAAACCCTTCAAGGTGCGCAACGGCTGACGCACGAGCAGGGATTCGGAGTAGCGCAGAAATGGGTGATTAGCTCGCATGAAGTTCGAACCTTGTTACGCCTGTGGCGCGTCTATGTCGCGCCGCGGGAAGCGCCTCTGGGGTGCGCTTGTGGGTTACGCCTATCCGGCTCGCGCCGGATGCGCCGCGGCGCATTCGCAGGCGCCTTCCTGGCAGTGATTGTAGGGGCCGCGAAGCCTCGCCGGGAAACGGCAAACTCACCATGCGCGGCGCACGTCAGGCCATGCGTGCAACGGACGACGCTGCGATGTGCGGCACCATACCATCCGCTGCATCCGCTCGGGACGGCAGCCCGTGCTGTCAGTGCGGCAATTGCGCGGTCTGGCTGACGAGCGGCCCGTCGCTTTCCTGCGGCGGGCTCACCGGTTCGTCCGCGACCATCCGGCCGTGCTCCATCGAAATCTTGCGATTGCACACCCGTGCCACCAGCTTCGGATCGTGCGACGCCACCACCAGCAGCGCGGCCTTGCCGACGAGGCTCTCCAGCCGCTCGGCCGCCTTGATGCTGAACTCTGCGTCGCCCACGCTCAGCCACTCGTCCATGATCAGGATATCGGCTTCGACGCTGGTCGAGATCGCGAACGCGAGACGCAGCATCATCCCGCTCGAATAGGTGCGCACCGGCAGATTCAGGTAGTCGCCCAATTCGCTGAAATCGGCGATCTCGTCGATCTTGCCGCGAATACGCGCCGGCTTCAGGCCGTCGAGAATGCCGCGCAGGTAGATGTTCTCGAAACCGGTGGCGTCCGGGTCGAGACCCATCGACACGTCCAGCAGCGATGCGATCTTGCCCTGCACCTTCAGTTCACCGCGCACCGGCGCGTAGACACCCGAGAGCGTGCGCAGCAGTGTCGTCTTGCCGGAGCCGTTGTGGCCGATCAGACCGACGCGCTCGCCTTCGGTGAAGCTGAAGCTGAGGTCGTCGATCGCCCGGACGATCGCATGGCGGCCTGCATCCTGGCCGATCCGGCCACCCGTCGTCAGATTGAGCACCGCCTTTTTCAGCGAGCGGTGAGAGTTCTCGTAAATCGGAAATTCGACGGAGATGTTACGAGCGACAATGGATGAAGAACTCACAATATCAAAGCCAGTAAGGAACGCGATTACGGAAACGCTTCATCAGGAATTGCGCGAACGCAAAGCCGACGATCAGCAAGCCGATCGACCAGGCCCACGATTCCCAATGGGTCGGACGATTGGTGAGCGGCGCACGCACCGTTTCGATCAGGTGATACAGCGGGTTGTATTCGGCGACCCACGCGCGGTCTTTCAGAATCTCCGGCGACCACATGACCGGCGTGAAGAAGAACACGACCTGGATCAGATTGGTGACGATCGGCGGAATGTCGCGAAAGCGCGCGCACAGCACGCCGAGCGTCACACCGAGCCACACGCCGTGCAGCAACAGGATCAGCAGCGCGAACGGCACCAGCACGAACTCCCAGCCGGGCCAGTGGCCGAAGATGAGCAGCAGCACCACGACCACCGGCAGGCTGTGCAGCAGGATCACGAAGTTGCGCCATGCAATCCGGCACACATGGACGGTGAGCGGTAGACGGATCTGCTTGATCAGATACCCGGCGCCTATAAAGGCCATGCAGCCTTCATTGGCGACCGCGGCCAGATAGGCCCACACGACCAGCCCCACCGCGAGATACGGCAGATAGTCGGAGATTTCCTGGTGCAACAACGTGGAGTACAGCGCGCCGAGCACGACGACCATGATGACCGTGCTCAGCGTGAACCAGAACGGCCCGAGCACCGAGCGGCGATAGCGCTGCCGGATGTCGTGCCAGCCGAGCGTGCCCCACACGCGCACCGATCTTATCCCGACCATGAGGTCGTCGTTCTCGGTGTGACGCGTCAGATCTTCCGAGTCGTTAGTAAAGCTGATATCCATCTCAAGTACGTCCGTAAATGTCTTCAAAGCGAACGATGTCGTCTTCGCCCAGGTATTCGCCGCTCTGCACTTCGATCATCACGAGCTCGACCACGCCGGGATTTTCGAGGCGATGTTTGTGACCCGCCGGAATATAGGTCGACTGGTTGGTCGACACGAAGAACTCGTTGTCTCCGTTGACGACCTTGGCCATGCCGCTCACCACCACCCAATGCTCGTTGCGGTGATGATGCATCTGCAAGCTGAGGCTCGCGCCCGGCTTGACTTCGATGCGTTTGATCTTGAAGCGCGTCCCCTCTTCGAGCACCGAGTACGTGCCCCAGGGACGATGCACCGTGCGATGCACCTTGTAGGTTTCATGGCCGCGCGACTTCAGTTCGGCGAAAATCTGCTTCACGTCCTGTGCACGGTTTTTATCTGCGATCAGCAACGCGTCGGGCGTGTCGATCACGATCAGGTTGTCGACGCCCACCGCGCCGATCAGCCGCTCGCCGCCACGCAGATAGCAGTTCTCCACGTCGATCAGCAACGCTTCGCCTTCCACGCGATTACCGCACGCATCCGCCGGCGACAGGTCCGAGAGCGCGGTCCACGAGCCGACGTCGGTCCAGCCGATATCGCAACGCACGACCGCCGCGTGTTCGCACTTCTCCATCACCGCGTAGTCGAACGAGAGCTCCGGCACCGCGCCGAAGCTGCCCGGTTCAAGCCGCACCTGCGCGCCGTCCTTGCCGGCGGCGGAGGGTGACTTCTCCATGCACGCGCTCGCCGCGTCGAGAATGTCCGGACAGTGCTGCCGCATTTCCTTCAGGATCGTGCCCGCAGTGAAGCAGAACATGCCCGAATTCCACACGAACTTGCCCGACGCCAGATATTCGCGTGCCTTGTCGAGCGACGGCTTTTCGACGAAGCGCACGACCTCGCTGCCATTCGCTTCGATGTAGCCGTAACCGGTTTCCGGCGTCTCAGGATGCACGCCGAAGGTCACGACCTTGCCCGCTTGCGCGAGCTTCTGCGCTTCTGCCACGGCCATCGCGAAGGCAGCCTGGTCGGCGATCAGATGATCCGCAGCGAGCACCAGCATGACGGTTTGATCGCCGTGCACGCTGGCCGTATGCAATGCCGCCGTGGCAACCGCCGCGGCCGTATTGCGGCCGAACGGTTCGAGGATGAACGAAGTGGCGTAGCCTTTCGCGTTCACTTCGCGGAAATCGTCTTCTGTCTTGAAGAACAGATCGCGATTGGTTACCGTCAGCACTTCCTTCACGCCGGGCAGCGCCACCGCGCGCAGGAAGGCTTTTTGCAGCAGGCTTTCGCCGTCCGCGAGCCGGATGAACGGCTTCGGATGCAGTTCGCGCGAGACGGGCCATAGTCTCGACCCCGCCCCGCCACACAGGATGATCGGTAACAAACTCACAGCGTCCTCTCAGTACCGTATTTATTACGCGGCTCGTGGCCGCGCCGGTGATGGCTAGTCCGCACGACCCTCGAACCACGCGGGTCGTACGGCCATACGCGCGCCGTGACTGTTCGCGCGCCGTACCCATCGGCGGACCAGCGCGGGTCTCCTTCATCGAACGGTATTCTACCCCCGCCCCCTTTCGCTATTGTCAGACAGCGTGGTGGCGGCGGTGCGGCAGAGCGCGGCGGACCAAGCCCGCCGCCTCGCGCATCGCACCACAAAAACCCATGCCGAAACCGCGCATCAGGAACGAGCGGCGGGCGACTTCGGAAAACCGTCCGTCAGACACAGCTTCAGCGCGTCGCGCCAATGCGGCGCGGCCAGCCCGAACACACGCGCCAGCTTCTCGTTCGACATTCTCGAATTGGCGGGACGTGCGGCGGGCGTCGGATAGTCGGCCGCCGGAATCGGCAGCGTGTTCGGCTTGTTCGGCAGGTCGGCGAGTTCGAAGATCGCCGATGCGAAGCCGTGCCACGAGGTCGCGTCGCCGGCGCACAGGTGATAGACGCCCGAGCGCTCGCTCCACCACTTCGCGCCGTCTTCCGCGGCAAAGGCCTGGGCACTCAGGTGCGCGCTCAACGTGGCGATCGTGTTGCACCACGTGGGCGCGCCGAACTGGTCGGCGACCACCTTCAGCTCGGGCCGCTCGGCGCCCAGGCGCAGCATGGTGAGCAGAAAATTCTTGCCGCGCGTGCCGTACACCCAGCTCGTGCGCAGCACCAGATGATTCACCCCGGTTGCCGCGATCGCCTGCTCGCCCGCGAGCTTGGTGCGCCCGTAGGCGTTTTGCGGATCGGTCGGGTCATCCTCGACGTACGCGCCGTCCTTCTCGCCGTTGAACACGTAGTCGGTCGAATAGTGAATCAGCGCCGCGCCCAGCTTCTTCGCTTCCTCGGCGAGCACGCCCGGCGCTTCACCGTTGATGCGCATGGCGAGGTCGAACTCCTGCTCCGCCTTGTCCACGGCGGTATAAGCCGCGGGATTGACGATCAGCGCGGGCCGCACGTCGCGGACTACGGCGCGAATCTGCTCGGGATTCGAGAGATCCAGCCGCGCGCGGTCCACCGCGACCACGGTGCCGAGCCCTTGCAGCGTGCGCGCAAGCTCGTAGCCTACCTGGCCGTTCACACCGGTGACGAGAATCGTCCGCGTGGCATTGTGTGCGCTCATCCGGCCACCCCCTTATGCGTAGACTTCGGCGTCGGCCAGGCGCTTGCCCGCCGCGTCTTTCGCGGCCAGCAGCGGTTCGAAGTGGAACGGCCATTCGATGCCGATCGCCGGATCGTTCCAGACGATGCTGCGCTCGTACTCGGGGAACCAGTAGTCGGTGGTCTTATAGAGAAATTGCGCCGATTCGGATAGCACGACGAAACCGTGCGCAAAACCCGGCGGCACCCACAGTTGCCGCTGGTTCTCCACCGACAGATGCACGCCCACCCACTTGCCGAAATTCGGTGAGCTCTTGCGGATGTCGACGGCCACGTCGAACACTTCACCTTCGACCACGCGCACCAGCTTGCCCTGCGCATTCTGGATCTGGTAATGCAGGCCGCGCAGCACGCCCTTCGCCGAGCGCGAGTGGTTGTCCTGCACGAACTCGACGCCTGCCTCGACCTTCTCGGCAAACTCGAGCGCATTGAAGCTCTCGAAGAAAAATCCTCGCGCATCGCCGAACACCTTCGGCTCGATGATCTTGACTTCGGGCAGCGCGGTAGCGGTTACTTGGATGGCCATGCCACTTGGTCCGTAAGAATGTTTTGCAGATACTGGCCGTAGGCGTTCTTGGCGAGCGGTTTGGCGAGCGCCAGCAGTTGCTCGTCGTCGATCCAGCTGCGCCGGTACGCGATTTCTTCCGGGCACGCGACCACCAGACCCTGGCGCTTTTGCAGCGTCGCGATGAACGTGGCCGCTTCGATCAGCGAATCGTGCGTGCCCGTGTCGAGCCACGCATAACCTCGGCCCATGATCTCGACATTGAGCGCAGCATTGGCGAGGTAACGCGAGTTGACGTCGGTGATTTCGAGCTCGCCGCGCGGCGACGGCTTGATGTCCGCCGCGATATCGCACACCTGCCTGTCGTAGAAGTACAAACCGGTGACCGCGTAGTTCGAACGCGGTTTGGCCGGCTTCTCCTCGATCGACAACGCGCGGAACTGCTTGTCGAATTCGACCACGCCGTAGCGCTCCGGATCGTGCACGTGATACGCGAACACGGTGGCGCCTTCGTCCTGGTTATTCGCGCGGTCGAGTTGCTTCGCGAGATCGTGGCCGTAGAAGATGTTGTCACCGAGAATCAGCGCCGACGGATCGTTGCCCACGAAGTCGCGGCCGATGATGAAAGCCTGTGCGAGACCGTCCGGCGACGGCTGCACCGCGTACTGGATGTTCATCCCCCACTGGCTGCCATCGCCGAGCATCGCTTCGAAGCGCGGCGTGTCCTGCGGCGTGGAGATGATCAGCACGTCGCGAATGCCCGCCACCATCAGCGTGGACAGCGGGTAGTAGATCATCGGCTTGTCGTAGACCGGCAGCAGTTGCTTGGAGACGACGTGCGTGATCGGATACAGGCGGGTGCCCGATCCGCCCGCGAGAATAATGCCTTTGCGCGCCATTGCCGTGCCTTTACGCGCGCTGCGCGTAGTTGGTCTCAACCCACTTGCGATATTCGCCCGAGGCGACTTCGTCGGACCAGGCCTGATTGTCCAGATACCACTGGACCGTCTTCGCGAGCCCCGTCTCGAACGTCTCCGCCGGCTTCCAGCCGAGTTCGCGTTCGAGCTTGCGAGCGTCGATGGCATAACGGCGGTCGTGGCCCGGACGATCCTTCACATACGTGATCTGATCGCGATACGAAGCGGCCGCCTTCGGACGCAGTTGATCGAGCAGGTCGCACAGCGTGTGCACGACTTCGAGGTTCTTCTTCTCGTTCCAGCCGCCGACGTTGTAGGTCTCGCCCGGCGTGCCGCGCGCGAGCACTTCGCGGATCGCGCTGCAATGGTCGCCGACGTACAGCCAGTCGCGCACGTTCTGACCGTCGCCGTAGACCGGCAGCGGCTTGCCGCCGAGCGCGTTGGCGATCATCAGCGGGATCAGCTTTTCGGGGAACTGGTATGGACCGTAGTTGTTCGAGCAGTTCGTCGTCAGCACCGGCAGGCCATACGTGTGATGGTAGGCGCGCACGAGGTGATCGGAGCCCGCCTTGGTCGCCGAATAAGGACTGTTCGGCGCATACGGCGTGGTTTCGGAAAATTGCGGATCGGTAGCGGACAACGAGCCGAACACTTCGTCGGTCGACACGTGCAGGAAGCGGAATGCCGCCTTATCGGCTTCGCCGAGCGTGTTCCAGTAGCTGCGGGTGGCTTCGAGCAACGTGAAGGTCCCGACCACGTTGGTCTGCACGAAGTCGGCCGGGCCGTGAATCGAGCGATCCACGTGGCTTTCGGCGGCGAAGTGCAAAACGGCACGCGGCTTGTGCCTCGCGAACAGCGCGTCGAGCGCGGCGCGATCACAGATGTCCGCGCGCGCGAAGATGTGTTTGGGATTGCCCTGTTGCGACTTGAGCGTGCCAAGGTTGCCAGCGTAGGTCAGCTTGTCTACGTTGAGCACCGCTTCGTCGGAGGCATCGAGCCAGTCGAGCACGAAATTGGCGCCGATAAAACCGGCGCCGCCCGTTACCAGGATCATGAAATTCCCTTCTAGATGTTAGCAGCAGGTCGGAATGGATTCGCCGGCCTGCTCAGGCCGCGTGTTGATGTTCCGATTCTGCAGGCGCCCATTGTCTCCGGCCTTTACGTACGCAGACGCTCAGACGCCAATTTTATGATGCCCCGATTATAAAGCCGCCCCCGGCAAAAACTAGCAACCCTAACAACTTGAAACAGCTTGACAGGATTGGTTGCTATTGATCTGAATTATGAGATTTCTGAGGTGGACCGCTGGCGAGCAGATGTTGCCGCACCGGAGCGGGGCCGGGCGAGGCGGGAAAGATGGCGCGCCGCATCGTGCTCGACGAGCGGCGCATAACGAACAGAAAGGGACTGCGGTGCACGCGCCCATGCCAGCAATGGCATCCAGGCGCATGCGCGGCGCGATAACAGGCTGCGGTCGGCCAGCGATAAGCTACCGCAAATGGCGATGCGATCGCTAACCGCGGATGCCGCGCGTTATGCGGCAAGCATCCAACGCAGCGTATCGATGAACGGAATCGACTCGACCGCCGGCACCAGCGCGCGCAATTTGGCGGGCGATCCGGCCAGCACCTTCACGTCGGTTTTGCGCACGAATGCGGGATTGATGCGAACTTCGAGCTCATGCCCGGTCAGCTCGCTGGCGGCCGAAAGAATGCTGCGCAACGTGTAGGGCGTGCCGGTGCAGACGTTGACGGTTTCGGATGCGGCAGCGGAATCGAGCAGCGCGTCGTACGCGCTCGCCACGTAACGCACGTCCGAGAAGTCACGGGCGACGTCGATATTGCCCAGTTCGATCGACGGCGCTCGGCGCGCGAAATGCTCGACGATCTTCGGCACGAGGAAGTTCGGCGCCTGGCCGCGGCCGGTGTAGTTGAACGGCCGCACGATCAGGATCGGCAAGCGCTCGAACCACGTGCGCACCATCGTTTCCATGGCCGCCTTGCTGGCCGCATAGTGATTGACCGGCGTGAGCGGACAACTCTCGTCGATCGCTTCGCCGCTGACGTTGCCGTAGACGTTCGCGCTGCTCGCAATCAGCACCTTGCGCGGTATATGACCGACGGCGTCGCACGCCTCCAGCAGATTCAGAGTGCCGATCACATTGACGCGGTAGAAATCGAGCGGATCGCTATGGCCCACGAAGCTGATTGCGGCCAGGTGCACAATGTAGTCTGGCCGCGCGGTCTCGATCACGCGACGGCAGGCCTCAGGCGACGTAATGTCGAGCCTGAGCCGCGTCGGCGTTTCAGGTTGGTCGGGGCTGGCCGTCGTTTCGATCACGGTATGGCCGCGGCCGAGCAGCTTCTCAACCAGATAGCGGCCGGTAAAGCCGCTCGCACCGGTGACGAGCGTGCGGATAAGCGGCTTCGCATGGATAGACGACATGCATTCTCCGTTCACGAGGGTCATCCTGTTGTGTTGCAATATCGCGCGCGGTGCATGCGAAGCCGCCTGCTAGCGGTGGCCGACGCGACCCGGCGCCAATTCGAAGCATCAAACGGGCTATTATGTCACGCTAGCATGTTGCACTGCCGAACGCGGCGCGCCTCGTGCGTCACCGCGAGTATCGAACCGCACCGACTCCTTGATGACACCGTCCACCACTTCCACCGCCTCCTCTTCATTGGTCCCTTTGGCTTTCGGCGATCTGCAGGGCTGCCGCAAGCCGTTCCAGCAATTGCTCGCCAAGGCCGCGCCGCCGGCCGGCACGCCGCTGTGGTTCGCGGGCGATCTGATCAACCGGGGCTCCGAATCGCTCGCCACGCTACGCGACGTGATCGCGCTCGGCGAGCGTGCGGTGCCGGTGCTGGGCAACCACGATCTGCATCTGCTGTCGGTGTCGGCGGGAATTCGCAAGTCGAAGAAAGGCGACACGATCGACGACATCCTCGCCGCGCCCGACGCCGCCGACCTGCTCGAATGGGTGCGCCACCGCCCGCTCGCCTATTTCGAGAACGGCATGCTGATGGTGCATGCGGGCGTCCTGCCGCAATGGGACGTGAACCTGACGCTCGAACTCGCCGACGAGTTGCAACGCGCGTTGCGCGCGCCGAACTGGAAGGAAACGCTCGCCGGTTTGTACGGCAATGAGCCCAATCGCTGGAAGCCGGGCCTCAAGGGCATCGACCGCTTGCGCGTGACGTGCAGCGCGTTGACGCGCATCCGCTTCTGCAATGCCGAGGGCGCGATGGATTTCAGCAGCAGCGGCACCTTGAACTCCGCGCCGTCGGGCTGCGTGCCATGGTTCGACGTGCCGTCGCGCAAGACCGCGGACGTCACCGTGGTGTTCGGCCATTGGGCCGCGCTCGGTTTGCTGATGCGTGAGAACCTGATCGGACTCGATTCGGGTTGCGTGTGGGGCGAGAAACTGTCCGCGGTGCGGCTTGCGCAAGATCCCGCGGAACGCACGCTGACGCAGATCGACTGCGAGTCCTGCCGCGAGCCGCGCGGCGGCAACTAGACCGGTGCGAGCCGGTGGGTGGAGAATGCGCCGGCGCGGCAGACAGAACGTTGAAGCCGACGCCGGTGCAAGCCGCGAGGCCCGGCGTCAAACCCAGCGCTCAAGCCGGCACCCACCCCGACATCAAGCCGAATGGCCCGACCGGTCGGCGGGCGCGATCAACGTTTCCGTCGCGGCGGACGCCATGGTCTCTTCCGCCACTACTCCCGCTTTCGCGGTGCCTCGCTGCATCCGCCGCAATGTTTCGCCGATGACCGCTTCCGCTTGCGCGGCCAGCGCCCGCCGGTCCGCGCCCGGTGCGAGCGGCTCGCCCACGTACACGTGCGCGGTCAGCGGCCCGCCGCGCAACAGCAGGTTCAGCGAATCGGCAAGCGACAGGTCGTCGATATACGCGGGCGCGGTGGACTGCCGGCCCTGCGCGTCTTCATACATGATGCACAGCGGCTGCACGGGCGCTGCCGCCGACACCGCCGCCTGGAACATATTCGCGTGAAACGGCAGCAGCGCGAGCCCGTCGGACGTGGTGCCTTCGGGAAACACGCACATGAGCTCGCCCGCGCTCAGACGGTCCGACAGTTCGTGCATGATCCGCTTCGCGTCGCTGCGCTTCTCGCGCTGGATGAACACCGTATCCAGTTGCTGCGCGAGCCAGCCGACCACCGGCCATTGCCGGATCTCCGCCTTCGACACGAACGGCGTGGGCCGCCACGCATTGATTACGTAGATGTCGATCCACGAGATGTGATTGGCGACCACCAGCGCGCCGCGGTCGAGCCGCGCATTGTCGTTATGCACGACGAGCCGCATGCCGCACAGGCGCAGCATCTTCAGCGACCACGCGCGATTGAGCGCGTGACGCCGTTCAGCACCGGCGCTGGGAAAGCGCGTCGCCACGGTCCACATGCCGTGCAGCAGATGCGCGATCAGACGGGCTTTGCGTAACGCGAGCTTCATGGTCGGAGCGTTCCGTGACTGGACAATGGCCGTGCGTGTTATGAGCGATGGGATGTCGCAGCGATCAATGCTGCTCGAACGCGAGATGACCGGATACGATCGTCGCCCGCACGCGCGCCGGCAGTTCGTAACCGAGGAACGGCGTGTTGTGCCCTTGGCTCTTCAATGCGCGCGGCTCGACGCGCCAATGCGCGTGCCGGTCGAACACGCAGAGGTCGGCCACCGCGCCCACCGCGATGCGGCCGGCCGCGTTCAGGTCGAGCACGTCGGCCGGCGCCGCCGTGATGCGGTTCAGCGCCTTGGCGAGCGGCACGCCCGCTTCGTCGGCCCATTTCACCGTCAGCGACAGGAACAGTTCCAGCCCGGTTGCGCCCGGCGTGGCTTCGGCGAACGGCAGCAGCTTTTCGTCGTCGTCGACCGGGGTGTGGTCGGAGCAGATCGCGTCGATCGTGCCGTCGACGAGACCCGCGCGGATCGCTTCGCGATCGCGCTGCTGACGCAGCGGCGGGTCGAGGCGGAACTGCGCGTCGAAGTAACCGATGTCGAGGTCGATCAGATGCACGTGATTCACGGTGACGTCGCACGATACCGGCAAGCCCTCGGCCTTCGCCGCGCGCATGAGCGCAATACCGGCCGCCGACGACACATGCGACAGATGCACGCGCGCGCCCGTCACGCGCACCAGTTCGAAGATGGTGTGCAACGCGATCGTTTCCGCCGATGCCGGCACGCCCGAGAGCCCGAGCCGCGACGCCAGCGCGCCGCTTGCGGCGACACCGCCCTTGCCGAGGTAGGCGTCCACCGGACGCAGCCACACGGTGTAGCCGTAAGTCTTCGCGTATTGCAGCGCGCGCATCAGCACCTGGGTGTCGACCACCGGCACGTCGGCCTGCGAGAAGCCGATGCAGCCCGCCTCGGTCAGCTCGACCATCTCCGTGATGACCTGCCCCTTCAAGCCGACCGTCAACGCGCCGAGCGGATACACGTGCGCCTGGTTCAGGTTGCGCGCGCGGAACTTGAGCATCTCGACGAGGCCCGGTTCATCGAGCGTCGGGTCGGTGTCCGGCGGACAGACGAGGCTAGTGACGCCGCCCGCGAGCGCCGCGGCCATTTCGGATTCGAGCGTCGCCTTGTGTTCGTAGCCAGGCTCGCGCAAACGCGCGGACAGGTCGACGAGACCCGGCGCGATGTAGAGGCCCTTCGCGTCGATCGTCTTCGCCGCGTGGAAGTCGGCCGGCGCCTCGCCGATGGCGACGATCGTGCCTGCCGCGATAAAAATGTCCTGCTGCTGTTCGGTGCCCGCTGCCGGGTCGATCAGCGTGCCGCCTTGAATATGAATCTTCATGCGCTGCCTTATGTTCAGCTTGGTGTTCTGCTAAACCACGCGTGAGTTACCGCGTGGATCGTACCGTGTGAGGGTGCCGGGATAACGGTGTGACTCGATGCCGCCACGCCTGTTGCGGCGCAGCGCCCGAATCTGGCGCACTCAATCGTGGTTGCCCGCGACGATGCCCATCACCGCCATGCGCACCGCGATACCGAAAGTCACCTGATTCAGAATCACCGATTGCGGACCGTCGGCCACCTGCGAATCGATTTCGACGCCGCGGTTCATCGGACCGGGGTGCATCACGATCGCGTCGGGCGCGGCGAGCGCGAGACGCTCCGGCGTCAGGCCCCAGCTCTTGAAGTACTCCTGTGCCGACGGCAGCAACGCGCCGCTCATGCGCTCGTTCTGCAAACGCAGCATGATGATCACGTCGACGTCTTTGAGACCTTCGTCGAGATTGTGGAACACCCGCACGCCCATCTGTTCGAGGCCGCCCGGCAGCAGTGTGCGCGGACCGATCGCGCGCACTTCCGGCACGCCGAGCGTGGTCAGTGCATGGATATCGGAGCGCGCGACCCGCGAATGCAGAATGTCGCCGACGATCGCCACACGCAGCTTCGTGAAGTCCTTCTTGTAGTGGCGGATCGTGTACATGTCGAGCAGACCCTGGGTCGGGTGTGCGTGACGGCCATCGCCGGCGTTGATTACGTGCACGTGCGGCGCGCAGTGCTGCGCGATCAGGTAAGGCGCGCCGCTCGATGCATGGCGTACGACGAACATGTCGGCATGCATCGCCGACAGGTTGTTGATCGTGTCGAGCAGCGACTCGCCCTTGCTCGTCGACGACGCATTGATGTTCAGATTCAGCACGTCCGCCGACAGACGTGTCGCGGCAATTTCGAAGGTGGTACGGGTGCGGGTCGAGTTCTCGAAGAACAGGTTGAACACCGACTTGCCGCGCAACAGCGGCACCTTCTTGACTTCACGATCGGTCACGCTGACGAACTGGTCGGCGGTGTCGAGAATCTGGTTGACGATGGCCTTGGGCAAACCTTCGATCGACAACAGATGTTTGAGCTCGCCGTTTTTCGTGAGCTGCGGGTTGCCCTTCAGGAAGCCATAGCGGAAGCGCTCGCTGGCGCTGTCGGCGGAATCCTGCGGGGGCTGGGTGGCGGTGTTCATGGTGTACCTGCTTCAAATACGGGCTTCAACGTGATCGATGTCGATGCTGACTGCGTGTGACGATATTGCGCCAGCCTTCGAGCGCCATGCGGCTGCGGCCGGCTTCGAATTCTTTTGCGTGGTTTGCCCGATGCGTGACGCTGCGCCGCCGGATGCGGTGCCGCGCACTGTGTCGCGCTGGGTTCAATCGACGCGTGCTTCAGTGTGAAAAGTGAAATGCGGTGCGCCCGCTTCGCCGTTCTCTTCGCGGGCCAGCACGAGCGTGGCGTCGGCGGGCACGTTCACCACGCCGCCGACAAAGCGCGCCGCCACCGGCAACTCGCGTCCGCCGCGATCGGCGAGCACCGCCAGTTCGACCGACGCCGGACGGCCATAGTCGTACAGCTCGTTGAGCGCCGCGCGAATCGTGCGGCCGGTGTACAGCACGTCGTCGACCAGCACGATGCGCGCGCCGTCGACCGAGAACGGCAGCGAGGTTGGGCTCGCCTGCGAATGCAGGCCTTTTTTCGCGTAGTCGTCGCGATGCAGCGCAACGTTCACCACGCCGAAGCTCGGCAGGTTCAGGTCGCGCGCGAGCCGCTCGGCAAGCCACGCGCCGCCGCTGTAAATCCCGGCCAGCACGAAGCCGGGCTGATCGCCATGGACCGCGCGAATCTGGTCGAGCAACGCGCGATAAAGCGCTTCGGCGTCAATGGAACTCATGATCGTCGGAAAGTCCGTCTAGATATTGCTGGAGGATGATGCTCGCGGCTTCGGCGTCGAGCATATCGGCGCGGCCTTTGCCCGCGCGGATTCCCGCTTTCGCCTCGACCGACGAATAGCGCTCGTCGATCCACGTCACCGGCAGATTGAAGCGGCCGTTCAGCTGATTGCCGAAGCGCTTCGCGAGTTGGGTCATTTCGTGGGGCGTGCCGTCCGGGTGCATCGGCAAGCCGACCACCAGCGCGTCCGGCCGCCACTCGGCGATCAGCTTGCCGACCTCTTCGAAGCGGTATTCACGGCTGCGGTTCTGCACGATGACGAGCGCGCGCGCGCTGCGTGTCAGCGAGTTGCCGACCGCCACGCCGATGCGTTTTTCACCGTAGTCGAACGCAAGCAGCGTCGCCTCACGTCCGGCCGGCAGGCTCATGCGTGGCCCGCCTCGCCCGACAGCATCGACAGCGAAATGCCGAGCAGCGCGAGCGCGGCTTCGAGACGCTCTTCGGCGGGCACGTCGAAGACGATTTTCGGGTCTGCTTCGACCGTCAGCCAACCGTTCTTCGAGATCTCTTCTTCGAGCTGACCCGCGCCCCAGCCGGCGTGGCCGAGCGTGAGCAGGAAACGTTCCGGCCCGGTCCCGCTAGCAACGGCTTCGAGGACGTCTTTCGAGGTGGTCATTTCCAGACCGCCCGGCACCGACATCGACGACGTGTACGCGTTGCCGTCTTTCGGTTCGTGCAGCACGAAGCCGCGCTCGGTTTGCACCGGGCCGCCGAAATACACGGGCACGTGAAGAAGGGGTTCGATTTCGAGCTTGAGGTCGATGCGATTGAACAGCGCTTCGAGGTCGATGTCGGTCGGCCGGTTGATCACAAGGCCGAGCGCGCCGCGCTCACTGTGATCGCAAAGGTAGACCACCGTTCCTGAAAACGTCGGATCAGCCATGTTGGGCATGGCGATCAGGAACTGGTTGGTCAGATTGATGCGATCGGTACTCTTGGACATAGTTCGGATTTTAGCAAAGACGATGCAGGATGGCGGGCTTTGAGCGTGGAACCGCGATACGTGTCATGAAACATGCCGCGAGCCATCGACGACGAATCAAGTTGCACTCTATCACGCACGCGGGCCTGGCCCACGGTGTGGGTGAGACATGTGGGCGTATGGGGCGGGGCGGGGTTTTGGCCTCGCGGTGTGGCGAGGTCGCGGGGAGGTGAGGCTGGGACAGGGAAACTCCCGAAACCACAGCTCACCCGCCGCCCTGCTCGATCGCGCGCGTCAGCGTGGCGAGCGTCGTCTGCGTGAGCCCGCCGCCCGGCGGCGCGACGCCCGCGGCGACCTTGTGCAGCGTCGCGCGCAGCGCTTCGGCCGCCTGTTCGAGCGTGCCGGCCGGCGGCGCACCGACGATCACATGCGCGCGGACCGCGGGCGTCGACACGCCCGCGTGCGCACGCCGGCGCCACGCGAGCCCCAGCGCATCGGCGAGCAGCGCCACGTGGCCGAGACCCAGCGCGCACGCGGCGGAACCGAGCCGGTAGGCGGCATCGCCCGCCTGCAGCGCTTCGCCGGGATCGGCTTTCTCCGGCTGATCGGCCGCGCGGGCATGCTCGGTCAATGCGGCGATCGACGCGTCCGCCGTCTGCAGGAAATCTTCGTAGGCGTTTGCGTTGACCGTCAGCACGCCCAGATCGCGGGTCAGCGAGACGCGGGCCGCGCTGATCGACTGTGCCTCGATCGCGCCGGCCTCCCAGAGCATTTCGGATGACTGGGTGCCCGCCACGTGCCAGGCGACGGTCAGGCCGTAGTCGTGCAAAACCTCGACCTGATCGGCATCTTCCGCCGCGGCACCGAACAGCGCGTAGTCGCGCCACAGCAGCGCCAGGGTCGCGCGCACCAGCGAGTGCGGCGCGCGCTCGACGCCGCGCGCGTGATCGGCCAGCGCCAGATTGCAGCGCGCGTAGAAACGCCGCGCCCCGGTTTCTCCGGTCGCGTGGCCGCCGACCCGCAAGGCCTTCGCGCAGGCCTTGGCGAGACGCCAGAAATCGTAGGGGTCCGGGCCGGCGAGCTCGGTGAAGACCGCATCGAGTTCGTCGAGAGCCGCGTTGGTGACGGCCAGCGCCGCCGCGCTGCCCGTGTCGGCCTGCGAGCGCAGCACCGGCAGCAGCGCGCGCTCGTAGCGCGCGCGCAGGTGAGACAGCTGGTCGGCAGACTGCGCGTGCAGCGACGCCGGCGGCACCGGACGCGCGCTCAGCGCGAGATCTTCGAAAGCGACGGTGGAACCGGGCGTGTGCTCGGACAGATGCGCACAAAGCGCGCGGTAATGATCAAACAGCTTTGGCGAGCAGGACAGCTCGCGTAGATTGTGGCGCTCGAGCGCGGCGCGAAAGTCGCGCAAGGCCGCGCCGAACACAGGCCGTGCGCTGTTGGCGTCGGACGGATCGCCCGCCGTGAGCGGCGAAAGCCGCACTAGCGCATCCGCGAAACGCTGTGCGCTGAGCCAGCCGGCTCCGCGCAGCGCGTGCGACGCACGCAGCAGCGCTGACGCGCTCTCCTGATTCTGTTCGAATGCCAACGACGCTTCAGCCAGCGCGAGCTCCGCGGGCCGAACGGCACCGCCGCGCGGATTGGGCAAAGCGTCGAAGGAAATGGGTGCAGCGGATCGAAGAGTCATGGGCAGGCGATACGAAGCTGACGGGCCGTCGCTTCACGCTGCACGCAGACTGATCGGCTAACGCGCGAACCGGCGACAGGACAATGACAGACTACCGTTGCGACACGGCACAGTCGACGATGTTCCGCGCCGACGCAGTGGGGCAGGATTTCGGGCGCCGGCGGCGCAGCCGGCATGTGGGCGGCCGCCGCTCGCGTGCAATGCTCCGGGCTCCAGCCGGCTAAACCGGCTACCCGACCGATTTCAGATCTGGACCATCTCGAAGTCTTCTTTGCGCGCGCCGCATTCCGGGCAGGTCCAGTTGATCGGCACGTCCTCCCAGCGCGTGCCCGGCGCAATGCCTTCGTCCGGCAAACCGGCTTCTTCGTCGTAAATCCAGCCGCAAATCAGGCACATCCAGCTTTGATATTCCATTCTTGTGTCGCGTCGTAGAGTCCGTGGAAACGGGAGCCATGATGGTACCGTGTTGCCGCCCCAATGCCTAGCAATCAGAAACGCGCAGTCACCACATGCGGAGGGACCGCTCCTGTATTGCGCCTGCCCGCTGCAACGGCACTCGCGGCGTACCGCCAGACAAGCCGCCGCACGCTGACGAGAACCGGCCCACGCGTGCAAAAAAACGCCCCGGCAACGGATTAGGCCGCATAATTGAGCCGATTGCGCACCTCCCGCGCCAAAATCCTGCACCTTTTTGTCAATCTTCATGCCCAGCGACACGCCTCCGATCGTCCTCACCTTCGGCCTTTCCGACCCCACCGGTGGCTCCGGCCTGCAAGCCGACCTGATGACCCTTGCCAGCATGGGCTGCCACGGCGTTTCCGTGCTCACGGGCTACACCGTGCGCGACTCGGCAAGCTGCGACGAAGTCACCGGGCTCGACCCCGAAGTCGTCGCGACTCAGGCGCGGATGCTGCTCGAAGACATGCCGATCGCCGCGTTCAAGGTCGGCGCGTGCACGCGCGCGGAAGTCGTGAGCGCGATTGCCGAAGTCGTCGCCGATTACGACGACATTCCGCTGATTCTCGCCCCCGACTTCACGCTCGACGACGAACACGTGCTCGCCGCCGACGAACTGCGCGAAGCGATCGCCGATCTGCTCGCGCCGCAAACCACCCTGCTAGTCGCCGATTCGGCCACGCTTCTCGCGCTCGCGCAGCCGGATGGCGACGCCGAAGCGCCGAGTCTGGACGCCGCGATCTCGCATCTGCTGTCGCAGGGCTGCGAATACATTCTGTCGACGGAAACTGGCACGCACCGGCTCGTCAATACGCTCTTCAGCGAAGACGGCCAGCTGCGCCAGGACATGTGGGACCGTGGCAGCCATCGGATCATGGGCCTGACGGATACGCTCGGGTCGGCGATCGCGGCGCTGCTGGCCAATGGCCAGGAACCCGCGGAAGCAGTGCGCGAGGCACAGGAATACCTGTATCAGGCGGTGCGCAATGCGTTCCGGCCGGGCATGGGCGCCTATATGCCAGACCGCTTCTTCTGGGCGCGCAGCAGCGACGACGAAGCGCCACCTGCCGCTGGCAAAGACGCTGCGCCGGGCGAAGCGCGGCACTGACTCCTCACCGCGCCGCGAAAACGGCATGTATCAAACCCGCATTTATGCGGGTTTTTTTATTCCAGGTTCCGCTTCTATCGATCTAGCATAAATTCTGCTTGCACAGCATTACCGAACGCTGTATCGCGTAATTAAACGTTACAACGTGGTGGTAGGCGCCACGCTAGACTTGACCATTCACGAACTTGACATATGTCCCCATATGCCCTTTCCGATTTTTTTCATCCATCCTCCGAAAAGCGGCGGTTCGACCGTCATTTCGTTTTTCGATCTGAATATGGGTAAAGACCGGTTCGTGAATTTTGTATGGGATCAGGACGGTTGGGGAAGCTGCCGCGCCAAACTGCTGGAAAACGGAATCGGCGGCGGCCATCACCCGTTTGGCATCCACCGGGCAATCAAGCACCCGGTGCGCTACTGCACCATTCTGCGCGAACCGCTCGCGCGCCAGATATCGCATTACTGGTATGCCGCGAGCGGCAAGAATGGGGAGGTGAAGCGGGGAGTGAGCGTGTCGATGCCCGAGGCCCTCGTCCAGCAAGGCGCGATGTCCCTCGACGAATGGGTCGGTGAATCGCTTGCCGGGAAGAATCTGTTTGTCCAGATGCTGAGCGGTCATCCCGTGCTCAACGAAAGCAGCCTTGCGCTCGCGCAAAGCCATCTTCGCCAGCATATCGGCACGGTCGGCCTCTGCGAGAACATGAGCGAATTTCTACTTCGGCTCGCCGGTATGAGCCGATTGAAATTACCGTTTTATTTCGAAGCCAATAGAACGATCGGCGCGCCAAAAGGCGACATTCCTTTAAGCGATGCAGCCAGACAAAAGTTTCTGGAAGACAATCATCTCGATTACGAACTCTTTCACGACGCCAAGCGGCTGATCCAAAACCAGGTGGATGAAGCGGGCCACGTCTTTTCGAATGCGCTGGAACTGGTCCAGGTTATACAGAAGGAAATCAATCGGCTTGAAAACCCGCACATCTACAGTTCGATGGTTTTCGGCTTCGACGAAGCGTTCCTCGCCAAAGTCAAGAGCGTCATCGGCCGATTCGACCTGGCGCCGATCAATGCCTACCTGGAGTTCGCGCAAAGCCGCCAGCCCGTTCTCGCGGACATGTTCGAAGGCTTCGTCGATACGGTTCACAACGGCGCGGTGACCGGCTGGGCCGTCAATCTCAGCCGGCCGGAAGAAAAAGTGCCGCTCGAGGTTCGGCTGGGCGACGAGGTCGTCGCGAGAGGCTGGAGCGGCGAGTCGCGCCCCGACGTGGCTGGCGCAGGCTACCCGAGCGCCCACAGCGGATTCTCCATTCCGCTGCCGGCCCATGTTCAGGGCGGCTTTCACGTTGCAATCGCAAATTCGCCCGAGAGCCTGAACAACGCGGGAATCTGGCGGCAAGGCTGGCACTGCGCCTGAGCGCCGAGGAACTCACCATGGAACAGCCCCACACTTTCGTGCAACGTTGCCACGGCGCCATCGGCACTCAGGACCGCATGCGCATCTTTCGTCAAAGACCGGTCACGGTCTGGCTCACCGGTCTATCCGGAGCGGGCAAGTCCACGATCGCCTTCGAACTGGAACGGCAACTCGTCGGCTTGGGCCATGCGTGCTACGTGCTCGACGGCGACAACGTCCGCCACGGCCTCGCTCGCGATCTCGGCTTCGACAGGAAAGATCGACACGAAAATATCCGCCGCGTGGCGCATGTCGCTCAACTGATGAACGACGCGGGCCTCATTGTCATCACCGCACTCATCTCGCCGATGCGTGAAGACCGGACGATGGCGCGCGACATTGTCGGGCGAGACAAATTTATCGAAACCTATCTCTGCGCGCCGCTCGATACGTGCGTACGGCGCGATCCGAAAGGCCTCTACGCGAAAGCCTTGTCCGGCGAAATCAGTTCGTTTACCGGCGTGTCGGCCCCTTATGAAGCCCCGGACGACCCCGAGCTTCACATCGATACAGCCGCGCTGACGCCGGCAGAAAGCGTCGCACGTATATTCGCCCACTTGCGCGAGAACTCGCTGGCGACGGCCAGCCAAGAAGCCGGCGCGTAACAACACAAGCCTGCCACCCTTTTTTCACTCGGCTCAAAAGAAAAAACCCGCATTTCTGCGGGTTTTTTCTTTTGAGAAGCACGCCTTGCGGCGCACTTCCCCATGCGCTTCCAACCGGGCCTCGCAAGGAGGCCCAAGCGAAATTACATGTCCATGCCCATGCCGCCCATGCCGCCGGGCATGCCGCCAGGCATCGGTGCATCGTCCTTCGGCAGTTCGCAAACAGCTGCGTCGGTCGTCAGCAGGAGACCAGCGACCGATGCTGCGTTTTGCAGCGCCGTGCGCGTCACCTTCGTCGGATCCACGACACCTGCGTCAACCAGGTCGACGTACTCGCCGGTTGCTGCGTTGTAGCCGTAGTTGCCTTGGCCAGCAGCAACAGCTGCCACCACGACGCTCGCTTCTTCGCCACCGTTCGTGACGATCTGGCGCAGCGGCTCTTCCATCGCGCGCAGCACGATCTTGATACCTGCGTCCTGATCGGCGTTAGCGCCCTTCAGGCCGGCGATTGCCGTACGTGCACGGATCAGCGCGACGCCGCCGCCAGCCACGATGCCTTCTTCCACAGCTGCGCGCGTTGCATGCAGTGCGTCTTCGACACGTGCCTTCTTTTCCTTCATTTCGACTTCGGTCGCAGCGCCGACCTTGATCACTGCAACACCGCCAGCCAGCTTGGCAACGCGCTCTTGCAGCTTTTCACGGTCGTAGTCCGACGTTGCTTCTTCGATTTGCGTGCGAACTTGCTTCACACGTGCTTCGATGTTGGCAGCTTCGCCAGCGCCGTCGATGATCGTCGTGTTTTCCTTGCCCACTTCGATACGCTTTGCCTGGCCCAGTTCAGCCAGCGTTGCCTTCTCAAGCGTCAGGCCGGTTTCTTCAGCGATGACCTGACCGCCGGTCAGGATCGCGATGTCTTCCAGCATCGCCTTACGACGATCGCCAAAGCCCGGAGCCTTCACAGCAACCGTCTTCAGAATGCCGCGGATGTTGTTGACAACCAGCGTAGCCAGCGCTTCGCCTTCGACGTCTTCAGCGATGATCAGCAGCGGACGGCCAGCCTTCGCGACTTGCTCGAGTACCGGCAGCAGATCACGGATGTTCGACACCTTCTTGTCGTGCAGCAGCACGAACGGGTTCTCGAGCACAGCAACTTGCTTGTCCGGGTTGTTGATGAAGTACGGCGACAGGTAGCCGCGGTCGAATTGCATACCTTCGACAACGTCCAGCTCGTCTTGCAGCGACTTGCCGTCTTCGACGGTGATGACGCCTTCCTTGCCGACCTTGTCCATCGCTTCAGCGATACGGTCGCCGATCGACGAATCGCTGTTCGCCGAGATCGCGCCGACTTGAGCGATTTCCTTGTTGGTCGTGCACGGCTTGCTGATCTTGCGCAGTTCTTCGATCGCAGCTCCAACAGCCTTGTCGATACCGCGCTTCAGGTCCATCGGGTTCATGCCCGATGCGACGTACTTCATGCCTTCACGGACGATCGACTGAGCCAGAACCGTTGCGGTCGTGGTGCCGTCGCCTGCGTTGTCGCTGGTCTTGGAAGCGACTTCCTTGACCATCTGCGCGCCCATGTTCTGGAGCTTGTCTTTCAGTTCGATCTCTTTTGCGACCGACACACCGTCCTTGGTGACCGTCGGGCCGCCGAAGCTGCGTTCCAGGACAACGTTGCGGCCCTTGGGACCCAGCGTGACCTTCACAGCGTTCGCGAGAATGTTCACGCCTTCGACCATCTTGGCACGGGCGGAATCACCGAATACGACGTCTTTAGCTGCCATCTTCTAACTCCTTGAAATCTTTGGATATGACCGGGAAAAGTAGCGGCTTTGCGCTTACTTCTGCACCACGGCCATGATGTCTTCTTCGCGCATCACGAGCAGTTCGTTGCCATCGACCTTGACGGTCTGGCCTGCGTACTTGCCGAACAGGACGCGATCGCCAACCTTCACGTCGAGCGCGATTGCGGCGCCCTTGTCGTCACGCTTGCCCGGGCCGACTGCGAGGATTTCGCCTTGATCCGGCTTTTCCGCTGCGGCTTCGGGGATCACGATGCCCGACGCGGTCTTGGTTTCTTGATCCAGACGTTTGACGATCACGCGATCATGCAAAGGACGAAGGTTCATACATACTCCTCTCTTGATTGAGACTGAAGAACGCTGAGAAAACCCGGTTGACCGAGCCAACCGGCGATATTGTTAGCACTCTCGTGCAGCGAGTGCTAATTATATGGACGGGTGGTGACAAATTCAAGAAGGATGGCGCGGCATTGGCGAGATTCACTCCACGTGGGGTTTCTGTGCGCCTGGGATCGCCCCCCGCGTCGCAGAAAAAGATTGAGCACGGTGGAATAATTTCCTTCAAAAACAGCGATCTGCCCGCATTTGCCTGCCCGTTGCTAGTCGGGCCTTGCTGATCCGCGAACGGCCGCTCAGCGGGACATACACCGAACTATCTGCGTATGAGCGGTGACCAGGGAATACCCTTGACGTGCAAATAGTCGAGCAAAACGCCATCCCGCCTCAGGCGCGTCGACCGTCTGCCCTGTCATCGCAGCCGGCTCTTTCAGGGGCTCCGTTCTGGAAACGGTCCGCACGAAAACCTTTGGGTCGCCACCTCGCCGACGAAACGAAATCGGTCTCACACCCGGAAAAGTGACTTTTCGTCCTGCCCCTTACGCTGACCTACGTCCACGCCCTTGCGCTCTGCGATCCCAGGCAAGTCAGCTCGCAGTCACAGCGATCTGCCCGAACCGAGCGAGTGCCCCTCCTGCGACATAGGATGCATCTGGCTCGCCAACTAACGACAACAAGGCAAGCACCCTGTCCAGCGTGCGCGAGCCATGAGGTAGGGAAACGAAAGCGCCGACCGTACAACGAATCTTCTCGCGAGTACCTTCGCTCGTAAATTTCGCCACAGCGGATTGAATCTCCGGCGGCGATTCGAAAGATCCATCCTTTAACGCCACATACACCCGAACCTGGCGATCAACCTCTATCGCCAATCGATACGACGGACCGCCTTGCTCGATAAGTACTCCAATTAATCGCGAACTTCGCCGGTTGTGCAGAATTGCAAGAATCCTCAATTCGTTGTCCGCGCAAGGGCGCACGAAATACGCCGCGCACTTTTCAGATTCCGCTTGCCCGCCTTCCCCGTCGTCCTTCACCCCGGGTTGCACTGCGTCTGTTCAACCACGCCAATATCGCCGTGCCTTGAGTCGCCTTCGAGCAGCCACCGCCAGCAGCTCGAACTCGAGCGCGTACCGTGCACGCCTTGTCTTGCCTGTCACCGTTCTTCTCCTTGCTTGATTTGATCTGCTCAACAGCAGACTCGTTTTCCCACGGCACGCTCATTCCGACATCCGTCTATCCGGGTTTCAGCGTGCGCTATCAGACAGAGCTATGGCTCACGTGAGGAGAAGATCACCCTGCGCCAGTGCTTCCATCTAAGGAAGGTCTGCAAAAGTCCCGCATTTGATGATTGCACTTCGATGATTTTCATCACCGAAGAATCGATTGAAAACGGGCCATGTGAACACGCATTCAGTTGGACAGTTCCAACTCGCCTACCAATCTCGATAACGGGATCAGACATATGAAAGACATCGTGCATATCACGGAAGCCTTCGGAGGGGGGGTTCTGTCGATGCTGACCGAGCTTTCCAATCGCGCCGCGGAAGCGGGGGCGAATGTATCCGTGATTTACTCGTTACGGCGAGAAACGCCTGCAAACTTCGAAAGTCTGTTTCATCCAAAAGTAAAGATGACCCACGTATCGATGTGCAGAGAGATCAGTTTCAAGAAAGACTGGTCCAGCCTGCTCGCGCTGGTTCAAAATTTACGTGACCGTAATCCGCAAGTCATCCACCTTCACTCGTCGAAAGCAGGTGTTCTCGGGCGAGCCGCGGCCAAAATAGCGTCCCCTCACGCCAAAGTATTTTATTCACCGCACGGCCCCGCTTTTCTCCGGCGTGATGTATCGCCTGCGAAACAGTACACCTATTTGAGCTTTGAACGTCTCGCCAACTTCATTGGCGGAACGATCGTTGCATGTTCACGTAGTGAACTTCATGAAATCAAAGGCCGGGTTCACGCACACTCGTCCATCCTGATCGAGAACGGCGTCGATATCGATGAAATCCCGCAGCGCTGCAAACGAAGCGACGACAAGGTGATGATCGGCATGACGGGCCGCGCTTCGTTCCAGAAGAACCATGAGGTGTTTCTCAAGCTGGCGAACGAATTTCGCGATCCCTCCGTGAGCTTTATGTGGATCGGTGGGACCGAAGAAGAAGTGCCCGACGCGTACCGCGGCGACGCGGTCACGTGCAGCGGCTGGGTCACCCGTGCGCGCGCATTGGAGCTGATGTCACAACTTGACGTCTATGTTCAGACGTCACGCTGGGAAGGAATGCCGATGGCGCTAATCGAAGCACAAGTCGCGGGTATTCCCGCGGTGGTGACCAACGTTGTGGGCAATCGCGACATTGTCATTCATTGCGTTACCGGCTTTGTGGCGTCCAACGACGAAGAGTTAGCGAAATATCTCGCTCTTCTGCGTGACAACCCGACGCTTCGTCAGCAAATGGGTGCCGCAGCGAGAAAGCGGGCTATGGAGCGCTTTTCAATGGACCTGATCTTTCGCGAATGGCAACTGCTTTACGGCTTGGCCGACGAGCGCATTACCCGCAATGAGCCGCTGATCGTTGACATCGCTCATCCGTATGACGTCAATAGCTAACCGGAGATCACGGTTGAAAAACATGCAACCTGCCGCACCCTCATTCATCTACAACGGTCGCTTCGCTACTCAGAAGACGACCGGGGTACAGCGCGTGGCACGTGAGCTGATCGCGGCGCTTGGACACCTACCGGACAATGGTGGCGTCACCCTTGTCGTTCCGCCGCAGCCGGAATTGCAGTCCGTGGCTGGCACCCATTTAGTCAAGATCGGCTTTGGAAAAGGCGTGTTCTGGGAACAGCTCGTGCTTCCCCTATTCGCGGGCCGGCATCGTATTGTCAATCTCAGCAACTCGGCCTCGATCTTTCGTCTGAATCAGGTCATCTACATGCACGACGCGGCGGTATTCGATGTGCCGGCGCATTTCTCGCGACGCTTCCGTGCATGGTACCGATTCATGTTCTGGATTCTGGCGCGAACGTCGAGCTGCGTGGTGACCAATTCGGATTTCTCGCGGCAGCGCCTTGCGCACCATTGCGCTGTGCCGGCCGAACGCATCAGCGTCGTTCCGCTTGGGGCGGATCATCTGGATGCGATCACACCCGACGCAAGTGTTTTGCAGGAACACGGCCTCGTGTCGAAGCGTTTCGTCCTTGCGGTCAGCAACATGAACCCCACCAAGAACTTTGGCCGCATTCTCGAATCCTTCCGCCAGCTCAATGATCCTTCGATTGATCTGGTGATCGTTGGCATGAAGAACGCGAGCGTGTTCGGCGAGGTTCAGGACATGCGAGCGATCGCGCCCAACATCAAAGCCGTGGGGTATCTCAACGACCAGAAGTTGAAGGCCCTGTATCAGCATGCGCACTGCTTCGTTTATCCGTCTATTTACGAAGGATTTGGCATTCCACCGCTCGAGGCCATGCGCTGCGGCTGCCCGGTTATCGTGGCCCGCTCTTCGGCACTACCGGAGACGTGCGGCGACGCAGCGCTCTATTGCGACCCCTTCTCTTCAGAAGATATTGCGGACAAGATGCGCACGCTGCTCTCTAAGCCCGACATCAGATCGACCATGATCGAGCGTGGTTATTCGCACGCGGCCAGATTCCGCTGGGACACAAGCGCCGAGATGCTCCGGCAAGTCATCAATCGATCCTGGCGCAACCCATGAAGGCGCTTTGAAGTCTGGCGGCCGGCCTTCGCGCTCAGTCCGCTCGGCGTGGCCGCCGGGCCTATTCAGAGTTTAAGGAGAACATCAGTGAGGTTGGGCATTTATTGCGATTCGGGTGTCAACGGCGGTCACGAAGAAATGCTCAAGCGACTGATTCTCGCGCTTGTGCAGTCTCCGGGAATTGTCAGCTTTCATATTCTGGTACCGACCCAGAATAAGCCAATGTCCGATTTTGCCAGCGACATTGCGGCCCAGCATCGCCAGGTCGTCGTCACCCCGCTGCCTTTCACGACCGAGTCGATTCACGGCAATCCTCTCGCGCTACTGGCGACGTCATGGAGCACCGCGGCCAAATTGCGCGCGCTGAATCTGACGAAACTGGTGATCGCTCAAGGCACGATCGTGTCGGCAATGACCGGTTTGCTTGCTGCGCGACTGGCTCGCACGACGGCCGTCAGCTACATTCCACTAATAGATGATGCCGCGCAAGCGGGCGCGCCCATTGCCGAACGCGTCAAATCGCGCGTTAAACGCGCGTTATACCAGCTGCCGCACCAGTACATCACGCTCAACGATCATCTGCGCGAAAAACTGCTGAAGCAGGCGCCAGACACGCCCGCCGCGATTCTCGAAAACTATGTCGACAATCGATTCAGCCGTTCCACGCTTACCCGTGAAACGGCGCGTAGCTCACTCGGTTTGCCGCGAAGCGGAAAGTTCATTTGCGCGCAGATTGGCCGGATTCACTTTCAGCATAAACGGCAAAGCTTCCTGCTCGCCGCCATCGAGAAGCACCCCGATGCCTTTGCGAATAGCATTGTGCTAATCGTCGGTGACGGCCCCGACGCGGATAAGTTACAACAAGCTGTGAAAGGAAGCGAGGTTCTGTCGCGTTGCGTGCGCATCATCGGCCCGCAAGCCGACGTGCTGCCCTACATCCTGGCGAGCGACGTCGTCGTGTTGCCCTCGGCCTATGAGGGCGTGCCGCTTGTGATGATCGAGGCCGTGCTGGCCGGGCGCCCTATCGTGGCATCGCAGGTATCGGCACTCAGCTCTTACCTGCCGGCCGAATTGCTGTTTCCTGTTCACGATCACGACGCGTTCGTCGAAAAGATCTTTTCGGCACCTGCCTATCCGCTGTCCGGCCTGACGGATTCTTTCCGGGTGCGATTCTCTCGTGAAGCGTTCGATGCTCAGGCGCAGGAAGTGTTACTGCAGCCCGTGCCGCAACGTCGCGTTGCGGCCCATCTCGAGCACAATACCGCGGATCTCGGTACAAAGTAGCGCGCTCAGGTTCAGCAGAAACGTTGTATCGAAGGCCATGGCACCAAGCAGCAATCTCCACGGCCTCGATTATGACGACATCATGTCGTGATAATCGAGGCCGTTCTGACTTGCCGGGCGCAGTGCTGCTTCCTGTTCACGATCGATCAGAACGTGGTTCGTCGAAAGAGTCTATTCCGCACCCACCACCGCCCCGTTCTCCGAACTGGCGGATTCTTTCCGGATGAGGTTCTCTCGAGAAGCGTTTGACGCCCAGGCGCAGAGAGTATTACTGCAGCCCCTGCCGCAACGCCACGTTGCGGACCATTTTGAGCACAATGCCGCGGATCTCGGCGCACAATAGCGATCGGTCCAGCAGGAAGGTTGCGCCGAAAACCACCGCACCCAGCGCAATCTCCAGAACCAGCTTTACGCCAGGGTGCACAGACCCGTGCAGCAGGCCGGACGCGATCCAGACGCTCGCCACCATCGGCACGGTCATTCGCAGCGGAATGAAGCAGGCATTGAGATATTCGCCGAAACTCGGACCCAGAACGCGCTTGATCAAGAGCAGATACATCGGCAGAAACGCGATCACTTCGACCGCGAGTAACCCAAATGCGACGCCTAGTGCACCACCCATATAAGCGCCAACGATAATGGCGGGCACCATCGTCGCGGTTTTCGCCAGGTTGAACCAGAAACTCAGCCTGATCTTCCCGGTCGCCATCATCAGCGAGGTGACTGGATGGCCTATGGAGCGGAATGCCCCCACCAGACAAAGCACTTGCATGATCGGTGTAATCCAGAGCCATTTCGCACCGAACATGCTCACGACAAAATCAGGGCCCGCGATCAGAAGCCCAAACACGAGCGGAAAGTTGAACATCGCCATGAAACCCGTCAGCTTGAAGTAGTTCGTACGAAGCTTCGCCGTGTCGTCCTGGATGATCGAAAAGACCGGAAAGAGTACGCGCGTGAAGAACGGGTTGAGCCGCGCCGGAAAACCGACGGCGCAATTGTGTGCGAGGTTGAAGCCCCCAAGCGTTGCCGCGCCTAACGCCCGGCCCGCCACGATGCCGCCGAAATTGAAGTTCAGGTAGAACACCATCGCGTCCATGGCCTGGAAGACGCCAAAGCCTAGATACGACCTCGTGTCCGCAAGTCGGAATCGCCATGCGGGTTTGTGCAGCTTGCGCCCGCTTACATTGAGCATGAGCGTACGACATGCCGTTCCGGTCAGTGCACCGTAAATCGGAGCGTAGGCGCCATAGCCGCGCATCGCGAAGACAAGCGTCGTGACGAACAACATCAGCGTGGACGCAACCTCGATCTTCGAGAGCATATTGAACATCAGCTCCCGCTCCATCAGCGACCGGTACTGCAAACCATGCGGCGAGATGAAGAACAACAGTGCACCGAGACCCATCAGCGACTTGAGCTCGGGCTCCGAGAAAAACCACGCCGCGAGACCGCTTCCGGCAAGCAAGACCCCGCCAAGGACCGCACCGAACATGACATTGAGCCAGTACAGCGATGACAACTCCTGCGTGGTCACGTTCTTACGCTGTACGATCGCCGTGCTCAGTCCCATGTCGAGAAACATGTCGGCCAGCGTCGTGAACAGCGAAACCATACTCACCAGCCCCAACTCGGCCGGCCTCAGCAAGCGGGCCAATATGGCCACCTGCACGAACTGTACGCTGACCGTCAGGATCATCGACGTCGCCGACCACTTCGCCCCGGAAATCGCTTTTTCTCGTAGTGACATTACTTTCCTATCGTCCAAATACCACAGGGCAGCACCGGCGCACGCGTATTCGGAAAAAATAGATCAGCGGGTTGTAGGAGCGTGTGCCCAGACCTGACTGGCGGTCCACCAGTATCAGGTCCGGGTCGGGTTCAATAGCGCCGGCCGCCTTTCAGGCCGTACTCGTCATTCTCGCCATATCGCGACGGCAGAAAGCCGTTGAAGATATGTCCACCGACGTTTGCACCGACGTTCGCCAGACGCTGAAGCGTTTCTTCCAGCTGGCGGGAACCGGTATGGTCGGCGCGCGACACGAGCAGAACCAGATCGCAACCTTGCGCCGCGATCGTCACGGCATCGCTCACCGGAAGAACCGGTGGCGAGTCGATCACCACGAAATCGTAGGTTTCGCGCAGCGTGCTGAGCATTTCCCGGAAAGCGGGACTGCTGAGAAGTTCGGCAGGATTCGACGGATAAGCGTCGCCCGCTCCCATCACCGACAGATTGGTTCCATCCTGCCTCACGATCGCTTCGTCGAGCGTCGCCGTTTTCTTGAGTACTTCCGCCAGTCCGGGCCCCGCGGGGTCCTGCTGCAGACGGCCCAGTTTCCCCTGCCGCATGTCGCCGTCGATCAGAAGAACCGATTCTTCGGTTTGCGACAACAGGTAGGCGAAGTTTGACGAAACAAAGCTTTTCCCCACGCCTTGTGTCGGGCCGGTGAACAGAATCACCTTGTTGGTCCGCTCGCTGCTGACTTTCGCAAGCATGGCTCGCACGCTGCTCGGCAATGCACGCAATGCTTCGACACTCGGATCTCGCGGACTGCTCACCGCGAGCAGTTTCATCGGTTGATCCTGATTGTTGCGCGAGTCGCTAACGCCGCGCAACTGCGCCTTGGAACGCGCGACCACGGCGAGACGCGGCAGGTCGGAAACGTAGTCAATTTCCTGCGGCGTACGGAATTCCCTGCGCTGAAGCGACACGAAGTGAACCGTGACCGTTGCCGCAAACAACCCGCCGAGGAACGAACCGAGCAGGATGATCGCCTTGCGCGGCCACGACGGCTTCTCCGGCGCAACGGCCCAGTCCATGACGTTCACGCCGGACGCAGTACTCGCTGCCGCTACTTCGAGCTGCTGAATGTTGGCCAGCACGCCGGTGTAAATCTGCTTGTTGATGGAGACATCGCTGGACAGTCTCACGAATTCGCGCTGGGTGGCCGGCAGATTCTTCGTGAGCTCGCCGGTGCGCGAAATCTCGCGGCCCACCTGCTCCAATTGCTGAACCAGTCCTCTGTACGTCGGGCTTTCCGGACCGAAGAGCTGACGCTTGTCTTCGAAGTCGAGTCGCAACTGCGCCTGCCTTTCAACGAGCCCGTTCATACGCGAAATGAGCGATGCGCCCTGTTGATCCATGTCGATGGCCTGATTCTGCGTCCGAAAATCATTCAGGCGGTCTTCCGCGGTCTGCAGTTCAGCCTTCAGTTTCGGCAGCCGCTCGCTCAGGGTTTGGAGTTTCATGTGTGCCTGAGCAGCGCGATCGTCGACATTGCGCTTCACGAAAGCATTGACGATCGCGTTGACCATCCGTTCCGCGCCCATCGCCGAAGTCGCCTGATAGCTCAACCTCATCATCGACGAGTCCCGCAACGACGTATTCTGGGCGGTTACGGCAGTCTTCAACCGACTGCTGACGTCTTCATAAGCCGCTTGCGGCGACAGCCTGGACAGCGAGAACTCGATACCCGGCCGCGCGCGCAGGACGTCGATCCGCAGTTTGCCCGACGCGGCTTCATCATCGTTCGTGACCTGGAAAGTCGCGGTTTCCCCGACACGGCCCTGGACAAGTTGATGGCCGTCCTTGTCATACAAGGTCCAGTTGCCGTCTTCACCAGTCACCACGCGAAACTTTTCGCCCAGCGCGGCGTCAGGCACCTGGAAGATCCCGGGCTTTAGTTGCTCGCCGCCCCAGGCGAACCCGCTCAGCCCCAGAAACGGCTTCCTCAACCGGTTGCCGGCAGCATGGCGCGATGCGAAATAGCGGCCGATCAATGGAAAGTAACTTTCCGTTTGCACAACCGTATCGCTCCCCGTTGCCGCGATTGCTTCGCCGACAATCGTGCGCGAACTCAGCACATCGGTTTCATCGTCGGCGGACTGGTCGGCCGACATCGTTCCCGATACGTCGGACAGCGCGCTGATCGGAGCGCCTGGCTTGATCTGCACACGCAGCAGCGCGTCAGCCCGGTATTGCGGCGTCGCGCTCAGAATGTACAGGCCGCCCGCCAGACAGCACACGCCGACAATTGTTGAAAATAGCAACTTGTGTCGGGCGATGCTTCGCCAAAGGCCGGAAAATCCGTCGTTTTTGGCGGGAATCATGCCCATTGGCGACTGCCCGATGTATGAACTCATTTTATTTTCCGCGATAAAAGACGAGGGTGACCTCGTTAGAACACACAAGCTTCCACTTTCCAGACTCGGGTCCAAGTGGAACTGCCCGGGAACTTCCATTCACGCCGTATATGTAACGCTACGACGGCACGCTGACAAAAACCGGCCCCAGCGTTTCAGGGACTGCAAGCAAATCTGTCGGCGTCAAAACCTTGCCATACATGTCAGTCACGACTGCACGACGCGGCAACTGCGACACGTCCAACTTCAATGCATCTCCGTCGTCATAGGACCAGAGCACATATTTCACCGTGCCCGCTCTGGTCCCTAGTTTGAGGACGATATATCTCTCGTGTTCGTTGATGAAGTACTTCGCACTGGTTGCATCGGCCGTAAACGAGAACAGATACTTCGATGCGTCATAGGCCGGCAACCTGTTGTTGTTCTCATCCAGCAGACCGAAGTTGTGCTCCTGATTCGTTGGGCTCGTACCGTCGTTGCGCATGTCGTAATAAGCCGTGAGCCCCACTTCGGCGATCCAGTCGACCAGAAATCGCCGCACCGCATATCTCGCCTGGAGCGCACGCGCTTTCGGCGAATGCCCGTTATCGATTCCGGAGACATACTTGTAGCCGTAGCTCGGGTATGACCATTCGGTTGCCCAGATGGCCGGCGCATTCTTGTAGTTCGCCAGGTCCGCGCGCAATTCACGGTAGTCGGCCAAGACCGACTCCGGATCTCGCTGCCGGTAGGGATGCACGCTGATCGCATCGGCGCCACGCAGCGTCGCACTGGAAACATCACCGACGGCCCGAATGAATGCGCGGTTGATCTGCTGCACGCCTCCCGACGCAATCTTGACGTTCGGATTGGCTGCGCGGGCTGCCTTCACCGCGGTCGTCAGCAGGTTCCGGTATTTCGGAGGAGAAGGGTCAGCCAGCCAGTACATTTTGTGATCCTCTTCGTTCCAGACCTCGAACCTTACGTTGGCACCGCGATAGCGTTGCGCTGACTGATAAACATACGTGTAGAACGCTCCAAGCTGACTCTTTGTTGTCGGTGGCTGATCCGGGCTGAACTCATAATGCTTGTAGCCAAGGATAAACAGCACCCCCAGGCCTCTTGCCGCGCCATCCGATACCAGTTTGTCGTATGCGCCGAAATGCCAGCCGTCGGGCGCCTGGACGTCTTCCCAGAAGAGATCCGTACGAACAAAAGAGAAGCCCACGTCTTTCACAGCATCCAGCAAGCGCGTATCGTTGACCTCGTGGATCGCCACACCCGTATCGGCCCGAGCCGCCGCGAACGACGGCAGCTGAACGTACGGCTGTTCGTCTTTCGTTGCCGCGCCGCTCAGGATCACCACCGACCCCGCCGGCATGGCAACGGCTCGAATAGCCAACGAACCTGCGAGCGCAAGCGCCAATCCGACGCAGCCCACAAGGAGAATCACGATCCGACTCGATCGCCTGTCTCTCTGAACTTTCATCTACCCCCCTGGCCGCGCTCGTCGGCTAACCGCACCCCGTCAACGTCAGTTCATTTTTTCGTGTCCGGATCATCGAAACGTCGATCTCCGATGCCTGAGGGACAGCACAAAACCGGGACGCATATGGAAGCGCTGTACGCCCACGCCTAGCCAGAGCGTCTTCGCTGTGACGCCGAAGAAGAGCAGGCAGCCGAGCGATTCAAAGATATCGGTGGTGACCCCGCTGATCAGCAGAAACATCATCATCGTCCACGCAACTCTATCTCTGGAGGCACTGGAGAACAGTATTCTAGATAACAGAGTGGCGAAGATAACCAGTCCAATAACGCCAAAGTTCGCGATCGCGTACAGCGCAATATTGTCTGCATAGCCGATGTTGAAACCGAAGTTGCTGCGGTAGTAATCGGTCGCCGCACCAAAGCCGCCGGGACCAATCCCAAACCAGATCAGGTTCTGGCGGAGCATGCCCTGCAAGAGGAGCGGCCATGTACGCTCGAATCGATCCTGGAACGAGCTGAGCGCACCACCGTCAAACATCGAGTCATTGATCGCCGCCGAGATCACGAACGCAGCGAGCGGTACGAGAAGCGCCGCCGCCGCAGCCCAGATAACGCCTTTGCGGATGGTCTCCAGCCTGCAGAAACGGTCTATTCCGAGGACGATCACCAGCGCAATCAGCGAGGTCTTGTTGGTGGTTGCCCAGATCGAGAGTCCCGCCACCGCGAGCATCATCGAAACGAGACTGAGCGAGCGGAATCGCGGCAGCAGCCAGGTGGTCAGTAGGCCGATCATGAGCCCCGTTGCCGCGCTGTCGCGCCCAAAGCCCGGCAAACGCGGCGCCTCTCCGACGTAGTTCGAATTCGTGACGTGTACCGCCGTGCCGTCCACCATGGTGTTCGCCCCGACCCAAGGCAGCGGATTGAGATAGCCGAAATAGTTCACCAGCACGCCGGCCATACACACGATGGCGATGACCGCGACCGTCATCCGTGCACCGGGCCTCTCGAGAATCGCAAGCGCTTCTGGCGGCGCCAGCATGGTAAAGAACATCGGCAGCATCATCCACGCCCAGAAAATCGCCGCGTTGAGGGTGATGCCATTGAAAAGCGACACGCATATCTGCATCGCGAAGAACAGCAATACGAACACGTGACTTGCCTTGGGACGTCTCAGGACGATGAGCGTGATGCATACGGCCATCATCACCTTGGGCAGATAAATGGCCTGCGGCACGCCTGCCAGCGACGTGTAGTAGCGAATCGCCCCCGACATGACATCGCTCGTCACTCCAAGGAAGAAGGTCAGTATCCAAAGCGGGCCCATCATGAGTTCCCCGCACCGATCGGCGCTGCACGTTCGTCGCGTTCGCGGGCAAGCGGCGCGCTAAGCGTTGCGTTTTCCAGTGAAGCGTCTTGCGCAGCGAGGCCCAGGAAATTCCGCATGACATTGAGCGTAATCCGCGCAACGATGGCGTGGCTGCTAGCGTTTTTATCCATCAGAACGCGGGGCCAATCGGTGGTGCCGCAATTGAACACCTGCCCCGGCTTCGCCCCACCGCCCAGATCGGGTGTAAACACGCCCATTGCAGCGGCGCCACCTACGTCCCAACCCACGAGCCTCGTCGAATTAGCCAGCGTCACGAATCCGTTCGGTGCGGGCGGCACGCCGTCGGCCTCATAGCCGACCAGGCGATCTTCCGCGCCGAACGTCTGCCCGTCCTTGATGTGCGTCCCGGCAAAGACCCAATGGTCCGCGAGCCGCACCGTATAGCCGATCGGCTCGCGTTCGGGTTTGACCCATTTGCGCCTGAGCCGGCTCCAGACACCGTATTTCGCGCCGCCATAGCCGTAGCTCAAACCGAGAAGATTGCTCTCGCTGTAATCCGGCCAGGATTCGGCAAGCCGGTTCATTACTTTGATATTGTTCACATTCGCCTGCGCCCCGAAATCGACCGGCCGGTAGCAGGTATTACCGCTGAACACGGCCAGATTGCCGCCGCCGGCAATGAAACGCGCGACATGGTCGCGCATTGGCTGACTCCAGTACTCATGGTGTCCGACGCTCAACATGCAGCGATATCGCGTCAGATCCAGGTCGGTGGCGCGATGCAGGTCCACATCGGTGTAGAAGTCACAGGCGAAATCGTGCGCGCGCAGCCAGCGGATGAACTTCGCGTCCCAATGCGTGAAATGCTGGCGCGGCGAGCGCCGGTCATAGGCATCGTCAGGATAGCCAAGTTGAGCGCCAAGGCCGCCGCCCGGTCGCAGAAGCGTGACTTTCGTCTGCGGGTGCGTGCGGTGAACCGGGTCGCCGTAAAAGCAGCCGCCGCCGATCGAGTTGTAAGCGTGGTACGTCGCGACCGGCACCACGTACGCGATCGATGCAGCCGGTGAACGGGGTCGCACGATAATGAGCGCCATGCTGTCACTGTCCGGCGGTGCGGCGAAGATCGGCTGACGCGCAATGCAGCGGCGGCCCAGATCCGTCAGCGCTTCGCCGCTCGGGCCGACCTCGTACGCAATCGCTGCATAGGCCCCGCTTTCCATCCCCTCGATATCCGGCTTCACCGTGATCGTCGGCCAGTTCCAGTCCGTGTCGAACCGAACCGGCATGCGCTCGCGCGTCGATTCGAATACGTACTTGCCGTTGATCAGCTTTGCCGTGACGTCCCGCGTGCCCGTCGCGACCACCCCGCCCACGCAGATCATCGACTCCGCGTCCTGTTGCTGATAGATCGCGATCGAGAATCTGTTGCGCGGCTGCACCGCGAGGTCGAAGGACTCGCCGGCGGTGAAAGATGTTTGTAGTGGATAGAGTTGCATGCCTCGCGCGCCCCGAAAAGTCACTTATGATTGCCGGCCCAGCGATGGCCGTTTGCAGCAGGCGGATCGATCCGCCGTGGTGCGACCGCGGGTGCCCGCAGTTCCATGCCAAGCGCCCGCTTGATCACTCGCTTCACCTTGAACACGCGACGGTTGACTAATATCTGCGTGCGAAAGCGCAGTGCGGGCAACGGCTCTTTGTGCTGTACGGCGAATTCTCCATACTTTGCGGCGGTCGCCTCGACGAGTTTCATTGCGGCAGGAAACACAGACGAGTCGACACGGGAAGTCAGAAAACACTGGATGGCGAAAAACTTATGAAACAGCAGAAGCCAATAGGCGGCGTCCTGTCCAGATCCGCTCTTATCGAGGGCCTCGGCCGAGAACTGAGCCACACTTTCGACTGACTTGAGCGTCGTGACCTGCGTGATACTGCCTGGACGTCGACGATAGTAGTAAAGCCGATCAGGAATGCCGTACAAAGTGCGAGCGCGCTTATAGACAATCGGCATTGCAGAGCATTCTTCGTAGACGCGCCCGGCTGGAAAATCTACGCCATCCCACAGGTCGCGGCGAAAAATTCTCGGGCAGCAATGCATCTGGCAAATGCGTGCGAATTCCAGCAGCCTCGCGGTATTGTTGGTACGCAGGCCGACCGTTGCGTCGTTCACGATCTGGAGCTCGTCGACGATGCGACCGTCCGGATTCGCCATACCCACGTTGAATTCGATGATGTCCGCCGTGTCGGTATCGAGCAACGGCATAATCATGTCCGAGAAATTCGCCGCCCATTCATCATCGGAATCGAGAAAGGCAATATAGCGGGACTTCGCGTGCTTCATCGCCGTGTTGCGAGCTGCACAAACGCCCTGATTTTCCTGATGAATCACGGTGATACGGTGCTCAGGCGCGCTGTCCTTGATTTTGAGGATCTGAGCCAACGTGCCGTCCGTCGATCCGTCGTCGATCACGATGATCTCGAATTCTTCGGAACGTGGCTGAGCGAGGGCTGATTTGATTGCCAGGCCGATATAATGCTCGACGTTATACGCCGGAATTATCACGGATAGAATTGTCTCCGCACTACCTTCATCCACTGGTTTCATAGGACGGGTTACCTTTGAATATCGATTTTTCGAAATCGCCCCGCCCTTTAGGTAGGCGATGAGGCGGATACCACCCCGGCGCGTCCTGCCACGAACTCCAGCAGACGTCACAAACCGTGTCTCCGGAATAACCTGAGCGGACTGCGCGAATCGCTCGCGTGACGCTTGGTTCGCTTTGTGAGCCGCTCCGACTTCGAATCGGTGTCGAGTCGTTTGACGGCAAACCATGTGATTTTTTTCGGCACGCCCCTCGTTGTACGCCCCCATATTCCGCTGCGGCGAACGTTACCGTCCGTTCGGAAGCCCACAGTGGAGGCACACATGCCTGACAGCAAGCGCGCCCAATCGTCCCGGCAAAGCCCAGACAATGGGTCCTCTTCCGGCGCCATGCCCTGGCCGATAAGGCCGGCACGCGCAACGCCTGCCGACGTCCGATTCTGCCGCCCGGTCGATATGTCAGGCGAAACGGAATGCGGCTGTTCGACCGTGACGTGTTTCCGCAATGTGACCCTGGCACGAAGACCCTCGAGCAGCGCTTTCCGGTCTGGCTGAGCGGCAGACAAGCGCAGGGACCTCGGCGGCGAGTTCTGTGCGCCGGGCTGCGAGGCGATGGTTACGTGGCCAGCTCGCGCTGGCCGCTCCTAGTCTGCGCCACACCGCTCGGCGCCCGATTCGCCCAGTAAAGGAGGCCGAGCATTGCAAGCGCGCCCCATAGCGCGCAGGACCCGCCCAGCCCGTGCCCGGTGAAGATGTACGACACCAATAGCACCGCCAGTGCCACAGTCCTGCCGCGTGACGTACTGCGGTTGAGCAATACGAACATCATCGCAATGTAGATGACCGGCAAGACTCCGTAGTGATGATCCCAGGCGATCGGCGAGGCCATCGTGAACGACAGCGCCGCACCGAGGAAGTCGAGCAGCCCGGAGGCCCCCTTACCGCGCAGCGGAATCAGCAGCGCTGCGCCGACGATCAAGGCCGAGGTAACAAGCGTGCCGGCGTAGACGATCGGATTGAACGACGGAAATTCGTGGATCTTCCATACGGCCGGCGTCGCGTCGGTGTCGAGCAGCCTGTTCAGCAGGCCATTGACCGACTGGTTTTCAACGAACGCTTCACCGGTGCGCGACAGCGCACGCAGCACCGCGAGGTAATCAAGATGGTTCTGTATGCCGAACACCGCAAGCGATGCGACACCCCCCACCGCCGCGACCACGCCCCAGCCCACAAGGAAGCGCCACTCACGCCTGAACAAGCCCCACACCATGAACATGACGAACTGCGGCTTGAGCAGACATATCAAACCAATCAGGACACCTGCCAGCTCCTTGCGGCCGAGGAGCCACGCCAGCGCGGACAGGGCGAACAACGCGTTGATCCAGACCTGTAGCTGGCCCAAATCGAACGCCTTGAGCAACGGGCAAAACAGCAGCGCGCCGAATGCACTGATGACTGCAAACTGCCAGCGCCGTCGCGCATGGCCCGGCGAGCGCCGCGCCAGTGTGAATGCCAGCGCGCCCGCGGCCAGAACGTTGGCGAAGACCATCCAGAAGTTGATCCAGTTCAGGAGCGCGTTGGACGGAGCGATCCCCCATTGCGACAGCGTATGGAGAGGCAACAGGCTACTCGGCGGGTATTGGAACTTGACCCGCTCCACGAAGAATATGTGCTCGTAGAGACGGCCGTCGGCATGCTGCTGAAACCAGCCGAGCGCGGCGCGCATCGGTCCCCAGGAGTCGTCGACGTCGCCAGGGTTCCGCAAGGAGCGCGCCCAGGTCAATGCGTAATTCAGGACCGATGGGTGCTTGCCGATGATCCCCAGGTGCGCGAGAAGCCGGTTGGCAATGTCCTCGACCATCGATGTGACGAATACAACGAGGCACAGCCCGAAGAGATGCCGGCGCGATCGGCTCGCGATAAAACCGCCCCCTGTTTCAGGGCCGGTTACGTTCAGGGCAGCGTTGGAAGACATGGCTCGACCCTCTCGAATGGCTCAAGATGTTTCGGGAGAAAAATTGGCGGCAGGTCGAGCATGACGAAAGATGCGTCCATATGAAATGGCGGAGTTCATCGAAGTGTGCGTTATCTCACCTATCACGCGCGCCAGCAGAGCCGGAACGTAGCGGGCGTTCGGCCGCAACAGGTTCTGTCAGCGCGGGGCTACCTCGTGCGCGGCAACCGGTTCACGCGATGCCGGCATGCGCGCCTGTGCCGCCGGCAGCGGTGCGGTCTGCCGTTGAGCGCGCGCGGCCGCCTGCTGCAGCGCCGTCGAAATGGTCGTGCAGGTCACAAACGCGAGCGTCATCGTCAGCAGGCTCAGATTGCGCAATTCGTCCCGATAGCAGAAGGCGATAAATAGCGGCACGGTGATCACCAGCGCGATCGACGCGTGCGTACGCACGACCTGTGGCAAGCCGCGCCAGCTCGCCTTCAGCAATAGCGCGACGAGCAGCAGATGAACCACGTTGAATCCCTTCGTCGTCAGAATCCCGTAGTTCATTTCCATCCGGAAGTAATTGCGCGGATTGATCAGGTACTGAATGTGCGACATGAGTTGGTACTCCATCGTGCCGCCGCCGTTGCCCGCGTACCGGAACTTGATCAACAGGTTGACCGCTGCGGCGAGCGCGAGGAGGCCGCCGGTCAGCATGAATGTCTGCTTGCGTGAGTGGCGCAGCGCGATGAACGGGACGAGCGTCAGCACGAACAGCAGGTACGACTCCTTGTTCAGCGTGGCGATCGCGGTGACGATGGCAAGCGGAACGATCCGGCGCTTTACCGCAAGCCAGATTCCGAGCGCCATGAACATCAATTCGGGCATGTCGTAGTAGTAGCCGCCTTCAGTCAGGATCAGCGGAAAGACTGCGGCAATCGCAAGCGGTGTAAGTGTCGCAGCGACCCTGTCGCCAATCACCTCGATGCAGGCACCCCGAATTGCGAACATCGCCGCGAACATCGATAGAAAAGACATTGCATAGACAAGAAAATAGCGCAGCGCGTACTGCGGATTGGCCGCGTCGGTGGCGCTCGGGAAATACCGGTGAATAGGGTTGGAAACCGGCGGATCCTCGGCCAGCTTGTTCAGGAACGTCGTTTTGGATTTTTGCGGGATCACGCTGTCGATCGCGTTGGCGGTCATCGGCAGCAATTGCCGATAAACGAACGGTCGTATCGCCGTACCCTCCAGCATCTGCGGAAGCGAGTACTTCTCGGCCTCGGAAAAGTGCCACTTGATGAAGAAGCCACTGAACGATGCCGCCGCGGCGAGGTAGTAGATGAAGGCAAGGAGGATCCACGCGGTAGGACGGGGCAACGCGACTCGGTTCGACATTGGAAGCTCCTGATCATAGGGCTGGATTTGTCAGCCGATTCCAGCATTGATCCCGCCATCGTAATGGCGCGGCACTTCACGTCTGTGCGATAGCGCACTTCAATACGATTTACCACCTTCCGGCGGCGCTGCTTCGCCATGTGCGACGCCGAACAGATGCCTCCAGTACCGCGCCTTAGGATCGGCACTGTGGCCTGCAACGGCCGCATGCCCATGTTTTGCGCCGATCAATCGCTTCTTTTGCCCAAAGGTGTTGCCATGTCGTCTCACGCTCTTCCATTGTGCGTCGATCTTGATGGCACGCTTGCGCGAACCGATCTGTTAGCCGAATCGCTTCTGGTATTGCTCAAGAAAAACCCGCTCTATCTATTCATGTGCGTGGTTTGGCTGATGCGCGGCAAAGGTTACCTGAAGGACCAGATCGCGAAACGTGTGACGATCGATGTCGGGATCCTGCCGTACAACGACCGGCTGGTCGCCTACCTTCGGACGGAGCAGCAGAGCGGACGCGAGCTGTACCTTTGCACCGCGTCCAACGAACAGTTCGCAGAGCAGGTCGCTGCGCACTTTGGCATTTTCAGCGGCGTCATGGCCAGCAATGGCGAGTTCAACCTGCGCGGCAACAACAAGGCCAGCGCACTGGCGGGCCGCTTCGGCGAGCAAGGCTTCGACTACTGCGGCAACGACATGGCCGACGTGCCAGTGTGGAAGCGCGCGCATGCCGCGATCGTGGTCGGCAACCAGAAGATCGCGGCCGCTGCCCGCAAGGTCAATCAGCAGATCATTCTGTTCGATGAGGTGAGGCCGCCGCTGCGCGTCGTGCTGCAGGCGACGCGCGTCTACCAATGGTGCAAGAACACGCTGGTGTTTTTGCCGCTGCTTGCGGCGCACCAGTTCACGAGTGCGAGCGCGGTTCTCAACGCGACCATCGCGTTCTTCGCGTTCAGTCTGTGCGCGTCGTCCGTGTACCTGGTCAACGACATGCTCGACCTCGACGCGGACCGTCGCCATATTCGCAAGCGCAACCGGCCATTTGCGTCCGGCAAGCTGCCGCTGTCGTTTGGCGTCGCGCTGACCGCCGTCTTGCTGACGCTCACCGCGATACTCACGACGTTTCTGCCCCCGAAGTTCGTGCTGGTGCTAGGCCTGTATTTCGCGCTGACGCTGGCCTATTCGTTCGTACTGAAGCGGCTGATGCTCGTCGACGTGTTCTCGCTCGCCACGCTCTATACCGCGCGAATAGTTGCGGGCGGCGCGGCGGGGCAGATTCCGCTGTCGTACTGGCTGATCCTGTTCTCAGTGTCGATCTTCCTGAGCCTTGCGATGGTCAAGCGCTACGCCGAACTAAACGTGATCCTGAAGGAAGGCAAGTCTGCCGCGGCCGGACGTGGCTACATCACACAGGATCTGGCGATCCTGCAGTCATTCGGCACCGCGGCCGGCTACACGGCGGCACTGGTGCTCGCGCTGTACCTGAATTCGCCTGAAGTACAGCTGATGTACCGCCACCAGGAAGGTCTCTGGGCATTGTTCGGGCTGATGCTGTTCTGGGTCAGCCGGGTATGGATCATGGCGTTCCGCGGCAAGATGCATGACGATCCGATCGTGTTCGCGTTGAAGGACAAAGTGAGTCTGTGCGTGTTGACGGCATGCGTCGTCAGTATTGTTCTGGCAGCATAGCGATCCGGGTCGGTCAGCCGCAACGCAACGACCGGCGCTATGCACACCGGCGCACCGCGCCCACTCGATAACAACGACTAGCGACGAATGGCGATCTTTCTTCTTTTTGCAGCCGGCACGCTCAGTGCGGTTGCCAGTGTCCTGCTGCGCGTTGCGGCAACCATGAACAGCGTACAGACTTCCGGCGGCCTGCTGTCTCTGGACACGCTGACGAGCGGGCCGATGTTGATGCGCGCGGGCGCGATCGGCGCCTACGGTGCAGGTTTCGTCCTGTACGCGCTCGCGTTGCGTCGTGTGGAGCTGAGTCTCGCGTACCCGCTGATGGTCGGCATCACGATCATCGAGTTGTTCGGCTATGGCCTGTTCGCCGGCGAAGCGGTGACAGCCAAGGCTGCGGCCGGCGCGGCGCTACTCGCGGCCGGCATCTATCTGATCTATTCGTGACCCAGCGCTGCGCATGCTTTTAGACGGGCCGTGCGTGAAGCCGGGTGACGTGCCTCCTTGTGCGAAAAGACAGCGTGCAGCGCCGGCACGATCTGCGTGAACGATGGAATGTGTCGCGCTGGCTGGTCCGCGGTACTGCACCATGGCGCATTTGCGCCGATGGCGCGCAGCGTCGCAAAGGCTCGAAAGTGCATCTCGCCGTGAATGCCTGGGGGAAGCGGCCCGTATTGCAGGTGACAGGTGACGGCCGCCACGCGCAGAATCGCGCGCAGGTCGAGTAACTGGCTTGTGCGGTGGACGGGGGTCGCCAGGCAAAGCGTGATGCTGGCGTTGCCGATCGGATCTATCCCCGCGAGGCAGCCCGGCAGATCGCCGGGCACCTCCCTCATGCAGCGTTCATGATAGGCGCTACGATTCGATTATGGCCCGATTGCCGGACAACGCCGCATCGAGTGCTGCGGCAACCACGTCCGCGTTCGGTCTGAAGACCATATCGCTGTGGCCGCCCGCCACGTCGATGACCTTCAGTCCGCCGCATGCAACCCGCTGCCACAACGGCAGTGGATTCCCGCGGCCCTCTATTCGCGTCGACGCGCGAACGTACAGGATCGGGCCGGCGCGATACCGTTTCGGCCGGTACGTGGCCATCGCAACCTGCATGGCCTGGCGTACGCGCAGCAGCACCGGAGGCAGTCCGATAGCATCGGGTTCGAGCCGATGCGCCGTGCGTCCCAGGCGCAGGCGCGCCCGGTCAACCGCCGCCGCCAGCTTGGCGGACACGTAACGGGTACGTTGCGCCGACAACATGCCGCGGAACGCCCGCCATTGCTCGATGACGTAGCGGCCTTCGTAACGCATCCATGCATCCCACGGCAGATAGCGCTCATTGACATAGGTGTCGACGAGGCACAGCATCTCGACCCGTTCGCCCGCGCGATGCAGTTGCTGGGCGATCTCAAGAGCGATCAGGCCGCCGAAAGAGTAGCCAGCCAGCGCATACGGCCCGTGCGGCTGCAACTGGCGTATCTGCGCCACGTAGTCGCGCGCCATGTCGATGACATGCTGTTGCGGCGCTTTCTCGCCCTCGAGACCGTGTGCGTTGAGTCCGTATACCGGCCTTCCGTTTCGCAACGCGCCAATCAGGCCGCGGCATTCCATCACCGAACCGGTGACGCTGTGCGCAAGAAAAAGCGGCGTCCCGTTGCCCGCGCGCATCAGCACCATTGCACTCGACGGCGCGCTCGCCGGGCCGGCTTCGAGGATAGCGGCGATTTGCGTGATGGTCGGTGCGGTCATCAGGTTCGTCAGCGAGATCGTCTGGCCGGTCGCATCGTGTATGTGGCTCGCCATCTCCGCCGCGAGAAGCGAATCGCCACCCAGATCGAAGAAGTTATCGTCGCTGCTTATCGGTCCAAAACCGAACATGCGTTCCCACAATGCCCGCAAGTACGTCTCCATCTGCTCACGCGTATTGCCGGGCAACGGCAGCGAGCCTTTTCCAAGGTTGCGCGCCGCTTGCCGGCGGATGGCGTCAAGACACTCGGGATTACGCAACGCCCCGGCGTTTCTGGCCGGCACCCCGTTGATGGCATCGCGCGCCGCGGCCTCCGAGGGCTTGCCACTATGCGTGGTCGGCAGAGCTTCGACCGCGAGGACCAAACCCGGCACATGCGCGGGCGATGCACGGCGAACGAGGTCACCGCGTACGCGTGACAGCAACGCGGCGGAAAGCTCGACACCCGCTTGCAATACCAGCAACAGAACGATGCCTCGTTCGCGCGAACCTGCGGTCAAGGTCGAATTCGCCCCATTGCGGCCTGCATGGGATAACGAACCCGCCGCATTCCGATCGACCACCATCGCGTCACGAATACCGGGAATGTCGTTCAGAATGCGATAGATTTCGGCGGGTCCGACGTTCACGCCGCCGACGTTCAGCACGCCATCGGAGCGGCCGTGCATGCGCGCCGATCCTTGAGGGGAAAATTCGATCAGGTCGCCGTGCGTCCAGGCGCCCGGGTTAGCGGCAAAGTACGACGCATGAAAACGCGTCCCGTCGGTATCGCCAAAAAACCCAACCGGTCGCGAAGGGAACGGATTGGTGCAGACGAGGTGGCCGATCCCGACTGCCGGCCGGCCGTCATCCCATGCCTGCACATCGAGCCCCAGACTCTTGCATTGCGCTTCGCCCGCGTAGACCGGCAAGTTCGGATTGCCAAGTACGAAGCAGCCGATGATATCGGTGCCGCCCGAAATCGACTGCAGCGGCAACGCTCCGACGTGTTCTCTTACCCAGTCGTACTGCGAGTCGAACAGGACCGCGCCGGTCGACAGCATCGCGCGCAGTGCCGAAAGGTCGAACTGCTTTGCAGGCTCGAGATTCGCCTGCTCACACATCTTCAGATAGGCCGGGCTCGTTCCAAACACGTTCACGCGGTTATCGGCAGCAATACGCCACAAAGTATCGACCGTCGCAAGCGGACCGTCGTAGGTGACGATCTCGACCCCCGATGCAAGCGCCGAGAGTTGCCAGTTCCACATCATCCAGGCGCAACTGGTCTGAAAATAGAGCTTCTCGCCGGGGCGCAAGTCGGTATGGAGCCGATGCTCCTTCAGGTGTTCGAGGAGCGTGCCACCGGCACCATGCACGATACATTTTGGCTTGCCGGTCGTACCCGACGAAAACATGATGAACAGCGGATGATTGAAGGGAAAGCGCCGCCAGACGAAGTCCGCCGGATCGGATTGTGCAATCAGCGCGCCAAGCGAGCGAACCGGCAGCGTGACGCTGTCGGGCAACGGTCCATCATCGAGGCTGACGATGCCTTCGAGCGAGGGCATCGCCGAGGCGAGGCCTGCGATGTTCTCCGCGAGCGGCGTGCCCCTGTCGGTTGCACGCGTGGCCGTGTGCGCGAACAGCAGCCGTGGCGCGAGCGGTACGAAACGATCGAGCAGCGCATCGGCCCCCATCTCCGGGGCCGCGCTCGCCACCGTCGCGCCGAGCGCGGCGACGGCCAGCGTACAGATGACGGCCTGCGCGTCGTTGCGCATGACCATGGCCACGCGATCGCCACTGCGCAACCCGAGACGTTCGAGCGTGCAAGCGAGGCTCGCCACTCGCTCGCGCAGTTCGCCGCGCGTCAGGCGCACAGTCGGCGCGTCGACATGACACTCGGTCAATGCAGGGGCGTCGGCGCCGGCGATGGTCAAACCGAGCAGGCTATCCGCATAGCTGAGTTCGAGCCGCGGAAAAAATTTCGCGCGCTCGATGTCTTCGCCAACGCAGACCGGCTCGACTTCGCCTGAAGTTTCGATATCCGTGCACCACTTAAGAAAGCCACGCCAGAAGCTCCGGTATTCACGTACCGAAAATTCGTGCAGTCGTGTGTAATCGGACAAAGGTAAACCCGTGCGCGCCTGGAGTGTTGCAGCAAATGCGCTCATTTGCGATGCGGCAATCCGTTGTGATGCCGGTAAATAGATTGGCATACGGGTGCTGTTAGCGATCCCGGGAATGGGATCGTGGCGATCGGAGGAAGTCATGTCTGGAGCTCTCAAAAGGGAATGGATACCCCGCGGAAAAGCGGACGCGTATGTACCCTGCTTTAACGATTCACGAAACACCTTGCCGATCCGGTCCTGCATGCTCGGCGGTGCTTTCGAAAGAATGAGAAAGATTGGGAAAGAATGTACGCGCGCGTCCGGCGCTGCAATGTGCTCTAACGAACCAACGTCTACGATCGTTTTATCGAGTGACAGATCGCGCCGATTCCATAGTCAATGCTGTTCGCATATTTCATACTGCTAATAACATTAAATAAAAACTATTTCATCTATTTAGCCGCCAACACAGTGAGCAGTCGAATTCCGCGTCGCCGCTTCGCTACGCTCCAACCACAACCCGATGTTCTATACGCTTCATCACTTTGTGTTGGACAACGTACATAGTGAAATGCGGCCAACGCATATTTTTCATGACGAGACCTACGTATTCGAGAACAAGATTCAATATCAGAGAGATTCCCTCTATGCAAACCATGTCAGGCGCACGAGGTCATTCACCCGCGAAGCGCATTCAGATAGAAACAGGCGTCGCGCTGAAATCTTTTCACGACGTGATTCCTCTTGAAGCAATCGCAGAAATCAACGAAGCCATCGATCGTTCGTTTGGCAGTCCGCCGCAACGTGCTCAAATAAGCCTGATGGCGGCCGAGTTGATTCGCCGCAGCGAGGCATTCCGGCAACTCGAAGGGACTATTTGTGCGAATACGCGCTCGATGGCGGCTCAGGCGGGAAAGACGGCCTTGCCGCTGCAACCTTTTCACGTGATTCGCTGCTCGAGCGCAGCGACGCAGGCGGAAAGTCATTGCCGCCATTACGACTCCCATCTGCTGACGTTGCTGATTCCGCTACAACTGGCGCCGGAGAGTGACGCCAACGGCGATCTGGTGTTGTACCGCCGCCCTCGCCTTTCGGTCTCCACGCCGGGCAATGTGATATGCAAGATTCGCCACGGCATCCAGCGCGGCCTGCCGCTCAGCTGGCGGAAATGGCTGACGTGGCATGATCTGCGTCGTGGCAATTGCGATCGCGTGCCGGTGCAGGTCGGCAGCGTCTACGCGTTCAATGGCTTTGCGCTCCAGCATGGGAACCTCGATGTCGAGGCGGGACAGCGCCGCACGCTGCTTATCCATTACTACGATCCTGGTCATTCGCTGGGCCTTAGCGAGATGCTGCGTCGTGCACGGCACTGAGAGGATGGCCTGCAATAGAAAGCGCTCCAGACTGTCGATGATGTGCTTCCAGCAGTGGTTGGTTCAGAAGCTTCCACAGAAAAATCCTGTGGCCTCGGTTCAAGTGGTCGCGGGACCCTCTATTGAGGCAGCCAATGCGCGGGGACGAAATGGCCGCTAGTCCAACTGATGGTATCGGTAAGCCGGGTCGCATTGCAATCGTAGGTAAAGTGTAGAACGGCAGCACGGCGAAAGGTGGCTCAGCAGCGCCTCGGCAAGTCTCATTCCGCGTTCGACCGGAATATGCTGGAAGACCATATAGGAATTGATCAAATCGAACATTCCGTGGAGATCCGTCAGCGCATCATTGGATCGAACGAATTCGACATTCCCGATGCTTTGCCGGGTGACGTTTTTTTCGCCGCTTATTCCAGCATGGATGGAGAAACGTCGATTCCAACCGCGCTTTTTGCTCGCGTTGACAAGGGCATGATCAAACGCCCCACGCCACAGCCGAAATCCGCGGCCCAATCGGCCCGAAAGTCCGGATTCAAATGTCGATGAATGGCATTGAATATGCCGAATACATATAGCTCTCCGCTCTCGAAGAACTGTTGTTTCGCATCGGTCGACAGTTCATGCTCCCTAAACTCAGGCTAGCTTACAGCCCCGTAGTACGGCGATGTCCTCTTGCGGTGGGCGCAAGTACATACGATAAGCGCGGCATGTTTCTTGAATATTGGCTATCGCACATTTGCGTCGGAAACTATTTCCGTCAAGGTTTTGCCATGCATGTCGCCCTTGGCCACGCGCCGGTCTGGGCCGACGAAGTTGGAAAGGATAGTGTGGGCGACGAGGCGGCCCGCAAGATGTTTGCGGATCGAAACGTTACACACACCCAAACCAGATAGGCATCTACTGGCCTCACTTTCTCGCGGGTGTCCGAAGCGAATTGCCGGCCAGCCACTTTAAACGTTCGCAATTCACCTTGATCCGTGCCTCGAATTCGGAGGGATCGTGATCGCGCAGCGCGCTCATCCGGGCATTGTCCTTGTTCGCGCGGTGCCAGCCAACTTGCCAGTGTCGATCGAAGTCGCTGGCCTCAGGCAGCCTGTTTCTGAGCTGCTGCTTGTATGCGCCGATACGCTCGGGCGACACCTGACAGAACGCCTGCGCGAAGTGGGCACGCTCACCCGCCGTCTCCACCTTCGCGGTGGCGGCATCCTCGCTAGCCATCCCCGATATGGGTAGAGCCGTCGAGAGCAACAGAACCGAGGCCATCGCGACACGTCTTCCATAGTGGTACTTGATGTTCTTCATCCTCATCTCCTGACCGACCGCCACCGCACGCAGGGGTTACCCCATGTTTTTCGCCGTTTTCCGCCGTCTCGCATTCAATGTGGCTGGTTTGGACAGCAGGATGGCGTTTTCGCGCGCTATCCGGACTATTGCTTCGACAATACGCAGTGCTACGCTTCAGAGGTCAGCCTTCGCGCCAGTGAGCCGCCGTTCAGCGGCAGAACCCAACAGACACGTCGCGAAGCGCATTAGCCAATGAAAAAGGCGAAACATCGCTGCGGGAGCCACTGCGATGGAATTTAAAACGTATACCGTACTAACGCTCATGGTGGTTAGCAACGCTGCCCTCGCATGGCAGCCGCTCACCTATCCTATCCAAAGTCAAAGCCCCTACCAGCGCAGCATCGACACCGCGCTGTGCTTTGCGCAGGCCAACAAGACCAAGATCGACATCAAGCGCGAACCGCAGATTCCGCCGCGCCCTCAACCTGCCACCAAGGCCACGTCGACCGGCGTACCGTCGCGTCCGCCACTGCCGCCCAGCACTTTCTCGGCCACGCCGACGAGCGCGAGCATGCCGGCCGCCGCGACCGCGCCCGGCGCCAGTGAGCCGGTAACGACGGCGGCGACAGGCGCAGGCGCTTCGGTGTCGCGCCCGGCGAGCGCACCCGCGGCGGGCGTCCCGAACACGGCTACGACGGCCGCCACGCCGGCATCGACGGCAACGACGGCAACGACGGCGGATATGGGCGCATCCGGGGCTGCAGCCGGTTCGTCGGAGCAGGCGAACGCGGCATCGAGCGTCAAGCTGCCGCCACTGCCTGCACCCGAGCCGCCCATGACCCAGTATTGGGCCGCGTACGGCGCGTGCATGCAGGCGCGAGGTTACGTCGTCGCACAGTAAGTCCCGCTTGCAAACCTCCTTGGCCGTGCCCGTTCTTTTGATGGCGGCATCGGCGTTCGACGCCCGTTAGCGACCTGGCCATGCTTAGCGACACGACCTTCGATCAGGATTCTCAACGATGTGCCCACTGCGGTGCGCCGCTAGCTGGCCGTTTATTGCCGTGTCCTTCGTGCCGCACGCACCCCGCCGATACGTTCGGCGCACGCGCGGCGCGAGCGCCGGGTCTGCCCGTTGCGCTGAACCAGCGTCAGCCGGCGTTCGCGCCCAGCGTGCCGGCGCGCAGGATCTGGAGCCCGTCGTCGCGCGCAATGGACAAGCGCTACGATTCGGTCGAAGAACCGCTTGCGCCGGCAAGCGTCTATCAGCGGTTGCGCCGACCGGCCGCGGCTGTGGCCTCGGTGATAGTGGCGACATCCGCGGTGTACCTCGGCTTCATCCATGGCGATGAGACGCGCATCGGCACGCCGATCGAGACATCCGGCAAGGTGCTGGCGCAGAACGGCAAGGCGTCCGGCGCTGTTGCCGGCAAGGGCGGCGTGGCACTCGTGCACCGGCCGGCAAGTAGCGCTGCGCAGCAGGCCGCGCCCGCGCGGTCCATGCAGGTCGCGCCGACGGTCGCGGCGCCATTGGCGCAGCGCCGCGCAGTCCTGGCAGCGCCCGATACGAAGGCCGCCATCGCGGCGGCGGCGTCCGATGCGCAGCGCGCCGGTGCGTCGGTGCTCGATACGAAGTCCAACATCGCGTCGGTGCCCGACACGAAACCCGCCGTCGCGCCTGCGTTCGATACGAGGCGCGCCGTCGCATCGGCGTCCAATGCGAAGCCCGCCATTGCGTCGGCATCCGATACGAAGCGCACCGTTGCATCAGTGCCCGAGGCGAAGTCCGCCGTCGCGCCTGCATTCGATACGAGGCGCGCCGTCGCATCGGCGCCCGAAACGAAGCCCGCCATTGCGTCGGCATCCGATACGAAGCGCACCGTTGCACCAGTGCCCGACACGAAACCCGCCGTGGCGCCTGCGTTCGATACAAACCACTCCATCGCATCGGCGCCCAACACGAAGCCCACAATTGTGTCGGCACCCGATACGAAGCGCACCGTTGCATCAGTGCCCGACGCGAAGTCCGCCGTGGCGCCTGCGTTCGATACAAGGCTCGCCGTCGCATCGGCCCCCGAAACGAAGCGCACCATTGCGTCGGCATCCGATACGAAGCGCACCGTCGCATCGGCGCCCGAAACGAAGCCGACCACGGCGCCCGATCCGAAGCGCACCGTCGCGTCCGTGCCCGCCGCGAAGTCCAACATTGCGCCTGCGCCCAATGCGAAGCGAGCCGTTGCGTCGTTGCCCGACGCCAGGCCTACCGTTGCGCCCGTGTCCACCACGAGCGCCACCGTCGCATCGACGTCAGATGCCCAACACAGCCCCGGCAATCAGCCGATCAGCCCGGCGGACAAATTGCGCGCGGACGCGTCGCGGAATTTGAAAGCCGCGCGTGCCAGTCTGCAAGCGAACAATCTGTCGGCGACCAAGACACGCCTCGCCGCAGCCGTCTCGGCGCAGCCAGGGAACCGCGACGCGCAGCGCCTGCGCTCCGCCGTGCATACCCGCGAAGAGCAGCGCGACGCGTTTCTCAGCCTTGCGCGAGGCTGTGGATACGTGGGGCATTGGACGTGCGTGTCGCACAACGCCGGCAATGCGCTGGAGATCGATTCGAGTAGCAAGGAAGCGCAGCGTCTCCTGACAATGGCGACGCAGCGATCCGAACTCCAGATCCCGCCGCCCGTCGAAGCGCCGCCCGAACCGCCGCCCCCGCCACGCGACTTGCTCACGCACCATTGAGGGCCACCGACCGCATTACCTTCGTCATCGGCGCTGGCGCCAGCACGTTCGTGCGCGCGGCTGTCTGCACACCCGGCGCGGACTTAGGGTTGTATTCGCACCGCTGGCGCCGGCACATCTGCGTGCGCGCCCACGTCAATACCTTGACCGACAACAAGCCCAAGTTTGCGCACGTCTTGCAGTGACGGCCTTGCCACCGTCGCCAGAACCCGGGCAAGCAACGGCGAATGCGGTCGGGGTAACTGACAATCGGGGAGATTCCCGCACAATGACCCCGTGTGGGACCGTCTGCTATAGACCGACGGCGTCATGACCGCGACGGTGAGGACCAGCAATGCGCCACCAGTATGCAACGCCATGGATATGGCTTTTTCTGTTACCGCTTGCGCTGGACTATCAGGCAACCGACGCGAACACGGGCCGCTTCGCGCAGGTCGGCCTCATCCTGCCCGCGGTGGTCGCGGGCGTCGCGCTGCTGCTTATCGCTCCCCGCTTTCACGAGCGTTCCCGGCTGCGTTCCGTCGTCACCATCAGCATGCTGCTGTGCGTATTCGGCAGCATCGTCGCCCAGCTGGTTCAGGACAACGACACCGGCAACTATCTGCGCACCCTGCTGCCCTTCGTGCTGTTCCTGCTCGGCTATCTCGTCGCGTGCCGGCCGTGGAGCGACTACCGGCTCGCGCAATTCGAAAGGGCGTTGTTCGCCGCCAACCTGATCAGCCTCGTGTTCACGTTCTTCTACGGCATGGCAACGGGCGGCGGTCTCGACGACGTGCGCGAACGGATCATCTCGGTGACGCTGCTCGGCTTGCAGGGCGTGCTGCTGCACGAATTCATCGTGGCGCGGCGTTTCTCGGTCTTCAGGGTCGCGGTGTTCGCGGCCACCATCGTCGTCGAATGGCTGAGCGAGACGCGCAGCGTGCTGGTCGGCACGGCGCTGCTGTTCCTGCTCGCGCTGGCGCTGAGCGCGCCGACCATCCGCCACGCGCGGCGCGCGTTCGCCCGCAGCCTCGTGGTCGGCGCGGCGCTGGCCGGCATGGCGGGCATCGTCGCCTGGAGCTTTCCGTCCGTGGCGCAGCCGTGGACCCAGCGTATCTTCGCGTCCCAGGAGAGCGTCTCCGGCACGGACCCGGCTACGATCACGCGACTCGCCGAAATGCGCGATCAGTACGACCAGGTCACTGCGTCGGCGGACACGCTGCTGTTCGGCGAGGGCTACGGCCACTACTATCGTTACTCGCCCGTGTATCTGCCGTACCTTGCGGACTCGTTCAATGAGCAGGACTTCTACGCGATCAACGAATGGGCCGCGGGTCACAACTTCTGGGTCTATCAGTTCTTCGCGGGCGGGCTGGTGTTCGGCCTTGCCATGCCGCTGGCGATGCTGGCCGCGCTGGCGATCTGCGTCTTCTCATACCGCCACTGGCGCTCGGTCGTGCCCAACGCGCCGCTGCTGCCCGTGCTTGGGCGCGCGGTCATGCTGTTCGCCGCGCTGCCGGCCACTACCATCGGCGGCAATCCGCTCGGGCCGCGCTTCTCGGGTCTGATCTTCGGCGTCGCGCTCGGCCTGATGATCGCCACGTACGCGCGCCTGCAACGCGCGCTGCCGGCAAGCACCATGCGCACGACCCGCGCGCCCGCGCCGCCGCAGCGAGGTCCGGTCGCGATGCCCGAACTGCCGGGCCGCATCCACCCCGGCATGGGCCGCGCCGATCTCGCATCGACACTCGGTACATCGCGCACGGCCGGCGCCGCGTCCAACGAAGGCGAGTTCGGCGCACTCGTGCCGCACGGCTCGCACGTGCCACGCGCCAACCGGCCACGCATCGGCCAATGAAAATCCTCCCGCTGCTTCCTGGCGTCGATCTGCGCGCAGGCGTTCCCGTCGAAGGCGTGTGTCGCAGCGGCATAGCCATGCGCGAAGCCGGACGCAAGCTCGAAGTCCCGAGCTGCGACGCGCCCGGCGACGGCTGCGTCCCGGCCTTCCCGTTTCCGGTTCACGCCTGCACCCCGACCCGCGCCGGCTACGGCGATTGCGGACGGCTCGCGCCGTCAATCACCGCCGATGCGAAGCGCTTCGACGCGGTCATCGTCCTTAGGCTGTGCCAATCGACGGCTTAGCTGCATGGAAAGCGCTGCACATGGGCGACGTGCCGCACTGCGTGTACGTGCACAGCATGCTAGATCCGTGGTTCAAGCAAGCCTATCCGCTCAAGCATCTGAAGAAGTAGCCGTGCTGGCCGTGGACCGGGAGACAACGCACGCGTGCGTCAATCGTTCTGGCTGTATCGCGCCAATGAACGGATCATGCCGCTCGGCACGACCGACAGTACCGGCACTCGACCCGGCGCGGCTTGAGAAGAACGAAGAGGCATGTCGACATTGCTTCGCTGCCGGCGCGACTGTTTGCATTCCGCGTTACCGCGATGCGCCTCGCTTCATCACGTGCAGCTTCAGTGCGACACCCATGTATATGCCAAAGCGGTAGCGCGATCGAGCGGCCTGCGCAAGCAGGTCGCTCCCTCAGCCGGCGACACTGTCGTAACCGTAATAGCCGCCTTGATAACCCGACCCGAGGAACGCGCCTTCCTGCGGCACGTCGGTCAGCAGCACGCCGCGCATCGCGACGCCGCTGTTGCGCAAGCGCTTCGCCGCCTCGGCGATCTCGTTGGCCGGATGGCGGCCGTGACGCACCACCAGCAGCGTCGTGCCCGCGTATCTGCCGATCAGCGTCGGATCCGTGACCGCAAGCACCGGCGGGGTGTCGACGATCACGAGGTCGTAGTACGGCTTCAGTTCGTCGAGCATCGTTTCGAAGCGCTCGCCCATCAGCAGTTCGGCCGGATGCGACGGCAGCGAGCCCTTGGCGAGCACGTCGAGACCGGGCAGCACGTCGCGCTGAATCATCGCGTGCAGATCGCCGCCGCTCAACACGTCGGACAGCCCCGGTTGATGCGCGATACCGAAGTGCGAATGGACTTCGCCGCGCCGCATGTCGCCGTCGATGATCAGCACGCGCTTTTTCGCCGACGCCACCAGCGCCGACAGATTCACCGACAGGAACGACTTGCCCGCATCGGGCCGCGAGCCTGTGATCATCACGACGTTGTTCTCTGCGTAATCGAGCGAGAGCTGCAACGAGGTGCGCAGATTGCGCACGCCCTCCACCGCCATGTCTTCGGGCGCCTGCTGCGCGAGCACGTGCAGCCCGCGCCGGCGCAGACTCACTTTTTCCTGCAGCCGCAACTGCGTCTGGCTGCGCGGGACGACCGCGAACACGGGCACGCCGAGCATCGTTTCGAGTTCGTCCGGGCGTTCAACGCCGCCGTACACCGCGCGTTTGAAGAAGATCAGCAGGATGCCGAGCGCGAGGCCGCCGCCGAGTGCGATCAGGATTGCCTGCGCGCGCTTCGGGCGCACCGGTTCGTCAGGCGTTTCAGCGAAATCCACCACGCGTACACTGCCCGTCTGCCCCGCCTTCGCCATGCGCAGTTGCTGCGCGCTGTTCAGCAAATTCGTATAGAGCTCCGTGTTGACCCGCACGTCGCGCAACAGCTGCATTGCGGTCTGTTCGGTGTCGGGCATTACCGCGACGCTGCGGTTCATGTTCGTCTGCGCGCCCTGCAACGTGGCGATCTGCGCATCGAGTGCGGCTACCATCGGATGACTCGCCGTGAAGCGCTGTGACATCTCCGCGCGTTGCCGTTGCAGATCGAGCAGCCTGCTCTTGTTGTCGACGATTTGCTGCAGCAGCAGGCGGCTTTCCTCGCCCAGGTCGACCGTGCCGTGCGCATTACGGAACTTGTTGTAGCGTTGCTCGGCTTCCTCGAGTGCCTTGCGCGCGCCCGACGATTGCTGATCGAGGTACGCGAGCATGTGCTCGCTTTCGCTCGAACGGCTTTCGAGGTCCTGCCGCAGGAATTCGCGCGCCATGTTGTTCACGATCGCCGCGGTCAATGCAGCGTCGCCGCCTTCGAGACTCGTGCGGATCACGCCGGACTGCTGCGTGGCTTCCTGCACCACCACCGCTTTCTGCAAACGGTTCACCGTGCTCAGCGTGGACGCGCGCGACAGTTCGAAACGCGAGCCGGGCGCGCCGACCAGCTTGTCGACGTGCAGCGCGATCGGGCCGTCGGCGGTATCGGTTTCGACGGTCTCGCCGACCCGCCCCGACAGGATCGCGATACCGTTGCGGTCGCGCAACATATAGGTGCCGTCGGCGCCCGCGATCAGCGTGAAGGTCGTGTCATACAGTTCCTTCGACGTATCGAAGCGCGACACCGCAATGCTTTCGCCGCCCCATGCGAAGCCGGACAGATTGATGAACGACGGCAGCCTGAAACCCCATTGGCCGTTCACCAGCCCCGCGATCATTCGGCCGATGACCGGCAGATAGCGTGGCGTCGCCGTGATATCGAGGTGCAGACTTCTGACGGCCTCCTCCGTGACCAGCCGCGACTTCAGCAACTCGATCTGCGCCGCCGTCGATGGCCTCGAGTCGAACATGCCGGGCAGCGGCGGCAAGGAACTCCTGCCGTTCGCGCTGTCATTGGCCGACCTGTCCTCGACGTGAAACAGCACGTCCGCACGATACGTGGGCGGCGCGAGAAACGCGTACGCGCACCCCAGCGCGAGCGCGATCAGCGTCACCGTGAAAATGGTGCGCCAACCGCGCACGATCGTGCGGAGATAGTCCGACAGGCGAAGCTCGTCCGATCCGGACACGTCGGTGTAGCGGTTTTCGAAGTTGATTGCCATGTTCTTCACCCAGCAAAGCCCGGCGGTTCAGGTTTCAGCTCGCGCGTCGTGTCATTTCGTCAGCACCACGCCCGTCACAGCCGCATTGATGGCCGGCAGCAGCAGATTCAACACGCGATTGAAGCGAACCAGTCCGCCTTGGCCGACGTACACGATGTCTTTCGGCTGAAGCTCGAACTGATTGGCAAGCACCATCGAAACCGGCGAGGTCGCATCGAGGTGATAGATCTGCGGCGACTCGCTCGTCGAATTGCGGATCACGAAGACCTGCTGCGCGGCGGCCGTGTTCGAATCGAAGCTGCCGCCATCCGAGATCGCTTGCGACAGCGTCAGCGAACCATTGCGCAACGGCAGGACGGTGGCCGGCTTGCTGACCTCGCCCATCACGTACACGCCGCTGTCTTCACGCGCCGCCACCCTGATCAGATCGCCCGGCTGCAGATAGATCTGCGACGGATTATGGCCGCGCTTGATCAGGTCGTCGACGTTGAGCGGATATATGACGCCGTCGCGGACCAGCTCGACGCGGCTGCGGTCGGCATTCGCGCTGAAGCCGCCGCCCTGGTTGATCGCCGTCGTCAGCGACATCGGAATATCGTTGAGCGATTGCGCGCCAGGCGTGCGCACTTCACCGTCCACATAGATCTGCGAATTGCGGAACGACGCCACGCGCACCGTCACTTCGGGCTTCTGGTAGACCTTGCTCAGACGGGAGTGCAGCTCTCTCTGGATCGTCGAGACGTCCTTGCCGCTCACATGCACGTTGCCCGCGTAGGGGAACTGAATGTCGCCGTTTTCGTCGATCAGGAAGCCCGGAATCGCATCCGCGCTGCGCGGGCTCTGATTCGGCTGTCCGAGCGCGGCGGCCAGTTCCGGGTGATCCCAGACGACGATCTGCAGCACGTCGCCGGGGCCCACCCTGTAGATGGGCGGCTTGCCGAACAGGCCAAGCGTCTGCGACGGCAGCGCCGCCGACGTTTGATCCGCATTTATCTTGCGCAGCAGCGCCAGGTTGATATCGGTAATCGGTATCTGCTTTTGCTGCGCGGCTTCCGTGCTGAATTCACCCCCTGTGTCCTGAATCGCGGCCGGCGTGATCATCCGTTGACCGGGCGCGATCCCGCATCCGGAAAGCAGCGTTGCCGTAGCGAAAACCAGGAGACTTCCCGTGCGTAGACCAAGTGAGCTCATGATATTTCCTCCGTGCGCGCGGCAACCGTTCCAAAGGCGGTAGCGCCGGCGTGTTTTTAATTGCTTAGTAAGCGTTTCGATGCACCAGTCCAGCGACAATCGTCGCGCCGATAATCCGCATATCGAGCGCGAACGACCAATGACCCAGGTAATACAGGTCATGTTCCACCCGACGCTCCATCTTTTCGATGCGGTCAGTCTCGCCACGGAAGCCGTTTATCTGCGCCCAGCCCGTGATTCCCGGTTTGATCCGGTAGCGATTGATGTAGCCGGCGACCACTTTCTGATAGAGGTCGTCATGCTCGAGTGCATGGGGACGCGGTCCAACGACCGACATGTCGCCACGCAACACGTTGAAAAATTGCGGCAGCTCGTCGAGGCTCGTGCGGCGCAGGAACGCGCCGACTTTCGTCACGCGGCTGTCGTCGCGCGTCGCCTGGCTGAGCACGCCTTTGGCTTCGGTATGCAGACGCATCGAGCGGAACTTGTAGATCGTGAAGACCCGGCCGTCCGCGCCCTTGCGCTTCTGTTTGAACAGCACCGGGCCGCGCGACGAGAGCTTCACCGCGATCGCGATGGCCAGCAGCAGCGGCGCGAGTGCGATCAACGCCGCGGCCGCGAACAGGCGGTCGAAAATTTCCTTCTTCAGCATCGAACTCGCCGACAGCGGCGAGGCGACCAGATTGATCGCCGGCATGCCAAGCAGCTCGACCACGCCGCTGCCTTCGAACAGCGCGTGGCTGCGCACATCGGGCATGAAACGGATGTTCACGAGGTCGTCGCGGAATCTGCCGATCAACGCGCAGATCAGCGGCTCCTCGCTCAGCGAGAGCATCAGCCACAATTCGTGCACGTCGTTCGTGCGGATATAGTCGGCGAGCGCGTCGACGCTGTCGAACACCGGCACACGCGAATTCGTCACCGACGTCTCGTCCGGGCGCGTGTTGTAGACGGCGGTCGCGCGAAACCCGGCGGTCGGTGCGGCTTCGATGCGGCGCAGGATGGCTTCGCATTGCGAGCCGCTGCCGACGATCGCGACCTGGTGCAGATTCATGCCGGCGCCGCGAGCGCGCGCCAGCGCCGCGTGCGTGATCAGCCGGTACGAGATCAGCAGGGCGCCCGTCACCGCGGTCCAGTACGAGAACCACAGCCGCGACACGAGATCGCTGCGATGCAGTGAATACATCAGCACGAGCGCGCAGCCCTGCACGATCAGCCACGCGAGCGAGACTTGACCGGCGAGCGCTAGCTTGGAGCGGCCGCGCCACGATTCGTAGACGCCGAACGCCGGGAAGATGGCCAGCGCGAACGCGGCGGAAAACATCACGAGCGCCCAGTAGAACCCGGATTGAGCGAGGTAGTCGAAACGGATCTGCGACGCCAGCGCCGCCCCCGCCAACACCAACGCGACATCGAAAACTCGCGCGAGCAAATCCTGAAACTTGCGCATTTTGTTTGCCTCTGTGCTTACGTCGTTACTTGCCGTGCCTGTTAGCAGATGAATCCGGCGGACTGCTTAGGAGCAGCGGCCGTAGTTGTCGTTGAACCTCACAATGTCGTCTTCGCCCAGATAGACGCCTGACTGGATTTCGATGATTTCGAGCGGCACTTTTCCCGGGTTTTCGAGCCGGTGGCGAGTGCCGAGCGGAATGAAGGTCGATTCGTTTTCACTCAGCAGGAACTGCTCTTCGCCGCGTGTGACGAGTGCCGTGCCGCGCACGACCACCCAGTGTTCGGCGCGGTGGTGGTGCAGTTGCAGCGACAGTTGCGCGCCCGGCGTGACGACGATGCGCTTCACCTGAAACCGCTCGCCGTGGTCGAGCGAGTCGTAGAACCCCCACGGGCGGCGCACCTTGCGATGCGCGTCGGCCTCCGGCGCATGCTGTGCCTTGATACGCGAGACCAGCCCCTTCACGTCCTGGACGTGCGAGCGGTCGACCACCAGCACGGCGTCGGCGGTTTCGACCACCACGACGTTGGTGGTGCCGACGCACGCGACCAGCCGCCCTTCCGAATGTGCATAGCTCGACACCGCGCCTTCGAACGCGACCCGCCCGCGCCCCGCGTTGCCGTTGGCGTCCTTGTCCATCGCGGCCCACACGGCGTCCCATGAACCGAGGTCGGACCAGCCCGCATCCAGTCTGACAACCACGCCGACGGGCATCGCCAGGGCATCGGAGCGCTGCGCGCCGCCGTGCGCTGCCGCATCAGCGGTGTCGATCAGCCGCTCCATTACCGCGTAGTCGATCGAATCCGCGGGTACGCCGAGGAATGCGTCCGGCAGCGGTCGGAACACCGCCTCGGCGGTGCTGCCGCCAACGAATGCGCGCGCGCACGCCGCGTGCATGTCGGGCTGCAGGCGCTTGAGCGTGTCGAGCCACACGCTCGCCCGCACGATGAAGATTCCGCTATTCCACCAATACGTACCGGCCGCCACGTACTGCGCGGCGATTTCTTCCGCGGGTTTCTCGACGAAGGCGTCGATCGCATGTCCGCCGTCTCCGAGTTCGGCGCCGATCCGGATATAGCCGAAGCCGGTGTCGGGCCGCGTGGGCGGCACGCCCAGCGTCGCGATCGCGCCGCGCTCCGCATAGCGCGCGGCGCGCTCCAGCGCGCCTTGCAATGCCTGTACGTCGGCGATCGAGTGGTCGGCCGGCATCACGACGAGAATCGCGTCGCCGCCGTCCGCGCACGCGAGCGACGCCGCCAGCGTCAACGCCGGCGCCGTATCGCGGCGCGCCGGTTCCACGATGAGACGCGCCTCGACGCCGTTTGCGTGCAGCTGTTCGGCAATCACGAAGCGATGCTCCTCACCGCACACGATGATCGGCGCGACATCCACACTCCAGCCGGCCGGAAAGCCCTCCATGCGCCGCGCGGTTGCCTGCAGCAACGAGTCCGGGCCGACCACGTCGATCAGTTGCTTCGGAAAGTTTTCCCGCGACACCGGCCACAGCCGCGTGCCCGAGCCCCCAGCAAGAATCACCGGGACGATGCGCGCGCAACGCGCGCCGGATGCTCCGGCCGCGACGTCGTCCGGTCCGGGCAACGCAGCGCTTCCCGCTCCCTGAGTCGACATATTCGGAATCCTTATAATTCTCAAAAGTCTAAGGAAATAATTCCTGACGCCGCGTTACTCACGCGCCCGTCAACGCGGCCCCGCCCGCGCTACTCACCAGCCATGCGGCGGCTTTGAATCCTGAATTCGGTGGGTGAAATGCTCATTCGCTTGCGAAACACTTTTGCAAGGCGGTCACCGTTGCCCATGCCGGTGCGCCGGGCAATCTTGTCGACCGGCAATTCCGATTCGGTCAACAGGCTGCACGTCACCGCAAGGCGTTCGTGCAGCAGAAAGCTCGATGGCGTGATGCCCATTTCCATCTTGAAGCGGCGCAGAAAGTTGCGCTCGCTCATCGCCGCGAACTGCGCCGCGTCGGCGATCGAAATCGACTGCTGGCAATTCTCCTGAAGCCAGCGAGCCGCCGCGCGCACCTTGTCGCCAGGGCTCAGGCCACCGTCTTCGCCCAGCAACGGCGCGAGGTTCGAACATGAATCCGCAAGCAGGCGTTCGGCCACCGAGCGCGCCGTGGCGCCGCCGAGGTCGCGCTTGATCATCGCGAGCGCGCTTCTCATCGACTCGAGCCGGTCGCCCGCTTCGGCGGCCGCCTCAGGGTGGCGCGCGCCATTCGCCTGCTGCGCGGGCTCGGCGCCGTTCTTGCTCTCCGGCGCGTAAGCCGCCTCGAGCAGCACGCGCCCCTCGGCGATCGGCCGGATCATGCCGGTGTTGCGGCGCACGCGCCGCAGCCACGCAATCAGCCGCTCGTCGCCCGCGGCGGCGCATGCACCTTTGCCGCCCGCCACGTACAACGCATCGAAGCCGTCGGAGTGCCGCGCGTCGAGTCCATCGGTCGACACGCGCAGCGCGGACGATGAGGTCACCATGCCGCCGTCGGCCGAGAGGAACGACACGTCGTACAGCGAGCCACCAGCGCTCGACGCGGCCAGTTCATTGGCTGCCTGGAAAACCTCGGCCACCACACCGGCGCCCTGCAGCGAGCAGTCGTTGAACATCAATATCGCGATGCGACGCATTCCCCTGGTCGGCGCATGCACCCACCGCAGCATTGCAGACTCGAGACTCGCGCAGCTCATGGTCATCCCTCTCTACAGAAAACGGATCTGCTCTTTGCCGTCACGACACAGAGAACCCCGCTCTGTACCGGTGCACCATGCGACGACCCTTCCAGCACTTAGCCGCCATGACCGAAAAGCGCAGACATGTTGGCGTGCCCCGACAATGCCGGCCAGTGAGACCCGGCAATACGGCGCGGCCGCCGCTTCCCGCCAATTTAATTGCCGATTCCACATATGAATGAATAGGCATTTTGCGAATCTTAATGCAAATAAAACGGCGGCAGCGTACGCCAGCGCACACTACACGACCACTCGAAAACGGCGCACTAACAATTCTATTCCACCAAACTTCCGCCAGTTTTAAGTGATTTTTTCCGCGCAGACGGCAAATTGAGAGTACCCTCCTTCACCGCCGTTGTCTGTGCCGGACCCCACGCAAATTTGCTCCGACCATAGAGCTTCGCATCATCTTGCGAAAACAGACATCCAATATAGGCACTTGAAAGCCGACCAGATTATTTAATTTATTGTTATCGGCAATGGGGAATATAAAGCTGGCGATTAATGTTTCAGAGCTGAAACAAAGACATCTTTTGACCGCCCGGCAATAGGCGCGCCAATGGCCGATTGCGCCGAGGGCGAAGCGGGTCGATCTCACCAGCGAATTGCGCAGATGCTATGCGCTTTGCGCGGCAGCGACCTCGCCAGACAAGTAAAGGCCGTTCTGACCTCGTGCATTAACCATTCGATGATGCATTGCCAGCAGACAGTGGACGCCATGTGCATGCGAATACCGCACCTGCCGTTTGAACAACGGCACACGCGACGTGTTGTCCGGCGACGTTGCACAGCATGTCGTCAAAACGTTGTCGCATAGCGCGGATGCCGGCTCGGTCCGCCCGGCATCGGCCGCTTATTGGGACAACATGCACGTGCACGGTTACCAAGACGCGACGCCACATCCGAAGGCGACGTGGCGCGCAAGCGGCGCAATGCGCCGATAATTAGGCACTTCATGATAGGTTCGAGGCCTGCTGGCGTACAGAACTCGTGCGCGCGGACGGGTTAGGATGCCTGACAACATGCTGGAACCGCTTCTATCCTATGAACGCTCTGATATGGATGACACTGATCCTCGCTGCGATGATCGGCGCGCTCCTCTTTACGACGATCGGCGCTTTACTGTTCGCGCTGCTGCTTGGCAACGTGTCGGACCGGCTCGCCCGTACCGACGAGGATCATCGGGACTAGTGATGCGCTCGCATCCATAAGGACGAACCGCTCGACTCGGCGTTGGGCGCATTCGCGCCCATTCACGCGCTGCCCTCGGGCGGTCCTGAATGGCAAAAGACAGAAATCCCAACAGTAATGCCAAAATCAGCGCACACTACCTCATTGCTCCTGTGAGGAGCAAAAAACGCCAATTGGGAGTCCATCATGGCAAAAGGTCAGATGCGCAGTAACCGCGAAGTCAAGAAACCGAAGCAGGAGAAGAAACCGCAACCTGCCACGTCGCCGTCCGGCGGGACACCGATTCGCGTAGCACCGAGCGTTTCGGCGACCCAGAAGAAGCACTAAACGCGAGCCGGCCCGCCTTCACAAGGCGGGCCGCTTTACTTCGGCTTTACTTCGGCTTTACTTCGGCTTTACTTCGGCTTGACTTCGGCTTGACTTCGGCTTGACTTCGGCTTTACTTCGGCTTTACTTCGGCTTGACTTCCGCATTACTTCGCCACCCGCAGCGGCTACCTGGAAATATCCTCCAGCGCGACATCGCGTGTTTTCGGTCCCAGCATGCCGATGGCGATCATCACCACCGCCATCGCGCCGGAAATGAACACGAACACCCCGTTCACGCCAAAGCGGCTCAAACACCCGGCGATCACGAACGCCGAGAACACCGCTGAAATCCGGCTCCACGAATAGACGAATCCCACCGCCCGCGCGCGGATGCTGGTCGGAAACAGTTCCGCCTGATACGCGTAATAGCTGTATGAAATGATGTTGCCCGCCAGCACGAGACACACGCCGAGACTCAGCAGCAATACGGTCTCGCGCGCCTGGCTGAAGGCCAGCCCGCACACCACGTTCACCCCCGCCATGAAGATGATCACCGTCTTGCGCTCGAAGCGGTCGGCAATCAGCAAGCCCAGCAGCGGCCCGAGCGGCGCGGCAAGCGCGATGATGCTCGCGTACATCAGGCTCGTCGTGACCGTGATGCCCTGCTTGATCAGCAACGTCGGAATCCAGTTCGCGAAGCCGTAGTAGCCCATGGTCTGGAACACGTGGAAGATGATCAGCATCAGCGTGCGCCGGCGATATGGCGGCGCGAGCAGATCGCGAAACGCCGTACGCGCGCGCACCGGCTCGGGCGACGCGGGCTGCGGCAGCGGTCGGCCGTATTCGCGCTCGACGCGCGCTTCGAGCCGCTTCATCACCGCGTCGGCTTCCCCGATGCGGCCTTTTTGCGCAAGCCAGCGCGGGCTCTCCGGCAAACGCAGACGGATCCACCACACCACGATCGCGCCGACCACGCCGGTCAGCACGACGATGCGCCAGCCGTCGAGGCCGAAGTAACGGTGCGGCACCAGCAGATACGACAGAAACGCGACGATCGGCACCGCGCAGAAGCCGACCGCCTGCGAGCACGCCGCCGCGCGGCCGCGAATATGCTTCGGCACGAGCTCGGAGATGTACGTGCCGATCGTGACGATCTCCACGCCGATGCCGATGCCCGCGATGAAGCGCCACAGGTTGAGCCCGAACGCGGTGTCCTGAAAAGCCATGATGATGTTGGCCGCGGTGTACCACAGCAGCGACCACGTAAAGATCGCCCGTCGCCCGAAACGGTCGGCGAGAAAACCGCATGCCGCCGTGCCGATGAACAGGCCCGCAAACAACGCGGCGATGAAGCTCGCGACACCGCTGGTGCCGAACAGACCATGGGTAGTCGCGGTGAGAATGCCGCTACGCACGAGTCCCGGCGCAATGTAGCCGGAGAACATCAGGTCGTACAGTTCGAAGAAGAGGCCGAGGCTCAGCAGCATCACCAGCTTCCAGATCGAACGGGTGGCGGGCAGGCGATCGAGCCGCGCGGAAATGCGCGCGCCTTCGAGCGCGATCTGCCCGGCGTGGTCGCCCGCCGCTGCGCCTGTATCCGTGTCCGTGTCCGCGGGCAGGCCGCCCAGTGCGGCGGCATCGCCGACTGCCGTCGCATACACCGCTTGATTCGACGATTTCATCGCCTGTCTCCAATCCAACGCAAATGATTGCGGAACGCCGGTCTATCGCCGGATGAAATTTGAGGGGACTACATTAGCGGCACCGGACAGCACGCCGCGCCTCGAGCGTCGCGCCGCGTTTGCCCTAGCCGGCGCCATGCGCAGGTCACGCCGCTTCGCGCGGCGCCCGAGCCGCACCGCCGCCCAGCGCCGCGATCTGCGCGTCGTCATAACCGAGACCGCGCAGCACGTCGGCGGTGTGCTCGCCGATCTTCGCGATCGGCTGACGCGGCTGCAAACGCGCGCCGTCCATCGAAATCGGCAGCAAGGGCATGGCGGTCTCGCTGCCGTCGTCGAGCGTCAGGCGCGCGAGCCCTCCGCTTTCGTTCAGATGCGGATCGTCGAACAATGCTTCCGGCTTCGTGATCGACGCGAACGGAATATGGTCGCGCTCGAACAGCGGCACGAGCGCCGCGCCTTCGAATCGACACAAGGTTTCGCCGAGCGTTTTCAGCAGCCACTCACGCGCCAGCACGCGATCGTTGTTGGTCGCGAGACGCGGATCGGCAATCAGGTCGGCGCGGCCGAGAATCGCGCACAACGCGCGCCACTGACCGTCGCCGGTCGCGGCGATGAACATCTGCTCGCCGTTGGCGAGCGTGAACACGTCGTACACGGCCCACGCGCTGATGCGCTCCGGCATCGGCGCGGCGGGCACGCCGGTCGCGGCGAACTGCTGCATGTGCTGCGCGCACAGCAGTACACAGTTCTCGAACAGCGCGCTCTGCACTTCCTTGCCGCGTCCGCTCGCATGCCGTTCGTGCAGCGCGGCGAGCACGCCGATCGCGCCGAACATGCCGCCCATGATGTCGTTGACCGAACTGCCCGCGCGCAGCGGCCGGCCGACCGGTCCGGTCATGTACGCGAGGCCCGCCATCATCTGTACGACTTCGTCGAGCGCGAGGCGGTGTTCGTAAGGGCCGTTCAGAAAACCCTTGTGCGACACGTAGATCAGCTTCGGATTGCGCTCGCGCAGTGTCGCGTAGTCGAGCCCGAGACTCGCCATGCGGCCCGGCTTGAAGTTTTCGACGAACACGTCGGCGGTGTCGACGAGCGTGTGCAGCGCGGCGAGTCCCGCTTCGCTGTCGAGATCGAGCGCGACGCTCTTCTTGTTGCGATTGAAGGTGCGGAAAAAACCCGCACCGGTGCCGAGCAGACGGCGCGTGCCGTCGCCGCGCGGCGGCTCGACCTTGATCACTTCGGCGCCGAGGTCGCCGAGAATCATCCCGCAGGTCGGGCCCATCACCATATGCGACAACTCGATCACGCGAATACCGGCGAGCGGCAATGCGCCCTGCTGCGGCGCGGACGAGGCGGAATCGGAAGTGGACGAAAGCGGAGTCATTGCAGCACCTGCGGTTAGGAAGCGGGTTGGAAAGATGCGCATGCCTGACGGCCGGCGGCGAACTGCTTCGGCAAACCGGCGCGTGCCAGGTAGCCGTACAGCGGCTCGCCGGGCAACGCGTCGGCGAGCACGGCGCGCGAGGCGAGCAGCCTCGTGAGATCGATACCGGTGTCGTAGCCCATGCTGTCGAGCATGAACACGAGGTCTTCGGTATTGACGTTGCCGGTCGCGCCCGGCGCATGCGGACAACCGCCGAGGCCGGCCAGCGACGCGTCGAATTCGCGGATGCCGTGTTGCAGGGCAACCAGCGTGTTGGCGAGGCCGAGGCCGCGCGTGTCGTGGAAATGCAGCGAGCGCAGCCGCGCGCCCGCGACGTCGCGCACCAGTCCGATGATCTCGCCGACCTGGCGCGGCGTCGCCTCGCCGGTGGTGTCGCCGAGCGCGATCACGTCGGCGCCGGCCTGCAGCGCGTCGCGCGCGATCGCGGCGATATCCGCGTACGGCACCGCGCCTTGCAGCGTGCAGCCGAACACCGTCGACAAACCGGCGATCAGTTCGACGCGCCGCGTCCCGCCGTTCGATGCGGCATCGATCGCCTCGCGCATCGCGGCGAACGCGTCGATCATGTCGGCGGGCGTCTTGCGTACGTTGGCGAGGCTATGCGCGGCGCTCACCGATATCGGCGCGACGATCCGGTGTACGCCGCTGTCGAGCGCGCGTTGCGCGCCCTTCAGATTCGGCACCAGGGCCGTCACGATCAGATCGTCGTAGCTGAGCGCATGGGCGATCACTTCACCGGCATCGGCCATTTGCGGCAGCAGTTTCGCGGGCACGAACGACGCGACTTCCATATGCCGCACGCCGGCTGCATAGGCGGCGTCGATCCACCGCCGTTTGAACTCGGTGGGCATCGTGCGGGCGATGCTTTGCAGGCCGTCGCGCATGCCGACTTCGGTCACGACGACGCGCTCCTGGGTGTCACTCATGGTCTTTGATCCCGGTGTCGGATTGCGCTGCAGAGGCGGAAATGAAGCAACTGGATGACAGCGTGCCCGCGCACGGGCGCGCGCGGAAGTCTGCGTTGACGACGCCGTCCATCGCGCCTCGCGATGGCAGCGCGGGCCTGCTGGGCGGGCGTTTCGGCGCCGAGAGGGGAAACCCTTAAGGGGTTTTCAGAAGAGGTGTGTGGCGGGGTTCAGCGGGTTATGGTGGGCGGCAGCGGACAGGCGGCGTGCACGATCAATGTCGGCGTACGCGTGATCACGAAGCGCGTGCGCCTGCCGTGTGAGTGCGCTGAAGGCGCGATCCATGCGTCAGACCGCCCCCAACAAATGCGTCAGCAGATGTGACGCCGCCAGCGTCAGCGCATGCCGATCCCGCATACAGATCACGAAGCGCCGCTCCGCCCATGCCTCGCGCAACGGCACGGCGACGATGCCGTATTCATCGGCGGCATGGCGGGGCAATGCCTCGCGCGGCAGGATCGCCACCGCGAGCCCGGCCTGGATGAAGCGATAGGCGGCATCGAACGTCGACACGTAGGTTCGATAGTTCAGCTCGCCGCCCTTCTCCACCGCGATGCGCTGCATCAGCGCATTCACCGACGCATTCGACGCGAGTCCGAGGTGATCGAAGGCGAGCGTCTGCTCGAAGCCGACCGCGGGCTCACCGGCAAGCGGATGCGCGCGCGGCACGATCAACGCGAGATGATCGGCGCGATACTGCAGGACGTCGAGACTGCCCATCGGCACGACGTCACGGCAGATGCCGAGATCGGCCACGCCCTCTTCCAGCCCGCGGACGATTTCGCCACTCACTCGCTCCTCGACATCGACGCGAATCCCCGGATTGGCCTTCAGGAACACCGACAAGGCCTCGGGCAAGAACTCCACCATCGACGACACGTTCGCCAGCACCCGCACATGTCCGCGCGCGCCGGCCGCATACTCACTGAGTTCGGCCTGCAGCCGTTCATGGCCGCGCATGATGAGCCGCGCATGGCGCAGCAGCGCCTCGCCGGCGGCGGTCGCGCGCACGCCGCGCTGGCTGCGCGAGAGCAGCGCGACATCGACCAGCGCCTCGAGATCGGCGAGCCGCTTGCTGACCGCCGACGGCGCGATGAACTCGCGTTCGGCCGCGCGTGCGATCGTCCCTTCCTCGCACACGGCGATGAACAAGCGCAGCGTCACCTGATCGATCTGCCACATGAGCGGGCGCGCTCCCGAGATTTGAAGTGGCAAAATTATGCCCGAGGAAGGCGCGCGTCGAACCGATCCCAGGGTATCCACGGCCGGTGCGGGAGCCGGATGGCGCAGGCTGGCCGGGGGGCGGGCTTACGGGCCTCGATCCGGCGCAAAAGCGGCTTCCGGCAAGCTCGCGCGGCCTTGCCCGCGCCTGCCGGTCTGGCTATGCTGACGGACGCGCCGATTGCCGCCTTCGCACGAGCAACGCCGCGTGGGCGCAAGGCTCCGCGTACGAACGGCAAGTGCACCACGAACGGCACGACCGACAAAACACCGCGACGCGCCGCGAACCGCGAACCGCGCACCACGCACCACAAGCCGCCGCAACGAAACGAATCACCCCGCGTCACGAACCTGAACCACCGCTCAAGGGCTTTCCCATGTCGACCACCAGTCTTTTCTTCACCGCCGCGGGCGTCGGCCTTGCGATTGCCGCGCCGGTCGGCCCGATGGGCATGCTGTGCATCCGCCGCACGTTGACGGGCGGCCCACGCGCGGGACTGGCGATCGGCTTCGGCATTGCAACCGGAGATGCGCTCTACGGCCTGATTGCGGCGCTGGGCCTCGTCGGTATTTCGCAGTTCATGCTTGCCTACGACCGCCCGCTGCATCTGCTCGCGGGTCTGTTCCTGCTCTATCTCGGCGTGCGCACGCTGCTGCAGAAGCCGGCCGCCGACACCTCGAACGGCAACGGCGACGGCAAGCTCGCGCAGGTGGGCCGCGCGGGCGCCTTGCGCGCGTACGCGAGCGCCTTGCTGCTCACGCTGACCAATCCGCAAACCGTCATCATGTTCGCCGCGCTGTTCACGACGCTCGCGCCGCGCGGCGCCTTCTCCCCGGCCATTGCGCTGACCACGGTGGGTGGCGTGTTCGTCGGCTCGATCGCGTGGTGGTGCGTGCTCGTGAGCGTGGTGTCGCTCGCGCGTCACGCGATCGGCAGCAGGCTGCGCCTCGCGATCGACCGCGTGGTCGGCTTCACGCTGGCGGCGTTCGGCGTCGTCGAGATTCGCCGCGCGCTTTGAACGGGACTCGCCACGGAACGCGCAGCGCGCTCGCGCTCGACCGTATTCCGTACGCAAGCGCGGCAGTTTTGCGACAATAGCGGCTTTCGCCGCGCCGCGGCGGCCCGTGGCGCACCTGCTGTGCACCTGTGCCAAGCCGCACTGCGCGCCGCTGCCTGGGGCGCGTGGCGGCCCGCACGCACCGGCCCCGCCGTCCGATCCTTCCACCCATCCGACCGTCAGCGGTCTGCTCAATGGCACTTCCCCACATCGAACTGCTGTACTCCGTCTCTGGCCTGTTCGTCGGCTTTCTGGTCGGATTGACGGGCGTCGGCGGCGGCTCGCTAATGACGCCGATTCTGGTTTTGCTGTTCAACGTGCATCCGGCCACCGCGGTGGGCACCGACCTGCTGTACGCGGCCGCCACCAAGGCGACCGGCACGCTCGTGCACGGCCTGAAGGGTTCCGTCGACTGGCAGATCACCCTGCGCCTCGCCGCCGGCAGCGTGCCTGCCGCGACAATCACGCTGGTCCTGCTGCATCGCTACGGGATGGACACGCCGGGCGCGAGCCGGCTGATCCAGATCGTGCTCGGCGCGGCGCTGCTGGTCACGGCGGTGGCGCTGGTGTTCCGGCCGCAGCTCGCGGCGCTCGGCGCGCGCGGCCAACGTGCGCCGAAGCAGGGACGCACGCTCGCGCTGACCATGCTGACCGGCGCGATACTCGGCGTGCTGGTGTCGCTGACGTCGGTAGGCGCGGGCGCAATCGGCGTGACCGTGTTGCTGCTGCTGTATCCGTTGCTGCCGACCACGCGCATCGTCGGCTCGGACATCGCGCATGCGGTGCCGCTCACGCTGCTGGCGGGCGCGGGTCATTGGCTGCTGGGTTCGGTCGACTGGTCGATGCTGGCGTCGCTGCTGGTGGGATCGCTGCCGGGTATCGCGATCGGCAGCTACCTGTCGTCGCGCGCGCCGGATGCGCTGCTGCGCAACCTGCTCGCGGCCACGCTGACGCTGGTGGGTGTGCGGCTCGTGATGGCATGATGCATCGACGCAGGCGCTGGTGTAAGGGCCGACCCAAGTGGCAATTGATGCGCTAACGTCGGCATCGACCGAGCCGGCAAGCTGAGCCCTAACGTCAGCATCGACGTGCGCGCCAGCTCCGCGCCGACATCAACAGAGCGCCGCCCCCGCCTCTACTTGAAGAACCTGCTGGTCAGATCGGCTTCGAACTGCCTGATCCATTGGCCATCACTGTCGCGATACGACTGCGTCCAGCCGGCGCGCCGCACGGTGACGAGACGCTCGTGCGCGGGCTCGCCGGCCTTCGCGCAGGCACTGATGTCGAAGTGCACCGGCGCGAAGCCGTGCCGCGCGCACACCAACTCGAAAGCCGCCCGATCGCCGATCGGCAGATCGGTGTAGCGTAACAACGTGGTTCCCATGACATTGACTCCGATTCCCATGCGTCCACAGTACGCTTCGCGCGACGTCAGTTCTGTGTCGCAACGCACGGAGAAGTCTTCGCAGCATCGACGGCAGCCAATATGCCACCCGGAAACGATCAGCGCGGTTCCCAAACAGCATCGCGCCAACAAATCAGGGCCAAAAAAAGCTCCGGCATTGTGCCGGAGCCTTGGGACACACCTGCTTCACGATCGCGCACGCCGTGTCGAGCCGCCGCCCTCTTGCACCCGCGAGGCGCCGCGTGCGCCGCTCAAGTCCGCCGGGCGCAGCCCGATTCGTGCCGCGCGCGCATGACAGACTGATTACTGTTGCATCACGGTCAACTTGTTCGACACCGACTTCACGCCCGCGACGCCCTTCGCGGCTTCGCCGGCGGCATCGATCTGGCCTTGGTCGGGCACCGTGCCCGACAGCGTCACCGCGCCAGAGCGAGCGCGCACGGAAATGTTCGACACATCGAGGCCTTGCGTCTTGCTGAGGGCGCCCCGGACCTTGCGGCCCAGTTCGTTGTTCGCCCGCTTGCCGGCCTTGACCGTTGCCGCCGCCGACGACGGCGCATCGTTCGACTGGGCGTAGACGTTGCACGCCAGCACCATTGCCACGACCGAACCCAGCGTTTTCAGATAACCGACAGATTTCATGGTTTCTCTTCTCCTTGGTTTCACATTGGACCGCGTGTACAAGCGGTTTCGTTACGACTACCGGCGGCCCAGCGCGAGGGGACACGCAGCGAGGTGCGTCCCGGCGCCGGCCGGCTTTGGCTGCAACACATATGCGAGAGGCGGGAGAAACCGGCTGCCGTTTGCCGCATGCGATGACGGACATGCCTGCGGTACGGAACCGGCAAGCCGCGACGTTCGAGAGCGTGCCCGGTTCTGGTGTGGTGCCGGGTCACGCCGCGCAAACCCTGGTTCGCGGCAGCGATCCTCAATTTAATCCAGGCGGCCCGGAAGCGCAAAGGTTTAGTCGTCCGCGCGGCATGCGGCGGCGTCGGGTGTGGGACTTGTGCGACGCATTCGCCACGCATTCGCCACGCATGTGCCAGGCGTGTGACAGCCGCGCCGTCCGCGCAATGGACCCCTCGGCATGCACACCGCCTGCACGCCATGTTCATACTGCGCTCACACCGCGTTCACCATTTGTTACGCGTTTGTCGGCGTCTGGCGCCCCCCGCGCGTTTCGCCGTCCTATGAATCTCAGGTACCATCGGCGCGACGCGCGCGACCGCGCGGTTTGCACGATATCCGCCACGGCCGGCACGCCAGGCCTCGCTTGCTCCGGAGCGCCTCGCTCCGTTCGTGCGCCGCCGGGCGCCGCCCCTGTCCACATTCGACCGTAGCCCTCACGTCATCCGATGAAGCCCGCCACCGGCCGCAAAGGCCCTCCCCGTCTCGTCGCCCGTTTTGTCGCAATCTCCTGGCGCGACCTGGCGGTCTCGTTCGGACCGCTCGCGCTGCTCGTCGTCGTCGCGATCTGGGCCGCCGTGCGGCTGATCCAGCCCGCCCCGCCCAGCACGCTGACGATCACCACCGGACCCGAGGGCAGCACCTTCTGGAACGCCGCGCAGAAGTACAAGACGATTCTCGCGCGCAACCGCATCACGGTGAATGTGCTGGCGTCGGAAGGGTCGCTGCAGAATCTCAAGCGGCTGTCGGACCCGCAGGCGAACGTCGATGTCGGCTTCGTGCAGGGCGGTGTCGCGCCCGGGGCGGTGAACAAAAACCTGATGTCGCTCGGCAGCGTCGCGTATGTGCCGCTGGCGATCTTCTATCACGGCCCGCCCGTCATGTGGCTATCCGAGTTCAAGGGCCAGCGGCTGGCGGTCGGCGCCGAAGGCAGCGGCACGCGCGAGCTGGCGCTCGCGCTCCTCAAGGCCAACGGCATCGTGCCGGGCGCGGCGACCAAACTGCTGCCACTATCGGGCGACGCCGCCGCCGACGCGCTCATCTCAGGCAAGGTCGACGCGGCCTTCCTCGCCGGCGATTCCGCGCAGCCGGCGGTCATGGGCAAGCTGTATCGCACGCCGAACGTGCGTTTCTACGATTTCACGCAGGCCGAGGCGTACACGCGCCGCTTTCCGTTTCTGACCCAGCTGAAAATGCCGATGGGGTCGTTCGACCTCGGCAAGAATCTGCCTGCGGCATCAATCAGCATCGTCGCGCCGACCGCCGAGCTGGTGGCGCGCGACTCGCTGCATCCCGCGTTGTCGGATCTGCTGATCGAAGCCGCGCGCGAGGTGCACGGCGGCGCGAGCATCATGCAGCGCGCCGGCGAATTCCCCGCGCCGATCGCACACGACTTCCCGATCAGCGACGACGCCGCGCGCTACTACAAGTCGGGCAAGAGCTTCCTCTACCGGACCCTGCCGTTCTGGGTCGCGAGTCTCGCCGACCGGCTGCTGGTGATCGTGGTGCCGCTGGTCGTGCTGCTGGTGCCGGCCTTGCGCGTCGTGCCGGGGCTCTATGCGTGGCGGGTCAAATCGCGGATTTATCGCTGGTACGGCTCGCTGATCGCGATCGAGCGCAGCGCGCTCAGCGAACATTCGGCCGCCGAGCGCGCGTCGTTGATCGAACGGCTCGACGCGATCGAGGAGTCGGTCAACGGATTGAAGATGCCGCTCGCGTATGCGGATCAGTTTTATGTGCTGCGCGAGCATATCGGCTTCGTGCGCCAGCGGCTGACGCAAAGCCGCGAGGCCCAGCGTGACCAAGCGCAGGATGCGGACGACGGCCGGCCGGACGACGAATCGCGCGAGCAAGACGCGCGCGGCCCGGCTGCGGCCAGTGGCGGCGAAGTCGCGCCGCTCCCGGCCCGTGGCGAGGCCAATGACACGCATCAGGCACATGAAGCGGCGGAACTTGGCGCGGCGCCCGGCCCCGCTGCCGACCCGGCCAACCCTGGCGGGAGCGCCGCCAAACCCTATTGAACGGTGCAAGCCGTGGCTGCACCGCGTAAGATCATCACAATTTTGACGTTGTAGCGAACGCATCGTCAGACAGGCATTTCGGGAGACATTTATGACCGTTGGCATCGACGCCAGGCAACCGCTGTGGTTTTACGACTTTGTCTCGCCGTTCACGTACCTGTTGCTCGAGCAACACGACAAATGGCCCGGCTTCGACTTCGCATTCACGCCGGTGGTGCTGAACGACCTGTACGCTCACTGGGGACAGCGGCCCGCTTACAGCGTGCCCGCCAAGCGCACCTTCATGTACCGGCACGCGCTGTTTCGCGCGGAACAGCTCGGCATTCCGTACAAGATGCCGCCGGCGCATCCGTTCGATTCGATGAAGGCGCTGCTGCTGGCCACGGCCGCGAACGGCGACATCAACTTCGTGCGCGAGATTTTCCGCTTCATCTGGCGCGAAGGGCGCGATCCGTCGAACGATGCGCACTTCGCCGAACTGTGCGAACGCGTCGGTATGCCGGACGGGCCGGAGCGCATCAAAAGCGAGGAAGTGAAAGCGCAATTGCAGCGCAATACGGCCGATGCGATCGGGCTCGGGGTGTATGGCGTGCCGACCTTTCGTCTGAACGATCAGCTGTTCTGGGGCGAAGACGCGTTGCCGATGGTGCTGTACTGCGCGCGCACGCCGAACTGGCTCGAATCGCGCGAAGTAAAGCGGATCAGTTCGCTGCCGTCGGGGCTGGTGGACTAGCTGGCGGAGCGAGGGGGGGCGACGCGCAGGCTTCAGGCGGCTGGCAGCGTGGCTGCCGTACCTGGTGCCCGCGTCGCAGTCGGCTCGGCTTTGGGCTTTGGGCTTCGGCTTCGGGTTCAACCGAATCGCACCGAAACAACTCCCGCTGATGCCGGCCATACCGCGCCTGCTATGCCGCTACACCGCAAACGGGCCTAAGGTTATAACCTTTGCGCCCCGCGCGCGGGCCGTGTCGCGAGCCGGCTTCGTGCCGCGCTTCATCCGGGCCGCTCCGCCCGCACCGCCTCGCTCAAACCATGGATGACGACGACACCGCCGCCTCACTCGATATCTGGCTCGTGCGCGTGCTGCGCACGCTGCTGGTCGAGCGCAGCGTCACGCAGACCGCGCTGCGTCTGAATCAGACCCAGCCGGCCATCAGCACCGCCCTGCGCAAACTGCGCGAGACGCTGAACGACCCGATCCTCGTGCGCGGCAAATCCGGCATGGTGCCGACCGAATATGGCCAATCGCTGCTGGCGAGTGCGCAACGCGTGCTGCGCGAAGTCGATTTCGTCGCGACGCCGCACGGCGACTTCGATCCCGCCCGCTCACGCCGCACCTTTCGCGTGGCCGCGCCGGATTATCTGAACGACTTCTTCATGCCGACCGTGATCGCGCAATTTCGCGAAGCGGCGCCGCATGCGCGGCTCGAAATCGAATCGCTGGGTCCGCTGCTCGATCACTCGGCCGCACTCGACGCCGGCGAACTCGATCTGGTGATCGGCAACTGGCCGAAACCGGATGCGCGGTTCGAGCGCAGCGATCTGTTCTCCGATACCGTCGTGTGCCTGATGCGCGCCGATCATCCGCTGACCCGCGCGCCGCTCACGCGCGACGCGTATCTCGCCGCGCCCCATCTCGCGCCGACGCCCTACAGCGGCGCGCGCGGCGGCGCAATCGACACCGGTTTCGCGCGCGCGCACGCCGAGCGGCGGATCGTCGCGACGCTGCCCTACTTCGGGCTGGTGCCTCAGACACTGTTGCAATCGGATCTGATCTTCACGACGACGCGCCGCTTTGCGATGCACTATGCGGACATGCTGCCGCTCGCGGTGGTCGAGGTGCCGATCGCTTTTCCGCGCATCAAGTGCTATCAGCTATGGCATCCGCAGCCGGACCGGCCGAGCGATGTCGGCTGGCTGCGGGCGTTGATGTCCGACGTATCGGATGGGTTGGTCGCGCAGAAGGTCAGGCGCGCGAAGCGGCCTCGGCAACAGGAAGAGCCGGGCAAGCCGAAGTGAAGGTTTTTTGCAGCACTCACGTTTGGCTTTGCACGTCCGCATGTGCCGCGCTCTCGTGAATGCCTACGGCGGTGCGCCGCCTCGTCAAACCGTCGCGCAGACCTTTTGCGTCGCGACCTGCGCCACCACCTGGCGGGTCCTGATCTGCAGCAACTGCGCGCACACCGCAACCGCGATCGCCGGCGGCGCCTTGTCGACGATGCCGTCCACGCCGATCGGACACGTCATCTCCACCAGCCGATCCGCTTGCACGCCGCGTTCGACCAACCGCCGCTCGAATTTCACCCGCTTGGTCTGCGAACCGATCATGCCGAAGTAGGTGAAATCGCGCCGCCGCATGATGCGCGCGGCAAGCGAGAAATCGAGCGCGTGGTTATGCGTCATCACGAGAAAGTAGGCGCCGGGCGGCGCCGCATCGACGATTGCATCCGGCGTGTCGGTCGCTTCGATCTGCACGTTGGCGGGCGTCTCGTCGGGGAACAGTTCGTCGCGCTCGTCGACCCACTGGACGAGGCACGGCAAGCTGCCGAGCAGCCTGACGAGCGCATGCCCGACATGCCCCGCGCCGCACAGCACGATATGCATCGGCGCCGGACGCGGCATCTGCGCGGCGCTGCGCCGGCCGATCTGAACGGACGAGAAATCGTTCATGGCGATCCTCCCTGTGTGTAGATTGTTCACGCGCGTCGTGCCGCGCTCATTGCCGCGCCGCCGCAGCAGCGGCGCGCACCGCGCCGACCGCCTTGAGAATTTCCTCGCTGGTCGCCGGCGCATTCAGCGGCGGATTGACCTTGTGATCGCCGACCGCCGACACCGCATCGCGCACCGCAAAGAACACCGAGAACGGCAGCAGCAACGGCGGCTCGCCGGTCGCTTTCGAACGATGGATGCTGTCCTCGGCATTGCGGTTCTTGAAAAGGCGCACACGGAAGTCCGGCGGCGTATCGTTCACCGTCGGAATCTTGTAGGTCGACGGCGCGTGCGTCATCAGCTTGCCGTCCGCGTTCCACCACAACTCCTCGGTCGTGAGCCAGCCCATCCCCTGGATGAACGCGCCTTCCACCTGGCCGACGTCGAGCGCCGGGTTCAGTGACGCGCCCACGTCATGCAACGCGTCCGCGCGCAGCACGCGCATTTCGCCGGTCAGCGTGTCGATCACCACTTCCGACACCGCCGCGCCGTACGAGTAGTAATAGAACGGCCGGCCCTGCAGCTTCGCCTGATCCCAGTAGAGCTTCGGCGTCGCGTAGAAGCCATCCGACCAGAGTTGGACCCGCGCGATGTAGGCCTTCGCGATCACCTCTTCGAACGGCACGACCAGGTCGCCGACCACCACGCGGTCGTGCGCGAAGCGCACGTCGGCGGCGTTCACCTGTCCGGCGCCGAAACGCTCGGCGGCGAATGCCGAGAGGCGTTCGCGCAACTGGCGCGCGGCATCCTGCGCGGCCTTGCCGTTCAGATCGGACCCGGTCGATGCAGCGGTGGCCGACGTATTGGCGATCTTGCTGGTGTCGGTCGCCGTCACGCGAATGCGCCTGAAGCCCACGCCGAGTTCATGCGCGACCACCTGCGCGACCTTGGTGTTCAAGCCCTGGCCCATTTCGGTGCCGCCGTGATTCACCAGCACCGAACCGTCGGTGTAGATATGCACGAGCGCGCCGGCCTGGTTGAAGTGCGTCACGTTGAACGCGATGCCGAATTTGACCGGCGTCAGCGCGAGGCCCTTTTTCAGCACTTCGTTGTTCGCGTTGAATTCGCCGATCGCCGCGCGGCGCGCGCGGTATTCGCTGGTCGCTTCGAGTTCGTCGATCAGTTCGTGAATCACGTTGTCTTCGACGATCTGGCCATACGGCGTCTGGTTGCGCTCGGTCTTGCCGTACAGATTGCGGCGGCGCACGTCGAGCGCATCGGCGCCCACCGAACGCGCGACGTTGTCCATGATGTATTCGATCGCGAACGCGCCTTGCGGGCCGCCGAAGCCGCGGAACGCGGTATTCGACTGCGTGTTGGTCTTGCCGCAGAAGCCGTCGATGGTCACGTCCGGGAGCCAGTACGCGTTGTCGAAGTGGCACAACGCGCGCGTCATCACCGGGCCCGACAGGTCGGCGGAAAAGCCGCAGCGCGAGGTCATGTCGACGGACACGCCGTCGATCACGCCCCGGTCGTCGTAGCCCACTTCATACGTGTAGTGAAAATCGTGGCGCTTGCCGGTGACCATCATGTCGTCGTCGCGGTCGGGGCGCAGTTTCACCGGGCACAGCAGCTTCCACGCGGCGAGCGCCGCGCAGCACGCGAACAGACCCGATTGCGATTCCTTGCCGCCGAAGCCGCCGCCCATGCGCCGGCATTCGACCAGCACGTTGTGGGAAGCCACGCCCAGCGCGTGAGCGACCATGTGCTGCATTTCGGTCGGGTGCTGCGTCGAACAGTAGACGTGCATGCCGTCGTCGTCCTTCGGCACCGCATACGAAATCTGCCCTTCCAGATAGAACTGCTCCTGGCCGCCGAGCAGCATCTCGCCGGCCTCGCGATGCGCGGCGCGTGCGATCTTGGTCGCGGCTTCACCGCGCGCGAGCTTCATCGGCGGCAACACGTGCTGGTTCGCGGCACGCGCCTGCTGCGCGGTCAGAATCGCCGGCAATTCCTCGTAGACGATCTCGGCGCGGCGCGCGGCAAGCCGCGCGGTTTCGTGCGAGGTCGCGACCACGATGAAGATCGGCTGGCCGATGTATTGCACGAGCCCGTCGGCGAGAATCGGATCGTCGCCGTGGATGATCGGGCCCACGTCGTTGACGCCGGGGATGTCGTCGGCGGTGAAGACGGCGACCACACCGGGTGTGGCGCGCACCTTGTCCACGGAGATCGACACGATCTTCGCATGCGCTTTCGACGACAGCCCGAGCGCGGCGTGCAGCGTGCCGGCGAGCGTCGGGATGTCGTCGGTATAGGTGGCGCGGCCGCTCACATGCAGATGCGCGGACTCGTGCGGACGCGACACGTGGACTTGCGTGAAGTCGTCGAGATCCTGAAGGTCTTTCAGGAACGGCTCGGCTTGCTGATTCATTGTGATGTTCTCCGTATCCTACGTAGGCCGGCCGCGGATCAGGCGCTCGCGGCAGCCGGCGCGCACGCGGCGGCGACCGCGCGCACGTCGAGCGCGCTCTTGGGCAGCGGATTGTGCGGACGCGTTTCGAGCCAGAAGCGGTACAGCGTGTTCTTCGCGGCTTCGAGCCGGTAGTCGCTGGTCGCGCGCATGTCGGACAGCGGCGCATAGTCGTTGCCGAGCGCGAGCATCGCGGCCTGCGCGGTGGCTTCGTGCCATTCGGCATCGCCCAGCACGGCTTCGGCATGCATAGCGCGTTTGGGTGTCGCGGCCATCCCGCCGAACGCGACGCGCGGCTCGCGAATCAGCGTGCCGTCGGCGATGAACGAGAACGCGGCGCACACCGCCGAGATATCCGAATCGAAACGCTTCGAGAGCTTGTAGGTGCGAAATTGCAGATTCGCGCGCGCGCCGGTGCGCGTCGGCACTTTCAGCCCGACGACGAACTCGTGCTCCGCCATATCCTTCTTCTGATAAGCGAGGTACAGGTCTTCGAGCGGCATCTCGCGCTCGATCTCGCCGCCGCGCACGACCACTCGCGCGCCGAGCGCGATCAGACCCGGCATGGAATCGCCGATCGGCGAGCCGTTGGCGATATTGCCGCCGAGCGTGCCGGCATTGCGAATCGGCAGCGAAGCGAAGCGCTGCCACATCTCGGTCAATTCGGGGTACTGCTTCGCAATCTCCGCATAAGCCTTCTCGACGCTCACGCCCGCGCCGACCTCGATCCACTCGCCGTTAGTTTCGAGCTTCTGCAATTCGGCGATCTGGCCCACGTAGACGAGGTGGCCCAGCTCGCGCATCTGTTTCGTGACCCACAGGCCGATGTCGGTGCTGCCGGCAAGAATGCGCGCGGCCGGTTGGGCTTCCTTGATCTTCGCGAGCGCGGCGACGCTGCGCGGGGCGTCGAACTGCTGGCCGGCGTGCTCATAGTGGAAGGTGTTCTCGCGCGCCAGCGTGGCGAGCGTAGCGGCGAGCGAGGCGACGTTCACCGGCGCTTTCGGCGCGGGCGCGTCGAACATGCGCACGGCCGCATCGACGATCGGCCGATAGCCGGTGCAGCGGCACAGGTTGCCCGTCAATGCATTGCTGATCGCTTCGCGCGACGGCACCGTGCGGTTCGCGCAGCTCTGCTCGTGGCCGTGTTTCTCGTACAGCGACCACATCGACATGATGAAACCCGGCGTGCAGAAGCCACATTGCGAGCCGTGGCATTCCACCATCGCCTCCTGCACCGGATGCAGCGAACCATCGGGCTGACGCAGATCCTCGACGGTGTAGAGCGCTTTGCCGTCGAGCGTCGGCACGAACTGGATGCAGGCGTTGACCGCCTTGAAGTCGACGCCGCCCGCTTCGTTGCGCTCGCCGAGCACCACCGTGCACGCGCCGCAATCGCCTTCGGCGCAGCCTTCCTTGGTTCCGGTGCAATGCGCGTCCTCGCGCAGATACTGCAGGACCGTGCGGGTGACGGGCGCGTCCTTGATCTCGCGGATCGCGTTGCGGTGATAGAAGCGAATCGGCTCAGTCATGTCTCGTTACTCTCGGATTAATCTCGAATGTTCTGTGTCCGTGCGGACGTGCTGCAGCGATGGTTTGAAAGCTATCACCGTCAATAAAGGCAACCCATAGCGTGGACCGCATGGGGGACATATTCGCCAGGCGATATAGAGGGTCGTTTGAGAGCGGGTTGACTTATGTTGGGTTGAGCTTTTTGCCGTGTATTGGTTATTTTTGCTGAATTTTGGTCATTGCGAATCATGGCATGCCTGCTCGCCAGACAAAAATACGGACACTGAACACGCGAAATCGGACCACTATGTGGGTTCGCGACGCCGATCCGACGGTCAGCGAATTATGCAAACGCAGCAAGGGAATCGGTTCCATGGGAAAATCACGCCTTCCCGCCGAATTCAAGTCTCGTTTTCCCCATGTCCACTGACTCCGCGCCACCTCGCAGCGAATTTACGACGACCCTGCAGATCATTCCGGTCGTCTTTTTCACCTTTCTTTGTTATCTGACGATCGGCATTCCGCTGGCGGTGCTGCCCGGCTATGTCCACGGCGACCTCGGCTACAGCGCGGTGCTGGCCGGCGCGGCCATCAGCGTGCAATACCTGGCGACGCTGGCCTCGCGCCCGCTCGCCGGCCGCTCCGCCGATACGCTGGGGCCGAAGCGCACGGTGTCGATCGGTCTGCTGGGTTGCGGCGCGAGCGGCGTCCTGCTGCTGCTCGCCGTGTTGTGCGGCGATTGGCCGGTGCTGAGTCTCACGCTGCTGGTGTTCAGCCGGCTGGTGCTCGGCTTCGGCGAAAGCCTGTGCGGCACCGGCGCGATTCTGTGGGGCATCGGCCGGGTCGGCACGAGCAACAACGCCCGGGTGATTTCGTGGAACGGCATCGCGACGTATGGCGCGCTGGCGATCGGCGCGCCGCTCGGCGTCGCGATCGCACACGCGATCGGCTTTGCCGCGCTCGGCATTCTGGTGATTGCGCTGGCCGCGCTCGGTTTCTATCTGGCTCGCCAGATCGCGCCGGTACCGCTCGTCCACGGCGAGCGCATGTCGTATCGCAGCGTGTTCACGCGGGTGTTGCCGCATGGCATCGGCCTCGCGCTCGGCTCGGCCGGGTTCGGCTCGATCGCGACTTTCATCACGCTGTTTTATGCGGCGAAGAACTGGCCGAATGCGGCTTTGTCGCTGACGGTGTTCGGCACGCTGTTCATCGGCGCGCGCCTGCTGTTCGCCAACACGATCAAGACCTACGGCGGCTTTCGCGTTGCGATTGCCTCGTTCTCGTTCGAATGCGTCGGCCTGCTGATGTTGTGGCTCGCGCCCGAGCCGCATATCGCCCTGGCCGGCGCCGCGTTGACCGGCTTCGGCTTCGCGCTGGTGTTTCCGGCGCTCGGCGTCGAAGCGGTCGGACTCGTGCCACCTGCGAGCCGCGGTGCGGCGCTGTCGGCGTACTCCGTGTTTCTCGACCTGTCGCTTGGAATTACCGGGCCGCTGGCCGGTTATATCGCCGGGGAATTCGGCTATGGGTCGGTGTTCCTGTTCGCCGCGGTTGCTGCTGCGGCGGCGGTCGTGCTGTCGACCGTGCTCTATCTGCGCCACGCCAAGATGACTGGCCAGCCCGCCGCGCTGTGACAGAATTGTTTTTGCCTGCGCCTGGCGCAGGCAAAAAACTACTTTCCTTCCGACAACCCGCGTTCGAGCGCCGCCACGCCGGCCGGCAAATCGACCTTCACGCCGAGATCCACCATCGTCCTGCCGAGCGCATGCACGGTGCGGAAAAGATTGTGTTCGCGGCATTGCTCGCCCATCTGTCCGATCCGGACGATCGGCAAACCAAACGAGCCCGAAATTTCCACCTGATGTTGCCGCGAAATATGCGAGCAGACATCCGCGGGAGTCAATCCGCCCGGCACCTCGATGCCGACCACCGAGTTCAGGCGGCACGCTTTGGGCGCATACAACTGCAAGCCGAGCGCCGTCACGCCGTCCTGCAACGCCAGCGAACATTTCAGATGCCGGGCGAAGCGCTTTTCGAGCGTCTCCGCGCACACCAGCCGCAACGCCTCGTGCAACGCGAGCACGCCCGAGACCGGCGCGGTGTAGTGATAGCCGGCGTTATGCCAGAAGTTCTCCGCGAGCGATGCATCCAGGCACCAATGCGCATTCGCTGCGGTGCGTCCTTTGACGCGCGCCCAGGCCGCATCGGAAAACGCGATCAGCGACACGCCCGGGATCGACGACAAACCCTTCTGCCCGCCCGTGATGACCGCGTCGATGCCCCACGCGTCCATCTCCAGCGGCATCGTGCTCAGCGTGCACACCGCGTCGACGATCACCAGCGCGCCTGAAGCTTTCGCGAGCGCGGCAATCTCCTTCAGGTGGTAATTCCACACCGTGTTCGACGTCTCGCCCTGCACGACCGTGACAACTTCAGGACGCTCGCGGCGAATCGCCTCGGCGATCTGTTCGAGGCTCGCCACCGACCGGTCCGCGACCTCGAGCGTGCTCACTTTCGCGCCCACACGCCGGCCCATTTCGCCCATGCGGTCGCTGAAAAAGCCGTTCTTGATGCACAGCACGCGCGTGCCTTCCCACGCGAGGTTGGAGATCGCCATCTCCATCGCGGCCGATCCCGGTCCCGCCACGCCCAGCACCCACTTCGATTGCGTCTGGAACACGTAGCGCGCCATCGTCTTCACCTGAGTGATCACCTTCACCATCGCGCCGCCCAGATGATTGATCACGATCGTGTTGGCCTTGGCCACGGCGGCGGGAATCGGCACGGGGCCGGCGCCCATCATCAGAAGCGGCTCTTCGGGAAGGATGGCGTCGAGCGATTCGACAACCGGACAGGGCACTACGGAAGCAACGGCAGAAGGTGATGAAGTCGGCATGATCGGTACGTGAATGTCAGGGTGCAGAGGAACGCGTGGCCTCACCGGCCATGACGCCGGTGAGGCCACGCGTCCGATCATTCACTGATCCACGCGATTGCGCAAGTTTTTTGACTATGCCTGATGAGGCGACGGCACCAGCGGCGCCGCCTCCTGCGTCATTTCACCTTGGTCTTGTCGAGCTTCTTGCCGGTCGCCGCGTTGAAGCGCTCCACATACTCCTCCATCAGCTTGCGCAGCGCACGGCCGATTTTCCGGTAGTCGGCCTCGTTGAGATTGGCGAGCGACACGCGCCCCGACGGATGCTGGGTCCCGAAGCCTCGGCCAGGCAGCAGCACGACCCGCGCTTCGCGCGCGAGTCGGAACAGCAACTCGGACGGCTCCGTGTTCTTGTAAAGCCACTCGACGAACTCGCGGCCATACGCCCGCTCGCCGAGGAATTCGACGTCGAGAATCGTGTAGTAGTCGACCTGGTTTGGATCGTCGTCCTCGAACGAGATGCCGACCTCTTCGTAAAGCGCGCGCTTGCGGCTGCGGATCAGGCGCTTCAACGCGTTCTTGTAGGCGTCGGGCGTGTCCATCAGCGAGAACAGCGAAAACAGCACCATCTGCACCTGCTGAGGCGTCGACAAACCCGCTGTATGGTTCAGCGCGACGGTGCGGCTGTCGGCCACGAGACGGTCGATGAACTTGAGCTTGTCCGGCTCGGTCGTGATCGACTCGTAACGCTCGTGCAACTGCTTCTTCGCGTCTTTCGGCAACTCGGCGATCAGCCTGTCGAGCACGTTGTCGCGATGCGTGGCGATCGTCCCCAGACGCCAGCCGGTCGCGCCGAAATACTTCGAATACGAGTATACGAGGATGGTGTTCTTCGGTGCGAGCGCGAACAGCGATACGAAGTTGTCCGCGAAGGTGCCGTACACGTCGTCGGTGAGCAGAATCAGATCGGGCCGTTCCTGGACGACGTCGGCAATGTATTTGAGGCTCTCGTCGCTGATCCTCACCGACGGCGGATTGCTCGGGTTCACGAGGAAGAACGCCTTCACCTGCGGGTCACGCAGCTTGTCGAGTTCCTTCTTCGAGTACTGCCAGCCGTTGGCGACATCGGCTTCGAGATTCACGACGTTCAGCTGATAGTCGTTCAGACGCGGAATCTCGATGTACGGCGTGAAGATCGGCATGCCGAGCGCGATCGTGTCGCCCGGCTTGATCAGGTGATTCTCGCGCATCGTGTTGAAGATATACGTCATCGCAGCCGTGCCGCCTTCCACCGCGAAAACATCGAACTCGCCGATGAACGGATGATCGCCGATCATCTCGCGGCGCAGATACTGCCCGACGATCAGTTCGGACAGCTTGAGCATGCGGTCGGGCACCGGATAGTTCGACGCGAGTATCCCCTCGCACATTTCATACAGGAAGTCGCCGGCCGAGTAGCCCAGCTGATCGCGGACATACGACACCGCACCGCGCAGGAAGTCGATGCCCGCGACGCCCTTGTTCTCGCGCAGGAACAGATCGAAACGTTCCGTCAGGCCTTCGCGCTTCGGAAACCCGCCGATGCCTTCCGGCATAAACGCAAACGAGCGCTCCGATTCGCGCATCGCAAAGAGGCCGAGTTGCCAGAACCCGTGGCGCGGAATGGTCGCGAGAAAGTTCGGATTGCCGCGCCCCGCGTTGAGCATCGACGCGTTGGCGGGCCGCTCCACGGCGCCGCCGCCAGCGGCCTTGATCAGCTCGTCCTTCAGTTCGAACGGGCTGAGCGCGGACAGTCCGGCTTGCGCCATGTCGCCTTGTTTCTTGTCGCCCTTCTCTTTTGCCATGATGCGTTCTCCAATGAGCCAGGTGAAAGACACCGGCGTATCGAACCATTGCCTGGTTGCAGCCGGCGTAACAGAGATCGATGGATGCGCGCGCTACACGTGCGCTGCACATGCGAGCTGCACGCCCCCCTACACGAGCCCGACCACGAGCGGCCCGAGCAAGGTCAGCGCGACGTTCGCGATTGCATAGGTGATCGCGAACGGCACGGTCGGCACCGCGCTTTCGGCCTTGTCGAGCACGCCGCCGAAGGCCGGGTTGGCGCTGCGCGAGCCCGACAGCGCCCCGGCCAGAAGCGCCGCATTGTTGTACTTGAGCACGTAGCGGCCGAACAGCATGGTCAGCAGCAGCGGGAACAACGTGACGAACACGCCGAGCAGGAAGATGGTCAGGCCGCTCTGCTTGACCGTCACCACCGCCTGCAAGCCGGAGTTCAGGCCCACCACCGCGACGAACGCGGCGAGCCCGAAGTCCTTGAGCAATTGCGACGCGGCCGACGGCATCGCGCCGTACATCGGATGCTTGCCGCGCATCCAGCCGAACAGCAGGCCGGCGAGCAGACAGCCGCCTCCCGAGCCGAGCGTGAGCGGAATGCCACCGACGTTGAGGACGATCAGCCCGATCAGCAAGCCCAGCACGAGGCCGACGCCCATGTAGATGAAGTCGGTCTTGTTGCTGTAGGGCAATTCGTAGCCGGCGGCGTCGACTGCGCGCTTGGTGTCTTTCGGCGAACCGTAGAAGGTGATGACGTCGCCGTGCTCGACTTTGGTTTCCGGCAGAATCGGCAACGGCTGGCCCGCGCGCGTGATGCTCTGGATGTAGACGCCGTGGCGCATATCGCGATCCACGAGTTCGCGCGCAGCGGCGAGCGTCGTATGGTTCATGCCCTTCCTGGTGAAGACGCCTTCGCGTGTCTGCATGACGACGCCGACATCGCCGGTGCTGGCGACTTCATTGCCGTTCGCGCCGAAGGCGACCACCGCCTCGCGGCGGCCCACCACCAGCACTACGTCGTCGGCCTTCAGCATCAGATCGGGCGTCGCCTCGAGCGTCTTGCCGTCGCGCTTGATGCGCTCGATCGTCAGATAATCCTCATGCAGCGTCTCGACGGCCTTCACCGTCTTGCCCGCGCTGACGTCGATCTTGTACGCCCGCCCCAGCAGCTCCGGCAGCGCGAGAATCTGCCCCGGCCCGCGTGCCGGCGCACCCGCCGCCAGTTCGCGTTCCGCTTCGATCGAGGCCTCCCGCAGACCTTGCCTCATGAACTTCGGCAGGATGTTCACGCAGACGATGATCGCGCCGAGCGAGCCGAACACGTAAGTCACCGCGTAGGCAATCGCCACGTCCGATTGCAGCGACTTGACCTGATCGGCCGGCAGCCCGAGGCGCGCGATCGCATCGCCCGCCGTACCGATAATCGCCGATTGCGTCAGCGCGCCGCCGGCGAGTCCGGCCGCGAGTCCCTTGTTCAGGTGGAACAGCTTCGCGCACACCACCACGGTAACGAGCGCGCTGACGGCGAGGAACACCGCCATCGCGATCTCACGCAGCGTCTTGCGGTTCAGCGAATTAAAAAAGCCAGGACCGGAGTCGTAGCCGACCGCGTAGATGAACACGGCGAACATGACCGACTTCACACCGTTGTCGATCGTCACGCCCGCCTGGCTGATCACCACCGCCGCCAGCAACGAGCCGCCGACGCCGCCCAGCTGGAACTTACCGAAGTTGATCTGCCCGATGAAGTAGCCGACCGCAAGCGACAGGAACAGCGCAATCTCGGGGGATTTCTGAAAGATAGGGTGTAGCCAGTCCATCGTGCCCTCGCTAATTAGTTGGCGATACTGAGTACTGGGTGCTACCTGCGCATGCGCTGCGCGGCCATGTCCCGCACCGCTGGTCGCGTGCTTCATGCCACATGCCTGATGCCACAGCCGCCGCGCAAGGCCTGGTCCGCCGCGCGCGCGGCGCATGCGCTCGCCCCTCTGGCCGCGCCGGGTCGACCTGCCCGCACCTACCCGACTTTGCCCGCGAGGCCCACCACCACAGGCCCCATCAGAGGCAACAGAATGTTCGAGAGTGCGTAGGTAATCGTGTAGCCGATCACCGGCGTCGAGTTGCCGGTCACGCCCACCAGTGCGCTGATGGCCGGGGTGCTGCATTGCTGCCCGGCGATGGCGCCGAGCAGCATCGGCGCCTCGAGCTTCAGCAACATGTGGCCGATCCACAGCGACAGCAGGCCCGGCACCAGCACCATCAAAACGCCTGCAACGGGCAGCGCGAGGCCGTATTCGCGCACCAGCCTGATCGCGTCCGGCCCCGCCGACAAACCCACAGCGGCGATGAAAGTGGCGAGGCCGAAGTCCTTGAGGATTTGCGCGGCCGCCGAGGGCAGCGAGCCGACCAGCGGATGGCGCGAACGGATCCAGCCGAACAGCAGGCCGGACAGCAGACAGCCACCACCCGTGCCGAGCGCGATCGACACGCCGCCGATCTGTCCGCCGAGACGGCCGATCGCCATGCCGGCCAGCACGCCGAGGCCGAGATAGACGAAGTCGGTTTTCTCGGTCGCGGGGAGCACGTAGCCAAGCCGCTTCGCGCCGCGCTCGACATTGGCCTTCGCGCCGACCAGCGTCAGCACGTCGCCGCGATTGAGCTCGGTGCCGGGCAGCGCGGGCACCGTGGTTTCGAGCCGTGTGACGGCCGCGATGTAGACGCCGCGGCCATCCTCCGGTTTCGCCTGGTCACGCACCTGTGCAATCGTGCGTCCATGCAGGTCACCCCGCGTCAACACGACGTCGAGCTTGTCGGCGAAGACCTGGCCGAAGCCCGCGCCATCCACCTCTTCGCCGAGACCGGCCGCCGCCGCGACCACCGCTTCGCGCCGCCCCGCCACGAGGGTGAGATCGCCTGCCGCGAGGCGCAATGGCGGTTCGACCGGCACGTTCGCGCCGTTGCGCTGAAGCTGTTCGATGGTGAGATTGAAGCCGTGCTGCTGTTCGAACTCCCGGATCGTGACGCCGGCCGCCGCGCTCACCCGGAACACGCGGCCCACGAGCGCCGGCGCCGCCGCCCGCTGCCCCTCGCTGAACGCCCCCTCGCCGCCGAGCTTGCGCCACACACGCTGCGCTTCGTCACGCAGATTGATACGCAGCAACAGCGGCGCGAACTGGCTGGTGAACAGCACGATGGTGACCAGGCCGAACAGGTAGCTCACGCTGTAGGCGGTCACGATGTTGGCCTGCAGGCGCAAGGTTTCGGCGTCGCCGAGACCGAGCTTGCCGATCGCCTCGGACGCCGTGCCGATCACCGCCGACTCCGTCGCGGCGCCCGCGAGCAAACCCGCCGCCGTGCCGATGTCGAGTCGCAGCACGCTCACCGCGATCATGATCAGCACGAGCACCGACACGATCTCGATGATCGACAGCAACCCATAGCGCCAGCCCCGGCCGATGTTGGCGAAAAACTGCGGGCCGCCGGTAAAGCCGAGCGCGAAGATGAACAGCGCGAATGCGATGTTCTTCAGATCGGGAGCGAGCCGCGCGCCCGTCTGACCCAATATCAACGCGACAATCAAGGTGCCGCACACGCCACCGAGCTGAATCGGTCCCACCCGAAACGAGCCAATAAAATATCCAATTGCAAGGCTTGCGAACAGTGCGATCTCCGGTTGCGATTTCAGCAATTCACCGATCATGTTGTCTCCCCGATTAACGGGTTTGTTGGCAGCACACTGAAGACACTCACTGGGAATTCGAATAAACCCCGCTGACCGGGCGGGATCAGGCAATCAACGGCCGCTGGTGCGGAGCCAGACGAACGCGGTTATGGCAAGGGAATGATGCAGCAGGCATTGCGGCGGGAACGCCGGGCCGCAGCGAAGGGACAAGAAAGTCTTTCCGCTGGCTCGACAGTCACGCTTTCCTCGCGAAGTTGCCTAACGCTGTGAAAAAAACATATTTGCTGACGGCCTATTTTTTACAGCATGATTCGTCATGCTTATGGATTGCTTTTTAATAAATATTGTAGTTCGCCGCCCCTGTCAATATTATTTTCATTTCGCCGGGTCGAATTCACGAAATACGATCGGGGGTAAAGACGAATGAATAGAGTGGCGGGCACTTCGTCCGAAGGTAACTATTCCGAGGGGTAATTTATACTGGCTGTGAGCCGCCGCGCCCGTGAGTCCGCCTCTTCAAAGCCGAACCGTCTTCTCTTCGGAGTACCGACATGCGCATGATCCTGTTCAGCAGCCGCCAGTACGACAGCGACACGTTCACCGAAGCTAATGCCGCCCACGGCTATGAACTGCATTTCCAGGAGTCTCATCTGGACACCGAAACGGCGATCCTCGCACAGGGGTACGAAGTGGTGTGCCCGTTCGTCAACGACAACGTCGACGCCGCCGTGCTCGAGCGGCTCCATGCGGGTGGCACACGTCTGATCGCGCTACGCTCCGCAGGCTTCAATCACGTCGACCTCGCGGCGGCCGAACGGCTCGGCATGACGGTCACGCGGGTGCCGGCCTACTCGCCGCACGCGGTCGCCGAACATGCAGTCGGGCTGATCCTCGCGCTGAACCGGCGTCTGCCGCGCGCCGCGGCGCGCACCCGCGAAGGCGACTTCTCGCTGCAGGGGCTGCTCGGTTTCGATCTGCACGGCAAGACCGTGGGTGTGGTCGGCACCGGCATGATCGGCCGGGTGTTCGGGCGCATCATGGCGGGCTTCGGCATGCGTGTGCTCGCGCATGATCCCGGCGCGCCCGCCGACGACCTGCTCGCGCTCGGCGCGCGCTATGTACCGCTCGACACGCTGCTCGCCGAATCCGACGTCGTCAGTCTGCACTGCCCGCTCGTGCCGGCTACCTATCATCTGATCGACGGACCCGCACTCGCGAAGATGAAACGCGGCGCGATGCTGGTCAACACCGGCCGCGGCGGACTCGTCGAGGCCAATGCGCTGATCGGCGCGTTGAAGGACGGCCAGCTCGGCCATCTCGGGCTCGACGTGTACGAGGAGGAAAGCGGCATCTTCTTCGAGGATCACTCGAATCTGCCGTTGCAGGACGACGTGCTCGCGCGGCTGTTGATGTTCCCGAACGTAATCGTCACCGCGCACCAGGCGTTCTTCACGCGCGAGGCGATGAGCGAGATCGCGCAGACCACGCTCGGGAACGTCGCGGCATGGCAGGCCGGCACGCCGCGCAACGCGGTGCGTGCGGCGGGGTAGGTTGGGGGCGTGTCTTGTGTGTTGAGGGCTTGGTCGTGCATCGAGCGACTCATGCCGGGCGTCATGCCCAGTGCTGCACGGGCAGGCCCGCCGCGGTGGGTCGAAGGTTGACGTGTTGGAGTTTGGGGGCTTGCGCCTTTAGCCGCGCGTCGTGCGCCTCTTGGCGTGGTGCCCCGCGCCCCGTGCAGCATCGACACCATCACACACACCGAGCTATACGCCTTTATCACCGGCCGGCGGGATCGCGCGAATCTCGGTACGCGCATCGTCCGCCGCGCCACAGACTTCGCGCAGCAACGCCGCTTCGCGCTCATGTACTTCCACCGGACACCAGCGCGCGCCCGCATCGGCCAGATAACGCGCGCGATGCTGGCCATTGCGAAACGCCACCACCCCTTCGCGCTCCAGACCCAGCCAGCCGAGCAATCCCGGCGCGCGGCGCATCGAGATCGTCACGTACGGCATCTGCGGAATGCGCTCGCTCTCGGGGTCGAGAAACTCACGAATGCCGCGCACCTTGCCCGAATGCCATTCGGCGACCGGCTTCAGCACGTAGTCCGTGTTGTCGCGATCCGCGCAGACGAGCAGCTTGCGCATGTCGACCAGCACGACCTGATGCCGTGTGCCGTCGGTGACGAAGACGCGCTTCAGGCGCACATGGTCGTACCATGAGTGTTCGTGCAACGGCACGATCCAGACGGTTTCGGCACGCCCCGAAGGAAGTCCATCGGGAGGACTCGCCAGCATGGCGGCCGGCGGTGGATTGGACAAGGGCAAAGGCAGGCTCGATAAGCTGGCAAACCAACGCCAGCGCGTGAATAGAGCGCCCACGCTACGAGTCGACTGTGAAAGATGCATGACAGGCCACGGAATTAATTGCTCTGCATGAGCAAGCTGCACAAACGCCCGACACGCACGGGCGGACCTTGACCTTCGGGTAGAAGACGATGATAACCGCTCAAAATTTCAGTGAGTACGTGCGCATTGAAGCCGACGAGGACAGCGGCGTCGCCACCATCGTTCTGGAGCGGCCCGCGCGGCGCAACGCGCTCGACCGTCCGGCCGCCGAAGCATTGAGCGCCGCGTTCAGCCGCTTCGAAGCGGAACCGGCCTGGCGCGCGGCGGTGCTGTTCGGCGCGGGCGGCACGTTTTGCGCGGGCGCGGACCTGAGCGCGCTCGCCGACGATACCCGCCGCAACGAACTGCATGCCGACGGCAGCGGCCCCGGTCCGATGGGTCCGACGCGAATGAGCTTCAGCAAGCCGGTGATCGCGGCGATTGCGGGCTACGCGGTGGCAGGCGGCCTGGAGCTGGCGGCGCTATGCGATCTGCGGGTCGTCGAGGACGATGCGGTGCTCGGCGTATTCTGCCGGCGCGTCGGCATTCCGCTGATCGACGGCGGCACGATCCGCTTGCCGCGACTGATCGGGCTGTCGCGGGCACTGGATCTGATCCTGACCGGGCGCGCGGTGAGCGCCGACGAAGCGCTTGCCATGGGGCTTGCGAATCGCATCGTAGCGAAGGGCGCGGCGCGCGCGGCGGCCGAGCGGCTGGCTGCGGAGCTAGCTGCGTTTCCTCAGGCGGCATTGCTCGCCGACCGCCGCTCGGCGCTGGAAAACAGCCCGCTCGACGATCTCGCTGAAGCGCTTCGGCGCGAAGGCGCCGGCGGATATCGGGCAGTCTTTGAAGAAGGGCTCGCCGGGGCGGCGCGGTTCGTCAACGGTGTCGATTGAGGTGAGTCAGGCGCGAGGGGTCGATTTGGGCGATCCGCCTGATCCGCCGCCGCCTTTTCACAAAAAACAACATCCCCCTCGACGATCAGCATCGCGGTTTTGACTTAGGTAGAATCCCCTACTGCTTCCCCCGCACAGCGCTGGCGTTCTCGTCCCGAAAACGCGCGCTGCCGCGCGACGCTCCCCGTCGCGCCGATTCACGCTCCGTCACCATGCCTTTACCCCTGCTTGCCCTCGCCGTTGCCGCGTTTGGAATCGGTACCACCGAATTCGTGATCATGGGGCTGCTGCCCGACGTCGCGCGCGATCTGTCCGTGTCGATTCCGGCTGCCGGCATGCTAGTGTCGGCCTATGCGCTCGGCGTCACGATCGGCGCGCCGATCGTCGCGATCGCGGTCGCCAACATGCCGCGCAAGAAGGCGCTGATGAGTTTGATCGGCGTGTTCATCGTCGGCAATCTGCTGTGCGCGGTTGCGCCGGGTTACGCGGTGCTGATGGCCGCGCGCATCGTCACGGCGTTCTGTCATGGGGCGTTCTTCGGCATCGGCTCGGTGGTGGCCGCGGGGCTCGTCGCGCCAAACCGCCGCGCACAAGCCATCGCACTGATGTTCACCGGCCTCACGCTCGCCAACGTGCTCGGCGTGCCGCTCGGCACGGCGCTCGGCCAGGCCGTGGGCTGGCGCGCGACCTTCTGGGCGGTGACGGGCATAGGCCTCGTCGCGGCAGCCGCGCTCGCCGTGTGCCTGCCGGCGAAGATCCAGATGCAGAAGGCGAGTCTCGTTCACGAGTTCAGCGTGCTGAAAAACCCGCAGGTGCTGATGGTGCTCGGCATCAGCGTGCTCGCGTCGGCGAGCCTCTTTTCCACCTTCACCTACATCACGCCGATTCTCGAGGACGTGGCCGGCTTCACGCCGCACGCGGTCACGCTGGTGCTCCTGCTGTTCGGTCTCGGGCTGACGGTCGGCAGCACGCTCGGCGGCAAGCTTGCCGACTGGCGGCTGATGCCGTCGCTGGTCGCGTTCCTGCTGGCGATCGTCGTGATCCTGACCGTCTTCGCAGGCACGATGCACGCGCAGATTCCGGCGATGATCACGATTTTCGTATGGGGCATCCTCGCTTTCGCGATCGTGCCGCCGCTGCAGATGCTGATCGTCGATCGCGCGAGCAGTGCGCCGAATCTCGCATCCACCTTGAACCAGGGCGCCTTCAACCTCGGCAACGCGACGGGTGCATGGCTCGGCGGGATGGCGATCGGCGCGGGCGCGCCGCTCACGGCGCTGCCGTGGGTCGGCGTGGCGACCTCGATCGGCGCGCTGCTGCTGACGCTGTGGTCGGTGTCGATCGACCGGCGCACGCAGAAAATGGCGGTGGCGGGTTAAGGTCGCGCACACTCCAGACTGTTAGCCTTGCGCCTGCGCGAGGCGCCTGTGGCGAGCGTTCTGTCTTGCCCCTTTGCGCAGCGCCCGTTGGAGCGTCCCGCAAGCCCCGCACCCATGCCAACGCCCGTGAGCCGTAGTAGCATCCCGGCCGATGAAAGTCATCTTCACTCGCGATTTCCTCGCCCTGATCCTCAGCGTCGCCGTCGTCGGACTCGGCAGCGGCGCCACGCTGCCGCTGACCGCCCTCGCACTGACGCAAGCAGGCTTCGGCACCGAAGTCGTCGGCCTGCTCACCGCCGCGCAAGCGGGCGGCGGCCTCGTCGTCGTGCCGTTGGCCGGCTGGATCGCGGCGCGTTTCGGCGGCCGCGAGGTGATCGTCGGCGCGGTGCTGGCGGTCGCGCTCGCCACCGCGCTCATGCAGCTCACCTCGAACCTGTGGCTGTGGGCGCTGTTGCGCGTGCTGTGCGGCGCGGCGCTGATGCTGCTGTTCACGATCGGCGAGGCCTGGGTCAACCGGCTGGCCGACGACGCGTCGCGCGGCCGCGTGATCGCGATCTACGCGACCAACTTCACGCTGTTCCAGATGTCGGGCCCGGTGCTCGTGAGCCGGATCGCGGGCTTCACGCATTCGCGCTTTCTGATTTGCGGCGCGATATTCCTGCTCGCGCTGCCGATGCTCGCCGCGATCCGCACGACGCCGCGAGCCTCCGACGATGAGCACGCCGCCCACGGCAGCTGGCGCCATGTGCTGCCGCAGATGCCTGCCCTCGTCATCGGTACCGGCTTCTTCGCGCTGTTCGACACGATCGCGCTGTCGCTGCTGCCGCTCTTCGCGATGTCGCACGGCATCGCGAGCGAGGTGGCGGTGCTGTTCGCGTCGGCGCTGCTGCTCGGTGATACGACGATGCAGTTTCCGATCGGCTGGCTCGCTGACCGGCTCGGCCGTGAACGCGTGCATATCGGCTGCGGGCTCGTCGTCGTGGCGTTGCTGCCGTTGCTGCCTTGGGCGATCAGCTCGCCGTGGCTGTGCTGGCCGCTGCTCTACGTGCTCGGTGCGGCCGCGGGCGCGATCTATACGCTGTCGCTGGTCGCCTGCGGCGAGCGCTTTCGCGGCGTGGCGCTAGTGTCGGCGAGTTCGCTGGTGGGCGCGTCGTGGAGCGCGGCCAGTTTCGGCGGCCCGCTCATCGCCGGCGCGCTGATGAAGGGTGCCGGCAACGACGCGATGGTCGGCGTGCTGCTGTTCGCGGCGCTCGCGTTTCTCGCCGCCGCCTGGTGGGAAAAGCGCCGCGCGCCGCTGCGAGCCGCCGGCTGACGGGCGAGCGTTGACGGCCGTGCGCCTTCGCGCTGGCGGACGACGGCCGCTCACCGCCGGCCGACAGCTGCGCGTCCCGGCCCAGGCTCGCGCGCGACGCCTGGCGACTGCGCGCTCGATGCGATATTACGGTCAGCACGCTTGATGCTAGTCTTGAGCCACATTGCATGGCACTCTGCCGAACGGCCCATGCTTCATGGGCCGCCGTATGCAATGGGGAGCTCGCCATGCAAACCGTGCACAAGCCGCGCCGTTTTTACCTGTTGAGCGCGTTCATCGTATTGAGCGCCCTGGTGTTCGCTGATTGCGGCGGCGGCGGAAGCGGAGATACGAGCGGCGCAGCGAGCAGCGGCGGCAGTACGGGCGGGACCGGCAGCGGCAGCAGCGGCGGCGGCGGCACCGGCTCGGGCATGGGCGGCGCCGGCACCTCGTCGGGCGGCGGCACCTCCATGGCCGCGACGCACGATGTACTGACCTACCATAACGACATCGGCCGCACGGGCCAGAATCTCAACGAGACCATCCTCACGCCCGCCAACGTCAACGCGACGACGTTCGGCAAGGTCGGCTATTTCGCCGCCGACGGCAAGGTCGACGCGCAACCGCTCTTTGTCGAATCACTGGCGATCGCGGGCGGCACGCACAACGTGCTGTACGTCGTGACCGAGCACGACAGCGTGTACGCGCTCGACGCAGACAGCGGCGCACAGCTATGGCGGGTCAGCACGCTCGGCGCCAACGAAACGCCGAGCGACGACCTCGGTTGCGGTCAGATCACGAAGGAAATCGGCATCACGTCGACGCCGGTCATCGACCGCTCGCGCGGCGCGAACGGCACGATCTACGTGGTCGCGATGTCGAAGGACACGAGCGGCGCCTACCACCAGCGCGTGCACGCGCTCGATCTCGCAACCGGCGCGGAACGACTGAACGGACCCACGGAAGTAACCGCCAGCTACCCCGGCAGCGGCGCGAACAGTTTCAACGGCAACGTGCTGTTCGCGCCGTCGTCGTATGCCGAGCGCGCGGGCCTGCTGCAGCTTGGCGGCGTGATCTACACGACGTGGACCTCGCATTGCGACGAGGGCGCCTACACCGGCTGGATCATGGGCTATAGCGCCGACACCCTGCAGCAGACTTCCCTGCTCAACGTCACGCCGAACGGCTCAGGCGGCGCGATCTGGATGAGCGGCGCCGGCCCGGCGTCGGATGGCGCAAACATCTACCTGCTCGACGCCAACGGCACGTTCGACACCACGATGACCGCTGGCGGCTTTCCCGCGCAACACAACTTCGGCAATTCGTATTTGAAACTCGGCACGGCAGGCGCTCTTGCGGTCGCGGATTACTTCGCGATGTCCAATACCGTTCAGCAGTCCAAGGCCGACGAAGACCTCGGCTCCGGCGGCGCGATCGTGCTGCCCGATCTCACCGATGCGAACGGCGTGGTCCAGCACCTCACGCTCGGCACGGGCAAGGACGGCATCATCTATGTGCTGAACCGCGACTCGATGGGCAAGTTCAATGCCGCGAGCAACAACATCTATCAGGAGATTCAGGGAGTGTTGGCCGGCGGAGAATTCGGCATGCCCGCGTACTTCAACGGCCGCCTCTATTTCGGCTCGGTCGGCGACAATCTCAAGGCGTTCACGGTGACCCATGCCCGGCTGTCGACGGCGCCGAGCGCGCAGACCTCGATGACGTTCGCCTACCCCGGCACCACGCCGAGCATCTCCGCCAATGGCACGGCGAATGGCATTGTGTGGGCCGCGGAAAACGGCGCCACGGCGGCGCTGCATGCGTTCGATCCGGCCAATCTCGCCGTCGAGCTCTACAACAGCAATCAGATGGGCACCCGCGATCAGTTCGGCGCGGGCAACAAGTTCATCACGCCGATGATCGCCAACGGCAAAGTGTATGTCGGGACGACGAACGGTGTCGCGGTGTTTGGTTTGCTGAAGGGGTGAGTCGGTCCGGGCGTGGTGGGAGTGACCCGACATGCGCCACAGCCTGAGCTCTGTCTGCGCCCCTAACGCCGCGCCGGAAGAATCTCCCCTACGCACGTGCCAAATCCCACGCGATACCCATCACCCTGGCAGTACCCGGCCAGCGTCAACTCGTCCCCGTCCTCGATGAACGTGCGTGTGCCGCCTTCGTTCAACTCCAGCGGCTTCTTGCCGTTCCATGTCAGCTCGAGCAGGCTGCCGTACGAATCGTCGGTCGGGCCGCTGATCGTGCCGGAGCCCATCAGATCGCCCACCCGCGTATTGCAGCCCGAGACCGTGTGATGCGCGAGTTGCTGCGCCATCGTCCAGTACATGTGCCTGAAGTTGGTTCGCGCGATCGTGCTCGCCTGCTTCGCCAGTTGCGGGCGCAGCCTCACTTCGAGATGGATGTCGAACGCATGCTCGCCATCGTGGCGCAGGTACGCGAGCGGTTGCGGCTCCTGCACGGGCTGCGCGACGCGGAACGGTTCGAGCGCGTCGAGTGTGACGATCCACGGCGAGATCGTGGTCGCAAAGGTCTTTGCGTTGAACGGGCCGAGCGGTACGTATTCCCACTGCTGGATGTCGCGCGCGCTCCAATCGTTGAGCAGCACCATGCCGAAAATATGCGCTTCGGCGTCGGCGCACGCGACCGGCTCGCCCAACGCATTGCCCGCGCCGATCACGAAGCCCGTTTCCAGTTCGATATCCAGCTTGCGGCACGCGCCGAACACCGGACGCTCCTGATCCGGCAACTTCAACTGACCGTTGGGACGGCGCACGGGGGTGCCGCTCACCACCACCGACGACGCCCGTCCGTTGTACCCGATCGGCATCTCCGACCAGTTCGGCAGCAGCGCATTCTTCGGATCGCGAAACATCGAGCCGACATTGGTCGCGTGTTCTTTCGACGAATAGAAATCGGTGTAGCCAGGAATCTGCACCGGCAGATGCAGTTGCGCGTCGGCCTGGCGCACCATTACCTTCGCGCGCAACGCAGTGTCGTCGCGCAACGTCGCGGTGTCGCGTGCTAACAGCGTGCTCAGCTGGATGCGCACGCTGCGCCATGCGTCGCGGCCGAGCGCGATGAAGTCGTTCAGCGTGTCGCTGGCGACGGCGCGGGCAAACACATCGCCCTGCGTCGACACGTTCAGCAACCCCGCCGCCTGCAACGCGGCGAGGTCGACGATCTGGTCGCCGATCGCCACGCCCGCGCGCCGCGCGTCGCTGCGCCGGTCGCTAAAAATGCCGAACGGCAGGTTCTGGATAGAAAAATCGCTGGCCGGATCGTTGGCCGACTCGACCCAGCTTTTGCGCGACGAATCGAGCGTCGCCTGGAGATCGCTCGATGCGTTCATCGTTGCTCCGGATTGAAGTGTTTCTTGAGACCTTGCCAGCACTCGTAGTAATGCGCCTGCAATTGCGCGGTTTCGAGCGCGAAGCGGGTGGGCTTGATCAGCGTGCGCGTCTCGAACATGAAGGCCATCGTGTCGCCGACTTTCTTCGGCGTCGACGTATCGCCGTTCGAGGCTTTTTCGAACGTGTCGGCGTCCGGGCCATGCCCCGACATGCAGTTGTGCAGACTCGCACCGCCCGGTACGAAGCCCTCGGCCTTTGCGTCGTACACGCCGTGCACGAGCCCCATGAACTCGCTCGCGACGTTGCGATGAAACCACGGCGGGCGGAACGTATCTTCGGCGGCGAGCCAACGCGGCGGGAAGATCACAAAGTCGATCGTGTCGACGCCCGGCGTGTCGCTTTGCGATTGCAGCACCAGAAAGATCGACGGGTCGGGGTGATCGAAGCTGATCGAGCCGATCGTGTTGAAGCGCCGCAGGTCGTATTTGTACGGCGCGTAGTTGCCGTGCCACGCGACCACGTCGAGCGGCGAATGGCCGATGTCCGCGCGCCACAGCTTGCCGTTCAGCTTTGCGACGAGTTCGAAGTCGCCTTCGCGGTCTTCGTAAGCGGCATGCGGCGTGAGGAAGTCGCGCGGATTGGCGAGACCGTTCGAGCCGATCGGGCCGAGGTCCGGCAAGCGCAGCAGCGCGCCGAAGTTCTCGCAGATATACCCGCGCGCCGCGCCGTCCGGCAGGCTCACGGCGAAGCGTACGCCGCGCGGGATCACCGCGATCTCGAACGGCGCGAGTTCGATGCGGCCCATTTCGGTCGCGATCTCGAGGCGGCCCTCCTGCGGCACGATCAGCAATTCGCCGTCGGCGTTATAGAAGAAGCGCTCGTGCATCGAGCGGTTCGCGGCGTACAGATGAATCGCGCAGCCATTCATCGCTTCGGCCGCGCCATTGCCGGCCATCGTCACCCAGCCGTCGATGAAATCGCTCGGCTCGGTGGGCATCGGCAACGGGTCCCAGCGCAACTGGTTCGGCGGCGTCGCCGGCACGTCGGCGAAATTGGCGACGAGCCGCTCCGACGGCAGCGGCGTGAACGGCTTGTGCATCGCCGCCGGACGAATCCGATACAGCCACGCGCGGCGGTTATGACCGCGCGGCGCGGTGAAGGCGGTGCCCGACAACTGTTCCGCATACAGGCCATAGGCCGTGCGCTGCGGCGAATTGCGCCCTTCCGGCAATGCGCCGGGCAGCGCCTCGGTCGCGAATTCGTTCGCGAAGCCCGATTGATAGCCCGGCGTGATTTCGAGTCGCGAACCGGCGGAAGGCGCACGATGCGGCGGCGTACGTGTTGGGGTGTCCATACAAGGTTCTCCGTTGATGCCCGACTCTTTTCCTCACATTCGACTGCAATGCGGACAAGCCGGCCAGCGGGATCAGTACCCGCCTCACAATTTACGAATAGTAAAACGAATTATGAATAGTGAAATTAACGTATACCCTGAAACTCCAAGCCGCAGCCGCTACCGCTTGTGCGAGCACATGAGCGGCGGATAACGTTATGAGCATTTTGTTCATGTGCACGGATTGCGGACTGCTACCATCAGCGCATGCGGCAATCGAGTCGCGTTGCCGAGCGCCGCGTGCGCATTTACCGTCGCCATCCATTCGCCTCCATGATTCCGCCGACCATCCCCGATCTCGTTACCCGCGCCGCCGCTCACCCTTTTCTCGGCGAACATCTGGTGATGGGGCAAGGCGTGCATAGCGACATCGCGCTCGCGCGGTTCGAGGACATTCAACTCGCGAGCGCCTACGAGCCGATCTTCGATATCAGCGTGCATGCGTTGGCGCAGTCGCTGTCGTCGGGGGCCGAGGGGGTTGACCGTTTCGGCGACGAACTCGGCTTCCAGGCCATCACCTATCAACTCGGCGCGGCGCCGTTCGAAGTGTTCGATCCGTTCGACCGCATCGGCAACGATCAGGAACTGGTCGCGCTCGACCGGATGTCACGCGCCTTGCACGCGATCAATTTCTTCGGCGCGCAACGGCATGGGCTGCTGTTTCTGCGCGTGCACGAGCGTTTGCTCAAGAGCGTGAAGTACGACCACGGACTGCATTTCTCGACCGTGCTGATGTCGTTCGGCTTGAACCCGTCGCGGGTGGTGATCGAGTTGCCGGCGGCGGCGGTCGCGCACAAGACCTTTCTCGGCTATCTGACGAGGAGCTACCAGCACTACGGCTTCAAGGTGGCGGGCAATCTGTCCAACGCCGGGCAAATTCTGTCGGTATCGGAAACGGCGCGGCTCGACTTCATCAAAATGGACGCTGCCAGCGCGTTGCGCGACGCGACGGTGAAGCCGCTCGTCGGTTATGCGGGCCGGCTGCGGATTCCGCTGATTTTCAATCGCGTGATGGATGAAGCGCAGTTTCTCGCGTTGCAGCAGTACGACGTGCGCTTCGTGCAAGGGCCGTTATTCACGGCGCACTATCACGACCGGGCGGTCTGATAGCGCGGGAGCGTGAGGTGGGCCAGACACGCGATGCACGATGTGTGCGTCCCGCTTCAGCTTGCCTCAACCGGCTTCACGGCTTCAGCCCGGTTCGCCCAGACGCCGCGCGAGCGCCTTCAAACGCGGCGCAACGTTTTCGCGAAACACCGCCTCTCCCATCGACGACGCCGGCCCGCTGCAACTGAGCACCAGCCAGCGCCCGTCGCGCGGTTCGCGAAACGGCACCGCGACCGCGTTCACATCGTCGTGCCACGCACGAAACGAATAACAGCAACGCTCGGTAGCGAATGCTTCGATTTCTTTTTCGGCATCGGCCACCAGCGTCGCGCCGACCTTCCCCGCGGCCTTGCGGAGTTCCGCCAGCAATGCGGCGCGCGCGTCGGCCGGCTGGACCGCCAGGTACGCGCGGCCCATCGAACTCGTCAGCATCGACAGTTTCGAGCCGGATGCGAGGCCGAGCGTCAGCGCCGTTTCGCTGCGGATCGTGTCGAGATAGATCATGTCGAGCCCGTCGCGGCACCCGAGCGACACCGCCGCGCCCACTTCGCGGGCAAACGCGCGCATATGCGGGCGGGCGAGTTCGAGCGTGTCGGTGCCCGACAGCAGCGCGAAACCGAGCGACAACACGCCGGCATCGAGCGCATATTTGCCGTGGGACTCATCGAGCCGCAGATAGCCGAGTACCGTCAGCGTGTAGGCGAGACGGTTGACGGTCGCCTTCGGCAAGCCCGTGCGCGCGACGAAATCGCGATTGCCGAGCATCGTTTCGCCAGGCTTGAACGCGCGCAGCAGATCCAGCCCGCGTGCCAGGGCGACGACGAATTTGCGCTCGTCGACGGGTTCGGAGAAAGTGGATGTGTGGGTCATCGGGTGGTACACTCGGTCGTCGTTTGCAAAACATTGTTTCGCTTAGCGGAACTTAAGTCAAGCTTGGATAGAGCAAGAAATCTGGAGATACGTCATGGCCGAAGCCGCGCAGTTTCACTGGGAAGACCCGCTGCTGCTGGATCAGCAGCTCACCGAAGACGAACGCATGGTGCGCGACGCCGCCGCGGCGTATGCGCAGGACAAGTTGCAGCCGCGCGTGCTCGAAGCGTTCCGTCATGAGAAAACCGACATCGAGATCTTTCGCGAGATGGGCGAACTCGGCCTGCTCGGCCCGACGATTGCCGAGCAATACGGCGGTCCCGGCCTGAACTACGTCGCGTATGGGCTGATCGCGCGTGAAGTGGAGCGCGTCGATTCGGGCTATCGCTCGATGATGTCGGTGCAGTCGTCGCTGGTGATGGTGCCGATCAACGAATTCGGCTCCGACGCGCAGAAGCAGAAGTACCTGCCGAAGCTCGCCTCCGGCGAATGGATCGGCTGCTTCGGCCTGACCGAGCCGAACCACGGCTCCGATCCGGGCAGCATGGTCACGCGGGCGAAGAAAGTCGACGGCGGCTATTCGCTGTCGGGCTCGAAGATGTGGATCACCAATTCGCCGATCGCCGACGTGTTCGTCGTGTGGGCGAAGCTCGAGGAAGACGGCAAGGACACGATTCGCGGCTTCATCCTGGAGAAGGGCTGGAAGGGACTGTCCGCGCCGACCATCCATAGCAAGGTGGGCTTGCGCGCGTCGATCACCGGCGAGATCGTGATGGACGAAGTGTTCGTGCCGGAAGAAAACCGTCTGCCGAATGTCGGCGGTCTGCGCGGCCCGTTCACGTGTCTGAACTCGGCGCGCTACGGCATCGCCTGGGGCGCGCTCGGCGCGGCCGAAGCCTGCTGGCACACTGCGCGTCAGTACGTGCTCGATCGCAAGCAGTTCGGCCGGCCGCTCGCCGCGAACCAGCTGATCCAGAAGAAGCTCGCCGACATGCAGACCGAAATCACGCTCGGCCTGCAAGGCGTGCTGCGCCTCGGCCGCATGAAGGACGAAGGCACCGCCGCCGTCGAGATCACGTCGATCATGAAGCGCAACTCGTGCGGCAAGGCGCTGGACATTGCGCGCCTCGCGCGCGACATGCTCGGCGGCAACGGCATTTCGGACGAGTTCGGCATCGCCCGGCATCTCGTGAACCTCGAAGTGGTGAACACCTACGAAGGCACGCACGACATTCACGCGTTGATCCTCGGTCGTGCACAGACGGGGATTCAGGCGTTTTTCTGATGGCGTTGCTGGGGCGTTGATTGTTTGTTGGTCGAGCAAAGCGCGATCGCGCCGCTCAATGACAAAACAAAAGGCCGGTTCATGCTGAACCGGCCTTTTTTCGTTGCGACGCCGTGCTATCGCGTTATCGCCAATCACGCGTTCCGAGGCGCATCAGGCACTTACTTGTTCGGCTGCGGTGTCATGCGCAGGTAGGGACGCAGCGCCTTGTAGCCCTTCGGGAATTTCTGCTTGATGACTTCCTCGTCCTTCAGCGACGGAACGATCACTACGTCATCGCCCTGCTTCCAATTGCCCGGCGTCGCGACAGAGTGGTTGTCGGTCAGTTGCAGCGAGTCGATCACGCGCAGCACTTCGTCGAAGTTGCGGCCGGTGCTGGCGGGATACGTAATGGTGAGACGCACCTTCTTCTTCGGATCGATCACGAACAGCGAACGAACCGTTAAGGTTTCGCTCGCGTTCGGGTGAATCATGTCGTACAGCTCGGCGACCTTGCGATCACCATCGGCGAGAATCGGGAAGCCGACGCTGGCGGCTTGCGTCTCGTTGATGTCCTTGATCCACTCCTTGTGCGAATCGGCGCTGTCGACCGACAACGCAATCGTCTTCACCCCGCGTTTTTCGAATTCGTCGGCGAGTTTGGCGGTCAGGCCGAGCTCAGTTGTGCACACCGGCGTGAAGTCGGCGGGATGCGAAAACAGCACGCCCCAACTATCGCCGAGCCATTCGTGAAACTTGATGCGGCCGACACTCGACTCCTGCTCAAAATCCGGCGCAATATCGCCAAGACGCAAACTCATGGTGGATCCTCCTTGGATATCAATTCGCTATAGGATTCGGCGCGGGCATTTGCCGCCACATCCCGCAAAAACATGAAGCATAAGGCAGGCACAGTGCGTAACGAAGAAACATTGCGTCACTCCTTTATGCGTTTTTGTAATTTTCGCTGATTTGGTTGAAACTTTGCGGGACAGATCAACTCCATCTGAAGCAAACTTTGCTTGGGGCTACCCTTCAGCGTGTGTTTTCGTACTTCGGGTGACCGGGAATGGTTCGTGCATCGATTTGAATCGACCGGGCAGTGCGCTCGCCAGCGGCCGTTTCTTTGGTTACGATTCACGCATGGCGTGAGATAAAGGGGAGCTGTCAATGTCGGAAATCAACAAGGAGAGATTGATGTCGGATATCAAAACCGTACTCGCGGACGCCGAGGATCTGCTGAAACAAGCCGCGAGCGCCACGGGCGAGCGCGCGTCGGAGCTGCGTGAAACGGCGCTCACGCGCTTGAAGCAGGCGAAGGAAAAGGCGGCTGACGTGCAGGTCGTCGTGGTCGAGAAAGGTAAGAAAGCTGCCCGCGCCACCGACGACTACGTGCACGAGCATCCGTGGGCGTCCATCGGCATTGCCGCGGGTGCTGGCGTGCTGCTGGGGCTATTGATCAACCGCAAGTAACGCTGGTGCGGCTGTCGGACGAAGCTGGTCCGGCGCATCAGTATTCGAGTTGACCGGCGCACGCCTGGCCGGTCCGCTTCTCTTGGCGCGCATGCTTCTCACGCGCCTTCACGCGCAACGCCCACAGCCATGACGATCGACACCCAATCGCAGCGCGGAGAACATAGTCCGTTGCGCCGCATTATCGGTTCCGTATTTGCAATTCTGCAGACGCGGCTTGAACTGGTCGGCATCGAACTCGCCGAAGAAAAAGACCGCCTGCTCGGCGTGCTGTTTCTCGGTCTCGCGGCGATGATGCTGGCCACCATGGCGCTGATCGCCCTGACTGCGCTGATTGCCATCGCATTCTGGGACACCTACCGATGGCAGGCGCTCGCCGGCATCACGGCGGTCTACGCAATTGCCGGCCTCGCCTGTGCCCTTAAAGCGCGCAGCGGTTTGCGCAATGCGCCGCTGGTGTTCGAAGCGACCATCGCCGAGTTCGAGAAAGACCGCGAGGTGTTCCGCAAGCCGTGACATGCAAGGCGTGACGGGCGAGCTTCAACGTCCCGCGCCTTCATAGAGAATCTCAAGTAAACATGTAGTGCCGTTTAGTCTCGTCGTTAGCCTCGTCGCCTAGTTGCGCCGTTGACTGTCCCACCCACACTGCCGCCGACACGCCATGAGCCATTCCGATACCGCATTCCGTAACACGCGCCACCACGCCAAAGAGCTGAGCGCGCCGCACTTGCGCGCGCTGCGCAAGGAATTGCTGCTGGTGCGTGCGGATGTCGAGCGCATGGAGCTCGCTCAGGCGACCCTCGAATTGCGGCAGGCGGTCACGCACTTCAGCTGGCTGAAATTCATCCTGCCGGGCTTCGGCGGCATGCGCACCGGCAGCGGGTCGAAGGCACACTTCGTCAATGCAGGCACCATCGGCGCGTTGCTCAAGCAGTACCCGTTCGTCAGCTCGGTCATTTCGATGCTGATCGCCAAACCACTGCGCGCGACCGTCGTCGCTGGTGCAAAGCCCGCTCTCAAATGGGGCAGCCTGGGGCTCGCGGCTTGGGAAGCGTATCGGATCTGGCAGCAGATGAAACGCGATTCCGGCTCGTCTGCCGGTGCTAAGGCTGAGTCGACGGATAGCGGGTATTAAGTTGTTGCGACGAAGTGGCCTCGTGGCTGGGCGCTCAGGTGCCGAGTTGCGAAGTCCCCGCTGAGTCGTCATTACTCTAAGTCGTATTCCAGCATTCGCTGCTTGCCGGGGTCTCCCGGCCAGCAACACTTCTATTGCTTCGCTGGCCCGTCGCATCAAGCGCAAACGTGCCACACGGATCATCGGCCATCGGCCCCGATTGTTCCGGCGCTGCCTCGATTGCATAGCCACCGTTTGCATCGTCCGCCGGCAACACATGCAAGCGATAAATCGCCGTACCGAATTGCGGCGCCTGGTCCAAACCCGGCGGCAGCGTCGATACGCCGTCGCTTGCGGCGCCCTCGACGAATTGCGCTGCCCGATACAACGCGGACGCCACATCGATACGATGGGTTCGCGCCACATGGCTGCGATACGAGGGCACGGCAAACGTGGCCAGCGTCGCGGCTATCGCCAGCGCGATCATCAGTTCGAGCAACGTGAATGCGGATGTGTACGTTCTCCTCATGTGTCTCCCGTCAAAATGGCCTTGCAGCGACACGTCGCCAATGACGCTCGATCGTCTCGCCGTCGATCACCAGTTCCATCTGAAGCCATACCTGCGACTCGCTCGTCCGCCCGAAACCACGCGACGTCAGTAAATACGCGCGAGTTTCAGCGCGGGTGGAGAGACGCCACGCCTCGATCAGACATTGCGGCGCGCGCAACGAGCTCGGCCATTGCGCGACCGGCGTGACGGCGCCGGCTTCGAACGCGCTTTCGAGTTTCCATTGCGCCGGCTCGCCATACGCGGCTTGCGGCGCTGCGGGGGCGTCGGCACCGGCAGCAATGACGCTTCGCGCGCACAGGTTCAGCGCCGAGTCCGCAGCGTGGAAAGCCTGCAAGTAGTCGCGCACGTTGGTGGTCGCGCGAGCAGCGGCGAGCGATGTTTCGAACCAGGCCGCCGAGGTCGCCAGCATCATGGCTGAAATCAGCAGCACGATTGGCAGAACGACGCCGCTGTGACGCATAAGCGAAACATGACTACCGAGGCTAAGTCGAACCAAGCGTACGGGTTGCGGCTCATTCTTACGCTGCTCGCGCTTCCCATGCGGGCGGCGCAGCGCGACCATTGCGGCTCGCTCGATCACAGTGAAGCCTCCGCTTGATCGCGTAGCGCCACGCGTCGCGAAAAAGCTTGTCGCGGCCGCTGGTCCGCACCGAGCGTGCTGACGCCGTCGCAATCGACGTAGCGTGAACGCTGCCCCTCCGGCGCACCGCGTACCAGCACGCAAAGGTCGACGGCCACGATAGCGGCCCATTGATCAGCCTGAACCACTGAAGCGTCCAGCGCGTCAGGAGCGCCGGGCAGCCAGTATTTGATCCGCACTCGCTCGACGCCCTCGACCAGCGGTTGCGCGGACCCCGGGTTGCCATTGCCTTCGCAGTAAAGCTCCGGCTCGCCGCTCGACGGGCTGACGTTGGCAAAGTACCGATTGACCACCAGCGCGCCCTGCTCGGCGGGCATCGCGGTATTGCCTGTCACGGCTTGTCCGAGGCAGTCAGTTGCCTGCCCGCTCGCCGATGGCCACGTGGACACGCTATCTCCTACATAGCGGAGCACGACGCCATCCGATCCGCCGGGCAGTTTTGTGCACGCAATGCTGTCATCGGCGCCCGTCGGGCGTCCACCCGAACATCCGAATAACGCCAGCGGACCGTCGTAATGCAGAACGTCCGCAGGCACGAAGCCGGCCATTTGCAGTTGCTGGCCGATCAGCGTCAGCGCGGTCAAACCGGCCTCGCGAATTCGCAGCGCGTTGCTCGCGTGCTCGAACGCGCTGCGCTGCGTCGTATAGAGCGACACGGCGCCCGCCGTCACCACGAGCCCCAACGCCATGGCGATCACAAACTCGAGCAAGGTGTGACCGGAAGCTGAATGCCAGCGCCGCATCATTTCGCAAACGCCAGCGCGACGCATGAGGAGCCGGCGGGAACATCCGCGCCGCCACAGGACTCCGGCTTGTCGATCACGTCATCGGTGCTCGGCATATCGCGCACGGCCGCCCACGTCACAAGCGCTGCCGACACGCCCGCGCTCTCGCCTATCGACGCTTCGCCATGTGGCAGAAGGACGTTTGCCCGTGCGCTCCATTGCTGGGTTGCAGCATCCGTCGTCGAAGGTGTGCACGCCGCCTCGGCGACGGAATCAGCGATCCACGCCGCGTGTTCGCGCATCGACATCGCGCGCGCTTCCCGCGCGGTCCATAGTTGACCGGCGATCAAGCCTAGCGCTGTTACAGCGATCAACGCGACGGCCAGCATGACCTCGATCAAGGAACTGCCCCGGCACGTCGCTGCGCAGCGGGGCGAGCTGTGGGTTGGCGAATGGCGCATCATGACGCCGCTCCGCAGGCACCCTCGGTGAGCCGCGGGCGACCGCCCGCCGCAATACGAATACAGCGCCGCCACTTATCGCCTTGCGTCGCCTTGGTAGGTGTGCGCGGCGCGATATCGAAACTGCGGAACGTACCGATCAGTTGGCCCGCCGGCGGCGTGAACGTGAGATTCGTCTGCACGCCGCTAATACTCACCGCAGCAAGCAACGGTTGTGCGCGCAGCAGCGAAAGCGTGCCGCCACGCTCCGCCAGTACCGCCCAGCCGCACGACCAGTCGGTGATGCCGTCGCCACAAGGCTGTGCCGTCGCAAGACAAGCTCGCGCCGCATCGATCCGGCACACGATGACGCGTGCGCCGCGGCGCAACGCTTCGCTGCGCGCGTAGGCGAGCGTCGACACAAGCGCCCTCGCACGTGCGTCGACCTGATCGCGCACGTGCCACGCGACGAACGACGGCGTGGCCATGACCGCGATCACCGCCAGCAGCGCGACCACGGCCAGCGTCTCGACAAGCGTGAAGCCGCCGCGCGACGGCCAGCAAAGCGCATCGTTTTTCATCTGCATCCCTGATCGTTTGGAAGAATGCAGCCAATCTAGCGATTCGCGACCGGCTCAACAATCGGCCGGATGGCCAGGTGGTATTCGGACGCTATTCCGCACAAAAATGCATGCGACGAACCATTACGGAGCGGGAGAGACTGATGCGCGAGTTAACGCGTGGGATCACGGCTACGCAGGAACAACGCGCGGCGCGACGGCAGTCAGCGCTTACGCGCAGGCTTGGGCGGAGAAGAGGCGCGGCGAAATTCTTCGATCACGTCTTCGAATTCGGAGACGTCTTCGAAGCGCCGGTACACGGAGGCGAAACGAACGTAGGCAATGGTGTCGAGCGCACGCAACTCGTTCATGACGAGTTCGCCGAGGCGCTCGCTGCGCACCTCGCGCTCGCCGCTGCCGAGCAATTGATACTCGATGCGGGCGACCGCCGCGTCGATCGCGTCCGCCGCCACCGGGCGCTTGCGCAGCGCCAGTTGCATGCTCGCGACGATCTTGCGGCGGTCGAATTCAGTGCGGCTGCCATCCTTCTTGACGACCGACGGCAGCGCCAGCTCGACCCGCTCATACGTCGTGAAACGTTTGTCGCAGGCCGGGCAGCGGCGGCGCCGGCGAATCGTCGCGCCGTCTTCGGACACGCGCGAATCGACAACCTGCGTGTCGGCGTGGCGGCAGAAGGGGCAATGCATGACGGCTTACTTGTAGACCGGGAAACGCTGCGTCAACTCGGCGACCTGGCCGCGCACGCGCTCGACCGTGGCGGCGTCTTCCGGATTGTCCAGCACGTCGGCAATCAGGTTACCCACCAGCTCGGCTTCCTTGACGCCGAAGCCGCGCGTGGTCATGGCCGGCGAGCCGAGACGCACGCCGCTCGTCACGAACGGCTTTTCCGGATCGTTCGGAATCGCGTTCTTGTTGACGGTGATGTGCGCCGCGCCGAGGGCCGCTTCCGCTGCCTTGCCGGTGATCTTCTTCGCGCGCAGGTCGACCAGCATCACGTGGCTTTCGGTGCGGCCCGACACGATGCGCAGACCACGCTGGACCAGCGTTTCAGCCAGCACGCGCGCGTTTTCGACGACCTGCTGCTGGTACGCCTTGAATTCCGGCGACAGCGCTTCCTTGAACGCGACGGCCTTGCCGGCGATCACGTGCATCAGCGGACCACCCTGGATGCCCGGGAAGATTGCCGAGTTGATCTGCTTCTCGAACTCGGCTTTCATCAGGATCACGCCGCCGCGAGGGCCGCGCAGGCTCTTATGCGTGGTCGTGGTGACGAAGTCCGCGTGCGGCACCGGGTTCGGGTAGACGCCCGCGGCGATCAGACCGGCGTAGTGCGCCATGTCGACCATGAAATACGCGCCGACCGACTTGGCGATCTTCGACAGACGTTCGAAATCGATACGCAGCGCAAAAGCGGACGCGCCCGCGATGATCAACTTCGGCTTGTGTTCCTGAGCGAGCTTTTCCGCGGCGTCGTAGTCGATGTCTTCGGCTTCGTTCAGGCCGTAGCTCACCACGTTGAACCACTTGCCCGACATGTTGACCGGCGAACCGTGGGTCAGGTGGCCACCGTGCGCGAGGCTCATGCCCATGATCGTGTCGCCCGGTTTGAGCATCGCGAAGAACACGCCCTGGTTCGCCTGCGAGCCGGAGTTCGGTTGCACGTTGGCCGCCTCGGCGCCGAACAGCTGCTTCACACGGTCGATCGCGAGCTGCTCGGCGATGTCGACGTATTCGCAGCCGCCGTAGTAGCGCTTGCCCGGATACCCTTCGGCGTACTTGTTGGTGAGTTGCGAGCCTTGCGCAGCCATCACAGCCGGGCTCGTGTAGTTTTCCGACGCGATCAGTTCGATGTGCTCTTCCTGACGGCGGTTTTCCTGCTCAATGACCTTCCAGAGTTCAGGATCGACGTTGGCGATGGTGCTTTGGGCTCTGTCAAACATACGGATTCCGTTGAGTGTGTTCAGGTTGACCGGATCATGCGCCGAATCTTGCGTAGAGGGTACGCAGCGCTGCTGGCGGCTGGGCCAGCCCTGACGTGGCGAACGGAGAGTCGCCGCACACGCGAGGCAGGACAGGCACCGTCAGCGCAGATAAACGCGCGCGGATCACGGCTGCCCAGGCGAACGGCAAAACGGCACCCTGCGCTTCACGGTGGGTTGTTCCACCTTGAACCCGATTGGTTGAATCGGTTCTATCGCCAGTTACGCAGGGCCGAGCGCGTTAGTTTATTGGAAGAGGATCGAATAGGCAACCGGCTTCCGGGCGCGGTCGGGCAGGCCAGCGGGTCGGGCCGCCGCAGCGCCTCCTGCAGTGCGCAAACGACATCCGTGAGCGCACCGGAAACCCGCTGGGCGCCCCTGCCAAAGCCCCTCATGCGGCTGGTTCATCCTTGCCGCGGCGCCGCATTGGAAGTAGGCTTGGGGCCTTTCTCTTTTACCGACCAGGGAACTGCAATGATCGTGTTCGTCACCGGAGCGTCCGCGGGATTCGGCGCCGCTATCGCCCGGGCCTTCGTTAAAGGCGGCCATCGCGTCGTCGCGACCGCGCGTCGCAAAGACCGTCTGCAAGCGCTCGCCGACGAACTCGGCGACGCGCTGCTGCCGTACGAGCTCGACGTGCGCGACCGCGCCTCCGTCGAAGCGGCGCCCGCCGCGCTGCCGGCCGAGTTCGCCGCGATCGACGTGCTGGTCAACAATGCCGGCCTCGCACTCGGTGTCGAACCGGCGCAAAAGGCCAGTCTCGACGAATGGAACACCATGATCGAGACTAACTGCACGGGCCTCGTGCAGGTCACGCATGCGCTGCTGCCCGGCATGATCGAACGCAATCGCGGGCACATCTTCAATCTGGGCTCGGTGGCGGGCCGCTGGCCTTACGCGGGCGGCAACGTGTACGGCGCGACCAAGGCGTTCGTGCGCCAGTTCAGCCTGAACCTGCGCGCCGATCTGGCCGGCACCGCGCTGCGCGTCACTGATATCGAGCCGGGCCTGTGCGGCGGCACCGAATTCTCGAACGTGCGTTATCGCGGCGACGATGAAAAAGCGGACAAAGTGTACGAAAACGTCCAGCCGCTGACGGCCGAAGACATCGCGGATTCGATCTACTGGATCGCCACCCGTCCGGCCCACGTCAACGTCAACACCATCGAACTGATGCCGGTGGCGCAATCGTTCGCCGGCCTGTCGATTCATCGCGGCTGAAGCCCGCCGGACGGGGCGCACACTTTGAAACAGACCGCGCGGTGTGCGTTCCGGTAAAATGCGCCGCATGAATATGTCGACCAGCCAGCCTGGCGCGGAAATCGGCTACACGTGGTCCATCCGCGTGTACTACGAAGATACCGATGCCGGCGGCATCGTGTTTTACGCCAACTACCTGAAATTTTTCGAACGGGCGCGCACCGAGTGGTTGCGTGCGTGCGGCGTCGACCAGAGCCGGCTCGCGGATGAAACAGGCGCAATTTTTATCGTGCGCAGCACCGCGTTGGACTATCGGGCCCCCGCCCGGCTTGACGACGTCGTCAAAATCGTCAGCCGGATCGAGCGTCTCGGCAGGGCTTCGGTAGACTTCGCCCAGGAAGCGTGGCGTGAAGGCACGCTGCTTGCTACCGGTTCGATCCGGGTCGGCTGCGTCGACCGCGGCGCGCTGCGGCCGGCCGCGATTCCTCCTCCGGTTCTGGCCGCTCTGCGGCGCGGGCCCGGCATGGGCAATGCCGGCTTGTCAACCGACAACGCCTGAATCCCGTTGATTCGGGGCCAGTGAACTCATACCGATCAAGCAACATCAAGCATGGTTCGGCTTGCAATACCGCCGAAGCTTCCGTTTTGCCCACGGAAAGCATCGAGCGGCCTTACAACCGGACGCCCCCTTCCCGGGACGCTAAAACGAACCTTTATGAACACTACACAAGATCTGTCGATCGTTTCTTTAGTACTCAACGCGAGTCTGCTGGCTCAGGCCGTGATGGCCCTGCTGCTGTTGCTGTCGCTGCTGTCCTGGACTTTCATCTTCCGCAAGTGGTTTGCGATCCGCCGTGCGCGCGCGCAAACTGAACGCTTCGAACGCGATTTCTGGTCAGGCGGCGACCTGCAGGCGCTGTATCAGAGCGCCGCGAACAACCGCCATACGATCGGCGCGCTCGAACGGATTTTCGAGTCCGGCATGCGCGAGTTCCTGAAGGGCAAGGAAAAGCGCCTGAACGATCCGGGCGCGATTCTCGATGGCGCACGGCGTGCAATGCGGGCCGCGTTCCAACGTGAAATGGACGTGCTCGAAGCCAACCTCGCGTTTCTCGCGTCGGTCGGCTCGGTCAGCCCTTATATCGGGCTGTTCGGCACGGTCTGGGGGATCATGAACGCGTTCCGCGGCCTCGCCAACGTCCAGCAGGCTACGCTTGCGAACGTCGCGCCGGGCATCGCAGAAGCGTTGACCGCCACCGCGATCGGCCTGTTCGCCGCCATTCCGGCGGTGGTCGCGTACAACCGCTACGCGCACGACATCGACCGTCTGGCGATCCGCTTCGAGACCTTCATCGAAGAGTTCTCGAACATCCTGCAGCGCCAGGCACAGTAAGGAGGCCACGATGGCAGGCTCCCGCTCCTCCAGCATGCGCGGCTCCCGTTCACGCCGCGCGATGGCCGACATCAACGTCGTGCCGTACATCGACGTGATGCTCGTGCTGCTCGTGATCTTCATGGTCACCGCGCCGCTCGTCGCTCCGTCGATCGTCAATCTGCCGACCGTCGGGGGCGCCGCGCCGCAGCAGCAAACCCCGCCCGTCATCGTCAACATTCGCGCGGACGGCAACATGAGCGTCAAGTACAAGGACGATTCCGGCGCGCAGCAGCAGGAAAACATGTCGAGAGCCGACCTGAACGGCTTTATCGCCGACCGGGCGCAATCGCATCCTGACCAGCCCGTCGTGATCGCCGCCGACAAAACCGTGAAGTACGAAGCCGTGATGAATGTGATGTCCGCGCTGAAAGCCCGCGGCGTCAAGCGTGTTGGATTGCTCGTCAAATCGCAATGATCCGCAAGAACTCCGAATACCCGCTCCAGCCACCGCGTGAACGCGGCACCGGGCGAGCCTTTGCGTTCGCGCTGGTGATGCATGCGCTGCTCGGGTTCTTCCTGTATCACGGCATCCAGTGGCAAAACAGTACGCCCGAGGGCGCGGAGGCCGAGTTGTGGACCGAGGTACCGGACACGGCGATCCCGCGTCCCGTCCCGCCGCCGCCCGTACCGGTCGCCCCTGCCCCGCCGGTGCGCGACGAGCAGGCCGACATCGCGCTACAGGAAAAGAAGCGCCAGCAGCAGGAAGCGGCGCGCGAGGCGCAACTGGCCGAGCAGCAGCGTCAGCAGAAGCTGCAGGCGCAGCAGGAAGCCCAGGAGAAGCGGCAGCAGCAACTGGCGGCCGATCAGGCCGCGCAGAAGGCCGCAGCAGCCAAACTAAAACAGCAGCAGCAACAACAGCAGGCCGAGAAGCAGAAGCAGCAGCAACTGGCCGAACAGCAAAAGCAGCAGCAGTTGAAAGAACAGCAGCAGGAGCAACAGCAGAAGCAGGCCGAAGCTGAAGCGCAGAAGAAAGCCGACGCGCAGAAAGCCGCGAAGGCCAAGGCGCAAGCCGACGCTGCAGCGCAAGCGAAGAAGCTCGATGCCGAACGGCGCGCGCGCCTCGCGCAGATGCAGGGTGCGGTTGGCGGCACGAGCACGTCCAGCAACGGGCTCGGCAAGAGCGGCACGGGCAGTGGCTCGGGTGGCACGGCGGCATCGCCGGGTTACGCGGACAAGGTGCGTCGCGCAGTGCTGCCGAATGTCTCGTGGGGCGGCGAAACGGAAGGTCTGGAAACCGTGATCTCGGTGCGCTGTTCGCCGACCGGCACTTTGCTGAGCGCAACGATCTCTCGCAGCAGCGGCAACGCCGCGTGGGACGCCGCCGCATTGCGGGCGGTCCATCGAACCGATCCGATGCCGCTGGACACCAATGGCAAGACGCCGGAAAGCTTTTTGATTACGCTGCGTCCGGCTAGTTGATAGCAGCAATTTGACAGTCAGTCGAAGGTAGACGCCGCGCCCGCTCACGGGGCGCGCTCGGGAACGAATTAGGCGTTTTCCGGTCTGTCTGCTGTCGTGAAGTGTAGTAAAACCGTTTTTGGGGAATCCATACAGCATGAGTTTGATGACCAAGCTAGGCCTGCGAACACTCGTAGCATCGTGCCTGATCGCCGTTGGCGGCGCCGCCAACGCACAACTCAACGTCCTCGTGACGGGCGTCGGGTCCACCCAGTTTCCGATCGCCACGGCGAATTTCGCCAATGAGGCGAACTCGCCGCAGCAGGTCAGCACGATCGTGCGTCAGGATCTGCAACGCAGCGGCAAATTCACCAACATCGACGCGGGCTCCACGCCGGTGTCGGAATCGGATTCCGTCGACCTCGGCGCGTGGAAAGCCAAGGGCGCCAACGCGTTCGTGGCGGGCAGCGTGAACCGCCTGCCGAACGGTCAGTACGAAGTGCGTTTCAAGCTGTACGACACGGTCAAGGGCGAAAGCCTCGGCGGCCTCGTGCTGGTGAGTCCGGAAAGCGGCTTGCGGATGAGCGCGCACAAGGTCGCAGACTATATCTACGCGAAGCTGATGGGCGGCCGCGGCGTATTCGCCACGCGCCTGTCGTACGTCATCAAGACGGGTGGCCGCTACCAGTTGCAGATCTCCGATTCGGACGGCCAGGACGCGCACATCGCTCTGTCGAGCCCCGAGCCGATCATTTCGCCCGCGTGGTCGCCTGACGGCACCAAGGTCGCCTACGTCTCGTTTGAAAAGAAGAAGCCGATCGTCTACATCCACGACCTGCCCACGGGCCGTCGCGTGGTCGTGTCGGATCAGAAGGGCAACAACAGTGCGCCGGCGTGGTCGCCGGACGGACGCACGCTTGCCGTCGCGCTCTCGCGCACCGGCAACACGCAGATTTTCGCCGTCAACGCGGACGGCAGCGGTCTGCGTCGTCTCACGCAAGGCAGCTCGATCGACACCGAGCCGACTTTCTCCCCTGATGGCAAGTCGATCTATTTCACGAGCGACCGTGGCGGCGCACCGCAAATCTACAAAATGTCGGCGCAAGGCGAAAACGCCGGCTCCGCGCAGCGCGTCACGTTCACGGGCAGCTACAACACCAGCCCGCGCGTGAGCCCGGACGGCAAACAACTCGCTTACATCTCGCGCGTCGGCGGCGGGTTCAAGCTCTATATCCAGGACCTGCAAGGCGGAACAGCCACGGGCCTGACGGACACGACACATGACGAATCGCCGAGCTTCGCGGCGAACGGTCAGTACATTCTTTACGCCACACAGGTGAACGGCCGTGGCGTGTTGGCCGCAGTATCGACCGACGGTCGCACTCGGCAGGTCCTGTCCGTTCAGGGGGGCAGCGTACGCGAGCCGTCCTGGGGCCCGTTTATGCAATAACGTTTGATGCAATAACACAAGGAGAGTAACCAAAATGATGTCCAAACTTCGCTATGTATTTGCTGTTCTGATGGTCGGCGCGCTGGCCGCATGTCACTCGGGCGTCAAGCTCGACGAAAACGCCGGCAAGGGCGGTGCAGTGTCGACCCAGCCGAACCCGAACGATGTCGCACAGGTCAACGTCGACCCGCTGAACGATCCGAACAGCCCGCTCGCCAAGCGCAGCATCTATTTCGACTTCGACAGCTACTCGGTCAAGGACGACTACCAGTCGCTGCTGCAACAACACGCGCAATACCTGAAGAGCCACCCGCAACGCCACGTCCTGATCCAGGGCAACACCGACGAACGCGGCACCAGCGAATACAATCTGGCGCTCGGCCAGAAGCGTGCTGAAGCCGTGCGTCGTTCCCTGTCGCTGATGGGCGTGACGGACTCGCAAATGGAAGCCGTGAGCCTCGGCAAGGAAAAGCCGCAAGCTACGGGTCATGACGAAGCGTCGTGGGCGCAGAACCGCCGCGCAGACCTCGTGTATCAACAGTAAGTCAACGGGTGATGAGCCGAATGACGCATCGTTTCTCCTGGCTGCGGTTTGCCGCAGCGGCCTGCGTCGCGGGCACGGCCTTCGCGGCCGTGCCCGCGCATGCGGGCATCTTCGACGACGATCAGGCCCGCCAGGCCATCCTCGATCTGCGCTCGAAGACCGATAGTTTGTCGAGCCAGCTGTCGGCCGCACAACGCACGATCCTCGATCAGTCCAACCGTCTCGACCAGCTGAACCAGCAGGTCGCGACGCTGCGCGGGCAGAACGAGGACATGGCGAATCAGCTCACCACGCTGCAGAAGCAGCAGAAGGACTACTACACCGATCTGGACACGCGCCTGAAGAAATTCGAGCCGCAACAACAGACGGTGGACGGCGTCCAGGGCGAGGTGCAGCCGGGCGAAACCGAGTCGTTCAATGCGGCTTCGCAGCAGTTCCGCAGCGGCGATTTCAAGAACGCCGCGGCGTCGTTCCGCAGCTTCATCTCCAAGTATCCGAACAGCCCTTACCAGCCGACCGCGCAGTACTGGCTCGGCAACGCGCTGTATGCATTGCGCGACTACAAGGGTTCGACGGCCGTTTGGCAAGGTGTGGTGGCCAAGTATCCGCAGCATCCGCGTGCGCCGGAAGCGTTGCTGGCGATTGCGAACAATCAGCTCGAGCAAGGTCAGAAGGCCGCGGCCAAGAAGACGCTGGAGCAGATCGTCGCGCAATACGCGGGCTCGGACGTTGCGCAATCGGCTCAGAGCAAGCTGTCGCAGATCAAGTAGTCGTAGTCGATGCCGGGTAGTTGGCAGTCACGCGCAGTGTCCGATGTCATAGCCACGCGCGCCTCTCGCTCGAAGGCCGGGTAGCAATACCCGGCCTTCTAACTGAAGTGTCGATAGCTTGATTAGCCACACTGGGTTGACAGCCCACCAAGGCTATCGATATAATTTCGCTTCTCTTTTGGGTCGTTAGCTCAGCTGGTAGAGCAGCGGACTTTTAATCCGTTGGTCACAGGTTCGAATCCCGTACGGCCTACCAAAAGATTCGAGGGCCTACATGCATTCGCATGTAGGCCCTTTTCTTTTGGCCTCACGCTTTAGCTCGCGGCTCTAGCGCCTTCCTCGTTCATTCCCCCAAATAGTTCGACTCCCCACAGACTGCTCAAGGTCTGCGCATGCATGATCGCTTAGCGGCGGCTGTCGAGCGCTCCGGAATAGACCATGAAGACCATGAGATCGGGGCGTCAAGGGCAATGATCCCTGCTGCCCGACCGCCTAGGGATGCCCGTGAAAACGATAAGAGTAATCTCGGTAGTTGGCTTGGCATTCTCGATCGAGACCTCGCACGCACAGGAAATATTCGTGCAGGGAGGCACGCTTGGCATCGGTGCGGGCGCGGCACTGAGCCTCACGTCAAGGTTCGGCGTGCATGCCGACTTCAATGCATTCAAGTTCTCGCATGACTTTACCGTGGGCGGGAATCGCTACGAGGACGACGTGCGTCTGCGTCAGGGGGGCATCTACGGTGACTTCTTCCCGTGGGCGAATAGCGGCTTTCGCCTCACGGCCGGCGTTCGCTTTACGGGCAATGAAGTCAGCGGCGATTCCGTTCCTACTAACGGCACCTACACGTTCAAAGGTCAAACCTTGCCCGCCTTTCCGGGCGAGTATGCGACGGCCACCGCCAGGCACCCGCCCGTGATGCCATATCTGGGTATTGGCTACGGCCTGCACCCCAGCAGAAAGGGCTTCGGCCTCGTGGTCGATGTGGGCGTCGCTTATGGCATCCCGCGCTCTTCATACACGCTGTCGCCCGCCCTTGCCCAGGCTGCCGGCCCCGCGCTGAGCCAGCAGATCATCGCGACGGGGCTTCAACAACTGCAAGAGAAAGCGTCTCCCTATCGCTGGTATCCCACGTTGCAGATCGGCGTTTCATACCGCTTCTGATTGGCCAGCTAAGGGACGCGGGCATGGCTCCGCCGACGGCGACAACGCTTACATTACAATCGCATATAAACGATTCTACCGCGGTCATCTGCTTTCAAAAGCTGAGTGCCGAAACATGCCCTCCTTTCTCGCGGGTCAAAGGAGCAACGAAGCCCGACGCACTCCATTCGGTTCTATTGCATTCCTCAACATCCGATTGACACATTTCTACGATTCAAACCAACGTTTCACACGCAAAAATCAGCGTCCTTCCAGGTCTTTCGCTTCCCACCAATAACATCGAACCCCCGTGATTTATCGAGATGAATAGATATGCAATGATCGCCGCCGATCCGGCAAGACACACTGGAGCCATGCGTCGACAGACGCTTCGGCAATGCCGCGAAACCCTGCGTTTTCATTGCATCGATATGGCCAATTTTCTGTTCGATCTCGTTTCGAACCTCGCTTTACTCGCGCTCGTCGTGATCGCATGTCGGGTGTACAACCGGCTCACACCCGGTCCCGCAATCAATGGCGCGCACGTATTCGCCGCGCTGGCACTGGCCGCGCTGCTGCTCGATGCGGCGCTGACCTTTCTCGTGTTCGCCGACGCGCAGAACCGCTACGGCCAGTTCAGCACGCCGGCCGCGTTTTTCTTCCGCGCTGCCGCCTACGTGATCGCGATCGTCGTTGCTTTCGCGTGGCATCACGTGACGCGCCGCAAGCGTGCCGCGACAACCACCACCGACAAAACGCTCGTCATCCACACTTCTCCCTATTCGCAATCGCATCTGCGCATGTAAGCCCACTCCAGACATATGCGCCTCGGCGCGAGTCGTCGCCGACCGCTAATCGACGTCACCAACTTGCTCCATAGACATCGTGCAAACGCGCTCACGCGCCCCGCGTACAGCACGCCGCCGCCTCTTTCAAGGCGGCCGCCTGCCCTCCCGCTCTCTCCCGCCAGGCTTCGCGTTCGGAAGACGGGAACGGTCCTTGCACATGCGCGCGCCGTCGCCTATAACTCCCGAAGACCGCGCGTTGCCGTTTGCGTCCGCCGTCGGGCATTGCCGCTGTATTGCGCCACCGTTGTTCAATCAGTCGAAGGCAACTTATCCCACGAGGGACATCTTGGATCTCGATACCGTACGCGTGTTCATCATGACCCGAGGCATCGACCTCGGTACCAAGGTTCTCGGCGCGATTGTTCTGTGGATCGTCGGCCGCTGGATCATCGGTCTGATCATCGGCTTGCTGCGCAAGGTGCTCGCGCGCAATGGCCGGGTCGACCCCACTCTCGCTCACTATCTCGGCTCGATTCTCGGCGGCTTGCTAAACCTGCTGCTGATCCTCGCGATCCTGCAGATTTTCGGTGTCCAGACGACTTCGTTCGCCGCGTTGCTCGCCGGTCTCGGCCTCGCGATCGGCACCGCCTGGGGCGGCCTGCTTGCGCACTTCGCGGCCGGCGTCTTCATGCAGGTATTGCGGCCGTTCAAGGTCGGCGACTTCGTCACCGCAGGGGGCGTCACCGGCACGGTCTCGGAACTGGGCCTGTTCGGCACCACCATCGTGACGCCGGACAACGTGACCACCATCGTCGGCAACAACAAGGTTTTCTCGGACACGATCTCGAACTTCAGTGTGTTGCCGGTACGGCGTGTCGAGCTGACCGCGAAGATCGCCAACGGCGTCGATCCCACTGACGCGATGAACCGGCTGAGGGCGGCCATCGTGCAGATTCCAAATGTCGTCGAAAGCCCCGCGCCCGACATCGAAGTGCTGAGTTTCACGCCGGAAGGACCCTTGCTGTGCGTGCGTCCCTACACGGCCAATGATCACTATTGGCAGGTCTATTTCGACACGAATCGCGCGATCGTCCGGACCTTCAAGGAAGCCGGCTACCCGACACCGGAAACACCGCTGGCGCCGCGTGCGGTCGGCCCGGGCGCGACGGGAACCGCGGCCGGTTGAGAGAGAAGGTCGCACCGCATCGCCGGCGATTCAAAGCACCGCAAAATGAAAAAGGCGTCGCGAGAATCGCGACGCCTTTTGTTCATCTGCCTGCGCATGCATCTGCAATGACGCGTCAGCGGCTATTGGCCTTGGCCCCACCCTTGCGCATCATCTTCCACAACGCGCCGAGCAGAATCGGCACGATAGCCGCGCCGATACCCACCAGCACGATCACATTCAGATACTGACGGATGAACGGAATATTGCCGAAGAAATAACCAAGCAGCACGAGCAGCAACACCCATAGCAGCGCGCCGAGGAAGTTGAACAACTGGAACCGGCTCACGGACATCGACGAAGCGCCGGCCACGAACGGCGCGAAGGTTCGCACAACCGGAATGAAACGCGCGAGCACGATAGTCTTGCCGCCATGCTTTTCATAGAAGTTATGCGTCTTCTGCAGCGCACTGCGGTCGAGGAAGCGTTCGAGAAAAGGAATATGCGAATCGAACACCCGCGGCCCGATGGCCCGTCCGATCATGTAGTTGACGGTATTGCCGGCGATCGCGGCGAGGAGCAGCAGCACGATCAGCAGACCGAGGTTCAACTGGCCCGTCGCACAGAACGCGCCGCCGATGAACAACAACGAATCGCCCGGCAAGAACGGCAGAATGACGAGGCCGGTTTCGCTGAACACGATCAGGAACAGCACCGCATAGACCCATGCGCCGTACACATGGATGAAGTCTCCGAGGAACTTGTCGATGTGCAACACAAGGTTGACGAAATGTAGCAGCGTGTCCAAGGAGCGTCCTCTGTTAAGGGAATGTGAACGCGGTGAAAACAGCCTTGCCGGCAGGCCCGCGACGAAGACGGCAAGCACATGCTCGCCGCCGGAAATTGACCGCGTCATGATACCGAAAGTGCCGGGCCGCAATTAAAAATCCGTTGCCGGTGGCTCGTGTGCCGAATCGCTATAATTTCGCCATGTCAGAATTCTCCGAAACGCCTGCCGGTTCCGCCGCGGCCGCCGTGCCCGCCGCCTCGCCCGCACCGCGCCCGTTGCGCGCGATCCAGCCCCTTCCCGATCAGCTGATCAGCCAGATCGCCGCCGGCGAAGTGGTGGAGCGGCCCGCGTCGGTGGTCAAGGAGTTACTGGAAAACGCGCTCGACGCGGGCGCGCAGACGCTGCGCATCCTGCTCGATGAAGGCGGCGTTAAACGCATTTCGATCACCGACGACGGCTGCGGCATTCCCGAAAGCGAACTGGCGCTCGCGCTGATGCGCCATGCGACCAGCAAGATCCGCTCGCTCGCCGAACTGGAAGCAGTCGCCACGCTCGGTTTCCGTGGCGAGGCGTTGGCGTCGATCGCGTCGGTCGCGCAGATGACCATCACGAGCCGCACCGCCGAAGCGCCGCATGCCGTGCGCGTCGACGCGCAAACCGGCGTACTGAGCCCCGCGGCCGGCACCCAAGGCACGACGATCGAAGTGCGCGAGCTGTACCACAACACGCCCGCGCGCCGCAAATTCCTCAAAAGCGAACAGACCGAACTCGGCCATTGCCTCGAACAGATTCGGCGCGCGGCTTTGGCGCGGCCCGACGTCGCGATTTCGGTACTGCACAACGGCAAGGCGGTCGAACACTGGAACGCGAGCGAGCCGCCGGTGCGGGTCGCGAAAATTCTCGGCGAGACCTTCGCGACGGCGCACTTGCCACTCGACGAATCCGCCGGGCCGCTGGCCGTCTACGGCTGCGCGGGCTTGCCGACCGCGAGCCGCGGGCGTGCCGATCAGCAATACTTCTTCGTCAACGGCCGCTTCGTGCGCGACAAGCTGCTCACGCACGCGGTGCGCGCCGCTTATGAAGACGTGCTGCATGGCGACCGCTATCCGTCTTATGTGCTGTTCCTCGATCTGCCGCCTGAGGGCGTCGATGTGAACGTGCATCCGTCGAAGATCGAAGTGCGGTTTCGCGATTCGCGCTCGATTCACCAGTTCGTGTTCCACGCGGTACAGCGCGCGCTGGCGCGGCATGCGGGCGCATCGCCGGAAACGACGGCGGGTGGTCACGCTGCGCACCTGGAGCCGATGGCAGGCGGCCCGGCTTCGTTCGGCGCGACGCCGCTCGGCGGCGCGGCGGTCATGGCCGCCGGTGCGGGCTTCGGCGGCTCGGCAGGCGGACTGGCGCGTGGCGGATCAGGCAGCGGTTTCGGCCCGTCGTCACAGCCCGGCAACACCTGGATGCGCCAGGCGCGCATGACGCAAGGCACGCTGCCGGTCGCGCAACCACTCGCGTTTTACGACGCGCTGTTCGGCCGCAAGGACAGCCATGCCGGCACCGCGGAAGGCGCGACCCTGCTGGAGGCGCGCGACTCGGCGGCGCAAACGCCATCGCCGTATAGCGCGTCGGCGCCCTATCCGCCGCCGGCCTTCAACGCCACCGACGAACAACCGCTCGGCTTCGCGCTCGGCCAGATTCACGGCATCTACGTGCTCGCGCAGAACGCGCACGGGCTGGTGATCGTGGACATGCACGCCGCGCACGAGCGCATCCTGTACGAGCAGTTCAAGAACGCGCTGGTGAATCGCGCGATCGCCGTGCAGCCGCTGCTGATCCCGCAGACGATGCACGCCGATCCGATCGAAATCGGCACGGTGGAAGAAGAGCGCGACACGCTCGACGCGCTCGGCTTCGACCTTGCCGTGCTGTCGCCGACCACGCTGGCGATCCGCGCCGTGCCCGCGCTGCTCAAGGACGCCGATCTGCAGGCGCTGGCGCGCGCGGTGCTCGCCGATCTGCATGAGTTCGGCGGCTCGCGCGTGCTGACCGAGCGTCAGCATGAACTGCTCGGCACGCTCGCCTGCCATCACGCGGTGCGTGCGAACCGGCGTCTGACGCTCGACGAAATGAACGCGCTGCTGCGCCAGATGGAAGCGACCGAGCGCGCCGATCAATGCAACCACGGGCGTCCGACGTGGTATCAACTGACGCTGTCCGACCTCGATCGGCTGTTCATGCGCGGGCAGTGACGGTGCGCACGCTGATTTTGCTTCGACCCGTGCGGGCTTGCTCATGACGCCACGCAACGTTGCCACGCCGATCCCTTGCCTGCTCGGCCCGACAGCCTCCGGCAAAACCGCCGCTGCGCTGGCGCTCGCCGCACGGCGGCCGGTGGAAATCATCAGCGTCGATTCGGCGCTGGTCTATCGCGAGATGGATATCGGCACTGCCAAGCCGACTGCTGAGGAACGCGCCGTGGCGCCACATCATCTGATCGACATCGTCGATCCGACCGACGCCTATTCGGCTGCGCAGTTTCGCGCCGACACGTTGCGGCTGACCGGCGAAATCCACGCGCGCGGACGGCTGCCGTTGCTGGTCGGCGGCACCATGCTGTACTACAAGGCGCTCACGCAGGGGCTCAACGACCTGCCCGCCGCCGACCCCGACGTGCGCGCCGCGCTCGATGCCGACGCCGCCCGCGACGGCTGGCCGGCCCTGCACGAACGGCTTGCGAGCGTCGACCCGGTGACGGCCGCTCGCCTCGCGCCCAACGACTCGCAGCGGATTCAGCGCGCGCTCGAAGTATTCATGCTGACCGGCCGGGCGATGTCCGCATGGCTGGCCGCCCCCGTGCGGCCGGACGACGCCGCGGCGGCATGGCGCTTCGTGCCGATCGCGCTGGAGCCGTCCGATCGCAGCGTCTTGCATGCGCGCATCGAGCAGCGCTTCGACGCGATGCTGGCCAACGGTTTCGTCGATGAAGTGGTGACGCTGCGCGAACGCGGGGACCTGCGGCCAGAGATGCCGTCGATGCGCTGTGTCGGCTATCGGCAGGTCTGGGAATATCTGGACGGCGCGGTCGATTATCCGACGATGCGCGACAAGGGAATCTTTGCGACCCGGCAGTTGTGCAAGCGGCAGCTCACGTGGCTGCGAAGCATGACAGAGCGGGTGGTGGTGGACTGCTGCGATCCGCACGCGACCGCGCGGGTGCTCGATCAAATCGAGGCGTTGATTTGAGGCGTTGAAGTATCGAACCCGCGCGGCGCGCATGCAATCCGCATGCTTGCCGCGCGGGCAATATCATCCGTTAGATCACGACGGTCTGCGCTTCACCGGCTGCGCTTTCGCGAATCGTGCCGATCTTCCAGACCTGCTCACCGGCTGCCGACAGCAAACCGATCGCCGCTTCGGCGTCGGCTGCGGACACCACCACCGCCATGCCGATGCCGCAGTTGAACACGCGGTGCATTTCCGCATCGGCGACGCCGCCGTGCTTCTGCAGCCACGAGAACAGCGGCGGCAGCGGCCACGCGCGGTGATCCAGCTCGGCCGTCAGACCTTCACGCAGCACGCGCGGAATATTTTCGACCAGCCCGCCGCCGGTGATGTGCGCCATGCCCTTCACGGCAATCTGCTGCATCAGCGACAGCAACGGCTTCACGTAAATGTGAGTCGGCGCCATCAGCGCGTCGGCGAGCGAACGGCCGTCGAAGTCCGCATTCAGATCCGGCTGCGCGCGCTCGATGATCTTGCGCACCAGCGAAAAACCGTTCGAATGAATGCCGCTCGATGCCAGACCCAGCACCACGTCGCCCGGAGCGATCGTGCTGCCGTCGATGATCTTGCTCTTTTCCACCGCGCCGACCGCGAAACCGGCCAGGTCGTACTCCCCGTCCGGATACATGCCCGGCATTTCCGCCGTTTCGCCGCCGATCAGCGCGCAACCCGACAGTTCGCAGCCATGCGCGATACCCTTGACGACCGTGGCCGCCGTGCCGACGTCCAGCTTGCCGCACGCGAAGTAGTCGAGGAAGAACAGCGGCTCGGCACCTTGCACGAGAATGTCGTTCACGCTCATCGCGACCAGATCCTGGCCAACGGTGTCATGCTTGTTCAGTTGAAACGCGAGGCGCAGTTTGGTGCCGACACCGTCGGTGCCGGACACGAGCACCGGCTCCTTGTATTTCTTCGGCACTTCGAACAGCGCGCCGAACCCGCCGATGCCACCCAGCACGCCCTCGCGCATCGTCTTTTTGGCAAAGGGCTTGATCGCGTCGACAAGCGCGTCGCCCGCGTCGATGTCCACGCCGGCGTCGCGATACGACAAACCTTGGGCCGAATCGGTTGAAGGCTGGGCGGATTTCGGGTGATTCATGGGGAAGAGCTCGAAGGTCGGTAAAATGCGATTTTACCCGATGCTGGCCGACTGGCTGGAATTTGATCATCCGGTTCCGACTACACCTGGGAAAACCCGTTTTGCAACAAAATTCCTCGATTCTGACGCCCGTTCAGCGCCGCGCCCTCATCTGGGTGGTGATCGCGCTCTGCATCGGCATTCTGCTCTGGCTGTTGAGTCCCGTCCTCACCCCGTTCCTGCTGAGCGCGATCCTCGCGTACATCCTGCATCCGGGCGTCGCGTGGATGGTGCGCCGGCGCGTGCCGCGCGCCCTCGCGGCACTGCTGATGATCCTGTTCTTCACGCTGCTGATGACCATGCTCTTCCTGCTGGTGCTCGCGGTGGTCCAGAAGGAAGGGCCGCAATTGCGGCAGCAGGTGCCGGTGTTCTTCGCGCATGTGAGCGCGTGGCTGCAACCCAAGCTGGCCATGCTGGGTCTGGCCGACTCGCTCGATTTCGCCAGCATCCGCGACCTCGTGATGGGGCAGCTCGAAGGCAGCGCGAAAACGGTCGCGCAGTACGCGTGGACCTCGATCCGCACGAGCGGCAATCTGATGATGGCGCTGGTCGGCAACGTCGTGCTGGTGCCGCTCGTCCTGTTCTATCTGCTGTTCGACTGGAACCGCATGCTCGCGCGCCTGCAAATGATGGTGCCGCGCCGCTGGCTCGACAAGACGCTGCAACTCGCGCGCGACATGGACCAGATGCTGTCGCAATACCTGCGCGGCCAGTTGCTGGTGATGGCCGTGCTGGCGGTGTACTACTCGGTCGCGCTGAGCCTCGCCGGCTTCGAGATCGCGCTGCCGGTCGGCATTTTTACCGGGCTCGCGGTGTTCATCCCGTACCTTGGTTTTGCGACGGGGCTCGTGCTGGCGCTGCTCGCGGCGCTGCTGCAATTCGGCGACTGGTATGGCTTCGGCGCGGTCGCGCTGATTTACGGCTTCGCGCAGATCGCCGAAAGTTTTTATCTGACGCCACGTCTCGTCGGCGAACGGATCGGGCTGCACCCGCTCGCGGTCATCTTCGCGCTGCTCGCGTTCGGTCAGCTGTTCGGCTTTTTCGGCGTGTTGCTTGCGTTGCCGGTCAGCGCAATTCTGTCGGTGGCGATCCGCGAATTGCGGCAAAGCTATCTGGCCAGTGCGCTTTACAACAACTAACCGCCTACTGACGTTTCAGGGCCCGAGGTCCGGGCCGCTACGGCCTTAGCCTCATTTTCGGCAGTCACCTACTGTGCTTCGTCAACTGACGCTCGATCTCGGCACCCCGCCGCCATCGACATTCGACAATTTCTTCGCCGGCGCGAACTCGGAGCTGGTCACGCGCCTGCGTGAGCTCGACAACGCGCTCGCCGCCGGGCCGGTCGCCGATCGCACCTTCTATGTCTGGGGCGAGTCCGGCAGCGGCCGCACGCATCTGTTGCAGGCGCTCGTGCACGAAGCGCCGCCGGGGCATGCGCGCTTCGCCGGGCCGCAGAGCAGCCTGGCCGCGTTCGGCTTCGACCCGCGCGTGGCGCTCTACGCGATCGACGACTGCGACGCGCTGTCCGCCGCGCAGCAGATCGCCGTGTTCAACCTGTTCAACGAAGTGCGCGCCCATCCCACCAGCGCGCTGGTCGCCGCGGGCAACGCTCCGCCGATCGGCATGACCGTGCGCGAGGATTTGCGCACCCGCCTCGGCTGGGGCCTCGTCTTCCATCTCGCGCCGCTGCCGGACGAAGGCAAGGCGGCGGTGCTCAAGCTCGCCGCGCGCGAGCGCGGCATCATGCTCGCCGACGACGTGCCCGCCTACCTGCTCACGCATTTTCGCCGCGACATGCCGAGCCTGATGGCGCTGCTCGACGCACTCGACCGCTTCTCGCTCGAACAGAAACGCGCGGTCACGCTGCCGCTTCTGCGCACCATGCTGGCGTCGCCCGACGCCGACGAACGGCGCGCCGCGCCCGGCTCGTCGGCGGGTTCGCACGCCGCGTCATCCGCTTCAAGTAAAATAGGCCCCCATGGCTAACCTCGCACTCTTCGATCTCGACCACACGCTCATCCCCACCGACAGCGACCACGAATGGGGCCGCTTCATGGTGAAACAAGGTATGGTCGACGCCGAAAATTTCGCCCGTGATAATGACCGCTTTTTCGCCGACTACAAAGCCGGCAAGCTCGACATTCACGCCTATCTGATCGCCATGCTCACGCCGCTCGCGAAATACACGCGCGCGCAACTCGCCGACATTCACGCGCGGTACATGCACGAAGTCATCACGCCGGCCATTTTTCCGGTCGCGCTGGAGCTGGTGAAGCAACACCGTGAAGCCGGCGACCTCTGCTGCGTGGTCACGGCCACCAACGAATTCATCACGCGCCCGATCGCGCAGGCCTTCGGCGTCGAAACGCTGATCGCCTGCGAGGTGGAAACCGTCGACGGCCAGCCGCATTCGCCGTACACCGGCCGACCCATCGGCACGCCGAGCTACAAGGAAGGCAAGATCGTCCGTACCGAAGCGTGGCTCGCCTCGCTCGGCAAAACCTGGAGCGACTTCGAGCACAGCTATTTCTATAGCGATTCGCACAACGACATCCCGTTGCTCGAAAAAGTCACCGACCCCATCGCGACCAATCCGGACGACACATTGCGCGCCCATGCGCAAGCCAAAGGCTGGCGCATCCTCGAACTCTTTCAACCCTCGTGATCAAAAAACTTATTCGCAAGCTATTCGGCCAGGACCCGGCGCCCGCTGACGGCAACCTGGCCGCCGAAGCCGAAGCAGACGTAACCGGCCGCGCTCCCGCGCGCACGAAGTCCGCCACCGAAGGCGCGGCCAAACCGCGCCGCAAAACAATCCGCGCGCCTGGCGCGGCCGTCAAGGCCGTGCGCGATCCGGACGTGCCGGTCATCATTCCGCACGACGTGCACGGCATCGATCCCGCGCTGATCTCGAGGAACGCGATTCGCGTGACCGAAGGTCTGCAGCAGGCGGGCCATCGCGCGTTCATCGTCGGCGGTGCGGTGCGCGATCTGCTGCTCGGCATCAAACCGAAAGACTTCGACGTCGCCACCGACGCCACCCCCGAACAGGTGCAGAAGCTGTTCCGCCGCGCGCGCATCATCGGCCGCCGGTTTCAGATCGTGCACGTGCAGTTCGGCCAGGAGATCATCGAAACCTCGACGTTTCGTGCGCTGGTCGATCCGCCCGCAGCGGACGCGGCGCCGCCGCGCCGCCTCAAGCGCGACGAGCTCGACCGCCGTACCCACGCAGTGGACGCGAGCGGCCGCGTGCTGCGCGACAACGTGTGGGGCGAGCAGCACGAAGACGCCACGCGCCGCGACTTCACGATCAACGCGATGTATTACGACCCGGCCACGCAAACCGTGCTGGACTACCACAACGGCATGGCCGACATGCGCGCGCGTCTGTTGCGCATGATCGGCGACCCGGCCACGCGCTATCGCGAAGATCCGGTGCGCATGCTGCGCGTGGTGCGTTTCGCCGCGAAGCTCGAGTTCGAGATCGAAGACAGCACGCGCGCACCGATCGTCAAGATGGCCGATCTGATCAACAACGTGCCCGCCGCGCGTCTCTTTGACGAGATGCTCAAGCTGATGCTGTCCGGTCACGCGCTCGCCTGCCTGAAGCGCTTGCGCCAGGAAGGGCTGCATCACGGTCTGTTGCCGCTCCTCGACGTGGTGCTCGAACAGCCCATCGGCGAGAAATTCATCACGCTGGCGCTCTCCAATACCGATGCGCGCGTGCGCGCCGGCAAGCCGGTGTCGCCGGGCTTCCTGTTCGCCACGCTGCTGTGGCACGACGTGCAGCAGCGCTGGCAGAAATTCGAAGCGGACGGCGAATATCCGGTGCCCGCGTTGCATCACGCGATGGACGAAGTCCTCGACATGCAAACCGAGAAGCTCGCGATCCACAAGCGCTTCTCGTCGGATATGCGCGAAATCTGGGGCCTGCAGCTGCGCCTCGAAAAACGCTCGGGAAGAAGCGCACTGAAGCTGCTGGAACACCAAAGATTTAGAGCGGGGTATGATTTCCTCCTGTTGCGCTGCGAATCGGGCGAACTCGATGAGTCGGTCGGTGCGTGGTGGACGGAGTTCATCGAAGGAGACATCGCCGCGCGCGAGGCATTGCTCACGCAAGGCGGGAAGGACCGAAGCCCCAGAAAACGACGGCGGCGCAGCAGTGGCGCGAAAAACCGCAAACCGGGCGACGGAATGGAGGGCGGCACGCCAGCCGAACGCACGGACAACGACGCGGGCCATGACGGCTCGCACGACGACTGACCAGGCGTTGGCTGAAGCCGTCGAACGATAGTTGCAGGAAGTTATGCCATGACGGTTGCTTATCTCGGCCTCGGCGCGAATCTCGGGGACGCGCGCCAGACCCTGAAAGACGCAGTGGTGTGCCTCGCACAACAGCACACCATCTCCGTGCTCGCCAAGTCGAGCCTGTATCGCACTGCCCCGATCGACGCGGGCGGTGACGACTATTTCAACTGCGTCGTGAAGGTGGACACGACGCTCCCCGTGCGGCATCTGCTCGCGCTGTGCCACAAGATCGAGCATCAGTTCGGCCGCGAGCGGCCGTTTCGCAACGCGCCGCGCACGCTCGATCTGGACATCCTGCTTTATGGCGATCAATCGATCGACGAAGCCGATCTGATCGTGCCGCATCCCCGTTTGACCGAGCGCGCGTTCGCGCTCGTGCCGCTCGTCGAAATCGACGCGGCGCTGATCATTCCACAACACGGCCGCGCTGATGCGCTGCTCGCCGGCGTCAGCGATCAACGCATCGAGAGAGTGAAGGGCCCGTGTCAGTGTCCGATGCTCAATGCATTGACGGGCGCCACCACCGCCGATAAAGGCCGCTGCGAATGAACTCGCCGCCGCTCACGGTCACCGCGCCGCAACTGCGCCCACCGTTCGGGTATCTCGCGATCGAGGGGCCGATTGGCGTGGGCAAGACGTCGCTCGCGCGACGGCTCGCACAGCGCTGGTCGATGCAGGAGTTGTTCGAACGGCCGCAGGACAATCCCTTTCTCGAACGCTTTTATCGCGATACCGCGCGTTTTGCGTTGCCTACGCAACTGCACTTCGCACTGCAGCGCGCGCAGCAGGCACAGGAAGTGAGCGCGGCGCACGGCTCGGGCACCCCGCTCATCGCCGATTTCATGACGCAGAAGAACGACATCTTCGCGCGTCTGACCTTGCAGGATGACGAGTGGCAGTTGTACCGCGCGCTCGCCGCGCGGCTCGACGTGAGTGCGCCGACGCCTGATTTCGTGGTCTATCTGCAGGCGAGCCCCGAAGTGCTGTTCGCGCGCATCCAGAAGCGCGCAGTGCCGATGGAGTTGCAGATTTCCGACGCGTATCTGCGCGCGCTGTGCGACGCGTACAACGAATTCTTCTATCACTACGACCGCACGCCTGTGCTGACGGTCAACGCCGAACACCTGAATCCGCTCGATTCCGATGCGGACCTTGCGCTGCTTGCCGAACGCATCGAAAGCATGCGCGGCCGCAAGGAATTCTTCGTCAAAGGCACGTCGCTCTGAGCGGCGCGGCCCCTCTTTTTTCCAATGGATTGACCCATGACCTATTTGCAGGAAGCGAGCCGGAACGCGATCACCGTGCCGAAACTGCAGGCGATGCGCGACGCCGGTGAAAGAATCGCGATGCTCACCTGTTACGACGCGAGCTTCGCCGCTCTACTGGATCGCGCGGGCGTCGACGTGCTGTTGATCGGCGATTCGCTCGGCAACGTGCTGCAAGGCCAGACGACCACGCTGCCGGTGTCGCTCACCGACATCGCGTATCACACAGCCAGCGTGGCGCGCGCGCGGCCGGCGGCGCTGGTGGTCGCCGATCTGCCGTTCGGCACCTACGGCACGCCGGAAGACGCGTTTCGCAGCTCGGTGGAACTGATGCGCGCCGGCGCGCAGATGGTGAAGCTCGAAGGAGGAGTATGGCTCGCGGACACAGTGCGCTTTCTGGTTGAGCGCTCGATTCCGGTGTGTGCGCACGTCGGCCTTACGCCGCAGTCCGTGCATGCGTTCGGCGGCTTCAAGGTGCAAGGCAAGACCGAAGCGGGTGCGAGCCAGTTGCTGCGCGACTCGCTCGCGATGCAGGCGGCCGGCGCACAACTGATCGTGATGGAGGCGATTCCGACGCAGCTCGCCAGCGAAGTCACGAAGCAGTTGCGCATTCCGACGATCGGCATCGGCGCGGGGCTCGACTGCTCGGGTCAGGTGCTGGTGCTGCACGACATGCTCGGGATTTTCCCCGGCAAGCGCCCGCGCTTCGTGAAGGACTTCATGGAGGGGCAGCCGAACATTCTGGCGGCTGTCGAAGCGTATGTGCGTGCGGTGAAGGACGGTTCGTTTCCTGGGCTCGAGCATACGTTCTGATGGATGGCGGCGCTTAGCTGTCGGCGCCGCCGCGCTGCTGTTCGTTTGTTTTTGAATGTTGTTTGCACGCGAGCGGCGCTCGTTCACACCGCAGCTTGATCCGCGTTCTAGCGGACCAAGCGCGCCTCCAGCGCGCCACGCAACGCGTTGCAGATCAGGAGCGCCTCGGCGTTCAGCAGATCCGCCTGCGTCAGGACTTTTTCAGCCGCTTGCAGGCCCGACGCCTCGTCTAGCAATACGCCTCGCATCACGCCGGGCAGCACGCCCGACGCGAGCGGCGGCGTCCACCAGCGCCCTGCCAGCTTCACAAATACGTTCGACCGGCCGCCTTCGGTCAACTCGCCTCGTTCGTTGAAGAACAGCGTATCGAATGCCCCCTTTGCCTCAGCTTCGCGCCAGCCACGGTCATAATCGGCGCGGCGGGTGGTCTTGTGGTGCAGCAGCGGGTCGCCGGCTTCGGTTGCGAGAAACGCGTGGTCAGGACCGAGCAGCACGCCGACGCTTGATTCCGTCAGCGGGGTCAGGACTGCAGCAGTGATTTGCACTGTGCCGTCCTTGCGCAGCGCGAGCCGCATGCGGTGCGGCATGTGCTCTGGCAGCGAAGCACATTCTGCGGCGATTTGCGCGCGAACTGCATCGATGTCGTCGAGCCTGAAGCCGAGCGCTGCGGCACTCGACGAAAGCCGTTGAAGATGACGTGCGAGATGCCGCACCCCGTCTTCCCGCGTCGCGTACATCGTTTCGAAGAGTTCAAAGCCCGGATCGGCGCCGGTCAGGAATCTGGCTTTCAATCGACACTCCGCGTATTCGTCGGCAGCCACGCTGTCGAGGACAATGCCCGCGCCGATACCCATCTTCCCTTGCAAGGCGCCGGTTTGCGCGGACCGGTTCAACGTTAGTGTCCGGATGGCGACGGACAGGCAGAAGTCGCCGCAGACGGAATCGGGCGCGATGGGTGCGGCGGCGGCAAAAGTATGCTCGTCAGAGGCATTCGTGGAGGCTTCCAATGGCGCATCGAGCCACCCGATCGCCCCGGTATAAAGACCGCGCGGCGTACTCTCGAGCTCGTCAATCAACTGCATCGTGCGGTGCTTCGGTGCGCCGGTGATCGAGCCGCACGGAAACAGCGCGCGCAGGGTGCCGGCGAACGACGTGCCGGGCCGCAACGCCGCCTCCACCGTCGAGGTCATTTGCCAGACCGACGCATAAGGCTCGACCGAAAAGAGCGCCGGCACCTTGACCGAGCCCGTCTGCGCGACCCGCGACAGATCGTTGCGCAACAGATCGACGATCATCACGTTTTCGGCGCGATTTTTTGGATCGTTGCCGAGAAACTCGGCCGTACGCCGGTCGGCGGCCGGATCGTCCGAGCGCGGCGCGGTGCCTTTCATCGGCCGCGCGCGCAACCTCGCGCCCTGCTTCTCAATGAAGAGTTCCGGCGAGCATGACAACACCCAGCTGCCGCCCGGCAACGCGATGAACGCGCCGAACGGAACCGGCTGTCGAGCCCGCAAGCGCCGATAGAGCGCAGTGGGCGAGCCGAACACGTCGAAGCCGAGCCGGTATGTGTAATTGACCTGATACGAATCACCCGCGCGCAGGGCGGCGTGAATCGCATCGATCGCCGCGTCGAATTGCGCGCGATCGACGCTCGCGTGCACATGGGCGGTGCCCGCCACCGACGGCTGCGCCGCATTGCCGTCGCGCGCCATGAGCCACGCGTCGACCTCTTCGCGCGAACGCCTGTCGCAGCGTTCGAACAATAAAAAACGCAGCGTGGCGTCGCCACACTGCGTTTTCAGAGACCTGTCCACCTCTTCGCCGAGAACAAGCGTCCGGCCAAACTCATAGTCGGCGAGCACGACGGCATGCAAACCATCCCGCGTATCGGCAACGACGCTCTCGCACACGGCTTCGAGCTGCGCGACGTTCGCGCAAACCCGTTCACGCGCAAAACCCGTGTACAGACGACTTGAGCGGCGCGCCGTCGTCGCGTCGCAATCATCGAGCAGTGCGAACACTGCGCCGCGTTCATCTGCCGTCATGCTTACCGCCAACTTCAAACTGCCATTAATCGAAGAAGCTCTTCACCCGATCGAACCAGCTCTTGCTTTGCGGGCTATGTCGCGCACCGCCTTCCACCAGCGCCTTTTCGAACTGTTGCAGCAAGTCGCGCTGGGTTTCGTTGAGCTTGACCGGTGTTTCGACTTGCACGTGTACGTACAGATCGCCCGCAATGCTCGAACGCAGCCCTTTGATGCCCTTACCACGCAAACGGAACGTCTTGCCCGATTGCGTGCCTTCCGGCACGGTGAAGCTGGCGCGTCCCGCGAGCGTCGGCACTTCGATTTCGCCGCCGAGCGCCGCCCTAGTGAACGGAATCGGCATCTGGCAATGAAGGTCATCACCATCGCGCTCGAACACCGAGTGCTGCTTGATGTGAATCTCGACGTACAGATCGCCCGACGGACCGCCGTTGATGCCCGGCTCGCCGTTACCGGCCGAGCGGATGCGCATGCCGTCGTCGATACCCGCCGGAATCTTCACTTCCAGCGTCTTGGTTTCCTTCACCTTGCCCGCGCCGTGGCAGTGGCCGCAAGGGTCGGGGATGTAGGTGCCGGTGCCATGGCACTTTGGGCAGGTCTGCTGAATGCTGAAAAAACCTTGCGACATCCGCACCGAACCCGAGCCGCTGCAGGTCGGGCAGGTTTCCGGCTTGGTGCCGGGCTTCGCGCCCGAGCCGTGACAGACTTCGCACGAGACCCAGCTCGGCACGCGAATCTGCGTGTCGTAACCGTGAGCGGCCTGCTCCAGCGTGATTTCCATGCTGTAGCGCAGATCGGCGCCGCGGTACACCTGCGGGCCGGCCCGACCGCCGCCACGCGCGGCGCCGCCAGCCGCCTGGCCGAAGATATCGCCGAAAATATCGCCGAACGCGTCGGCAAACCCGCCGAATCCTTGCGCACCGCCTGCGCCCATGTTCGGATCGACGCCCGCGTGGCCGTACTGATCGTACGCGGCACGCTTTTGCGAGTCCGACAGCATTTCGTAGGCTTCCTTCACCTCTTTGAAATGCTCTTCCGCATCCTTGTTGCCCGGATTACGGTCGGGGTGATGCTTCATCGCGAGCTTGCGATAAGCCTTCTTGATTTCGTCGTCGCTCGCGTTCTTTGCGACGCCCAGAACCTCGTAGTAATCCCGTTTCGCCATATCGGTTCAACGCCACTCGCGCAATGCAACGCTGTGGCTCCTCTTGAATGCTGGAGTCTCACGACTCGTCCGGCCGCTGTTTTCACCCGCTTCGACACGGCTCAAAACAACGCCCTCCATAAAACAAATGTGCCCGGGGAGCCCCAAAAGGCTCGCCAGGCGTGATAACCGCTCTTGCACGTGGGTCGTCCGCGCGGACGCAATTCCTTGTGCAGCCCGGCCGCGCACATTGCTGTGCGCGGCTTTACGGTCGAAATGCGACCTGGCTTTAGTCCTTCTTCACTTCCTTGAACTCGGCGTCGACCACATCGTCCTGCTGCTGGCTCGCGCCACCAGCCGATGCACCCGCACCTGCCGCGCCGGCTGCTGCGGCGTCCGCACCTTGCGCAGCCTGCATGTCGGCGTACATCTTTTCGCCCATCTTCTGCGAGGCGGTTGCCACCACTTCGATCTTGGCTTCGATCGCGGCCTTGTCGCTCGAACCGCTCTTCAGCGTTTCTTCGAGGTCCTTCAGCGCGGCTTCGATCTTTTCCTTCTCGCCCGCTTCCAGCTTGTCGCCGTATTCGGTGAGTGCCTTCTTCGTGCTATGGACCAGCGCGTCGCCCTGGTTGCGGGCATCGGCCAGCTCACGCAGCTTGTGATCTTCTTCCGCGTTCGCTTCGGCGTCCTTCACCATCTTCTCGATTTCGGCTTCGGACAGACCCGAGTTTGCCTTGATCGTAATGCGGTTTTCCTTACCGGTCGCCTTGTCCTTCGCGCCGACGTGCAGAATGCCGTTCGCGTCGATGTCGAAGCTCACTTCGATCTGCGGCGTGCCGCGCGGTGCCGGCGGAATGCCTTCGAGGTTGAACTCGCCGAGCAGCTTGTTGCCCGCTGCCATTTCGCGTTCGCCCTGGAACACCTTGATCGTCACGGCGCTCTGATTGTCGTCAGCCGTCGAGTAGACCTGAGCGTGCTTGGTCGGGATCGTGGTGTTCTTGTTGATCATCTTCGTCATCACGCCGCCGAGCGTTTCGATGCCGAGCGACAGCGGGGTCACGTCGAGCAGCAGAACGTCCTTGCGGTCGCCCGACAGAACCTGGCCTTGAATCGCGGCGCCCACGGCCACAGCTTCGTCCGGGTTCACGTCACGGCGCGGATCCTTGCCGAAGAACTCCTTGACCTTTTCCTGCACCTTCGGCATGCGGGTCATACCGCCGACCAGAATCACGTCGTCGATTTCGCCGACCTTCACGCCTGCGTCCTTGATCGCCACGCGGCACGGTTCGATCGTGCGTTCGATCAGCTCTTCAACCAGCGCTTCCAGCTTCGCACGCGTAATTTTCAGGTTCAAATGCTTCGGACCCGATGCGTCTGCGGTGATGTAAGGCAGGTTGATTTCGGTCTGCTGGCTTGACGACAGTTCGATCTTCGCCTTTTCAGCCGATTCCTTCAGACGTTGCAGCGCGAGCACGTCCTTCGACAGATCGACGCCTTGCTCTTTTTTGAACTCGCCGATGATGTAATCGATGATGCGCTGGTCGAAGTCTTCGCCGCCGAGGAACGTATCGCCGTTCGTGGACAGCACTTCGAACTGCATTTCACCGTCGACATCAGCGATTTCGATGATCGACACGTCGAACGTACCGCCGCCCAGGTCATACACCGCGATCTTGCGGTCTCCCTTTTCGGCCTTGTCCAGACCGAATGCCAGCGCGGCTGCGGTCGGTTCGTTGATGATCCGCTTCACTTCCAGACCGGCGATGCGGCCTGCGTCCTTGGTTGCCTGACGCTGGCTGTCGTTGAAGTACGCGGGAACCGTAATCACGGCTTCGGTGACCGGCTCGCCGAGGTAGTCTTCAGCGGTCTTCTTCATCTTGCGCAGCACTTCCGCGGAGATTTGCGGCGGCGCCAGCTTTTGATCGCGCACTTCGACCCATGCGTCGCCGTTGTCGGCCTTGATGATCTTGTACGGCATCAGGCCGATGTCCTTCTGCACTTCTTTTTCTTCGAAGCGGCGGCCGATCAGGCGCTTGACCGCGTACAGCGTGTTCTTCGGGTTGGTGACCGACTGACGCTTCGCGGGCGCGCCGACCAGAATCTCGCTGTCTTCCATGTAAGCGATGATCGACGGCGTGGTGCGCGCACCTTCCGAGTTCTCGATCACCTTGACCGAGTTGCCTTCCATGATCGCCACGCACGAGTTGGTCGTGCCGAGGTCGATGCCAATGATTTTGCCCATTTTTCTAATCTCCTAACTTTGATCGCTGCGGGAATCGCCCTGTTTGCCCATCCGGCTGTGGGGCGATCCGCTCTCAATTCATGCCTGCACTCAACATAAGTGCGTCCGCATCGTTTTCAAGACCTCTTTTACGATGCGGTCTTTATTTTTTTCAATCGGTCGAACTTTTGCCCGAATTCGTTCCATCAACATGCCGCACTGGCCGTGGGAACGGCGGGCCGGACCTTTCCCCGGGCCGCTGCGACCACTGCCTCGAATTGCCTCGCCCGTGCCGACCGGATGCCCGGCCCGGCCACTCGCCGCGGCAAAAGAAAAACCACGTGCGCACGCCACGAAGCATGAAACGCCTGCCCGGGTCGCGATGCTCGTGGACCTTGCTGTAAAACCATTTGAGGCCGACCGCGCGGATCGCGTCCGGCTGCGCCAGCATCGCCTTCTGGCAAGCTCGCAGTTGAAGCCGTCGAGAATCCGGAACAACGCCACGGGCAGTCATCTCCAGCCTCAGCGGTCGGCCGACCGAGATGCTCGCCATCGCGGCAGACACCAGATAGAAAGGCTTGCGAAGCCCCGTGCCGCTTTACTTCGGCGCCGCGACTGTCACGAGTGCGGGACGCAGCACGCGATCGGCAATCACGAAGCCTTTTTGCAGCACGGCGACGACGGTGTTCGGCTCCTGATCGGCCGGCACCATCGAAATGGCCTGATGGCGGTGCGGGTCGAACTTCTCGCCAACCGGATTCAAGGCGACGACGCGGCCCTTTTCCAATGCGCCGGTCAATTGGCGCAGCGTCAGCTCGACGCCCTCGCGCACCTTCTGCAGGTCGTCGGACGAGTGAGCAACGGCCGCTTCGAGGCTGTCGACCACCGGCAGCAGATGCTCCGCAAAACTTTCGATCGCAAACTTATGCGCCTTGGCGACGTCTTCCTGCGCACGACGGCGCACGTTCTCGGTTTCGGCCTTAGCGCGCAAAAAGCTCTCCTGCAACTCGGCGATCTTCGCCTGCGCTTCGGCCAGCGCAGCCTGCTCGGCGCTTGCCGGCGCATCCGCTGCGGCGTTCACAGCCGGATCCTGGGGCGCTGCGGCCTCGGCGGCCTGGCGCGCGGTTTCGTCGGCGGGCGTGGGGTTCTGGCTCGTCGGGTTCTCTTGCGTGTTTTCCATGTCGCTGAAAGTCGTTAAAAGGTAGAAATCAACGGTAGCGCGAGCTACGTAAAAATATCGCGATTATGCGTTGCAAAACCGCGACAGGCGGCTCGTCTCAGACCGCATATCAAAACGCCAGATGGGGTCGCAAGCCTCCCTTTCAAGCGCATTCGCGCGTTCTTTTCGCCCCATCGGCGAGCGGTGGCAATGTGCCGTTACAACCATTAATGCGACGCAATGAGATTGAGATTGAGTGCGACCAGCAAGTGGCCTATGCTCCAATAAAGCATCGGAAAAGACACGTTAACCCTAATCTGACGTTAAGCTTACCGAAATTTGCAATTCAACCTGATTCGCCCGTTTTAGTAATCGAATCATCCTTGGGGGAGTACCGTGAAACTGACCTTGGCAATCGGGGTGGTCGCACTGGTACTGGTTGCGGGCACCACGACCATCTGCATGTCCGGAGCGGTCAATGACCATACGACCGAGTATGGCGGCGTGCATCAACTGTTCAATTCCCACCTGAAAATTTGTCGATAATGCGCCGGTCGCGCTTGGTCGGGCGGCCGTGCATTTCAGCGGCGGGTTCGCGGTAGGTCCTGCGCCGCTCCTGCTCGACCTGCCGCTTGACCTTGCTTTGCGCGGTCTCGGCATAGAGCGTCTGCGCGACGCTCGCGGGGCCACGCACGTCGCAGACGCCCAGCACTTCCACCTGCCACACGACCCGTTCGATCTCGATCTCGACCAGGTCGCCCACCCGGACGTCCTTGGCCGGCTTGACGCTGGCCCCGCCGATGCGCACATGGCCTTTGTCGACCGCGTCGGCCGCGAGCGAGCGCGTCTTGAAGAAGCGCGCGGCCCACAGCCACTTGTCGATGCGCAGCTTCGCGCCCGCTTCAGTGGAAATCCTGTAGTTCATGAACCTGCCCCTGTGGGGTGCGGCACCGGCACCGCCTGCACCGGCCAGCCCTGGAGATTTTGCGCGACGATCTCGCCGAGCGCCGCAATCCACGGTTGCGACGCGTTCACGCAGGCGATGCGGTGAAACTCCTTGCCGCCCGCATGCAGGAACACGTCCCGCACTTCCATGCCGATTTCCTCGATCGTTTCAAGGCAGTCGGCGGTAAAGCCAGGGCAGAACACGTCGGCGCGGCGCACACCCGCCGCGCCCAGCTCCTCAAGCGTAGGCGCCGTGTACGGCTGCAGCCATTCGGCCTTGCCGAAGCGCGACTGGAAGGTGACGCGGCATTCCACCGGCGTCAGCCCGAGCGCTTGAGTCAACAGCGCCGCGGTCTGCTGGCATTGCTCGTGGTACGGATCGCCCAGGTCCAGCGTGCGCTTGGGCACACCGTGAAAGCTCAGCACCAGCTTGTCGCCCGCCGCGAAGTCCGGCCGGCCGTGCTGATGCCAATAGTGATGCACCTGGGCGGCCAGCGCGGCAATGTAGGCGGGATGATCCGCGTATTGGCGCACCGTGCGGATTTCCGGCTGATTGCGCATCCGCTTGAGGGCCGAGAAAGCGTCGTCGAACGCCGTGGCCGTGGTCGACGACGAGTATTGCGGATACATGGGCACGAGCAGCACGCGCTCGGCGCCGGCCAGCTTCAACTGGTTCAGCATGGCCGGAATGCCCGGCGTGCCGTAGCGCATCGCGTAGTCGACCAGCACCGTGTAGTCATTCAATTGCAGCAAATGGCGCAAGCCCTCGACCTGCTTTTCCGTGTAGACGCGCAACGGCGAGCCTTCGGGCATCCACACCGCCGCGTACTTCCTAGCGGAACTGCGTCCGCGAAACGGCAAAATCAGCACACGCAAAATGATCTGCCACAGCAGCGCCGGAATTTCGACCACCCGTGGATCGGACAGGAATTGCGCGAGATAGCGGCGCACCGCGCGCGGCGTCGGCGCGTCGGGTGTGCCGAGATTGATCAGCAGCACGGCGACACGATGTGAGGTGGCGTTCTGTGAAGGCCGCTCGAGGTCGAAGCGCATAGGCAGCGGAAGTCACCGCTTTACGCGGAGAGTCGATTCAGTGGAGATTCATTATAGCGGCGCGGTCCCTGGCCCGGTTCGCCGGACGCCCCTGGCCGTTCGGCCGATAGGCAAGCCGCGCGCGCTCATGCATCATTGCCAGCACGGCTCGCCGCAGCGGGATGGGCAGGCGGTTATTGCTGACTCAGCGTGAGCGAAAGCAGACGCGCGGTGATGTCGACAATTGGAATCACACGGTTGTAGGCCATGCGGGTCGGCCCGATTACGCCGAGCGTGCCGACGATCTTGCCGTTCACCTCGTAGGGCGCGGTGACGACGCTCATCTCTTCGATCGGCACCAGGTTCGACTCGCCGCCGATAAAAATCTGCACCCCGGCCGCGTGACTCGACACGTCGAGCAATTGAAGGAGACTGGTCTTTTGGTCGAACACATCGAACAGCTTGCGCAGACGCGCCATGTCCGACGAGAGGTCGGCGACTTCGAGCAGATTGCGCTCGCCGGAAATCAGCACCGTCTCGCCGGTGTCGGATTCGTCCGTGCTCGCCGTGACCGCCGCGTGCATGAGCGTGGTCATGTCGCCACGCAGTTCGTCGATTTCCTCGCGCAGGCGGCGGCGCACGTCGTCGAACGAGAGGCCCGCGAAGTGCGCGTTGATGTAATTGGAGGCTTCAACCAGCTGCGACGGCGAGAAATCGCGCTGGGTCGCCATGATGCGATTCTGCACGTCGCCTTCGGGCGTCACGATGATGAGCAGGATGCGTTTGTCCGACAAACGCATGAACTCGATCTGCTTGAACACGTGGCTGCGCCGCGGCGTGAGCACCACCCCGGCGAACTGCGACAGATTGGACAGCACGCTGGCCGCCGCCGCGACGATCTTTTGCGGCTCGCCCGCCTGCAGCGTAGTCTTGACGGTACGCATCACCGCCTCTTCGTCCGCGGCGGACTCCACTGTGAGCATCGTGTCGACGAACAGACGGTAGCCACGCGGCGTGGGAATGCGGCCCGCGGAAGTATGCGGACTGATCACGAGCCCCAGGTCCTCGAGATCGGACATCACGTTGCGGATCGTTGCCGGGCTCAGTTCGAGGCCCGAGTATCGTGACAGCGTGCGCGAGCCGACCGGCTGACCTTCGGCGATGTAGCGCTCGATCAGCGTTTTGAGGAGGGTTTGTGCGCGAGGATCTAGCATGAGGAAAAATTTTAGCTTAATGCCGCGACTACCGCGAGCGCTAACGGCGCCTGCCCGCGACGAATACGCCGCTGCTTGCCGGGGCGGCGTCCCGCCGGCCCTCTGGCGCGACACTGCGCAGCGCGCCGAGCCCCTCTTGCGCCGGAATTCGCAAGCTCCTTACGGCCAGCGTCGGCGCGGCCTGATCGGCGGCGCCCCCTCACACTTTAATCGGCGCGCATGTCATCAAGGCTTCACCATTCTAACGATAATCGCGGCATGCGCCGGCGCCCCGCCATGCCGGCCCGCCACCGGGTCTGTCTGCGGTTCTTTTCAGGCCCCACCTATGGTGTAATGCCGGCATGCAAGTGACCAGCCAGTTCAAGACCGTCGCGCTCGTCGGGCGCAACAATACGCCAGGTATCGGCGAGCCGCTGACCGCGCTCGCCTCGTGCATCGCGAAACGCGGCTTCGAAGTCGTGTTCGAGGCGGACACCGCCGCGGAAATCGGCATCACCGACTATCCGGCGCTGCGTCCCGCCGAGATCGGCGCGCGTGCCGACGTCGCCGTGGTGCTGGGCGGCGACGGCACGATGCTCGGCATCGGCCGTCAGCTTGCGCCGTACCGCACGCCGCTCATCGGCATCAACCATGGGCGGCTCGGTTTCATTACAGACATCCCGATCTCCGACATGCGCGAGATCGTGCCGCAAATGCTGTCCGGCAATTTCGAGCGCGAAGAACGCCTGCTGCTCGAAGCGCGCATCATGCGCGACGGCAATCCGATCTACCACGCGCTGGCCTTCAACGACGTGGTGGTCAACCGCAGCGGCTTTTCAGGGATGGCGGAGCTGCACGTCTCGGTGGACGGGCGCTTCATGTACAACCAGCGTTCGGACGGCCTGATCGTCGCCACGCCGACCGGCTCGACCGCTTATGCGCTGTCGTCGCAGGGGCCGATCCTGCATCCGCAATTGCAGGGCATCGTGCTCGTGCCGATCGCGCCGCACGCGCTGTCGAACCGGCCGATCGTGCTGCCGGACGACTCGAAGGTGAGCATCCAGATCGTCTCCGGGCGCGAAGTGAACGTCAATTTCGACATGCAGTCGTTCACCTCGCTCGAATTGAGCGACACGATCGAGGTGCGCCGCTCACGTCATACGGTGCCGATGCTGCATCCGGTCGGCTATAGCCACTACGCCACGTTGCGCAAGAAGCTGCATTGGAACGAATACCCGTCGCACGAAGAAGATCCCAAGCCCTGAGCGGCGTAGTCACGCTGGAACGCCAAGGCCCAAGCTACCGCCGCTGCCGAAACTGAATTTCAAGCTCATCAGACGACCTCCATGCTTCGCCACCTCTCGATACGCGACTTCGTCATCGTCGCCGCGCTCGACCTCGAATTCGACAGCGGCTTTACTGTTTTCTCGGGCGAAACCGGCGCCGGCAAGTCGATCCTGATCGACGCGCTGGCGCTCGCACTCGGCGCGCGCGCCGACGCGAGCGTCGTACGCACCGGCGAGAGCCGCGCCGACATCACCGCAGAGTTCGAGACCCATGCGCAGGTCGAGCAATGGCTCGACGAGCAGGCACTCGGCGCGGCCGCCGACAGCGACGAGCATGGCGGCACCGTGATGCTGCGGCGCGTGGTGGACGGCAACGGCCGCTCGCGCGCGTTCGTCAACGGCACGGCGGCGACACTCGCGCAGTTGCGCGAGGTGGGCGAGATGCTGGTGGACATTCACGGCCAGCACGCGCACCAGTTGCTGATGCGCCCCGACGCGCAACGCGAACTGTTCGATACCCACGCGGGTCTGTCCGACATCGCCGCCGCCGTCACGCGCGCGTGGCGCACGTGGCGCGAGAGGGTTCAGGCGGTCGAGCACGCGCGGACCCGCGACCGCGAGTTGCAGCTGGAGCGCGAGCGCCTCGCTTGGCAGCTCACCGAACTGGACAAGCTCGCGCCGCAACCGGGCGAATGGGAAGAGGTCAACGCCGAGCACCATCGTTTGTCGCACTCGGCCAATCTGATCGACGGCGTGCAAGGCGCGCTAGGCGCGCTGTCCGAGTCCGACGAGGCGATGATCACCCACCTTGCGTCGATCGTGTCGAAGGTGCGCAACCTGGCCGAGATCGATCCTGCGCTGAACGACGTCCTCGCCGCGCTCGAACCCGCCGAAATCCAGTTGCAGGAGGCGGCGTACTCGCTGAGTCATTACGCGCAAAAGCTCGAACTCGATCCTGAGCGCCTCGCCCAAGTCGAAAAGCGCCTCGACGCGCTACATTCGGCCGCGCGCAAATTCCGCCTGCAGCCGGAAACGCTCCCCGACGAACATCAGGCGCGGCGCGCGCAACTGGACGCGCTCGACGCCGCCGCCGACCTTGACAGCCTGCACGCCGCAGAGGCGAAGGCCAAGGAAGCGTACCTGGCCGAGGCGAAGAAACTCTCGAAGGCGCGTGCGAAAGCCGGCACCGCATTGGGCGCGGCGGTCACCACCGGCATGCAGGAACTGTCGATGAAAGGCGGCAGCTTCGAAGTCGCGCTGGTGCCGCTACCCGAAGGCGGCGCGCATGGTTTGGAGCAGGTCGAGTTCCGCGTCGCGGGTCACGCCGGCGTGCCGCCGCGGCCGCTCGCCAAGGTCGCCTCGGGCGGCGAACTGGCGCGTATCAGCCTCGCGCTCGCGGTCATCGCCAGCGCGGCCAGCCCGACACCCACGCTGATCTTCGACGAAGTGGATACGGGCATCGGCGGCGGCGTCGCCGAAGTGGTCGGGCGGTTGTTGCATCAGCTCGGGCAAGCACGCCAGGTGCTGTGCGTGACCCACTTGCCGCAAGTCGCCGCGCGCGGCGACCACCATTTCCAGGTGGCGAAAGCCGGCAACGGTCAAGGCGGCACGGTGAGCAGCGTAATCTCACTCGACAGGGCGAGCCGCGTCGAGGAAGTCGCGCGGATGCTCGGCGGCCTGGAAATCACCGCGACCACGCGCAAGCACGCGAAGGAAATGCTGGCCGCCTGAAACGACGCAGCCGGAAGGGCGCTCGCCCTGGCGCTTGCCCCGGCCGTCGCCCCATACTTCTGCACGTCGTGAGCCAGGCGGGGGATCGATTACGCCCGCCGCCCCGTTCTCACGTCGCGCGGCACAGCCTCACCCGAACACCCGCTTCCACAACGCCAGCACCGCTTCCCGCTCGGTGCCGACCAGCGCCGGATCGACGCGCGCCTTCTCCATCCCGTCGAGCCGCAGCTTGTGCTGCAACTTGCGATACGTGCGATACGCCGCGCCGACCGTCTCGGCTTCTTCCTCGCTCATCAGGCCGAAGCGCGACACTTCGCGCAGCAACGCGATGTTGCCGGTATTGCGGATCAGCTCGGGATCGCGGGCCGCGTGCAGCAGCACCCAGTACTGCACGGTGAATTCGATATCGACCATCCCGCCACGGTCGTGCTTCAGATCGAACAGCGCCGGCGTGTGGTTCGGATGCCCCGCCCCGACGCGCTCGCGCATCTCGACGATCTCCTTCGCGAGCGGCGCCGCGTCGCGCGGCGTGGTCAACACCTGTTCGCGGATCGCCTCGAACTTCGCGCCGATCTCGGCATCGCCCGCGCAGTAGCGCGCGCGGGTCAGCGCCTGGTGCTCCCAGACCCATGCGGTGTTGGCCGCGTCGCCTTCGCGCAACTGGTAGCGGCGGAACGCGTCCAGGTCGGTGACGAGCAGACCCGATTCGCCGTTCGGCCGCAAGCGCAGGTCGACATCGAACAACGTGCCGGCGCCGGTCGCGGTGGTCAGCCAGGTGATCAGGCGGCGGGTGTAGGTGGCGTAGACGTCGGCCGCGGCGTCGTCGGCATCGTCGTACAGGAAGATCACGTCGAGGTCGGACGCGTAGCCCAGCTCCTTGCCGCCCAACTTGCCGTAGGCGATCACCGCAAAGCGCGGCACCTCGCGGTGACGCTTCGACAACTGGTTCCAGACCGCTTCGAGCGTGACGTCGAGCACGGCGTCGGCGAGCTCCGACAGCCGGTCGCTCACGTGCTCGACGCTCAGCTTGCCGGCGAGATCAATCAGCAGAATGCGGAACACCTCGGCCTGGTGCGCGTGGCGCAGCAGATCCATCTGCTGCTCCACGCCGTCGGCGGCGGCCAGCCGCAAGCGCAGCGTGCGCTTGAACTCGGGCCAGTCGAACGGGCTATTGATCGCTTCGTCGTCCAGCAGTTCGTCGAGCAGCTGCGGGTGGCGAATCAGATAACCGGCCGCCCAGCGCGAGCCGCCCAGCACCGACAGTACCTGATGCAGCGCCTGCGGATACTCGGTCAACAGCGCGAGGTAGGCGCCGCGCCGGCTCACCGCTTCGAGCAGATCGAACAGGCGCGCGACCGTGTCGCCGCGCCGCTCGGGCGGCTCGAGCGTACGCGCGGCTTCCAGCGCTCGCTGCGCGACGATGTCGAAACGTTGCCGGCTACGCTCGGCGAGCCCCGTGTAACGCGATGACTGCCACACCGCGCGCAAGCGCGCGAGCAGATCGCCCGGCTCGGCCACACCGAGTTCGATGAGACGCGCGCGCAATGCTTCATCGGCGCTGTCGTCAGCGAGCGCGCTACTCCACACCCATGCGGCGGCGCCGTCTTCAGGCGCGCCGCAGCCGTCGCGGCCGCTCACCTTGTCGGCGAAAATCTGGTCGAACTGCTGCTCGACGAATTCGCGATGCGCATCGAGCTTCGCCATCAGTGCCGCGTAGTCGTCGCAAGCCATCGTGTGCGACAGCGCGGCGCGCTCTTCCGGGTCGACCGGCATCGCGTGGGTTTGCGCATCGTTGCGGTATTGCAGACGGTGCTCGAGTTCGCGCAGGAACAGGTAGGCGACCGACAGCTTCTCGCACACCGACGTATCCAGCAGCCCATGCGCGGCCGCGTGCCGCAACACGGCGAGCGTCGGCCGCACGCGAAAGCCCGCGTCCTGGCCGCCGCGAATCAGCTGGAACACCTGCGCGCTGAATTCGATTTCGCGGATGCCGCCGCGCCCGAGCTTGATGTCGTCGGCCTTGTCGGGCCGCATCGACGCGCGGCGCTGCGCCTCCTGGCGAATCTGCAGATGCAGCGCGCGAATCGCGCTGATCACGCCGAAGTCGAGATAGCGGCGGTAGACGAACGGCGTGACGATCGCGTCGAGCTGCTTCTGCAACCGCTGCGCGGCGTCGCTCGCGCCTTCCGACACGAGGCGCCCCTTGATCCACGCATAGCGCTCCCACTCGCGGCCCTGCACGTAGAAATACTCTTCGAGCATGCCGATGCTGCACACGAGCGGCCCGGAGTCGCCGTTCGGCCGCAGGCGCATGTCGACCCTAAACACGTAGCCGTCGGCGGTCACTTCGGCGAGCGCGCCGATCAAACGCTTGCCGAGGCGGGTGAAGAAGTCCTGCGTCGCGATCGGCGAACGCTGGCCGCCCGCCGTCTCGCCGTCCTCTTCATAGACGAAGATCAGGTCGATGTCCGACGACACGTTCAGCTCGCGTCCACCCAGCTTGCCCATGCCGACCACCCCGAGCGTGAGCCGCTCGCCCTGCGGGCCGCGTGGTTCGCCGTAGAGCGTTTCCAGCTCGGCGGACAGCACCGCGAGCGCACGCTGGATCGTCGTCTCCGCCAGATCGGTCATCGCGCCGGTCACTTCCGCGATGTCCGCCTTACCTGCCAGATCGCGCTCCATCACCGCGCAAAACACCTCGGTACGCAGTTGGCGCAAGGCCCGTTTGAGTGCATCCTCGTTAAGTGGCACGCTGGCTGCGCCGGCCGCTTCGGCGCACAACGCGTCAAAACGCGCGTCGATGCGCTCGCGGGTCAGCGGCGCGCCCGCCAGCGCCGCCACGTGCGCGACGAGTGACGGACGGGCTGCCGTGGCGCGCGCGGCGTAGTGCGAATAGCTGGAACTCAGGAGTGTGGCGTCAGTCATCAAAGGTCTGGCTCGCTCGTTGCTTGGATAGCGTGGTTCGATCTGCTGTAACACCTCGTCCGGCGCACCGATGCAGGCCGTGAGGCGGCGCGCAGACAGGGTTTGCCGGAAGTCCGCCGACCCTTTGCCGTGTGTTACATTTCGTCGTTAATCCGCAAAACTACCATATCGCCCACCCGCAGCCGCATGTCCGAGCGAAACGAATCCGCCGAGCACCACGAACCCGGGCAGGTCGGACCTGTGAGCGGACACGACCACATCGTGCTGCGTCGGACTTTGCGCGTCGTCCTCGTCATCGCGCTGGTCCTCTACTTCATCGCCACGACGCTGTTTCTCGGCTTGCGCTACGTCGTGCTGCCGCGCATCGACTCGTTCCGCCCGCGCATCGAAGCGGTCGTTTCCGAGAAGCTGCGCACGCAGTTCACCATCGGCAAGCTGGCGCCGCATTGGAGCGGTTTTCAGCCGGGCGTCGACGTGACCAACGTCGTGATCCGCGATCACGAAGGCAAACCCGCGCTGACGATTCCGCACGCCACCGCCACGCTGTCGTGGCGATCGCTCTGGCAGTTTCATCCGGTGCTCTCCAGCTTGATCGTCGATCAACCCGACGTCCTGGTCTCGCGCAACGCCGACGGCGTGCTGTCGGTCGCGGGCGTACCGGTGCCGACCGCGCATAGCGGCAACGACACGCTCTCCACCTGGCTGCTGCGCCAGCAGGCAATCGTGCTGCGCGGCGGCGTGCTGCGCTGGCGCGATGCGCAACACACGGCGCCGGAACTCGCGCTGCGCGACATCCGCATCGCGATCCTGAACGACGGCTACGACCACCGGCTCGCGCTGCAGGCGCCCGCCGAAGGCCAGGTGCTGCACGGCCCGATCGACTTCCGCACGCATTTCAGGCACGCGCCGCTCAGCGCGATCGGCAAGCCGATCAACTGGACCGGGCAGGTGTACATGTCGACGGGCCCGGTCGATCTGCCGACACTTGCGCGCTACATCGACTTCCCGATCGAGACGTTTGCCGGCCGCATCGACAACGCGATCTGGGGCGACTTCGCCGAGGGCCGCATGAAGACGGCGAGCGGCAAGCTGAGCGGCGCCGACGTCGCGCTGCGGGTGCGTCCAACGCAGCCCAAGCTGCTGCTGCCGGTCGCGCATTTCTCGTGGCACCTCGATCTCGCCCAACAGGGCGACTACCGGCTGCAACTCACCGACCTGCGCGCCGAACTCGGCCAGCCACCGCTCGAGGACGGCACGCCGCTCACGCGCACGCTCCAGTTCGCGACGCTCGACGGCCGCTACCGGACGGCGTCGCAGCAGCATGGGCAACTCGTGAGCGTCGCCGGCGACCGCGTCGACCTGGGCATCCTCGCGGAATTCAGCCGCGCGCTGCCGCTGCCGCGGCGTCTGCTGAACAACCTGGTGCGCTTCAATCCGCGCGGTCTGATGGCCAACTACGTCATCGAGGTCGAGCGCGGCAAGCCGGAGTCGGGCGAAGTGGGCGGCGATCGTCATGCGACCGGCGCGGAGCCGATCGAGCGCTATCGCTTCAAGGGTGATCTGCAGGGCATCAGCGTGGCCGCCCAGGAACCGCCGCCGGGACTCACCGCGCGCAACCACCCGCGCGCGGGCATCCCCGGCATCGAAAATGTGTGGGGCAGCGTCGACGCCGACGAAAACCATGGCACCGCGCTTCTCGACACGTCCAATGTGGCCATCACGCTGCCGGGCGTGTTCGACGATCCGCGCCTGAAGCTCGACCGTCTGCATGGCCGCGCCGACTGGACCATCACGCCCAGGGCGCCGGGCGAGAACCGCCCGGGGTTCGCGGTGAAGGTGGCCAATTTATCGGTCTCGAACGCGGACGTCGCGGCCACCGCGAGCGCGAGCTACAGCAACCCCGGCCACGGCCGCGGCTCGCTCGATCTGAAGGCCGACTTCCAGCGCGCCCAAGTGCCGCGCATCACCCGCTATCTGCCGACCAGCATCAGCGAAAAGCTGCGCATCTATCTTGGCCACGGGCTGCAGGCGGGCATCTCGCAGGGCGCGACGATCGAAGTGCACGGCGACCTGACCAAATTCCCGTACTCGCGCGATCCCGACGCCGGCATCTTCCATATCGTCGCGCCGTTCAAGGGCGGCAAGTTCGATCCTTCGCCCTACCCGCCGCGCAATATGCGCAACGGCACGCCGAACGTGTGGCCGCCGCTCGACGGCATCGACGGCGTGTTCGAACTCAAGCAGAACGTGATGCGCTTCGACATCGCCCGCGGGCGGTACAGGCACGTCGCGCTGACCGGCGTCAACGGCAGGATCGACGACCTCGGCAACCGGGGGTCGAATCTTGTCATCCAGGGTAATGGGCGCGGGCCGCTCGCCGACATGCTCGACTACGTGAACGACAGCTCGCTCGGGATCATGGCCCGGCACCAGACGGAAAAGATTCGCGCCGAAGGACCCGCGTCACTCGCGCTCAAGCTGACGGTGCCGCGCACGCCGAAACCGCATATCGGCGTGGAAGGCGCGGTAGGCTTCCTGAACAACCGGCTGAGCGTGCCGCGCGTGCCGCCGCTGTCGCAACTGAACGGCCGGGTGCGTTTCACCGAACGTACGGCCCAGTTCGACCGGCTCTCCGGGCAGTTCCTCGGCGGCGACGTGCATGCCAACGGCGGGCTGCGGCAGAACGGCACGTACGCGCTGGCGCTCAACGGCCATATCGCCGTCGACGCGGCGCGCGGCCTCGATCTGCATGGTCCGGCCGCGCAGGTGCTGACGCGCCTGAGCGGCACGGCGCCCTACGCGCTGAACGTGCGCGGCGCCAAGGGCAGCTTGCCGGAAGTGACGGCGAACTCCGATCTGACCGGCCTCGCGCTCGACTTCCCGGCGCCGTTCGCCAAGCCGGCCGGCGTGCCGATGCCGCTGCACTTTGCCGTCAACCCGTCCGCCGCGCCGGGCGAAGCCGGTGTGGAACGCGCCGACCTGACCTTCGGCCCGATCGTCGCCGCATATTTGTTGCGCTATCAGCCCAAAGCGCTGCCGACGGTCGTGCGCGGCGCGATCGGCGTGAACAGGCCCGCCGATCTGCCATCCGAAGGCGTGGTCGCCGCCGTCGACCTCCCTGCGTTCGACGCCGACGCGTGGCGCACGCTCGTCACGCAGATGCGTACCCAGGGCGCGGCTTCGAACTCCCCGCCGGGGACCCCGCCCACTGCGCCCCCGGCGCCCGCGGCCGCCACGCCGCCGGCTACGCCGAATCCGGCCGTCACACAATTCCTGCCGAACCGCTTCGCGCTGCACATCGATACGCTGACGCTGCTCAAGCGCCACTGGGACGACGTGATCGTCGGCGCGTCGCATGCGGACGGCAAATGGCAGGCGAACATCGCGTCGAACCAGGTGTCCGGCCACGTGTCGTGGCTGCCGGGCGCCACTCGCGGATCGCCGGGCACGCTGCAGGCGCGCTTTGCGCGCGTCGTGATTCCATCGGTCGAGGACAAGGACCTGCTCGGCCCGGCGATGTCGGCGCCCGCGCAGAACATGCCGTCGATCGATCTGGTGGTCAACGAGCTGATCGTGCGCGAGCGCAATGTCGGCCGGCTCGAAGTCGACGCGCACAATTTCGAGGAAGACGGCGTGCCCGTCTGGCAGCTCGACAAGCTCGACATCACGAATCCCGCCGCCACGCTCAGCGCCACCGCGAACTGGCGCACCTCGACGGGACTGGGCGCCGCCGCCGACGAAAGCACGCCGCGCCGCACCGTGTTCGATTTCAAGCTCGACATCAAGGACGCCGGCGCACTGATCGAACGCTTCGGCCTGCCGCGCACGATCAAGGGCGGCACGGGCTCGCTGTCGGGCAAGCTGGCATGGCTCGGCGCGCCGGCCGTGATCGACTTTTCGACGCTCAACGGCAATCTGGCGGCGGACTTGCACCATGGCCAGATCCTCAAGATCGACCCGGGCGTCGCCACGCTGCTGGGCGTGCTCAGCCTGCAAAGCCTCGCGCGTATCGCCACGCTGGATTTCCGCGACGTGATCGGCGAAGGGCTGCCGTTTTCCAGCGTCACCGCCACCGCGCAGATTCACAACGGCATCGGCCGCACGGACAACTTCACGATGGTGACCGCGCCCGCGCGCGTCGACATGACGGGCACGGTCGATCTCGCGCAGAAGTCCCAGGACATGCATCTCCACGTCACGCCGACCGTGAGCGTGGGCGCCGGAGTGATCGCCGCGGCGGTCATCAATCCGTTCTTCGGGCTGGGCGCGCTGCTGGCTGATCTCGCACTCACCCACTCCGTCTCGCACGTATTCGCGCGCGAATACGCGATCACCGGTTCGTGGTCGAAACCGCACGTCGAGCGGGTGACGGGCGATCGCGGTAATATGGACGTTCCGGCTTCGACCGTTGAAGCGCACTGAGTCTTATCCGGCCTCCGGATTGCTTTTTTTGGCCGGCCAAGCGCCCAGTGCCGCGACGGCGGCCCCAGCCCGCCCTGAACGACGTAAGCGGCGCAGCGGCTCGCGCCGCCGCCTTGCCGGGAGTTTTCCAAAACGCTCATGAGCGAAACACACGTCCTTCCCCCCTCGTCCACCGCGGCGTCCAGCGGTTCCCCGCCAAGCACCTTCCGGATCGCCGCGCTGCAGATGGTGAGCACGCCGGATCGCGAACGCAATCTGGCCGAAGCGCAGCGCCTGATCGCCGAAGCCGCCGCCGACGGCGCGCAACTCGTGCTGCTGCCCGAATACTTCTGCTTCATGGGCTTCAAGGACACCGACAAGCTGGCGGTACGCGAGCCCTACAAGGACGGCCCGATCCAGCGTTTCCTCGCCGATGCCGCCCGCCGCCACCAGATCTGGCTGATCGGCGGTACGCTGCCCATCACCGCGCCGGAAGCATCGCGCGTACTGAACACCACGCTGGTGTTCGACCCGCAAGGCAACGAAGCCGCGCGCTACGACAAGATTCATCTGTTCAACTTCGAGAAGGGCGAAGAATCGTTCGACGAGGCGCGCACCATCTGCCCCGGCGGCGAGGTCCGCAGCTTCGAGGCGCCGTTCGGCCGCGTGGGCCTATCGGTCTGCTACGATCTGCGCTTTCCGGAGCTGTACCGGCGCATGGGCGATTGCGCGCTGATCGTGGTGCCATCCGCCTTTACCTACACCACCGGGCGCGCACATTGGGAAACGCTGCTGCGCGCCCGGGCGGTCGAAAACCAGTGTTACGTGCTGGCCGCGGCGCAAGGCGGCAAACATGAGAACGGCCGCCGCACCTGGGGCCACAGCATGCTGATCGACCCATGGGGCGACATCATCGCGGTGCGCGACGAAGGCGCCGGCGTGGTCGCCGGCAATCTCGAGCGTGCGCGCATCGAAGAAGTGCGGCAGAGCTTGCCCGCCTGGCGTCATCGTGTGCTCAGTTGAAACGACATTGAAACTGCGGCGCCCATCACTCATATGGTGGCTCCGGCGCTAACCGACTCCTATCGAGCAGAACATACTTCGCATGAACATCATCGAACCCGGTATCCGTAATCTCGCCACCGCCAAGGACATCCTCCTGACGCCCTACGGTCTCGACGAATCCCTGCTCACCCGCACGCTCGCCGAGATCTTCACGCACAAGATCGACTACGCGGACCTGTACTTCCAGTACACGCGCAGCGAAGCGTGGAGTCTCGAAGAAGGCATCGTGAAGTCGGGCAGCTTCAGCATCGACCAGGGCGTCGGCGTGCGCGCCGTGTCGGGCGACCGCACCGCTTTCGCGTACTCGGACGACCTGTCGCCCGAAGCGATTCGTCAGGCGGCGCTCGCCACCCGCTCGATTGCCAAGGCGGGTGGCGGCAAGCAGAAGATCAAGGCAGCTACGTCGCTGACCGGCATCGCCGGACGCGACTTGTACCTGCCGTCCGATCCGCTCCATTCGCTCGACGCGACCGCCAAGGTCAAGCTGCTCGAGCGCATCGAACAGATGGCGCGCGGCCGCGATTCGCGCATCCAGCAGGTGATGGCGGGCCTCGCCGGCGAATACGACGTGGTGCTGGTCGCGCGCAGCGACGGCGGCTTCGCGGCTGACATCCGGCCGCTCGTGCGCGTGTCGGTCACGGTGATCGCCGAGCAGAACGGCCGCCGCGAAATCGGCAGCGGCGGCGGCGGCGGGCGTTTCGATTACGGCTATTTCACCGACGAAGTGCTGTCGCGCTACGTCGACGACGCGGTGCATGCGGCGCTGGTCAACCTCGACGCGCGTCCGGCGCCGGCCGGCGCGATGACCGTCGTGCTCGGACCGGGCTGGCCCGGCGTGCTGCTGCACGAAGCGATCGGCCACGGCCTCGAGGGCGACTTCAACCGCAAGGGCTCGTCGGCATTCGCGGGACGTATCGGCGAACAGGTTGCCGCCAAGGGCGTGACCGTGGTCGACGACGGCACGCTGCCGAACCGCCGCGGCTCGCTCAATATCGACGACGAAGGCAACCCGACCCAGTGCACGACGCTGATCGAGGACGGCATCCTGAAGGGCTACATCCAGGACACGCTGAACGCGCGGCTGATGAAGATGCCGGTCACCGGCAACGCGCGCCGCGAATCGTACGCGGCGCTGCCGATGCCGCGCATGACCAACACGTACATGCTCAACGGCGACAAGGACCCGCAGGAAATTCTCGCGTCGGTGAAGAACGGCTTGTACGCGGTGAACTTCGGCGGCGGCCAGGTGGACATCACGAACGGCAAGTTCGTGTTCTCGGCCTCTGAGGCGTACATGATCGAAAACGGCAAGATCACGTACCCGGTCAAGGGTGCGACGCTGATCGGCAGCGGTCCGGAATCGCTGAAGTACGTCAGCATGATCGGCAACGACATGAAGCTCGATTCGGGCGTCGGCGTGTGCGGCAAGGAAGGCCAGAGCGTGCCGGTGGGCGTCGGTCAGCCGACGCTGCGCATTGACCGGATGACGGTGGGCGGCACGGCCTGACCCCCGTAAAACGCATACTTCGTGCATGCAATGGGCGGAGTATGCGGGTTTTCCGCATTTTTGCGCCCCTATGCTTGCCAGCCGAGCTTGAGCGGGTTATAAAGTCACTCACCCTTTTTGACCAGCGACCTCATTTCGCCATGTCCGCCAAGTTTTACTTTTACTTTTTTTGGTATCTCAGACCGCTGGCGGATCGAGAGGGGTGTTAGTGCACGCAGGACACCGAGAATTCCCGAAAAACCGCCAGCTAAGCCTGGCGGTTTTTTTTCGCCTCACACATCTGCAACCGCAGTTGAAACCGCATCTAGAACTTTGTCGTTGAACATTTTTTGATTGTGGTCCGCTCTGGCATCGCTGCCTCATCACAGCCTTCGTTGCCCGCGCGAACACGCTACGAACCGATTCAGGAGAACAACATGCCCCCGCACAACACCGACGATGTCCGCATTCGCGAATTGAAAGAACTCACACCGCCCGCTCACCTGATCCGCGAATTCGCCTGCGACGAAACGGTGTCCGACGTGATCTACAACTCGCGCAACGCGATGCATCGGATTCTGCATGGCATGGAAGACCGGCTGATCGTGATCATCGGCCCGTGCTCGATTCACGATCCGAAGGCGGCGATGGAATACGCCGGGCGCCTGATCGAGCAGCGCAAGCGGTTCGCCGGTGAACTCGAAATCGTGATGCGCGTGTACTTTGAGAAGCCGCGCACGACGGTCGGCTGGAAGGGTCTCATCAACGACCCGCATATGGATAACAGCTTCAAGATCAACGACGGCCTGCGCGCCGCGCGCGAACTGCTATTGCGCATCAACGAACTGGGCCTGCCGGCCGGCACCGAATACCTCGACATGATCAGCCCGCAATACATCGCCGATCTGATCTCGTGGGGAGCGATCGGCGCGCGCACCACCGAGTCGCAGGTGCATCGCGAACTCGCCTCGGGACTGTCGTGCCCGGTCGGCTTCAAGAACGGCACGGACGGCAACGTCAAGATCGCGGTCGACGCGATCAAGGCCGCCTCGCAGCCGCACCATTTCCTTTCGGTCACCAAGGGTGGTCACTCGGCGATCGTGTCGACGGCCGGCAATGAGGACTGCCACATCATCCTGCGCGGCGGCAAGACGCCGAACTACGATGCGGACAGCGTCAACGCGGCTTGCGCGGACATCGGCAAGGCCGGTCTCGCAGCACGCCTGATGATCGACGCGAGCCACGCAAACAGTTCGAAGAAGCACGAGAACCAGATTCCGGTGTGCGCGGATATCGGCCGCCAGATTGCTTCGGGCGACGAACGGATTGTCGGCGTGATGGTGGAGTCGCACCTGGTGGCAGGCCGCCAGGATCTGCAGGAAGGTTGCGCACTGACGTACGGCCAGAGCATCACCGATGCGTGCATCGGCTGGGACGAAAGCGTCGCCGTGCTCGAAGGTCTCGCCGAAGCGGTCAAGCAACGGCGCGTTGCGCGCGGCAGCGGCAACTAAAGCGCTGCCACGCTGCCTTCAGGCAGATCCGTAGAAAGCCCGGCTCGTCGAGCCGGGCTTTTTTTTGGCCGAACGGCCGAATGGTGCTTCATGTGCCGCCTCTGTACCGTAACAGCTCATCGCCGGGTCGCGGGCGACTTGACCTGCTGGGATGGTACGTATAAAATTTTGTACAGAAAGGGCGGTTATGGAGAAGGAAAAAGAAATTCGCTGGTTGGGTTCCAGCTATCGCGATTTACTCGCCTTTCCCGAAGAACCACGTCGTCGAGCGGCATTCCAGCTCGGCAAGATCCAGGCGGGACTCGACCCGGACGACTGGAAGCCGTTCGACTCGATCGGCGCCGGAACTCGCGAAATCCGCGTCAGGAATCCTGACGGCATTTTTCGCGTGATGTACGTGACCAAGTACGTCGAAGCGCTGTATGTGCTGCATTGCTTCCAGAAAAAAGCGCAGAAGCTGGAGCCGCATGACAGGACGATTGCCGAGACGCGATACCGCGCCATCATCAACGATAGGAAAACTTAACAAATGACGATCGACACGAAAATTCGTCACGTGACCCGGCCCGGTGCGAATCTGTTCCTCGAACTGGGCTTTTCCGCCGCCGAGGCGAAGCGCCTGCACACCGCATCGCAAAAGCAGATCAACGACACGCGGCTGCTGAAAGAGCAATTGATGACCGAACTCTCCAGCTGGATCGAACAACACCATCTGAAGCAGGCTGAGGCCGCCGAGATTCTGATGGTGTCGCGTCCGCGTGTATCCGACGTGGTCAACAAGAAAACCACCAAGTTCACCATCGACACGCTGGTCGAAATGATGAGCCGCATCGGCAAGCCGGTTACGCTGGCCGTCGGCTAACGTGTGCCGCTTGTCCGCACGCTAGCCCGCGTTGCGATCGTGCTGCCACAGCACGTCGGTGCCGCCGTCAGCGCGATTGAGCACGCGCGCGAGCACGAACAGCAAGTCCGATAGCCGGTTCACGTACTGACGCGGCGCCGCGTTGATTGGCTCGTCTTCTCCCAATGCCACGATCGCCCGCTCGGCGCGGCGGCAGACGGTACGGCACACATGCGCAAGCGCCGCCGAGCGCGAGCCGCCCGGCAAAATGAACTCCTTCAGCGGCGGCAATGCCGCGTTGTAATCGGCGAGCCAGCCGTCGAGTTGAGCGAGGTGCCGGTCGGTGATCATCGTGTGGCCGGGAATGCAGAGTTCGCCGCCGAGATCGAACAGATCATGCTGGATCGCGACCAGCGCCGCGCGCACCGTGTCAGGCAGCGTTTCGCACAACAGCACGCCTAGGTTCGAATTGAGTTCGTCGACATCGCCAATCGCGGCAATGCGCGCGCTGTCCTTACATACGCGGCGACCGTCGCCCAGTCCGGTGGTACCGTCGTCGCCCGTGCGGGTCGCGATCTTGCTCAAGCGGTTGCCCATGATGTCTCCCATCCATTCAGTGACGATGCGTCCATGCAAATGGCACGGTTCAGCGCAAAACGGCCGGCCGGCCATCGCGTTTATCCATATTGCGCGCATCGTGAAGTCGCCGTCATTATAGAAGCGGTGAGCGTCCTGACGCCGGCCGGCGGGCGATCGGCGTAAAATGAAATAGCTGCTGCAAACAAGCTGTACCCAAAATTTCAGCAATCGTTTTTCATGGGAGCGGAGTCGGTGCTTTGCGCTCGTTCCGGTCGACCGCGTTGCATGGGACCGGACCAAGCGCTAAAGCGCTAACTCCGGTCGACCGCGTTGCATGGGACCGGACCAAGCGCTAAAGCGCTAACTCCGGTCGACCGCGTTGCATGGGACCGGAGTAAGCGCTAAAGCGCTAACTCCGGTCGACACAGGAGACATGCGTGAATCATCCCGTACCGCCGGCCCCGCTGCGCCGGCCTTTTCCCGCCGAGCTGCTCGACGCCCTCAAAGCGACCTTCAGCGAGCGCGTGTCGGTTGCCGAAGCCGTGCGTGCCCACCACGGCCGCGACGAATCGCCGTTCGACCCCCAACTGCCTGACGCCGTCGTGTTCGCGCGCACGACCGAAGACGTGCAAGCCGTCATCAAACTGTGCGGCCAGTACAACGTGCCGATCATTCCATACGGCAACGGTTCATCGCTCGAAGGACATCTGCTCGCCGTACAAGGCGGTGTGTCGATCGATCTGTCGGAAATGAACCGCGTGCTGTCGATCAACGCCGAAGACCTCACCGTCACCGTCGAGCCCGGCATTTCGCGCAAGCAGTTGAACGAAGCGCTGCGCGACACCGGCCTCTTCTTTCCGATCGACCCGGGCGCCGACGCGAGCATCGGCGGCATGTCGGCCACGCGCGCGTCGGGCACCAACGCCGTGCGCTACGGCACGATGCGCGAGAACGTGCTCGGCCTGACCGTCGTGCTCGCCGATGGCCGCGTGATCAAGACCGGCACGCGGGCGCGCAAGTCGTCGGCGGGTTACGACCTGACGCGTCTGTTCGTCGGCTCGGAGGGCACGCTCGGCGTGATCACCGAAATCACTGTGCGCCTCTATCCGCAACCGGAAGCGGTCTCCGCCGCGGTATGCGCATTTGCGTCGATGGGCGATGCGGTGCGCGCGGTCATCGAAACGATCCAGATCGGCGTGCCGATCGCGCGCGTCGAGTTCGTCGACTCGCTCGCGATCCGCTCGATCAACCGCCATTCGAATCTGACGCTGCGCGAAGCGCCCACGCTGTTCTTCGAATTTCACGGCACCGAGGCCGGCGTGAAGGAACAGGCCGAACTGGTCCAGGAGATCGCCGCGCAGAATGCCGGCGAAGGCTTCGAATGGGCGACGCGCCCGGAAGACCGCAGTCGTCTGTGGAACGCGCGTCACAACGCCTATTTCGCGATGCTGCAACTGAAGCCCGGCTGCCGCGCCGTCACGACCGACGTCTGCGTGCCGATCTCGCGTCTCGCAGAATGCGTGGTGGAAACGGAGCAGGATCTGAAAGCGTCGCCGCTGCCCTGCCCGATCGTCGGCCATGTCGGCGACGGCAACTTCCACGTCGCGATCCTGATCGACCCGAACAAGCCCGAAGAGCTAGCGGAAGCTGAGCGTCTGAACCATCGCATCGTGCAACGCGCGCTGCGCATGGACGGCACCTGCACCGGCGAGCACGGCGTCGGCCTGCACAAGATGGGCTTTCTGCTCGAAGAACACGGCGATGTCGCCGTCGATACGATGCGCTCGATCAAGCACGCACTCGATCCGCGCAACCTGATGAACCCGGGCAAGATTTTTTCCTGGGCAGCCTAGCTATGGGATAGGCATTGTCGGGCGCGGCTGCATTGCATTGGCCGCCGCGCCGGCGTCGAAACAAGGCTGCTCGAAACATGAGCAAGCCTGGCGAAAGGCACGAGGAGACAAGTCACATGAACGCACCCGCTGAACTGACGGCTGAAGTACTCGCCCAGCGCCAGCGCGAAGTCGTGCAGGCGCTGATGGCCGTGTTGCCGACCCATTGTCTGCTGTATCGCGAGGAAGACACCGTCGCCTACGACTGCGACGGCCTCGCCGCGTACCGGCGTCTGCCGCTCGCGGTCGCGCTGCCGGAGACGGAATCGCAGGTGCAGCGCATCGTGCAGATCTGCCACCGGCTCGACGTGCCGATCGTGCCGCGCGGCGCGGGCACCGGCCTGTCAGGCGGCGCGATGCCGATCCGTCATGGCGTCGTGGTGTCGCTTGCGCGCTTCAGGAAAATCGTCGAAGTCGATCCATACGCGCGAACCGCCACGGTGCAACCGGGCGTGCGCAATCTGTCGATCTCCGAAGCCGCGGCGCCGTACGGCCTGTACTACGCGCCGGACCCGTCGTCGCAGATCGCCTGCACGATCGGCGGCAACGTCTCGGAGAATTCCGGCGGCGTGCATTGCCTCAAGTACGGCCTCACCGTGCACAACGTGCTGCGCGTGCGCGCGGTGACGATGGAAGGCGAGATCGTCGAATTCGGCTCGCTCGCGCCGGACGCGCCCGGACTCGATCTGCTCGCGGTGGTGATCGGCAGCGAGGGCATGTTCGCGATCGTCACCGAAGTCACCGTCAAGCTGATCCCGAAGCCGCAAACGGCGCAGGTCATCATGGCGAGTTTCGACGACGTCGTGAAAGGCGGCGAAGCGGTCGCCTGCATCATCGCGGCGGGCATCATTCCGGCGGGCCTCGAAATGATGGACAAACCGGCCACACGCGCCGTCGAAGAGTTCGTCAAAGCCGGCTACGATCTCGACGCGGCGGCGATCCTGCTGTGCGAGTCGGACGGCACGCCCGAAGAGGTCGCCGACGAAATCGTGCGCATGACCGCGGTGCTGCGCGAACAGGGCGCGACGCGCATCCAGATTTCGCGCTCCGAGGCGGAGCGGCTACGCTTCTGGTCGGGCCGCAAGAACGCATTTCCGGCCGCGGGCCGCATCTCCCCGGACTACTACTGCATGGACGGCACCGTGCCGCGCCGCAGTATCGGGCCGCTGCTCGCGCGCATCGAAGCGATGGAACAAACCTACCGCTTGCGCTGCATCAACGTCTTCCACGCGGGCGACGGCAACATGCATCCGCTGATCCTCTTCAACGGCAACGACCAGGACGAGTGGCACCGCGCCGAGGCGTTCGGGTCCGACATCCTCGAAGCGTGCGTCGAACTGGGCGGCACGGTGACGGGCGAGCATGGCGTCGGCATCGAGAAGATCAATTCGATGTGCGTGCAGTTTTCGCCCGAAGAGCGCGACACGTTCCACGCGGTCAAGCGCGCTTTCGACGCGCCCGGTCTGCTCAACCCGGACAAGGGCATTCCCACGCGAGCGCGCTGCGCTGAATACGGCAAGATGCACGTGCGCGGCGGCTTGCTGCCTCACCCTGAGCTGCCGCGCTTCTAGCAGTAAGCAGGCGCATGGCCACGCTGCTGCGGCGGTGCTTCCCGGTCCTCGACCCTGATTACCCGATGCGGGTCCGCTCCTGGTTGCCAGCGAGCCCCCGCCCGGTACAATCAAACGAAACACAACGAAGCAGGACACCATGGAAGAGGACGACATCGTCGCCGTATGGTCGGAACGCGTGCGTTCGGCCAGCGCCGAGGGGCGCGCGTTGCGCATCCGTGGCGGCGGCACCAAAGACTGGTATGGTCAGACGCTGGAAGGTGACATCCTCGACACGCGCGCTTATCGCGGCATCATCGCGTACGATCCAGCGGAGCTTGTCGTCACCGCGCGCGCGGGCACGCCCCTGCTGGAGGTCGAAGCCGCGCTCGCCGAGCACGATCAGATGCTCGCCTTCGAGCCGCCGCACTTCGGCCCGCAGGCCACCTTCGGCGGCTGCATCGCGGCCGGCATCGCCGGGCCGCGCCGCCCTGCCGCAGGCGCGGCACGCGACTTCGTGCTCGGCGCGGTCATCATGAACGGTCAGGGCCAGAAACTCCATTTCGGCGGCCAGGTGGTGAAAAACGTCGCTGGCTACGACGTTTCGCGTCTGATGGCCGGCTCGCTCGGCACGCTCGGTCTGATCCTCGAATTGTCGATCAAGGTGCTGCCGCTGCCGCAGGCCGAAGCCACGCTCAAGTTCGACATGAATGGCACCGACGCGGTCCGCAAGCTGAACGAATGGGGCGGCCGCCCGCTGCCGATCACCGCGAGCGCATGGCGTCACGGCACGCTCGCCGTGCGCCTCGCGGGCGCCGAAGCGGCGGTCAAGTCGGCGCGCACGTCGCTCGGCGGCGAGGTCGTCGATGCGGTCGAAGCGGAGCGTTTCTGGGCCGGCCTGCGCGAGCAGACCGACTCGTTCTTCGCGGCCATTCCGCCGAAGGCCGCGCTTTGGCGTCTCGCGCTGCCGTCGATCACCGAACCTTTGCAACTGCCCGGCGCGCAACTGATGGAATGGGGCGGCGGCCAGCGCTGGTGGATCACCGACACCGACGCACAAACCGTGCGCATCAGCGCAAAACAGGCCGGCGGTCATGCCACGATCTTCCGCACCGGCCACGGTTACGACCGCAGCGCCGGTGTGTTCACGCCGCTGCCCGCGCCGCTGATGAAAATCCATCGCGGCCTGAAAAGCGCTTTCGACCCGGCCCGCATCTTCAATCGCGGCCGTCTCTACCCCGACTTCTGAGCGACGCGATGCAAACCAACCTCGCGGACTTCATTCGTAATACGCCCGATGGCGATGAAGCCGATGCCATCCTGCGCAATTGCGTACATTGTGGTTTCTGCACGGCCACCTGCCCGACCTACCAGTTGCTCGGCGACGAACTCGATGGGCCGCGCGGGCGCATCTATCTGATCAAGCAGATGGTCGAAGGCGCGCCGGTCACGCGCAGTACCCAGGTTCACCTCGACCGCTGCCTCACCTGCCGCAATTGCGAATCGACCTGCCCGTCCGGCGTGCAATACGGCCGGCTGGTGGAAATCGGCCGCAAGCTCACCGAAGAAAAAGTCACGCGCCCGCTCGGTCAGCGGATGCTGCGCCGGGTGCTCGCGAGCGTCGTGCCGAACAGCGCGGTCTTCACGCCGACCATGCGCCTGGGCCAGCACTTTCGCCGCGTGCTGCCGAAGAAACTGCGCGACAAGGTGCCCGCGCGGCAGCGACCGCTCGAATGGCCCACCGCGAAACATGAGCGCAAGATGCTGATGCTCGCGGGTTGCGTGCAACCGTCGATGATGCCGAACGTGAACGTCGCCACGGCGCGCGTGCTCGATGCGCTTGGCATCGAAACGGTGATCGCGCCCGACGCCGGCTGCTGCGGCGCGATCCGCCTGCATCTGGGCTACAACGACGAGGCGCTCGACGACCTGCGCGTCAATATCGACGCATGGTGGCCGTACGTCGAGCAGGGCGCGGAGGCGATCGTGATGAACGCCTCCGGCTGCGGCGCGACGGTCAAGGAATACGCGCACCTGCTGCGCCACGATCCGGCCTATGCGGAGAAGGCGCGCCGCATCGTCGAATTGACACGCGACATTTCGGAGATCCTGCCCGAGTTCGAGCAAGCGCTCACCGCCGTCACGCGCCGCCGCTCGGTGCATACCGTGGCGTTCCATCCACCCTGCACGCTGCAGCATGGCCAGCAGGTGCGCGGCAAGGTCGAGCATCTGCTCACCGCGCTCGGCGTCGAAGTGCGTCTGCCCGTCGACAGTCATCTTTGCTGCGGCTCGGCCGGCACCTATTCGCTGACGCAGCCGAAGCTGTCGTACGCACTGCGCGATCAGAAGCTCGAACGGCTGCAGGCACTGGAGCCGCAGGTGATCGTGTCGGCGAACGTCGGCTGCATTGCGCATCTGCAAAGCGGCACATCGACGCCGGTTGCGCATTGGATTGAATTGGTCGAGCACATGCTGTCCGTATAATCGGGTCATCGCTTTTCGCTGAACCACCGGTTACGTTCGATGCCCGATCTGATTCACAACCTCGAAGCGGTGCGACAGCGCATCGCCACGGCCGCGCACGCGGCCGGACGCGACGCGCGTTCGGTCATGCTGCTCGCGGTCTCGAAGACCTTCCCCGCCGAAGACGTGCGCGCGGCTCACGCGGCCGGCCAGCGCGTGTTCGGCGAGAACTACGTGCAGGAGGCGCTCGCCAAGATCGAGTCGCTCGCCGATCTGCGCGCGTCGCTCGAATGGCATTTCATCGGCCCCTTGCAATCGAACAAGACGCGGCCGGTCGCCGAGCATTTCGACTGGGTGCATTCGGTCGATCGCCTGAAGATCGCGCAGCGGCTGTCCGAACAGCGCCCTGACAATCTGCCGCCGCTGAACGTGTGCCTGCAGGTCAACGTCAGCGGCGAGGCATCCAAGAGCGGCGTCGGCATTGCCGAGGCGGTCGAAGTCGCGCAGGAAATCGCCGCGCTGCCGAAACTGAATTTGCGCGGGCTGATGTCGATTCCCGAACCGGCGGGCGATATCGACGCGCAACGCGCGCCGCATCGCCAACTGCGCGAGTTGTTCGAGCGTCTGCGCGACGACGGACTCGAGCTCGACACGTTGTCGATGGGCATGTCGAGCGACCTCGAAGCAGCCGTGCTCGAAGGCGCGACAATCGTGCGAGTCGGCACCGCGATCTTCGGCGCGCGGGATTACGCTCACTGACCTTTCCGGGCCGTCCAGGCTCTTCACCGAACCTCATTCGGAATATCATGAAAATTGCTTTTATCGGCGGCGGCAACATGGCTGCGGCATTGATCGGCGGCCTCATCAAGCGCGGCGTCGCGCCTGCGGACCTCTACGCGATCGATCCCAACGAAGACGCGCGCAAGCGCAATGAGCAGCAGTTCGGTATCCGCACCGGTGCGGGCGCGGACGCCGCGCTCGCAGGGTACGACGCCGTCGTGCTGGCGGTGAAACCGCAGATCCTGAAGAGCGTCGCTCAAGCATTGGCGCCGCATCTGAAGGCGTCGCAACTGGCGATCAGCATCGTCGCGGGCATTCGCATGTGCGACATGTCGCGCTGGCTGAACGGCCACGGCCGCATCGTGCGCGTGATGCCGAATACGCCGGCGCTGATCGGCATGGGCGTGACGGGCCTCGTCGCAACTGGCAGCGTCGACGCAGCGGGTCGCGCGCTCGCTTCGCAGGTGCTCGGCGCGGTCGGCGAAACGGTCTGGTTCGACGACGAAGCGAAAATCGACGCCGTCACCGCGATCTCGGGCAGCGGTCCGGCCTACGTGTTCTATTTCATCGAAGCACTGCAGGAAGCCGCCCGCCAACTCGGCATGGATGAAGCGCAGGGCCGCGCGCTGGCCGTCGCGACTTTCACCGGCGCGGCGCAACTGGCGGCGAATTCGGACGAGCCGCCGAGCGTGCTGCGCGAACGCGTGACCTCGAAGGGTGGCACGACGGCCGCGGCGCTGACGTCGTTCGACGCGAGCGGCATCAAGGACGCGATCGTGCGCGGCGCGCTCGCCGCCGATGCGCGCGCGAAGGAAATGGGCGACGAGTTCGGCAAGCAGTAAGCGCGGGTGATGGTAGTGCGTTAGCGGCGGCCTGGCGGGCTGCCGCATTTGACGAAGCTTAGCGGCACCGTGGTTAGAGCCGCGATTGACCAACCTTTAGCGGCACCGTGGCGAGAACGAAACACTGCGGAATCAAAACGACGCAGCGCTTCGCTCCATAACGCAGTCCGTTGCTACCAATCCGCTACAAGTCCACTGCAATTGCCCTGCAACTCTTCGCGGCGCACGCTCCACGCGGAGCCAAACCGCTGCCCTGCGGACGTGCAGCAAACATCAAAACGAAGCCACCGCATAATGCGCGGCAATCCCGGCAAACAGCGCGCCGCCCAGCCAGTTGTTATGCCGGAAAGCGGCGAAGCACGCCATCCGCTCGCGCTCGCGGATGAGCGTGTAGTGATAGACCGCGCAGGCCGCCGCTGCGGCCCAACCCACCCAGTACAGCGCGCCGAAGCCGAGCATCACACCAATGCCGACGTAAATGCCGAGCGTCACGGCATAGCACAGCATGATCGCGGCCACGTCGAAGCGGCCGAACGTGAGCGCCGACGTGCGGATGCCGATCTTGATGTCGTCGTCGCGATCGACCATCGCATATTCGGTGTCGTACGCGACCGACCAGAACACGTTGGCGAGCAGCATCACCCATGCGAGCATCGGCACGTGGTCCTGAATCGCGGCGAACGCCATCGGAATGCCGAAGCCGAACGCGATCCCGAGATACGCCTGCGGAATCGCGAAGAACCGCTTGGTGAACGGGTATGAACCGGCGACGAACAGCGCCGCCACCGAAAGCTCCCTCGTCAGCGTGTTCAGCGGCAAGATCAACAGGAACGCCAGCAGCGACAACCCGGCCGCCAGCGCCACCGCTTCCCACGCCTTGATCTTGCCCGACGTGATCGGCCGATTTTCAGTGCGCTTCACGTAGCGGTCGAAATCACGATCCGCATAGTCGTTGATCGCGCAGCCCGCCGAGCGCATCAGCACCGTGCCCACCGTGAAGATCACCAGCAGCGGCCAGGACGGATGTCCGTCGGACGCGATCCACAGCGCGTTGAGCGTTGGCCACAGCAGCAACAGGCTGCCGATCGGCTTGTCCATGCGCACGAGGCGCAGATACAGGGGAAGTCGGGCGAACATGGCGGAATCGGTGAAGTGGATGAAGTGCGCAAACGTTGCGGCTATTTTACGGGATGCACGCGGGCGGCTGTTTTTCGGGCGGGCGCGCTCCGAAACGCGAGGCCTGCCGCGCGGTTCGCTGAGCGGCACCGCAAAAAACAAAGCCTCCCGCGAAGGGAGGCTTTGTGCCGTTTCAGTGCAAACAGCGCAACGTCGGCGCCTGAGCGGAGCGGCTCGCTCGCGAGGCGGCGACGCTCAAGCGAGCATCGAGCGCAGCATCCACGCGGTCTTTTCGTGCGTTTGCATGCGTTGCGTCAGCAGGTCGGCGGTCGGCTCGTCGTTGGCGGCTTCCGTCGACGGGAAAATCGCGCGTGCGGTGCGCACCACCGCCTCCTGGCCTTCCACCAGCTGGCGAATCATTTCTTCCGCGGCGGGCACGCCGTCCGCTTCCGGAATCGACGACAGCCTCGCGAAATCCTTGTAGCTGCCCGGCGCATGCACGCCCAGCGCGCGGATCCGTTCAGCGATCGAATCGACTGCCAGCGCCAGTTCGTTGTATTGCGTTTCGAACATCAGATGCAGCGTGTTGAACATCGGACCCGTCACGTTCCAGTGGAAGTTGTGGGTCTTCAGGTACAGCGTGTAGGTGTCGGCGAGCAAACGCGACAGACCTTCTGCAATCTTCTTGCGATCCTTGTCGCTGATCCCGATATTGACGTGCTGTACGGCTGCGGCTTCTTTCTTGGCCATGATGACTCCTTCGAAGAGTGATACGAACCGGTCGGCAAAGTGACGGTTTGCGCAAGGCAAACGCGAAACATCGAACGCTCGACAGTTTAGCCTGGAAATCTGCTGCGTTCGCGTGACACATGGCCACTTGCCGCTTTGACGGGTCGACTGCGATCAACCGTCCAGCCTGTGTTGCAGGGCCTGCGCGACGAGCACCGCCCACCCGCTCGCGACGATCGCGAAACCGGCTGCCTTGCGCACGCCGAATGCCCGCGCGAGTGTCTGCCGCCGTTGCGCACCGCGTGCTGCCGGCGAGCCGCCAAGCGCGGCCATCATCATCTGAATCATGATCGTACTCCCGCGATTCGTATCGATACCGGCGGGACGCCGCTGCGCCCCGCTTTGCTGCATCGCTTCAACTACCGTTGCTTACTTCTTGACGCTTTCCGCCAGTTCGGCCAAAGCGGCGATCACGCCTTCTGCATAGGCCGGATCGGCGCGGCGGAAATGCTCGATCTGACGCGCGACGATGTCCTGCGGCACACCATCGATGTGGCGCGCGATGTTGCCGAACAAACGCTGGCGCTGTGCCGCATCGAACAGCGCGAACAGCATGCCCGGCTGCGTGTAGTAGTCGTCGTCAGCGCGATGATCGTAGCGATCCACGGCGCCTGCCGCGAGCGGCGGCTCCGACGCGTTCGGGTCCTGTGCGAAGTCGCCGAAACGGTTCGGCTCGTAGTTCACGTTGCCGCCGAGGTTGCCGTCCGTGCGCAGCGCGCCGTCGCGATGAAACGAATGCGCGCTCGGCACGCGCGGCGCATTCACCGGAATCTGATGGTGATTGATGCCGAGGCGATAGCGCTGCGTGTCACCGTACGAGAACAGGCGCCCCTGCAACAGACGGTCCGGCGAAAAGCCGATACCCGGCACCACGTTGGCCGGCGTGAATGCGGCTTGCTCGACGTCCGCGAAATAGTTCGCCGCGTTGCGGTTCAACTCGATCGTGCCGACGTCGATCAGCGGATAGTCCTTCTGCGACCACACCTTCGTGATGTCGAACGGATTGAAACGATAGTTCGCCGCCTCCGCTTCCGGCATCACCTGAATCGCGAAGCGCCATGCCGGGAAGTTGCCCGCGTCGATGTTGCCGACCAGATCACGCTGCGCACTCTCGCGGTCCTGCGCAACCACTTGCGCGGCTTCGGCATCGGTGAAGTTTTCGATACCTTGCATCGACTTGAAGTGGAACTTGACCCAGAACCGCTCGTTATTCGCGTTGATGAACGAGTACGTGTGCGAACCGAAGCCGTGCATCTGCCGATAGTTCTTCGGAATGCCGCGGTCGCTCATCAGAATCGTCACCTGATGCAGCGACTCCGGATGACGCGACCAGAAGTCCCACGCGGCGACGTTGCTGCGCATGTTGGTGTACGGATTGCGCTTCTGCGTGTGGATGAAGTCCGGAAACTTAAGCGGATCGCGGATGAAGAACACCGGCGTGTTATTGCCGACCACGTCCCAGTTACCCTCGTCGGTGTAGAACTTGATCGAGAAGCCGCGCACGTCCCGTTCGGCATCGGCCGCGCCGCGCTCGCCCGCCACCGTCGAAAAGCGCATGAAAAGCGGCGTTTCCTTGCCGAGCGCCGCGAACACCTTTGCCTTCGTGTAGCGCGAGATGTCGTGCGTGACCTTCAGCGTGCCGAATGCGCCCGAACCCTTGGCGTGAACGCGGCGCTCGGGAATCACTTCGCGGTCGAAGTGAGCGAGCTTTTCGAGCAGCCAGACGTCTTGCAGCAAGACCGGGCCGCGCGGGCCGGCGGTCATCGAATTCTGGTTGTCGGCGATCGGCGCGCCGGCGGCATTGGTGAGCTTGCGTTCGGACATGGTAACTCCTGTGATTCTTATTGAAAGAGAGCGGGCAGACGCGGCATGAATGCCGCCAGCCGCTGCGTTAAGCGGACAAGGCCCGATCGACCAGCAACGACAACGCGACGGTGCGTATGCTCGGCGCCGAAGCTGTCGCGCAGACCGCGGCTGCGGCTGCGGCTGCCGGTTGGGCGACAAGCGCGTGAAGTTGCTGCGAGTCAGGTTGCACCATGATTTCCTCCTGGGCCTTATCAGATAAGGGATCGGGCGATCCATGGAGGAAACTATACCAACGCTATTAAAAGTACGTGTTTGATTAATTTTATCTATTTGATAGGCGAGAGGCGGACCCGGAAAGCGCGGGACTGCACTTCGCAAGATCGCGGCGCGCGCAAGGGCGTGCGCCGTGCCGAGGGTCGGCCAAAGGCACCGACCGGCACAGAGAAGGAAGAGATGGAACGCTAGTTGACCGCGACCGGCAGATCGAGCTTCTTGACGCCCGGCAGATCGCAGGCGCTGATCGCATCGCAAATGGCGTCGATCGCGGGCATGCGCGTGAAGCTCTTGCGCCACGCGAGCACGACGCGGCGATCCGGCACGGGCTCGTCGAATGCGACGTAGCTGAGCAGGCCTGCGTCGATGCCGCCCGCGTGCGGCTTGACCTCATGCACCGACATGCGCGGCAGGACGGTGATCCCGACGCCGCTCGCGACCATATGTCGAATGGTCTCCAGCGACGACCCTTCGAAGGTCTTCTGGATGCCGTCGGCGTTCTGCGAAAAACGCATCAGTTCCGGGCACACGCCCAGCACGTGATCGCGGAAGCAGTGGCCGCTGCCGAGCAGCAGCATGGTTTCCTGCTTCAGGTCGTCGGCGTCGATTTTCTGGCGGTTTTCCCACGCGTGGCCTGACGGCAGCGCGACGACGAACGGCTCGTCGTACAGCGGGCGCAGCATCAAACCGGTTTCGGGAAACGGCAACGCCATGATGGCGACGTCGATTTCACCCTGCTTGAGCAGTTCGATCAGCTTGAGCGTGTAATTTTCCTGCAGCATCAAGGGCATCTGCGGGACGCGCTTGATCATCTGCTTGACGAGCGTGGGCAGCAGGTACGGCCCGATCGTATAGATCACGCCGAGCCGCAACGGTCCGACCAGCGGGTCCTTGCCCTGCTTGGCGATTTCCTTGATCGCGAGCGTCTGTTCGAGCACGCGCTGCGCCTGCGTGACGATCTGTTCGCCGATCGGCGTGACGCTGACCTCGCTGGTGCCGCGCTCGAAGATCTGCACATTCAGCTCGTCTTCGAGCTTCTTGATAGCGACCGACAACGTCGGCTGGCTGACGAAACACGCTTCGGCGGCCCGGCCGAAGTGCCGCTCGCGGGCAACCGCCACGATGTATTTCAATTCGGTGAGCGTCATTGGGGGACCAATCAGTGCAATGAATTCGATAGGTTCTAGTTATACACCCTATGGGGTCGGTTCGCCACTTCTTGTTTCGGGGCTGACGCACGAGTCGTGCAGCGGCTTTTCCACGACGTCAAACCCGCTTCACGCTTTCAGATAGTGCTCGCGCGCCCCGAGCCACCGTGCCAGATGCTGCAACACCACCTCCGGATACTGCTCGAGCAGCACCGCGGCCGCCTCGCGCGCGGGTTCGATCAGCCACTGGTCGTTTTCAAGGTCGGCGAAGCGCAGCATCGCCGCGCCCGACTGGCGCGCGCCCAGGAACTCGCCCGGTCCGCGAATCTCGAGATCGCGCCGGGCGATCTCGAAGCCGTCCGTCGTTTCGCGCATGGTCTGCAGGCGCGCGCGCGCGGTCATCGACAACGGCCCGGTGTAAAGCAGGACGCACACCGACGCCGCACTGCCGCGCCCCACCCGTCCGCGTAGCTGGTGCAGCTGCGCGAGGCCGAAGCGCTCCGCATGCTCGATCACCATCAGCGACGCATTCGGCACGTCGACGCCCACTTCGATCACCGTGGTCGCGACCAGCAGCTGCACCTCGTTGCGGGTGAACGCGTCCATCACCGCGGCCTTCTCGGCGGGGGCGAGACGTCCATGCACGAGGCCGACCTTCAACTCGGGCAGCGCGGCCACCAGTGTCTCGTAAGTCTCGACCGCGGTCTGCAATTGCAAGGTTTCGCTTTCCTCGATCAGCGGACACACCCAGTACACCTGACGCCCGCTCAGCGCCGCCTCGCGCACCCGGCCGATCACTTCCTCGCGCCGCGCGTCGGAGACGAGCTTGGTCAGGATCGGCGTGCGGCCCGGCGGCAATTCGTCGATGGTCGAGACGTCGAGGTCGGCGTAGTAGGTCATTGCGAGCGTGCGCGGAATCGGAGTCGCGGACATCATCAATTGATGCGGCTGGAAGTCGCGCGCGCCGTCGGCGGCGTTGAGCGCCTTGGCGCGCAGCGCGAGCCGTTGCGCGACGCCGAAGCGGTGCTGCTCGTCGACGATCACGAGCCCGAGGCGGGCGAACTCCACCGCGTCCTGAATGATCGCGTGCGTGCCGATCACGAGTTGCGCGGTGCCGAGCGCGGCGGCTTCGATTGCGGCGCGCTTCTCTTTGGTCTTCAGACTGCCCGCCAGCCACGCGACGCTCACGCCGAGCGGCTCCAGCCAGCCGCGCAATTTTCGCGCGTGCTGTTCAGCGAGGATTTCGGTCGGCGCCATCAGCGCGGCCTGGTAGCCGGCGTCGATGGCCTGCGCGGCGGCCAGCGCGGCGACGATCGTCTTGCCGCTGCCGACGTCGCCTTGCAAGAGCCGCTGCATCGGATGCGGCTGGGTCAGATCGAGCGCGATCTCGCCGCCGACACGCTCCTGCGCCCTCGTCAGCGAAAACGGCAGGGCCTTCAGCAGTCGCGCCACCAGCGCCGACTCGTCGCCCTGCTTGCGGCGCGGCATGGCGGGCGCGGCACGGGTGCGGCGCTCGTCGTGTGCGCGCTTGAGCGACATCTGCTGGGCGAGCAGCTCCTCGAACTTGATGCGCACCCACGCCGGATGCGTGCCGTCGATCAGCGCGGTCTCGTCGGACTGCACGCCGGGGTGATGCAGCGTGCGCACGGCATCCATCAGCGACGGCACGCCGAGCGGCTGGAGGTGCGCCCGCGCGACCGGTTCGGGCAGCAACTCCGGCAACGACGTGCGCGACAAGGCGTTGTCGATCGCCTTGCGCAGATACGCCTGCGTGACGCCCGCAGTGCTCGGGTAGACGGGCGTCAGCGCCTGCGGCAGCGGCGTGTCCTCGTCGACCACGCGCACCGCCGGATGCACCATCTCCATGCCGAAGAAGCCGCCGCGCACGTCGCCGCGCACCCGCAGCCGCGCGCCGATCGCCATCTGCTTGACCTGCGAGCCGTAGAAGTTCAGAAAGCGCAGGACGAGTTCGTCGCCGGCGTCGTCGCGCAGCTTTACCAGCAACTGACGGCGCGGGCGATAGGCGATCTCGTTGTCGAACACCACGCCTTCGGTTTGCGCGATGCCGCCAGGCAGCAGGTGGCCAATCGGCGTCAGCGAGGTTTCGTCCTCGTAGCGCATCGGCAGATGCAGCACGAGGTCGATCGCGCGCGTGAGGCCGAGTTTGGCGAGCTTGTCGGCGGTTTTGACGGGGGGTTTGGCGGTGCGTTTTTCCGCGCCTTCGTCGACGCCTTTGCCGGCGCCCCTCGCGGCGGCTTTGGCGGCGGCCTTCGGCGTGGACTTGCCGGCGGGCTTGTCACCGAAGGGGTCGGCCGCGCCGAACGGCGCCGTCGCGCCGGCTGATCCTGCGGGTTTGTCGCCGGCCAGGCCCGCTTCCGGCGCACCCTTTTCGCTCGCCAGCGTCGCGCCCGCCCCCACCTCGCTCACCTGCTGCGCCGCGTTGCCTCGCGCGACGCGGCGCTTCGGCTCGGCGCTCACTTCATCGGTAGCGGAGGGCAAACGGCGGTCGGACAAAGGCATGGGCTGCTTCGCAAGTACAATATCGGCTGTCAAAGGGTTCGCCGCCGACGGGGTTTACCGCAGGCGCGTGGGCTAGCGGGCCGCTCTGGCGTCCCGCAATCATAGCCGCCCGGCTCCGGCTTCGGCTCAATTCAGTCTCAATTCGCTTCCAGTCGTTCGCATGTTTACGCTTTCCGATTTCGATTTCGATCTGCCGCCCGAACTGATCGCGCAAGTCGCCCTGCCCGAGCGCAGCGCCAGCCGTCTGCTCGAGGTGGACAACACGGGCGGCGCCGATGCCGCGCGTCTGATCGACCGCCGCTTCGCCGAGTTGCCCGAGTGCATCGCGCCCGGCGATCTGCTGGTCTTCAACGATACCAAAGTCCTGAAGGCGCGCTTCCTCGGCCAGAAGGCCAGTGGCGGCAAGGTCGAGGTGCTGGTGGAGCGCCTCACCGGCGAGCGCACGGCGCTCGCGCAGATCCGCGCGAGCAAGAGCCCGCAGCCGGGCACCACGCTGCGTCTCGCGGACGCGTTCGACGTCACGCTCGGCGAGCGGGTCGAGCCGTTCTACACGCTGCATTTCCCCGACGACTGCCTGACGCTGATCGAGCAGTTCGGCCGGCTGCCGCTGCCGCCGTACATCGAGCACGACCCCGATTCGACCGACGAGACCCGCTATCAGACCGTGTTCGCGCGGAATCCCGGCGCGGTCGCGGCGCCCACCGCCGGCCTGCATTTCGACGACGCGCTGCTCGCGCAACTCGACGCCCGCGGCGTGGAACGCGCAACGCTGACGCTGCACGTCGGCGCGGGCACGTTCCAGCCGGTGCGGGTCGAGAATCTCGCCGAGCACAAGATGCACAGCGAGTGGTATCACCTGCCGCAGTCGCTCGCCGACAGGATCGCGGCGACCAAGGCTCGCGGCAATCGCGTGGTCGCGGTGGGCACGACGTCGATGCGCGCGCTCGAAGCCGCCGCGCGCGACGCCGAAGCCGCCGGCCGGCCGCTCGCCGCGGCCAGCACGGAAACCGACATCTTCATCACGCCGGGCTACCAGTTCCGCGTGGTCGACCGGCTGGTGACGAATTTCCATTTGCCGAAGTCGACGTTGCTGATGCTGGTGTCGGCCTTCGCCGGCGTCGAGACCATTCGCGCGGCGTACCGTCATGCGATCGAAGAACGTTACCGGTTCTTCAGTTACGGCGATGCGATGCTGCTCACGCGCCGCGACGTCTGAAACAGCCTCGCCGTTTGAAGTTTTTGCAGTCCCCAGGCCGCCGCGAACATTCGCGGCGGCGTTTCAACGTTTGGGGCTGTCGATCAGAGTCAGCGCCTTAGCGCTTTCCCGGTCCGATGCAGAATCACCCATCCGAAGTCCGTTCCAACATTCGCGCCGGACTGTTTTCCGGTAGCCCAGGAGTTACTCAATGACCCTCGGTCATCAATCGCAAGAGACCACCACCGAGCGCCCCGCCAACGGCCTCAAATTCGAACTGCTCGGCACCGACGGCCAGGCGCGGCGCGGGCGCGTCACGCTGAATCACGGTGTGGTGGAAACGCCGATCTTCATGCCTGTCGGCACCTACGGCACGGTGAAAGCGGTCCAGCCGCGCGAACTGGAAGAAATGCACGCGCAGATCATTCTGGGCAACACCTTCCACCTGTGGCTGCGCCCGGGCCTGGAAACCATCGAAGCCCACGGCGGCCTGCACGGCTTCATGGGCTGGAAGAAGCCGATCCTGACGGACTCCGGCGGCTTCCAGGTGTTCTCGCTCGGCGACCTGCGCAAGATCACCGAAGACGGCGTCACGTTCGCGTCGCCGATCAATGGCGACAAGCTGTTCCTGTCGCCGGAAGTGTCGATGCAGGTTCAGAAGGTGCTGAACTCGGACATCGTCATGCAGTTCGACGAATGCACGCCATACGCGACCAACAACGTGCCGACCTCGCACAAGGACGCGGCCGACTCGATGCGCATGTCGATGCGCTGGGCGCAGCGCTCGATCGACGAGTTCAGGCGGCTCGGCAATCCGAACGCGCTGTTCGGCATCGTCCAGGGCGGCATGTTCGAGGACCTGCGCGACGAGTCGCTCGCGGGTCTCGCGGAGATGGATTTCCACGGCCTCGCGATCGGCGGACTGTCGGTCGGCGAGCCGAAGGAAGACATGATGCGCGTGCTGAACCACATCGGCCCGAAGCTGCCGGCCGACAAGCCGCACTACCTGATGGGCGTCGGCACGCCGGAAGATCTGGTGGCCGGGGTCGCTGCCGGCGTCGACATGTTCGACTGCGTGATGCCGACCCGCAACGCGCGCAACGGCTGGCTGTTCACGCGTTTCGGCGACATCAAGATCCGCAACGCCACGCACAGGAACTCGCTGCGCCCGCTCGACGAGCAATGCGGCTGCTACACCTGCCGCCATTTCACGCGCGGTTATCTGCATCACCTGCACCGTGTCGGCGAAATCCTCGGCGCGCAGCTGAACACGATCCACAATCTGCACTACTACCTCGAACTGATGCAGGAAATGCGCGACGCGATCGACGCGAAGATGTTCGAGCCGTTCCGCAAACGCTTCCACGAGAACCGCGCGCGCGGCGTCGAACAAGCGCCCTGATGGGGTCCGGCGCGCGGATTCAACCGAAGAATCCGCGCGCCGTGACCCGAAAACCTTACAATCCACTTTCGCGGACGGCGTAAAAAGGCTTTAAACGGTTGATCGCAAAGCCGATTCGCCGCGCCGACGCGCATCAGGCCGGTGGTAGAATAACCGGCTGATTTTTTTGATCGTTTGACTGATAACGGAGAGACCAACGTGTCGTTCATTTCCAATGCCTTTGCCCAAGGCACAGCAACAGGTGGCATTGAATCGAACCTGATGAGCTTCCTGCCGCTGATCCTGATGTTCGGCGTGCTGTACTTCATCATGATTCGCCCGCAAATGAAGCGCCAGAAGGAGCATCGCAACATGCTCGCCGCCATGGCCAAGGGCGACGAAGTGGTGACGAACGGCGGCATCGTCGGCAAGGTGACCAAGGTGGGTGAAGCTTACGTCGGCGTCGAAATCTCGGAAGGCACGGAAATCACCGTGCAGAAAGCGTCGGTCACGACGATTCTCCCGAAGGGCACGATCAAGTCGCTGTAAGGCCTGCTCTCTCGCGTCCGGCGCGGCCTCGCCGGCGATTCACGCCACCCCGTGCTGAACCGCCCGCGCTCATCGCCGGACGCATCGCTTCCAAGCCAACCTTCCCGTTGGACCACTCATGAATCGCTACCCCCTCTGGAAATACGCCGTGATGCTGGTGGCTCTGGTCATCGGCCTCGTGTACACGCTGCCCAACCTGTTCGGCGAAGCGCCGGCGGTGCAGGTGTCGAGCGGCAAGGCAACGGTCCGGCTCGACTCGACCACGCTGGCTGCAGTCGAAGCCGCGCTCGTCGCCAATCAGATCAAGCCGACCGCCGTCACGTTCGACAATTCGACGACCAACGCGAACATTCGCGTGCGTCTGACGGACACCGACACGCAATTGCGCGTCAAGGATCTGCTGCAGAAAACGCTGAACAGCGATCCGACCGATCCGCAGTTCATCGTCGCGCTGAACCTGCAAAGCGCATCGCCTACCTGGCTCTCGGCGCTGCACGCGCTGCCCATGTACCTCGGTCTCGATCTGCGCGGCGGTGTGCACTTCCTGCTGCAGGTGGACATGGCCGGCGCGCTCAACAAGAAGCTCGACTCGGACGCCTCGGACGTGCGCACGCTGCTGCGCGACAACAACGTGCGCGACGGCGGCGTGAATCGCGTGGGCCAGTCGGTGGTGATCAATCTGGCCGATCAGGCCACGGCGGACGCGGCGCTCAAGCTGCTCGGACGCGGCATCAGCGAACTCCAGTGGGCCTCGCAGGCGGGCCAGGACGGCGGTGTGCAACTGGTCGGCACGTTCACGCCGGCGGTGCAACGGGCCGTGCAGGACGCCGCGCTCAAGCAGAACATCACCACGCTGCATAACCGCGTGAACGAACTCGGCGTGGCCGAGCCGGTGATCCAGCAGCAAGGCGCGGATCGCATCGTGGTCGAGCTGCCGGGCGTGCAGGACACGGCGAAGGCGAAGGACATCATCGGCCGCACGGCGACGCTCGAAGCGCGCCTCGCCGACCCGGTCAACACGCATCCGAATCCGTCCGACCCGGTGCCGCCGGGCGACGAACTGTTCACCCAGGGCAACCAGACGCCGGTGCTGCTGCGCAAGCAGGTCATCTTCACGGGCGACCGGATTATCGACGCGTCGGCGGGTTTTGACGAACATCAGCGCCCGTCGGTCAGCCTGCGCCTCGACTCGGCCGGCGGCCGCGCGCTGCGCAGCGTATCGCGCGACAACATCGGCAAGCCGATGGCGATGGTGTTGTTCGAGCGTGGCAAGGGCGAAGTGCTGACGGTGGCGACCATCCAGTCGGAACTGGGCGACCGCTTCCAGATCACCGGCCAGCCCACCCCGCAAGCGGCCGCCGACCTCGCACTGCTGCTGCGCGCCGGTTCGCTTGCCGCGCCGATGGAAATCATCGAAGAACGCACGATCGGCCCGAGCCTCGGCGCCGATAACATCAAGAAGGGCTTCCACTCGGTGGTGTGGGGCTTCGCGGCGATCGCAGTGTTCATGATCGCGTACTACATGCTGTTCGGCGTGATCTCCACGATCGGCCTGTCGGTCAACCTGCTGCTGCTGATCGCGGTGCTGTCGATGCTGCAGGCCACGCTGACCTTGCCGGGTATCGCCGCTATCGCGCTCGCGCTCGGTATGGCGATCGACTCGAACGTGCTGATCAACGAACGCGTGCGTGAAGAACTGCGCAACGGCGCGCCGCCGCAACTGGCGATCCAGAACGGCTACGCGCATGCTTGGGCGACGATTCTCGACTCGAACGTCACCACGCTGATCGCCGGCCTCGCGCTGCTCGCCTTTGGCTCCGGCCCGGTGCGCGGCTTCGCGATGGTCCACTGTATCGGCATTCTGACGTCGATGTTCTCGGCGGTGTTCTTCTCCCGCGGTATCGTCAACCTCTGGTACGGCGGCAAGAAGAAGCTGAAGTCGCTGGCGATCGGCCAGGTGTGGCGTCCGGAAACGGCGCCCGCGGGCTCGGCCGCTTACCTCGGCAATAACGACGCAGACACCGACACGGCGCGAGCCGTCGCCAAGGCTGCGGCCAAGCCGAAGGCCCCGGCGGGCGCGCAAGCGCGCACCGGCAAGCCGACTGTGCGCCGCCGCGATGCGTCGGGTTCCTCGAACACGCCGCAGAAGCCGGGTTCATCCCGCTGAGTCCCGGAGAACAAGACCATGGAATTTTTCCGTTTTCGCAAAGACATTCCGTTCATGCAGCGTGCGTTGATCTTCAACGCAATCTCGCTGCTGACGTTCCTTGCCGCTGTGTTCTTCCTCGTGCATCGCGGGCTGCACCTGTCGGTGGAGTTCACCGGCGGCACTGTGATCGAAGTGCAGTATCCGGGCGCCGTGCCGCTTGATCCGGTGCGCGGCACGCTGGCCAAACTCGGCTACGCGGATGCCCAGGTGCAGAACTTCGGCACCTCGCGCGACGTGCTGATCCGTCTGCCGCTCAAGCAGGGCTACACGTCGGCGCAACAGAGCGATCAGGTGATGACCGCGCTGAAGGCCGAGACGCCGCAGGTGCAATTGCAACGCGTCGAGTTCGTCGGCCCGCAGGTCGGCAAGGAGCTCGCCACCGACGGCCTGCTCGCACTCGCCTGCGTGGTGGTCGGCATCGTGATCTACCTGTCGTTCCGCTTCGAATGGAAGTACGCGGTGGCCGGCGTGATCGCGAACTTGCACGACGTGGTGATCATTCTCGGCTTCTTTGCGTTCTTCCAGTGGGAGTTCTCGCTGTCGGTGCTGGCCGCGGTGCTCGCGGTGCTCGGCTATTCGGTGAACGAGTCGGTCGTTATCTTCGACCGGATTCGCGAGACCTTCCGCCGCGAACGCAAGATGACCGTGATCGAGGTGATCAACCACGCGATCACCAGCACGATGTCGCGAACCGTCATCACGCACGGCTGTACGCAGATGATGGTGCTGTCGATGTTCCTGTTCGGCGGCCCGACGCTGCACTACTTCGCACTGGCGCTAACGGTCGGTATTCTGTTCGGTATCTATTCGTCGGTGTTCGTCGCCGCCGCGCTCGCGATGTGGCTGGGCGTGAAGCGCGAAGATCTGGTGAAGGACAAGAAGGAACGCACCGATCCGAACGATCCGAACGCAGGCGCGCAAGTCTGATCCTGTCGTAGAGGCGGACTTCGTCACCCATGCAAAAGGCCGGTTCAGGAGAACCGGCCTTTTGCGTTTACCGCCGCGTCGCCTCAGCGAAACCCTAGCTTGCGACGCGCTGCCATCAACGCGACGAGGCTCACCGCCGCGGCAAAAATCAGGTAGTAGCTCGGCGCCGCCTTCGACCCCGTGGCGCTGATCAGCCACGCGATGATGAACGGCCCAAAGCCGCCGAAGATCGTCACGGCGATGTTATACGCGAGCGACATGCCGGTCGTGCGTGTCTGCACCGGAAACATCTCCGACAGCAAACCCGGCAGCGCCGCGAAGTACCCCGTCATCAGGAAACCGAACACGATCTGCATCGCCATCAGCGTGCCGAAGCTCGGATGCGCGACCAGATACAGAAAGGCCGGATAGATCAGCACGAGCAGCAGCAGCGCCGGCACCAGCATGATCGTGGTGCGCCCATGCCGGTCCGACAGATGACCGACCAGCGGTGAGAACACCATCTGGATCACGCCGGTCAGCGCGATCGCCGAGAACGCGACCGATGGCGCCAGTCCCAGCTGCTTCACGCCATAGGTCGGCATGAACAGCACCAGATACGTCGACACGGTGCCGAGCACCACCACGCCGATCGCGATGACGAGCCGCAGCTTCTGGCTCGCGAAGGTGTCGCGCAGCGGCGTTGTGGTGGTTTCGGCCGCGAGGAATTCGGGCGTCTCGTCGAGCTTCGTGCGGATGTACCAGGCGACCGGCCCGATCAGCAGACCGAAGAAGAACGGCACGCGCCAGCCCCAGGACGCCATCTGTTGCGGCGCCAGCGAACCGGTGAGCAGCACGCCGAAGCCGGCGGCCAGCAGCGTCGTGAGCCCTTGGCTCGCCACCTGCCAGCTCGCGAAGAAACCGCGCCGCCCCGGCACGTGCTCGGCGAGAAACGCGGTCGCGCTGCCGAATTCGCCGCCCGCCGAGAAGCCCTGCATCAGACGCGCGATCACGAGAATCAACGGCGCGGCGAGGCCGATGCTCTGATAGGTCGGCAGGATCGCGATGATCAGCGTGCCCCCCATCATCAGCAGGATCGACAGCGTGAGCGCAGCCTTCCGGCCAGCGCGATCCGCGTACGCGCCGATCACGATCGCCCCGAGCGGCCGCATGAAGAACGACACGCCGAAGGTGCCGAGCGTCAGCAGCAGCGAGACCGTGTCGTTACCGGCCGGGAAAAACAGCTTCGCGATGGTCACCGCGAAAAAGCCGTACACCACCAGATCGAACCATTCCAGCGCATTGCCGATCGAGGCGGCGATCACCGCGCGCCACGAACTCTGCCGGCTCCCCGCGAGGCTTGCTGCGGTCGTTGCATTCATCCAGATCTCCAGTTCGCGCGAAATATTGTTTGATGCGGGCGCGCTACGCCCGATGCGGCCGAACCCGATGCGCGCATCACCGGTTCGGTGCCAGCGCTCTATTTAACTGGAAAATAAATCCGCTGCGAGCGGCAAATTGGATGCGGTGCCGCATGAGGCTTCAGGGCGCATCGCATAAAGCACCGGCGGATAACGGACAGCGCAAGAAAAAACCGCTTCGTCGCAAAGCGAACGAAGCGGTTTCCTGTGTTGCCGCGCAACGGCGGCGCAGATCGAAACGCTTACTGCTTGATGCCCTCCGACTGGATATGCAGCCGCGTTTCCATGCTAAAGCCGTACTTGACGCCGGAATCCATGCCGAAATCGGCGCGGCTGAACTGGGCGCTCGCTTCCACGCCGCATACTTCACGTTTGAGCACCGGGTGCTGCATGCACTTGAACGACTCGACCTTCAAATTGAGCGGCTTGGTCACGCCGCGCATCGTCAGGTTGCCGACCACTTCGACCGGCTTGTCGCCGTCAAAGCGGATCGCGGTGCCCTTGTAGGTCACCGCTGGATATTTCGCGACGTCGAAAAAATCATCCGTTTTCAGATGTTCATCCAGCTTGCTGTTGCCGGTCTGGACCGAAGCCGGATCGACCGTCACGTCCACCGTGCCGGTCTTCGCCGCACGGTCGAGCGTCACCGTGCCGGAGCTCTTCGTGAACTTGCCGCGCCACACGGACAGCCCGCCGAAGTGATCCGCTTCGAAGCCCGGATACGTGTGGGTCGGGTCGAGCTGATAGGTGTCGGCCGCGAACGCGCCGAACGAGAAAGAAGATGCAAGTGCGCCGACGGCGATCAACATCGATGTTTTCAATTCATGCTCCTCAATTCGGGTAAAAAAAAACGCTGAGAACAACAGCCGCGCCGAACAAACGCCCGACGAGCACCCGACGAGCACCCAGCGAGCGCAGCGGACATCACGCGCATCGCACGCTTCACTTATGCGCCGCGACGATATGAAACTTGATCACCACGTCATCGGCCACCACCGACGTGTCCTTCCACTCGCCGGTGCCGATGTCGAATTGCGAACGCTTGATCGGCAGCGAGCCGTCGAAGGTTTGCGCCGCGCCCTGCTGGCTCACCGTGACCGGCACCACCACGGTCTGCGATTTGCCCTTGATGGTCAGCTTGCCAGTCACCTTGAACTGATTGCCGCCAGCCGGCGCGATCGCGCTCGACACGAAGGTGGCGCTCGGGTAGGTTTTCGCGTCGAACCACTCCTTGCCGCGTACCTGGTCGTTGTAGCTTTCGTCGCCGAGATCGTAGCTGCCCACGTCGATGGTGAACTGCGCGCTGCCCTCGGCCGGCTTGGCCGGATCGAAGCTGACCTGCGCGGCGAACTTGTTGAACTTGCCCTCTACCGGCACGTTCATCTGCTTCGAGGTGGCCGTCACCGAACTCTTCGCGAGGTCCACCTGCGCGAGCGCGCTGCCGGCCGCGGTCAGCGAGGCCGCAGCGAACGCGGCGAGCATGTAGCGATAAAACGAGACCTTCATGGTTGTCCTTATTTGAGAAAAGGGAGCATGCGCGTCAGCAGGCCGTCGCGATCCAGCCATTGATGCTTGAGCGCAGCCGCGACGTGCAGCGCGACCAGCACGAGCAACGTGTAGTTCAGCGCGATATGCACGGTCTTGAGCAGTTCCTTCAGGTGCGGGTCCGGCGCGATCAGACGCGGCAGCGGGATCAGTCCGAGGTACACCACCGGCACGTTCGCCGCCGAGCTATACAGGTAGCCGGAGGCGGGAATGGCGATCATCAGCACGTACAGCAGCAAGTGCACGAGATGCGCGGCGCCGCGCTGCCAGGTGGGCATGCGGCGCGGCATCGGCGGGGCCGCGTGAGTCGCGCGCCACAGGATGCGCAGGATCGCGAGTGCGAACACCGTCACGCCGATCCATTTGTGCCAGGAGAAGTAGCGCAGCTTGGCGGGCGTGAAGCCCGGGATATCGGTCATCACCCAGCCGAGCGCGAAGCCGCACACGATCAGAAGCGCGATCAGCCAGTGAAAGGCGATGGCGGTCCGCGTGTACGACTCCCGGCTGCCGAATGAAGGATTGAGTGCCATGACAGGTCAACGCAAGCTAATAGAGGTTAACGGCGCAGCTTGCTCTGCTATTCCCTGCGTCGATGCGCATGGCATCGATGTGTGCGGCCAGGGACATGCCTGCTGCGATACACGCCAAGGCCGCCATGCTACCCCATGCAAAAGAAGCTGGCAGGGGGATTCGGATCGGACTGGTTCGGATTTTGCTGCTCGGCGATCCGCTATCCGATAATCGGGGGCCGAAAATGCCGAAGCGATGCCCAAGCCATACCTGAGCGTGCGGGAATTCCGGATGCCGGCCGCCGCCCGGCTTGCGATCCGCGCCCGACAATGGCTCGGCGCAGCGGCAAAAAAGCCACCTTTGGTACTATGGCTGCTCTCTCGCCCGGCCTGCGAATAAGAACCGGCCTTGCACGCTGCCTTTCACGTCGTTAGCCCTTTTGCCGTATGGACCATGACAACCTGATCGCGTGCCATGAATGCGATACGCTGTTCCGCAAGCCACGGCTTGTGGGACGCACGAGCGCACGCTGTCCGCGCTGCGGCGCGACGCTCTATCGAGGCGTCTCGCGCAAGCTGGACAGCATCTGTGCGATGACGCTGGCCGCGCTGATCACCTTCGTGATCGCGCAGGGCTTTCCGATCGTCGAACTCGAAACCAACGGCATCACCTCGCAGACCACGCTGTTCGGCGCGCTCATCGCGCTGTGGAACGAGGACATGCAGATCGTCGCGGTGATGGTGTTCTGCTCGACCATCCTGTTTCCGCTGACCGAACTCGTCGCGCTGCTCTACGTGCTGGTGCCGCTGCGCGCCGGCTACGTGCCCGCCGCCTTCAACCGCGTGCTGCGCGCGATCCAGTTCGTGCGCCCGTGGGGGATGATCGAAGTGTTCATGCTCGGCGTGCTGATCACGATCGTGAAGATGGTCAGCCTCGCGCGCGTGATCCCCGAGGCCGCGCTGTTCGCGTTCGGCACGTTGACTTTGATGTTCGCGGTGGTCGTCACGTTCGATCCGCGCGTGCTGTGGGATCTCGCCGACGAACTCGGCGACCGCAGCCAGCGCCCGCTGCCGCGCACCTCCGCCGACAGCGCGGCCGCCGCCGTCGGCACGCAGGCCGGGCCGCCCGCACCGGCTGATTTGCCCCCCGCGCCCACCGTGCCGGCGGACGGTGCGTCTACCACCGCGCAACCGCCGTTGCCCCCCGGCGTACCGCCCGCGCCGCATCAGGGATGAGCGCACGATGAAATACGTCACCGCGAAACGCGCGGGTCTCGTCTCCTGCCACGCATGCGGACGCGTCGAGCCGCGCATCCGCTCGGTCACGCCGCAGCACTGCGGGCGCTGCGGCGCGCACCTGCACGCGCGCAACCCCGACAGCCTGATGCGCACCTGGGCGCTGCTGATCGCCGCGGCGCTGCTGTATATTCCGGCCAACCTGCTGCCGGTGATGCACACTGCGTCGCTGCTCGGCTCCGAAGACGACACCATCATGAGCGGCGTCGTGTATTTCTGGACCTCGGGCGACTGGCCGCTCGCGGTGATCGTGTTCATCGCCAGCATCATGGTGCCGATGCTCAAGCTGAGCGTGCTGGTGCTGCTCACCGTCACCGCGCAGCGCCGCTCGCGCTGGCGGCCGGAGCAGCGCACCACGCTGTACCGGATGGTCGAGCGGATCGGCCGCTGGTCGATGCTCGACGTGTTCGTCGTCACGCTGACCGTCGCGCTCGTGCGCTTCAAATCGCTTGCCGTGATCACGGCCGGACCGGGCGCGATAGCGTTCGGCTCGGTGGTGATCCTGACCATGATGGCGTCCATGCAATTCGATCCACGGCTCATCTGGGACCCCGTGGACGGCAATACTCAAAAACCTCAGGATCTTGACCATGACTAGCCCGCAAGGACCGACGCCCGCCTCCGGCGATTCGAACGGACCCAGGCTGCCGCCGCAACTCCCGGACCCCGATATCGAGCCGCGCAGCCGCTGGCTGCCGTCGCTCGTCTGGGTAATTCCGCTGATCGCCGCGCTGATCGGCATCGCGCTCGTGATCAAGTCGGTGACCGAAAAAGGTCCGGTCATCACGATCAGCTTCATCAGCGCCGAAGGCCTCGAGCCCGGCAAGACCAAGGTCAAGTACAAGGACGTCGACGTCGGCGCGGTGAAGACCATCACGCTCGCGCAGGATCTGTCGCACGTGCTGGTGCAGGTGCAACTGACCAAGGAAGGCGAAAAATTCGCGGTCAAGGATTCGCGCTTCTGGGTGGTGCGCCCGCGCATCGGCGCAAGTGGCGTGTCGGGTCTCACCACGCTGCTCTCGGGTGCATACATCGGCGCGGACGCCGGCCGTTCGCCGGATACCGAGAAGAACTTCGTCGGCCTCGAAACGCCGCCGCCGATCACCGGCGACCAGAAGGGTCACCAGTTCGTGCTGCACGGCGACTCGCTCGGCTCGATCGACATCGGCTCGCCGATCTTCTACCGGCGCGTGCAGGTCGGCCAGGTGGTCGGCTTCTCGCTCGACAAGGACGGCACCGGCGTGACCATGCAGGTATTCGTGTCCGCGCCGTTCGACCAGTACGTCGGCACCAACTCGCGCTGGTGGCATGCGAGCGGCGTCGACTTGCGGCTCGATTCGAGCGGCTTCAAGCTGAACACGCAGTCGCTCGCGACGGTGATCGTCGGCGGCCTGTCGTTCCAGTCTCCGCCCGGCCAGGGCGTGGGCGCGCAGGCGCCGAACAACATGACGTTCCGCCTCGCCTCGGATGAAGCGGACGCGATGCGCGACCCGGACGGCGTGCCGCTGCGCGTGGTGATGAACTTCAACCAGTCGCTGCGCGGGCTGTCGATCGGCGCGCCGATCGATTTCCGCGGCATCGTGCTGGGCCAGGTGACCAATATCGGCATCGACTACGATCCGAAGACGCGCAGCTTCACGATGCCGGTGACGATGAACATCTACCCCGACCGCCTCGGCAAGCGCTTCCGCGAAACCGCGCCGGCGCCGGGCAGCCTCGCCGGTCAGAACATGCTGCAGCAACTGGTCAAGCATGGACTGCGCGGTCAGTTGCGCACCGGCAACCTGATCACGAGCCAGCTGTACGTCGCACTGGACATCTTCCCGAAGGCGCCGCCGGCCACCGTCGACGTCGGGAGCGATCCGCTCGAGTTGCCGACCATCCCGAACACGCTCGACGAGTTGCAACTCCAGGTCGCCGACATCGCGAAGAAGCTCGACAAGGTACCGTTCGACCAGATCGGCACCAACCTGAACAGCGCGCTGAAAAACGCCGATCAACTGTTCACGCGCCTCGACAAGGAAGTCGTGCCGCAAGCCCGCGACACGCTCGCGGCAGCGAAGCAGACCTTCGGCTCGGCGCAGGCGACGTTGCAGCAGGACTCGCCGTTGCAGTCGGATGTTCATCAGGCGTTGCAGGAACTGACGCGCACGTTGCAGTCGTTGAACGCGCTGTCGGACTACCTGGAGCGCCATCCCGAATCGCTGTTGCGCGGTAAATCAGGAGATAAACCATGATGTTTGCCCGGCTCCCCCGCCCATCGCGCGCGCTCGTGCGCGGCGCTGCGTACGCCGGCGCGCTGGCCACGGCCGTGGCTCTGGCAGCGTGCGCGTCGCCGCCGAGCCGCTTTTACACGCTGGGCGCCGATGCCGCGGCCGGCTCCGCCGCGCCGGCCGGCACGCGCACAGCGGCCGCGCAGGCCTTGCTGATCGAGGTCGCGCCGGTCGACGTGCCGCCGCAAGTGGCGAAGAATCAACTGGTCGTGCAGACCGCCCCGACTCAGGTCAAGGTGCTCGAAGAGGAGCGCTGGGCGTCGCTGCCCGGCGATGAAATCCGCCGCGCGCTGTCGACGAGTCTCACGCAGCAGCTCGGCACCATCGACGTCTATGGCACCGCACATCCGGATGCGACGCCGGTGTATCGCGTCAGCATGAACGTGCAGCGCTTCGAGTCGTGGCCGGGCTCGCACGCGTTGATCGATGCGGTGTGGAGCGTGCGGGCCGTGCGCAGCAATGCGGTAATGACGTGCCGCAGCGTGGTGAACGAGCCGGTTAGCGGCGGCTATGACGCGCTCGTCCAAGGACACCGTCGCGCGCTGCAGCAGATTAGCGGGCAGATTGCGTCGGCGGTGCAGGCGATGGCTGCGGCGGCTCCGCGCGGTACGGCGAGTGGCTCGTCGGGCAAGGAGGCCGCGGCGGTCGTGCCGGCGTGTCCTGTCGCGGGTGCGACTACGGCGGCGGCTGGCGGCTGAGGGAGGTTGAGTTCAAGCGAAAACGCGTCTACGCGTTTTCGCTTTGGCCACGTTGAACACGCTGGCGAAGTTCTGACCGGCGTTATCAAGGATAGCCACGGAAAGTTCACCTATCCTTGAATACGCCGCATCGCGCAGGCAACCGACATGTTCGACACGCTCAAACGACTCATCAAGAAATGGCGCGCGTCGCGTGACGGCGGCCATCAGCTCGACGCGCTGCTGGCGATCGCCGATCGCACCGCCCCCTATCCCGAGCGCAGCGAATGGCTAATCGAACTCGCGCACTGGATTCGCCGCGGCCGCGCCGTGCAGACCGGTGCGCTCGAACCCGACGCCTCCCGCTCGGCCCCGGCGCATACGCGCATCCGCTATCTGCTTCACGTACTCGATCGCAACCCCGCGTGGAAGGCCAACGTCGCCGGCATTCTGCGTGCGCTGCTGCGCGAAAGCGACGGCCTCTCACTGCTCTGCGACGCCGGCATGCCCGTGCATTCCGGCTTCTTCGGCGCGCTGTTCGGGCGCTTCGAAGCGTCGTTGATCCCACCCGCGCCGAACCGGCGCGACCTCACCGCGATCGTCACGCTGATGTTCAGCTCCGAGCGCGACGCCGGATGGATCGCCACGCTGCCCGCCGATCTGCTGATCCGCATCCACGCGCTGTTCGACTACGCCGCGCAAGACGAGCCGCCGCGCGACAACCCACCGTTCTCGCTCGACCTGCTGGCCGCCTTGCACAACCTCACCTGCCAGATCAGCTCGACGGGTCTGTCACAAACGGTGCGCAGCCGGCTCGTCGTCGACCCCGCCGACCGCGATATGGACGACCGGCACGACACCAGCGACATGCGCGTCGCGATGGAAAAGCAGCCGTTCTACCGCCTCACGCGCGCGATGCTCGCCGTCGAAGCCGCGCACAATGCGTTCATGGCCGGCGAGCCGCAAGACCGGCTGCTGCGCGAAGTCAACTATCTGCGGCTGCTGCTCGACGACTGCCGCAGCGCCACCGACAACGTCTTCGCCCATCTCTATCACAACGGCGTGAGCGTCGACATCGTGTTTCAGGTGGAGCGCATGCGCATGCGCATCGTGCGCGCCGAACACCTGCTCAACGCCTGGATGGCGCATGACGATCCGCACGCGGGCGCGCGTCTCACCGCCGAACTCGTCGAAGCGAATCACGCGAGCCAGAGCATCGCGCACCTGATGCGCAGCAATTTCTCGCTGCTCGCGCGCAAGGTCGTCGAATACAGCGCCGATACCGGCGAGCACTATATCGCCCGCGACCGCGCCGAATATCTGAAGATGATGCGCATGGCGGCTGGCGGCGGACTCGTCACCGTCGTCACGGTCTGCGTGAAGTTCGCGATCACCGGCGCGCATCTGCAAGCCATGCTCGAAGGCCTGCTGGCCGGCATCAACTACGCGGCCAGCTTCCTGCTGATGCATTTCCTGCACTTCTCGCTCGCCACCAAGCAGCCGGCCATGACCGCGCCCACGCTCGCGCGCGAACTCGACGGCGTCAGCACGCCCGCGGGCGTCGACAGTTTCGTGAGTTCGGTGACCGCGCTGATGCGCACCCAGGCCGCCGCGGTGCTCGGCAACGTACTGCTGGTATTTCCCGTGTGCCTCGCCGTGCAACTGCTGTGGCGCTGGCTGTTTCACGCCGACATCATCTCGACGGAAAAGGCGCTCGCCACTCTGCGCTCCTTTTCGCTGCTCGGGCCGACCCCCTTCTACGCCGCGTTGACCGGCGTGCTGCTGTGGTCCTCGAGCCTGCTCGCGGGTTGGGCCGACAACTGGTTCGTGCTGCATCGCGTCGCCGATGCGCTCGCCTACAACCGCCGCCTTCGCCTGACGCTCGGCGCGGCCAGCGCGGACCGCTTCGCGCACTGGTGCCGCGCAAACGTGGCCGGGGTCGTCGGCAATATCTCGCTCGGCCTGATGCTCGGACTCGTGCCGGCGATCGTCACCGCGCTCGCGTTCAGTTTCGAAGTGCGTCACGTGACGCTCAGCGCCGGTTCGGTCGGCGTCGCGCTCGGCGTGCTCGGCGAGCGCGCGTTGAAGCTGCCGGAGTTGTGGTGGGCGGTGGCGGGGGTCGGCAGCATGGCGATACTCAACGTGGCCGTGAGCTTCGCGCTCGCCTTCTACATGGCGGTGAAATCGCGCGATCTGCGGCGCAGCGCAGTGCGCTCGCTGCGCGGCGCGATCTGGCAGAGGCTGCGCCGGCATCCGCTGGAACTGGTGTGGCCGCAGAGAGCCGCGCGCAAGGCGAACTAGGCCGCGCGTCCCGCGGTTTCTGCCGTTCCCGCACTTCCGGCGCCGGCGCGCCAGCCGGCGCGAGCGGCCCGCCCCGTAATCGCGTCGGGCGGGCCACCCCGACCGCGTACAATAGCGCCTTATCCAACGCCTTCCGGCAACCTCAATGTCCTTCGATTTCTTCCTCCCTTGCCCTCGCGGCCTTGAAGCCTCGCTTGCGGCCGAACTCGCCGAAATTGCCGCGAAACACCTGAACGGCGCACCGTTTACGGCCGGCGCACAAGTGCCCGGCGGCGTGCACTTCCGCGGCGGCTGGGCTGCCGGCATGGCCGCCAACCTGCATTCGCGCCTCGCGAGCCGCGTGCTGCTGAAGATCGCGCACCGCCCGTATCGCAGCGAACAGGACATTTACGCGCTCGCGGTCGAACAGCGTTGGGAGCAATGGTTCTCGGCCAAAGAAACGCTGCGGGTGGACGTGACCGCGATCAAATCGCCGCTGCGCAGCCTCGAATTCACGACGCTGCGCGTGAAGGATGCGATCTGCGACCGTCTGCGCGAAGTCAGCGGCGCGCGGCCGAGCATCGACACCGCGGCGCCCGACGTGCGCGTGTTCGCGTTTCTCACCGCCACCGATTGCACGCTCTATCTCGACACATCCGGCGATCCGCTCTTCAAACGCGGCTGGCGTCTCGACAAGGGCGCGGCGCCGCTGCGCGAGAATCTCGCGGCGGGCATTCTGCGCCTGACCGGCTGGAGCGCCGGCACGCCGCTGTACGACCCGATGTGCGGCAGCGGCACCTTCCTCGCGGAAGCCGCCCAGGTGGCGCTGAACATCGCGCCGGGCGCGGAACGCCGCTTCGGCTTCGAGAAGCTCAAGCAATTCGACGCGAAGACCTGGCAAACGCTGAAGGCGGCCGCACTCGACGCAAAGCATGCCGCGCGCAGCTCGCGCGCCGATCTGCAGATCTTTGGCAGCGATATTTCCGGCGACATGCTCGACAAGGCGCGCGCGAACTTCCAGCGCGCCGGTTTGCCGTCGATTCCGCTCAAGCAGGTCGATGCGCGTGGCATGACGCCACCCTCGTCCGAAGCGGGCATCCTCGTCGCCAATCCGCCGTATGGCGAGCGGATCGAAGTACGTGGCCGTAATGCGCGTGGCGAGTTGCGTGAAGGCCGAGGCAACCGCGAGAACCGCGACGACGACGGTTTCCGTCGTGTACAGGAAGAAGCGCCGGACAGCGAATTCTTCCACTCGCTCGGCGACGCGTTGAAGCAGCGCTTCACCGGCTGGCATGCGTTCATTCTCACGTCGGATCGCAAACTGCCGGGGCAATTGCGCTTGCGTGAGTCGACCAAGACGCCGCTCTTTAACGGTGCGCTCGAGTGCCGGCTGTTCCGCTTCGATCTGATCGCGGGCAGCGTGCGTCAGCGGCCGCAGAGCGATGCGTCGGCGGCTGGAAGCGAAGGGGCTTAAGGCCAGATTGCCTGACGCAACCGCCGCTTGAGGCGCGCTGAAGTACAGCTATGAAAACCGCGGACCTTTTGGGCTCCGCGGTTTTTTTTCGCTGGCGCGGCGGCGGCGATGGTGGGAGTTTCCGGCGCTGCGGTTCGGCATGCATCACCTGCGTCCTGTCAGTAGCGGCTCAACGTCCATTTACTGCCGGCCGTCACGGCGCCGCCGCTCCCATCGCACGCGTCGCATCCTTCCCGCAAGTGCCGCCCGCCGCAAGGCCGCGAATCATCACGCCCGACAATCCGCTTCCTGCCACACCCTGCTGACACCACGCTGTCAGCAGCACCCCCGCACACTCCTTCTCACGCCATCCGGCGCTTTGCACGGCTTACCCGCCATCCCCAGGAGAGTGTCATGTCCACGTCAGCCAAAGTTCTTGCATGGTTCGAGATTCCGTCCGTCGATTTCGATCGCGCCGTCCGCTTTTACGAAGCCGCGCTCGACGTCCAGCTCAATCGCCAGGAAATCGGTGGGCAGCCGATTGCGATATTCGGCTACGAAGAGCCGGCCACTGGAGGCGCGATCGTCCACAGCCCGTCGATGAAGCCGACCGGCGACGGCGTGCTCGTCTATCTGAGCGCGCAGCCGACCGTGGACGCCGCCCTCGCACGCGTCGAACAGGCCGGTGGCAAGACCGACGGCCCGGTGATCAAGCTGCCGCAGGACATCGGCTACATCGCGTTCTTCACCGATACGGAAGGCAACCGTCTCGGCCTGCATTCGCGCACCAACGGCTGAACTGCAGTGCACTGAGCGAAGCGGCTCGAAGCTGAGCGGAGCGACACCGTAAAGCCGAGCCACACTGCCACGCGCAGCCGCAACCCGCAGCACGAAGCAAACTCTGGCAGCACCTCGCCACGCCGCGCGCGTCACGACAGCGCGCGCCGCAGCGAACCTCGAGCGGAGCGCGGCATGCGGCGCTATCATCGCGGGACCGTTCCCGTCCTCTTCTACAAGACGCCCACGATGACGCGCCGCGCCGACCGCCTGTTCCAGATTGCCGAACTGTTGCGCGGACGGCGTCTGACCACCGCGCAGCAACTCGCTGACTGGCTGAACATTTCGCTGCGCACGGTCTATCGCGACGTGCGCGATCTGCAATTGTCGGGCGTGCCGATCGAAGGCGAAGCCGGCATCGGCTACCGGTTGAGCCGCACGGCAAGCCTGCCGCCCCTCACCTTCACCGCCGACGAACTGGCCGCGCTCGCCGCCGGCGCGCGTATGCTCGAATCGTGGGGCGGCGCGGACTTCGCGAGCGGCGCGCGCGGGGCGCTCGCCAAGATCGCGTCGGCGATGCCCGCCGACAAACGCGCGACGCTCGAAAGGCTGGCGATTTTCGCGCCGTCGTTTCATATCAAGGAGAATTTTTCGGCGCAGCTGGATGCGCTGCATCGCGCGATCGACGCGCGGCACGTGGTGCGCTTCGCCTACACCGATGCGAGCGGCGCGGCCACCGAGCGCCGCGTCTGGCCGCTCGCGTTAGCGTATTGGGGCGCACGCTGGACGCTCGGCTCATGGTGCGAATTGCGCGGCGCCTTCCGCAATTTCAGTCTGGAAAAGATTGCGGATCTTCAGGTGCTCGAACGATATCCGGATCAGGAAGGCCGGCGGCTCGCGGATCTGCTGCGGCATGTGAACGCGAAGCCGAAGTGAAAGTGAGGATCGCGGCGTGTCGCGATGCAAACGCTGGAGGGGCACCTGTTGCAACACGCGGGCGTCAGGTCGAAGCGGATTCAGCCGGGCATCGTCAACCTCGGCACGCAGCAGGCGCGCCCCGTTCCAACAGCCTCACGCGACGCCACTACGAAGCGGAAATCGCGGGCTCCTGACGAGGCAACCCGCGATACCCGAACACGCACTTATTCGACCGCCTTCACCATATCCTCGATCACCTTCTTCGCGTCGCCGAACACCATCATCGTCTTGTCCATGTAGAACAGGTCGTTGTCGAGCCCGGCGTAGCCCGCCGCCATCGAGCGCTTGTTGACGATCACCGTCCTTGCCTTATACGCCTCGATGATCGGCATCCCCGCGATCGGCGACTTCGGA
>NZ_CADIKI010000004.1 GCF_902859935.1 Paraburkholderia fynbosensis
ACGGGGATCGTTGCCTCGTTCAAGTTTGCCGCTTCGCCGATCACCACAACTCGAAAACGTGCCGCGGACTTCAGCGCTTCGAGCCAAAACAAGACTTTTTCAACACAATCAAGGGGACAGCGGTCATTCACACTGCGGCCTGACGAGCCGACCTCCGCCCCCTGTCGCGCCCGCTCTGAGCGCGGATCGTCTCCTTACCTAGCCGAACGCCCGCTCCGAGAACCGCTCGATCCAGACCGCCAGCCGGTCGGCCGCAAAACTGGCAGCGCGTGTGCCGGCCCGGCAGACGATAGTGTCACCTTCACGCACAAACTGCAGGGCGCCGCCGGCTTCTTCCAGCCACAGCAGGCAGGCCAGCCATGCAGCGTGCTCGGCCGATACGGCCTGACCCACTGGCCGGGTAAGGAACTCGTTGAGCGTGGTCGGCGAAGTCCAGATCAGCGCATCGCCGCCGCCGCGTACTGTGGCGCCGAGGACTTCAGCGAAGACCTGCACCGCATCAACAGCGCTGCGGCCGGCATTCTGCGTACGCAACTCCGCGAGGCATGTGCTGACCGCGTGGCCGAAGCTGCCGCTGCATTCGCTCTCGGCATGCACCAGGTCGGCGTAGTCCATACGCTGCCAGTCCGGCTCCACATTGCGCGTGCCAGCCAGCTCGGTGCCCGCCAGGTAGGTTTCCACCGGCTGGAAGCGGCCCGGGCCGATCAGGCTGGCGCACAGCGTGTGTACTATGCCGATGCGGGTGGCCACGGTCTGCGTTTGCAGTACTCCCAGCTTCTCGCGCACGAGCTGGTCGCGTTCCTTGCGCAGTCCCGACAGCTCCAGTGCCTGCTTCATCTCCATGCGCAGCGCGGTGATGTCCCACGGCTTCTTGATATAGCGATGTATCTGGCCTTGATTGACGGCCTCGACGGTCTGGTCCAGCTCCGAATAGGCCGTCGTCAGAATCCGGACGATGTGCGGATAGCGCTCGCGCGCATAGCGCAGAAGTTCGTTGCCATATTCGCCGGGCATGCGCTGGTCGGACACCAGCACGGCCAGGCTGGCGGCGTGGGCATCCAGCATTGCCTTGCCGTCCTCCACGGAGGCGCCCGTCACCACCGGCGCGATCGCGCCGATGGCGCGCTCGAAGTATTTGAGCGCGGTCGCTTCGTCATCAACGAACAGAATCGCCGGGGGCGGTGTCTGGTCGGCAATCGTATTGCTCATTGGTCACTCCTGTGCATTCGATCCTCGAAATTTGGGAATTCCGGCGTCACGGTCCTGCCGGCGCCGGACGCGGATGCGATCCTGATACTCCTGCCAAAGGACTGCATGACGCGGTTGCAGAACATCATGCCGAAGCCCGCCAAGGCCGGCGTTCGTGATAACTGGGGCGGGGAGGCAAGCGCTGCATCAGCCCGGGCGCAACACTGGGGCTGTTCTCGCCGATGCCAGCACCTCGCGGACCCTGCCCACGCCTAGCGGTTTCTCCAGGATTCGAAACACCTCGCCAGAATTGACCGCGCCCTGGAGCGCGTTGTTGTCCGCGTAGGCTGTCACCAGGATCCGCACGATATGCGGATACTCCTGGCAGACCTGCCGCAGCAGGTCGTCGCCGTGCCGGCCGGGCATGCGGAAGTCGGTCACCAGGATCGCCACCCGTGCGCCTTCGCGGCGCAGGATCGACATCGCCTCGTCCGCGCCACTCGCGAGCAGTACTTCATAGTCGCTGCCGGCCGCGCGCGCAAAGTACTTGCGGGCCAACTCCTCATCATCGACATAGACGACAGTCTGCCGAGCTTGCGGGGTTTCTCTCATCTCGACATCACTCGACACGCGGCAGGTCGAAGTTGAACGCGGTCCACTTGCCCAACTCGCTTTCTGCAAACAGTGTGCCGCCGTGCCGCTCCACCACCGCATAGCTGATGGACAGGCCAAGGCCAAGGCCTTGGCCGACTTCGCGGGTAGTGAAGAATGGTTCGAACACCCGCGCCAGATTCTCCGCGGCGATCCCCGGGCCGTTGTCGCGCACATTCACGTGCAGGCGGTCGTCGTGCCATTGGGCCGTGACATGAATCTGCGGCGATACGGTGCCGGCTTTGTGCATGGCCAGAGCGGCATTCGAGAACAGGTTGATGAGTACGCCGATGATGGCGGCTTCGTCGCCGAGCACGAGGGTGTCGCCGGGCAGCTCGCGCGTGAGCTTCACGCCGCGCAGCTCGTGCGCGCTCAGCCGGGTCGACGAGTCGAGCGCCTTCTCGAACAGGAACGGCACGTCGTCGGCCGCCGCGCCGGGTTTGCGGTAGGCGAAGGTCTTCAGGTCCGACACGATGTGCTGGATGCGCTGCATGCCCTGCTTGACATCCGTCAGGCACTCCAGCATCGACGGGCTGTCCTGGGCCTGCGGTTCCTCCATGGCTATTTCGATGGCCATCAGGCAGAAGTTCACCGGGTTGTTGACCTCGTGGAGCAGTCCCGCGGACAACGTGCCGATTGCAGCCATCTTCTCCTGTTGCAGCAACTGGCCTTTGATCTGCGCCAGACTTTCATTGGTACGGGCGAGCTGCTCGTTTTTGTGCGCCAGCTCATCTTTTAACCGGAATAGCTGGAAACGGCCCTTCTCGTTGAAGAAGGTGTAAATGGAGCTGGCCAGCGCGCAGAAGAAGATCAGGATCAGCTGGAACTGAAACTTGCTCGGGTTCCGTATGCCATCCGGATGTGCGCGGCAGGCGATGTAGTAGAGGCAGACCGTGGCGAGGCCAAATGCCAGCGTTTGCCGGTAGCCGGAGGGGAACAGGATCCCGACCGCGAAGATCGTCAGCATGAGCCCGGCATAGAACAGCGACTCCTCGCCCTGCGTGACGTAAATCATCCAGGAGATCATTGCCTGCGGCAGCAGCAGCCAGAGGAAGGTGATGACCTGCACCTGGCGTTTGCCCGTTTTCGTATAGAGCGAAAGCAATGCGAGGCCGATCGCTGCACTGGTGAGCACCCGAACGATGGCAAAGCGCGCCTGCTCAGCCGGATACACGACATAGTCCAGCGCCACGCCCATCAGCACGAGCGCGATCACGGTCAGGCCGCCGGCCTTGCTGCACAGCAACCGGTAGTCGCGTAACTCTTCCCGATAGTTCGAATGTAGCCCAGCCAGGGATGTCGTCATCTCAGGCTGCTTGTTGCTGGCCGATCACCACCTCGGCGAACACGTTAACCCCGGTCGAGTCCGTGTACAGGCGCGGCTCGCCGCAGTTCTCCGGCATGATTTCCGCCATCTGTGCCTCGTTGCGATAGATCAGGTACCACTCCAGCACGTGCTCCATGCTGAAGCGCTCCGGGTTGTCGGCGTGGACATTGGTGACCAGCAGGCGGCCGCCCAGTCTGGTGCGGCTGGCGAAATGCTGGTTCAGCCGGGCACAGACCTTGTCGGACAGGTAGTCAAAGAGGCCCGCGCAATAGACCGCGTCGAACTCGCGGACGTCCGGTGCATCTGCATCCATCCGGCGCTTGAGCAGGTGGTGCACCGAATCATGCGTGTAGCTGATGATCATGCGCCTACCCATTTTCTGCGCGATCGACGCGAGGCGCTCGCGCGTCCAGTCCAGTGTCTCCTGACTGAAGTCGAGCAGCTCGAACGTCAGCCACTCCGGTTCGTCGTATTCATGCATGAAACGCTGGATCTCCTGAGCGGGGCCGCAACCCACGTTCAGCACCCGGAACGGCCGCCGCGCGGCGCGCGCTTCATTGGCCAGCCGGGTCAGGTAGTCCACCAGCAGATCGACGCGATTGCGGTGCGCGCGTGCCACAGCGGTCTGCAGGAAGGCGGCGTTGACGATCTGGAAATACGTGCTCGGACCCTGGCGGGGATCGTCGAGCATCTGGTTGACCATCTGGTAGTCACCGGCATAACCCAGCGGCTTCGTGAAGGTGCGGAAAACGAAGGGCGAGCGCAGCAGCAGGGGATGGAGCGCGGCCTGGGCAAAGGCGCGGTGCGCCGGCGCCAGTTCTTCGTCGACCAACTGCGCCTCGGCTTCGAACTCGTCGAAGTAGAGCTTGGTCCTTTCCATCAGTGGCGACGCCAGTTCGAGGAAGAAGTCCTCGCGCAGGCTTTTGCCTTCCTTCGGCATGGTGTCGGCCAAGTCCGCCTGCTCGACCCAGCGCGACATGTCTGAGAGGAAAGCCCGAATCTGATTGACGGCGATCTGATAGTCACGGCGGATCTGGAAACGCTCGGTCCAGTCCTGCGCGAACCGGCGGGCTTCTTCCCCCACCGCGCGTGCTTCCAGCGTGCCGCCACTCAGTTCCAGCCACTCGGCGATCAGCGTCACCGAGACAATGGCCGTCAGGCCGGTATTGACCATACTGATGACGACCGCCTTGCCCGAATAGGCGTGTTCCACACCCATCTTGACCGACAGGTCGTTCAGCACCTCGCTGACCTGGACGATCGAGTACGGGTTATAGACCTCCATCACCAGGGACTTGCGCTGGAGATTGATGATCGTGCCCCGCACCTGCTCGCCCTGCGAGTTGCGGAAGCTCACTACCGGATCGATTTGCGTTTTGGAATACACAGTATTGTGGCTAGGTAAGTACGACGACAAGTCGGTTTGAAATCTGGTGCCGTACCCGGACCAGCAGGTCGGCCGGTTCAGCGTCGATGGTTTCCCTGGTCCAAGTGACGAAGCGTCGCCATCGATGTTTCAGTGCCCGCCCGGGCAACCCGTTCTTTCCGGGCGCCGTACCACTACTTCCTCCTGATCCGCGTCGGCCTGACAAGTTATGCATTTCGCTTATCGCGTCACCTCGCGACAGCCTGTTTCGGAACAGTCCGGATCTTTGCGATTGCAGCATTCTACTGACAAAAAAAGAATGCTGGGGCCTCACACGGACTTCATCGGTGAAATTGCCTGGAGGCATTCGACGAAAGCGCGTCAAAGGTCTGGGGCGCGCAGTGGAACAGCCAACCGACCCAGGGCTAATCGGTGTCTCGAAGTGGTCGTGGTTCGGGAGGCTTAAGCTGGATCTGCGTGCACCGGCGACGTCTCCGCGGCTCGCGCCATCAAGTTGGGCAATGCGTCCGCCAAGGCATCGACAGCAAGGCGGACCTTCAACGGCAAGTGCCTGCCAAAGTGCACGGTCGTCGTGACGCGCAGCGTTTCGTGACGGTTTAATCGCGTAGGCCGGAGCCTTGGTTCAAAGCTCACCCAAGTTCGGCTGTCACGCTCTTGAAGCGCCATCTGCCAGTCGTTATGCGATGCCTCCATCCGTCTGCAATTGATGAAGTACATGTATTGCCGTCTGTGCCGATTCGATGGGAACAAATATGTGATCGTGGTACGCGCCCGCCACTGACGGTCAACGTAATCCAGGCGCATTTGAACAACGGATTCAAACCGTTGGTCGCCGCGTCTCCAAGGCCATCCGGGCTTCGTTCGGTTCAGGCGGCATCGTTTAAACGATGTACGACACAGGTCAGGGCGATCGATCGCCCCGGCGATATCGAACGTTCCGATGCGGCCGGTTGGGCGAGGCGACCAATGCGACCAATGCGCATAGAAGTACTGGTCGTTTGGACAAAGTGCGAGCCGGTGTTCGCTGCTAACCCGTGCCCCTTGCCGCATCATGAGACGTGCGCAGGAACATGATTGCCGCGCACGGCAAAGTTACCCTTTCTGTCTCATGCAAAAAGCCAGACCGTGCCGCTCGGCACACGAGCGAACGCGCTACTCCTCGGCGTCGTGCTCGATGACGAAGCGTCGCAGATAAGCCAGCACCGCGGCTTCGACTGCGCGATGATCGGCGGTGCTCTTGGACCCTGCATTCTCTTCATCGCCGAAGAGAGTGGATGGCGCGTTGTGCACATCCACTTCCTGACCTTCGCGAAACACGCGAATCTCATGAACGTCTTCCGCGTATTCGGCGACCCAGTGCACGCCTTCGATATGCGCTCCCGCGCGAACGGTAGGTATCTTCATGGACGTCTCCCGTCGGGCCGGACCGTGGCGCCAACCCTTGCTGACACCATACGCCGTCGCGCTGACGGACGCGAGCCCAGCCGGTTGAAATGCCGGAGTTCGGACTCGTTCGGCCGATCCTTACCGGCAGACTCGCCGCTCCCGGCACAGCCGTTGCTACGTGACAGATGCCATAGTCAACTGGAGAACCGTCATGCCAGAACAGAAAACCCTCAAGCGTGCCGCAGCCGACAAACGCGCCGGCAAGTCAGCGAGCACCCAGGCAGGAGAGTTCGTGAAGGAACAGGTCGACAAGGTGCGCGCCGGCAAGCACGGCGTTAGGTCGGCGAAGCAGGCGATCGCGATCGGCCTGTCGGAAGCGCGTCGCGCGGGTGTCGGCGTGAAGTCGCCGAAGAAAGGCACGGCGAGCGAGGCGACCCGCAAGAAAGCGGACAAGGACAACGCCGCAGGGCAGCACAAGAGCACGGCGCGAAAGAGCGCGAGCACGGAGCCGAGCGCGAAGCGCTCACGCGCCTCCACCAATGCGCTGAAGCGCGAAAGCAGCGCCGGGGCGTCGCCTAAGGCGATGTCGAAGCAGGCGAAATCGGCGGCAGCCAAACGCCCGGCGGCGAGCCGGTCAGCGGCGGCGAAGAAGGCTGCTGCGACGAAGGGTGCGGCGGCTCGGTCGGCGGCGGCGAAGAAGGCGGCGCATACGCGGGCTTCGCGGGCGCATCATTAAGGAAGGTGGCGCAGAGGCGGCTTCACGAGCGTTCCCACCAGAAGGCGTCGCGTGAGTAGGCATGCGTATGCCTCACCGGAAAATGCGACGCATACGCGAGTTTCGCGCGCGTCGTTCACCCTTGCTCGCTAGGATGTACAACGTGTTCGCGGCCGGGCAGGCTCGCGCGTTCTTTCAAAAGAAAACGGGCGCATGCAACGCTTGCGCCCGTTCTTCACCAGCCCTGCGCATACTGCGCGGTTGCCGCTTACCGGGCGGTCGCCAGCACGTCACCGACGGTCTTGAAGATATGCGCGATCTGCTCTTCGTTGATGATAAGCGGCGGCGAAAACGCGAGGATGTCGCCCGTAAAGCGCACGAGCACACCCGCCTCGAAGCATTTGACGAACGCTTCGTAAGCCCGAGCGCCTGGTGCGCCGTCGCGTGATTCGAGTTCGACGCCCGCGATCATGCCGAGGTTGCGCACGTCCTTCACGTGCTTCGCGCCGCGCAGCGAATGAGCGGCGGCCTCGAAGGTCGGCGCCAGCGTGGCTGCGCGCTCGAACAGGCCTTCGCGACGATACAGGTCGAGCGTCGCCACCGCTGCGGCCGCTGCGGCCGGGTGAGCCGAATACGTGTAGCCGTGAAACAGCTCGATCGCGCCTTGCGCGCCACTATTGACGATCGTGTCGTGGATCGTGCGGCTGGCCGCGACCGCGCCCATCGGAATCGACGCGTTGTTGATGGCCTTCGCCATCGTGATCAGGTCGGGCGTGACGCCGAAGTATTCGCTGGCAGTCGCTTTGCCGACGCGGCCGAAACCGGTGATCACTTCGTCGAAAATCAGTAGGATGCCGTGCTTCGTGCAGATTTCACGCAGCTTCTGCAGATAGCCTTGCGGCGGAATCAGGACGCCCGTCGAGCCGGCCACCGGTTCGACGATCACCGCGGCGATCGTCGACGCATCATGCAGCGTGACGATGCGCTCCAGTTCCTCGGCCAGATGCGCGCCCCACGCGGGCTGACCTTTCGAGAACGCATTGTGTTCGAGGTTGTGCGTATGCGGCAGGTGATCGACCGCCGGCAGCAGCGCGCCGGAGAAGGTCTTGCGATTCGGCGCAATACCGCCGACCGAAATGCCGCCGAAGCCCACGCCGTGATAGCCGCGTTCGCGTCCGATCAGCCGGGTGCGCTGCGCTTCGCCGCGCGAACGGTGGTACGCAAGCGCGATTTTCAGCGCGGTATCGACCGATTCCGAACCCGAGTTCGTGAAGAAGATGCGATCGAGGCCGGCCGGCATCAGCTCGGCGACCTTGGTGGCCGCCTCGAAGGCGAGCGGGTGGCCCATCTGGAAGGTCGGCGCGAAGTCGAGCGTCGACAGTTGCTCGGTGATCGCGGCGACGATCTCGTCGCGGCCGTGGCCGGCGTTCACACACCACAGACCCGCGCAGCCATCGAGCACTTCGCGGCCGTCGGTGGTGCGGTAGTACATGCCCTTAGCCGATTCCAGCAGGCGCGGCGCGGCCTTGAACTGGCGGTTGGCGGTGAAGGGCATCCAGAACGACGACAGATCGTCGATGACGGGGCGCGAAGTCATGTGGGCATCTCCTCGAAGTGGTCTCCCCAAGGGGATTTTCCATTGGGGCATGGCGAAACTGTAGCGTTCGCGGTTTAATGGCGGCATAAACAGTTGACGTAGTGTGATGCCAACTGTGTTGGCGGATTGGCGCCAACTGTGTCGACGGGAGGGACGCGCCACGTCGGCCGCCTGGCTGCTTGCCGCGACCCGCCTCTTCGCCCCGATTTCGTGCTGACCATGATCGAACTAGAACTTGCGCGCGACCGGCGCGCCGCTCCCACGCTCGTCGAGCAAGTGGTACGAGGCTTCGCGCGCGCCATCGAGGCGCAGTCGTTGCGCGCGGGCGCGTTGTTGCCGTCGGTGCGGCAACTCGCGCAGAGCCATCAGCTGAGCACCTTCACGGTCACCGAGGCGTACAACCGGCTGGTGTCGATGGGCCTCGTGGTCGCGCGGCGCGGCTCCGGCTACCGCGTGGCGGCGCGCGCGCCGTCCACGCGCACGGCCGCGACCGACTGGCAGCCGCCGAGCCTCACCGCGACCTGGCTGCTGTCGGACGTGTTCGCCGACCATTCGGTGCCGATCAAAGCCGGCGGCGGCTGGCTGCCGAACGAGTGGATCAACGAGACCGGCTTGCAGCACGCATTGCGCGCGACGAGCCGGGTGCCTGCAGCGCGCCTCGGCGACTACGGGCATCCATACGGTTTCGCGCCGCTGCGCGAGCGGATCGCCGAACAGCTCGACCGGCGCGGCCTGCCCGTCGACGTTTCCAATGTGCTGCTCACGCAGGGTGCGACCCAAGGGCTCGATCTGATCGTGCGCACGCTGCTGCGCGCGGGCGATGTCGTGATCGTCGAAGATCCTGGCTACTGCAACCTGCTGCAGATTCTGAAGCTGGCGGGACTGGTCGTGCATGGCGTGCCGCGCACGCCCGCGGGCGTCGATACGGACGTGCTCGAAGCGCTGGTCGCCGAGCACAAGCCGAAGGCGATCTTCGTGAACACCACGCTGCAGAATCCGACCGGCGCGACTTTCGGCATGTCGGCGGCGTACCGGCTGCTGCAGATCGCCGAACGCCAGCGCATGTGGGTAATCGAGGACGACGTGAGCCGCGAACTCGCGCCGTCCGGCGCGCCGCTCTTTGCCGCGATGGAAGGCCTGCAGCGCGTGCTCTACGTGGGCGGCTTTTCGAAAACGGTGACGCCGGGGCTTCGCTGCGGCTACGTGGTCGCCGAGCAGGCCGTGCTGCGCGAACTGGCACGCACGAAAATGGCGGTGGGGCTGACGTCGTCGGAGGCGATCGAGCGGATCGTCGACAAGGTGCTGCTCGAAGGGCGTTACGCGCGTCATGTCGAAGCGGTCAACGAGCGGCTCAAGCTCGCGCACGCGAACGTCGAGGAGCGGCTCGATTCGCTCGGTCTCGAGGTGTTCCACCGGCCGCGCGCCGGGCTCTTTCTGTGGGCGCGTCTGCCGATCGAGGCCGGGCGGGCCGGCGAAGTGGCGACGGCCGCCCTGTCGCACGGCATCTGGCTCGCGCCGGGTTCCTACTTCCGTCCCGACGATGCGCCGAGCGCCTGGTTCCGTTTCAATGCGCCGTACTCGCTCGACGACGCGCTGTGGCGCTTCATCGAACGAGTCGGACGAGGGACGCTCTAGGCTGGTCCGTTCAGCCCGATCAGGCGCTCATGCCGATCAGGCGCAGTGCGATCGGGTACAGCGAGAACACGAGCAACAGTGCCATCGCCACGTTGAAAATGCGCAAGCGCTTCGGGTCCGCCAGCACCTGGCGCATCGCGGTGCCGAAGCCGGCCCACAGGCAGATGCACGGAAAGCCGATCACGTAGAAGATCACCGCCATCGCAACGGCGTTCATGCTGTAGCTCTCGCTGAGGTGGATCGTCGTGGCGGCGGTCAGCACCATCATCCATGCCTTCGGATTGACCCACTGGAACGCGATCGCTTCGTGAAAGCGCATCGGCCGGCGTTCGCCCGATTTCACCTTCAACTCGCCCGACGTGCCGATTTTCCACGCGAGATACAGCAGATAGGCGACGCTCGCGACTTCCAGCACCGTGTACAGCACGGGGAAATGGACGAAGGCTTCACCGAGACCGATGCCGACCGACAGCATCAACAGCACGACGCCGAGACTGATGCCGGAAAGATGCGGCAGGGTGCGGCGAAAGCCGAAGTTGACACCCGAGGCGAGCAGCATGGTGTTGTTCGGGCCGGGCGTGATGGTGGTGACGAGCGCGAACAGAATGCCGGCGGGCAGCGCACTGAGAGTGACGTAAGACATGATGGCTCCGGTGTCGGCGAGAGGACAGTGGAGTACATTCTAGCGAGGTCGGCCGGTACAGTACCGGTACGGTTCTAAAGATGAAGGCCGGTACGGGTTCAGCAGGTTATGGACGGACAGCGGGACCGGCCGTCGTCGAACGACACTAAAAGTGAGAATCGCGCCAATGGAACGAACTCATGGAGAGGAGGTGCTTTGACCACCCGAGCGCCGCTACCGCGTCAGTCAATCGGCGGAATCGCGCCTTCCGACAAGGTCTTCAGGAGCCGTATGCGGCGCCGCTCGAGGTCGGCGATCTGACGTTCGATGGTTTCGAGGCGCTGCCGCTGGACATCGCTGATCTGGTCGCAGGTGCGGGCGCCTTCGAGCAGAAGCATGCAGTCCGGAAAGCCGCGAATATCCTCGATGGTGAAACCGGTCGCGATCATGCGCCGGATTTGTTTAACCTGCGTGACCGCCTTGTCGGGGAACATGCGGTAGCCATTGCTCCCACGCACCGAGGCGAGCAATTCGTGTTCATCATAATGGCGGATCGAACGAACGCTTGCGCCGGTGCGTTGCGAAAGCTCTCCGATTGTCAGCAATTTCTGCGCAGGCGTCTGGTTCATGTAGGGAGGCATCCTGTTCACGAGACAGGCCATCGTGCTAATGAAAAAAGACTATCACGAATCGCTTGACCCTAACATCAGTGTGAGGCTCGAGACTAAGCGCTCTTTCTCTCTCGAGACTTCGTCATGCTTACCCGAATGCTGAATGACCTGATGACCGCCGCAGTCTTCGTGGCAACACTGTTGGCGACCGCCCCCGATGCTTTAGCAGCCCCCACGAACTATAGGGTTACGTCGAAGGATGGCGTGAAGCTTGCCGTTCAGGAAAGCGGCAACCCCAACGGCCCGCCTGTCATTTTCATCCACGGTCTGCTCGGCAGTCGCCTGAACTGGGAAGCGCAGGTGCAAAGCGCTGAATTGCGGCAGTACCGGATCATCACGTACGACCTGCGCGGCCACGGCCTCTCGGATAAACCGCCCGGTGCCGAGCCTTATCACGATGGGCGTCATTGGGCCGACGACCTCCAAGCCGTCATCGAGGGCTCGCATGCGACGAAACCCGTCGTGGTCGGTTGGTCGCTAGGCGGCGTGGTGATCTCCAACTACCTCGCAGCGTACGGAGATCGCAACATTGCTGGCGGCGTGTACGTCGACGGCGTGGTCGAACTCGCGCCGGGTCAGATCGTCGATCATCCCGACGTCTATCGGGACATGAATTCCCCGGACCTCAAGACCCATCTCGATGGCGAACGCACCTTCGTCGGGCTTTGTTTCAACCATCGTCCGGACAACGACACGTTTGGCCGCCTGCTCGCCAACGCCGCGATGGCATCGTGGGACATGCAGAAAGAAATTCCGACGATGACGGCATTTGCCGCCGACGGGATTGCCAAGGCGCACGTGCCGCTGCTATTTATCTACGGCGGCCGTGACGCTCTGGTCGATACGCCTAAGACGCTGGCCCGCGCGCGCGCGCTGAATTCGCACATTGAAACCAAGGTGTACCCCGAGGCGGGCCACGCGTCGTTCGCCGAGGAACCCGATCGTTTCAATCACGATCTGGCCGAGTTCGTCAAATCGGCGTCCGCGAAATAAGCGCTGTTCTATCAGGAGGTACCGATGGCACCCGAAATCGAACGAGCTGCTGCAGATGACTTCTTTCCAGGCTTCGCCAGGCTCGACATTGAAACTGACAACGTCTCGTTTCGGGGCGCCATCGGCGGGAGTGGATCACCGGTTCTGCTGCTACACGGCTATCCGCAGACCCACGTTGCGTGGCGCTTGATCGCGCCGAGCCTCGCGAAATCGCACACCGTTATCGTGCCGGACCTTCCGGGATACGGCGCGAGCCGGCTCCACAACGATCAGCCACGATGGACCAAACGTCGCGTGGCCAGTGCACTCGTCGCGTTGATGGATCGGCTCGGGCACGAACGGTTCGCCGTGGTCGGCCATGACCGCGGCGCGCGCGCCGGGTACCGCCTTGCGCTGGATCAGCCTCAACGGGTCAGCCGCTATGCGTCGCTGACCGTCGTGCCCACGCTCGATGCTTTCGCACGTGTCGACAAGGTTTTTGCGCTTAGCGCGTGGCACTGGTTTTTTCTGGCGCAGCCTGCGGACCTTCCCGAGCGGATGCTGGCGAACGATCCTGATGCCTACATCGACGCGGCGCTTGCGAAGATGGCCGGAGGCCTCGAGCGAATCGATCCATTGGCGCTCGATGCCTATCGCACCGCATTCCGCAGCCCCGACGTGCGTCACGCCATATGCGAAGACTATCGCGCCGCGGCGTCAGAGGATCTCGAACACGACGCGAACGACTTTGCAGTAGGCCGAAAGCTCACCTGTCCGGTGCTCGTGCTTTGGAGTGAGAGAGAACAGAACGAAAGGAATATCTCGCCCCTCGACACATGGTCCAGATGGGCGGCGAATGTGACGGGCAGAGGAGTGCCCGGCGGGCATCTGCTGCCTGAGGATGCCCCAAACGAGGTGTTGTCCGCTCTCGGTAGCTTCCTGAACAATAGGCTTTGACATTTCCGCTCGCTGCCCGGCCGATGCGTTGAGATAGCAAACCGTCTGCGAATGTTCGAAGAAAGAGCCTTGGTCCTTGCTGATCGGATGGCCGGGCAAGGATGCCGATTCAACGGGCGGATGCAACGAATCGATGGAATCTCTCTGCGGCTGTCATCGAAGTTCCATGGCGAGCATCGACTCTGACCAGGCGAATGCCGCCTTCATCTGCTCGACTTCTTCGGTCGGCGAGCGGCCGAACACGCGCTTGAATTCCCGGCTGAATTGCGAGGGGCTTTCATAGCCGACCGTTGCCGACGCAGCGGCTGCTGTCAACCCTGTGCGAATCATCAGCAGGCGTGCCTGGTGCAGCCGCGTCGACTTCAAATATTGAATCGGCGTCGTGTGGGTCACGGCCTTGAAATGGCGATGAAATGTCGGGACACTCATGCCGCTTTCGCCGCACAGGGTATCCACGTCGATACGCTTGTCGTAGTCAGTGTGGATACGGCGGAGCGCCCGCGCGATCTGCGAGAAATGACCGGAGGCCGCGAGCGACGCGCGCATGGCATCGCCTTGCTCACCGGTAAGCACGAGGAAGAATATTTCGCGTACGACTAGCGGCGCGACGATCCGGGCCTCCAACGGTGAGCCCAGTGCCTCCAGAAGACGAAGCAGCGTGTTCGACAGCCGGTTGTTCAGCGGGGTGGAATAGATGCCTCGCGGCGCCACGGGTGGCTTCCTGTTGGACGTATCGACGGCCAGCATCAGGTCCGCGGTGATGCCCGGATCGAGGCGAAGTGTGACCGCGAGAAGCGGCTCCTCGGGCGTGGCCTCGGTTTCCGTAGAAAACGGCAATGGCACCGAGAGCACGAGATAGTGATTCGCATCGTAGAGAAAGACCTCGTCTCCAAGGAAGCCGCGCTTGGAACCCTGGCAGACGAGGACGATGCTCGGTTCGTACAGCACCGGCGTGCGGCCTAGCGAGCGGTTCGAACGCATGAAGCTGACACCTGCCAGCATCGATGCCGTGTATCCCTCGTTTGGCGCCAGCCGCTCGATCAGCCCGACGATTCGTCTTTGCCTCGCCAGCATGCTTCCCCCCAGTGTTTTCGATGGCGATGGCCAATATAGTCGATACGCGGATAAGGCGCGCTGATTTGATACTTATAGGCAAGGGTGCGAGAACAGCAGCCATGGCTCACGAAAAATCCTGCATGTACATTGGACTCACTCGATTTCGAACTGTTCGTCAGCTCGGTCGGCAAACCATCTTTTGAGGATATGAACATGCAAGGCATCAATGAGGTTGAAGGTAAAGTTGCGATCGTCACGGGAGCGGCCAGTGGCATCGGGCGCGCAATCACCGAACTGCTCGTGGCACGTGGAGCCCGTGTAATAGCCGAGGATATCGATCCGGCGGTCCTCGCAATGGAGAGCCCCAGCGTCGTGCCGCTCGTCGCCGATATCGCCGCAGAAGGCAGCGCCGAAAAAGCAGTGGCGCTCGCCATGGATCGATTTTCACGGCTGGATCTGCTCGTGAACAATGCGGGCATCATCATCAACAAGCTCGTGGTCGACATGTCGCGCGACGACTGGGAGCGGATCATGAATGTCAACGTGACCGGTGCCTTCCTGCACTCGCGCGAAGCCGTGAAAGCGATGATTCCGCAACGTTCCGGCGCGATCGTCAACGTGGCTTCTTATGCGTCGTACTTTGCGTTCCCTACGATTGCCGCTTATACCGCGTCCAAAGCGGCACTAGCGCAGTTGACGCGAACGCTCGCACTGGAGGCGATCGGGCACGGCATCCGGGTCAATGCTGTTGGCTCCGGCGACGTGCTCACCAATATCCTCAACACCGTGGCACCCGACGGCAACGGCGTTGCTGCGTTAGCTGCGCATGGGAAAAGCGCGCCGATCGGTCGGGCAGCCGATCCGGAAGAAATCGCGGAAGTGGTGCTATTCCTTGCCTCCGAGCGAGCCAGTTTCATGGTCGGGTCGGTCGTGATGGCTGACGGCGGAATGAGCGTGAAGGTTGGCTCGTAACGGTTGGTCGTAACGGGGGAGAGGTGGCGTTGCGGTGAACGAACGGCTGGTCCCGTAGCTCTTCTCCGCTCGCGGGGAGCCAGTCGCGATAGATCGGGTAGATGGTCTCGCCGATGTGGTCGCCCGGAATGACGAGTACCCGGACACGCAGATATTCGGCGCGACAGCTTCGACGATCTCGCCACAAATGTCGTCGGCGTGAGCTTGCATGGTCTGGATCGTGTGATTTGCGCTATGTTCGCCGATGCCGGGAACATTCCGCCTAGCCGCGCTTGCTCGATCTGCAATGGGCTTTTCGGTGTAGGCTCGACACGATCGGTCTGGCGCGCGAGCTGACTACCGGGCTCCTGGTTCTGGTTTTACAAGTGCTATGGTCAGGGGATGGTGCGATTGCCGGCGATGTGACCGGAAGTGATGAACAGCGGCTTGTGGCGTGACTCGAACTGCGAGTCCCGCCAGCCCGCAGCGCATCTTTCCCCGGACGCGATTTCTGATGGACGACCCGCTACCCATTCATGATGCTAACGCCCCCATCGACAAAAATCGTATTCCCCGTCATCCTCCGCGCATAAGGCGTCGCAAGAAACGCGCAGGTATACCCGACATCCATGATATCCACGAGCTCGCCGATCGGCGCCCGTTGCGCCGCCTCGTTGAGCAGCAGATCGAAGTCCTTCAGTCCCGACGCCGCGCGTGTCTTTAACGGCCCCGGCGAGATCGGATGCACGCGAATGTGCTTCGGCCCGAGCTCGTGCGCGAGATAACGGCACGACGCTTCGAGCGCCGCCTTGACCGGGCCCATCAGATCGTAGTTGGGCACGACGCGCGCCGCGCCCAGGTAGCTCATCGCGAACAGCGATCCGCCTTCGTTCATCAGCGGCGCCGCGAGCCGCGCCATCCGGATGAACGAGTGACACGAGACATCCATCGCCTTCGCGAAGCCCTCGGCGGAGCTGTTGAGCAGGCCGCCCTGCAGATCCTCCTTCGGTGCAAATGCGATCGAATGCACGGCGACGTCGAGCCGTCCCCAGCGTTCGCGGATCGTGTCGAACACGCTGTCGAGTTCGCCGGGCTTCGAGACGTCGAGCGGCAGCAGGAGCGACGCGCCGAGTTCTTCCGCGAGCGGTTCGACGTAAGCCTTCGCCTTGTCGTTCAGATAGGTGATCGCGAGGTCCGCGCCCAGCTCGCGGAACGCACGCGCGCAGCCATAGGCGATCGAGTGATCGTTGGCGATGCCGACGATCAGCACCTTGTGTTGCGCGAATAGCTGCGCGGATGGCTTGTCCATACTTATGCCTCCAATCGTTCGAGCGTGTGCCGGGCAATCATCAGTTCCTCGTTGGTCGGAATGACCCAAACGTCGACGGCGCTGTGCGCATCGCTGATACGCGGCCCGTGCCGCGCGTTCGCGCCCGCATCGAGCGACACGCCGAGCCACGCGGCTGCGCGGCACACGCGTTCACGAACCGGCGCCGCATATTCGCCGATACCCGCGGTGAACACGATCGCATCGAGTCCGCCGAGCGCGGCTGCGAGCGAGCCGAGTTCGCGCGAAATCCGGTAGCAGAACAGATCGACTGCTTCGGCCGCGGCGGGCGCGTCGCTCGCGAGCAGCGTGCGCATGTCGCTCGAAATGCCGGAGACGCCGAGCAGCCCCGAGCGCTTGTACAGCACCGAGCCGATCGCGTGTGCATCCATCTGCGCTTGTTCGATCATCCACAGCACGACGCCGGGGTCGAGGCTGCCCGAGCGGGTGCCCATCACGAGTCCTTCGACGGCGGTGAAGCCCATCGTGCTCGCGACGCTCCTGCCTTGATCCAGCGCCGTCATGCTCGCGCCGTTGCCGAGATGCAGCACGACCGTCTTGCCGCGCGCCGCCCGCTCGCTGAATTGCGGCAGCACGCTCGCCACGTACTCGTACGACAAACCATGGAAACCATAGCGCCGCACGCCGCGGCTCGTGATGTCAGGCGGCAGCGCATAGCGTGTCGCGACGGCCGGCTGCGTGTGGTGGAACGCAGTGTCGAAGCAGGCGATCTGCGGTACGAGAGGATTGCGCGCCGTGATCGAACGGATCGCCGCGAGATTGTGCGGCTGATGAAGCGGCGCAAGCGGCACGAGCGCTTCGAGCGCGGCCAGCACTTCAGTGTCGACCCGTACGGGCTCGGCATAACGGTCCCCGCCATGCACGACGCGATGGCCGACGGCCACCAATGTCGAGGCGCCGGCGTGCGCGCGCAGCCAGTCGAACAGGAACGCGATCGCGTCGTCGTGACCGAGGCGTTCGCCCGCCGGCCAGCGCCGATCGTCGATCACTTCGCCGTCGTGCCGCTTCACCAGCAGGCGCGGCGCGGTGTAAAGCTCTTCGAGCTTGCCGCCCGCGATCGGATCGAGCGTGGCGCCGTTCACCGAGAACGCCTGGAATTTGATGCTCGACGAGCCGGAGTTGATGACAAGAATGACGTCCATGCCGCCGCCTCAGACGACGGCGGCGGCTAGCGCCTCGCGCCGCGCGAGCGCGACGAGCGAAGCTACCGCGCAGGAGGCGAGCCGCGTCATCACCGAATCGGCGCGGCTCGTCAGAATGATCGGCACTTTCGCGCCGAGCACGATGCCGGCGGCGTCCGCGCCCGCGAGAAACGACAGGCTCTTGGCGAGCAGGTTGCCCGCTTCGAGATCCGGCACCACGAGGATGTTCGCGCGCCCCGCGACGGGCGACGCGATGCCCTTGATTATCGCGGCCTCGACGCTGATCGCGTTGTCGAGCGCGAGCGGGCCGTCGAGGATGCCGCCCGTGATCTGCTGCCGGTCGGCCATCTTGCACAGCGCGGCCGCGTCGAGGGTCGACGGCACTTTCGAGTTGACGGTCTCCATCGCCGAGAGAATCGCGACGCGTGCCTCAGGAAAGCGCAGCGCGTAGGCCAGATCGATCGCGTTCTGCACGATGTCGCGCTTCTCGTCGAGCGTCGGCGAGATGTTGACGGCCGCGTCGGTGATGATGAGCGCGTCCTCGCGGCCTGGCACGTCCATCACGAAGCAATGGCTCACGCGGCGTTCGGTGCGCAGCCCGGTGCCGCGCGCAACCACTTCGGCCATCAGTTCGTCGGTGTGCAGCGAGCCCTTCATCAGCGCCTGTGCCAGGCCTTCGTGCACGAGTTGCACGGCGGCGGCCGCGGCGGCGTGGCTGTGCGGCGCATCGACGATCGGCAGATCGCCGAGATCGAGATGGCCTGCCTGCGCCGCGGCCATGATCTTCGCGCGTGGTCCGACGAGAATCGGTGCGATCAGCCCGAGCCGCGCCGCTTCGATGAGCGCCGACAGCGAATCGTGATCGACGGGATGCGCGACCGCCGTCGGCGTTGGCGGCAGCGTTGCGGCAAACGAGACGAGCCGTTCGTATTTCTCGCGCTTGTGTTCCATGTGACGGACCCTCGATGCCTCAACGTGATGGGCACCCGGCGACGATGCGGCGCCGGGCGAACAGACAATGACGCGCACGTTATTCGACCTTCTGACGAACCTCGCTACGCTGCATCGTTTTCGCTTTCTCCGCGGTCTTGAAAATGGCCAGCACACGATCGAGGTCGGTGCGTTCCTGCTCATCGAGGACGAGTGTCGCGGAGAGCTGCTCGAGGTGATGCGCGGCGGAGCGTACTTGCGCCGACGGCACGCCCTTCAGCATGCCGGGCAGCGCTTCGATCGCGGCGTCGCTGTCGAAGCGCAGCAACGCGGCCTGCTCGCGCACCACCGTTTTGAACGCCAGAATCCCGCGATCGGAGAGCGTGCCGAGCAGCGCCCGCGCGAGGTTGAAGCGGCGCTCGTCGGCTTCGCCATGCGTGCGGCGCACGAACAGCAACGCGCGCACGCTCGCTTCGATCAGACCGCCCGTCGTCATCGCCGCGCGCAGGCGCTGATGCTCGGCCACGATTGCCGCGTCGGGTTCCTGCGCCGCGTCCGGCTGCGACACGGTGGCTTCTTCGTTGCTGCCCGCGGCGGGCAGGCCCGCCAGCGCCTGCAGCCAGGGCGCGCCGTAGATCGTCTCGAACGTCTGCTCGACCGCCGCGTCGCGCATGTCGCGGTAGTAATCGAGAGAGGCTTCGATCGCATTCGACATGAGCGTCTGCATCTGCCAGAACGGATTGTCGGCGGCGACGCTTTTGCGCTCCTGCTTCACGCTGTCGGCGAGATGAGCGACGCTCGACGCGAGCGGATTACGGTCGGACCAGGACTCGTAGGGCACGCGCAGCGGATGGAACCGGCTGGCCAGACCCGCGGACCACGGCGTCGTGCAGGCGTGCAGCCATGGCTGCACGAAGCTGCGGTACAGGTCGAGATTCAGGTTTGACACGTAAGCGGCCGTCGCGAAGCGGCGGTCGCTCGCCGGGTCGGGTTGCACGATCGCGCGCACGTCGTCGACGCTGCGCCGCGTGACGGCCAGCACATGCTCGCCTTCGACGAGTTCCGCGTGGAGCGTGGTGGCGGCTTTCCTGCCCATCTGCGCTTCATACACACCCGACGGAAGCAGATCGATCAGATCGATATTGCTGACGAACTCGTGATGCTCCTTGCGTCCCGTGCTGCTCGACACAAAAATGCCGAGGTGCCCGATGCTGTCGTGCGTGGCATACACGATCGTCTGGTCGTGGGCGAAAACATCGGCGTCGTCGCGATACAGGTCGGTGATCCAGCCGAGCGCTTGCGGCGGTGGCGTGATGTTGTCGCCGTAGGAGCAGAACACGACGATCGGCGAACGGATGTTGCGCAGATCGAGGCGAATCCCGTCCGACGTGACGATTTCGCCCTGAACGAGCCGGTTGCCGACGAACAGGTTATCGACGATGTACTGCATTTCCGCCGCGTTCAGGAATACATGGCCGCCCCAGTACTTCTCGAAGCCGAGATAGCGCTGCGCTTCGCTGTCGACGTTCGCGTAGAGGTTGTACTGCTTGTGCCACAGCGTGTTGGCCGGATTCATGTTCTCGAAGTTCTGCACGAGCCACGCACCATCGAAGCGGCCGGCGCCGAGGTCGCCGGTCAGCGCGGTGAGCCATGAACCGCCGAGCAGTCCGCCGGAATAGCGCATCGGATTCTTGCCGCGCCAGCCGGCCCAATACGACACCGGCGCGCCGGCGACGATGATCGGGCCGAACAGCTCAGGCCGCATCGCGGCTGTCATCAGCACCTGCCAGCCGGCCTGGCAATTGCCGATCACGGCGGGCTTGCCGGGGCTGTCCGGGTGCAACTCGATGACTTTTTCGAGGAACGTCGCTTCGGCGCGCATGACGTCTTCGACGGTCTGGCCCGGCACCGGGTCGGGCAGAAAGCCGACGAAGTAGCATGTGTGTCCGGCGCGCAGGGCGGCGCCGATCTCGCTTTCGCGCTTGAATCCGCCGATGCCCGGGCCGTGCCCCGCTCGCGGGTCGAAGACGACGAACGGGCGCAGGCGCCCTGGATCGCGCGCGCTGGCGGCGTCGCGCGCGGGCTTGAGGTCGTCGGGGGCGATGATGCGCACGAGGCCATAGTTGACGGGCCGCGCCAACGTTCTTCCGTCGACGATCAACTCGGCGGCGAAGTCGAGCACGTTGGGCGTATCGTCGAGCAGGTGCGCCTGATACTGGTTGCCGCGCTCGCGCAGCACGTCGGCGAACAGGACGCCGCGTTGCCAGGCGTCGATGGAGTACTCGACGGCGGCCTGCACGAGCGGCACGCCATAAGAAATGGGGGAAGCGCCAAAGTCAGGCGGGGCGGATTGCGGTTGTGGCTGGGTCATCGTCGCTCCGAATTCCCTCAGATAGTCGGCCCGGCCCTGTTGCATCCATGTGCGCGATATGACGCGGCTGGCGCGGAACTGGGCGAGACAGGGCGCGCCTTCAAAAGCGCGGTTTTCACCAGGATCAGCGATAAAACGGGCAGCGCAACGACGCCGCGCGCGAGCCTCGCCGTGGCGTGTCACAAGCGTGACATGGACTCGCCACGGCGCGTGTTGCGCCGCACCAGCCAACCCAGTGTAGACGGTGAAGTTTCCACTGGCAAACCGTAAATGCCCAGCGAGTGCGTGCAGCGAGCGCGCTGTCGCGGTGCGTGCCGCGTCGCGTGGGCTTGGCGAGCCCGTTTTATGCGGAAACTGGCGGCAGCGTATTTGCACTTCGCCTGAAGCGATCCACGAGAAAAGTCGAGGAAGGCTCGCGCGCGCCAGCGGACAGATTGCCTGTGCTGCCCGAACAGGACGAAGAACGCCCCTTGGGAGAAGCGCTCCCTTTTCACCTGCGTTTTATTCTGGAAAGCAATCCGGTTAATGTCGGTCAACGTGTATTGGCCGAATGCCTGAAGGTATTCGGCGGAGTTGAGCGTTGCCCGAACGCCCCGCTGTAATAAACTCGTCGATAAAGGATTAGCGCGGCCATGTCCGGCAGGTGCTCTCATCGGCTCGAAGGATCAACGAAGGTTAAATACACATGCCATATTTCTTTGGAATCGGTCTTCACGTCATCGTCGCGATCTGCTTTGCGGTGCATGCGGTGCGCAGCCGGCAGGGTCTGTACTGGCTTTTCATTCTGTTCGCTTTCCCCATGCTGGGCAGCGTGGTCTATCTGTTCGCCATCTACCTGCCGAGCCTGCGCCAATCGCGCGGCGCGCGTGCGGCCACGCAAGCCATCACGCAGTTCGTCGATCCCAATCGCGCGGTGCGCGAGGCGCGCGCGCAATTCGACCGCGCGCCTACGGTCCAGCACCGTATGCGGCTCGCCGAAGCCCTGCTGGCAGTGGGTAACGCCAGCGAAGCGCTCGAGCACTATCAAGCCGCCGCGAACGGGCCGTTCGCCAACGACCCGGCGTTACTGCTCGGCCTGGGTCGCGCGCAGTTTGCGATGGGCGACTACACGGCGGCCGACGCGACGCTGGCAAGCCTGTTCGCGGCCAATCCGCAGGCCCGCAATCAAGGCGAGCCGGCGTTGCTGTATGCCCGCACGCTCGCCGCGCTGGGGTCGCCCGGAACACGTGCCGCCTTCGAACAGGCATTGATCTGCGCGAACGACGTGGCGCCGCGCTGTCTGTTCGCGGACTGGCTGGCGGCGCAGCCGGATGCGGCGGATCGTCAGCGAGCGGATCACCTGTACGCGGAAATCGTTCAGGACGCCAAACACTGGCCGCGCCACGCACGCGAGCACAACCGCGAGTGGCTGCAGCGCGCACAAAGCGGGTTGGCGACGGCATCGACCCGCAGATGAGCGGCTAGCGAACGGTTAAAGAGCGAGTCGCCGGACAGCGAGTTTCGGCTCGCGCTGGGTTTGTTCGCCTCACCACGCCTCTATGATCGGCGACGCGTCGCGCCTATTTTCTTCTTCATCGCCGCGATGAACTTTTCCGTGACCGGAGGCAGCGTGCGCCCGCGCTTCTTGATCAGTGTGATCGGCCGCACGAACGCCTGGTCGCCGATCGGCCTTGCGACCAGCCCTGGTTCGGCGAGCACTTCCCGCGCCGTGGCAGGCAGGATCGTCACACCCAGGCCGCCGCGCACCATCGCTACCGCAGTCATCATGTAGGTCGGCTCGCACGCGATCTCAGGCGCGTAGCCGCAGTTTTCAAACGCGGCATCGACAACCGCTCTGACGCTCGTCCCCTGTGCCGTCAGCACGAGCGGCACGCGGGCAAGCTCGTCGAGCTTCACGCGCCGCCCGCGGGCCAGCGGATGCTCTTTCGGGCACACCACCACCAGGCGATCGACGCCGGCATGCAACACTTCGAATGCCGTGTCGGAGAGATCGCCGCCTGTCAATCCGATGTCGACCTCTTCGCTGCGCACCAATGCATTCACTCGGTCCGCCACGACGTCGCGAATGTAGAAGCGTGCGCGCGGCACCACCTGCTTCAGATCCTGGATCAGTTCGGGCAGCACGCTTGCGGCAAAGGTCGGCAGACACGCGAGTCTCACCGTACCGCTCGTCCCTTCACCGAGCGCGCGGGCGTCGCTCAATACATGCTCCATGTCCTGAAGCGACTTTTGCAGCACCGGCAAGAGTTCGCGCCCCGCCGGTGTCAGCGTGACGTTCCTGCTGTTGCGGTCCAGCAGCCGCACGCCAACCGTCTGCTCCAGACGCCGAATCTGCACGGTCAGCGCGGGCTGCGAGACATTCAGGCGCGTGGCGGCGCGCGTGAAGCTAGCCGCGTGCGCCACGGCGATGAACGCGCGAACATCGCGGAAGGTCAGATCCATTACGTTTTGTGATCGTTGCAATCAAATCATTTCAATTGCTTTATTGTAGGCGCGAAATTACGCTGGGCCCACTAAAAGACAAATCTGGAGACAAGCTCATGCTTCCATTGCTGGGGCTGGCAACCATCGTCGTCCTGTTGGGGGCGATCCTTTCGAAACGCATGTCGCCGCTCGTCGCGCTCATCATCGTGCCTATTGCCGCTTCGCTGATCGGCGGGTTCGGCTTTCAGACGAGCAAATTCGTGATCGACGGATTGAAGAATCTGGCGCCGGTGGTCGGCATGTTCGTGTTCGCGATTCTGTATTTCGGCACCATTACCGACGCGGGCACGCTGGACCCGATCATCGACCGGATACTGCGCGCGGTAGGCACGAGACCGACGCGCATCGTGATGGGCACGACGCTGCTCGCGCTGCTGATTCATCTGGACGGCTCCGGCGCCGTGTGCTTTCTCGTGACGATTCCCGCGATGCTGCCGCTCTACGATCGCCTGAAAATGGATCGGCGCGTGCTTGCCGCCGCGGTTTCGATGGCGGCGGGCATCAACTTTCTGCCGTGGACCGGGCCGATGATCCGCGCATCGGCGTCGCTGCATCTGCCGATCTCGGCGCTGTTCAATCCGCTGATTCCCGTGCAGATCGTCGGACTCGTCTTTGTGTTCGGCATGGCGTTCTGGCTCGGCCGGCGCGAAGAAAAGCGTCTCGGGTATCGCCGCGCGGACGGCGCGGTGCCGATGCCGAGGCGCGAACTTACACCGGAAGAACAGGCGCTGCGGCGGCCAAAGAATTTCTGGTTCAACATTGTCCTGACGCTGCTGGTGCTCGGCACGATGGTCGTGCTCGGCGAAAAGGTCCCGCCCGCGATCATGTTCATGGTGGGCCTGTGCATCGCGTTGATGGTGAACTATCCGAACGTGGAGATGCAGCGCAAGCGTATCGACGCACATGCGCGCGCCGCGCTCATGATGGCCGGCATTCTTCTCGCGGCGGGCGTATTCACCGGCATCATGCAGGGCAGCGGCATGCTCAAGGCAATGGCGCAGGCGGCTGTCGGCTTTGTCCCGCAGGCGATGGCGAGCCATATCCCTGTCGCGTTGGGCCTCGTGTCGATGCCGCTCAGTATGTTGTTCGATCCTGATTCTTTTTACTTCGGCGTACTACCGGTGGTGGCCGAAGTCGCGGGACAGCTCGGCGTGCCGGCGGTGCACGTCGGCCAGGCCGCGTTGCTCGGCCAGATGACCACGGGTTTTCCGGTGAGTCCGCTCACGCCTGCGACGTTTCTCGTCGTCGGGCTGTGCGGTATCGATCTCGCCGATCACCAGAAATTCAGCTTTCCATTGCTGTTCGGGGCGTCGATCGTCATGACCATCGCGTGCGTCGTGCTCGGCGTGTTTCCCCTTTGAGTCCTTTTCGACAGGCGGTATCTGTATGATGACAACTCAATACCCACGCCGCGTGCGCATCGGCGCAGGCGCGGGTTATTCAGGCGACCGGATCGAGCCCGCGGTCGAACTGGCCGAATCCGGCAAGCTCGACTACCTCGTGTTCGAATGCCTTGCCGAGCGGACGATCGCGCTTGCCCAGCAGAGCCGCCGCAAAGACCCTGAACTTGGCTACGATCCGCTGCTGGAGGCGCGCATGAGGGCCGTGTTGCCGATCGCCGCGCGCAACGGCGTGCGCATCATTTCCAACATGGGCGCGGCGAATCCGCGAGCGGCCGCGCGCAAAACCGCGCAGATCGCGCGCGAACTCGGACTTGGCGGGCTGAAGATCGCCGCGGTCACCGGCGATGATGTGCTCGACGTCGTTCAGCGAGGTCATTTCAATTTCGAGGAGTCGGGGCAAAGCGTCGCGTCGCTCAACGATCGTATCGTTTCGGCGAACGCGTATCTCGGCGCCGCGCCGCTTGTCGCCGCGCTCGCGGCCGGCGCGGATATCGTGCTGACGGGGCGCGTGGCGGACCCGTCGCTTTTCACCGCGCCGCTGATCCACGAATTCGGCTGGAAGATGGACGACTGGAACACGCTGGGGCAAGCGACCGTCGTCGGGCATTTGCTCGAATGCGCGGGGCAGGTGACGGGCGGCTATTTCGCCGACCCGGGCTTCAAGGACGTGCCGAATCTTGCCCGTCTCGGATTTCCGATTGGCGAGGTGAGCGAGGATGGTTCCGTCATCGTCACGAAAGTCGCGCAGGCGGGTGGTCGCGTGACCGAGGCGACCTGCAAGGAGCAACTGATCTATGAGATTCACGACCCGGCGCGCTATCTGCAGCCCGATGTCGTGGCGGATTTCACCGGCGTTCGCGTAAGTGAGGAAGCGCCGGATCGTGTCCGCGTGACTGGCGGACGCGGCACGCCGCGCACCGATACGCTCAAGGTTTCAGTGGCGTATACCGACGGATACATCGGAGAAGGACAGATTTCGTATGGCGGTCCGGGCGCTGTCGCGCGCGGCCGGCTCGCGCTCGACATCGTGCGTGAGCGGCTGCAACTGACCGGCGTCCAGACGAGTGAGTTGCGATTCGATCTGATCGGTGTGAACGCGTTGCATGGCGAGACCGCGGGCACAGCGGGCGGCACAGAGCCGAACGAAGTGCGCGCGCGCGTGACTGGGCGCACCGCGTCGGCCGAGGAAGCGCTGCGGATTGGCAACGAAGTGGAAACACTCTATACGAATGGACCCGCAGGCGGCGGAGGCGTCAGCCGGTTGACGCGAGAAGTTCTCGCGGTTCAATCCGTATTGCTGCCACGCGTCGACGTCGATCCGGCATTCGAGTTTGTGGAGGCATGAAATGAAACTGCGAGAACTTGCCCATTCCAGAACGGGTGACAAGGGCAATACGTTGAACGTGTCGGTCATTTGTTACGACGCTAGCCACTATGAACATCTGCGGCGCCAGTTATCAGCGGATCGCGTGAAATCGCATTTGCGCGACGTGGTGCGTGGCGAGGTCGTGCGCTATGAATTGCCGCATCTCGCGGCATTCAATTTCGTACTGGGCGAGGCGCTTGGCGGCGGTGTCACGCGCTCGCTCGCGCTCGATGCGCATGGCAAGTCGTTGAGCTCGGCGTTGATGGCGCTGGATATTGCCGATTTGCCTTGAATGAAACACGCGGCGCGCGGCGAAGGGCGATACTCGAACGCTTCTGTTCGCCGCGGCGTGGCGACTGTGCATCGACATACACCCACGCCGCCATGCCCAATGTGAGCACGACGCGGTCGCGCCGACAGGCGGCGACTTCGTAATCGTCCGCGCGTTGCAATTCTGCCGGGCGTGATGACGAAAACCGTGCCGCTCACCTTATCGCTTGGATTGCCGCTATAGGACACACAGGCCGCGCCTGCACAGTCCATTCTGCATTGCGCCGGCCAGATTTATTCCCTACTCGACGATACCGATCAGATTGTCGATGTCTTCCTGAATGCGCATCTGTGCTTCGCGCACGGCGGCATCAGGGGTATTGGCAACGAGTGGCAGCATCAATCCCGAACCCTTGAATTCAGCTTGATAATGCACCCATGCGGCATATGTGCAAACGCCGGAAGCCTTTTGCACGAGATTGACTGTGATGTCATAGGTGCGTTGCTTGCCGTGCCGGCGCGTATATTGAAAGCGGCTTAATACAGGTTTGTACATGGCATCCCCCTTTGCCTGCGCTTTAGTTATTAACTGTTTCGTCCACGTGCGACGATTTTCCGAATGGGCAACGAGGCATCGGCATGCCGTCCACAAAAGCACTTGCACAGCGCACCGCAAATTCATAGGCGCACGCGGGACTCGCGAACTGCCCCAGATCCCCTAGGGACGTGGATTCCCCGTCTTCTTTCAGAATGCAGGCGCGGGCGACGAATGTGTGGCCGTATCTGACACTCGACGCCTGAATCGCCGCGCCACGGTGATATAGAACCATGCGTGCCCTCCAATCTCAAATCTAAGAAAGTCCATTGTAAAGTTGTCGAATATCATTTGGTAACTGTTACCTTTCTCCATCGGGTGCTTAAGTATGACGAGAGCAATGTGGGCACGGACAACGTTTGCGCGAACTACGTGTTCAATAAATCGCGTGAATAAAAACAATTGCAACTCAGCGAGAAAATTGCAGCGTCACATTTCGTGAATATGTCTGCTGTGTTGAAAGCCGAACGTCGCTAAGGCATTGCCCGGTCCAAGCGCTTTGGCGGATCATCAGCGCCGGATGCCGCGTGCCGCCTTGGTACACCATTTGCTCAGCGTTGTCGTTTTTCTCGCACGTTGCCCCTACATGTCTCGATCCCTGTCTAGTTGCAAAAGGTGGAGCGCCCGCGAAATCCGCGTATTGCACGAAGTGCCGCGCGTTCTCGTCGTCGATGACAATGCCGGCGCGGCCGAAGCGCTCGCTACCTATCTCTCCTACGAAGGCGTGGAAGCCCGCGCCGCCCTCAGTTGCGCGGATGCGCTGCGTTGCGTACGGGACTGGGTGCCGGACGTCGTCGTGCTCGACATCATGATGCCCGAGCGTGACGGCTACGAAACGGCGAGCGCCTTGCGCAGCTATCTGCCCACGCAAAGTCTCGGCATCGTTGCGTTCACCTCGCTCGACGAGGATCACGTCAAGGAAACTGGCAGGGCACGTCACAATTTCGACGGCTACTGTCAAAAAGGCACGCCGCCGACCGCTTTGCTTGCGTTGATGCGCAGGCTGTGGCGCGAATAGGGCGGGTTGCGGCGGTTCGGCTCAAGCCGGTTCCCCTGCCACCGGTTGCGCAATGATCTGCCGAACGATCGCCTCCATCAAACCCGGAAACCGAGCGTCCAGTTCCGCTCTGCGCAGCGAATTCTGATGCACGGTGCCGGCCACGCGCGTGCGCACCAGTCCCGCCTCACGCAGGATCCGGAAATGATGGGACACGCTCGACTTCGGCCGGCCGCCGTCGAGTTCGCCACAGGTGGCTTCATCCACGGTGGACAGCTGGCGGACGATTTCGAGGCGAACCGGGTCGCTCAGAGCATGAAACAGCCGCTCGAGGGTGAAGTCCTCGGCGGCAGGGTGGGTATAAGTGCGCATTCTGCAAATAGTAGAGGTTTCTGCGATACTCCGTAGTTCGATGTTTATCGAACTATCGTACAAGCCTATCTAGTGGGAGTTTAGCTTGATGTCCGCATTGTTTCAGCCCTACAAACTCAAGGACGTGTCCTTGCGCAACAGAATCGCCATCCCGCCGATGTGCCAGTACACCGCCGAAGACGGCCTGATCAACGATTGGCACCGCGTGCACCTCGCCGGTCTGGCGCGCGGCGGCGCGGGGCTGGTAATCGTCGAGGCGACGGCGGTGTCGCCGGAAGGCCGTATCACGCCAGGCTGCGCCGGCATCTGGAACGACGAGCAGGCGCAGGCTTTCGCGCCGGTGGTGGCGTCGATCAAGGCGGCCGGCTCGGTGCCGGGCATCCAGATCGGTCACGCGGGCCGCAAGGCCAGTGCGAACCGTCCGTGGGAGGGCGACGACCACATCGCCGCCGACGACAGCCGCGGCTGGCAGACCATCGCGCCGTCGGCGATTGCGTTCGGCGCGCATCTGCCGAAAGTGCCGCAGGCGATGACGCTCGACGACATCGCACGGGTCCGCGAAGACTTCGTCGCGGCCGCGAAGCGCGCCCGCGACGCGGGCTTCGAATGGCTCGAACTGCACTTCGCGCACGGCTATCTCGGCCAGAGCTTCTTCTCGACGCATTCGAATCAACGCGACGACGCGTACGGCGGCAGCCTGGAAAACCGCAGCCGCTTCCTGCTGGAAACGCTGGCCGCCGTGCGCAAGGTCTGGCCCGAGCATCTGCCGTTGACCGCACGTTTCGGCGTGGTCGAATACGACGGACGCGACGAGCAAACGCTCGCGGAGTCGATCGAACTCGCGAAAAATTTCAAGCGTGAAGGGCTCGACATGCTGAGCGTGAGCGTGGGCTTCTCCACGCCGACCGCGGCGGTTCCCTGGGCGCCCGCGTTTCTCGCGCCGATCGCGGAGCGCGTGCGCCGCGAGGCGTGCATTCCGGTTTCGTCCGCATGGGGAATCGATACGCCGGAACTGGCGGACCGCTCGGTTGCGAACCAACAGCTCGACCTGGTGATGGTCGGCCGCGCGCATCTGGCCGATCCGCACTGGCCGTATCATGCGGCGCGCAAGCTCGGCATCGAGCGCGCGTCGTGGACGCTGCCCGCGCCGTACGCGCATTGGCTGGAGCGTTACGCGGTCGCGTCGTAAGCGTTTGAACTGAAGTCGGTGGTGCCGATGAGCGCCGTTTGCCCGCTGTTGAATGCGGTGGGTGAACGGCGCTTTTTTTGCGCCATGCGGGTTTGACGTTCGACGCGCGCCATGCACGGCGCGCGGAACAGCCCTTGCTGGACCCTGCACTCATCGACCACCAGGGAGGCTCGCCCTATGAAACCTTACATCGTCGCTCACATGATGTCGTCGCTGGACGGCCGCAGTCTCACGGACGGCTGGCATCTGGACTTCGCCAGCGACCTCTACGAGACCACCGCCGCCAGCTTCGAAGCCGACGGCTGGATCTGCGGGCGCGTGACCATGCAGGAAATCTCGCACGGCGCCGATTATCCGAAGGGTCTCGCGAAGAGCGCGCTGCCTCGCACGGATCATTTCGTCGAACGCAACGCGGCGCAATACGCGATCTCGATCGATCCGCAAGGACGTGTCGCATGGAAGAGCAACACGGCACTCAAGTCGCATGTGATCGAGGTACTGACCGAAGAGGTCGCCGACGACTACCTCGCCTACCTGCAATCGATCGGCGTGTCGTACGTGTTCGGCGGCAAGCGCGGGATCGATCTCGATCAGGTGGTGCAGACCCTGACGCGCGAACTCGGCGTGAAGAAGCTGATTGTCGAAGGCGGTTCGCATGTGAGCGGGGCGTTCGTGAATGCCGGTCTGGTCGATGAAGTCAGCGTGCTGATTCTGCCGCTGGTGGATGGTCGCAGCGAGCACCCTTCTTCGTTCGAAGTCCCGATGGACAAGTGGCGGGCGCCCGCGTATCTGAAGCTGACGTCGGTAGAAAAAGCGGAGCACGACGCGGTGTGGCTGCGCTATACGAAGGCATGAATGACAACGCGCGGCAGGGTGGCCTTATGCTCCACACTGCCGCGCTGCGTCTTTGCCTGTACCCAGTGCTGCCGCTGGGATTGAATGGCGAGTCGTCAGCTCTTCGTATGTTGCGTCGACATCCACCCGCCGCTCTCACCAATCTGTGCGATCTGCTTCACCACCGCATCGGCGAGTCGCTTCGCGTCCGCTGACAGGCCGGCCCGTTTGCTTTCGGATACGGCATGCAAACCGCCACCCACTGCCGCTGTGGTCGCGATGCTGCCGGCCGCCGCGCCCACACCGGCGGTTTCGGCGACGCCCGGCGCCTTGCCGCTGTCCGCATCGGCATTAAAGCGCTGTACCAGGCGCGGCGCGCCGCCCGCTGGTTTGTACAGAATCTGCACCGTGCTGCTCACCTGGCTCTTGCCTGCACCAAGGCCGATCATCGTGCGACGGCGGCGATTGCCCGAGTCGATCGTATCGAAGCTGCCTTGCACGAGCAGCACATTCTGGTCGGCCGGGGCGGGGGCATCCGAGCGAACCGCGTGCAGACCCATCGACTGCAGTTGTTGCACGATTTCGCTGGCGACCTGCTCACGCACTGCGTCCGCATCGGCGACCTGCTTCTGTGCATCGGACGAACCGCTGAGGCGCGTCTTCAGTTTCTGCAGCATGCCGCTGTCGAGCTTGACCTGATCCGGATCAGCGTCGAACGTGTACACGTAAATCGTGTCCGGCCGCACCTGCGGCTGCGCGCTCGCTTCGCTTATGTTTCTGATGCTGCCGCCGGCGCAACCGCTCAGCAACGCGGTGCAGCAGACCATCGCCACGCAGACCAGACGGGTGGCGTTCTTTTTGAGGAAATTCACTGAAGTCAACATGTTCATCCTGTCGTCGGCACGCGGTGCCGGTAGCTTCGAACGTATCAGCCGATGATCGGGCAACCGTAGGATCGTTGATCATCGGCGAGACGTATTCGCACGTGAAACACTCTTGATCTCATGCGTCCTTGTTTCGTACGCACCGGCAGCGAACGAAGTATGGGCGAGTCGCCTGCCGAACTCCATTCAGCAATTATTTCGAGCGATGTCATGCGAGAAAACGGGGACGCGCGCGGTGTCGATGCAGTGTGGAAGCGGATCGGACCGAGGCGGGAGACACGCTAATGTGCCGGGAACGGCGTCATTCGCGTGCAATGTGAAATCGTGAAATGGCGCGGGACGTACCGCGAGAATCGGGCATCAGTTCAGCGCAAGCTTGACGATGCAACACAGGACCAACACAAGGAGGATGGCCGCAACTACCAGATTCGTCGGATATCGCATTCTTCACCACGCGCGGGCGTTTCAGTGCTCCTATCCTAATCACCTGATGGTAGATGAAAAAGTGACACTGACGCGTGAGTGTGGGGCAACCAACGTTGCATGCCAGAGGTGCGCATGGCGGATCGGCGGGAACTCTTCCAGGCGAGCGGCGAGTCGCCGCGTCGCGTATGAAAGGCTCCCGCTACAGCCGAATTACTGCGCCTGCGCCGGCATCCCCGGCGCACCATGCGGTGCCTTGCTCGCCGCGGCGAGATCCTCCGCCAAACTGGTGCGCAACGTCGCAATCGCCTGCTCGTGATTCGCGGGCTTCAACTGCTCGCGAGCCAGCGAATCGTAGATGTAATGCCGCAGCAGTGGGTCCTGCGTTTTGCCGAGCACCTCGTGATACACCGCGACGATCTCACCCGGATGGCCGCTCAGCGCATACAGACGGCGCAACTGTTCCAGATCGTTGATCACCGCAAAGCCGGGGCCCCGCGGACCCATCATCGGAACCATCGCGCCATGCGAAGGTGGACCGTCGCCGCGCTGCGCTTCGCCGTGCATCTGGGCAGATGGGGGTGAGGGCGGAGGCGCTTCCTGGGCGAGCGCCGCTGCCGCGGACACGGTCAGAACGACGGCCACCGCCGCGCTGAAAATGGCTTTTTTCATGATGTCGCTCCCATTGAGAAGAGCCGGCGCCACAGTGCGCCGGTGTAGAAGCAACGATAGTCGACATGCCGTTTCGTAGGGTTACTGAAGCCGTCATGTAACTTACCTAGCCTTGCATGCGCCGCGATGCAGGCCGCTCGAAATCGACAAAGCGGAAGAAGAACGGGCCGTGAGCCAGGGTGAGTGTCGGCTGGCGCAATGTGGCCGGATGGCGCATGATTGATCCGATGCGCCGTCCGACCCCAGATCCGGCACGCTTCGGCGGATCGTGGGTCGCGCGGCACACGTGCCTATCGGTGCGCGCGTCGGCGCAACATGCCGCGCTTGCACTGCCGGCGAGTACTCAAACCATTAAGGAGGATTTCGAATGGACCGACCTGACGCCGCCAATCCATTTGGCGATTTCACCAAAATGCTGGAGCAGTTCAAGCTCCCCGGCTTCGACGTCCCCGCCATCATGGAAGCGCGACGCAAAGACATGGAGGCCCTGGTTCAGGCGAATCAGACGGCCTTCCAGGGAATGCAATCGCTCGCGCAGAAGCAGGCCGACATGTTGCGCACGACCCTGACCGAATTGCAGTCGCTGACGGGTCAACTGTCGGCGGGCGGCGCAGCGCCTTCCACGAAAACCGCCGAGCTGATCCAGCAGAGTCTGCACAAGTCGCTCGCCGATATGCAGCAACTCGCGCAAGCCGCGTATCAGACGCAAGCCGAGTCGTATGCGGTCATCGCAAAACGCGTAGAAGAGAATGTGCAGGAGCTGAAGTCGCTGCTGCAGCAGCAGAAAAAATAGCGGGCGCTGTCGCGTCGAATCATCTGATTCGCACGCGATGCATCCCGTCAGCTGAACAGAGACCGTGAATGGCCGCCGCGCCATTCGCGGTTTTTTTTGCAGCCACTTTTCTTCACAGGAATATGCCTCGCCCGCCGTTTCTTGTCAGAGGAAAGCTGCATTCAAGGCTGGCTTTTTCAGCAGGTATTTACATCGAACTGTTCGATGCGGCGTGCGTGAACATTTTTCTTATGGGCGCCGATTCTTGGTTGCCCCATGTTCGCGTCAGATAGGACGCAATGTAAAAATGACCGCAGGAGGGCCGTCTCACGGCGGTCGCGCGTTTGGCGATCAAAGGGTGCAGGCCGGTATCCCGAGCGCTAAAGGTGTAAATCGCCACGCAAACGATTGCCGCCGCGCGCCGTCATCGCTCAAGTTTCGTCCCGTCGCTCCGTAGACGCATTCACGCAGCCCGACAGGTGCGAAGGCGACACTGGCACCACCGGTCGGAAGCGCGTCCCTTGTTTCACGTTCGTGAGCGGCGAGTGCCGGTCACGAGCGTTTCACCTCGAAGGAAATCTCGTGAAACCAATGCTGCACACCCGCATTGCCCGTGCAATGCTCGGGGCGAGCTGCGCGCTGTCGTTTGCCGCGCACGCCACGCTCGGGCAGAACGTCAGCACTGTCGACAGCGATCAGACACACCTGCACGCGGTCGCTCGCGCGGCCACCACGCAGAACGCCTATGCCGTTCATCTCCTGACGATGCCGTCGGGCACGCAGGTGCGCGAGTACGTCGGGCGCAACGGCATCGTGTTCGGCATCGCGTGGGACGGCCCGACGCTGCCCGATCTGAAGTCGATGCTGGGCGGCTCGTTCGACGCGTACGTCGCCGCCACCGCGACCCGGCGCGGCACGCCGCTCGCGGTCTCGAACAACGACCTGGTGATTTACTCCGGCGGCCATCTGCGCGCGTTCTCGGGTCATGCGTATCTGCCGCGGGCGGTGCCCGCGGGCGTCGACGTCGGCGTCATTCAATAACGGAGCGGATCATGCGTCACATGTCTTCGTGGATGACCCTGTTGTGCGCGGCGCTGCTCACGTTGCTCGTCACCGCGTGCGGCGGCGGAGGCGGCGGCTCCGGCGGCGCGAGCACCACGGCCAATTCCAGCAGCTCGACCGGTGGTGCCGCCGGTCCCACCGTGACCAATACCTCGCCCGCGCCGCAAGTGCTCGCCGCGAACGCGGTGCGCGTGACGGTCGACTCCGGCGTGAGCAACGTGCCGAACATGCCGTTCGTCAGCATCACGCTGTGCGCGCCGGGTACGAGCGAATGTCAGACCATCGATCACGTGCTGGTCGACACAGGCTCGTGGGGCGTGCGGGTGTTCGCCTCGCAACTGCCCGCGTCGATGAACCTGCCGCAGCAGAAGGACGCGTCGGGCAATCTGGTCGCCGAATGCATGCAGTTCTTCGACGGCTACACGTGGGGCTCGGTACGGCTTGCCGACCTGCAGATTGCCGGCGAAAAAGCCGCTTCGCTGCCGATCCAGGTGATCGACCCGAACTACCCGACGTTGCCCGCCGACTGCGCGAGCCTGGGCGCCTCGCGCAACACGCCGGGCACCTTGCAGGCCAACGGGATTCTCGGCATCGGCGTGTTCAGGCACGACTGCGGCGCGAACTGCGTGACGCAGGCGCTGGCCGGCACGTACTACGCTTGCCAGGGCCTGCCCTGTACGTCGATTCCGCTTGCCGAAGAATTTCAGGTGGCCAATCCGGTGCCGTACTTTGCGACCGACAACAACGGTTCGATGCTGAGCCTGCCGACGGTCTCCGGCGGTGCGGCGTCGGTGTCCGGGCAACTGGTGTTCGGCATCGGCACACAGGCCAACAATGCGCTCGGCAGTGCGCAGGTGATCGGCGTGAGTCCGTCGAACGGCACGTTCACGACGGTGCAAAACGGCACCACGTATTCGCACAGCATCCTGGACAGCGGCTCGACCGGGCTCTTCTTCCAGACCGGCGCGATGGCGGCTTGCCCGAGTCCGAATAGCGCGTACTACTGCCCGGCGTCGACCCAGCAGTTGAGTGCGCTGATCGAGGGCGCAAACGGCACGACGAGCGCGGTGAGTTTCAGCGTGGGCAATGCCGCGTCGATCGCGCAGACGTATGCCGGCGATTCGGCGTTGCCTTTGCTGGCAGGACCCGCTTTCGTGACGTCGACGATTTTCGACTGGGGGCTGCCTTTCTTCTATGGCCGCAATGTGTACGCGGCCGTCGAACAGCAGGCGACGCCGGGCGGCACCGGGCCGTATGTCGCCTATTGAGCGGCTTTGTCGCCCGCGTGCGCAATCACGCGATGCACGAAGCGCAGCTTGTCCACCACCGGCGCGGCCAGCGTGAACGGATAGCCGTCGGCCATCCCGAGACTGCGGTTGAGGCTGTTCAACGCATAGGTGAGCGGAAACCAGCGCTTCATCAGATTCTCGAAGCTGGCGTCTTCGACTGGCGTGCGGTCGGTGAGGGTCGGCTCGCTCGGGTCGTCGGGCAGCAGCGCGAGGCCGTATGACGTCGACGTGTCCAGCACGTCGACGATCAGCAGATAGTGCGCCCACGTCTCCGCCCAATCTTCCCACGGGTGCATCGTCGCATACGCGCTGATGTACGACGCCTGCCAGTCGGGCGGCGCGCCGTCGCGATAGTACGCGTCCAGCGCCTCGCCATAGTCGGCGCGCTCGTCGCCGAACAGCTTGCGGTACGGTTCGAGCCAGCGCGGGTCGTTCTGCACGAACTGATCGAAGTAATAGTGCCCGGTCTCATGACGGAAATGGCCGAGCAGCGTGCGATACGGTTCGCCCATCGCGGTGCGCACTTTTTCGCGGTGAGCGTCGTCGGCCTCGGCGATGTTCAGCGTGATGAGCCCGTTGTCGTGACCGGTCATCACGCGCGCGCCGTCGCCGCCGTCTTCGAGGAAATCGAATGCGAGACCATGCTCGGGGTCTGCCTGACGCGACTTCACCTCGATGCCGAGTTCGGCCAGCGTATAAAGTAGACGGCGCTTGGCGATCTCCAGGCGATACCAGTAGAGCCGGTTGTCCGGTGCGCCCAGATTGGGGATCGTGAGGGTCAACTGGCAAGCGCGGCACAAGGTGTCGGGCGAGTCGGCGGCGATCATCCAGTTGCAGACATTTTCGACCGCATAGTTGTGGCACTGGCGAAACAGCGCGCCGTCCGCGCCCGGATGCAGGCTGCGCCAGCGTCCGTCGCCGGCGTCTTCGAACGCGCTGATCTCCGCCAAATCCGGCACATAGCCGAGCAAGGACTCGCAAGGTTCGCAGCGAACGTTCTCGAAGAAGACGAGGTGCGAGCAGTGATTGCAATGGAAGGTTTTCATCGGGCGAGCCTGGGTGAGGGGTGGCAGTCGTGAGCGAAGTCGTGCCGCAATCTTCATGCCGCCATCGCCAGACGTCACCGGTTTAACGCACATTACGTGCATGATCGTGCATGGGCGCTGCGCCGCTTTGGTGCGTGGCCTGGCGAGAAGCGGTCAAGGCCCGGCGGCTCGTTGGTCCGGCCGCCCGGCCGGTACGGCAAAGTTCGTAGCAGCGGACGCGTCGGGGCAGTGTTGAAGCAGTACACGCGGTTCACAACGCTTGTCGCGCTCGTTCTATCCACGGCATGAAGCTTGCTTTTTGGCGGGCTGCCATCCTTCGTCCAGGAGTCCGGTGTGTCCATACGCGTCGCGTTGCATCACGTCACACATTACCGCTACGACAGGCTGGTTTCGCTGTCGCCCCAGGTCGTGCGGCTCAGGCCTGCGCCGCATTGCCGGACCCCGATTCTCGCCTATTCGATGCGGGTCGAACCAGCCGAACACTTTATCAACTGGCAGCAGGATGCGTTCGCCAACTATCAGGCACGGCTCGTCTTTCCGGAGAAGACGCGCGAATTCAAGGTGACCGTGGATCTGGTCGCCGAGATGGCCGTCTATAACCCGTTCGACTTCTTTCTCGAACCGTCCGCCGAGCAGTTCCCGTTCGCTTATGAGCCCGGTCTCGCGCTCGAACTCGCGCCGTATCTGATCAGGCGCCCGATGACACCGCGCTTCGCCGAATTCGTTGCGAGCATCGACCGCACACCTACCGGCACCGCCGACTTCCTCGTCGCGTTGAATCAGCGGCTGCAACGCAAGATCCGCTACCTGATCCGGATGGAGCCGGGCGTGCAGACGCCCGAGGAAACGCTCGTGAGCGCCGCGGGCTCGTGCCGCGATTCGGGCTGGCTGCTGGTGGAGACCCTGCGGCAATTGGGACTGGCGGCGCGCTTCGTGTCCGGCTACCTGCTGCAGCTCGCGCCCGACGTCAAATCCATCGACGGCCCGAGCGGCACCGAAGTCGACTTCACCGACCTGCATGCGTGGTGCGAGGTGTATCTGCCGGGCGCGGGCTGGATCGGCTTCGATCCGACCTCGGGCCTGCTCGCGGGCGAAGGGCATATTCCGGTGGCCTGCACGCCCGAGCCGGGGAGCGCTGCGCCGATCTCGGGCGCGGTGGATGAATCCGAAGTCGAGTTCGATCACACGATGTCGATCGAACGGGTGCTGGAGACGCCGCGCGTGACGAAGCCGTATAGCGAAGCGGTGTGGCGCGACGTGCTGAAGATGGGCGAGCAGGTCGATCAGCGGCTCGCCGACATGGACGTGCGGCTGACGATGGGCGGCGAGCCGACCTTTGTGTCGGTGCGCGACCGTGACGCCGCCGAATGGAACACCGACGCGCTCGGCCCGACCAAGCGCGGCTATGCGGTCGCCTTGATGGACAAGCTGCGCGCGCGTTACGGCGCGGACGGCTTCCTGCATATCGGTCAGGGCAAGTGGTATCCGGGCGAGCAGTTGCCGCGCTGGGCAATGTCACTCTACTGGCGCGCCGACGGCGAACCCTGCTGGCAAAACCCGGCGCTGTTCGCCGACGAACGCGAGCCTGGCCGCTACACCGCGGGCGACGCGCAACGCTTTCTCGCGCATCTCGCGGGCAAGCTGTCGCTCGACACGGACTGCATCCAGCCCGGTTTCGAAGACGTCTGGTACTACCTGTGGCGCGAGCGCCGCTTGCCGGTCAACGTCGATCCGTTCGACGCCCGCCTCGATGATGAACTGGAGCGTGTGCGCTTGCGTCGCGTGTTCGATGCGGGCTTGAGCGGCGCGACCGGTTACGTGCTGCCGCTCGCCCGCGAGCGCGACGTGCCGAACGAAGCGCCGAAGTGGGTCAGCGGCCGCTGGTTCTTCCGCGACGACCGCATGTATCTGATTCCCGGCGATTCGCCGATGGGCTACCGGCTGCCGCTCGACTCGCTGCCGTGGGTGTCGAAGACCGACTATCCGTATCAGCACGCACACGATCCGTTCGCGCCGCCGGTGCCGTTGCGTTCGTCCGCGCAATTGCGCATGCAGTACGACAATGAACAACGCGACGCGAGCCAGGCGCCGACGCTTGTCGAGAAGCGACGCGCGGCTGCGTTGTCGCTGTCGGCGGGCGATCTGCTGAGCGGCATGGCGGGCAGCGGCGTGCTCGCCTACGCGCGCCAGCCGGGCGACGCGCAGACGCCGGCGCGCGGGCAGTCGTCGAAGGAAACGCTGCGCACGGCGATCTGCGTCGAGGCGCGCGACCCCAAACGCGCGGCCGGACCGAAAGCCGAAGCGGATGCGTTCGGCAGCGGCCGCTCGCTGCTGCATGTGTTCATGCCGCCGCTCACCGAACTCGACGATTATCTCGACCTGCTCGCCGCGATCGAAGCGACGGCCGCCGAGTTGAAGATGCAGGTCGTGCTCGAAGGCTATCCGCCGCCGCGCGACGCGCGCCTGAAGATGCTGCAGGTGACGCCCGACCCCGGCGTGATCGAAGTGAACATTCATCCGGCCGCGAACTGGGAGCAACTGGTCGATCACACCGAGTATCTGTACGAGTCGGCGGCGCAGAGCTATCTGAGCAGCGAGAAGTTCATGACCGACGGGCGCCACACCGGCACCGGCGGCGGCAATCACCTCGTGCTCGGCGGCGCGACGCCCGCCGATAGTCCGTTCCTGCGCCGGCCCGATCTGCTCGCGAGTCTGATCGCGTACTGGCACAACCATCCATCGCTGTCGTATCTGTTCTCGGGGCTTTTCATCGGGCCGACCAGCCAGGCGCCGCGCATCGACGAAGCGCGCAATGACCAGGTCTACGAACTCGAAGTTGCGTTGCGCGAGTTGCAGCGGCAGATCGACCTGCTGGGCGGCCGCGACAGCGCGAACCTGCCCGCGTGGATGATCGACCGCTCGTTGCGCAACATCCTGATCGACGTGACCGGCAACACGCATCGCGCCGAGTTCTGCATCGACAAGCTCTATTCGCCCGACGGCCCCACTGGACGCCTCGGCCTGCTCGAATTGCGCGGTTTCGAAATGCCGCCGCACGCGCGCATGAGTCTCGTGCAGCAGTTGCTGCTGCGCGCGCTGGTGGCACGCTTCTGGCGCGAGCCGTACACGCAGCGGCTCACGCGCTGGGGCACCGAGCTGCACGACCGCTTCCTGCTCGGCAGCTTCGTGAAGATGGATTTCGACGACGTGCTCGATGAGCTGAACCGTGCCGGTTTCGCGTTCGACAGCAGCTGGTTCGCGCCGCACTTCGAGTTCCGCTTCCCGCTGGTCGGCGAGACCACGGTGAGCGGCGTCGCGCTGACGATCCGCAGCGCGCTCGAACCGTGGCATGTGATGGGCGAGGAGGGTTCGGCGGGCGGCACGGTGCGTTATGTGGATTCGTCGGTGGAGCGGCTCGAAGTGCGCGCGCTCGGTCTGAACGGCAACCGCCATGTGCTGACCGTCAACGGTGTGCCGGTGCCGTTGCAGCCGACGGGCCGCGTCAGCGAATACGTGGCCGGTGTGCGCTTTCGCGCCTGGTCGCAGCCGTCGGCGCTGCATCCGACCATCGGCGTGGACGCGCCGCTCACTTTCGATCTGGTCGACACCTGGACCGGCCGCTCGGTGGGCGGATGCCAGTATCATGTCGCTCATCCGGGCGGGCGCAACTATCAGACCTTCCCGGTCAACGCCTATGAGGCGGAAAGCCGGCGGCGCGCGCGCTTCTTCGCGTCGGGTCATACGCCGGGGCCGCTCACGGTCGACCTGCCGCAGCGCAGTCTCGAGTTTCCGTTCACGCTCGATCTGCGCTACTGGTAAAACCGCACATACTTAGAACGATACGACCTTGGCCTTTCAATCGACTTTTCCCTTCGAAGCGTCCGCGGCGCGCGCGGACGCTTCGTCCCTGTTACGGCTGTTGCCGGGCTACGACGGACATTGGGACGAGTTGCGCGACGAAGCGGGCGTGCTGCGCGAGCCGTGGCGGCAATTCTTCGAGCGGCTTGGCGAGGACGGGGTCGCACGGTTGGAAGATCACTGCGCGTCGGTCGCGCAGCAGGTTCGCGACAACGACATCAGCTACAACGTCTATGCGGATAACGGCGAGTCGCGTCCCTGGGCGCTCGACCTGCTGCCGCTCCTGATCAGCGAGGACGAGTGGGCGCATATCGAGCGCGGCGTGACGCAACGCGCGCATCTGCTCAATGCGATCGTCGCCGACATCTATGGGCCGCAAACCCTGCTCGAACGTGGGCAACTGCCGCCCGCGCTGGTATTCGGGCATCCCGGCTATCTGCGCTCGGTCAAGGGCTTCACACCGCCGGGCGGCCAGTACCTGCAAGTGGTCGCGGTCGATCTTGCGCGGACGCCGAACGGCGAATGGACCGTGATGGCGCATCGCACCGAAGCGCCCTCCGGTCTCGGCTATGCGCTGGAAAACCGGCTGATCGTGTCGACGCTGTTTGCCGAGCCGTTCCGCTCGATGCGCGTGAGCCGCCTCGCGCCGACCTATTCGCAATTGATCGCGACGCTCGCGCAATCGGCACGGTCCACGATGCGGCACGATCCTGGCGCGGCGGGGTTGCCGCAGTCGCCGCACATCGCGCTGCTTACGCCAGGGCCGTTCAGCGAAACCTATTTCGAGCACGTGTTTCTCGCGCGCTATCTCGGCGTCACGCTGGTCGAAGGCAAGGACCTGACCGTGCGCGACGACATGCTCTATCTGAAGACGCTCGCCGGGCTCGAACGCGTGCACGTCGTGCTGCGCCGGCTCGATGACGCGTTCTGCGACCCGGTCGAACTGCGCGCCGATTCGAGCATCGGCGTGCCCGGCCTGCTGCAGGTGATGCGCGCGGGCAACGTGATCGTGTCGAACGTGCCGGGTTCGGGCTTTGTCGAGTCGCCGGCCTTGCACGGTTTTCTGCCAGGCGTCGCGGAGGTGCTGCTCGGCGAAGACCTCGTGTTGCCGAGCGTCGCGACCTGGTGGTGCGGCGAAAAGGCGGCGCGCGAGCATGCCTTCGCGCGGCTCGACGAAGCGTTCATCGTGCCGACCTGGCCGGTGACCGGGCGCGATGCGCCGCCTGGCATCGAACAGGGCAAACAGACGCTGTCGGCGTGGCGCGAGCGCATCGACGCGACGCCCGACACGTACACGATCCAGCAGGCGCAGCGCTTCTCGTGCACGCCGCGTTACGAGGACGGCACCATCGGCCGCCGTCCGGCGGTGCTGCGCGCCTATGCGATTGCCGATGTCAACGGCGGGTGGCATGTGATGCCGGGTGGCTTCACCCGGATGGCCGCCGAGCGCCAGGCGACCGTATCGATGCAGTACGGCGGCAGCAGCGTCGATACATGGGTGCTGTCGAGCCAGCCGACGTCGACCTTCACGCTGCTGCCTTCGCCGATGCAGCCTGCCGATCTCGCGCGCAAGCACCGCACCGTGTCGAGCCGCGCAGCGGAAAATCTGTTCTGGGCCGGACGTTACGGCGAGCGCGCTGAAAACAACGTGCGGCTGCTGCGGCTGATTCTCGGCTCGCTGGAAGGCAACGATGCCGACGCGATGTTTCCGACCCTGGTCGAACTCGCGATGCAATGTGGCCTCGTGCAATCGGGCGACATGTCCGCGCCGTATTCGCCGCAAACGTTCGAGCGCGCGCTGGTCGCGAATCTGAGCGAGGGCACCGGAGCCGCAAGCATCGGCCAGAATCTGAACTGCCAGGCGCGCTCGAATGGCGAAGTGCGTGGGCGGCTGTCGAACGATCACTGGCGCACGATTCTCGCGTCGCGCAACGACTTCCGCGATGTGTTGCAGACCTTGATGCCGGCTGTGGGGTCAGGCGGCGGTTCAGTGGGGCAAGGTAGTGGGAATGGGAATGGCAGCGGCAACGGCGCGAATGGTCGCGGCGGACGCTACGACCGTTATGACCGCATCACGCTGGTCAACGCGCTCGAACGCCTGTCGGTCCAGTTGTCGGCGATCAGCGGCGCGCAGGGCGACCGCATGACACGCGACGAAGCGTGGCGTTTGCTGTTCGTGGGACGTCACATCGAACGCGTGGCGGCGATGACCTCGTTACTGCGTGTGATCGCCGAGCACGGGCAACTCGCCACGCCCGCGGGGTTCGATCTGCTGCTGCAACTGTTCGACAGCACGCTCACGTACCGCTCGCTCTATCCAGGGCGCTTCGAAGTGCCGGCCTTGCTCGACCTGCTGGTGATCGAGCCGACCAACCCGCGCGGCATCTACGGCGTATACGAGCGTTTGCGCAAGAAGCTCGACGAGATCGCGCTCGCCGCGGGCAGCGTGCGGCATCGTCCGTTCGCGGAGTTGATGCCGCCTGCGGCGTCCCTGCCGTCGCTGGAATCGCTGTGTGAAGTGGATGAAAACGGCGCTTACCGTCACTTGATGGCGGTTTGCGATCAGATCGGCGGGTTCGTCGGGGCGGCCGCACATGAGATCAGCGCGCGCTATTTCAGCCACGCGAGTACCGTGACTTCGCAGGTGTGGTCATGAAGCACGCGCCGACCGTGCTGTCAGTTTCGCATCGCACGACTTACGTTTATTCGACTTATGTCGAGACCGCGCAGCATCTCGCGACGATCCGGCCGATCGCCTGTGCGTGGCAGCGGCTGGTCTCGCATAGCGCGCGGATCGAACCCGAACCGTCGTATCTGCACAGCCGTGTCGATGCGTTCGGCAACGATGTCCTGTACTTCGCGCTGGACGCGCCGCACGAGCGCTTGCAACTCGTCAGCGAAACGACGGTGTCGCTGACGCCGCGCTGGACCGACCTCGATCCCGACGCCACACCTCCATGGGACGACGTGGCCCAAGCGCTGCAGTTTCGCGTCGGCGGGCAGTTCAGGCCCGAGGTGGAGTTCTGTTTCGCGTCGCCGAATATCGTACCGAGGCCGTCGCTGCGCGCCTATGCACTGCCGAGCTTTCCGTCGGGACGGCCGATCGCCGCAGGCGCGATCGATCTGATGCATCGGATTCACGACGACTTTGCGTACAAGCCTTCGGCGACGATGTTCGATACGCCGGCCGAGCGCGCGTTCGAATTGAAGAGCGGCGTGTGCCAGGACTTCGCGCAGGTGATGATCGGCTGTCTGCGCTCGCTGGGTTTGCCGGCGCGCTATGTCAGCGGGTATCTGCGTAACGATCCGCCGCCGGGGCAGCCGCGGTTGATCGGCGCGGATGCGTCGCATGCATGGGTGTCGGTGCATTGTCCCGGCAGCGGCTGGATCGATCTCGATCCGACCAACGACGTGCTGGCCGATGTCGATCACGTGACGCTCGCGCTTGGCCGCGATTACAGCGACGTGTCGTTGCTGCGCGGGATGATTCTTGGAGGCGGCGCCCATCAGGTGGAAGTGGGTGTGACGGTGATTGCGCTTTAGTGGCACCCCGTCTTTGCGCGCATTTCATGCCGGCTTGGGGAAATCCCTTGCCCTTCATTCCCACTCAGTGGGAATTTCATTTTTGAAATCTGAGAACGTTCTGGCATCCTGAGCCCTTGTTGGATGGCGGGCGGTGTGATGGTGAACGTGGAACAGGGTGTGACAGGGGCTGAACGGGTGCTGCTGGTGCTGGCGGCGCTCGCCAGTCATGGCAAGGCAATGTCTGTCAAGGATCTGCTAGCCGTGACCGGCCTTGCGCAAAGCACACTGTACCGGCAGATCGCGCTGCTCAAGCGCTGGGGGTTCGTCGCCGAAAACGCGGGGTATTACGCGCCCGGTCCGATCAGCCTGCAACTCGCGCTTGGCTTCGATGTGAATTCGTTACTAGTCGAAGCGAGCCGCAGCGAAATGCAGCAACTCGCGCGGGCGTCGCAGGAAAGCATTGGACTGGTGGTCGCGGTCAAGCATCAGGTGATGTGCCTCGAGATGGTCGACAGCCAGCATTCGTTGCGCTGTTCGTTCGAGAAGGGCCGCGCCGTGCCGCTCAAGGCGGGCGCTTCGGCGAAATCGCTGCTGGCGTTCATGGCCGACAAGGCGCGCGCCGAAGTGCTCGACAGCGTGTTCGATAACGATCCCGTCGGCCGTGCCGCAATCGAAGCAGAACTCCAACAGATTCGCGCCCAAGGCTACGCCGTGAGCGACAGCGAAGTAGATCCGGGCGTGTGGGGCGTCAGCGCCCCGATCTTTCATCGCAGTGGACGCAGCGCCGGCAGCGGCGCATCGATCACGCTGATGGCGCCGTCCACGCGTGCCATCGGCCGCGAAAGCCAATTCATTGACGGGACGCTACGTACGGCCCGCGCCATTTCCGAGCATATGCAATCCGATTGACTGGACCAGGCTTTTCGGTTTCACGCTCAATACGGATTCCGAACGAATCGCACGAATCGATAGAGCCACAAGGAGCCTACTTCATGAAACTGCAACGACTGTTGTCCCTCGCATGCGTCACGTTCGCCGTGACGTTGGCCGGCTTCTCCGGCGCAGCGTCGGCACAAACGCCGGACGTGCTGAACGTCGCCACCGACGCCACCTTCCCGCCGATGGAGTTCACCGAGAACGGCGCGCGTACTGGTTTCGACGTCGACCTGATGAACGCGCTCGCAAAGGCGATGGGCAAACGCGTGCAATGGACCGACATCGACTTCAAAGGGCTGATTCCGGGTTTGATCGCGCATCGTTTCGACGCTGCGATCTCCGGTATCTACATTACCGACGAGCGGGCGAAAGTGGTCGACTTCACCGATCCGTATTACGCGGGCGGCTTGGCCGTGCTGGTGAAAAGCGATTCGCCGATCAAGACGGTGGCCGATCTGAACGGCAAGAAAGTCTCGGTGCAGGTGGGCACGAAGTCGGTGAACTTCCTACGCGACAACTTCCCGCAGATCAATCGCGTCGAGGTCGAGAAGAACCAGGAGATGTTCGATCTGGTGGGGATCGGTCGTGCCGACGCTGCCGTGACGGGCAAGCCGGCCGCGTATCAACTCGCGAAAACGCGCAGCGGCTTCCGCGTGCTCGACAAGACGCTGACGACCGAAGCCTACGGTATCGCCGTGCGCAAGGACGAGCCGCAACTGAAGGCCGCCTTCAACACCGCGCTCGCGAAGATCAAGGCTGACGGCACGTATGCAGCGATCGTCAAGAAGTGGTTCGGCGCGAGTGTGCAATAAACGGCCGGGCAAACGAAATGGAACTTGATTTCTCGCCGGTGATCGCCGGTTGGCCGGACATCATGCACGGCGCGTTGGTGACGGTCGAAGTAACCGCCGCGTCGCTCGCGCTCAGTTGCGTGCTTGGCCTGTTGATCGGCATTGGCAGGCTGACGCCGAAGCGGCGCATCGTGTACGGCCTGTGTACCGCGTACCTGACGTTCTTCCGCGGCACGCCGTTGCTTGTGCAACTCTTCCTGCTGTTCTTCGGCCTGCCGCAATTCGGCATTCTGCTGCCTGCGTTCGTGTGCGGCATGCTGGGGCTCGGCCTGTACTCGGCCGCTTACGTCTCGGAGATCGTGCGCGGCGCGATTCAGTCCGTCGATCGCGGACAGATGGAGGCGGCGCGTTCGATCGGCATGTCGTCGGGTCAAGCGATGCGCGCAATCATTCTGCCGCAGGCCATCGTGCGGATGATCCCGCCGCTCGGCAATGAATTCATCGCGTTGATCAAGAACTCGGCGCTGGTGTCGCTCCTGACGATCGACGATCTGATGCATGAAGGTCAGAAGATCATCAGCGTGTCGTATCGTTCGCTCGAAGTGTATCTGGCCATCGCGCTGGTTTATCTGGTGTTGACGCAGGCGACCAATTACGCACTGCATCGCGTCGAGCGTCGTTTGCGTGCGGGAGGGATGGTGCAATGAATAACGTGGCCAAAACCAATGAGCCCATCGTCAGCATTCGCGGGCTGACCAAATCGTTCGGCCCGCATACGGTGCTCAACGGCATCGATTTCGATATCCAGCCGCAACAGGTCGTGGTGGTGATCGGGCCGAGCGGCTCGGGCAAAAGTACCTTTCTGCGCTGCTGCAACGGACTCGAACAGGCCGAAGGCGGCACGATCGACATCTGTGGGCATCGACTCGTCGAACAAGGCGAGATGCTCAAGGAGCGCTCGCTGAATGCGCTGCGCACCGAGGTCGGCATGGTTTTTCAGTCGTTCAATCTGTTTCCGCATTTGTCGGTGCTGCATAACATCACCGTCGGTCCGCGCATGTTGCGCGGTCTCGGCAAGGCGCAGGCCGAAGCGGCCGCGATTGCGCTGCTGGAAAAAGTCGGACTGGCGCACAAGGCGCATGTGATGCCGGCGAGTCTGTCGGGCGGTCAGAAGCAACGGGTGGCGATTGCTCGCGCATTGGCGATGCAGCCGCGCGTCATGCTGTTCGACGAGCCGACATCTGCGCTCGATCCCGAACTGGTCGGCGAAGTACTCCAAGTGATGAAGCTGCTCGCGAGCGAAGGCATGACGATGGTGGTCGTCACGCATGAAATGGGCTTCGCGAAGGAAGTGGCCGACGTGGTGGTCGTGATGGACGGCGGTGTGATCGTCGAAGCGGGGCCGCCGGCCGAGATTTTCTCCGCGCCTTCGCAGCCTCGCACGCGCGCATTTCTGCAGGCGGTGTTGTCGCGCGCATGAGAGTCCCATTCGATGACAAGGTATGGGCAGGCCGCTCCGACGACGGTGAGCCCGGCGACACGCGGCGTGTTTTCAATCAGGTAATGCCGTTCAGTGACGTCGTGCGGGTGCAGCGCGACGCGCCGGTGATCGTGGGCTTCGGCTCGGATGAAGGCGTGCGCCGCAATCAAGGCCGGATCGGCGCAGCGCATGCGCCCAGGGAGTTGCGCCGTGTGCTGGCGGGGTTGCCCGCCAAAGCGTCGATGGCGGCGCTCGCCGATGCCGGCGACGTGGTGTGCGACGACGGCGATCTGGAAGGCGCGCAGACGGAACTGGCGGACGTGGTCAGCGAAGTGCTGGCGAGCGGTGGACGGCCGTTGGTGTTCGGTGGCGGTCATGAGGTCGCGTGGGGAACGTATAGCGGCTTGCGGCTGCATCAGCAGCGTGAAGCCGGCAACGCTGCTGCGCCGCTCGCATCGCGCAAGCTGCTGATCATCAACTTCGACGCTCACTTCGATTTGCGCCAGAAGCGTCCCGCGAATTCGGGCACGCCGTTCGATCAGATCGCGCTCGACTGTGCGGCACGAGGGGTGCCGTTCAACTATGCGTGCTTCGGCATCAGCGATCTGGGCAATACGGCCTCGCTGTTCGCTCATGCGGAGCGGCTCGGCGTGCACTACGTGCTCGACGTCGAGATGCAGGAAACGCAACTGCCGCAGCGTCTGAATGAGCTTCAGCAGTTGCTGGACGCAGCGGACGACGTCTATCTGACGATCGATCTCGACGTCTTGCCGGCCGCCACCGCGCCGGGCGTGTCTGCGCCCGCTGCGCTGGGCGTGCCGCTATCGGTGGTCGAAGCGATGGTGCTGCGCGTGCGGTCCTCGGGCAAGCTGCGCGCGGCGGATATCGCGGAGTACAACCCGTCGCTCGATCAGGACAAGCGCACCGCGAGAGCGGCTGCACGACTGGCGTACCGGCTGCTGTAAATCGGGCTATCGCTCACCGTATCGCTCCGGCGAGCCGTTTCCGTGTCCTTGATGCCATACGAGGCGATTCGGCGCGCCGTCGTTAGATTTTTTGAAGTTGCGCTGGACCTTAAGCCACTACTACGGACTTGCCTGTCTAAGACGGCCAGTTCCAGCAACCCCGGCCGGACGCGAATTAAAATTTGACTCTGTGCGTATGCACATATAGACTGCCTCTCATGACCCGCCCTCTCTCTTACGACGAATGTAATTGCTTCGCGCTGCGCCAGGCGGCGCGGCACGTCACGCAAATCTACGAACGCCATCTCGGTGGAGTGGGGCTGACGGCTGCGCAATTCACGATTCTTGCCAAGCTCGCACGCACGCCGAACCTGCCAATGGCGGACCTCGCCGACGCGATGGTGATGGAGCGCACCACACTGGTTCGCGCCATGAAGCCCTTGCAGCGCGACGGCCTGGTGGTGGCGGAATCGGCGGAGCATGACGGCCGCACGTTTCTGTTCAGTCTGACGGAGCAGGGCGAAAAGACTTTCGACCAGGCCGCCGTCGCATGGCGCGCGGCCCAAGAGGAGTTCGAAAAGAAGTTCGGCCAGGCGCGCGCCAAGACGCTGCGCGCCGAATTGTTCAGCATCACCGGCTAGTCAGGCGCACGCTCGTTCCGACGAGCGCTGTTATATCTGTTTGTGTGCATACGCACTCACGAATGGGAAAGCACAGCAATGGAAGGGCTATTCGACGACGACTGCTTTGCGATCCGCCAGGCCGCACGTTACGTGTCGCAGATTTACGACCGGCATCTGGCCAATGTCGGCCTGACGATTACGCAGTTTTCGCTGCTGGCGCGTCTCAAACGCACTGGCCCGATGACGATGAAGCAGATGGCCGAAGCCATGCGCATGCAGCGCACCACGCTGGTCCGCACGATTCAGCCGTTGCGCCGCAATGGCCTCGTGTCGAGCGAGGCGCGCGGTGCGGATGCGCGGGCGTTGACGATTGCGCTCACGGCCATCGGTGAAGAACGGGTGAACGCCGGGCGCGAGCATTGGTATAGCGCGCAAGCCGAATTCGAGCATCGCTTCGGCGAACAGCGCGCGGCGGCATTGCGCGGCGAACTGTTCGCTCTCTCACGGGATTCGATCTAAGGCCGTCTGCGGGCGCAACGAACGCCGGCGCACTGCGCCGTTTTTTTCAACGTAACAAGTGCATACGCACATATCGACATCATGTCCACTACACCTTCGACTGTCGCCCCGCCGAGTGCGGCGCATACCGCCAGGCCGGCAAAGCGCATGCCGTGGATGTTGCTCGCGATCCTCACCGTGATCGTCGCCATGGCGCTTGCCGTGTCGTACTGGTTCTTCGTCGGTCGCTTCGTCGAAACGACGGACGATGCGTACGTGGGCGGCGACGTCACCGTGATGGCGCCGAAGGTGAACGGCTTTGTCGCCGACGTTCTCGTGCACGACAACCAGTTCGTTCACGCGAACCAGGTGCTGGTGCGCCTCGACGCCCGCGACTACGACGCGCGCCTGGCGCAGGCCAGCGCGGAAGTGCAGAGCGCGCAAGCCGCCGTTACCGAGTTGCAGGCGAAGAAATCGTTGCAACTTGCCACCATTAACGAACAAGCGGCCGAGGTGCGCGCCTCCGGTGCGGAACTCACGCGCAGCGCCGCAGACCAGGCGCGTTACCGCGAGTTGGTGAAGGACGACGCGGTATCGAGCCAGGTGGTCGAGCGGGCCGATGCCGATCTGACCAAGGCGCACGCCGCGGTCGATCGCAGCAGTGCCGCGCTGATCGCGGCGCAACGGCAGATCGCCGTGCTCGACGCACAGATAGGCGACGCCGAAGCGCGCATCGCCACCGCCCGGGCGGCGCAGCGCGTGGCCGCCTTGAACGTGGAGTACACGACGATTCGCTCGCCGATCGACGGTTTTGTCGGCAATCGCAGCGCGCGAGTGGGACTGCTCGCCAACACCGGTGTGTCGCTGCTGACCGTGGTGCCGTCGAGCGGACTGTGGATCGACGCGAATTTCAAGGAAGACCAGTTGAAGAAGATGCATGTCGGCGATAGCGTCGACGTCGATCTCGACGCATCGAACCAACGGATTCACGGCGTGGTGGAGAGCCTCGCACCGGCCACCGGCGCGACCTTCAGCGTGCTGCCCGCCGAAAACGCCACCGGCAACTTCACGAAGATCGTGCAGCGCGTGCCGGTTCGCGTGCGCCTCGACGTGCCGAAGGGCATGCAGAGCGTGCTTCGTCCGGGGCTCTCAGCGACGGTAAAGGTGCATGTCGACGCCGGCCGCGCACAAGTACACGGATGATGAGCCGATCATGACTCAAGTTCTCGACAATCCCGCCGAGCAGCCGACCCGCACCAAAGTCTTCGCGTTCGCGCTGATGTGCGTGGGCTTCTTCATGGCCACACTCGATATCCAGATCGTGGCGTCCTCGCTGCGCGACATCGGCGGCGGCTTGTCCGCGAGCCAGGACGAACTCTCGTGGGTGCAGACCTCGTATCTGATTGCGGAGATCATCGTGATTCCGATGTCCGGCTGGCTCACGCGCGTGTTCTCGACGCGCTGGCTCTTCACGTTCTCCGCGCTCGGCTTCACGGTCACGAGCATGCTGTGCGGACTCGCGTGGGACATCAACTCGATGATCCTGTTTCGCGGTTTGCAGGGCGCGGCCGGCGCCGCAATGATTCCGACGGTGTTCACCACCGCGTTCGTGCTGTTTCCCGGCAAGCAGCGGCTGATCGCGTCCACCACGATCGGCGCGCTGGCGTCGCTCGCGCCGACCATCGGTCCGGTGATCGGCGGCTGGATCACGTCGCAATGGTCGTGGCACTGGCTGTTCTATCTGAACCTGGTGCCGGGCATTGCCGTCACGGTGATGGTGCCGAAGTACGTCCACATCGATAAGGTCGACCTGTCGCTGCTGAAAAAAGGCGACTACCTCGGCATTCTGCTGATGTCAGGCTTTCTCGGCTGCCTCGAATACGTACTCGAAGAGGGCCCGCGCAAGAACTGGTTTGGCGACGACGTGATCGTTCTGTGCACGTGGGTCTCGGCGATCTGCGGCTTTCTGTTCATCGTGCACGCGTTCACCGCGAAAGAACCGATCGTCGATTTGCGCGCGCTCGCCGTGCGCAACTTCGGTATCGGCAGCTTGCTGTCCTTCATCACCGGCATTGGGATCTTCTGCACGGTGTTTCTGACGCCAGTGTTTCTGGCGCGAGTACGCGGCTTCGATTCGTTGCAGATCGGTCTCGCGTTGCTCTCGGTCGGCTGTTTCCAGTTGATTGCGTTGGCCGCGTATTCGATGCTCGCGCGTGTCGTCGATATGCGCCTGCTGATGGTGTTCGGGCTCGCGCTGTTCGGCATCGGCTGCTATCTGTATGTGCCGTTGACGAGTCAATGGGGCTGGCAGCAGTTGCTGATTCCACAGGCGTTGCGCGGGATCGGCCAGCAGTTCTGCATTCCGCCTATCGTCACGATGGCACTGGGGGCGTTGCCGCCGTCGAGGCTTCGCTCCGCCAGCGGCCTCTTCAACCTGATGCGCAATCTGGGCGGCGCGATCGGCATCGCGGTGAGCAGCACGATGCTCAACGACCGCCTGAACTTTCATTACGAGCGGCTCGACGAGCACCTGAATGCGGGCCGACCGGCGGTCGAATCGATCTTGCAGAAGCAGGCCGAATACTTCGCGGCGATCGGCGGGAATGTGCTGAATGCGGCGCACGCGGGGCTCGATCAATTGCACGACGTGCTGTTGCGCGAAGCGCTGGTGCTCACTTTCTCCGATACGTTTCTTGCCGTGTCGCTCTGTTTCGTAGTCGGTTTGCTGAGCGTGCTGTTCTCGCGCCCATTCGGCAACACCGCGCCGCCGCCCGAGGCCCATTGAGGATTTCAACATGAAGCCGATCGTAATCAAAGTACTGGCGAGCGGGGCCTTCCTGACGCTCGCGGCGTGCGCGGTGCAACCGGCCACACACGCGGACTTGCCGCAGACGGTCAAGACCGTCGCGCCGACAGCGTGGAGCGTCGATGCACCACAAGACAATGTCAGCGCCGACGCGTGGTGGTCGCAATTCGGCGACCCGGTCATGCACCAACTGGTCGAGTCGGTACTGACCGGCAATCTCGACGTGCAGGCTGCGGCGGAGCGTGTGCGGCAGGCGCAGGACCTGGCCACGCAGAATCGCGCGGCCTTGTTGCCCGAATTGAACGCCAATGCAACCGCATCGGACACGCGGCAAAACACGCCGCCGCCGCTCGGCTATGTGCGTCAGGCCGGCATCGGCCTGTCGGCGAGCTGGACGCCCGATGTGTTCGGCGGCGAACGTCTCGCGGTACTGGCCGCGCAGGCCCAGGTGTCGGGAAGCGAGGCGGCGCTGAATCAGGTGCGGCTCGCGCTCGCTGCGAACTCGGCGGCGGCCTATATCGATCTGCGCTGGGCGCAGACGCAATTGCAGATTCTCAGCGAGAACGAGCAGATTCGCGCTCGTGCGCTGAAACTCACACAACGGCGTCTGCACTACGGACTGTCGACGCAGCTCGACGTCGCGCGTGCGCAGAATCAGTTGGAGGATTTGCAGTCGCAGATTCCGCGCATGCAATCCGCCGTGCAGCATCAGTTGAGTCTGATCGCAGTCTATTCGGGCCGCACGCCGGAAAGCGTCGACAGTTTGCTGCTTGCCGACGCCCGAGAGATTCCGCTGCCCGCGCAAAGCGCGCCGCAGATGCTGCCTTCCGACGCGCTGCTGCAGCGGCCCGATGTGCGCACCGCCTATGCGCTGGTCGAACAGCGCGCGGCCGAGGTGGGGGTCTCGAAGGCGCAGCGCTATCCGAAGTTCAGGATCGATCTCGCCAATGGCCTGCTCGCTTCGTCGTATCTCGGCTTGCCGACGCTCACCGACAACCTCTTTAGCGCCGCGTTGAATGCGACGAGCCCGATCTTCAACGCGGGCCGCATCACCGCGAATATCGACGCGAGCGAGAGCCGCATGCGCGAATCGCAGCTCGGTTTGCAGCAGACCATGCTGCAGGCGCTGAAGGAGATCGAGGACAACCGCAGCGATCTGGTGAGCGGCGCGGTGCAGGTGCAACGGCTCGGCGGCGCGCTGGATGCGTCGAATCAGGCGCTGCGTTTGTCGACCGAACTGTACAAGGGTGGCGCGTCGAGCTTTCTCGACGTGCTCGCCGCGCAGGAGGCGTATCTGCGCGACGCGGAATCGCTGAACCAGGCGAAGCGCGAGCACGCGCTCTCGGCGGTCGCGTTGTACCGCTCGCTGGGGGGCGGGTGGGATGTCGCGGCGGGCGAGACGGTTGCGGTGGTGTCGGCGAAACGCTGATTCGTGGCGGCGGCCAATCGGTGCCATCAAACGAGCAGGCAGGCGCAGTAGAAAACGCAGTGCTGAATCAACTGGAGAGAAACCATGACGAGTACGCGAGAAGTAGTGATCTGCAATCCGGTGAGAACGCCGATTGGCGCATTCGGCGGATCGCTGAAGGACGTGAGCGCAACCGAACTCGGCGCGGCGGCCGTGCGCGAGACGCTGCGGCGCAGCCGGCTCGATGGGAGCGCGCTGGCGTCGGTCGTGATGGGTAACGTGATTCAGGCCGGCAACAAAATGAACCCGGCGCGTCAGGCGTCGATGGGTGGGGGCGTGCCGGTGGCGGTGCCGGCGCTGACCGTCAATCGCGTGTGCGGCTCCGGCGCTCAGGCCATCGCTTCGGCGGCTCAGGAGATCTGGTTAGGCCTTGGCGATGCCGCCGTCGCGGGCGGTATGGAGAACATGGACCGCGCACCGTATCTGCTCGATGGCGGGCGCTGGGGATATCGGATGGGCAACGCGCAGATTCACGACAGCCTGCTGCGCGACGGCCTGAACGACGCGTTTTCCGGCCAGCATTCCGGCTGGCATACGGAAGACCTCGTCAGCCAGTTCGACATCACGCGCGAAGCCCAGGACCGTTGGGCCGCGCGCTCGCAACAGCGCTTTACCGACGCGCAGGCGCGCGGTGACTTCGACGCCGAGCTGGTCGCGGTGGATATCCCCGCGCGCAAAGGTCCGCAGCAGTTCACACGCGATGAACAGCCGCGCCCGGATACGACCGTGGAGACGCTCGCCAGATTGCGGCCGGCCTTCCGCCCGGACGGCACGATCACCGCGGGCAACGCGCCGGGGTTGAACAGCGGCGCGGCCGCGATGCTGGTGGCCGAGCGTGGTTTCGCCGAAGCGCGCGGCATCGAGCCGTTCGCGCGGCTCGTCGCGTATGGGGTTGCGGCGGTCGAACCGGGCATGTTCGGTCTCGGACCGGTGCCCGCCGTGCAGATCGCATTGGCGCGCGCGGGTTGGCAGCTGGACGATGTCGAGCGCTTCGAAATCAACGAAGCGTTCGCTGCGGTGCCGATCGCGGTCGCGCGCCGGCTCGGCATCGCGGACGAACTGATCAACGTGCAGGGCGGCGCGATTGCGCACGGTCATCCGATCGGCGCGACCGGTGCGGTGCTGACCACGCGCCTCGTTCATTCGATGCGGCGCGACGGGCTCAAGCGCGGCATCGTTACGTTGTGCATCGGCGGCGGGCAGGGGATCGCGCTGGCGCTGGAAACGCTGTAGGGTCGGCGGCGGTGTGCTCAGAGGTCGCGAGCACGACCTCGACTGGCCCGCGACCACGCGATCAGCGTACCATTGCTACCCTGTCGCGCGCGTCATGCGGCTTCGCGAACTTTGCTGCGATCGATCGCGAAGCCGACCCGAGGGTTCGGCGCCGCCACGCATCGAACCGCGCGACGGCCTGCGTGCAGAGCCCGCCATGACGCTCAGGAACCTGATGGGCGCCACGCTTGCTGGCATGTTCATCACGCAGAACCGAATCGAGGACCGCCGCATGAACATGGAACAACTGCTGGAACGCGCGAGCGTCGCGCGAGAAAAGGCCTATGCGCCTTATTCGAAATTCAAGGTCGGCGCCGCGCTACTGACGCGCGACGGCCAGGTGTTCGACGGCTGCAACGTCGAGAACGCCGCCTACGGCTTGTGCAATTGCGCCGAACGCACGGCGTTTTTCAGCGCAATCGCCGCGGGTTATCGGCGCGATCAGTTTGCGGCGCTTGCCGTGATCGGCGATACGGACGGTCCGATCGCGCCGTGTGGCGCATGCCGCCAGGTGATCCTCGAACTGGGCGGCCCCGCTCTGCCGATTCGCCTCGGCAATCTGCGCGGCGCCACGCGCGACACCACCGCGCGCGAGCAACTTCCGGACGCGTTCTACCTATGAGCAGGCACAAGATCATCTACGACAGCGACCCGGGCGTCGACGATGCGATGGCGCTCGTCTTCCAGGCGCTGCACCCCGACATCGAACTGCTCGGGCTGACGAGCGTGTTCGGCAACGCGACGATCGAGACGACGACGCGCAATGCGCGCTTTCTGGCCGGACGCTTCGCCGCCGGCGTGCCGGTTGCGCAGGGCGCGGCGGCGCCGCTCAAGCGCGCCGTGCCCGCGCCGCTCGCGCGGATTCACGGCGACAACGGCCTCGGTAACATCGCTTTCGACAGCACCTGCGCGGCGCCGCTCGACGCGCGGCCCGCGCACCGCTTCATCATCGACACGGTGCGCGCGCATCCGGGCGAAGTCACGCTGCTCGCGGTCGGGCCGCTGACGAACCTCGCGGTGGCGCTCGCCGAAGATCCGCAGATCGCGCCGCTCGTCAAGCAGGTGGTGATCATGGGCGGCGCGTTCGGCACGGCCGGCGTGCTCGGCAATGTGACGCCGGCCGCGGAGGCCAACATCCTGGGCGACCCCGACGCGGCCGACCGCGTGCTCGGCGCGGCGTGGCCGGTGGCGATCGTCGGGCTCGACGTCACGCAGCCGACCATCATGAGCCACGCGTATCTCGCGTCGCTGCGCGAGCGCGGCGGTGCGGCGGGACAATTCGTGTGGGACGTGTCGCGTGATTACGAGGCTTTTCACGAGCAGAGCGCGCAATTGGCGGGCATCTATGTGCACGATTCATCGGCGGTCGCGTACGTGCTGGCGCCGGACCTCTATACGACGCGCAGCGGTCCGGTGCGCGTGTTGACGCAAGGCATCGCGGTGGGCCAGACCATCCAGAAGCCAGCGACGCTGCCGGTGCCCGCGCCGGACTGGGACAACCGCCCGGCGTGCAAGGTCTGCATCGGCGTGGATGTGCCGGGAGTGCTGGCGCTCTACGAGCGCATCATTTGCTGCTTGCCCGAATCGACGTAGTAGTTTTGAAAGGCGCCGCGCCGCGCGGGCGGCCGATAGTGAAGAAGTGGTGAGCCAAGGCGATGCATCGCCGCGATTCATCTGACCTGCGCCGACCTGAGCAGACATGAGCCGCGGCGACGCTGCATCGCAGCACGCGCCAGGCTCGGGCAATCGCCGCCCATGCCTCGCGCCAATCTTTGCTACATTTCTGCACACACACTGTGTACGCGAGCCGGAGCTCTCCAGTAAGGCGCGCGCGACCGACATCTATCAAGAGGCGAAAAGATGCGAATTCTAGTAGTAGGGGCGGGCGCGGTAGGCGGTTACTTCGGCGGGCGTCTCGCGGCGGCGGGTCAGGACGTGACTTTCCTCGTGCGCGCGGGCCGGGCGGAAAAGCTGCAGCGCGACGGACTCGTCATCAGCAGCCCGCGCGGCGACCTCAAGCTGGACGGCATCAAGACGATCCTTGCCGGCGTCAGCGCCGAGCCGTTCGATCTGGTGCTGCTCAGTTGCAAAGCCTACAGCCTCGACGACGCCATCGATTCCTTCGCGCCGCTGGTCGGCGAGTCGACGCTGATCCTGCCGATGCTCAACGGCATGCGCCACATCGAGGTCCTCACGGAAAAGTTCGGCGCGTCGCGCGTACTCGGCGGTCAATGCGTAATCGCCGCGACGCTCAACGCCGAGCAGCACATCGTCCATCTGAACGACATGCACGCGATCACTTTCGGCGAACAGGCGGGCGGCACGTCGGAACGCGTCCAGGCGATTGCGGACGCGATGGCCGATGCGAACTTCGACGTCTCGGTCAGCGACAACATTCTGTTGCGCATGTGGGAAAAGTGGGTTTTCCTGGCCACGTTGGCGGCGAGTACCTGCCTGATGCGAGGCTCGGTCGGCGATATTCTGGCCGCGCCGGACGGCAAGCGCGTAATCGAGAACCTGTTGGGCGAGTGCCGCGCGGTGGCCGAACACCACGGCTTCACGATGGGCCCGGACTTCGACGCGCGCGCCACCCAGACGCTGTTCACGCCTTCGCCGCTGACCGCGTCGATGCTGCGGGATGTGGAAAACCACTCGCATACCGAGGCGGATCACATTCTCGGCGATCTGATCGCGCGCGGCGGCGATGCGCAAAAGGGCGAGCACGGACTGTCGCTGCTGCGCATCGGTTATAGCCATCTGAAGACGTACGAAGCGCGCCAGGCTCGCACGTCCTGAGCGCGGGCCCAAGTCGCCGAGAGAGTGCGGGCAGGGGGATGAAGAAGGACCGTCATCGCAGCCTAACGACCGGAGGTGAAACATGCCGAGTCCAATTGGATCGGTGCCCGCACTGAGTGCCGCTTCGGCGACGATCTTCTCGATCGGCATCGTATTTCTCGGCTACTGGGGCCTGTATGAGCCGAGCAAATGGCGTCCCGCCGACATCGTCGTCTTCATCTGCGCGCTGATCGGCTTCGCTTGCCTTGGGCTCGTGCCGTGGATGGCGACGAGTCCCGTCGAGCCGGAAAACAGCGATGTGCGCATCCGCATCGCACGGCATCTGTTTCTCACGGGCGTTATCTCGATCTGGCTCGCGGTGGCGATCTCGGTGGTTTTCTGAATGCCACGGGCATCACGTGCGCCCCATAGAAAACGCGCCCTGTAGCGGCAAGGCGCGTTGTCTTCCATCGAAACCGAACCTGAATCCGGCGGATTTAGCGCTCGATCTGCCGGTTCCAGCGCGTGTCCCACTGCGCACGATGCGCGTTGATCGTGTCCCAATCCACCACGGTCACCTTGCGGATCAGATCGTCGACGTTGCCGAGGCTTTGCTGCATCGGCGGCGTCATCTTCGCGAGATGGTTGGTCGGAATCTGCTTGCCGGCCTCGGCGGCTTTCGTCTGCGCCGGCGCGGACAGCAGGAATTGCGCGAGCTTTTGCGCGAGTTGCGGATCGGGATTGTTGTTGACCACGCACAGATCGACCAGCAGCAGCACCGGCCCTTCCTTCGGATTCACATAAGCGACCGGAATGCCCTTGTCCTGCAGATCGCCGACGCCGGTCGGCGTCAGTGGGAACAGACCCGCTTCGCCGGTCTGAACCATTTCGGAAATCTTCGCCGAATTCGGCACGTACTCGACCACGTTCGGGCCCACCGTGCTCGCCCATTTCGTGAAGCCCGGTTCGACGTTCTGCTCGCTGCCGCCCATCAGCCGGTTGATCGCGAGAAAGCCGTGCAGCCCGAAGGTACTGCTCGAAGCCGACTGGAACACCACCTTGCCCTTGTACTTCGGGTCGGCGAAATCCATCCACGAAGTCGGCGGCGCCCAGCCTTTTTCGGCGAACAGCTTCTTGTTGTACGCGATGCCCGTCATGCCCAACTGCACGCCCGCGCCCATGTCGCCCTTCATGCGCGCGAACGGATAGAGTTCCTTGAGCACTGGCGAGTCGTCGAGCTTCTTGCACACGCCCATGCTGACCGCACGCGCCATCACGCCGTCATCGAGGAACACCACGTGAATCTGCGGACTGGCCTTGTTGGCGAGCAGCTTCGCGAGAATATCCGACGACGTGCCCGGCACCACCACCACGTGCACGTTGTTGGCTTTCTCGAAGTCGGGCAGCACCTGGCTCGTATAGGCCTTTTCCATCGGACCGCCGTTCATGCCGATGTAGATCGTTTTGGTCTGCGACCACGCCGGCGCGGCCGCGCCGAACGCGCACAGGGCGGCGAGTGCCGCAAGCGTCTTGAACAGTTTCATAGGGGCTCCTGAGTTTCACTGGATTTGAGACTTAAGCGACGGATGAGGTGGTCGCCGCGGCAAAGCGGCCAATCGAGAAAGCGTCGAGGGGCGTGGCCGTGGCGCCGTCGATCACGAGATCGGCAAGCACTTCGCCGACGCCGGGCGCGAGCAGAAACCCCCCGCCCGAAAAGCCGAAGGCGTGCAACAGACGCGGCACCGTGCGGCTCGCGCCGATCACCGGATTGCTGTCGGCTGTCTCGCCTTCGACGCCGCTCCACGTGCGGATCAGCAGCGCCTCGCGCAACGCGGGCAGCAGCGCGCACGCGTCGCGCATCACGGCGCGGGTGGTTTGTGTCGACGGCTGACCGTATTCGCCGTCGCCATGACCGCGTCCGCCGCCGATCACGCAATTGCCGCGCGCCACCTGCCGCGCGTAGATGCCACCGCCGTACACGCCGAGGTTGTGCGTGATGAGAAGCGGCAGCGGCTCGGTGACCCACATGTTCGGGTAGATCGGTTTCATCGGCACGGTCTCGCCGAAATGACCCGCGACCTTGTTCGCCCATGCGCCGGCCGAGTTGATCAACCAGTCGGCGCTGATGCGCGTGTCGCCGGCGCGCAACTGAAAACGCGTGCCGTCGTGATGAATCCCGGTTAGTTCGGTTTGCTCGCGTACGTCCGCGCCTGCGGCTCGCGCGGCACGCGCGAAGGCGGGCGACACGAGACGCGGGTTCGCATGACCGTCGCTCGGGCACAACGAGCCGCCGATGGCTGCCGCGCCGAGCCACGGGTAGCGTCGGCGGAAGTCCGCGCCATCCAGCACCTGCGAGCGCAGTCCGTAATCGCGCGCCATGTCGGCCCATGCCTGCAGCGCGACAAGATCGGCTTCGCTGCGCGCGAGCCGCAAATGGCCTGACACCGTAAACTCGCCGTCGATGCCGATCAGTTCGGGCAGGCGCTCCCAGATGCGCCGCGCACGCATCGCGAGCGGCATCTGTTCGACCGGGCGGCCCTGGCAGCGCACGCCGCCGTAGTTCACGCCGCTCGCCTGCGCGCCGCAATAGCGCCGCTCGAACAGGCCCACGCGCACGCCACGGCGCGCGAGCGCCAATGCGGCCGACGAACCCACGAGACCGCCGCCCGCAATGACGACGTCGTAATGCAGCGCGTCACTCATCGCGGGCCTCCGCGGGAATCTCGGCGACATCGTCGGCGTACATCGCGGGCGAAAGCGGAATCGGTTTGACGGGCGGCTGGCTGCGCAGGCGACCGACCGCTTCGAGCGGCTTGCCGGTTTCCTCGGCGAGCAGCGCGAGCGCCGCTTCACCGCACATACGCCCCTGGCAGCGGCCCATGCCGACCCGCGTGAGCGCCTTCAACCGGTTGATCTCGTTCGCTTCGCCGCCGCGGATGCAGCGCCGCACGGCGCCCGCGTCGATCTCTTCGCAGCGGCACACGGTCATGTCGTCGGGCCATTGCGCGGCGCACTGCGTGGGCGGCGCGAAGGCCGCTTCGATGCCCTCGCGAAACAGCGCGATACGTTTCAGGCCGCGTTCGAGCGACGCCGCGTCGGGCAGACCGGGGCCGCGCGCCGGCTCGATGCCGAGATCGTCGAGTAAGGCGAGCGCCGCGCGGCGGCCCGCCAGTTCGGCGGCGTCGGCGCCGGCAATGCGCGCACCGTCGCCGGCGAGATAAATGCCGCGCACCGAACTGCGGCCGGCGGCATCGAGTTCGGGCAGCCAGCAGCGGTTGGTCGGATCGAAACGGAAGCGGCACCCCGCGAGATCGGCGAGTTGCGTTTCCGGCTTCAGCCCGAAGCTGATGCCAACCGCGTCGCAGGCGATCGTTTCGCTCGCCGCGCGGTCGCCCGGCTTGCGCCATTCGATTGCCTCCACGCCTTGAGCGCCGCGAATGGCCACGAGTTTCACCGCGCGTTCGATACGCACGCCATGCGTTTTCAGCCAGCCGACGTAGTACAGACCCTTGGCGAATGTCCACGGCAGACGCGCGAGTTTCGCCGTGGCGGCGATCTGTTGCGAGAGCGGGCTGGTGTCGAGCACGGCCAGCACCTGCGCGCCCGCTTTGACGTACTGATACGCCACCAGGTAGAGCAGCGGCCCGGTGCCCGCCAGCACGACGCGTCGGCCGATCGCGCAGCCTTGCGCCTTCAGCGCGACCTGTGCCGCGCCGAGCGTGTAGACGCCGGGGAGCGTCCAGCCAGGCAGCGGCAGCACGCGATCGGTCGCGCCGCTCGCGATGATCAGGTGTGAGAACGGCACGCGGGTTTCGCGTCCCGCTTGCAGCGTATCGAGCCAGCCCGCTTCGCAGGCCCACGCGAGCGTGTCGGGACGGTAGTCGAGATGCGGCAGCAGCGTGGCCATGGTCGTATGCAACGCGTCGGCCTTGTGCGCTTCGAAACCGTAGAGTGTTTTTTTCGAGCGCTGAAAGCCGCCGTGCACGGGCGGTTGCCGATAAATCTGGCCACCCCAGCGGGCGTTTTCATCGATCACGATGGGCTTGAGGCCCGCCGCGACCAGCGTCTGCGCGGCGCGCACGCCCGCCGGACCCGCGCCGACGATCACGATGCGGCGTTCGTCGTTCATCGCGCGTCTCCCTCGGCGGGCGCAACGGCAACGGCGCCGGCTTCGCTCGCGGCAAACCGCGTGACCACCCGCAAGCCGTTGGTCACCGGCGTCGAGCACGCGCGCAGACGCCGGCCGTCTTCGGTGCGCATCCAGCAGTCCTGGCAGGCGCCGATCAGGCAGAAGCCGGCGCGCGGCGCGCCGCTGAATTCGCTGTCGCGCACGCGGCGCTGGTGCGTCAACACCGCGGTCAGCAGCGTGTCGCCTTGCAGCGCGGCGACTTCGCGGCCATCGAGAAAAAACCGCAGCGGCTCGCGCTGCGTTTCGGCGAGACGAACGAATTGCGGCGCTTGTGTGCACGTGGCGGCATCGGAAAACGGCGGGCTGGATGGCATTGCAGAGTAGGAAGAAGACATCAGTGCTGGCCGATCAGAATCCGGTTCAGTCCGTACGCACGATCGAGCAGCAGCATCGCGCCGGCCGTGATGAAGATCACCAGCGCGGAGACGGACGCCATCATCGGGTCGATCGATTCGGTCGCGTACATGTACATGCGCACCGGCAGCGTGACGGTTTGCGGCGAGGTGACGAAGATCGACATCGTCAGTTCGTCGAAGCTGTTGATGAACGCGAGCAGCCAGCCGCCGGTAATGCCCGGCAGAATCATCGGGAAGGTGATGCGGCGAAACGTGGTCCACGCGTCGGCGCCGAGCGAGTGCGCGGCATGTTCGACGCTGCGGTCGAGACCGCTCACCGAAGCGAGCACGAGCCGCATCACGAACGGCGTGATGATGATCATGTGCGCGAGCACGAGCCACGCGAACGAGCCGGTCGCGCCGATCAGCGCGAAGAAGCGCAGCAACGCGATACCGAGCACGAGGCCGGGAATCACGAGCGGCGAAAGCAGCAGACCGTTCAGAAACGCGCGGCCCGGAAAGCGCGCCCGGCCGATCGCGAGCGCGGCGGGCAGCGCGACGAGCAGGGACAACGTCGCCGACGCGAACGCCAGCTTCAGGCTGTTGAAGAACGCCGAAATGAAGTCCGGGTAATTGAGGATCGCGCGGAACCAGCGCAGCGACAGGCCGTGCGTGGGCAGCGTGAGCGTTTCGCCGGGCGTGAACGCGACCAGCACGACGATCACGAGCGGCGCGAGCACGAACGCAATCACCAGCGTGTGGAAAATCAGCGCGACAGGGCCGTTTTTTCTCATGATGTCTTCACTCGATGAGGCAGTCGATCAACCCAGCTTTCTGGCGTATCTGCGTTCCAGAACCCGGTAGTAGGTGAGCATCACGATCAGATTCGCGACCAGCAACAGCAGCGCGATAGTCGCGCCGAGCGGCCAGTTCAGCGAGCCGAGGAATTCGTCGTAAACAGCGGTGGCGGCGACTTTCAGGCGCCGTCCGCCGAGCAGGCCGGGAATCGCGAACGCGCTCGCCGACAAGCCGAATACCATCAGACTGCCGGACAGAATGCCGGGCGTGAGTTGCGGCAACACGATGCGGCGCAGCACGGTGGCGGGCGAAGCCATCAGAGAGAGCGCGGCGTTTTCCGTTTGCGGGTCGAGCTTCTGTAACGCCGTCCACACAGGGATCACCATGAACGGCAGCATCACGTGCACGAGGGCGATGACGATCGCGAAGGTCGTGTATTCGAGCTTGTAGGGGCCGAGGCCGACCAGACCGAAGGCCTGATTCACCAGACCGTTGCTGTTGAGCAGCATGCTCCAGCCGAACGCGCGCACCACCACCGACACCAGCAGCGGCGCGAGAATCACCAGCAGAAACATCGAGCGATACGGATCGCGCATGCGCGACAGCACGTACGCTTCGGGCGTGCCGATCGCGACGCACAGCAGCGTGACCAGAAACGCGATGCCGAAAGTCCGCAGGAAGATCGTGTGGAAATACGCGGAACCCAGCACCTCGACGTAGTTGCCGAACTGGAAGGCGGCGAGCGGGCCGCTCGCCGGGTCGAAGCGGTAGAAGGTCAGCACCAGCGTCATCACGAGGGGAATCAGCACCAGTGCGGCGAACAGCAGAAAGGCCGGCGCGCACATCAGCCAGAGCGGCAGGAACGCGTGCCACGGCGCGCGCCGGGCGTCGCCGGACGGCCGGCTGCCGTTGTCGGTGGCGGGCAGCGCGCTAGCCATGTTGTGCATCCCGTTGAATGAAGCGGATTGCTTCGCTGTTCCAGTCGACCCCCACCGCCGCGCCTTCCGGCAGCGGCTCTGCGCCTTCGTTCTGGCAGCACACCAGCACTTCGCCGAGCCGGCTGTCGAGCCGGTACAGCCACTGGCTGCCGAGGAAGAAGCGGCTCGTCACGGTGGCCCGCACCCGGCCCGTGTCGGGCGCGCACAGGCGCAGCTTTTCCGGGCGGATGCACAAGGTCACCGCGTCGCCGACCGCGACCACGCGCTCGCGCGCCGGCAACTGCGCGGTGCGGCCGGTTTCCGCGAGGTCATGGCCGAGGTCGATGCGGATCGCGTCGCCGTCGCGCGCCACCACGGTGCCCGGCAGCATGTTGGCCTTGCCGATGAACTGCGAGACGAAGCGGTTCTCGGGGCGCTCGTACGCTTCATACGGCGTGTCGATCTGCGTGATGCGGCCGGCTTCCATCACCACCACGCGATCGCTGATCGACAGCGCTTCGGACTGGTCGTGCGTGACCATGATCGTGGTCGTGCCGATCTTGCGTTGAATGCTGCGCAGTTCGAACTGCATGTCTTCGCGCAGCTTCGCGTCGAGATTCGACATCGGTTCATCGAGCAGCAGCACCGGCGGGGCGATCACGATCGCGCGGGCAATCGCCACGCGTTGCCGCTGACCGCCGGACAACTCGCGCGGAAAGCGATGCGCGAGCGTGTCGAGCCGCACGAGAGCGAGCGCTTCGCGCACCCGCGCCTGCCGTTCGGCCTTGTCGATGTTGCGCATTTCCAGACCGAAGCCGACGTTGTCGGCGACGCTCATGTGCGGAAACAGCGCGTAGCTCTGGAACACGATGCCGAGCCCGCGTTTGTTCGGCTTCATGTGCGTGATGTCGCGGCCGTCGAGCGTGATGCGCCCGCGCGTCGTTTCGACGAAGCCCGCGATCATCTGCAGCGTGGTGGTCTTGCCGCAGCCGGATGGGCCCAGCAGCGAAACGAACTCGCCTTTTTCCACCGACAGGTTCACGTCGGCGACCGCCTGCAGGTTGCCGAACGATTTGGCGACATCGGTGAGTGTGAGGAACGACATGGTCTGGCCTTTGGATGGTTCGACTCGGTTCAAACGGCGACTGCTGTGAGCCGTGATGGAGCCGACTCTAGCCAGCCAAATTACCGGGCGTCAATTCGAAATTCCGTTTGGCGGGATAAGCTTGAAAAAAATTCCGTTATACGGAATATATGTGGTGCAATGTGAATGAACTGTTCCGCTGCATGGGGTCAGGAATATCCCTATACATACGCGGCCAAGCGTTGTGTCACAGGCACGGGTCAAAGATTCCGTTTGCGGATAAACCGCCTTATAGTATTCCGAACAATGAAATAACCGAGGGCCAACAGAATGAATGCCGCCGCCAAACGAGATACCGCTGCCGCACCGGCCCAAACGGGCGACGCGCCCGGCCCCGGCATGCTGGAGCGCGCCTTCGCCGTGATCCGTGCGTTGTCGCAAGTGCAACCGGACGGCGGCCGCGTCACGCGGCTCGCCAAAGCCGTGGGGCTGACGCAGGGCACCGTGCATCGCATCCTCCACGCGTTGATTGCCGAGGGCATGGTCGAACAGGACGAAAGCTCGAAGCTGTACCGGCTGAGCGTCGAGTTCTTCGCGCTCGCGGCGCAGGCCGGCAATCCGAGCGGCATGCGCACGCTGTGCCGTCCGGCGTTGCTGCGGTTGTGCGCGAGCCTCGGCGACACGATCTTCCTGCTGGTCAAAAGCAGCTTCGACGCGGTGTGCCTCGACATCTGCGAAGGGCCGTTTCCGATCCGCTCGTTTACGGGTGACATCGGCGGACGCGTCGCGTTGGGTGTCGGCCAGGGGAGCCTCGCGATTCTCGCGTTTCTGCCCGAGGCGGAGCGCGAGGAAATCATTCGCTTCAACGTGCCGCGGATTCGCGGCTACGGCGTGCTCGACGAAGTGTATTTGCGCACCGAGATCGAACGCGTGCGCCAATTGGGCTACGCAGGGCGCAATAGTGGCGTGCTCGACGGCATGGCCGGCGTGGCGGTGCCGATTCTGGACCGCACCGGCGTCGCGGTGGCGGCGCTGAGCGTCGGCACGCTGGCCGCGCGCCTCGGTGACGACCGTCTGCCGATGGTGGTGGAATTGCTGCGGCGCCAGGCCGATGCGATCGGTCCGCAAACCAATCCGTTCGATGTCGCGCTGCGTCGCCCGACGCAAGGTTTGTCGCGCGCGATGACGACCGAACGGATCACGGGATAAGCGGCGAAACAAGAGGCGCTGAGCGGCGCGGCGCCCCCTTTCCCGCGATGCTTTATCATTGGGCCCGCTCCGCTTGCCGGAGCCTGAGCCCGATGCGGCGCAGCTTACCGCGAGGCGGGCCTCATACCCCGTCCTCTGGTTTTTCCGCCGGTAATTGGCGCATGGGCGTGCGATCGAGCACGCCGATGATGGCGCCCGCGCGTATGCGCCAACCGCGCAAGGCTTCGCCGACCGCTTTTCCAGATCCCGTATTTTGCGCTGCGCGGCCCGTTCGCGCGACGCGGCAACCGTTCGAACAAGAGGTACACGATGAATTCATCCCACCCGTCGGACGCACGCGTCTCGCAGACCCGTTCGTTTTCGACGGTCTTTCTGATCGAGATGTGGGAGCGTTTCGGCTATTACGGCATGGCCGCGTTGCTCGTGCTGTTCATGATCGACAAGCTTAACTTCACCGACAGCCACGCGACGCTCACGTGGGGCGCATTCACGGCGCTGGTGTACGCGTCGCCGTCGATCGGCGGCTGGATCGGCGACAAGATTCTCGGTGCACGCCGCACGATGATCTTCGGCGCTGGCGTGCTGAGCGCCGGCTACTTCATGCTGGCGCTGCCCAACGACCAGCTCGCGTACATGTACGCGTCGCTCGGCGTGATCGTGGTCGGCAATGGCCTCTTCAAGGCAAACGCGGCGAACCTCGTGCGCCGCATTTATGAAGGCGACGACGCGCGCATCGATAGCGCGTTCACGATCTACTACATGGCGGTCAACATCGGCTCGACCGTGTCGATGCTCGCCACGCCGTGGATCAAAGACCATTGGGGCTGGCACGCGGCGTTCGCCGTGTGCTGCGCGGGCATGCTGCTGTCGGTGCTGAACTACTTCGTCATGTTCCGCACGCTCGCGCATATCGGCTCCGCGCCGGATGCCGAACCGGTGCGCTGGAAGCGTGTCGGCGCGGTCGCGCTCGGCGGCCTCGTGCTCGGTGCGGCGACGATGTTCGTGCTGCAGCACAAGGCGATCGCGGTGGCCTGTGTGTATGCGGCGGGCATCGCGATTCTGGCGATCTTCGGCTACATGCTGATGAAGTGCGAACGCTCCGAGCGCGCGGGACTCGTCGCCGCGCTGATTCTGACCGCGCAGGTGATCCTGTTCTTCGTGTTCTACGTGCAGATGTCGACCTCGCTCACGCTGTTCGCCCTGCGCAATGTCGATCCGCGTTTCACGCTGTTCGGCGCGACGCTGTTCACGTGGAGCGCCGCGCAGTTCCAGGCGCTCAACCCGATCTGGATCATGCTGCTGAGCCCGTTGCTCGCGCTGCTGTACACGAAGCTCGCGAGAAATGGCAAGGACCTGCCGGTGGCGGTGAAATACGCGTTCGGTTTCGCGGTGGTGGCGGCCGGCTTCTTCGTGTACGCGGCGAGCGGCAACTACGCGGTGGATGGGCGCGTGTCGTCGTGGTTCATGGTGGGCGGCTACGGCCTGTATTCGCTGGGCGAATTGCTGGTGAGCGGGCTGGGACTCGCGATGATCGCGCGCTACGTGCCCGCGCGGATGAGCGGCTTCATGATGGGCGCTTACTTCGTGGCGACCGGCGTGTCGCAGTACCTCGGCAGCGTGGTCGCGAACTTCGCGCAGATGCCGGCCGGCAATCTCGATCCGCTCGAATCGTTGCCGCTCTACATCAAACTGTTCAACGGTCTGGGCTGGCTCGCGGCGGCCGGCGCGCTGGTGGCGGTCCTGTTGCTGCCGCTGATGCGCAAGCTGTCGCGCGAACATCAGCGTTGTGGCGATGAAGCGCGGCAAAACGCGGCACTCGATAGCGTGGCGACGGAATAATCCGCTACAGCTGCGAAAGCGGCGCGAGCCACTTCCGGCGATCCACACACGATCAAAAATGGCGAGCTCGCATAGCAAGTCGCGCCATTTTGCATTTCAGGCGCGCAGCTCTTCGTCCATATCCGCTGCGATAGGGGCGCCAGAGGTAAGCTTGCATTCGTCATTGGTCTTCGAAACAACCATTTCCCAGATATTTGGGGTAGCCACCCGCATGGACATACATATCGCGGTCGAAGGGCATCACGATCTGGCCGGACAGATCTATCGGCAGTTGCGCGCCGGCATCGTCGAAGGACGGCTCGCCGGCGGCACGCGGCTGCCGTCCACGCGCGATCTTGCGACGCAACTTAAGGTGTCGCGCAAGACCACGCTCGACGTCTTCGAGCGGCTGCTCTCCGAGGGCTATCTGAGCGCGCGTGCCGGGTCGGGCACCTTCGTCGCCGACGGTCTCGAGCGTTTGCCGGCGGAACGCTCCGCCCAGGCGCGCGCGGCGCAGTCGTCGCGCGAGCGGACCCAGGCGAAGGCCAAAGCCGCGGCCGCGCGCGCCCAGCCGCTGTGGGAACAGATGCCCGCGAGCTTGCCGCTGCCGCGGCCGTCGGTGCCGTCGCCGCAGGATTTCGTCGGCGGCGCGACCGACAAGGCGCTGTTCCCTTTCGACGTCTGGCGCCGCTGCGTGAATCACGCGTTGCGTACGCAGGCGCGCGGCCCCGGCACGTATCGCGACGCGGCGGGCGAGCAGGAGCTGCGCCTCGCGATCTCGCGCTACCTCGCATTCAACCGCGCGGTGGCGAGCAACTGGGAAGACGTGATCGTCACGCAGGGCGCGCAGCACGCGCTCGATCTGATGGCGCGCATCACGCTGCGGCCCGGTGAAGTCGCCGCGCTCGAAGACCCCGGCTATCCGCCCGCGCTTGCGTGTTTCAAGGCCACCGGCGCGCGCGTCGTGCCGGTGCCGGTGGACAGTCAAGGGTTGATCGTCAGCAAGCTGCCGGACAAGGCACGGCTCGTCTACGTGACGCCGTCGCATCAGTTTCCGCTCGGCATGCCGATGAGCCTCGAGCGTCGCGTCGAACTGCTCGAATGGGCGCAGAAGCGCGGCGCGGTGATCATCGAGGACGACTACGACTGCGAATACCGCTTCGAAGGCCGGCCGATGGAGCCGCTGAAGAGCCTCGATCGCGCCGGACTGGTCGCCTACGTAGGCACGTTCTCAAAGACGATTTTTCCGGAGCTGCGGGTCGGCTACGTGGTGCCGCCGGCATCGCTCTATGGTCCGCTCGTCAAGGCGCGTCAGATCGCCGACTGGCATGGCTGCACGCTCACGCAAACCGCGCTCGCGTCTTTCATGCTCAACGGCGACTTCGCCAAGCATCTGCGCCGCATGCACAAGATCTACGCGGCGCGCCGCACGATGCTGCTCGACCATCTGCACGGCGACCTCGCACCGTGGTTCGAACCGATCGTGCCGACCGCCGGCATCCACATGGCGGCGCGTCTGCGCGCGCCTTTGACGGAGCAGGCGGTGGTCGACGCGGCGCGCGAGGCGTCGATCGGTTTGTATGGGTTGGCGCCGTTTCATCGGCATGCGCAGCCGCGGGCCGGCCTGATGTTCGGCTACGGCAGCATCGCGGTGGAACACATCGATGCGGCGCTCACGACGCTCGCCGCCCTCCTGCCGCGTGTGGCGCATTGACGCTTGTCGCCAGCCGGGGTTCGTGCGGGCACGCTCTGCCGCAGGTCGAGTCGTTATCGGTTGCGCTGCGACGCGCGCCCGAACCGCGGTCTAACACGGTGTTCTTCGCCATCGCAAAGCACCTGGCGCAGCCGTACGCTGAAGACGAATGTGCCTGTATTCATGCATCGAAACGAACTGTAACGTGCGTTACGTGTTCGTGTTGCGCAGCGTGCCGACACACGTTTACCCGCTAAAACAAGCATCAAAATGTGTTGTGGAGTCTGCGCCACGCAACAAACCTTCGAGGGAATACACAAAAGAGTCGCGCAAATCGTATTAGCGCTTGTAGAATCCGGCGTTGAAGCGTGCGCATACGGTGTGCGCTTCTTGCAATTCACTGACCACAACAGGTAGGAGAAACATGCCGACTTCCGCAAAAAAGGTGGCCAAGAAGGCTGCTGCCCCGGTACCGACCAAGAAGGTTGCTGCAAAGAAAGTCCCTGCGAAGAAAGCCGTCGCAGCTAAGAAGGTCGCCGTGAAGGCTTCCAGCGCACCGTCGCCGATCAAGGACACCTTCACGAAGGCCTCGCTGGCTGCTCACGTCGCTGAACGCGCTGCTGTCGAACCGAAGACCGCCAAGGCCGTGCTGGCCGCGCTCGAAGACACGATCCTCGGCGCCGTCCACAAGAAGGGCGCTGGCGAATTCACGCTGTCGGGTCTTCTGAAGATCGTCGTGCAAGCTGTGCCGGCGAAGAAGAAGCGCTTCGGCAAAGACCCGTTCTCGGGCGAAGAGCGTTGGTTCCCGGCCAAGCCGGCTAGCGTGCGCATCAAGGCGCGTGCGCTGAAGAAGCTGAAAGACGCTGCAGCAGGCTGATCGCGCATCGAGCGTGGCCGTGGTGCCGACCGTCATGGTTTGACATGACCTTGGCTCACGGTTGAGCCGGTTCGCTATGCGAGTTGTCCCGAAGTCCCCGTGGATGAAAATCCACGGGGACTTTTTTGTGCGTCTTCAGCGTGCGAGTTCCGCTCGCGTGCATCACGGTGCCGCGCATGCACTGTACTGGCGCATCATGATCCGCCGCAGTACGATGGCAGCGAAGCCTTGCCGGCGTGGGGTGCGCTGTTAGCGTGCATGCAACGTGTTCCGTCCGCTAAAAGCGCAATGGCATAGCGCTTGCTTGATCGATTGTCGAACACCGAATGCGCAGCGCATTCGCCTTCTATCCGACAACAAGAGCGGGGCGTGACATGCGATGCTATGACGAGATGCGTCATCATGACGATGCCGTGCGGCCACACTACACACGCTTCGAGCGATGGTTGGTCGAGCAGGGCAACGAGGCGATCGCGCGCAAGCGTGCGGAAGCGGACTTGCTGTTTCGTCGGGTCGGCATCACCTTCGCGGTGAACGGCGATCTGTCCGGCACTGAGCGGCTGATTCCCTTCGACCTGATCCCGCGCATCATCCCGCGCGGCGAATGGCAGACGCTCGAAGCCGGTCTGCGTCAGCGCGTGCAGGCGCTCAATCTGTTCATCCACGACGTCTATCACGATCGCAACATCGTGCGCGCTGGCATCGTGCCGGCCGAGCAGGTCTATACCAATGCGCAGTACCGCCCCGAGATGCAGGGCGTGAATGTGCCGCTCGGTGTTTACGCGCATATTGCCGGCGTCGACGTGGTGCGCGCAGGCGACGAGGGCGAGTTCTACGTGCTCGAAGACAATCTGCGGGTGCCGTCGGGCGTTTCCTATATGCTCGAAAACCGCAAGATGATGATGCGGCTTTTCCCCGAGCTGTTCGTGCAGAATCGCATTGCGCCGGTCGCGCATTATCCCGATCTGCTGCTCGATACGTTGCGCTCGGTCGCCCCCGAAGGTGTCGACGATCCGGTGGTGGTGGTGCTCACGCCGGGCATGTACAACTCCGCGTATTTCGAACACACCTTCCTCGCGCAGCAGATGGGCGTCGAACTGGTGGAAGGCAAAGACCTGTTCGTCGACGACAACTATGTGTTCATGCGCACCACGCAGGGGCCGAAGCGCGTCGACGTGATCTATCGCCGCGTCGACGACGACTTTCTCGATCCGCTCGCATTCCGCAACGACTCGGCGCTCGGCGTGCCGGGCTTGCTGACCGCGTATCGCGCCGGCCGCGTGGCGCTCGCCAATGCGATGGGCACCGGCATCGCCGACGACAAATCGATCTACCCGTACGTGCCGGAGATGATCGAGTTCTACCTCGGGGAGAAGCCGATCCTCAACAACGTGCCTACGTTCCAGTGCCGCAAGCCCGACGATCTGGCGTACACCCTCGCCCATCTGCCCGAACTGGTGGTCAAGGAAGTGCATGGCGCGGGCGGCTACGGAATGCTGGTGGGACCGGCCTCGACCACGGCCGAAATCGAAGCGTTCCGTGAACGCCTGATCGCGCGGCCGGCCGGTTATATCGCGCAGCCCACGCTCGCGCTGTCCGCGTGTCCGACCTTTGTCGAGGCGGGCATCGCGCCGCGCCATATCGATCTGCGGCCGTTCGTGCTGTCGGGCAAGACCGTCACGATGGTGGCCGGGGGCCTCACGCGCGTGGCGTTGCAGGAGGGATCGCTCGTCGTCAATTCGTCGCAGGGAGGCGGGACCAAAGATACGTGGATGGTCGACTGACGCCGTTGCGATGCGCTTGCCGCTGCCGCTCATCGGGCAGCCGGGCGGGCGCGTTCGCAGCCCAGCGCGCAGCGCGCAGCGGCGGCACGCCATACGTGGTACGCAATACGCGGCACGCCGCCCGCGCATCGGGATAACCAGCGAGCCTGTACTTTTACTTTTAGCGTAAGCCTCGCCTCATCAGACACGGAACGCCGTCATGCTAAGCCGCACCGCCGATCACCTTTTCTGGATGGCCCGTTACATGGAGCGCGCGGAGAACACCGCCCGCATGCTCGACATCAACCTGAAGGCGCTGCTGTTGCCGCAGACCGCCGAACAGGAGGCGCGCGCGCAACGTTCGGTGCTGCGCATCTCCGAGCTTGAAAGCGCGTTCGCGCAGCGCTATGACGAGCCCACCCGCGAACACGTGCTCGACTTCATGGTCGCGGATGCGAACAACCCGTCGAGCATTCATTCGTGCCTGCAGGCCGCGCGCGAAAACGCCCGCGCGGTGCGCGGCACGTTGACGACCGAATGGTGGGAAACCATCAACGACACGTGGCTCGAATTCAACGAGCGCATCTCGTCCGGGCAGGCGGCGCACAATCCGGGCGCGCTGTTCGAATGGGTGAAGTTCCGCTCGCATCTGTCGCGCGGCGTGACGATCGGCACCGCGCTGCAGGACGACGCATTCTTCTTCACGCAGCTCGGCACCTACCTCGAACGCGCCGACAACACCGCGCGGATTCTCGACGTGCGCTTCGCGGATGTCGAACCGAATTCACGCGACGCCGCGCGCCAGCTCGAAGACTTCTATTACTGGACCTCGATTCTGAGTTCGGTGTCGGCGCTCGAAATCTACCGCAAGGTGTATCGCGACGTCGTCACGCCGGCGCGGGTGGTCGAACTCATGATCCTGAACCAGCAGATGCCGCGCTCGCTGCTCGCATCGGTCGACGGCGTCTGCACGAATCTGGCGATGCTGCGCACCTCGGGCTCGAACCAGTGTGAGCGTTTCGCCGGCAAGCTGCGCGCCGAGCTGGTCTATTCCGATATCCGGCAGATTTTCGAAGCCGGCCTGCACGCCTATCTGACTCAGTTTCTCGCTCGCGTGTTCGAGCTGGGCAATCTGGTCGCGCGTACCTATCTGATGCTGCCAGTCGCCTGACGGAGTTTTATATGTACCTGACGATCCGCCACGACACGTCGTATCGCTACGAAGCGACGGTCCATTATTCGATCCAGCAATTGCGCCTGACGCCGGCGAGCGGCGCCGCCCAGATCGTGCGGCGCTGGAGCATCGATGCGCCGGGCAAGCTCGACGCGACCTTCGATGCGTACGGCAACGTGCTGCATACGCTGGTCATCAACAAGCCGCATAGCGAGATCCGTCTGCAGGTGTCCGGCGAAGTGGACACGATTCCGCTCGTCGACGGTCTGCTGCGCGACGCGGCCGGCCCGATTCCGCTCGAACATTTCACCTGCGCGACGCGGCTGACCGAGGCTGACGCGGCGATCCGCGAACTGGCCGCGTCGGTGCCGAGTCTCGCGAGTTCGGCGCGTCTGATCGAGCTGTCCGAGCAGATCGTGCAGCGCGTGAAGTATCGCCCCGGCATCACCGAGGTCACCAGCACGGCGGCCCAGGCGCTCGCGCTCGGTAATGGCGTGTGCCAGGACCATGCGCATCTGATGCTGGCGTGCTGCCGCGCGCGAGGCATTCCCGCGCGCTACGTGAGCGGCTATATCGAACCCGGCGACCTGTCCGCGATGGAAGCCTCCGCCGCGGCGCCGCACGGCGCGAGTCACGCATGGGTGGACGTGTGGCTCGACGGCAAGGGCTGGATTTCGATCGACGTCACGCATGCCGCGTTTGCCAGCGAGATCTATTGCCGGCTCGCCGTCGCACGCGACTACGAGGCCGCCGCGCCGGTGCGTGGACGGCGTATCGGCGGACTGGAAGAGCAATTGAAGGTGTCGGTGACGGTCAGCGCGCAGATGCCTCAGTAGACGGCCAGGAAGGCGCCTCGCGGACCCTGTGCGGCTCTGCCTCGCCACGGGGTCCGGCGGAGCGCTCGAATGCTCGTCCTTCAGGACGAACCCGTCACGGCCGACATACAGATAGAGGCGCAGAACAGACGCACAGAGAGCGACGCAGACGGAAACGCATGCGAGCCGCATTACAATAGCGCCGTTCAGTTGCTTTTCGCGGGTACCTTATGACCTACTGCGTAGCGATGGCCGTCGACGACGGTCTCGTGTTCCTGTCGGACACGCGCACCAATGCGGGCGTCGATCACATCAGCACGGCGCGCAAGATGTCGGTGTTCGAGCAGCCGGGCGAGCGCATGCTCGTGCTGCTGGGCGCCGGCAATCTGTCGCTCACGCAAGCGGTGCTGCACGAGTTGTCCGAACCCGCCGACCCCGCGTTGCCGACGCTCTGGAGCGCTCCCACGATGGCCGACGCGGCGCGCGTGATCGGCCGCGCGGTGCGCTGCGTGCATCAGCGCGAGGCGCAGGCGCTGCAGGAGTTCGGCGTCGATTTCAATTGCAGCTTCATTCTCGGCGGTCAGATCGCCGGTAACCGCACGCGCCTGTTCATGATCTACGCGGCGGGCAACTTCATCGAAGCGTCGGCCGTGAATCCGTACTTCCAGATCGGCGAGGCCAAGTACGGCAAGCCGATCATCGACCGCGTGCTGACGCCGTCCACGCCGCTCGACGAAGCCGCCAAGTGCGCGCTGATCTCGATGGATTCGACGCTGCGCTCGAACCTGTCGGTGGGTTTGCCGCTAGATCTGCTGGTGTACGAGAAGGACGCGCTGCGCGTCACGCGGTTCGTGTCGATCGATCATGGCAACGCGTACTTCGAGATGATCCACAGCACGTGGGGCGAGCAGTTGCGCCAGGTGTTCGGCTCGATTCCCGATCCAGACTGGCAGGACGCGGCCGACGTGCCGTCGTTGCAGCGCGAGCGGGCGCTAGTGCTGCATCGCGCGCCGGTCGGCGCAGACGGTATCGAGCATGAACTCGACGCGAAGCCGGCGCAGACGCTCGCGCAGGCGGATAAAGGGAAGACGCAGCGGCGGTAGGGTATATCGCGGAATACGAAGGTCGTCGCGAGTCCGGCAAGGGGCTCGTCGGCGGCTTTTTTTTGCCACGTCACTTTCCGTTGCCGTTGCCGTTGCCGCGCTTGCGCCCGGTTCTCGCTGACGGATAAGCGCATCGACCCGCACCCGCCCAGCCGCAAAAACCATCACCTCAAGACGAAAAAAAGCCAGCCTTCGGCATTGCCTCTGGCTGGCTTTTGACTACGTCGCTTTCAGCTACGTAGCAAGTTCCGATTAGAACTTGTGACGGATACCGAGGCTGACCATGACCTGGTTGTCGGTGCTAGCCTGGTAGCCATACGAACCGATCGAAGCCGTAGAGGAGACCAGCTGACCCGTGCTCGGATCACGCTGTTCGCCGCTTGCATGCTGCCATGCGCCGACCAGGTACAAGTCCGTGCGCTTCGAGAGCGAGTAATCGCCGCCCAGCGACACCTGGTGATACGTCGCCGACGAGTCGCCGTGCCCCTTCGTGTACGCGTAGCCAACGCCCAGCAGCGCTGCCGGCGTGATCTGATAGCCCAAATAGGCGCGACCCACTTCGTACTTCTGGGTCTGACCGAAGCTCGAGCTTCCGTCCTGGTAGTACTGTGCGTTGCTGTAGCTCAGGTTACCCGTCCACGGACCCGTAACGTACTGAACGGCAACCGACGCGATGCCGATGCGCGAGGCAGTAGCGTAGGCTGCGTTGATGCCCGCTACGTCGGAGGGGCCGTCAAACATGCCATCCGACGTGCTGCTCCAACCCGTACGGACCGGGGCCGTCGTGTGGTTGTTGCTCATCGAGAGGTAGCCAGCAGCGATGCTGAACGGACCCGTCGCATACGTTCCCGCAGCACCCCAGGTTTGGCCCGAACCCGTTTGACCTGCAACACCGCCCAGTGCATACAGACCTTCGAACTGGAAGCCTGCGAACACCGGCGAAACGTACTTGACCGAGCTGTTCGTGCGCGAGCTGTTGTCGTTGTTGTCCACGTCGCCCGGCGTTGCGAACGTGCTACCGAAGTAGTTGTCGCCCGTCAGCGGCTGAACCATGTCGACCAGCGGGTCGTATTGACGGCCGGCCGTGATCGTACCGTAGGCGTCGTGCGACAAGCCGACGTAGGCCTGGCGACCGAACAGGCGGCTGCCTTGACCCAGCTTGCCGGTGTTGATGTCAAAGCCGTTTTCCAACTGGAAGATTGCCTTCAGGCCGCCGCCCAGGTCTTCCGTGCCCTTCAGGCCGAAACGGTTACCCTGGAGGTTGCCGCCGAACAGTTGCACGAGGCTGCCACCGTTGGGGGTGGCGTTGTTCACGTATTGGACCGATTCATCGATCAAGCCATACAGGGTGACGCTGCTTTGAGCATGTGCCACGCCGGTGACGCCGAGGAGCGCCAGCGAGAGGGTAGACAGTGCGATTCGTTTCATCCATTTCTCCACGCGATGATTAGTTTCGTTGTTGCGGAAAGGAGAATAGCTCACGGTGTCTACCGGCAAGAACTGGAAAAAAAAGAGTGTCGTCAAAAACTGACAAACCACGCAAAGCCTTGTATTTAAAGAACGTTAGGGATTATTTCCGTTTGAGCAATATTTATTCGTTGATTGAGCATTATTGTTGTTTTGTTGACAGTGACGGATTGGTTATCGCCACATCTGGCATTGATTCGAAGGCTTCGTGTAAGAAAGTTGTCTATTCGTCTGAACGATTCCCGCAACGAAAACACAGAAGCGCAAAGACCCGTGCCCAGAGAAAAGCCGGACAGAATCGATATGCTTTGGCCAACTGCAACCGGGCGTCCGCGTAGCGGTGCACCGTTGGCGCGCGGATGGCGGGCTCGATTGCGCCAGGGGATCAGCGATCGTCGCCCGTGCGGCGCGCGACCGTTGCGGCAGCCAGGCCGGCCGCTGCGGCAAGCAGCACCGAGGTCCACGGATTACGTCTGACGTAGCGGTCCGCCGCCGCCGCTTTGCGGCCGGCTTCGACGAGCGCGTCGGCGGCGAGGCGGGTGGCCTGCGCTTCCGCCATGGCGACACCGCGTCCAACCTTGACGGCGGTCGCGCGCGCCGAAGCGCCGGTGTGCGCCGGTGTGCGGGAAGCGGTTGCAGACGCCGCTGCGGACGGCACGCCACTCGCGGGTGTGCGCGCCGCGTGTCTGGATCCCGCCGCGTCGGCATACCCCGGTACGGTCGACGCCGCCAGCACCGACGCGAGTTTCGCGCGGCTGCCCGGTGGCGCGCCCGCCTGGATGCCCCAGCCGCCGCGCGGATCGTGCACGCGCCCGCGCGCCGCCGAAAATTCCGCGCCGAGCAGCAGCACAACCGCCGAGAAGTACAGCCACATCAGCAGCACCGCGAGCGAGCCCGCCGCGCCGAACGACGTCGCCATACCCGCGTGCGCCAGATACAGCGCGAACAGTTTCTTGCCCGCCGAAAACAGCACGGCCGCGACAATGCCGCCGACGAGCGCATCGCGCCAGCGCACCGTGGCGTCCGGCAGAAACTTGAGCAGGCCGGCGAACGCGAACGCCAGTACCAGCAGGCCGACGCCCAGTTGCAGCAGGTTGCCGATCATCACGTACGGCGAGTTGCCCCACAGCCAGTTGCCGACAAACGTGATGACCGTATCGAGCACCAGCGAAACGATCAACAGGAAAGCGACGCCCAGCACCAGTCCGAACGAAATCAGGCGCACCCGCACCAGTGCGATCACGCTGGAGGTGCGAGGTCCGGTGTAAGGCCACACCTGATTGAGCGCGTTATTGAGCGACGAGAACGTGGCCGACGCGCCGATCGCCAGCGCCGAAAACGAGATGATCGCCGCGATGCCGCCCGCATTGCCGCTGTGATGCGCGTTTTCGACGATGGTCTGGACGCCCGCGGCGGCCTGGTCGCCGAGCAAGCCGTTGATGTGGTGGTACAGCTCGCCGCGCGCGGCGGCGGCGCCGAAGAACCAGCCGGCTACCGCGATCACCATCACCAGCGTCGGCGCGAGCGAGAAGGCGGCATAGAAGGCGATGCTGGCGGCCATCGCGGCGCAGCGGTCGTCGGCGAACTGCTTGAATGCGCCGATCGCCCAGTTGGCCTGTTTGCGGGCGACGTGCTGGAGGTTCTCGGAGGAAAGGGTGTCGATGTCCATGTCGTGTTTCTCAATGGGATGCGGGCGTGGCAAACGCCGTGTGCGAGCCGTTGAGGTGGCCCCCGACGTAGTCTTCGCCGCAGTCTTCGCATGCGTGTGTTGCGCAAACCTTGTGCCCGTCACTATATACAAGCAAATTGCGCGGCGGGCGCTCGTCGCGGGAAACGGCTCACGACGGGCCGGCAGGGTCGGACGTCGGCGGCACACGCGAGGCGATGCCGGCCGAACACGCGCCATGCGCCATGGGCCACGCTCCGCGCGATGCGCGCAAGCGAAGTGTGCCGTTAGAATGCGGAGGCATTCTCAACCCTTGCTCATACACTATGCATTCGCACGAACTCGTACAGCAGCTGGACGTCATTGCGGCGGAACAATGGAGCGCGCACTTGCCCGTGCACGTGGTCGAGCAGTTGCCGGCTCATGGCGTAACGGTCTTCCAGGTCACCGACGATGCCTCCGACACCGCCGCATTCAGCGCGCGCTATGGCTTCGGACTCGAAGACTGCGCGAACACGATCGTGATCCGCTACAAGAAAGAGGGTGCCGAGCATTACGCGGCGGTGGTCTCGCTGGGTTCGCTGCGGCTCGATATCAACGGTGCGGTGAAGGCGGCACTGGGCGCGCAGCGGCTCTCGTTCGCCAAACGCGAGCAGGCGGTGGAGCACAGCGGCATGGAATTCGGCGGTATCACCGCGTTTGGCTTGCCGGCCGACTGGCGCATCCTCGTCGACGCCGCCGTGATGCAGCGTGCGCAGATCGTAATGGGCGCAGGCGTGCGCGCGGCCAAGCTGCTGCTCGCGCCTGACGTGCTGCGGCAGTGGCCGCGCTGCGAAGTCGTGTCGCTCACGTTGCCGGCCGAGTGAGGGCTGACGTGCCCGCCATGCCGGCAGCCGAAGCTGGACCATCACACAGCATGCGCGGGCAAGAGCCTCCGCGCTCAGTCGGCGTGGTGCCCGCTACCGGCTACCCACGCGCATTGAAGAACAAAACCTGAAGTTTTCCCCCGCTCCGCCGTTAATCCAGCAGTCGACATGAACCGTCGCGGCACACGCTCGCGCGGATGCCGGCGACAAGTACAAAGGATACGGAGATGGAACGGTTTCGCCTGAAAGTGCGTCTTTGGCTCGCGCTCGCTGTGATGTGCATGGGCATTCTGGCGATCGGCCTGTGGGGCGCTTTCAAAGCACGCGACACGATGATCGCCGACCGCCAGGCGGAGCTCAAGAGCGTCGTTAGTGTCGCGTACAGCGTGCTGGATCGCTATAACGGTCTGGCCGCGGCCGGCACGCTGCCACTCGCCGATGCGCAGCGCGCGGCGATGGATGACCTGCGCGCGATGCGCTACGACGGCGCTGGCGGCTACCTCGTGCTGGAAGACAGCCACGCCCGCGTGCTGATGCACGGCACGCGCGCCGATCTGGTCGGCAAGGACATGACGGGCGTCACCGATCCGGACGGGCGGCATGTGTTCAAGGAAGGCTCGGAGCAAACCCAGCGCGAAGGCGAAGCGTTCGTCCACCTGCAATTTCCGAAGCCGGGCTCGAGCCAGCTCGCGCCGAAGATCAACTACATGCGGCTCTACAAGCCGTGGGACTGGACCATCGTCACGGGCGTCTATACCGACGACATCGACAGCGCGTTTTACACGGCGCTCATGAAGTACGCGGGCGCGTCGCTGCTGCTGAGCGTGCTGGTGTCGCTCGTGATCGGTGTGATCCTGCGCAGCATTCTGCGGCAGCTCGGCGGCGAACCGGCCTACGCGGCGCAGATCGCCTCGCGGATCGCCGACGGTGATCTCGACGTGGTCGTCGAGACGAAAGCCGGCGACGAGACCAGCCTGCTCGCCGCGATGCGGCGCATGCAGCATCGCCTCGCGCAGGCGATCACGCAGATTCGCGGCGGCGCCACGCTGATCGCGACGGTGTCCCACGAGATCGCCGCCGGCAACGCGGACCTGTCGCGCCGCACCGAACAGCAGGCGAGCGCGCTCGGCGAAACGGCGTCGAGCATGGAGCAGATCACCGCGACCGTAAAACAGAACGCCGACAACGCGAAGCAGGCGAGCCAGCTCGCGCACAACGCATCGGAGACGGCGGCGCGCGGCGGCGAAGTGGTCGGCCAGGTGGTCGAGACCATGCGCGGCATCTCGCAGTCGTCGCACCGGATCGGCGACATCATCGGCGTGATCGAGGGGATTGCGTTTCAGACCAACATTCTTGCGTTGAACGCCGCGGTCGAAGCGGCGCGCGCCGGCGAGGAAGGGCGCGGCTTCGCCGTGGTGGCCGGCGAAGTGCGCACGCTCGCGCAACGCAGCGCGGCGGCCGCGAAGGAAATCAAGGCGCTGATCGAGGAGTCGGCGGCGCAGATCGCGGGCGGCTCGCAGTACGTCGGCCACGCCGGCGACACCATGCAGGAAGTCGTGCTGGCGGTACGCCGAGTGACGGACATCATGGGCGAGATCAGCGCGGCGTCGGTGGAACAGAGCTCGGGCATCGAGCAGGTCAACATCGCGGTCGCGAGCATGGATCAGACGACCCAGCAGAACGCGGCGCTGGTGGAGCAAGCGAGCGCTTCCGCCGAGGTGCTCAAGGAGCAGACTGGCCAGTTGTCCGCGGCGATTGCGGTGTTCACGCTGCCGCAGCAGCGCTGAACCAGCGCTCGTTCACGCGGGCGCGAAGTAGCCTTCGATGATATCGACCACGCGCCACAGCGAGCATGGCCGCCTGCAATGGCCGTCGAAACCGGCTTCTTTGAGCGGACCGATCGGATCGAGCGGCCAGATATTGCTCATTGCCAGCAAAAGGATGCTGGCGTGGGCGGGTTCGGCGCGCACCGTGCGGGCGAACTGGTAGACCGCCGGCGAGTCGAGCCGGGTGTCCAGCAACACCGCGTGGGGACTCCACTGCTTCAGGAAACACTGCAACCTGCCCAGATCCGCGGCATAGATCGCATCGTATCCCTTCACCGAAAGCAGACGTACCAGCGAGTCGCCGATGGCCTTGTCGCGATGCGCGATCAGGATGCGGCGAAGGCTGCTCGGCCGTCGCGCTGCGCCGATTCCAGATCGCAAATTCGGTTTCATCGTCAAGGGATACTCGTCTCGTCACTGGGGCCTCCGCCAGACCTTCATGCGCGAAAACATCTAATGTAGTGAAAAAGAAAGGTTGGCGGGGGAATTTACCTTTCATCAACAACTACATACCGCGCCTTGCCTCCGGCATCCGGCGCGGACAGGGAAGCGAACCGCGCCGGTTTGTGCCGCGCGCATCATGCGAGGCCAATTCCCGCGCGAGTGAGCAAACGCTGATTGCGCTCCGAGAGATTCTTCATGCGCAACTGCTTGCCGGCTTTGCGATAGCGCTCGACCAATCCCTGCAACGCGGCGAGCGCGGAATGGTCCGCGAGCAGCAGGTGGCTGCAATCGACCGTGACGCGTTCAGGATCGTCGAGCGGGTCGAACAGCTCGTGAAAACGCGTGGTCGACGCGAAGAAGAGCGTGCCGCGCGGCACGTAGGTTTTGTCGCCGGCACTGTCTTCGACATGCGCGTGAATTTCGCGGGCATGCTGCCACGCGAAGTTGAGCGCGGCGATCACGATGCCGCACATCACCGCAATCGCCAGATCGGAGAACACGGTGATGATGGTGACCGCGACGATCACCAGCGCGTCGTTACGCGGCACCTTGCCGAGCACGCGCAGCGAGCCCCAGGCGAAGGTCTGCTGTGCCACCACGAACATCACGCCCACCAGCGCCGCGAGCGGAATGCGTTCGATCAGCGGCGACAGGAACAGGATGTACATCAGGATCATCACGCCGCTGACGATGCCCGAGAGCCGCGAACGGCCGCCCGAATTCAGATTGATCATGGTCTGGCCGATCATCGCGCAGCCGCCCATGCCGCCGAACAGACCCGACGCGATATTCGCCGCGCCCAGCGCGAGGCATTCGCGGTTCGGCTGGCCGCGCGTTTCCGTGATCTCGTCGGTCAGATTGAAGGTCAGCAGTGTTTCGAGCAAGCCGACGATCGCCATCAGCACCGCGTAGGGCAACACCACGTGCAGCGTGTCCAGATTCAGCGGCACCGTGGGCAGATGCAGCGTGGGCAACCCGCCTGCGATGTGCGCCATGTCGCCGAGCGTGCGCGTGGGCAGATGCAGCAGTTGCGTGAAGAGCCCCACGCCGACGATCGCCACCAGCGCCGGCGGCGCGGCGCGCGTGAGCCGTGGCAGCAGATAGACGATCGTTATGGTCAGCGCGACGAGGCCGCACATCATCGCCAGCGCGCTGCCGTGCAGCCACTGTTCGCCTTGCGGCGTGCTCTGTTTGAAGTGCGCAAGCTGCGCGGTGGCGATGACGATCGCGAGGCCGTTGACGAAGCCGAGCATCACCGGATGCGGGACCATGCGGATCAGCTTGCCGAGGCGCAACGCGCCGAACAGCAGCATCAGGATGCCGCTGAGTATCACCGTGGCGAGCAGATATTGCGCACCGTGCTGCACGACCAGCGCGACGATGACCACCGCCATCGACCCCGCGGCCCCGGAAATCATGCCGGGCCGCCCGCCGAACAATGCGGTGATGGTGCAGATGAAGAACGCGCCATAGAGGCCCATCAATGGATTGAGGTGGGCGACCAGCGCGAAGGCGATGCATTCCGGCACCAGCGCGAACGACGAGGTCAGGCCTGCGAGCACATTGCTTCTGATGCCGGGCAGCGCAGCGGGCCGACCGTGAGTGGGACTAGCGGTGTTCATTGTCAACGAGGTGGGGAGCGCGGGAGCGCGTGGGCAAGCGGCGTACGTGGCGAGGCACGTGGCGCGGCGCAAGTTGCGTCCGGTGGCCAGGCATTTAGCCTTGACCGGAGACGATCGCAAAATGGCGAAAGGGGTGCATTTTACAGCAGTACGGTCGATGTGACCGGTGAGGCGGGCAAAGGTCGCAACCGCACGGCACACCGCGACCTTGCCTGATGCCGGCGTCACGCAACCGGCGAGCGGCTGCGTGACGAGGTGCGGACACTCAGATGATCAGGCGCGACACCTTGGTCCCTTCGACCGACACGCCGGCCATCAGGCCGCCGTTCGTCAGCACGAACGCTTCGACCGGGCTGGTGGCGGTGGACGTGTCGACCGCGCCGTTCGCGCCGACCTTCAGCACCGCGACGGTGGCATCCGCGCCGGCCGCCCAGCCCTGGCTGTGGAGGAATTTGTCCAGCGCTTCCTGCGTCATGAACAGGAAGATGAGCGCCTTCGACTGCGCGCCGATCTGCAAACCGAACGACCCCGCGACGGTGCTATAGAAGCCCGTCGTCTGACCGTTCACCCGCAGAGCGCCTTCGCCGTATTGTCCGCCGACCCAGAAGCCCGCCGAAATGACGGACGGGAACACCAGCACGCCGCGCGCCTTCGCGACCAGCTCGCGCGAACCGTGGACGTTTTCGTAGAGGCGCGCGAGTGTCGCGTCGACACCGGCGTTGATCGTATCGCGCTTGCCGGCGTTGGCCGAAGGCGAAGCGCTGGAGGACGGCGAAGTCGTCGTGCAACCGGCGAGGCTGAGGCCAGCGGAGGCCAGGGCAGCGCTGCCGGTCAGGATGAATTGTCGTCTGCGCATGTTGGTTTTGTCCTTTTACGTTATGAAGGTGACGGGAGGGCGGGTGCCGTTTCGCTTCCCGTGCGTTTCCCGGGGCGATGATGCCTTGCCCCGATGGCGGCACGCCCGTACGACGGTGGTGAAACAGCAAATAGCGTACCCGACCCCGCGCGTCTGCGCAGGGACAGCGGGGTGGGCTCGAAGTTGGCGTGAATCGGCGAGGTCGCGCGTTGCTTGCTCGCCTACATTTGTTAAGCCGCCGGTCGAATGTTCTGGTTGTGGCGGAAAAGATTGTGCGGGTCGTATCGGCTTTTTACCGCGACTAGCCGTTCGTAGTTCGGCCCGTAGGCTTCGGCGACACGGCCGCCTTCCTCCTGCGTCATGAAGTTGACGTACACGCTGCCGAGCGAGAACGGCGCGGCGGCATCGAAGAATGCACGCGACCACGCGATGCAGCGCTCGTCGTCGGCGGCATCGTCCCAGCGGCCGTGGACGTTCATCGCGTACTGCGTATCGCGGCTCGGGTAGGCGGTGGCCGCGACCGGCACGCGCTGAGTTTGCGCACCGATCTGGCCGAAGAAAATCTCGCACTGCGGCGTCGGCAGATTGCCGATCGAACTGAGCAGCGCGTCGATCAGACCATCGTCGATGCCGCCGAGATTGTGCGACTTCCAGTAATTGCGCGCGCCCGGCGCGAGCAGCGGGTCGAACGCCTGCTGCCACATCGCGTACGGCATCGGGCCGAGATGTTCGCCGACCGGTGTCCCGAAGCCGCGCACGGCTTCCACCACGGACGGCCCGTCGTCGACCGGCCCGCTATAGCACATCGCGAACACGATCACCGGCGTCCCATGAACTTCCGGCGGCAGGAAAGGCAGCGGCGGCGCAAGCCGCAACACCGCCCACACGCTGAGCTCCTCCGGCATGCCGGCGTGCGCGGCGCGGTACTTGACGAGCGCCTCTTTCGCCTGCGCGATCGGCAGCACGACGAGGCCGCCGTACACGAGCGGTCCGATCGGATGCAACTGAAATTCGAATGACGTGACGACGCCGAAATTGCCGCCGCCGCCGCGTATCGCCCAGAACAGATCTTCGTGCGAATCGGCGCTGGCGCGGACCAGTTCGCCGTTGGCGGTGACGACGTCTGCCGACAACAGATTGTCGACCGTCATGCCGTATTTGCGGCTGAGCCAGCCGAAGCCGCCACCGAGCGTCAAGCCCGCGACGCCGGTGGTCGAGTTGATGCCGAGCGGCGTCGCGAGTCCGAAAGCCTGGGCTTCATGGTCGAAGTCGTGCAGTGTCGCGCCCGGTTCGACATACGCGCGCCGCGCTTGCGGGTCGATACGCACCGACTTCATCGACGACAGATCGAGCACGAGACCATCGTCGCAAAGCGCGCTGCCGCCGATGTTGTGACCGCCGCCGCGAATCGCCAGCGGCAGGTTGTTGTCGCGCGCGAAGGCGACGCCGTAGCGCACGTCGGCGGCGCCGGCGCAACGCAGGATCAGCGCCGGACGCCGGTCGATCATCGCATTCCAGATACTGCGTGCCTGATCGTAGCTCGCATCGCCAGGCTGCAGGAGCTGGCCTCGGATCGCGGATTTCAACTCGTCGGTAGCACTGCTGGACACATTAACCATGACTTGCCTCGTTGGAGAGTGAACGGCGATTCCCTCATCGCTATTCGGATGACCAAAGCAAACGGAACGCCGAAACAGAAAGCTGATTGAGAGCTTTGCTTGGGTCCAGTAAACGGGGCAGTCTGGCTAAGTCAAACACAGGTAAACCCGCGCGTGCCGGCGATCTCGCGCAAGCGCTCATGCGGCAAGCGTCCGGACGCCGCGCAGGCGGCGATGAGCGAGCCGGCGTCGCGGATGGTGGAAATACTTCGGGAAAAGACCATGCGGCGAAGTGTTGGATTGCGCCGCGCTGGTGGTTGCGCAGCGACACTTTTGGCGTGGCCCGCATACATGCGGGTCAGCCGCGCTGGAGAATCAGCCCTTCACGAGCCCGCCGTCGACGATCAGATTCTGGCCCGTCACCGCGCGCGCCCAGGGCGACAGGAAAAACAGCACGGCGTCGGCGAATTCCTCGGGCGTCGTGACACGCCGTAGCGGCGTGGAATTCGCGATGAGGTCGAAGACGAATTCCGGGGTCGCTGCGCTCGCGTCGGTGGTGCGCAGCAGACCGCCCGACACCATGTTGACCGTGATGCCGTCGGGGCCGAGATCGTGCGCGGCGGTGCGCGTGAGCGAGAGCAATGCGGCCTTGGCCGCGGTGTAGTCGTGATACGGGACCACGGGATTCTGAAACAGATTGGTGCCGACGTTGACGATGCGCCCGAACCCGCGCGCACGCATGCCGGCCGCGGCTGCCTGAATCGTGTTGAGCGCGCTTTTGAGCGAGCCGTCGAGTTGCTGCTGGAAACGCGACCAGTCGATGGAGTCGATCGAGGGGCGTGCGTCGCCGTCGAACTGGAAGTCGGCCAGCGCGTTGTTCACGACCGAGACGATGGCCTGGCCGGTTTGCGCGTGCGCGGCTTCGAACAGACGCGCGACCGCAGCGGTATCGGTGATGTCCGCCTGCAACGGCAGCACGCGCTCGCCGAGTTCCTCTCTCAGTGCGTGCGCCAGCGTCTCACTCTTGCGGTAATTCACGATCACGCCCGCGCCTTCGCGCACCAACGCTCGCGTGATGGCCGCGCCGAGTCCGCGGGCGCCGCCCGTCACCAGCACCCATTGATCGGATAGAAGCATCTGTTTTTCCTGTTGTCGATGAAGTTGCGAGGTTCGTATTGTTACCTGAGTTGAAGACTGCCTCCCTGTGTGGGATAGCGCACGAAGTGGCCAACCGCGATGGAAAGGTGGCGCCAGGTTTGTAAGGGGCGTCTGACGAGGGTTGGTTTGCCGGCTTTTTTCCGGCTTCTGCGGTGATGGGTGGTGGTGCCGGGTCGAGGTTGAACAATGAGTGCGCACGGCGCTCTCTTCGATCCTGTCTGTGGGATTGCGCTCACCCGGTTTCGGCAGCCGCTCGCTTATGTGCGGATGGACACGCAAAAAGATCTGCAGCGTAAGTTTTAACCCTGGTGGTTTGACGAAAATCGCGTTGGACTCTGTCGATGGTTATTCGATTCAAGCGGGGAGTAAGAAGCATGGTTCACGACATAATAGTTTGGACTGCGTATCTAAACGTAAAAAAGTCCGCATTTTCAGAAGCTCTCGAATTGACTATTTCGGACGGTTCTACTCGTGCCATTCGCTGGCAATAGATCCGCGGTATCGCATTGCGTGGTCTAGCGCACGGTCGCCGTATGGCGCTCCGCATAACTTCAACGTCCATCAGGCCATGCTGTGCCGTTCTAACGACGAAGTTCGCGCGCAGCCAGTCTCCTCTCTCGGATCACGCCAAATCGGACCGGGATTTTTCGCGAGAGACGTACCACGCACGATGCACTTTTGCATCGCCCGCGGCAACGTCGACTGGGCTTTGAATTTTCGTTTTTAACAGTGAACAGGGATTCGTTCGTTATCTGGCCGGTCACTCTAGGTTGATAGTTAGGAGAATGAAATGAAAAGGCAAAACGGGGACGCGCGGACATTGGGAACGCGGCGGGCGGTATTGGCGGTCGCGGTGAGTCTGTATGCGGCGATGGCGGGAGCGCAAACGAATCCGACGGGGTCGGCGGACTCGTCGACCAGTTCTGCTGGGCTGGTCGTGGCGCAGGCGTCGGCGACGGGTTGTCCGGCCGGCGGGGGGCCTGCTTGCGCGGTGCAGCGCGATGGCTTGTTCGCGCCGGGTCGGGGCGGCCTTGCGGCGGCGACGGTCGGATCAACCACGGGTTCGCAAAGCGGCGGCGGGGCTCCGTCTACTGGCTCGGGCAATAGCGGCGGAAACGGTGTGACGAACTCCGGCTCAGGCGGGAATGGTTCGGGGAGCACGGGCGGCAATGGCAGCGGCAGTGGCGGCGGGAAGGGCGGGGCGGGGGATGGCGGCTCGGGTGGTGACGGGCCGGGTGGTGGTGGGCCGGGGAGTGGTGGCGGTGACGGTGGAGATGGCGGTGATGGTGGTGATGGGGGCCATGGAGATGGTGGTCATGGTCATGGGCATGGTCATGGCGGCGATGGCGATGGCGATGGTGATGGTGGTCATGGGCATGGACATGGCGGCGATGGTGATGGTGGTCATGGGCATGGCGGCGATGGTGATGGCGGTCATGGACATGGCGGGCACGGTGACGGTGGTCATGGAGACGGCGGCCACGGCGACGGTGGCCATGGCGGTACGGGGCATGGCGATGGCGGCCACGGTGACGGCGGTCATGGAGACGGCGGCCACGGCGATGGCGGTCATGGCGAAGGTGGCCATGGCGACGGTGGCCATGGCGGTACGGGGCATGGCGATGGCGGCCACGGTGACGGCGGTCATGGAGACGGCGGCCACGGCGACGGCGGTCAAGGCGGCGGTGGCCATGGCGGCACGGGTCACGGAGATGGCGGCCACGGTGACGGCGGTCATGGAGACGGTGGCCATGGTGGTACGGGTCACGGAGACGGCGGCCACGGCGATGGCGGTCAAGGCGACGGTGGCCATGGCGGCACGGGTCACGGAGATGGCGGCCACGGTGACGGCGGTCAAGGCGATGGTGGCCATGGCGGCGCGGGTCACGGTGACGGTGGCCATGGAGACGGCGGCCAAGGTGACGGCGGCCACGGCGACGGTGGCCATGGCGGCACGGGTCACGGAGATGGCGGCCACGGTGACGGCGGTCAAGGCGATGGTGGCCATGGCGGTGCGGGTCACGGTGAGGGTGGCCATGGAGACGGCGGCCAAGGTAACGGCGGCCACGGCGAAGGTGGCCATGGCGGCACGGGTCACGGAGATGGCGGCCACGGTGACGGCGGTCAAGGCGATGGTGGCCACAGCGGCACGGGTCACGGTGACGGTGGCCATGGAGACGGCGGCCAAGGCAACGGCGGCCATGGTGGTGGAGGTCATAGCGGCACGGGTCATGGCGACGGTGGTCACGGTGATGGCAACGGTCCGGGTAATGGCGGTCCCGGCAATGGCGGTCATAGCGGCGGGCCGAGTAATGGCGGTCCCGGCAGCGGCGGCAACGGCGGAGGCTCGGGCAATGGTGGTTCCGGCAACGGAGGCCACGGCGGTGGCTCGGGCAACGGCGGCTCCGGAAATGGCGGGAACGGCGGTGGCGCGGGTGGCGGTGGTTCCGGCCACGGAGGCCACGGCGGTGGCTCGGGCAACGGCGGCCCCGGAAATGGCGGGAACGGCGGCGGCGCGGGTGGCGGCGGTTCCGGCAACGGAGGCCATGGTGGCGGCGCAGGCAGCGGTGGCTCCGGAAATGGCGGGAACGGCGGCGCGGGTGGCGGCGGTTCCGGCAACGGAGGCCATGGCGGCGGCGCAGGCAGCGGCGGCTCCGGAAATGGCGGGAACGGCGGTGGCACGGGTGGCGGTGGTTCCGGCCACGGAGGCCACGGCGGTGGCTCAGGCAACGGCGGCTCCGGAAACGGCGGGAACGGCGGTGGCGCGGGTGGCGGTGGTTCCGGCCATGGAGGCCATGGCGGTGGCTCGGGCAACGGCGGCTCCGGAAATGGCGGGAACGGCGGCGGCGCGGGTGGCGGTGGTTCTGGCAACGGAGGCCATGGCGGTGGCTCGGGCAACGGCGGCTCCGGAAATGGCGGGAACGGCGGAGGCGCGGGTGGCGGTGGTTCCGGCCACGGAGGCCATGGTGGTGGCTCGGGCAACGGTGGGTCCGGGAATGGCGGTAACGGCGGCGCGGGTGGCGGTGGTTCCGGCAATGGAGGCCATGGTGGTGGCTCGGGCAACGGCGGCGCCGGCAACGGTGGTCCCGGCAACGGCGGCAACGGTGGTCCCGGCAACGGCGGCAACGGTGGTCCCGGCAACGGCGGCGACGGAGGCCCGGGCAACGGCGGCAACGGAGGCCCGGGCAACGGTGGCAACGGAGGCCCAGGCAACGGAGGCCCAGGCAACGGCGGTCCAGGCAACGGCGCAGGCAACGGTGGTCCCGGCGGCAAGGGCGGTCCTGGCAACGGCGGCTTCGGTTCAGGCCGCGGTGGCTTCGGCGGTGGCTTCGGCTCTGGCCGCGGTGGCTTCGGCGGCGGCTACGGCGGTGGTGGCGGCCATGGCGGTGGTCACGGAGGGGGCAACCACTAAACGAGGGTAGTTTTACTCGCAGCGCGCGGAGGCCGGCAAGCCGACCTCCGCGCCAGATCAGGCAGCGGAAAACACAAGCAACCTACGCAAACCGAGTGGACGGTCCCCGTCCACTCACCTTCACGCACCACCCATCTCGATCACACGCTCCTGCACCACCAGAAACACTTTCTCTCCAACAGCACGTCCCTCCTCGCGCGCTCCCCCGGTAAAGCTGCCAAAAGCCGGCAACACGCCACTCTCAATCCCGAACCGGAAACAGGGCACCCGCACCGAATCGGTCCGCGTCGTGATCCGATAGACCGGATGCACATGACCTGCGAGCGCATACGCGCCATCGACCCGCTGCGGCAGATGACACAACGCCCACGGCCCGACGAGCCAGGGTTCCCGCACAGACTCGATCCCCAACGTCGACGGCAGCGCGCCCGCATGCCGGTCGTGATTGCCCTCCACCAGCACGACCCGCAGTCGCCCATGTCGCGCGCGCCACGCGTGCAGCGCATCGAGCATCTCCGGCACATGCGATTCGCGCGCGTGCAGCAGGTCGCCGAGAAACACGAGCATGGCCGGGTCGAATTCGGCGATCAGAATGTCGAGGCGCATCAAGTTGTCGGCAGTCGAGCCGATCGGCACCGGGATGCCGCGCGCACGAAACACGGCGTCCTTGCCGAAATGGGCGTCGGCGACGAACAGACAGCGCAGCACAGGATCGAAACTCGCCCGCAAACCCGACAGCACGAGGTCATGCCCGGCGATGTGAACCGTCAACGATGAGGGCTTCATGTGCGCGCGGCCTTCTCGAGTTCGGCCAGCATCCGCTCGACGCGATCCGCAAGCTTCTCCGTGCTGACCTTCTCGCGCAAGCGCCCGACGATCAGCGGAAACGCAAACGGCGTCGGCTTCTTCGGCCGCGTCACCACCACCCGGCTCGCGTTCATGCGTTCGAGCGCGCGGCGCATCCGCTGCGCGTCGAGTTCCTGCAACAGCACTTCGTCATCGGCCTGATTGAGCAGCAGGTTGTCGCGATCGTGCTGACGGAAGATCTCGTAGAAGAGGCCACTCGACGCCTGCAATTGCCGCGCACTTTTCTGCTGGCCTGCATGTCCCTGAAACACCAGTCCCGACACGCGCGCGATTTCGCGAAAGCGACGCATCGAGAGTTCGGACGAGTTGAGGCTGGCGAGAATGTCGTGCTCCAGTTCGTCGGGCGAGAGCAGCCCGCCTTGTAATTGCGCGGCCCAATCGAAGGGTTGCGCGGACAGCAGTTCGAACCCATAGTCGTTCATCGAAATCGAAAAGGTGCCGGGCTTCTCGCGCGCGACTCGCCATGCGAGCAACGCGCCCAGACCGATATGCGCGGTGCGCCCGGCAAACGGATAACAGAAGAAGTGATGTCCTTCACGCGACTTCACCAGTTCCACCACGAGCACGCCCGGCTCGGGCAATGCCGACCATTTCTGCTGCAATTCGAGCAGCGGCCGCACGGCGCGCATTTCGGGCTCGTCGAAGATACCGTCGGCGGCGCGCGCGAGCATCGTCAGCGTGGCGTCGGCGAGTTCGGACGAAAGCGGCATGCGGCTGCCCGCCCATTGCGGCATCGCTCCGCGCGAGGTCGTGGCGCGCCGCACCCACGCGGTCATGTCCTGCACACGGATCAATTCGAGCGCACGTCCGCCGAAAGTAAAAATATCCCCTGTTTTAAGGCGTGAAATGAACGACTCTTCGATCGCGCCGATGCGGCCGCCCGACAGATACGCGACATTCAGCGTGCCATTCGCGACGATGGTACCGATGTTGTTGCGATGCCGCCGCACCAGATCCTCGCGCGGCACGCGGTACAGTCCGTCGCTTTCGCGCACCACCCGATGGTAGTCGGGGTACGCGCGCAGCGACGTGCCGCCGCCTTCGACAAAGCCGAGCGCCCAGTCGAACTCCGCTTGCGTCAGTTGCCGGTAAGCATAGGTGCCGCGAATTTCAGCATATAGTTCACGCGCATCGAAGCCGCCGCCGATCGCGACGGTGACGAGATGCTGGACTAGCACGTCGAACGGTTTCTCCGGCGTTTCGCGGCCTTCTATCTGACGCTTGTCGACGGCCTCGCGCGCGGCGGCGGCTTCGACCAGTTCGAGCGCATGGGTCGGCACGATCGTCACCCGCGACGGGCGGCCGGGCGCATGCCCCGAGCGTCCCGCGCGCTGCATCAAACGCGCGACGCCCTTGGGCGAGCCGATCTGGAACACGCGCTCCACCGGCAGGAAATCGACGCCGAGATCGAGGCTCGACGTGCACACCACTACTTTCAGCAAGCCGTTCTTGAGGCCTCGCTCGACCCATTCGCGCACTTCCTGATCGAGCGAGCCGTGATGCAATGCAATGAGGCCGGCCCATTCGGGCCGCGCTTCGAGCAGCGCCTGATACCAGACCTCGCATTGCGAGCGGGTATTGGTAAACACGAGCGAGGTCTGCGCTTCGCCGATCGCATCGGCAACCGCGCCAACCTGGCGCATGCCCATATGGCCGCCCCATGGAAACCGCTCGATGGTGTCAGGGATCACCGTATCGACGATCAGCGCTTTGGGCAGCGCGCCATGCACGCTGACGCGCGGCGTCTTCACGGGCGCGAGCAATACGTCGGCGGCGAAGGGCAGGTTGCCGAGCGTCGCCGACAAGCCCCATACCTGCAACTCGGGGTGCCAATGTGCAAGACGCGCGAGCGCGAGTTGTGTCTGCGTGCCGCGTTTATTGCCGAGCAGCTCATGCCATTCGTCGACGATCACGAGGCGCACGTGCGAGAGCACCTCGCGCGCGTCGGGCCGGGTGAGGATGAGCGTCAGGCTCTCGGGCGTCGTGACGAGAGCGGACGGCATGCGCCGGTTCTGTCGCGCGCGTTCGGCCGACGACGTGTCGCCGGTGCGCAGTCCGACGCTCCATGGCACCGCTAGCTCGGCCGCCGAACTTTGCAACGCGCGCGCGGTGTCGGCGGCTAGCGCGCGCATCGGCGTGATCCAGAGCACGGTGAGCGGTTCCGGATGCGTGCGTGCCGTGCGCTTGCGGGACGAGGGTTCGGCCGTCGCGAAGGCGCCCAGCGCACCGAACCACACGGCCCAGGTTTTGCCCGCGCCGGTGGTCGCGTGCAGCAGGCCGCTCGCGCCTTGGCCGATTTCCGCCCAGACGTCGCGTTGAAAATCGAAGGGTTGCCAGCGGCGCGCTTCGAACCATTCGCGGAGTTTGTCGGCAAATGGGCGGCGCGCGGCGGCTTCGTCTAAAGCAAACGGGAGGGGTTCGAAGGCCGGCTCGCGTGCGTCGAGCCGCGCCTGCTGTTCGCGGCTGCGCGGAATCCGGCGAGCCCGGGGCGCCCGGCGCCGTTCCGACGCGACAGAAGCTGCGGGAACGAGGGACTCGTCGGAATCAGTCGGCGCGGTCATCGAAAGTACTCTTTGGCATGGGAGTCACGTGTCGACGAATGGGTCGGGGCGGGTGTCTTTTATGTGGACCACCGAAGCGTGGCGGTGGTTCACATCGCAGTGCGGTCCGTGGTCAAATGCCGGGGCTTCACTCGCTCATGCTTGCGCTCGAATCGGCGCCGGCGCATGGCAACAGTCCATTCACCACGGAGTTCCCGTTGAGTCACACACAAGTATCGTTGCCGCAAACCTCATTACGAATCGCGACTGCGCAAGCACAACCGGTTCCCGGCGACGTGGCGGCCAACATCGCGAGAACGGTCGAATTGACCGGCGTCGCCGCCGATCAGGGCGCGAAACTGGTGGTTTTTCCCGAGAAATTTCTAAGCGGCTACGAGCCGGAGCTGATTGCCGGCGACCCCGCGAAGTACGCATTCGACACGCACGATCCGCGACTCGAGCCGATTCGCACGGTTTGCCGACAGCGCGAGATCGTGGTGATCGTTGGCGCGGCGACGTGCGGCAGCGTGGCTGCGGGTGGCGCTAATCGGCTGCACATCTCGTCGCTGATATTCAACCGCGCCGGCGAACAGATCGAGCCGTATCACAAGCAGTATCTCTATAGCAGCGAGGCGCGCATTTACCAGCCGGGCTCGCAGGGCTGCATGCTGGAGCTCGACGGATGGCGGCTTGCTCTGGGCGTGTGCTACGACTCCGGTTTTCCCGAGCATGCGCGGCATGCGGCGGTCAATGGTGCGCATGCCTATCTGGCGAGCGCGCTCTTCAGCGCAAAGACGGGCTATCATCAGTCGCGTATCTGGTTTCCCGCGCGTGCTTTCGACAACACCATGTACGTGCTGTTGTCGAATCACGTCGGTACGACCGGTGGGTGGGCTGCGTGCGGCGCGAGTGCAATCTGGAGTCCGTACGGCGACGTCATGGCACAGGCTGGCCGTGATCGCGCCGAAGTGATTACCGCCTTACTCGATCCGGCAGTGCTGGCCGACGTGCGTGAACGCGAAACGGTGCTTGCCGACTTCAACGCGCGAGGTGAGGTATTGGCGGCTAATAGATACAGGGTGCAACGCCTCGATTAAAGAGCGTTCAATCGAGCCTGGCCGTTGGCGCAATTGGCATATTGACGCTTTGGGCGGTTCTGGCACTCTCGTAATAGAGCCAATCGTCGGACACGTACGTTATTTTCCGCGAGACCGGATTCGCGTCGCTTGCACGAGTCGACAGAAAGCCTGCACGGTGCTGCCGCGCGGCGGCAAGCAGTATGCGATCCGCTACAATGGCGCGCATTACCCCACTGGAGATTCGCTTTGAAATCCATCGTTGCTTTGGTTGCCGCAGCTGTCCTCTCCTCGACGGCCATGGCCGCCGCGCCCACCACTGACAAACTGCCTTCCGGTGTCATCGTCCAGCATCTGACGGTAGGCACGGGCGCCCAACCGGCAGCCGACGATGTCGTCAAGGTCAACTATCGCGGCACGCTGCCGAACGGCACCGAGTTCGATAGTTCCGCGAAGCACGGCGGCCCGGCATCGTTCCCGCTTAATCGCGTGATTCCGTGCTGGACGCAAGGCGTCCAGAAGATGAAAGTAGGCGGCAAAGCCAAACTGACGTGCCCGGCGGCGACCGCTTATGGCGATCGTGGCGTCGGTCCGATTCCGCCGAATACCGATCTGACGTTCGAAATCGAACTGCTCGGCATCGGCAAGTAACTCTGGTGCGAAATGCGTCGACAATTGAGCCCCGCTGCGGATGCCGTTGCGGGGCTTTTTGCTGCTCCGGGCGCGGAATCACCCCTGCTGGGTATTCGTCATGAAACCTGAAAAGAACGCCGTGCGGGTTGCAACTATCGGCTTCACCGGCAAGAGCGCCGCGCATTTTTTCGATTTGCTGAAAAGCGCCCAGGTGCGCACCGTTCTCGACATCCGCCTGAATAACACCTCGCAGTTGGCCGGCTTTGCGAAAAAGCAGGATCTTCCCTACTTCCTCGACAGGTTGTGCAATGCAGCGTACGTCGAAATGCCGGATCTCGCTCCCGAGCCGCACTTGCTGAAGCGCTATCAGGGCAAGCAACTGTCCTGGGATCAGTTCACGGCGGAGTACGTCGAGCTGATTGCAAAGCGCCGGGTAGAAAGCAATCTGGATGTCGATCTTTTTCAATCGGCTTGCCTGCTTTGCAGTGAACATTTACCCCATCGCTGCCACCGGACGCTTGCGGTCGAGTATCTGAATACGCAATGGAACGGCCGGATGGTGGTTACTCACCTGTGCTGAGGCTCTTATATATATAGGGGGCGCAGGCGGACTGCTGGAGAGCTCTTCTCTGTGCGCGCGACATTGCTCCATCAGGAGGACGCCTTCTTCTATCGGGATCCCGGAAGTCTGGATGGTCAGGGTCGAGCGAGTCACGCCCTTCGGCAAAGCGAATCGCTCCTTATCGCGTGGATCGGCGAATACGGATGAGGCGCCTTTTTAAAGCCGGACTGCACTCGGTCGTCTACTATCTACTCACGCGCCGACATCGAATTCGCCCTGCCGCGCAGTCGAGAACCTTCGACGTCATCCGTCGCGCGTCAGGAGCGCCAGCCATGAATATCGACTTTCACTATGGTGTGGTCTATATCGCCGCCCGCGTCGGCGGGATGACGGCTGGCGACGCATCGACCGTGGCGCATGCCTGCCAATACGTCGATGACGCGACGACCCGGGGAATACTGCGGTTCAAGGGCGGCGAGACTTTCGAGCGGTTTGCCACCGCGCACAAGCTATTCGACTACGCTAACACCGAGAACGATCAGAACTGCCTCGTGTGGACGCCATTTCATTTTCTGCCGGCCGCGGAAGGTGAAACCCTCGAAGAGAAAGCGATTTGCCGGCCGGACAGCGGGGTCGCGCGCGAAGTGGTGCGGCGTGCAATCCGGCAGCGCGACTCGGAGACGGGTTTGCATCGACTGGGTGTGACGCTTCACGCGTACGTCGATACCTGGGCGCATCAGGGATTCGCGGGAATAGAGAGCCCATGGAATCGGGTGCATCTATTGGAGGCTCAGGATTGCACGCGCAAAGGCTGGTTTGCCCATCTCCAACTCGTGGCCGGCCATCTGCTGGAACACATCGAGGAAGACATATTGACGCTGGCGCTCCCCGTCGGTCACGGCGCCGCGTTGCACTATCCCGACCAGCCGTGGGCTCGCTGGCATTACATCGACGGCAGAAACAACTTCATCTCGAGACATAACCTGCCGGAGTTCGTCGAGGCGGCTGACATGGCTTGCCGCGCAGTGCGCGCTTATGTGGCGGGACGGGAAGACTTCGAAACCCAGCCCGGCTTGCCGGAGGAGGTGAAAGAGACGCTGACCCGTCTGCTCGATACGAACCGCCATGCGGACGATAACGACCGCTTGCTAATCGTTTGCGAGTGGGTAAAAGCCGGCCGCATTCCGGGTTTGAAAGAGCGGATTCCGGCTTATGTCGCCAAGGGACGAGGTTCGTGGAAACACATGGCGACTGGTTTGGAGTGCGACGACGACACCGGGGACAGACCGGTTTGGACGAACGCCTTTGAGAAAAGCGACTACCGGCGCTTTCACGACGCGGTCAAGCAACACCGTTTCGTGACGACGCAGGAGATTTTGCCAGCTCACGGGTTGCGGATCGCGTGAGTGAGAGGAAGGACTGAAGTTGGAGCCGTCGCCAAGCCCGCGTGATATTGGCGGCGGCTCCTTTTACTGACCAGACTATTGCATCTTGGCTTGCTGACGCTGTGTGGCCTGTTCCTCAGCGTGCTTCTTCGCTACATGCCGTCCGACGATGCAACCGCCCACCGCACCGACGACCGCGTGGTGCCCCGCATAGTGACCCGCTACGCCGCCCACGACGGCTCCCTTCAGGCAACCCGCCGCGTTTGCCGTGCTGGACATGGCCGAAGTGAGTGCCGCTGCTGCAAGGGCGACTTTCATAAATCCCGCTTTCATCTGAGAGTACCGTTCTGTTGAGATTGCCGAAGGTGGTGCTGCCCGGGTTCTTTTCAATAGCCAACCCAGTGCCCGTGTTCACGTGTTTCAGGTTCCCGCAGGTTTTCCGCAGGCAAGGTCCGAAGTATAGAAGCGCCGACCCGACATAAGTGAAACAGTGTCGAGAAATGCGTAACGTAGAGTTACCTCTGCCCTCCGTATGGATTTCTTCGGGGTCCAACGTGGTCTTTTCATTGCCCATAGTGCTTTTTTTAAAGCGGGCCGCCGGGAAAGCCAACTTTCGAAAGAAAAATGAACTGCTGTCCTTTGAATATTCAGATGCTTGCCTATAGTAGAAACGGCTATTGCTGCGAAGCACGGCAAACCACCTTTTCGTCGATGCGGGTACGGGGAAAACAGAAATGACGCCTTCGAATGCTGCGACCTATCAGTCCGGAGCCTGTACGCCAGAGTCGCTACGCGCGCTTGCCGGGTATCTCGAACTGGCGCTCGACGAAGGCAAAAGCGTGGTTCTGATGCGGATTGGCACGCAGGTACGCAACGTTTATGTCGGTGATCCGTCCGGTGCTTTGGAGGATCTCACGGATTCGGGGGTGGTCGATGCGTTTATGGCGGACGAAATACTGAGGCTGACCAGTCTTGGAATCAACCGGATAACGGCAGATGGTCAACAATACCGCTTTGTACGTAGTGTGCGTTACATTGCCGACCGCCAGGCTGTCGTTTTTACGCCTACCTGAGTCGGGATGCCGGAACTGGAAGGCAAAAGAAGAGTCTTCGGGAAAGGAAAAGAAAGAGAGATCGGATAATTCGGTAGTGAAGCTGAAAGCTCCGTACTGGAACGCCAGGTGATGGAAATGCGTTGGGTGCCTTAAAACACCACATAGATCTGCCTTTCTTCTTTCATTCATGGCATAGTTCGACGGCTACCACATAGGGAGGAATCAAATGCCAACGTTAGAGCAAATCCAGGCAAAGTTGAAGAAACTGCAGGCACAAGCCGATATCCTTGTTGCCAGAAAAGCGCAAGTCGCGGTCGACCAGATTCGCGATCTGATGCTCAAGCATGGTTTGACTACTGAGGATATCGAAGCCAAAGCAAAGGCGAGGCGCGTGGCGCGCGGCTTGAATGGCCATGTTGGCACCGGCAAGGCAAAAGCCAGTGCTTCGGGAAAACCGGCGAAATATCGCGACCATAAAACCGGTGCAACCTGGACGGGCCACGGGCGCGCCCCGGGTTGGATTGCAGGCGTGAAAGACCGCACGCAATTCCTGATCGATGGCTCGAGCGAACTCAAGTCCGCGGCAAAGGCCGTGGTCGCTCATGCAAAAGCCGGTAAAGGTCAGCCGAAAGGCGCGCAGCCGCCCAAGTATCTCAATCCGAAAACCGGTGCGACCTGGAGCGGCCGTGGTCCGGCGCCCGCATGGCTCGCAACGGTGAAAGACCGCACGAAGTTCCTGATCGGCGGTGCAGCGGCCAAGCCCGCGACTAAAGCGGCAACTCAAGCAGCGACCAAGGCTGGCAAAGCGAAATCCGCGGCAACCAGCGGTGCGGTGAGCAAGAAAGCCGCGGCGAAAAAAGTCGTAGCGAAAAAGGCCGCCGTGTCCAGAAAGACGGCTGCGAAGAAAGCAACGGCAACCAAAAAAGTCGCAGCGAAGAAAGCCGCAGTGAAGCCCGCCGCGAAGAAGAGCACGGTCGCGAGAGCGGCCAGAAAAGCGCCGGTCCGCAAAGCCGCCGCTAAAACCGCTGTGACGAGCACTGCGGCAGCGCCGCAAGCCGCGACCGCGACGATGCCAGCCAGCGCATGAGCGCAACGGAGTCGTGAAGTAGATGACTAGCACGATCGATTCACTCCAGCAGGAAGACCAGGTCATCCTGCTGGATTCCGTTCCTCATCCGGCAGCCGATGCCGCCGAACCGTTCATCGTCGCCAGCGACCGCCGGGTGATTCTGGCCTACCCGATTGCGGAAGCCGACTTTGAACGGTTCGGGCCATTCGATCCCGATGACGATCCCTTTTGCACGGTGCTATTTCCCGATGCCGCGTTTCATCGGCTCGGTCCGCCCGGCGACGTCGATCTCGAGATTCACCCGCTTGCCATGCAAGGGTTGCTCGGCTATCGGGCGCACGAAGTCGTGAATTCGTCGCTGGCGGCGGAAATTGCCACGGTCGGATCGGCGGTGCCGTCATTGCGCCATTTCGTGATTACGTTTCAGGACTCGACGTTCGAATGCGTGGCGTCGGACTATACCGTGGTCGGTGTCTATGGCGCGGGCGAGATTGCGAGCCGGGAAGCGTTCGCGCTGGTCAGGTAAGTCAGAGTAGGCGGCGTAGCAAAGCGCACGCCCGCAACGGGCACGCGCAGTGCGTCCGGTATGCGTGGTTAAAGCCGGACTTCGGGTCCGGCACTCTCCGTCAAACTGCAGGACGTGCGTTACGCGTTCTGCCGCTGAGCATCGAGGCCATGCATGCTGACCATTCCCCTTACCGCATTCGTCACGCTCGTCATCATTCTGGTGATCGCCAATCTGTCGAGCGGCGAGAAGAAGATCGAACACAAGATCGAGCGGCTGTATGCGAGCGACGATCCGCAATTTCTTCGTTCAATGGGATTGCTGCTCGGTCCGCCTGTCGTCTCCGGCAATCGCTTCGAAATGCTGCTGAACGGTGACAGCATTTTTCCTTCGATGCTCGAAGGAATTCGCTCAGCGCGCAAAACCATCACATTTGAAACGTTCATTTATTGGTCCGGCGAGATCGGCGAGCAGATAGCCCGCGCACTCGCGGATAAAGCGCGTGAAGGCGTCGCGGTGCACGTTCTGCTCGACTGGGTCGGCTCGTCGAAAATGGACAGGCATTATCTGGAGATGCTGCGCGACGCGGGTGCGGCAGTGATCAAGTATCACAAGCCGCATTGGACCGGCCTTGGCCGCATGAACGATCGGACTCACCGCAAGCTGCTGGTGATCGACGGCCAGATTGGCTTTACCGGCGGTGTAGGCATCGCGCCGGAATGGACCGGGCACGCGCAGGATGAAAAGCATTGGCGCGATACGCATTTTCGCGTGGCCGGTCCGGTGGTCGGACATATGCAAGCGGTGTTCATGGACAACTGGGTCAAGGCGACCGGCAATGTACTCCACGGCCCGGACTATTTTCCGCACGTCGAACCACAGGGCGACGGTCTCGCCCACATGTTCAGCAGTTCGCCGTCGGGCGGCAGCGACGATATGCAGCTGATGTATCTGATGGCGATCACAGCCGCGACGCATAGCATTCATCTCGCGAGCGCCTACTTCGTGCCCGACAAGCTGACTATCAACGCGATCGTCGAGGCCGCGAAGCGCGGCGTGAAAGTGCGGATCATCACGCCGGGCAAACGCATCGATACGCACACGGTGCGCGAAGCGTCGCGCGCCTGCTGGGGCGATCTGCTCAAAGCGGGCATCGAGATATTCGAGTACCAGCCGACCATGTTTCATTGCAAATTGCTGGTCGTGGACGAGTACCTGGTGTCGGTGGGTTCGACCAATTTCGATAGCCGTTCTTTCAAGCTGAATGACGAAGCGAACCTGAATATCTACGATCGCGACTTTGCGCGCCAGCAAACTGCCACCTTCGCGGACGACATCGGGAAGTCGCAACGCATCACGCTTGAAATGTGGATGCACCGTCCGCTGACCGAAAAGCTGATTGAGAAGTTCGTATGGATACTGGACACGCAGCTGTAGAGCACCCGAACACGCGAACGAGAACGAGAACGCGTTCACCACGGCCGGCGCACCGAGTCCTGATAGCGGGTGAGAATGAAATGCGCAACGTCGTCCGAGTGATACGCGGCGACCAGTTGTGCGACCCACGCCTCGCCGCGGTCGCTGTCGCGAACCGTCAGCACGTTGGCATAGGGCGAGCGCGCGTCTTCGAGGCCGAGGCTGTCGCGTGCCGGGTAGAGTCCCGCACGGGCCGCGTCATCGCTGTCGATCACGGCGAAGGCCACGCTGTTCAGCGAGTCGAACAGACGCGCGCGCGGCACCTGGCGGATCTTCAGATTCAGGCGGTTGCTCGTGATGTCCGCGAGTTTGGCATGCAGACCCGCACTGTCCTCGAACGTCAGCAGCGTGAAGTTCTGCAGCAGGATCAGCGCGCGTGCGGTGCCTTCACGATCGTCGGGAATGGCGATCGTTGCGCCGCGTTGCAACTGGCCGAGTTTCGTCAGCTTGCGCGAGTACAGCGCGATCGGAAACGTCACGGTCGTGGCGACGCTCGTGAGCGCATAGCGATGCTGTTTGCGCTGCGCTTCGAAGCTCGGCGCGTCTTCGAAGCTCGCGGCGTCGATCCTGCTCGCGGCGAGCGCGGCGTCGATCAAAGCCGGTCTGTCGAACACGACGACGTCGAGCGCGAGTCCGCGTGCGGCGGCGACGCGGCGCACCTGGTCCATGATCTCGGCGTGCGCGCCCGCGCTCACGCCGACTTTGATGACCTGACCCGGCGCGGCCGCCGCCGCTTGCATAGGCTGCAATAATGCGGCGGCCCCAAGCAGCGCCGCTAGTGCGATCCCACGCGGCGTCATGACGCGTCCCTCAACACCGTGCGAAAACCGATGTGCGCGGCCGGCAAATCCGCCTCCTGCTGCTCGCGTGAGGCCGCGCGATAGCGCACGCAATAGTCGCGCGAGCAGAGAAACGAACCGCCCTTGATGACCATCGGCGTATCGTGCCTGCGGCTGAGCGGTGCGACGGCCGCGGTATCGCCATTGGTGTGCGACTGGTGCGGACCGCTGTAGACGTCCTTGGTCCACTCCCACGCGTTGCCGATCATGTCGTAGAGCCTGAAGTCGTTGGCCGCATAGCAGCCGACGGGCGCGAGCCCGACGTGACCGTCCTCGTCGGTGTTCAGCACCGGAAACACGCCTTGCCAGTAGTTCGCACTCGGCTTGCCGTGTTCGTCGCGCGGTGCGGTGTCGAGGTCCGCGCCTTCGTGGCCGGCTTTGCCCGCATACTCCCACTCGGCCTCGGTCGGCAGATCGCGGCCTAGCCAACGCGCGTAGGCAAGCGCGTCGGCTTGCGTGACCATCGTCACGGGCTGGTTCATGCGGCCGTCGAGCGTGCTGCCCGGACCGGTCGGATGATTCCACGCAGCGCCCTTCACCCAGCTCCACCACGCCAGGTCGCGCGCGTTCATCTCTTCTCGGGTCGGCGAGTGGAACACCACGGCGCCGCCCTGGCGTTCCGAGTCGCTGACATAGCCGGTCGCTTTGACGAAGGCGGCGAACTGCGCGTTCGTCACGTCGGTCTGATCGATCCAGAAGCCGGCAACGTGTGTCTTGCCGTCGCCGGCCGGGCGCTCGTCTTCATAGCCGAGCTTGCTGCCGAACGCGAAGTCGCCGCCATGCAGATGCACCATGCCGGCCTGCGGGTCGTCGCGCCAGCGCGCGGGCAAACCGCTGTAGCGCGCGCATTGCTTTTCCGAGCCGAGCGCGGCCAGCGGACGCGAGCGGTTCAGATCGTCGAATGCACCTTGTTTCGCGGCGCCGCCGAATACGGTCGAAGCGGCAGTCGACGCGACCGCTGCGGCGGCAAACGCGGCGGCGAAGGCGGCGGCCGCGAGCGCGGCGTAGGCGCCATACAGCGCCGCGCCGCCTGTGAGCTTGAATCGAAACGTCATCGCGTGCTCAGTAGTAACCGCGTGGACGTAGCGGCTCGACGCCGCCGACGCTGCCCATATAGCTGTTCCACTGCTGCACGAGGCCGTCGATCACCGACGAATTCTGCGTCGACACGTCCTGCGTTTCGCCGCGATCCGAATTCATATCGAACAGTTGCCAGTGACCATCCACGGGACCGAGCGGCGGCTCGGTCCACAACGCTTTCCAGCGACCGTCGGCGCTGCGCAGATAACCGCGCCCGTACGCTTCGTCGCCGAAAGAGGCGGTGTGCACGGCGCTCGTGGCCTGATCGTTCAGCACCGGCAACAGCGACTGCCCGGTGATCGGATACACGTAGCGATTGTTGTAGACCACCTTGCCCTTGTTCTCATCGACGCCGGTGAGCGTGTTGATCAGCGCGGGTGCGGCTTGCGTCGGCGGGGAGATCTGCGCGAGCGCGAGGAACGTCGCCGTGTTGTCGGTGACGTGCGTGAAGTCGCGCAGCGTCGGCTTCTGCGAGGTCTGACCCGGCAAATGCACGATCAACGGCGTGGACACGCCGCCTTCGCCCGAATAGCCCTTGGTTTGCCGGAACGGCGTCGCGCTCACTTCGGCCCAGCGCAAACCGTATTGCAGACGCTTGGCATTTTGCAGGCCGTTGTCAGTGCCGAGCGTCGAATAGATCGGCTCGGCGGCATTGGCGGTGTCGGTCGCGCTCGGGTCGGCGCCGGAGTCGATGGGCCAGCCTTCCGCGCCGTTGTCCGACTGGAACATGATGAACGTGTTGTCGTATTCGCCGATATCTTTCAGATGCTGGATCAGCAGGCCGATGTTGTGGTCAAGGTTCTCCACCATGCCCGCGTAGATTTCCATGTAGCGCGCCTGCGCTTTCTTCTCGGCGGGCGAGAGGCTGTCCCACGTCTTGTTCGCGGTGCCGGGGCCGTAGTCGGTGTAGCCTTGCGCGGCGCTATGCACGGCGCTCACGTACTTTGCGTTCACCGTGCCGTTGTTCGCGGTGGCGGGGCTCGCAACGAGCGTTTCCGATGCGCCACCGTACGGCACGAAGTCGTTCGGGATGATGCCGAGCGCTTTTTGCCGCGCAATGCGCGCATTGCGGATCACGTCATAACCGGCGTCGTATTTGCCGGCGTAGTTGTGCAGATAAGGCTCGGGCACCTGCAGCGGCCAGTGCGGCGAGGTGTAAGCGGCATACGCGAAGAACGGCTTGCCGTCGCCCTTGTTCGAATCGATGTAGGAGATCAGGCGCTGCGTGTAGAAATCGGTCGAGTAGAACACGGCGGGGCTGCCGCCGGTACCGCCCGGTTGACCCGGCTGGCCGGGCTGCACATACTGGCCGTCTTCCGTGTAGTTCTTCGAGCCCGCCGGTTCGTGCGCGAAGTGATTGGTCGCGGCGCCCCCGAGCAGCGCGTAGCTATGTTCAAAGCCCCATTGGTCCGGCGTCTGTCCGCCGCCCGTCGTGCTGCCGACGATGCCCGAGCCGATGTGCCACTTGCCCGCCATGTATGTGTGATAGCCGCCGTCCTTCAGCAATTGCGCGACCGACAACGCGCGGTCGTTCAGATATCCCTCATAGCCGGGCAGGCCTTTGCGTTCGTCGGTCGGCGCGCCCATCGTGCCTTCGCCAACCAGATGGTGATCGGTGCCGGAAATCAGCATCGAGCGCGTAATCGCGCAGACGGTGCCGGTGTGATGATTCGTGAGGATGCGGCCGGATTGCACCAGCGCGTCGAGGTTCGGCGTGTTGATTTCGCCGCCGAACGCGTGGATGTCGGAATAGCCGAGGTCGTCGGCCATGATGTACAGAATGTTGGGCCGCTTCTGCGCGACTACGGGCGCCGGTGCCGGCGTCGCGTTGGCGCTCGGCAGAGTGTCGTCGCCGCACGAGGCGAGCACGACGAGGCTGGCGACCGCTGCGCCGATGAGGCCGAGACGAAAAACGGAAGGATGCGATCTCTGTGTTGTCATTGTTGTGCTGACCGGGTATGTCGGGTCGCCGATGTTAGCAATGACGTCGACAAGGCCAAAGATCGATTTCTGCGTTGCTATGAACGATTGCCGATATAGCTGTGGCAGCGTCGCTAGTTGCCCGGACCGAGTACGGGCCTGTCCGGATTCGCCTGGGTTCGATAGGGAAGTTGCGCGGCATGCGGGTCGACGATCGTGTTGTCGATCACGCGTTCGACGTCCGCTGTCTTCGCCAGCTCGGCGAGGAACGTGCGCTTGTCGAAGCCGGGCGCGACGCAGCCTTCCACGTAGATGAAGCGGCGTTGCAGCGTGAGCCAGAGTGTCGACTGTTCGCGCCAGTGCGTCGCATAGTTGATGTTGGCAAGACGCCGCTGCACGGCTTCGGCGATTTCCGCGTCGTACAGATAGGCGTTCGACAAACGGCAGCGGCCCTCGATCCAGCAGCTATTGCCACGTTCGATCCGGTAATGGCTGTCGTCGAGCCATTCCTTTTCCGTTTCGAATGGACCGAGTGGTGTGGGGCACTCGCTGATTGCCCTGGAGATCTGCAAGAACGGGTCGTGGCCGCGATTCACGCGCGGTTGTTCCGCATGAGCTTGAGTCGCGGCCGTGCAGACCAGCAGACAGGCGAGGCGCAGTTCGATCAGGCGTGTCATCTTTAACCCGCTCCAGGTGTTGGCCGCTCAACTGTAAGGAGTTGAACGGCAACCCTATTTTTACACCTGATGCGGGCACGTGTTTGACGGACAACGGGGGACGACGCCCACTCACGCGCCTGCGGAGGCCTCCAGTTCCGCCAGACGTTTGCGTAGCAGTCGATCCTCCTGGAAGCGGGTGGTTTCGTCCCGGATCACGGCGACGATGCCGCTCAGTTCGTTTTGCGGCGAATGCAGCAGCGCGACGGTGAAGGCGATCGACATTGACCGTCCGTTCTTATCCACCGCGGGGACACGCAGCACGTCATTGCCGTAACGGGTTTCACCCGTTGCCATGGTCTTGTGATAGCCGTCCCAATGGCGGCCGCGCAGGCGTTCAGGAATGATCAGGTCCAGTGACTGTCCGAGCGCCTCGCTTTGCGTAAAGCCGAACATGCGCTCAGCCGCTGGGTTCCAGAAAGTGATGCGGCCGCCGGCATCGGAGATGATGATGGCGTCGCCGATTGCGTTGGCGAGTTGCTGGAAGTCGATGGCGGTTTGCACGGCGGTCCTCCAAAGTGAATACACGGATTTGAAGTGGATGCAGCGCCCTCACGGGCGCCGCATTGGCATGCCAGAGCCCGAAGCGGGCTCCGATGTCACCGTTAGACTGCCTTGATTTCGCGTAGGTTGAAAATGTCTTGCCGGCTGTAGCCCAAGCCCAACAGCACCTCTTCCGTATGCTCTCCGAGCAGCGGCGAGGCGGTCACTTCCGGCTTCATATCCGAGAACTTGATCGGGCTGCCGACGGTCAGATACGAGCCGCGTTTCTTGTGCGGTACTTCGACGATCGTGCCGCTCGCGCGCAATGACGGATCGTTAGCGAGTTCTTTCATCGTCAACACCGGTGCGCACGGAATGTCGAACTTGCGCAGGATATCGACCGCTTCGAACTTGGTCTTGTCGGCGAGCCACGCTTCGATCGTCTTGAAGATGTCGAAGATGTGCGGCTGACGCGCTTGCGCGGTCTTGTAGGACGGGTCATCGATCCACTCGGGTTTGCCGAGTGCCTTGCAGATCGGTTCCCACGCGTGGCCCTGGATCGTGAAGTAGATATAAGCGTTCGGGTCCGTTTCCCAGCCCTTGCACTTGAGCACCCATCCCGGCTGACCGCCGCCACCCGCATTGCCGCCGCGCGGCACCACGTCGCCGAATTCGCCGTGCGGATACTGCGGGTATTCCTCGAGATAGCCGACCCGTTCCAGCCGTTGCTGGTCACGCAGTTTCACCCGGCACAGGTTCAGCACGCTGTCCTGCATCGACACGGCAACCTTCTGGCCTTTGCCGGTTTTATCCCGGCCGAGCAGCGCGGTCAGAATGCCGATCGCCAGATGCATACCGGTGTTGCTGTCGCCAAGCGCGGCGGCGCTGATGGTCGGCGGGCCGTCCCAGAAGCCGGTAGTGGAGGCCGCGCCGCCCGCGCACTGCGCGACGTTTTCATAGACCTTCAGGTCGTCGTAGTGATGGCCGTCGCTGAAGCCCTTCACCGAAGCGACGATCATCTTCGGATTGAGTTCGTTCAGGCGTTCCCACGAAAAGCCCATCCGGTCCAACGCGCCCGGGCCGAAATTCTCGACCAGAACGTCGGACTCACGAATCAGCTTTTCGAGCACTTCCTTACCTTCGGGCTTTTTCGTGTCAAGCGTCAGCGACTTCTTGTTGCTGTTGAGCATGGTGAAATACAGCGCGTCGGCATCGGGGATGTCGCGCAGCTGATTACGCGTCACGTCGCCCGAACCGGGTCTTTCGACCTTAATGACGTCGGCGCCGAACCAGGCGAGCAACTGGGTGCACGCCGGACCTGCCTGAACGTGGGTGAAGTCGATGATCTTGATGCCTTCTAGAGGTTTGGTCATGCCGATGGCTCCGTAGTTGCCCTGATTACTTTTTTGTTGCCGCGCTTTGCGGATTCAGATTGGTCAGGCGGCCGCTCTCGGTGCCCGCCGCTTCATCGATGACGGCATTGATCAGGCTCGGTTTGCCTGATGCGATCGCTTCGAGCAGCGCCTTCGTCAGTTCTTCCGGTGTGCTCGCGTGATAACCGATGCCGCCGAACGCCTCGATCATCTTGTCGTAACGCGCACCCTTCACGAAGACGGTCGGTGCGACGTCCTTGCCGCCGGTCGGGTTCACGTCGGTGCCGCGATACACGCCGTTGTTGTTGAATACGATCGTGCAGATGGGCAGCTCGTAACGGCAGATCGTTTCGAGTTCCATCCCGCTGAAACCGAACGCGCTGTCGCCTTCGATCGCGACAACCGGTTTGCCGGTCGTGACCGCCGCGCCGATGGAGAAGCCCATGCCGATACCCATGATTCCCCACGTGCCCGAATCGAAGCGTTTGCGCGGCTCGTACATGTCGATAATGCTGCGCGCGTAGTCGAGCGTATTCGCGCCTTCGTTGACGACATTGATGTCCGGACGCGTCTTCAGCACATCGCGAATCGCACGCAATGCGCTGTGGAAGTTCATCGGCGACGGGTTCTTGTCGAGCGTCTCCGCCATCTTGGCGAGATTCTTGTTCTTGCGCTCGGCGATCGCGCCGAGCCACTCGGCGCCCGGTTTGCGGAAGCTGGCATCGATGCCGGCGCGCAGTGCCGCCACGCATGAACCGATATCGCCGATGACCGGCGCGGCAATCGCGACGTTGCTGTCGATTTCGGTCGGCGAGATATCGACCTGGATGAATCGCTTCGGCTGCGCGCCCCACGTTTTGCCTTTGCCGTGCGAAAGCAGCCAATTCAGACGCGCGCCGATCAGCACGACCACGTCGGCTTCCTGCAGCACGAACGAGCGCGCCGCCGACGCCGATTGTTCATGCGTATCGGGCAACAGGCCCTTGGCCATCGACATCGGCAGATAGGGAATGCCGCTTTGCTCGACGAAACCGCGGATCTCCGCGTCGGCCTGCGCGTACGCCGCGCCTTTGCCGAGCAGGATCAGCGGACGTTTGGCGCTCTTGAGCACCTCGATCGCACGCTTGACGGAGTCCGGCGCCGGCAACTGGCGCGGCGCAGCGTCGACGACTTTCACGAGCGACTGCTGCGCCTTCACGGCATCGAGCGTTTGCGAGAGCAGTTTGGCGGGCAAGTCCAGATAGACGCCACCGGGGCGGCCCGACACGGCAGCGCGAATCGCACGCGCCACGCCGATGCCGATGTCCTCCGCATGCAGCACGCGATACGCGGCCTTGGCATATGGCCTGGCCGCATTCAGCTGATCCATTTCCTCGTAATCGCCTTGCTGCAGATCGACGATTTCGCGTTCGCTCGAACCGCTGATCAGAATCATCGGGAAGCAGTTGGTGGTCGCATTGGCGAGCGCCGTCAGGCCGTTCAGAAAGCCCGGTGCCGACACGGTCAGGCAGATGCCCGGCTTCTGCGTGATGTAACCCGAAATGGCGGCCGCGTTGCCTGCGTGCTGTTCATGGCGAAAGCCGATGAAACGCATTCCTTCAGCTTGTGCCAGTCGGGCCAGGTCGGTAATGGGAATGCCGACCAGACCAAAAATGGTATCGATGTCGTTCAGCTTCAGCGCATCGATGACGAGATGGAATCCGTCGGTCGTTTCGGTCGCCTGTTGTTTCAACGTGTCCTCTGTTGTGGACTGGTCGGCTTCTGCCATGACATCTCTCCTTGTTGGCGGGGCATTGTGTGGTGGGTCGTGAGCGGCGCGCTCACACGAACGTTTATTCGGATGAGCCGCTGGACCACGGCTGCAGCCTTGGTTCGGGCACGGCTACGCCGGCGCGCGCGCCCGAGTTTTCGATCCAGCGCTTTCTCATGGGGGCAAGGATGAACTTCGCGGAGACGGCGGCGGCGATCGAGATCACCGCTGCCGAGATGAACACCGTGTTCCATCCGCCGTTGGCCGACAGCAGCGAGGCGATCGGCACCAGCATCGCGGCCGTACCCTTCGCGGTATACAGCGTGCCCGCATTCGCAGCGGCGTGTTTGCTGCCGAACGTGTCCGCGCAAGTCGCGGGGAAGATCGAGAAGATCTCGCCCCAGCAGAGGAAGACAGCGGCTGCGAAGAACATGAACGCATACGGGTTGTGGCCGAACTGCATCAGCCCCAGCAGCGCGACACCTTCACCGAGGAAGATCATGAACATCGTGTTTTCGCGGCCGATGCGGTCTGAGAGAAAGCCGCAGAGGGGACGGGTGAAGCCGTTGCACAGGTTGTCGATCGACAGCGTCATCGTGAGGAGCGGCAGCGTGATGCCGATCAAACTCACGGGCAGCTTGGCAAAACCATATTCCTTCGCGATGGGCCCGAGTTGCGCCGTCGCGATGATGCCGCCGGCTGCCACGAATACGAACATGAAATACAGCACCCAGAAGAGCGGCGAGCGGATCATCTGGCCGGAGGTGTAGTCGATCTTGCTGGCAACGATACGTTTGGCCGGGATCGCATTGGCGGGCGGCTTCGGCCGTACCATCAGGGTGGCGAGCAGCAGGATGAAGACACCCTGGAAAATGCCGAAGAACATGAACGCGTGCTCGTAGCCCGAACGCTGGATCATGTTGGCAATCGGTATCACCGTGACGGCCGCGCCGGCGCCGAAACCCGCTGCGGTTAACCCGGCTGCGAGACCGCGTTTGTCCGGAAACCATTTGAGCGCCATGCCGACGCAGGTGCCATACACGCAGCCCGCACCAATGCCGGCGATGACCGCTGCGACGTACAGCTCGGCGAGACTGGTCGCATGTGCGTTGATGATCCAGCCGAGCGCTGCGCACAATGCGCCGCCGCTCACCACCGGGCGCGGCCCGAACTTGTCGACGAGCCAGCCCTCGACGGGCACGAGCCAGGTTTCGGTGACGATGAAGATCGTGAAGGCGGTCTGGATCGCCGCCTGGCCCCAATGGTGAGCGTTGTCCATCGGTACGACGAACAGCGTCCACGCATACTGCAGATTCGCCACCAGGCCCATGCACATGATGCCGATGCCTAGTTGCACCCACCGGTGCTGCCAGAATGGTGCGCGGCCGCCTTCCGATACGTTGGGATGTCCCATGTCTCCGTCTCCTGTTCTGCCGCGCTCGAATGGCGCGTTGAACTTACGTGATCGAATCGCTTCGTCGCCGTTTGGCTGCGGGCGATGAAAGCGCCAATGGTCGGCCAGAAGCACTGCACTCGCGAAAACCCTTACTCGCCCACGCACAAGAGTTCAGAGAACGCTATTGCACGTGCAACGTGTGTGAGGGGATGCTGCGCGTGAACGGCAATAAACAAAAGTTAAAACATTTTATGGTTTGTATTAGGCATCCCTAATATGAGGGTCTACCCTTTGGCCCCCGGAGGAAGTGCGGAACGCGACTTTTTCGCCGAGAGCGGGTTTCCCCGGAGGTTAGCTCACCGCGCGTTTCTTGCGCGCGAAGCTGACGAACCCGGTTCGTTCGGCGGGTAGCCGCTGTGAAGATTAAGCGGCTCGAAAAGCATGCAGGACGGGGTTTTCGCTGCGCATGAGGTCGTTGGATTTCCTGCGAGACCGCGCATGCGGGAGGTAAATAACTGGGTCTCCGCCGCTTGACGCCGCCGCACCGGCGGCCCCATATATAAACAAAACACTATCGTTTATCGAAAAAACTTTAACTATTGTTTATTCATGGGCGCTTCTATTCTGAGTCAATGTCACTTGCCGGAAGGAGACGACCATGAACCCAGCTCAATTGCATGCTCGCGACAGCGAGCACGATGCGCAAGTCCAGGCGCAACTGTGTGCCTATAACGCCGCTTTCGACGAACTCGGCCTGCGCTTCCGTTGGGATGAGCGCACGCTGACGACGCTGGCCATGATCGATGGCGAACAGGAGCAGATTGCCGCGTACATCGAAGCGCAGCATCCGCACTTGCTGAAAGCCTATAGCGCCGAATTTCTGAGCCGTGCCATTCTCGAGAAGAAACACGCCCGCTATCCGGCGCGCTTGCAGATACGGGTCGATGGTGCGACGCGTGCGAGCCACGTGATGCGTCAATCACAGATGAGCCGCGGGTCCGAACGCCTGTCGTACGAAGCGGAGTTGCCGGCGCTGGCGGGCGCGTAGACGGCGGCGCGCGGCATGAGGGCGCCGGCTGCGGGACGGCTACGCGCCGTTCAGCGCTTTAGCGCCTCACCGCTGCGTGCGCCGATTCTCCACCGCGAACTTGATCAGTTCCGCCTGACCTTCGATATCGAGCTTGCGCTTCAGATTCAGCCGGTGCGTCTCCACCGTCCGCACGGACAGATCGTTGCGCTGGGCGATCTGCTTGCTCGATAGGCCCTCGGCCAACGCATCGAGAATGTCGCGCTCGCGCGGCGTGAGACGTTCGACGGGCGATTGCGTCGCCGTCGCCTGGATCAGCCGCGCGCCGAGCCCCGCGCTGAAAAACGTCTTGCCGTCGAGCACCGCGCCGATCGCCTGAATGATTTCAGTGGCGGGCGAGTCCTTGAGCACGTAGCCGCTCGCGCCCGCGCGAACCGCCTGGGTCACGTATTCGAGATTGTCGTGCATCGACAGCATCAGCACGCGAATCGCCGGAAAGCGCTCATGAAAGAGCCCCGCCAGCGCGATGCCGTTCATCCCGTTCATGCCGACGTCCATCAGCACCAGATGTGGCGTCTCGCTCGCGGCGAGTGTTAGCGCCTCCTGCGCGTTGCCCGCTTCGCCGACCACTTTGAAGTGGCGCACCGCTTCGAGACGCGCGCGCAGCCCGTCGCGCACGAGCGGGTGATCGTCGACGAGAAGCAGGCGCGCGATGGCGAAAGAGGTGTCGTTCATGAATGGATTTCCTGCAGGGGCGGCTGCGCCGCCTCGGATGTGCCGAGCGGCACGCGCGCGGTGACGACCGTATGGCCGGTTTGTGAGGCGAGCGACAGCTTGCCGCCGAGCGCTTCTAGCCGCTCGCGCATATTGCGCAGACCGATGCCCGAGCGCCGGCCGACGAAAGCGTGCGTTACGTCGAAGCCGCGGCCATTGTCAGCGATCGTCAGCGTGACCGCGTCGTGAGAGATGTCGAGCGCGAGCGCCGCGCTCGACGCCTGCGCATGGCGCACGATATTGGTCAACGCTTCCTGGGCGATGCGAAACAGCACGGTGTTGACGGTGTCGGGCAGCGTTGCCGCATGTGTGTGCGTGATCTGCGTGAAGCCGATCTCGATACCGGACTCCTCGCTGAGTTCGCGCGTCAGTTGCTCCAGCGCGGCCGCAACGCCGAGATCGTCGAGCATCGACGGACGCAGCGCGTGAGAAATACGCCGCACTTCGCGCAAGGTATCGCCGAGCCGCGTGAGACTGGTGGTGAGCGCGGCTTCGGCGGCGGGCACGCGCGCTTCGCCGCGCTCGAAGCGCGCGAGCGCGGATTCGAGCAGCAGCTTCACAGACACCATCATCTGGCTGATGCCGTCGTGCAATTCGCGCGACAAACGTGCGCGTTCGTTTTCCTGCGACTCGACCACCTGTTGCGCGAGCCGCTTCAGTTTCGCGTCGGCGCTGCGGTATTCGGTGACGTTGAGCACGATCGCGCACAGCGCGATCACGGCGAGCCCGGCCACGGCAATGGCGTCGATCCACTTCATCGTGCGATCGATGTTGGCGGCCGCGCCTTCGTCGATATGCGCGAGCGTCGTGTCGACGTCGTCGAGATAGATGCCGGTGCCGATCATCCAGCCCCAGCGTTCGAGCGGCACCACGTAGCCGAGTTTCGACGCGATCTTGCCGGTCGACGGTCGATGCCACAGGTAACGCACGTAGCCGCCGCCGCGCGAGGCCGCGGCGACCAACTGCTGGATCGTCGGCGTGCCCTGGCTGTCACGCAGCGCCCATAGATCGCGTCCGACCAGATCGGGCTCGCGCGGATGCATCAGCGAACGGCCGTGCATGTCGTAGACGAAGAAGTAGCCGTCCTTGCCGAAATCCATTTTTTCCAACACGTCGAGCGCGCGCATGCGCAGCAGTGCATCGTCGCGCGCGTTGTCCCGGCCGGCATCGTAAAGCGGCGCGATCGCGGTGGTGGCAAGCTCGACGTAATGTTTGAGCTCGATTTCCTTGCTCGCCATGTACGCGGCCTGGGTGGTCGCGTGCTGCGTTTCGGCGAGCGCCGTGGCTTCCCGGCGCACGCCGGTTTCGATGCTGGCGATGGCCGCGAGAAAGGGCACGATCGCCAGCAGGACAATCTTCGCTTTGAGTTTCATCGTTGAAAAAACAGCCGACAGGCTACGTAGTATTACGTAACCGGCTTACGTAGTTGCGCGCTTGTGAGGACGCTCACGAAGGCGAATACTACATCCCCGCGGCAACCCGCGCGCGGCGGCTCCCTTTGGCTTGTTGCGCGCGATCGATAATAGACCTAGGAGAAGTTCGTGGAGACCTCCCCATCCGCCGGCCGTTCATGGCTCTGGCTCATTCTGCTGATCCCGTATATCGCGCTGCTGTGGCTGCCGTTCTATAACGACACGCATCCGCCGCTGTTCGGCTTTCCGTTCTTCTACTGGTATCAGTTTCTGTGGGTGCCGTTGACCTCGCTGCTGATTTACATCGTGTATCGAGGTGTCAAATGAATGATCTCAATCCCGTGAACCCGGTGGCGATGACCGTGTTCATCGCGTTCTTCGTGCTCGTCACCGTGATCGGCTTTTTCGCCGCGCGCTGGAAGCGGGGCGACCTGACGCAATTGCATGAATGGGGCCTTGGCGGCCGCCAGTTCGGCACGATCATTTCGTGGTTCCTCGTGGGCGGCGACTTCTACACCGCCTATACCGTGATCGCGGTGCCCGCACTGGTGTATTCGGTGGGCGCGTACGGCTTCTTTGCATTGCCGTACACGATCATCGTCTATCCGTTCGTGTTCGCGGTGATGCCGAAGCTGTGGAAGGTCGCGCATGCGAAGAACCACATCACGGCGGCGGACTACGTGCAGGGCGAGTACGGCGGCAAGTGGTTCCCGGCGGCGGTCGCGCTGACCGGCATCGTCGCGACGATGCCGTATATCGCGCTGCAACTCGTGGGTATGCAGGTGGTGATCAAAGGGCTCGGCGTGAGCGGCGAAATGCCGTTGATCGTCGCCTTCGTGATTCTGGCGCTCTACACGTATGCGAGCGGCCTGCGCGCGCCGGCGATGATCGCGTTCGTCAAGGACATCATGATCTATATCGTCGTGATCGCGGCGGTGTGGCTGATTCCGGCGAAGCTGGGCGGCTACGCGCACGTGTTCGACGCGGCCGATGCGCATTTCAAGGCCAAGGGCGGTATGACCGGCATCATTCTGCACCCGGGGCAGTTCACCGCGTTCGCTTCGCTCGCGTTGGGTTCGGCGCTGGCGGCGTTCATGTATCCGCATACGATGACGGCAGTGTTGTCGTCCGCGTCGGCGAAGACGGTCAAGAAGAATGCGATCTTCCTGCCGGCGTACACGTTGCTGCTCGGTCTGATCGCGTTGCTCGGCTATATGGCGATCGCCGCCGACGTGAACGTCAAGTCGGCGTCCGACGTGGTGCCGGCGTTGTTCGGCACGCTGTTCCCGCAGTGGTTCGTCGGCTTCGCGGCTGCGGCAATTGCGATCAGTGCGTTGGTGCCCGCCGCGATCATGTCGATCGGCGCGGCCAATCTCTTCACCCGCAATCTGTGGCGTCCGCTGGTTTCGCCGAATATCTCGCCCGAGAGCGAGGCTTCGACCGCGAAGATCGTGTCGCTGGTCGTGAAGTTCGGCGCGCTGCTGTTCATCGTGTTCCTGCCGACGCAGTATGCGATCGACCTGCAGTTGCTTGGTGGCGTGTGGATTCTGCAGATTTTCCCGGCGATCGTGTTCTCGTTGTATACGCGTCGACTCAACACGCCGGGTCTGTTCTTCGGCTGGCTGGTCGGGATCCTGATCGGGTCCGGGATGGCGATCTCGCAAGGGCTCAAGCCGGTGTACGCGCTGCATCTCGGCGCTACCACCTATCCGTTGTATATCGGCCTGATTGCGCTGGTGGCCAATATCGTCGTGACTTTTGCCGTGTCGGCGGTGTCGCCGCGCCGAGCGGTGGCAGCGGCCTGATCGTTGTGTTTGTCTGAATAGAACGCCGCGAAGCTTCTGCTTCGCGGCGTTTTTTTGCCCACTTTTTGGCGGTTCCTTGCCGATTCGCCTCAGGCGTCGGCCCAGCGGCGCAGCAGATTGTGATAGATGCCGGTGAGGCTGACCACCGTGGGGTCGTTCGAACCCTTCTCGGCGGCAAGACGCTGCACGTCGTTGTCGAGTTGAAACAGCATGGTGCGCTCGCCGTCGTCGCGCACCATGCTCTGGATCCAGAAGAACGATGCGACTCGCACGCCACGCGTGACGGGGCTCACGTGATGCAGACTCGAAGCAGGGTAGAGCACCATATCGCCGGCGGGCAGTTTCGCGCGATGCACGCCGTAGGTGTCTTCGATGCAGAGTTCGCCGCCGTCGTAAGTGTCCGGCTCGGCCAGAAAGAGCGTGGCCGACAGATCGCTGCGAAGGCGGAAGTCAGTGCCGCGCAGCAGGCGGATCGCGTTATCCACGTGAGTGTTGAAACCGTCGCCGCCTGCGTAGCGGTTAAAGAGCGGCGGGAACACTTTCAGCGGCAGCGCCGCGGAAAAGAATCGCGCGTTGACGCCGAGCGCGTCCTGAATCGCATCGCCGACCGCGCGCGCGGCCGGTGAGCCTTCGGGGAGTTGCTGGTTGCGCTTGGCCTGCGCCGACTGCATGCCGGAAGTCGCATTGCCGTCGATCCATTGCGCCGCGTCGAGCACTTCGCGGTATTGCGCGACCTGCTGTTTGCTGAGTACGCCTTGCAGGTGGAGCATCATGCGCGTGATTCCTGTGCGGGCCGCAGCATGGCGTTATATTGCGCGTTGCCGTTCGCCGTGGTGTTGCCGGTGATGGGCGCGGCGGCGTTCGCTGTGAAGCCGTTTGCCTCGATGTCTTCCCCCAGCGCGCGAAATACGCTCACCGTCGAAGCCGCCAGCCATCGCTGCATCTTCGCGACGAACGTCGGCGTCGCCGTGTGCGGCACACGTTGCAGCCATTGCAGCGCGTGGTCGATCTCGCCGCGTTCGGCCAGCAGCCGCGCATAGTTGAACTGACCGCGGAAGTCGCCGCCTTGCGCCGCGCGCCGGTAATAGTCGAGCGCGATAGTTGCATCCGCGTCGACTTCCCAGCCGTCTTCGTAAAAGCTGCCGACGAAGTTCAGCGATTTCGCGTGCCCCAGTTCGGCGGCGCGCCGGAACCACTGCAACGCCTCCGCGCGATCGCACTCGACGCCGTTGCCGAGCGCCAATGCCGACGCGTAGTTGTACATGCCCCAATCGAGTCCGGCCCGCGCCGCGAGCCGATACCAGTAGACCGCGACCGGGGCGCAAGCGGCGGTGCCCCAGCCATGTTCGTAGCAGCGGCCCAGCATGTTCATCGCCATAGGATGATCGCGCCGTGCAGCGTGCCTGAACCAGGTGAACGCTTCTTCGGCATCGCGCTCGACGCCATGGCCATCGAGCAGATATTGCCCATACACGGCCTGCGCTTCGACGATGCCGTGATGCGCGGCCGCCGCCACCCAGGCGGCGGCTTGGGCAGCCGGCCCGGAGAGAATCGTGGCGAGCTCGTCATGGGACACGCTCGCCAACGCCTTCAACGTCACCTGTTCCATCGGGCCGGTGCCTAGTAGTGCGCGTTGAGCGTCAGGAACGCGGAACGTCCTGGCGCGATCGACGCATAGTGGGCCGCATAAGCCTGATCGTAGTAGGTGCGGTTGAAGATGTTCTGCACGTTCAACTGCAGGTCGACATGCTTATTGACCCGGTACGTCGCCACACCGTCGAAGCGCCAGTAGGAGGGCACCGCGCGCAGATTCGCCGTGTCGCCGTACACCTGCGACATGTAGAACGCGCCGCCGCCGATCGTGAACTTGGGCAGCACGTCATAGGTGGTCCACAGGCTGACGCTGTTCTTCGGCGTGTTCGGGAACCGGTGGCCGTTATCCGACGTGGTCTTGCCGTTGTCGCGCAACTCGCTCTTCAGATACGTGTAGCCGCCGAATACTTGCCACTTGTTGGTCAACTGGCCGGCCAAACCGAATTCGAAACCTTGCACCCGTTTGTTGCCGACCATCGCGTAGGTGTTGTCCGGCAGCGTGACACGTGCATTGGTCGTGTCGATCTGGAAGATCGCGCTGGTCAGCGAGAGCTTGTTGTCCAGCACGTTCCACTTGGTGCCGAGCTCGATGCTGCGGTTCTTTTCCGGCGAGAGGGCAGCCGCGTTCACGCCAACGCCGCCACGACCCGGTGTGAGCGACTGCGTTTCGCTGCCCTGGCCGAGCAGCGAGCCGGCCGGCGTCGACGAAGTGGAGATCGACGTATAGATGCTGCCGTTCGACGCCGGCTTGAAGACGAGACCGAACTGGTAGTTGAACAGCGTATCGTCGCGCGAGACTCGGCCGGCGCCGTTGGCGACGGTATTGCGCAAGTCGGTCGAGTAGTCGTCGACGCGCAGGCCGACGTTGGCTTGCCAGCGCTTCGTCAGCTCGATCGTGTCGAATGCGTACAGCGATCTGGTGGTCGTGCGCTGCTCGCTCGGGTCGTTGGTCTGCTTGACCGAACCGGCCCACGGGTCGTTCGGATTCGGCGTCCACAAGCTCGTGCAGTTATAGTTCGACGCCGCGCCGATGCCGGCAGTCTTACAGATCGCGCCGCTTGCCGCAGCCACCGCGTACGAGTCGTTCACGCTCGTTTCGCGCGACACTTCGAGGCCGGTGGTGAAGCTGTGCTTCAGGAAGCCCGTCTTGAACTCGCCGAACAGTTCGGTCTGGTTCGCGAGGCTATAGACGTCGCTCGCGCGCGTGTTCGCGCGGCGCCACACCATGCCGTTCACCACGTTGCCCTGGCTGTCGTCCGGCTGGGTCCAGATGTAGTCCTGGCTCGACTTCGTGTAGCGCGTCGTATTGCGGATCGTCAGGTTGCTGTTGATGTCGTGCTCGATACGCACCGTGCCGATATCCGAAGTCGTCTTGCGGAAATCACGGTCGATCAGACCGTAGAAGTTGTGACGGTCAACCGGAGCCGGATAGATCGTGCTGACGCCTGCCGGCTTGTTGGTGGTCGTGTAGTAGTACGGAATGCCGCTGTCGGGCAGGTCGTCCGTTTGCAGGTGATAGTAGCTCGCCGTCACGCGGGTCGGCGTGCCGAGGCCGTACGTGAACGACGGCGCAATGCCCCAGCGTTCGTTGTTGACCGCGTCGCGGCCGGCCACGTCGTTGTTGTGGCTCATAACGTTCAGGCGGAACGCCGCGTGATCGGCCATTTGCCAGTTGCCGTCGGCAGTGAAACGGCGATAGCGGTCGGTGCCCAGCCCCACGCTGCCGTCCGCCGAGTTGCCCAGATGCGGGGTCTTGGTGATCAGGTTGATGCTGCCGCCCGCGCCGCCGCGGCCGCCAAATGCGCCGTCCGCGCCCTTGGTCACTTCGACGCTCTGGATGTTGAACACTTCGCGGGTGGTCGCGCCGACATCGCGCATACCGTCGACGAAGGTGCTGCCCTGCGCGTCGTAGCCCCGGATGAACGGCCGGTCGCCGAGCGGATTGCCGCCTTCGCCGGCGCCGAAAGTGATGCCCGGCACTGTGCGCAGCGCTTCGGTCAGCGTCGAGGCGCCGGTGCTCTGGATCAGCTCCTGCGGAATCACGGTCACGGAGCGGGGCGTGTCGAGCAGCGGCGCGGTGAATTTGATTGAAGACGACTGGTCCGTCTTGAAGCCGTCGTCCGTCTGGCCTTGCACGGCGATCGCTGCGAGCTGGCCCTCCCGCTCAGGCGGCGCAGTGCCCGTGGTGTCTTGGGCGAGGGCGGGGCCGGCAGCCAACATGCTGCACAGCGTCGTGCTGATTTTGCCGAGCTTCGGTTCGTCGGACCGCAACTTCATTTTTTTATCCCGTAGTGCTGGAATCCGGGAGGGCGTGGTGAACCTTACCCATGAATTCCATGTTTATTACAAAGAGTTTGCGAACCGCATTCTAAGTAATTGCTGGGTAATTGAGAAGCGTTCTCAATAAAGAGCGATGGAACTGCCATCTGGTGCGATCGTGCTGCCGCGGCGAACTGGATGGAAAACGCACAGAGTTAACGGAAGAAGCGCTGTATTTGGCGCGTATATTCGTCTTTATTGCGCTCGCGTGGCGAACACGCGACAGCTCCGAAAAGAGGGTGCGCGACGATGGCTTCGCCCTCTTTTCGATAGGGAAAGAGGGAGGCGACCGTTCAATGAGCGTGCTCGAGTGTTTCGGTTCGTCCCTGTTCTTTCATACGAATAACAGGCCGCGCATGGCCGTGATTCAGATTCAGGTACGCGGGCGGACGTTTTCACCGCGATGTGGCGGTCGATGTGTTGCTGCAAAGGCGCCGGTAACGCAGGAGCCAAAGCTTCGTTTCGCGGACCGGTCTGCGGCTGGCAGTCCGAACAGGGCCGCGCCGACGTTCTCATGCAGGCGGCGCAGGTTCGTTGTGCAAGAAACCTGCGCGATCCACGGCATGCGATGCCCCGCTACAGGATTCGCGCCAGCACTAAAACCGCTCGACGCTGAACGGCTGCGGATTCACCACCGTCGGTTCCCCGGTCATCATCTCGGCGATCAGCCGGCCCGTTATCGGACCGAGCGTCAGTCCGTGGTGCGCGTGGCCGAAGGCGAACCATAAACCCGCGTGTCTCTTCGCCGGCCCGATGACCGGCATCATGTCGGGTGTGCATGGGCGCCCGCCCATCCACGGTTCACGGTCGAGACGCTCGCCAAGCGGAAACAGCGTGCGCGCAATCGGCTCGACCGCGGCGAGTTGCGTCGGCGTTTTCGCCGCATCGCGGCGCGCGATTTCGGCACCGGTCGTGAGCCGGATGCCGCGCGCCATCGGCGCGAGCAGATAGCCGTTCTCGACATCCAGCACCGGATGATTCAGCCGGGCGTTTTCTCGCGCCGCGTAATGCATGTGGTATCCGCGTTTGACAGCGAGCGGCACGCGATAACCGAGCCGCGAACTCACGCGATCCGACCACGGTCCCAATGCGACGACCGCCGAGTCCGCCTTCACCGTGCCGGCTTCCGTATCGACCTGCCAGCCTTCGCGAAACGTGTCCGCATCGCCGAAAAAAAAGCGTCCGCCCAGCGCTGCGAAATACTTCGCGTACGCGGTGACAAGCGCATTCGGATCGCTGACCGAATCGGATTCGGGGTAGCGCAGCCCGCCTCGCAGATGCGTGTCGAGATCGGGCTCCATCTGCTGCAAGCGTGCGGGATCGAGCGTTTCGAATGCGACGCCATACTCGCGATGCCACTGTTGCGCGAGCCGCATTTCCGCCTCCTGTGCCGCGTCGCTGCGAAACACCTTGATCCAGCCGATCGGGCGCAGCAGCGCGCTCGCACCGGCAGCGGCAGCAAGCGCGCGGTGCTCGCTCACGCAATGTTCGATTAGCGTCGAATACGACTTCGCGATTTGCGCATGTCTTGCCGGATGAGAGTTGCGCCAGTACTGCCACAGGAACGGCGCGGTCTTGAGCATCGCGTCGGCGTGGTAGCGAACGTCGGGCGACTGGTTGCGCGCGTAGCGAAGCAGGGTGCCGAGGTCGCGCGGAAACGCATAGGGATAAACGCCTTCGCGCTGAATCAGCCCGGCGTTGCCGAACGAGGTTTCGTTGCCGGGCAATTTGCGATCGATCAGCGCAACCTGGCGGCCGCGCTTCTGCAAATGCACGGCCACGCTTACGCCGACAATGCCGGCACCGAGCACGACGGTATCGAATTTCATGCTGCGTGTTTGCCTCGCTTGAAATGATTGCGCTTGAAGATCGAAGATATCCAGGACCCGCTCATCGCTTGAACTCTGGTCTCGGCGGGTTTCATCTTACAACGCGGTGTTGCCGCAGAACCCGGATAACCCGCTCGAATGGACACGGAAAACCCGCGAAAAGGAGCCATGCAAGTGCGCGTCACACACACTGATCCGCCTCACTTCGAAGCATCGAACATCATCCGGCACCGACCCGCATCCCGTCACCGTGTAAACTGCTGACTTTTTGTCTCCGGTGGTATGTTGCAAGCCCCCCAGCGCATAGCGCCCAGCGGCCCGGCGCTTATTCGCCTGCTGGCCCGTCTGGCGGACGTCGATGTCCCCGAATCCAGGCAGTCGCTGTCGGACCGGCTGAGCCAATGGCTCGGCTGGACCGACGCGATTGCGTTGTCGTCGGCGCTGAACGGCAATCCGCCCGCGCTCGCCGCCGGTGCGCGCGGCTTCGGCAGCGCCGAAGAGGACGAGTGCGTCCGTGTGCGCGGCGCGCTCGCCAAGGCCGTTGCCGGCGACAGCGTGTTGGCCGGAACGCGGCGGCGCGGTCACGGGCAAACGCAGATGCAGATGCAGATGCAGGATGCCCCAGCCGACTACGCCGTGTTTCGTCAACGCTACCTCGCAATCCAGCAGTCGATGGAAACGGGCATCGCCACGCTGCGCGGCCGTCTGCGAGGCATGCTCGCCGCGCGGACGCCCGCGATGGCGCGTCTCGCGCTGATCGACGCGGTGATGGAGCGTGCGCTGAGCGAGCGCGAGCGGAATCTCCTCGCGTCGGTGCCGGGCCTGCTTGCCGGGCACTTCGAGCGTTTGCGCGCAGCTGAAGAGCAGGCGCTTGCCGCCGCACAGACAGCAGAGGCTTCCGAAGACGCCGTGCCGGTTACGCCTGGCGCCTGGCTGGACGTATTCCGCAAGGATATGCAGAGCGTCCTGCTTGCCGAACTGGAGGTTCGTTTTCAACCGGTGGAGGGGTTGCTCGCGGCCCTTCGCACCCGCTAACTGGGACGCTATGTCCAGATATCGTATTGATCTCGTTGTATTCCTGGCAGGTCTGGCCGCTGCGTGCTGGATCGCTGCCAGCTATGTCGGTTCGAACCCGCTGGCGCTGGCCGTCACGTTATTGATCGGTGCCTGCTACGTGGCAGGCGCGCTCGAATTGCGCCGCTACAGTCAGGCGACTGCGACGTTGACGCGCGCGGTCACGGGCCTCGCCGGGCCGCCGCCGAGTCTTGCGGCATGGCTGGAGCCGCTGCATCCGAGCCTGCGCAACGCGGCGCGGCTGCGCATCGAGGGCGAGCGCGTAGCCTTGCCGGGACCGGCGCTGACGCCTTACCTCGTCGGCCTGCTGGTGTTGCTCGGCATGCTGGGCACGCTGCTCGGCATGGTGGCGACGCTGCGTGGCACAGGCCTCGCGTTGGAGAGCGCCACGGATTTGCAGGCGATCCGCGCGTCGCTGGCGGCGCCGGTCAAGGGGCTGGGCTTCGCGTTTGGCACCTCGATTGCGGGCGTGGCCACGTCGGCGATGCTCGGGTTGTTGTCCGCGCTGTATCGCCGCGAGCGGCTCGAAGCGGCGCAGACGCTCGACATGAAGATCGCGACGAGCTTGCGCGTGTACTCGCAGAGCCATCAGCGCGAGGAAAGCTTCAGGCTGCTGCAACGCCAGGCCGAGGTGATGCCGGCGCTGGTCGAACGCCTGCAGACGATGATGACGGCCATCGAGCAACAGAGCGCCGCGTCGAACGAGCGGCAGATCGCAAACCAGCACGCGTTCCATGGCAAGACCGAGGCCGCGTATATGCGCCTTGCCGGAGCCGTCGAACAGTCGTTGAAGGACAGCGTCGCCGAAAGCGCACGTGCTGCCGGCGCGGCGTTGCAGCCGATCATGGAAACCACGCTGGCCGGCCTTGCGCGTGAGGCGGCGGCGTTGCACGAGACGGTCTCCCAGGCGGTGCAGCGGCAGCTCGACGGACTCTCGAGCGGTTTCGAGGCTACGAGCGCGAACGTCGCGCAGATCTGGAACAACGCATTGGCCGGCCATCAGCGCTCGAACGACGAACTGGCCGCGCATCTGCGGACGTCTCACGAACGTGCCGCCGAGATCTTCGAACAACGCTCGGCTGCGCTGCTGGACGGCGTATCCGCGCGACTCGACGCGACGGCGGGCAGTGTGTCGCAAGCATGGAAGGATGCGCTGTCGCAGCAGGCGAGCGTCGGCGAGAAGCTGGCGACGAACAACCAGCAAGCGCTTGTGACGGCTGCTGCGACCTTCGAGCAGCATTCGGCGTCGCTGTTGCGCTCGGTGGGTCAGTCGCATGCGGATTTGCAAACGGCGTTGGCGTCACGCGACGAACAGCGGCTGTTGGTTTGGAGTGAAACGCTCGGGTCGATGGCGACGAAGTTGAGCGAACAGTGGGAGCAGTCGGGCGCGCAAACCGCGAGCCGTCAGCAGGCAATCTGCGAGGCGCTGGCGCAAACGGCACGCGATATCTCGGCACAAACGCAAGCGCATGCAAGCGAGACGATCGGCGAGATCGACCGCCTTGTACAAGCGGCGGCGGAAGCGCCGAAAGCTGCGGCGAACCTGCAAGCGGAACTGGCCGCGCGGGATCAGGAACGTCTGGCGGCATGGACCGAAACGCTCGGTTCGATGGCCGCTAAATTGAGCGAACAGTGGGAGCAGTCGGGCGCGCAAACCGCGAGCCGTCAGCAGGCAATCTGCGAAACGCTGGCGCAAACCGCACGCGATATCTCGGCACAAACGCAAGCGCATGCAAGCGAGACGATCGGCGAGATCGACCGCCTTGTACAAGCGGCGGCGGAAGCGCCGAAAGCTGCGGCGAACCTGCAAGCGGAACTGGCCGCGCGGGATCAGGAACGTCTGGCGGCATGGACCGAAACGCTCGGTTCGATGGCCGCTAAATTGAGCGAACAGTGGGAGCAGTCGGGCGCGCAAACCGCGAGCCGTCAGCAGGCAATCTGCGAGGCGCTGGCGCAAACCGCACGCGATATCTCGGCACAAACGCAAGCGCATGCAAGCGACACGATCGCCGAGATCGAGCGCCTTGTGCAAGCCGCGTCTGAAGCGCCGAAGGCCGCGGCGGAGGTCGTCGCCGAACTGCGCCAGAAGCTCTCCGACAGCATGGTCCGCGACACCGCGATGCTGCAGGAGCGCAGCCGCTTGCTGCAAACGCTGGAGACGCTGCTCGACGCTGTGAACCACGCGTCCACCCAGCAACGCACCGCGGTTGACACGCTGGTCGCCACCTCGGCGGATCTGCTGGAGCGCGTCGGCACCCGCTTCACCGATCACGTCGAGCACGAGACCGGCAAGCTCGGCGCGGTCGCCGCGCAAGTCACAGGCAGCGCGGTCGAAGTGGCGAGCCTCGGCGAAGCGTTCGGCGCGGCCGTGCAGATGTTCGGCGAATCGAACGACAAGCTGGCCGCTCACCTGCAACGTATCGAGACCGCGCTGGACAAGTCCCTCGCGCGCAGTGACGAACAACTGGCCTATTACGTCGCGCAGGCGCGTGAAGTGATCGATTTGAGCGTGATGTCGCAGAAGCAGATCGTCGAAGACCTGCAGCGGATTGCGGGTCAGCGCGCGTCCGCCGGAGCCGACGTCGTATGAGCGAGGAAATCGACGGCGGCGTGGAGCCGGGCGCGCCGATCTGGCCGGTATTCGGCGATTTGATGTCGGTGCTGCTGGGCGCGTTCGTGCTGATCCTGGTGAGCGTCATCGGCGTGCAGCTCGAGCTCTCCAACAAGCTGGAGCAGGAGGTCAAGCAGCGCCAGGCGGAAACGCAGCGCCGCAAGACGCTTGAGCAGGCGTTGGCCGGGCCGCTGGCGGCCGGGCGCGTGACGCTCGTCAACGGGCGCATCGGCATCAGCGGCAACGTGCTGTTCGCGCTGAATTCCGATCAGTTGCAGCCGCAAGGCCGGGATCTGCTGAAGAGCCTCGCCGGACCGCTGTCCGCGTATCTGCAGGCCAACGACGAAACCCTCATGGTGAGCGGCTTTACCGACGACCAGCGCCTGCGCGAAGGCAATCGCCGTTTCGCGGACAATTGGGAGCTGTCGGCGCAGCGCGCCTTGACGGTGACGCGTGGCTTGATCGACGCAGGCGTGCCGGCGGCGTCGGTGTTCGCGGCCGCGTTCGGCTCGCAGCAGCCGGTAAGTTCGAATGCGGATGATCAAGGGCGGGCCAAAAACCGTCGCGTGGAAATCGCGCCGATTCCCCGGCCGTCGACAGCAACGGTGAAGCCCGGTGCATAGCGGCGACAGCAACGATAGCAACGAGAGCGGCGTGACAAACACCGCCCGCGCGACGCTCGACGCGTGGCGTGCGCGCGGTGCGGATCGTCTGGACCCCGTGCGCTTTCATTTCATCGCGGCGCTGGAACGTCGCGCCGCCGCTCATGGCGGCGAGGCGCGGCGCATGCTCGACGAGAGGCTGTCAGGATTGCTCGATGCGTATGCCGCGGATCTCGAACGCGCGACGGCCGCGGCCGCATCCGCAGCCGCAGCCGCAGCCGCCGAAGCCGAAGCCAAAGCCGAAGCCGAAGCCCAAGCCGAAGCCGAAGCCGCCGCCGCCACTGCGCCGGTCTCGACTTCACGCGAGCGCGCCCAGGAAACGCTGGCGGATCTGATCGGCCACATCGCCCGTCATGTGCAAGCCGAGCGCGCGGACGCCGCTTCGTATCCGGAGTTGCCGGCGCTCGATTACTTCCGGGACGTCTGGTCCAAAGTCCGCGCCGAGAAACAGATGCGCCAGTCGCTGGCGCAAGTGCCCGGCAACGCCGGCCCGCTCAACTCGAGCAGCCTCGTGCACCGTTCGCTTTCGTTGATGCGCGAGTTGTCGCCGGGATATCTGAAGCAGTTCTTGTCGTACGTCGATACGTTGGCGTGGATGGAGCAGCTAAACGGCGGCGGCGCGCCAGTGGGTAAAGAAGCGCCGCGCGCCGGAAGCGGCGGCAAAGGCGCGCGCGGTAAAGCACGCTAACGATGCGAGAGCGTTCAGTCCAAGTCGAACACGTCGAAAATCGAGCGTTTCTTTTTATATCCCCGATCTCCGGTTCGGTGATCGTCGTAGCCGCGCTGGCGGTCGCTCTCGTACGCAGACTCCCGATCGCGCTGGCTCTCGCGCCCGGCGCGCGCGGCCGAGGGCGTCTCGATCTGCCCGGCCGCGTCCTGCGCAATCAGTTTGTCGAGTTCGCCACGATCGAGCCAGACGCCACGGCATACCGGGCAGTAGTCGATCTCGATCGAGCGGCGCTCGGTCATCAGCAGGTCGGTCGTCTTGCACACAGGGCATTTCATGGTGTCACTCCTCGACTTGAAAGTATCCTCACTTCGAACGTTCAGCCCGGCTAGCCACCGCGACGGGACCCGCTAGCCGGCACTGCCTGAACCCACTTTCCTCAACCGCGGTTCATACGGGGCCGCATACCGGCGCTCACTGCGCGACGCCGGCCGCACGCTTCGCTTTCGCGCGCCGCACGAGCATGTTCATGGCCTCGACGAACGCGGAGAACGCCATGGCCGCGTAGATGTAAGCCTTCGGCACGTGCGAGCCGAAACCTTCGGCGATCAGCGTCATGCCGATCACGAGCAGGAAGCTCAGCGCAAGCATCACGACGGTCGGATTGCGCTCGATGAAGCGAGACAACGGGCGCGCGGCGAACAGCATCACCATGACCGCGGCGATCACCGCGACGAACATGATCGGCATATGCTCGGTCATCCCGACCGCGGTGATGATGCTGTCGACCGAGAACACCATGTCGAGCAGGATGATCTGGCCGATCGCGGCCGCCATCGTCAACTGGACGGTGCTGCTCGCTTTGTCGCTGACTTCGTCGGCGTGGGTCACGTGATGGCGGATTTCGCTGGTCGCCTTCCAGACGAGGAACAGGCCGCCGCCGAGCAGAATCAGATCGCGCCACGAGAAACCGTGACCGAAAAGCGTCAACGCGGTTTCGGTCAGTTGCGCGATCCACGCGACCGTGCCGAGCAGCGCGAGCCGCATCACGAGCGCGAGCAGGATGCCGATGCGTTGCGTGCGCGCGCGTTGTGCTTGGGGCAGCTTGTTACTGAGGATCGAGATGAAGATCAGGTTGTCGATGCCGAGCACGATTTCCATGACGACCAGCGTCAGCAGCGCGGCCCATGCGGCAGGGTCGCAAACGAGTACGAGCAGAGAGTCCATGGGGCGGTGACAGAAAATCGATGCGACGGCGGTCGCGGAACCGCCATCATGGTCGCCTTCAGGATTCGAATAAATCAGTGATAAGCTGAGCGATATATCGATTATTTCGAAGTGTCCAAAGCATGCTCAATTACCGTCACCTGTACTATTTCTGGATCGTCGTGAAAGAGGGCGGCTTCGCCCGCGCGGCCGAGCGGCTCGATATGGCCGTCCAGACGATCAGCGCGCAGGTGCGCGAGCTGGAGAAATCGATCGGGCGACAGTTGCTCAAACCGGCGGGGCGCGGCGTCACGATGACCGAAGCCGGCGAGGCGGCGTTCGGCCGCGCGGAGCAGATTTTTCAGCTCGGCGAGGCGCTGCTCGACGAGATGCGCGATACGGGCGGAGAGGGTGTCGCGCGGCTCGCCGTCGGCTTGTCAGACGGCATTTCGAAGCTCGCCGCGCACGCGCTGCTGGCGCCCGTGCTCGGCACGCCGTCGCTGCGGCTGCTGTGTCACGAGGGAGAGCATGCGCACCTGTTGTCGGAACTCGCGCTGCATCGGCTCGATCTCGTGCTCGCATGCCAGCCGGCGCCGCACAACACCGACCTGCGCGTGCTCAGTCAGCGCCTCGTGGGCTCGCCGGTGGATTGGTACGGGCCCGCGGAGATTGTCCGTAAGTCCGCACGGGCCGGTTTTCCGAAGTGTCTCGCGGAATTGCCCGTACTTTTGCCGACCGCCCACGGCGCGTTGCGGGCGCGGCTCGACAGGTGGTTCGACAGCGAAGGCATCCGGCCGCGCATCGTCGGCGAATTCGAGGACAGCGCGCTGATGGCGGTGTTCGCCGCGCGCGGGCTCGGCGTATTTCCGCTCGCGGAACTCGGGGCGGAAGATCTGTCATTGCTGCGTGGTTTGCGTTGGCTCGGTCGCTCCGACGGTGTGATCGAGGAGATTCACGCGATTCGTTCGAGGCGCGGGCAGCACCATGCGCTCGCCTCCCAGGTGTTGGCCGCCGCGCGGTCGTAACCGCACGACGCGCTTCACCAGGCACGGCGACGCGCCGTCCGTGTTGGCTTAGTGGCGCGTTTTCGGCGCCCAAGCGTTGAACACCGCGGCGAGCAACGCGATCTCGCCGTCGGCCAGGTGGTCGTCCGCGATCGCCACGGCCATACAAAGGCGCATGACCTTGCGACGCAGCGTCGGGTCGTCGATTTCGTCGATCAGCATGGAGAGCAGGGCCGTGTCGGGATGGTCCACGGCCAGTTCGGGCGACATGTGCGTCACCGAGCGGTCCTCACACAGCGTCTGCACGATCTGCGCGAATTGCGCCGGTGCGAGACCGAGTTCGCCTGCGATGCCCAATCTTTCGAGCGCGTGTTCCTCGGAGCTGCATACGTGGCCGTCGGAAGTCAGCGCGAGCGCCACGATGCGTGCAGCGGCTTGGGGACTGTTGCGCGGATAGGTTCGCATGATGGGTTCCTTTCGCGGAGATCGTCCGCAGTGGTAAGGAGCCTCAGTCTGCGTCAGGGCGCATATCGAATAAACCTGCAAATCAGGGACCAAAGCTTCGGAAAAAACGAAGTAAGAAAGGCAGCGCGCACTAAACAGAGGCGCTGCCCGGACCGGCCGCATGCCTGACAGACGCCAGGCATACGTTTTCACAGGCTGTGTGCCAAAGCGCCGCTCAGAACGCGTGACGCATGCCCACCGTGACGGCCACTTGCGTGTTCGTCGAAGATGGCGAGAGCGTATTGATCATCGCATGCGACAGTACCGAATCCGCCGGCGCACCATGCACGTTCTGATACACGCCTTCGACATAGAAGTCCGTGCGCTTGCTGAGCGCGTAATCGGTTTGCAGCATGGCCGTATTCCAGCCCGGCGACGAACCGTTGTACGCGCCGTGGGTGAAGGTGTACGAACTCGACACGCTCAACGCCGGCGTGAGCGCGTACTTCGCGTTCACTTCGTAGTTGTCGAGGCGCAGCGAACCGGCGAGCGTGCCCGCCGTGCTGTCGGCCGCGCCAAGGTAGCTGCCCGTGCCGAACGAGAATACGCCCGACGCGTTGTCGATCTGCGTATGGCTCCAGAGCAGCCCGACGGTGGCCGGTCCGAACGTATAGTTGCCGCCGAGTGACCAGATGCGCTGGCGTTGCGCGAGGAAGTTCGCGCTGGCGTCGCTCGAGGTGACCGCGCCGGCACCGTTGCCGGCGTTGTTCAGTTGCAGGTAGCCGGCGGCGAGATACAGCGGGCCTTGCGCATACGACAGGCCGAAGCCATACGAGCGGTTGTTCGCGAAGTCGCCGGCCTTGTTGCTGAACGAGTACATCGTTTCGAACGTGACGCCGTGATAGACCGGGCTCGCGTACTTGACCGAGTTGTTGATGACGACCGAGTTCGCCGCGAGGTTGTCGTTCTCGAACGGATGGGCGGCAATGCTGCCGCCCCACGTGTTGAACGAGGCCGAGACCGGGCCGACGAGATCGTTCATCACGTCGAATTGGCGGCCGAACGTCAGCGTGCCGTACGGATCGCTTTGCAGGCCGACCCACGCCTGGGAACCGAACGCGCTACCCGAGAAAGCCTGCGCGCCGTTGTTCAGCACGAAGCCCTGTTCCAGTTTGAAGATTGCGTGCAAGCCGGCACCCAGGTCTTCCGAGCCCTTCAGGCCGAACACCGTGTTCTGCGTCGAACTGCTGCCCAATTGCCAGTTGCTGTGGCCGAGCTGATTGTTGGTGTACACCAGTCCGGCGTCGATGAGACCGTACAGGGTCACGCTGCTTTGCGCATGCGCGGACATCGTAAATGCGCCGCACAGCGCGGCCGCGAGCAAAGACTTTTTCATACTTGTTGGCTCCGTAATAAGCAGTGCTAGAGGGAATTGGTTGCTTTATTCACCGACGCGCGCCCCGACCGCGCGTGCCATGCGTCTACTTCTCGTCGTTGCGAGAATCGCCGAAACTCAGGTGATTGAATGGATGTTTATTGCGCGCAACAACGCCATTGCAATGGCGTTGCAAGCGTGCAAGCCGGTCGACTGCATGATTTCCCGATGAGCGGAATGGGCGCGTCCAAGTCGGAGCGGGAATAACGTCGCTCCAATCATATGGCGTGGAAAATAATCGGGGTGTTGAAAAAATAAAGCCGTGTGGCTTCAGAAGAACAATGAGGGGGCGAAGCTTACCGTTTTCCGGCGCACGGCGGGAGTGACGACGTGTGATTCACGCGACAGAATGTGCGATATAGAAGCATTTTGTTATTGGCTTCGATACCGTCCGGCATGCGGGTTCGAAAGGCGGCATGGCGGTGCATTGGCTTGAATGACGATTTATTTCAATGAAATTAAAAGGAAAGGCCAATGTAATAAGTGCGCAATTGGTGTTTGATCGATGAGGAAAATGATCGCGTGCAGCGACGCAACAGAACTTCGCACGGGGAGCGTGCAAATGCGTTGTTTTGCACGATCACCTGGCTCCGGGCCTGGCATGACATTCGAGGTCACACCGGTCGGTGCGGCATGGTTCGGCGGGATCGGGCTCGATCTCGGCGCACACCGGCCGGGTCGTGCAGATCACGCCGCATGGCTGAGTGGGATCGCGGAAATAGTTGGGGCCGACGCCGGAGTCTATGGAACGCGCGGCGCAGGAGGGAAGGAGCGGGAGCGGCAACGCGCTTCGCAGTAGCCGTTCTGCAGGCGGCACACAAGGCTCGTGCCGTCATGAATACATGGCATATTGGCAGAACCCGCCATCTTTGGAGCCTGCCATGCGAATCCAGACATCCTTTCTTTTCGATCTCGACGGCACACTCGTCGACAGCGTCTACCAGCACGTGCTGGCCTGGAAAGAAGCGCTGGACAGCGAAGGCATCCCGCTGTCGGTATGGCGGATTCATCGCAAGATCGGCATGAGCGGCGGCTTGTTCACCAATCAGCTGTTGCGTGAGACGCATGGCGAAATCAGCGCCGAGCGCGGCGAGCGGCTGCGTCATGCGCACGCGGCGGCCTATCAGCGACTGCGTGCGCAGGTTTGCCCGCTGCCGGGCGCGCGCGAGTTACTCGATGCGCTGACGCAGGCCGGCACGCCGTGGGCGGTGGCGACCAGCGGCCGGATGGAGACCGCCGCGCTCAATCTGGAGGCGCTCGGCATCGACCCGGCCAAGGCCGTCGTCGTGACGCGCGACGACGTCAAATACGCCAAACCCGACCCGGACCTGTTCATCGCGGCCGCAGAGCGCCTGGGCGTGTCGATCGAGCATACGGTGGTGGTCGGCGACAGCATCTGGGACATGCTCGCCGCGCGGCGCTGCCGGTCGCTCGGGGTCGGCTTGCTGTCGGGCGGATACGGCACAGAAGAACTCGAACGCGCGGGCGCGCTGCGGGTCTACGACGACCCCGCCGATTTGCTGGAACATCTGGACGAAGTCGCATCGCGGCCATGACGCAACGGCATGAAGGCGCTCGCCGCTTTAGTGCTTATACGATTGCGAGGGCGCCGACAGATTCACCCTGGAGGACTCCCTGACCAACTGATCGGTCATCGCCGATGCCACCGGATTCGAGCTGCGGCCACTCTTGCCGGGATGACTGCTGCCAGCCGGTGGGAGCGGCAACGACGGATCGGGCTTGGCGGACTCCTTGACGAGTTGCGCCGTCAGCGCCGCCGAGACCTCGTTCGAACCGCGCCGGCGCGAGTCGTCATGCTTGCTCCCGCGAGTTTGTCCGGCGCGCGAGGAGGCCTTCGACTTCGTCCGCGCGGATGGCTGGACATTGGTCGAAGCAACGACCGTGCGGGTGGCAGACCGTGAGCCGTTCGCGACTTGCCCGGTTGCGGGAGGTGTATTGGGCGTCGCAGTCGTTGCGGGCGTGGGAGGCGTCGCAGCCATGGCAGGCGTGGGAGCCGTCGCTGGCGGGACAGGCGCGACAGGCGTGGCCGCCACGCGAGGGGCATTCGCCGTCGCTGTCATAGCGGCAGCCGTCGTCGCGGGTACGGCAGGCGCCACGGGCGTCACCGCCGCGAGCTTGTTCGAGCCCGCGCCGTCCGGGAGAGTGCGAACCACCGTTCCCGCCGCCACATGAGTCTCACTGGCGCGCGCCTGGTCCACTGCCGCTGTGCTGGTGCTGGCGATCACCTCGCGGGTTGCCGCCGGCGCCCGTTCTTCTTCCTTGGGGAAAAGCAGATAGCCGGCGACGCCGACGTCGATCACGAGCAGGCCGATTATCAACACCTTGCCGGTATTCGTCATATTTAACTAACAGATAAATCAGAACTGTAAACAGTCGATGATAAACGACTGCTCTGCGAACGACCGTTCGCTCCGCCGGTTGGCGATGGCTGATGTCTGAATGGACCTTGAACGGGCCAGGTCGCAGGCGCCGGCGCAGGGGCCCAGGCTCTGCGGCTGCGCCGCAGCGTTTTGCCGGTTCGGACCGGCTCGCCCCCGCGTAGTCGATGTGTGCGCTTTCGCTGCACTGCGATGGAAGTTTGCACCGCCAGGCAAAAGAGCCCTGTACTATACGGACAAACAGCGGACCGGCGTTTCAGCCCGCATCCGAGGCTCCGCACTCGGGCGCGCAAAAGGGCGTCGGCCGGTTCCCTTGTGAATTTGCTGCGACCGGCAACGGCAAAACAACGCGCCGACCATGCGGCTCACGGGCGAAGCATCGACCGCCTGTCGTGCCCGGGGCCGTCGCATTCCGGCACGCCGCTCGGCCAGGCCTTCGCGCCGGCCAGGCGGCTTGCTTGGGGTGCGACGGCGGCGACGTGACGGACCACGTGAAAAATGAACAACTTTATTCGACCACCTGTTTTCTATCCGGCAACGGTTGTTTTCGTCGACGACAACGACAGCTACCTCGATGCCCTGCGCCGGTTCTTCCCGGACACCTCCACGAATCTGTTTTTCACGCGGCCGCAAGCCGCGCTCAATTTCATCCGTCACCATGCGCGCGAGAATTCGCTGGAGTTCGCGTCCGCGTCGGCGTGCCTGAGCGAGCCGGGCGTCGAGCGGTTCGTCGAGACATCCTCCGAGCGCGATATCGTCGCGCGGGCTTCCCGTTTCGAGGAAGTGGCGGCGGTCGTCGTGGACTACGATATGCCGGGCATGAACGGCGTCGAATTCCTCTCGTCGATCTCTCACCTGCGCTGCGCGAAAGTACTGCTGACCGGCGTCGCGAACGAGACCGTCGCGGTCAAGGCGTTCAACGCCGGCATCGTGGATCTGTATCTGCGCAAAACGGATGCGGATTCGGCCAACCGGCTAGCCTATTTCCTGAAGGATGCGCGGAACCGGCATTGCTCGGAATCGGGCTGGCTCGCGTTGGGCGAGAACGGCATGACGTATTGCGACCCGCGCACACGCACGGTGATCGACGAGGTGGTGGCCGCCGAAGGCATCGTCGAGTATTACTGGCGTCCGGAGCAGAACGCGATTCTGATGTTCGATCGCGCCGGCAACCCGAGCGTGTTCGTCGCGTGGGCCGAGAACGACTGGATCTCGCAGGGCGAGATCGTGGCCGACGAGGGCGGCCCCGCCGAACTGCTGCGGCAACTGGCGGTGCGCGAGGTGATGCCGCTTTTCTGGCCGGACCTCGCCTACCGCGGCGGCATGGAGTTCATCAAGCTGACGCCGCGCGGCATCCCGGGCTGGGACGACGCGTTCTATGGCTGGACCCGCATCGATCCGGCCGAGGTGGGTCTGGATCTCGTGACGTTCTCGCAATGGCGGAATGAGCGCAATCGCTGAAGCCGGCCGACAGGTTGAGCCACATGTACGCCATTCCCACAGCTTTCGTGGCCGCGCTGTTCGTGGTGTTCGGGCTATATGTATTCGTCACCCAGGGGATCACGCGGCTGTCGGGGCCGTTTCTGCTGATGTGCGCGACGACCTTTGCCTGGCAGGGCACGTGGACGCTGCTGTTCCAGACCGACAACCCGCAGCTCGCCGGCGTGCTGGTCAGGCTGGGCTATCTGTTCATCCTCTTTCTGCCCACCACGTTTTATCACTTCGTCATCGAGGTGGCGGCGCGGCGGCGTGAGCAGCCGCTTCTGTTCGCCTCGTATGGCCTGTGTCTGGTGCTGGCCGCGCTGCTGCCCGGCCACGAAGTGATTGCGGGCTATCAGGCGCACTTCTTCGGTTTCTATCCGGTCGCGGGGCCGCTGCATCCGTTGCATGTCGTGCAGACTATGGTACTGGCCGGGCGCTGCGCGCAGATTCTGCTCGCAGCGCGCCGGCACGCCCGCGGCGAAGCACGCAAGCGCCTCGATCTCTGCTTCGCGAACCTGTGCCTGTACTCGTTCGCGGCGGTCGATTACGCGGTCAACTACGGCTATGGGTTCTATCCGCCGGGCGTGCTGTTCATCGCGCTCAGCCTGGGGCTGCTCGCGCTCATGATCGTCCGTTATCAGCTGATTCACCCGTATGCGCTGGCGGCCACCATCGCGCACGAGTTCACGACGCCGCTCGCGACCATCGGCCTGCACGCCGACGAGATCGCCGGCGTCTGGGCGCAGATGTCCAACGGTCAACGGATGCCGGCCACGCACGGCCCTCATGAAGAGCACGCGCAGCCGGGGCAGTTCGAGCGTATCGGCCAGCTTGCCACTGCAATCCGGCGCGAGGTGTCGGGCACCAGCGCGATGGTCGACATGATGCTCGCGTCGTTCACGCTCGACCGCCTGGATCGCAGCCGCTTCAGTGCGCATTCCGTGCAGCAATGTGTGGCATCGGCGCTGGAGCGTTATCCGTTTCGCGGCGACGAACGTGCGCGCGTGAGCGTCATGCCGATCGATCCGGAGCTGAGGTTTTCGGGCTCGGATACGGTGGTGGTCTTCGTCCTGTTCAACCTGCTGAAGAACGCGTTGCACGCGATTCGCGTCAAAGGCGCGGGCCGGATCATGATCAGTGCCGTTCAGGATCAGAACTTCTGCGTATTGCAGTTCCGCGACACCGGACCGGGCATCGCGCCCGACGTGCTGCCGTATATCTTCGACGCCTTCTTCTCGACCAAGCGTCACGGCAGCGGCGCGGGCATGGGGCTCGCATTCTGCCGTCGCGCAGCGCTCATGCTGGGTGGGAGTATCAAATGCAGCTCGACGCAAGGCGCGCATACCACCTTCACGATACGGCTGCCGGTTCCGGGCACGCCAGCTGATCGCGCACTACGCGCGCCGCCGCCGCGTTCTGGGCGCTGGCTTTGACGCGCGGTGTCGAGCGTCGGGGTTCGCTGGTGATAGGTTCCATCGGCGCACGCGCGTTGCCGTTCTAAATCACGCGAGCAGTGGGGTTGCGTAAAACGCGCAATTGCAGATAGATCGCGGTGACCATTTCGATCAACGTGGCAAGTCCGGCTCGCTCCCATTGCGCCGCGTGCCGGCGGATAAGCCGATCACGCGTCCCGCGAACCTTGGCGGCGGCAACAGCGCGTGAGTGTCGGCCAGTTCCCGCAGGCGGGTTTCGACATCGGCGTCGAACGCTGCAGCGCGTGGCCCGCTGGTATCGACGTGCAGCAACATCTGCTCGCCCGCGGCTACCGGCGCGTCGTCATGACCGCTCCACATTTCGAGGTACAGGTGCAGCCGCTTCGCGTCATGCGCGAGCACGCGCATGTCGACGCGAACCGGTGCGCCTTCCTTGATTTCATGCAAATAGCTGACGTGGGCTTCGAGCGTGTAGATCGAACGTCGCCGCGCTTTGCGCTCCGCATCGGGCAAACCGATCAGGTCGATCAGTGAATCGGTCGCGAAGCTGAAAACCAGCATGTAGAACGCGTCGCGCAAATGCCCGTTGTAATCGACCCATTCGGACCGCACGACGTCGCGATAGCAGGGCAAAGCAGCGTATTGCGGCATGGGAAGGGTCTCCGTCATTCGAATGCATTGGGTTGGAAGCTGCGCGCGCTCGCGATGTGCGGGTGCGGGCGGCAGTGCATCGCTGCGCGCGGTCGGCGTCGTCAGTTTATAGCCCACGGGCGCGAACCCGCGCACGAGGGCCAATTGGTGCTGTCTGACGCAACAGTGAATATTTGATTTAGGTGTTTACCCTAGGTCACCTGACTCCTAGACTCTCTACATTCGCTGCCGAACCCGACAGGTCTGCAGCGCCGCAAAGACAATCTCTGGAGGTAGGAATCATGAAATCGCTGATCGAAGCTGCCGTCATCGCCGCTCTCATTACCGCGCCGCTTGCCGCGTTTGCTCAATCCAACCAGCCGCTCACTCGTGCTCAAGTACGCGCCGAACTGGTCCAACTGGAAAAGGCCGGCTATAACCCGGCCAGCGCGGACGCCGACGATTATCCGGCGAACATTCAGGCGGCCGAAGCGCGCGTCGCAGCTCAAAACGCCACCGCCCAAACCAGCGGCTATGGTTCGGCAAGCCAAGGTTCGTCGCAAGCCGGCAGCCGCGCCGATGCGCAGTCGAGCTCGTATTCGGCGCCGGTCGTCCATTACGGTCATTGAGCGGCGACGGCGCGAGCGTGCGTCTCGCGCCGCGGCCAAACTCTGCATCGAACACGAATGGCTTGCTTCACTGGCGGATCGGTGAAGCAAGCCATTCTGCATTCCGGCGCGCTCGCCGTTACGCATCGCGTGCGCCAGTCGATCCACACCGTGAAAAACGGGCGCAACTGCTGCAGGTTGTCCACGGTTTCCAGCTTGTTGACCTGTTCGATAAGCTGCTGCGTCTTGCGCTCACCGGGAACCGGCGCCACCAGATCGCGCGCCTTCGCATTGCTGCGCTCGTTGTCCGGCGTCAGGCCGTATTGCTTGCGCAAGGTGAGGAGTGCGTCCAGTGGAGACTGGACCGAATAGGCGACCGAGTACGTCTTGATCGCCGTCTCGGTGACGTAGAAGCGGCTGCCGAGTCCGTCGAGCATCGCTTCCGGCTTCGGACTGGCACGATAGTGCAATGAAGAAATTGTTGGTGCCGTCGAGCACATCGCAGACGCCGGTGAAGCGCGACTTCGCCATGTCGAGCGCCGGCACTTACACTGCATTCCGAACTCCTGTTGTGAGCCGGTCGCTACGGACATTTACCAGCGTGCAAGCGGTCCTGGGGGCGTATGCGCAGCTTTACACCACGACGGCCCAGCGTGACTCCTTGATCGCTGGAGCACACGGGCACTACGGGGCACTTCGCGTGGCGCGATGCGCCAGCGACTCTCGCCGGGTATCGTCTACAACCCGCTGGTTTTCAGCAGCACCGGGTCGTTGCGATACAACTCCGGAAACATCCGCTTCAATCCGCTCACCTTCGGCAGATCGTTGATGGCGATATACGGATAGTCGGGATGCAGCACGAGGAAGTTCTGGTGATAGTTCTCCGCCGGATAAAAGCCCTTGTAGTCCTCGACCCGCGTGACGATCGGCCCGGAAAACACGTGCGCCTTGTCGAGCTGCGCGATATACGAGGTCGCGACGCTGCGCTGTTGCGCATTGGCGGGGAAAATCGCCGAACGATATTGCGTGCCGTGATCGGGGCCCTGGTAGTTCAATTCGGTGGGATCGTGCGCGACCGAGAAGAAAATCTGCAACAGACGTCCGTAGCTGATTTGTGTCGGGTCATACGTGATCTGTACCGACTCCGCGTGCCCGGTGTCGCCATCGCTGACGGTTTCATAGTGCGCGGTGCCGGCCGCGCCGCCCGCATAACCGGCGGCGACCTGCTTCACGCCCCGCACGTGTTCGAATACACCTTGCACGCCCCAGAAACAGCCGCCCGCGAAGACCGCGGTTTCGCTATGCGTGGCGCCGGCCTGTTCGTCCTGCACGGGCGGGGGAATCTTCGTCGGCGCTTCGGCGGAGTTGGCGATGCGCTGCGCGGCCAGCACGCTCGCCGCAATCGCGACACAACCCGCGACTCGGGCGAAGGTCGAGCGTTTGCGCAACGAAGCCTTGATGGCAGATGTCGTGTTCATGATGCCGGTTCCTCGAGAGTCATTGATGGTCGTTGATTGATGACGCGGCCCGGATCAGCCGAACGTGAATGCGTATGCCTGCACGCCGGGATCGAGAAACTCGATTGAGAACGTGTGGTCCGCGACACCCCCCGGCTGGCGCACGAGCTGGTAAAGGCGTTGTTCGGTGACCGTGCCGCGTCCATCGGCGGCGCTGTCGGCGCCATGGGCCGCACCGGGGGCCGCGCCATCGACGCTCACGCGAAAGCGCACCGGCTTGCCGTCCGCGGCCGGGCCCAGCACCAGATGCAGGTCGCGTGCGTGAAAGCGGTAGACGATGCGCCCGTGGGCCGCCGCGAGATCCGCCTGCTCGGCGCCGACCTTCCATGCGCCGGCCAGGCCCCATTCGTTGACGGCGAGCTGCGAAGGTGCCGTGTACGTGCGCACCTTGTCCTGCGCCGCGCCGCCGGGCGACGCGAAGTTCTCCGCGCGCTGGTAGCCGATGTAGGTTTCCGGCGACTGCAGATCGGCGTTATCCGCCGCTGCCTGCACGCCTTGCGCGCTCGTGCCCGCGATGCCGAGCGCGACCTTCTCCGCATTCGCATGCCCCGCTTCGGCGAGCAACTGCTGGATCACCTTCTCCGACTCCGCGTAATCGCCTTCGCCGAAATGGTGGTAGCGGATCTGCCCTTGCGCATCGACGAAATAGTGCGCCGGCCAGTACTGGTTGTTGAAGGCGCGCCAGATCGCGTAGTTGTTGTCGATGGCTACAGGGTAGTCCACGCCGAGGTCGTGCGCGGCCTTCTTCACGTTGTCGATGTTGCGCTCGAACGCGAACTCCGGCGCATGCACGCCGATCACGACGAGCCCCTGATCCTTGTACTTCTGCGCCCACGCCTTGACGTACGGCAGCGAACGCAGGCAGTTGATGCACGAGTAGGTCCAGAAATCGACCAGCACGACCTTGCCGCGCAGGGCTTGGGTGGTCAGCGGCGGCGAGTTCAGCCACTGAACCGCGCCGTCCAGCGGCGGCAGCGCGCCTTCGACGGGCAAGGGCGCCGCGTCTGACGCGGCGTGCGTCGCGCGCATCATCGAAGCGGAGGCGTTCACGGTGGCGGCGCTCGTGTTGGCATCGGCGGCAGTCGGAATGGCGCTGCGCATCATCGCGCCGCCGGCGTCAGCATTGGTGCCGGCGCCAGCGTCCGCGACGAGCGGCTTTGCCCGCGTCGCGCCGGGCGAGAGCCGGTCCACGAGTTTCTGTTCGAGACCGCCGGTGGCGACCGTCGACACCCGCGCCAGCACGCCGGTGTCGAGGCCGAGCGAGATCGCCACGACGCCCAGCAGCATCGCCGCGCCGATCCCACGGCGAATCCATTCGCCCGCGCCCAGCGAACGCTTCATCGCCGTGAACACCCGGCCGCCGATCAGAAGCGCCACCGCGAGCGAGGTCGCGGCCCCCGCCGCATAGGCCGCGAGCAACAACGTCGTGCCGACGCTTGCGCCACGCAGCGCCGCGCCGGTCAGGACCAATCCGAGGATCGGCCCGGCACATGGCGCCCACAGCAAGCCCGTCGCGATGCCGAGCAGAAACGACGAACCCGCGCGAACCTGCTGGCCGTCGGCCTGCGCGAAATTCGACAGACGGTTGCCCGCGCTCACGAACGGGCGCATCACATGATCGGCGAAACGCGGCAGCAGCAGCGTCAGGCCGAACACGGCGAGCAACGCGATGGCGAGCCAGCGGCCATACTGGTTGGCCTGCGTGACCCAGCCGCCGCCGACCGCGGCGAGTGTCGCGACGAGCGCGAAGGTGAGGGCCATGCCGGCTAGCAAGGGCAGGCCGCTGCGCACGAAGGGCTGATCGGCGCGCGCGAAAACGAACGGCAGAACCGGCAGGATGCACGGACTGAGGATCGTGAGAGCGCCGCCGAGGTAGGCGAGAACGATGAGTAGCATGGCGATTCCGGACTTGAAAGTGGTCGTTCGGTAGGCGTGCCGGCTCAGGTGGCAGCCGGTGTAAAGGTCATCGCGACGCCGTTCATGCAGTAGCGCAGGCCGGTCGGGTGCGGGCCGTCGTCGAAGACGTGGCCGAGATGGCCGCCGCAGCGCCGGCAGTGCACCTCCGTGCGCGACACGCCGAACGAGCGGTCCTCGCGGGTGGCCACCGCGTGATCGAGCGGCGCCCAGAAACTCGGCCAGCCGGTATGGCTGTCGAACTTCGTGCGCGACGAGAACAGGTCGAGCCGGCAACCCGCGCAAGCGAACACGCCCGCGCGATGTTCGTCGTTCAGCGGGCTGCTGTACGGTCGCTCGGTGCCTTCGTGGCGGAGCACGGCATATTGGGCCGGCGTCAGCGATTCGCGCCATTGCGCGTCCGTGCGGGTAATTTCGAAGCTTTCACCCGGCGCGGCGCTATCCGCTGGCGCGGCGGCGAGCGGCCGCCAGCGGCTCGCGGCGGCCAGCGCGGCGAGCGCCGCCGCGCCTGAAAAGAAGAAGCGCCTTCTGCTTTGCATGATGAGCCCCTCGGTGGGTAGTCGCGCGAGGTTGCGCGCGTTTGCTGAAAGTGGCCTCATCGTAGGGCGGCGCCGATGTCGAAGTCCTCACGAAAAGTTAAATTAAATGTGATAACTCGCCGCCCGAAAATTTTGCACAATGACGGCACGGCCCGCACAGGCTGAAGCGCTTTTGCCCGCCGGATCCTGCCACCGCGGGTTCCCGCGCGTCCCTTTATGTTCCTGCAAGCACCCGAAGCCTTCCATGGACCAACCGAAGCGCATCCTGATCGTCGAAGACGACGTCGACATCGCCAACGTACTGAGCCTTCATCTGCGCGATGAACGTTATGAAGTGGTGCACAGCGCCGACGGCAACGAAGGGCTGCGCCTGCTGGAGCAGGGCGGCTGGGACGCGCTGATCCTCGATCTGATGCTGCCCGGCGTCGACGGTCTGGAAATCTGCCGCCGCGCGCGGGCGATGACGCGTTACACGCCGATCATCATCACCAGCGCGCGTTCGAGCGAAGTGCACCGCATTCTCGGCCTCGAACTCGGCGCCGACGACTACCTCGCCAAGCCGTTCTCCGTGCTCGAACTGGTGGCGCGCGTGAAGGCGCTGCTGCGGCGCGTCGAAGCGCTGGCGAAGGATTCACGCATCGACGCGGGCAGCCTGCAGATCGCCGGCCTGACGATCGATCCGCTGACGCGCGAAGCCGCGGTCGACGGCAAGCCGATCGAACTGACGCCGCGTGAATTCGACCTGCTGTATTTCTTCGCGCAGCATCCCGGCAAGGTGTTCTCGCGGATGGATCTGCTCAACGCCGTGTGGGGCTATCAACACGAGGGTTACGAGCACACGGTGAACACCCATATCAACCGGTTGCGCGCGAAGATCGAGACCGATCCGGCCCAGCCCGAGCGCATCCTCACCGTCTGGGGACGCGGCTACAAGCTGGCCGTGGCCGGCGCCGATGCGCCGGCGCAGGCCGCCACGCACAAGGACGCGCCGTGAATCTGACGCTGACGCAGCGGCTCTCGCTCGTTTTCTCCGTGCTATTGCTCGCGTGTTGCGGCGCGTCGGCATGGCTGCAGATCCGTTCGAGCGATCTGCACGAAAAGGAAGTGGTGCAGAGCCTGTCGAAAAACCTCGCCGACCATATCGCGCACCGCACCACGCTGATGGACGCGAGCGGCCTGCGACCCGACGCGGTGCGCCAGTTGTTCGGCCAGTTGATGATGGTCAATCCGAGCGTCGAGGTCTATCTGCTGGACAACCAGGGGCGCATCGAAGGCGAGGACGCGCCCGCGGGGCACCTCAAGCGCGAACATGTGGATTTGGCGCCGATCCGGCGCTTCATCGCGGGCGACGCATTGCCGATCCTCGGCGACGACCCGCGCAGCATCGACGGCAAGAAGGTGTTCAGCGCCGCGCCGCTGCAAACGAACGGGCAGCCGCCGTCCGGCTACATCTACGTGGTCCTGCTCGGTGAAGAGCACGACGCGCTCGCCGCGCGTGTCGCGGCGAGTTCGGTGTTGCGCACCACGTTGTGGTCGATGGCGCTCGTCGCGGCGCTGGGGTTGCTCGCGGGCTTGACGGCGTTCGGCCTGATCACCCGGCCGCTGCGCCGTCTCACGGATGCGATGCGCCGCTTCGACGCGGACGGCGCGCCGGACGTGCAGCCGAGCGTGCCGCGCTCGGCGCCGCCCGGACAGCGCGACGAAATAGCCGTGCTCGAAACGACCTTCGCGCAGATGGCGAGGCGCATCGGCGACCAGTGGCGTGCACTGACGCGACAGGACCAGCAGCGGCGAGAACTGATCGCGAATATCTCGCACGATTTGCGCACGCCGCTGACGTCGCTGCACGGCTATCTGGAGACGCTGTCGCTGAAGGCCGACTCGCTCGCCGAAACAGAGCGCTCCCGTTACCTGGCGATCGCGCTCGCGCAGAGCGTCAAGGTGGGGCGGCTCGCACAGACGCTATTCGAACTAGCGCGGCTCGAACACGGCAACGTGCAACTGGTGCTCGAACCGTTCTCGCTGGTCGATCTGGTGCAGGACGTGTTCCAGAAATTCGAGTTGCCCGCCGAGGCGCGGCATATCCGCATGCGGGCGGGCATTCCGCCACGCCTGCCGAACGTGTGCGCCGATCTGGGGATGATCGAGCGCGTGTTGACGAACCTGCTCGACAACGCGATTCGCCACACGCCCGCCGAAGGCGCGATCGACGTCGATCTGGCTTATAAGGACGGCAAGGTGGAGGTGACCGTCAGCGATACCGGACCGGGCATTCCAGCGGCGCAGCGCGAGGGGCTGTTCGAGCGTCCGTTCAGCGCGAGCGGCGGGCATCGTGGCGGCGGGCTCGGCTTGCTGATCGTGCAGCGCATGCTGCAGTTGCATCACAGTCAGATACGTTTGCTCGATCGGGATGGACGGGGTACGACGTTCCGCTTCGAGCTGCCGACGGCGGATCAACCGAGCGCCGCCGGCGCCCGGCTTTAACCCGGGTTCAGATACCGCCCACGCACAGGTACTTGATAACCACGTAGTCGTCGATATCGTAGTGCGAGCCCTCGCGGCCGAGACCCGATTGTTTGACGCCGCCGAACGGCGCGACTTCGTTCGAGATGAGGCCGGTGTTGATGCCCACCATGCCGTATTCGAGCGCTTCGGCGACGCGCCATACGCGACCGATGTCGCGGCTGTAGAAATACGATGCGAGGCCGAACTCGGTGTCGTTGGCGAGGCGGATTACTTCGTCATCCGATGCAAAGCGGAACTGCGGCGCGAGCGGCCCGAACGTTTCATCGCGCGCCACCTTCATGGCTGGCGTGATATCGGCGAGCACGGTCGGCTCGAAGAAGCCGTGAGCGAGCGCGTCTTCGATATGCAATTCGACCTTGCGCACCGCCGCATCGTTGATCAGCGTACCCTGCGTGACGCCGTCTTCAGTGCCACGGCCGACCTTCAATTGCTCGACGGCGACGCGCAGCTTTTCGGTGAACGCGTCGTAGACCTTGTCGTGCACATAGAAGCGGTTGGTGCAGACGCAGGTCTGGCCGCTGTTGCGATACTTCGACGCGATCGCGCCGGCCGCCGCGGCGTCCAGATCGGCGTCGTCGAACACGATGAACGGCGCGTTGCCGCCCAATTCGAGCGACACCTTCTTGACCGTGGGCGCGCACTGCGCCATCAGCAGACGGCCGACCGGCGTCGAGCCGGTGAACGGCATTTTGCGCACGACCGGGTTGCCGGTCAGTTCGGCGCCGATCGCTTTCGGCTCGCCGGTCACGACGTTGAACACGCCGCGCGGCACGCCCGCGCGCTCGGCCAGCACGGCGAGCGCGAGCGCGCAGAGCGGCGTCGCTTCGGCCGGTTTGACGATGATCGGACAGCCTGCCGCCAATGCCGGTCCGACCTTGCGGGTGATCATCGCAGCGGGGAAGTTCCATGGCGTGACCGCCGCGCAGACGCCGACCGGTTCCTTCGTCACGACGATGCGTTTGTCGCTCGCTGGCGTGGGAATGGTGTCGCCGTTCACGCGCTTGCCTTCTTCCGCGAACCATTCGAGAAACGATGCGGCGGGCAGGGCTGGAAAAGGCCTTAAAACAGGCCTTAAAACTGCTGTTAAACCGCCACTGCCACGCTTTCCTTCAACACGTCTTCGAGAATCGCCATCGCTTCGTCGAACACGGTGTCCTGAATCGTCAGCGGGAACAGGAAGCGCACCACGTTCGAGTAGACACCGCACACCAGCAGCAGCAACCCGCGTTCGAGCGCGCGCGCCTGCACACGCTTCGTGAAGTCCGCATCCGGTTCGGTGCCGCCCGGCTTGCAGAATTCGACCGCCACCATCGCGCCCGGGCCGCGCACGTCGGCGATCTGCGGCACGTCGCGTTGCAGCGCGTTCAGCTTGGCCTTGACGCGTTCGCCGAGCGCCGTGGCGCGCTCGCACAGCCGCTCTTCGTCGATGATGTCGAGCACCGCGTGCGCCGCCGCCAGCGCGAGCGGATTGCCCGCATAGGTGCCGCCGAGGCCGCCCGGCGCGGCCGCGTCCATCACGTCGGCGCGCCCGACCACGCCCGACAGCGGCATGCCGCCCGCGAGGCTCTTGGCCATTGTCATCAGGTCGGGCACCACGTCGTAGTGATGCATCGCGAACAGCTTGCCGGTGCGGGCGAAACCGGTTTGCACTTCATCGGCGATCAGCAGGATGCCGTGCTCGTTGCACAGCTTGCGCAACGCGCGCACGAACTCGACCGGCGCGGGATAGAAACCGCCTTCGCCTTGCACCGGTTCGAAGATGATCGCGGCCACGCGCTTCGGATCGATGTCGGCCTTGAACAGGAATTCGATGGCCTTCAGCGAATCGGCGGTGCTCACACCGTGCAGCGGATTCGGGAACGGCGCGTGAAACACGTCCGATGGGAACGGCCCGAAGCCGCTCTTGTACGGCGCGACCTTGCCGGTCAAGGCCATGCCCATCAGCGTGCGGCCATGGAACGCGCCGGTGAATGCGATCACACCCGGACGGCTGGTGGCGGCGCGGGCGATCTTGATCGCGTTTTCGACGGCTTCGGCGCCGGTCGTGAAGAAGGCGGTTTTCTTCGGATAGTCGCCCGGCGCGCGCTGATTGATTTTCTCGGCCAATTCGACATACGAGGCGTACGGCACGATCTGATACGCGGTGTGCGTGAAATGATCGAGCTGGTCGCGAATCGCGGCGACGATCTTCGGATGACGGTGGCCGGTGTTGCACACCGCGATGCCCGCGGCGAAGTCGATGAAGCGGCGGCCCTCGATGTCCCACAGTTCCGCGTTCTCGGCGCGCTCGGCGTAGAAATCGCACATCACGCCGACACCGCGCGGCGTGGCGGCATCCTTGCGGCTCTTCAGTTCGGCATTCTTCATGGTCATCTCTTTCGCTCCCGGTTTTTGGCGGACGCCTCGCCCACGGCGCGGCACATGCAGCGACTATAATGAGATTTGGCCCTTAACTTCAGAGCCATTTCAATAAAAATGTAGGAGCCAATCATGCGCGCGAGCGTGTTGTCGGACTGGCTGGCGCAGCGTCTGGACCGGGGCAACGGTCAGCCGATCTATCGCCAGTTGCACCGGCTGTTGCAGCAGGCAATCCTGTCGCGCGAATTGCCGGCGGGCAGCAAGGTGCCGTCGTCGCGGCTGCTCGCGCAGGAACTGGGTATCGGGCGCAATACCGTCACGCAGGTGTACGAGCAACTGGTGCTCGAAGGCTATGTGAATTCGGCGACTGGGCGCGGCACGTTCGTCGCCGACAGCGCGCCGGACGAGATCATCGGCGCGCCCGATGCGGACCCGGCGCAGGCGCGCGGTGCGGCTTCGACACAAGCCGCAGCGGCATTGCCATTGCCGCAGCCCGCGACGCGCGCGCTGTCCACGCGCGGCGCGCGGCTGATCGCGGGCGCGGGCGTGTCCAAGCGTCAGTGGGGCGCGTTCATGCCGGGCGTGCCGGACGTCACGAAGTTTCCGGCGCGCGTGTGGAGCCGTCTGCACAACAAATATTGGCGCAGGCTGCGCCCGGACCTGCTCACTTACGCGCCGGGCGGCGGGCTGCCCGCGCTGCGTCACGCGCTGGCCGACTATCTGCGCACCTCGCGCTCGGTGCGTTGCACGCCCGGGCAGATCATCATCACGACCGGGATTCATCAATCGGTCGATCTCGCCGTGCGTCTGCTGTCCGATCCGGGCGACGTGATCTGGACCGAAGACCCGTGTTACTGGGGCGTGCGCAGCGTGCTGCACGTATCCGGCCTGCAATCGCGGCCGATCGCCGTCGACGTCGAAGGCATCGCGCCTTGCGCCGACGATCTCGCGCAGCCGCCCAAGCTGATGCTCGTCACGCCGTCGCATCAGTATCCGCTCGGCACGGTGATGAGCCTCGCGCGGCGCCGCATGTTGCTCGAATATGCGCGGCAGCATCAATGCTGGATCATCGAGGACGATTACGACAGCGAATTCCGTTATGGCAGCCGGCCGCTCGCATCGCTGCAAGGGCTGGACACATCGGGTCAGGTGATCTATGTGGGCAGCTTCGGCAAGACGCTGTTTCCGGGGTTGCGCATCGGCTATCTGGTCGTGCCGGAAGCGCTGGCGGAGAGCTTCGCCACGGCGAGCGCGGAGTTGTATCGCGAGGGCCAGTTGCTGCAACAGGCGATGCTCGCGGAGTTCATCGCCGAGGGGCATTTCACGTCGCATATCCGCAAGATGCGCACGCTGTACGGACAGCGCCGGCAGACGCTGCTCGACGCCGCGTCGCGACGTTATGGCGATGCGTTGCCGGCGGTGGGGGGCGACGCCGGTCTGCATCTCGTCATGCAGTTGCCCGATGGCAGCGATGATCGCCGCGTGGCGGCCGCTGCGCTGGCGCGCAATATCATCGTGCGGCCGTTGTCGGGGTATTACGCGCAGCCGTCGCTGGCGCCTTCGGGGTTGCTGATCGGTTATGCGTGCGTGCCGGACGAAGAGATCGCACCGGCCTTCGACACGCTTGCCGAGGCGATCGACGCGACACTGCCGCAGTTTGCGTGAGGGCGCGGGTTGGCCGAGCTGGGCGTAACGTCGCACGTCTCCTTTAACGCGCCATACAAAGCGCCTTCGTCAAGTCATCCATGAGGCTTCAAGGCAGTCTCATCGCAACGCATCGCGCCACGCGCCACGCATCGCCGCGCCGGCACCCGTCATATCCGAATCAACACAGCGCCGAGCGTCACGAGTGCGCATGCCACGATGCGCCGCGCGGTCAGCTTCTCGTGCATGAACAGCCAGCCGATCAGCACCGCGAAGATCGAACTCAACTCGCGCAGCGCGGAGACCATTGCGATCGGCAGATAGCGGTAAGCCTCGATGATCAGGCAATACGCGGCCAGCGCGAGCACGCCCGCCGTCATGCCCTTGAGCACCACCGTCCGGCCGATGAACAGTCCTTTGGCGCCGCCGCGCCAATGCCAGGCGAGCAGAAACTGCGGGATGTTCCAAAGCAGATAGACCCACATGATGTAACTCAGGCCGTTGCCCGCCACGCGCGCACCGATGCCGTCGACCACCGAATAGGTGGAGATGAAGAGTCCGGTCAGCAGCGCGAACGGCACGCTCTCGCCGGAAAAGCGCATGCCGCGCCGAAACGCCAGCGAGACGATGCCGAGCGATACCAGCGCCACCCCGATCGCGGCCAGCGGCTTGAGCGCCTCGTGGGCGAACACCAGCGCGCCGACGAACACGAGCATCGGCGACAGGCCGCGCGCAATTGGATAGATCTGGCCGAAGTCGCCGCTTTGGTACGCGCGGATCAGCGCGAGCAGATAGCCGCACTCCAGCACTACCGACGCGCAGATGTACGGCCACGCGGCCGGCGCAGGCATCGGCAGCACGATCACGCCGACCGCGCTGATAACCACATACGGTATCGCCATCATGCCGAGCAGCCAGATGCGGTCTCCGGAGAGATGCAGAAACGCGTTCCAGGTGGCGTGAAGCAGCGCGGAGAACAGCACCAGCAGGACGACAAAGGGTTCCATCGACTACCAGGGAAGGGGGAGGAAAGACCGGGACGCCGGCCGCAAGCCGGTGATTATTCCAGCAGAACGCGGGAACGCAGGAGTGGACGACTAAAGCGAAGGGGCTTTATGTGGAGAAACGCGGCGATTTATGGCGTGAGATAAAGTGAGGCGGGGGTGTGCGATCAGTTGGCATTGGCGTGCGGCGGCGGTTGCTGCGGCGAGGGGGCAGGGGTAGACGATGCTCGTACCGCGCGCTGCCCGCGCCCGCTTCGCCAGACCGCCCGGCCACCATTACCTACTGTGCTTGCGATCGGCGAGTGGTCGAAACATGCTCTCTCCACTCGCGCATTGCGGGCTCTGATTCGGCGCAAGGTTAGCTTGAGACCGGATTCAAGGCAGCCCGCCCATCCAGCACCGCGGCGACATTGTCCAGTGCCGTAAAACCCATCTGGTCGCGCGTCTCCATCGTGGCGCTCGCCATATGGGGCGTCAGGAACACGTTGTCGAGTTCTGCGAAGCGCTGGTCGACATTGGGCTCGTTCCGGTAGACGTCCAGACCCGCGCTGAACAGATGCCCCGATGTCAGCGCTTCATAGAGCGCATCTTCGTCCACTAGCCCGCCACGTGCCGCGTTGACGAAAACCGCGCCCTTGGGCAGGCGCTGAAATTCTTTTTTAGTCATCAGCGGGACACCGCCGCCCGGCACGTGCAGCGTCAGCACCTGGCAGTGCGGCAGCATTTCATCGAGGCTCGCGTAAAACGTCGCGCCATTTTCCAGCGATGCCGGCGCGCGGCTGATGTCCGTGTAGATCACGCGCATGCCGAAGCCTTGCGCACGCTTCGCAACCGCCCGGCCGATCCGCCCGAATCCGACGATGCCGAGCGTCTTGCCATTCACCCGCGTACCGAGCATCTCGGTCATGCCGAACGATTTGCCCCAGCCGTTACGCATGATTCGCTCGTATTCCGACGCGCGGCGGCAGGCCGCCAGCACGAGCAGCATGGAGAAATCGGCCGTGCATTCGGTCAACGCGTCGGGTGCGTTCGTGACGACGATGCCTCTTTCGCGGGCGGCGGCCACGTCCATGTGATCGAAGCCTGCGCTCGCGTTCGCGATGATCTTCACCGTCGAGGGCAGCGCGGCGATGTGTTCCGCCTGCAAACCCGATTTTTTACCGATCAGTATGGCCGGCACCTCGTGCTTCTTGCAAAAGTCGACGACAGACCACGAGTCCATATCGGACTCGGTCACGAAGGCATGGAATTCGGTCTCGGCGCGATTCGCCACGGCAGTGGGGACCTTTCGCGCAATCAACAGCCTGGTGCGGTGATTTTCCAGCATGGTTTTTCCTTGGATGGACAGACGTCGAGAGACTACGAAACCCCTGAGGAGGCCGTCAATGTTGATTCGATGAATCAACTTATTGAACGTGATGCGTCTCCTGTTCGTTCCGACGCACCCTGCGTCGTGTTGCCGGCAACTTGCGTATCAGGAAAACCCTAATGCGAACCCCATCGGTAGGGCGCTCAGATGTTGATTCAATGAATCAAGATTGCTCGCCCCCGTCGTGGATGCAACTCTCCTTCCGTGTTCAATTGAATTGCCGGAGGAAGTGAAATGCCTGCATCGAAGAAGTTCGCCGCTGTGACGGGCGCCGGGTCCGGTATCGGCCGCGCTGCCGCTGTGGCGCTCGCCAACGCCGGGTTCACTGTCGCGCTGATTGGGCGCAGAGCCGAGCCGCTGCTGGAAACGAAAGAAGCAATCGGTATGGCCGGTGGAGAAGCGCAAGTATTTCAGGCCGACGTTGCCGATGCGGCATCGGTCGAGCACGCGTTCTCGCAGATCGCCCAGGCATTCGGCCGGCTCGACGTGCTCTTCAACAATGCGGGCCGTAACGCGGGGGCCGTGCCGCTCGAAGACTACGAGGTCGATTTCTGGAACGATGTCGTGGCCACCAATCTGACCGGCGTGTTTTTATGCGCTCGGGCTGCTTATCGTTTGATGAAGGCGCAATCGCCTCAAGGCGGACGCATCATCAACAATGGATCGATCTCCGCTCACTCGCCGAGGCCGCATACCATCGCCTATTCAGCCACGAAACATGCGGTCACCGGCATCACTAAATCGATTGCGCTGGACGGACGTGCATTCAACATTGCCTGCGGCCAAATCGATATCGGCAACGCAGCCACCTCTCTCACGGAACGCATGAATCGCGGCGTACTGCAAGCCGACGGACGCGTGGCGCCCGAAGCCCGAATGGACGTGACGCACGTGGCGAACGCGGTCGTGCATATGGCCAGCCTCCCGCTCGAGGCCAATGTGCTCAATATGACCATCATGGCGAGCGCGATGCCGTTCGTCGGCCGCGGATAAGTTGACCTTGCGCCAAATATAAAAAAACAGCAGGCTCATGTCATGGAGACACCGATGAAAGTCGTAGAGGAACAAACATTAGCGGCGCGAAACCCGGCGTACGCGGATTCCACGAAACGCACGAGGGTGCGCTACGTCGTGCTCTCGATGTTGCTCGTCGCCACCATCCTCAATTATGTGGACCGGTCGGCGCTGGGCATCGTTGCGCCGAGCCTGTCGAAGAGCCTCTCGCTCAACAAGATGCAGATGGGCGAGCTATTCGCGGCATTCGGCTTCGCCTATTCGATCGCGCTCGTGCCCGGCGGCGTGCTGACCGACGTTCTCGGTTCGCGCCTCGCCTATGCGCTGTCACTTGTCGGCTGGTCGTTCGCCACGCTGACGCAAGGCCTCGCGACCGGCTATCACATGCTGCTCGGCTCGCGGCTCGCCACCGGCGCAATGGAAGCCCCCGCGTTTCCTTCGAACGCGCGCGCCGTGACGTTGTGGTTTCCCGCCCGGGAACGCGGCTTCGCAACCAGCGTCTACGTGATGGGGCAATACATCGGAACGCCCTTGTTTACCGGCCTGTTGTTGTGGATCTCCGCCGCGTACGGTTGGCGTACGGTGTTTTTCGTTACGGGCGGCTTCGGCATTCTGTTCAGTCTGATCTGGTATTGGGTTTATCGCGATCCGCATCGCCACGCCGGCGTGAATGCCGCCGAGATGGAATACATCAATGAAGGCTCCACGGCCGCGCGCAAGCCGCGCGAGAAGTTCGACTGGCGCATGGCGCTCAAGCTGCTCAGCTATCGGCAGATTCTCGCCATCTGTCTCGGGAAGTTCTGCAATAACACCCTGCTGGTCTTCTTCACCACGTGGTTCATGACGTATCTGATCGAAGCGCGCCACATGTCGATGATCAAGGTCGGCATTTTCCAGGCACTGCCTTTTATCGGCGCGACGATCGGGATTCTCGCTGCGGGCTCCCTGTCGGACTTTTTCATCCGGCGCGGGGTGTCGATTTCCACCGCGCGCAAGGCTCCGTTGATCATAGGCACGCTGCTCGGCGCGTCGATCGTGCTCGTGAATTTCGTCGAGTCGAACGAAGTGGTGATCGCCATCCTGACCGTTGCGTTCTTCGCGCAAGGTGTCGGGTCCATGTCGTGGGCCGCGGTCTCTGAAATCGCACCGCGACAGTACGTGGGACTGACCAGCAGTATCACCAGCCTCGCGGCCAATATCGCGGGCGTCACCACGCCGCTCATGATCGGCTACATCACCCAGCACACGGGCCACTTCTATTGGGCCCTCAATCTGATGGGCGCGATATGCCTGCTCGGCACGCTGTCGTACTCCGTGCTGCTGGGGAAGCTTTCCCGCATCGAACTGTGATGCTTTTGACTTTCCGGTGAAATCGAATGATTGAATTCAAGTGGGACCATCTGCAATTGTGTTCGGCGGACGCCGAGGCGACCGCCGCATGGTTTGCACGCTGCTTGAACGCCGAAATCGTGCGGCGCCCGGGACGGGTGGATTTACGCATCGGCGGCATCAACCTGTTCATCACACCAGTGGCGAGCGCGCCAACCGCGCGGCCTGCTCATGGCGAGCGCAAGCAGGGCATCGATCATTTCGGGGTGACCGTGGATGATCTCGATGCCGCGTTCGCGCACCTGCTGGATTGCGACGCGGAAATCGTCGAGCCGGTCAAGCAGGTTCGGGCCGGTGTAAGAGCGTGCTTCGTGCGATCACCGGGCGACATCCTGGTCGAAATCCTGGAGCGACGGCCCGCGGAGATGACTTTTACCTGAAAAGACGTCAGTATTGACGCTGAGTCGGATCGCGCTCGCTTGCGAGGCGCGGTCCGCATCGTGACCGCCACGCTTTCCGTTCCACCGCATCACCGCACGCGCCACCCCATGCAAAACTGGATCACTCTGACTGAAGCGGCTCGACAACTCGGAGTGCGCCCGCAGACCATTTATGCCTACGTAAGTCGCGGCACGATCGCCGTCATGCCGGATCCACACGACCCGCGCAAGAGCCTCTATCGTGCCGAGGACGTCGCCGGTTTGTGCCGCAAGAAGCAGGTGGGGCGCAAGCGTGAGGCGCTCGCCGCCGGGACGATATTCGGCGCGGAGCCCTGCATTTACAGCGGCATCACTGCCTTCTCGAAGGGGCGGCCGTATTACCGGGGACGGGACACCATCCGGCTTGCGGAAACGGCGACGCTAGAGGACGTGGCCGCCATTCTCTGGAATGCGCGCGCGTCCGTTTCCTTCGACATTGGGGATTTGCCGCTGCAGGGTGACGAACGCGGCAGGCAATGCGCGTTCACGTCGCTGGCGGCGCTCGCGGCCTGCGGGCACTCGACCCTCGGACGCACCGACAGCGCACTGCATGTCGAGGCCGGCCGGCTCGTGGCGCTCATTGCGCAAGCGTTTGGCGCGCGATGTGACACGACTGCACGACTGACACATGAACGGCTCGCGCTCGGTTGGGGCCAGGACCGCGACGGCGCCGAACTCATCCGCAGGGCCATGGTTCTCGTGGCCGACCATGAGATGACGAGTTCGGCGTTCGCCGCGAGGATTACCGCCTCCACCGGCGCATCGTTGCCGGGTTGCCTGCTCACGGGACTCGCGACTGTTTCAGGGCCTTTGCACGGCGATGCGTCTGGCCGCGTGCGGGCCGTGTTCGACGACGTCGGAAGACTCGGTGCGGATCAGGTCGTTGCCCATCATTTGCAGTCGGCCATTCCAATTCCGGGATTCGGGCATCACCTGTATCCCGACGGCGATCCGCGGGCGAGCGCATTGCTCGAAGTACTGGATCCGCCGCGCGAGATCACGTCTTTCATCGACAAGGTGGTGGCGTTGACCGGGCTCAAGCCGAATATCGACGTTGCGCTGGCTACGTTGGCGGCGCAACTGGCGTTGCCGCGCGATGCGTCGTTCGCGCTGTTTGCAACGGCGCGCAGCGTGGGACTGCTCGCGCATTCTATCGAGCAGTTGCGGGTGGGCAAGGTAATACGGCCACGAGGTCGCTATACCGGGCGCGCGTTGGAGGATGCGGGTTCCGCGCTGCCGGCGGAAGACGGCGGTAATGCGATCGATCCGGTTACGCTGGACAGGAATCGCGTGTTTAAGGTGGTTGAGCGTTGAAGGAAGGTGGAGCTGGGTTTGCGCTCGGCATCAGTCACCACCTTTAAAAGATTACGTAGATTTTCGTCTCACGGGAACGCGTATCGGCGCGATGTAAAGGATGGCGTCCCATCTTCCCGCCGAACAGATCGCCAGATCACTTCTACCGGAGAAGATCCATGTCGAACCCTTGGAAGGGGTGCTGCCTTTGCGGCGCGGTGCAATACGAAGCTCGGGGCGCCTCACTTGCACAGCTTATCTGTCACTGCCGGGATTGTCAGCGCGCTTCGGGCTCGGCAGGATTGCCTGTCGTTGTAGTGAGAGCCGCAGACTTCTCATTCACAGGCGAGATTAAGCCTTATACGACGATCGGCGGCAGCGGGATGCCGACAACGCGCAATTTTTGCGCTCACTGTGGCAGCCTCCTATTTGGAACACCGCGTCACGCACCGGAGATCGTGACCATCTATGCCGGAACGCTTGATGATCCTTCACGGTTCAAGGCCGAATTCGTTCAATTCACATCTGAACGCAATGAGCTGGACGGCAACCAATCGGAGATTCCTCAACATTGGGGAAGGGCTCCCTGACCGACACAATCAAAAATGCCGGCTTTCCGCAGGGGGCCAATCATTCTGCAGACCCGTGGTCTGCGCTGTCAGTTTCATTAGATGTCGTGCAATGCCGAACGAGTGACAAACAGACGCTCGATCGATTCGCCGTTGATTGAATCGGCTAAAGTTGCCGTAGTTCTTTTCCTGAAACTTTACTTTATGGTGGTCGTGGTAGAGTCGAACGTCTTTCATTGTCGCGTAGCCCTTATGTCGACACGCATCGAATCTGAATCCGTCGCTCCGGCGGACCGTCAACAAGGCATGGGAGGCGCCGCCGCGGCGCGAAGCGTGAACATGCAGATTCCAGCGATTGTTCCAGCCCGAACCGCTCTGGTGGTCATGCATTATCAGACCGACATCCTCGAGTTATTTCCCTCGGTCGCGCCCACGTTGCTAGCCAATACGCGCAAGCTATGTGATGCTGCGCGGGCCAAAGGTGTCAGCGTCTATTTCGCCAAGATCCACTTTAGTCCGGGCTATCCGGAAGTCAGTCCGTTGAACAGGAATGGGCAGGGGATCAAGCAACTGGGTCTATTCGTCGACGACCAGATCTCGCCGGAACTCGGCCCGCAGGCCACCGAACCGGTCATCATTGCGCATCGTGCGAGCGTGTTCTTTGGCACTGACTTGCAGGTTCGGCTTTCCGCGCAAGGTATCGATACGCTGCTCATGGTAGGCATTGCGTCGACCGGTGTCGTGCTCTCGTCGGTCGCGTACGCGAGCGATGCGGACTTCCGCCTGGTCACGGTCAAGGATTGTTGCTACGACCCGGATCAGGTCGTGCACGAACATCTTTTTGCTACGGCGTTCGATTCGCGCACGACGGTGCTCTCGCTCGCGGATGCCTTGTTGTTGCTTGGCTAGCGCAGGTTGGCCTACGCCGGCTTTGGGATGTGAATACGGATCGCTTGAACCGAATCAACGAACCGAGATCCGGTGAGTCGTCAAGCGATTCGGTGGCGGCACCGAAAGCCTCCCCAAAGCCTCGCAACCTACTGCTGCGCAGTACAGACGAAAACAAGATCATATGAAGCGAAGCTATCGGGCGTTATATCGCCCGATTCACTCGCGAGCGCAATCGCTCGATCAAGCGAATCCGAATCGAGCGCTTCGATCACGAGGAGACCCGCGAATTCTCCTTCCGAACTTCGGCGCATCGACTTTTCCTGTGTGGCAATCGACGTCGCGTCGTTTTTCACGGTCATTATCTGGACGTTCGCGATCCAGTCGTTTTTTGCCAGCCTGTTCACCAGTTCGCGTCCTTGATTGCCGCGCAATGAATCCGGCAGGGCGCCCTCGAAGCGAGCGATGGCAACGCGGCCACCGTGTCCGGCAGGGTTGCCGCCTTGCGCGGAAATGACGCCTCCCCCTCGACGAAACTGCTCCAGTGTAGGCATGATTCGCCGCGTCCACGGAGTGGGATCGTTCAGTCGTTCGAGGTACCCGGGGCTCGACATCACGTCCGCGTTGTCGAGATCGTAGAGCATCACGTACTCCGACGGCCGGCTGCCACGTCGTTTGAGAACCCGGCCGGATCGAAAGCCGGGTACGCTTACGCGCTCGAAGACGTGTTCCCGTGTAAGCCAGTGCATGTAGTCGGTTTCAGACTCGGAGGCGATCGTGCTCCAGATCGCGAGCAAACCGGTTGCTTCGTTGGTCATCTGCGTTCTCGCTGGTTGCTTCTCGGAAGAGGGTGGGTATGTGTGACGCCGTTCAGGAAAATGCGCGCGGCCCTTTTCCTGTGTGAGGATCAGTAGGTGGCCTGGCGCGAGACAGGTTCATGCACGCCGGCAATCTCAGCCGCCGAATCAAGGCGATTCATGTCGATGCCTGCGGTCTCCGGTCCGATTGCGATCATGCAGAACGACAGGATATTGAGCGCCCCGACCAGCGCGACGAGTGCCCAAGGTGAGCCGTTGCCCAGATGCAGCAGCCACGTAGCGACAACCGGAATTGGGCCGCCCGCGAACAGGCTCGCGCCAGTGAAAGCAAGCGCCGAACCGGAATAGCGGACATTGGTGGGAAACACTTCAGCAAAAGCGACCGGTTGAATGCCTGTCTGGACCTGGGTGAAAGCCATGAAAAGGCCCATGGCAATCGCCATCGGCACGAAGCTGCGCGTGGCGAGCACCTGAAAATAGAACATCATGATCACGAACGTCGCGGCCGACGCGAGCAACAATGCGCGCTTGCGGCCGATCCGGTCGCTGAGCAAACCGCCGCCGATCGAACCCACGATAGCGCATGCATTGGCGATCATCAGCAACATGAAGCCGGTCTGCTTGGGTACGCCGAGGGTGTTGGTCAGATAGCTCAACGTGAACACGACGGCGAGATAGAACAGCGCGGTCGGTCCACAAAAGAACAGCATCATGCGCAAGATCGTCTTGTAGTGCAGGCGGAATGCGTCCCGTAACGGACTTCCAACCTTGGCGATCGAAGATTGTTGCATCTTGACGAACGCGGGCGTCTCGGCCACTCGCAACCGGATATAAATGCCCACCAGCACGAGGACAAAGCTCAGGACGAAAGGAATACGCCAACCGTAGCTCGTAAAGGCGGCGGCAGTCATCGTCGATGAAAGCAGCAGGAGTACTGCATTGGCGAGAATCTGGCTAAGCGGCGCGCACATGCCTATCAAACCCGAGTACTTGCCCCGCCGGTCTGCCGGCGCATGTTCGAGCGCCATGAGTTGACCGCCGGTCGACTCGCCGCCGAGCGCGAAGCCCTGGATGATTCGCAGAATCACCAGCAGCAAGGGGGCGTAGACGCCGATTTGCGCATACGTTGGCAATAGCCCCATCAGCACCGACGTGAGCCCCATCACCGATACAGTGCCGAGCATCAGGTTACGACGGCCGACCTTGTCTCCGAAGTAACCGCAGATGATCGCGCCGAGCGGGCGCGCCGCCAATCCGACGCTGAAAGTCGCGAGCGAAGCGAGCGTGGCCGAATTCGAATCCATGGCCGGAAAGAACAGCTTTGGCAATATGGTTGCCGCGACCGCTCCGTAGAGCGTGAAATCGAACCATTCGAGCGCCGTACCCAGCGTGGCTGCGCTGACCGCCCGGTTAGCCATGGAATGCGAAGCACCTTTGTCGGTAACGTCGTTCATGCGTGTCTCCTGCTGTTGTGAAATAGGCGATTGGCCATTTATTTGAGCTGATTTTTACTTCGACATACTAAATGTAAGGCCGAGGCGAAGACGAAGATCATTTCGCCTTGCTGCAGTCCCGAATGGGATTGAACAAACCGCGCGCCGAAAACGGCCGCTTCAGCGTCCGGCACTCTCCGTGTGGCTCGCGTTGTGCAGCGCCTGTTTGAGCATCGGCGATACTCCGCTTGCCTCGGAGAGTTCCGTCGCGGTCGACATGAGTGCGGGAACCAGTTCTTTCATTCGTTCGTCTGTCAGGCGCGACATCGGTCCGGCGATGATCAGGATCGCGCGTACCTCGCCGTTTGCCGCGTGCACCGGCGTGGCCATGGAACTCATGGCGGGCAAAAACATGTCCTGCGTCGTCGCGTAGCCGTTTTTGCGTGCGAGTTTGATCATGGGCAGCAGGGCTTTGAAGGTCGTCGGCGCGCGCGGACCGAAGTCGGCCGGCATACCGAAACCTTGTTGCGATACGAGCCTGAATGCATCTTCCTCGCTCTTGCCCGCGAGCCAGATCATGCCGGCCGCGCTGCACGAAAGGGTGACCGCGCGGCCCATCTCGGGATCGTAGCGAATGCCCTGGCGCGCGCCTTGCGCCTTGGCAACGTAAATGAGCTGCTCACCATCCACGATGGCAAGGCGGATCAGTTCACCCGATGTCGCGGCAAGCCGCTCCAGAATTGGCTGCGCGACGTCCACCACGCCACCGGCGCTCAGAAAGCGCAGACCCAGCGACGGCATCTTCATGGTCAGCGAGAATTCGCCACGCCGTTCGTCCTTTCGCACATAGCCTTGATCGACGAGGTCCGCGAGCAGCCGATGAGTTGCACTCACCGGCAGATCGAGGGCAGTCGAAAGTTCTGAAAGCGTTTTGCCCTCGGGCGCATTGGCGAGGTCTTCCAACACACGAAGGATGCGTTCGGCTACGGCGCTCATTGCTTGTCACCTTGAATCCACGGCTTTCGGTCAGGCGCATCCCGATGACGCGCCGATCCGGCACAGGGCCCATATTAGTGGAAAGTCTTTCCAAAACGCAAATACTTTTCGAAATCATGGTCAGCGAGGCAATTCGGTTTGTGGTCCGGCCTGCCTGCGGGCATCTTTCGATGCTCCGGATTTGATACGATGCCTCTCGCGCCGCGGACGTCAGCGAGCACACGGAGATATCGATGCCAGGAACCAGGCAGGACATGCATGACCGGGTTGAAGGCCATGCCGGACAAGGCGCAGGCGTTCTTTGCGCAAGCTATCGATCGCGCCATGTATAGCCTGCTTCCGGACAGTTTCGCGGAATACGACGACCTCAAGTCGATCCTCGAGCACGGCAGCGCGAGCTTCGAAATCGGCACGGTCTGCGAGACGACGGTGCGTGGCCGGCAATTCGCGGTTCACACGGCGAGCATTGGTTCGACCGATCCGCAGGCGCCCGCCATCGGGTTTTTCGGCGGCATTCACGGACTCGAGCGGATCGGCTCCCAACTCGTACTCGACTACATGCGCGCACTGCTCGCGCGGCTCGAATGGGACGAGTTGCTCGTACGCCAGTTGCAATCGATCCGTCTGATCTTCATGCCGATCGTCAACCCCGGCGGCATGTGGTCCGCCACCCGCGCAAATCCGAACGGTGTCGACCTGATGCGCAATGCGCCGCAGAACGCCGACGCCCGCGTGCCGCCGCTCGCTGGGGGGCAACGGCTCGGCCCATGGCTGCCGTGGTATCGCGGCCGCGAGGGCGAGCCGATGGAGCCGGAAGCTGCCGCGCTGCTGCATGTCGTCGCAACGCAACTGGCCGCGCGGCCTTTGAGCATCGCGCTCGATTGCCACTCCGGTTACGGCTGGAGCGACAGCATCTGGTTTCCGTACGCGCGAACCCGTAAGTCGATGCCGCATTTGCCGGAGATGTACGTGTTGAAAACGATGTTCGAGCGTGCGCATCCGCATCACGGCTATGCATTCGAACCACAGAGCCATCAGTACCTGTTGCATGGCGATCTATGGGACTTCGCGTACGACCGCGCGCCCGCGCCCAACATCTTCCTGCCGATGACCCTCGAACTCGGCTCATGGCTCTGGATCAAAAAAAACCCGCGCCAGCTGTTTTCGCGTCAGGGCATGTTCAACCCGGTCAAGGCGCATCGCACCGCGCGCGTGTTGCGTCGTCATGCGAACCTGCTCGACTTTCTGGCGCGCGCCGCCTTTTCGTCGCAGCGCTGGTTGCCGCAAGGCAATCGCCGCGAGCAACTGCTGCAAAGCGCAATCGACCACTGGTATAAACCGGACGCCGTATGAGCGCGTGGATTCTGCTGCGCGGCCTGACGCGCGAAACGCGCCACTGGGGCCGCTTGCCCGATGCGCTGCGCGATGCGGTCGGCGGTGGCCTGCTGCCGATCGATCTGCCCGGCAACGGCGCATTCGCGCACTTGCGCTCGCCGGCCTCGGTCGCGCAGATGGTCGGCTTCGTGCGCCGTGCTGCTTTGCACGCCGGGGTGCCCGGTCCGTATCGCGTACTTGCGATGTCGCTTGGCGGGATGGTGGCGACGGACTGGGCGCAGCGGCATCCCGAGGAGATTGAACGGCTCGTATTGATCAATACCAGCATGCGGCCATTCAGCCGCGTGCATGAGCGGTTGCGGCCGTCGGCATGGCCCGGCGTGCTGGGTATCGCTTCGCACTGGAGCGACGCGCCGCGCGTCGAGCGCGGCATTCATCGGCTGACCTGCAATCGCGTCGACGATCTGGACGCGGATCTCGACGCATGGAGCGCGATTCGCCGCAGCGCGCCGGTGAGCCGCGGCAATGCGCTACGGCAGTTGTGGGCCGCCGCGCGCTTTACTGCTGCCGCTGCCGCACCGCGTGCTCCAATGCTGATCCTTTCTTCGCGGACGGACAGACTGGTCGATCCGGCGTGCTCAGCAAAGCTCGCGGCGGCATGGGCTGTGCCGCGGCGCGAGCATCCGTGGGCCGGTCACGATCTGCCGCACGACGACCCCGGCTGGATAGCCGAACAGGTGCGCGCATGGCTCGACACGGCGCAACCGCCCGAACACGCGCCCACGCAGGCCGTACCGAAACCCGTGCTTTAGGCGGCCGGCTGTGCAACCGCAGCATCCGCGAGGTTCAGCGGGTATTACCTAACTGCGGTCGTCGCCGGATTCGGGGCGGCAGGCGCATAATTCCTCTTCGGACGACGCATGTGAATCACGCCTTACTCGCCATAGCCGCTAGCCGGGGGAGTCGATCATGCAAGCAAAGAACGAAGAAGCCGTTACGCACCTGCTAAACGATGTCGCCGAATTTGCGCGTGGACGGCTGCCTGAGCCGACCTTCAATGTCGTCGAGCCCTTTCTGCGGCACTACTACGATTTCGTCGACGCCGACGATCTGCAAAGCCGCTCGATCGCCGATCTGTACGGTGCGGCGCTCGCGCACTGGCAAACCGCGCAGCGCTTCGTGCCAGGCGCCGAACGGTTGCGTGTCTATAACCCGATTCTCGAACAGCACGGCTGGCACTCGGATCACACTGTGATCGAGATCGTCAACGACGACATGCCGTTTCTCGTCGATTCCGTGTCGATGGCAGTGAACCGGCAGGGGCTCGCGCTGCATTCGGTCGTGCATCCGGTGTTTCGCATCTGGCGCGGCCCCGACGGCGGCATCGCACGAGTCAGCCAGGGCGCGGAAGAAGCCACCGATACGCGCTCGCATCTCACCTCGTTCATTCACTTCGAAGTGGACCGTTGCGGCGATGCCGCGAAACTCGACGCGCTGCGCGACGATATCGCCGGCGTGCTGCGCGACGTGCGCGCGGCCGTCGAGGACTGGCCGAACATCGTCGAACTCGCGCGCGTGACGATCAAGGGCATGAAGGCAGGCGAGGCGGGACCCGAAGGTGTCGAAGCGCGCGCGTTTCTCGAATGGATGATTGCAGATCATTTCACCTTCCTCGGCCAGCGCGACTACGAACTGGTGCAGATGGACAACGGCTACGGCCTGCGCGCCGTGCCGGGCTCCGGTCTCGGCATTCTGCGCGACGCGATGCGGCCCGCCGGCGCTGCCGAAGTCACCGCGTTGCCGGCGGCGGCGGCCGAGATCATCGCCAGTTCGTTGCCGATCTTTCTGACCAAGGCCAATTCGCGGGCCACCGTGCATCGGCCCGGCTATCTCGACTACGTGGGCATCAAGCTGACCGGCGCGGACGGCAAGGTGACCGGCGAGCGGCGCTTCATTGGCCTTTACACGTCCACCGCTTATTTCGTATCGGCTGCCGAGATTCCGATCGTGCGGCGCAAATGCGCGAATATCGTGAGACGCGCCGGTTTTCTGCCAAAAGGTCATCTGGCGAAATCGCTGGTGACGGTGCTCGAAACCTATCCGCGCGACGAACTGTTTCAGGCCGACGAAGACCAGCTCTACGAGATCGCGCTCGGCGTGCTGCGTTTGCAGGAGCATCAGCGCACGCGCCTGTTCGTGCGGCGCGACCGCTTCGATCGGTTCGTGTCGTGTCTCGTGTTCGTACCGCGCGACAAGTACAACACAGACCTGCGGCAACGCATCGCGAATCTGCTGGCCGCCGCGTTCAATGGCGAGAGCGTCGAATTCACGCCACTGCTGTCGGAGTCGACACTCGCGCGGATTCACTTCGTCGTGCATGCGAAACCGGGCGGCATGCCCGATGTCGACACGCGCGAACTGGAGGCGCGGCTCGTGCAGGTCGCGCGCCGCTGGCAGGACGATCTCGCGGATGCATTGCTCGACGCGTACGGCGAAGAGCAGGGCAACCGTCTGCTGCAACACTATGCGGGCTCGTTTCCGGCTGGCTATCGCGATGACTACCCGGCGCGCACGGCAGTGCGAGATATCGAACTGATCGAACGCGTGCAGGGCAGCGAGCGGCTCGCGATGAACCTGTATCGCCCGATCGAAGCTGGCCCTCGCGCATTCCGCTTCAAGGTGTATCGCGCGGGGCAGCCGATCGCGCTGTCGCGCAGCTTGCCGATGCTCGAACATCTGGGCGTGCGGGTCGATGAAGAGCGGCCTTATCTGATCGAGGCGGCGGGCGCCACGCCCGCGTGGATTCACGACTTCGGCCTCGAACTCGCCGACGATGCGGAGTTCGATATCGAACGCGTGAAAGATCTGTTCGAAGAGGCGTTCGAGCGCGTGTGGACCGGCGCGATCGAAAGCGACGACTTCAATCGTCTCGTGCTGCGCGCGCAGTTGAATGCGCGCGAGGTGACGATTCTGCGCGCATATGCGAAGTACCTGCGCCAGGTCGGCTCGACGTTCAGCGACGCGTATATCGAGCGTGCGGTGACCGGCAATCCGGCCATTGCGCGGATGCTGGTCGAACTGTTCATCGCGCGCTTCAATCCGGTGTTTGGCGACACGCGCGAGGCGCGCGTCGACGGCTGGCTGCGCACGATCGACAGCGCGCTCGACCAGGTGCCCAATCTCGACGAGGACCGCATACTGCGCCAGTTTCTCGGCGTCATCAGGGCCACGAGGCGCACGAACTACTATCGCTTTGACGCCGATGGACGCCCCAAACCCTATCTGTCCTTCAAATTCGATCCCGCGCAAGTGCCCGGTTTGCCCGAACCTAAACCGATGTTCGAGATCTGGGTGTATTCGCCGCGAGTGGAAGGCGTGCACCTGCGCGGCGGCCGCGTGGCGCGCGGTGGTTTGCGCTGGTCGGATCGGCGCGAGGACTTCCGCACGGAAGTGCTCGGCCTGATGAAGGCGCAGATGGTCAAGAACGTGGTGATCGTGCCGGTCGGCTCGAAGGGCGGCTTCGTCGTGAAGAATCCGCCGCCGCAGAGCGAGCGCGATGCGTGGATGCGTGAGGGCGTCGCGTGTTATCAGACTTTTTTGTGCGGCCTGCTCGATCTGACCGACAACCTCGCGGGCACCGACGTGGTGCCGCCACCCGACGTGGTGCGCCACGATCCGGACGATCCGTATCTGGTCGTCGCCGCCGACAAGGGCACGGCCACATTCTCCGACTACGCGAACGCGATCTCGCAGGAGTACGGCTTCTGGCTCGACGACGCGTTTGCGTCGGGCGGCTCGGTCGGCTACGACCACAAGAAAATGGCGATCACCGCGCGCGGCGCATGGGAGTCGGTCAAGAGACACTTCCGCGAAATGGGAGTGGATACGCAGACGATGGACTTTACGGTGGTGGGTGTCGGCGATATGTCGGGCGACGTGTTCGGCAACGGCATGCTGTTGTCGCCGCATATCAAACTGGTGGCCGCGTTCGATCACCGGCATATCTTTCTCGACCCGAATCCCGATCCGGCGGCGAGCCTCGCCGAACGCGGGCGGCTCTTCATGCTCGACCGTTCGAGTTGGGCCGATTACGACCCATCGCTGATCTCCGCGGGTGGTGGCGTGTTTGCGCGCAGCGCCAAGACTATCCCGGTGTCGCCGGCGGTGCAGTCGGTGCTCGGCATCAGCGCGTCGGCGCTCGCGCCCGCCGAACTGATGCGCGCGATTTTGCAGGCGCCGGTCGATCTGCTTTATAACGGCGGCATCGGCACCTATGTGAAGGCGAGCCGCGAAACCCATCTGCAAGTAGGCGATCGCGCGAATGACGCGATCCGGGTGAACGGCGCCGATCTGCACTGCAAGGTGGTGGCCGAAGGCGGCAATCTCGGTCTGACGCAACTCGGGCGCATCGAATTCGCGCAGCGCGGCGGCCGCCTCAATACTGATGCAATCGATAATTCCGCTGGCGTGGACTGCTCGGACCATGAGGTCAACATCAAGATTCTGCTGGGACTCGTGGTGGCCGATGGCGAGATGACCGAGAAACAGCGCAATGCACTGCTCGCCGAAATGACCGACGAAGTCGGCCTGCTCGTCTTGCAGGACAACTACTATCAGACCCAGGCGTTGTCGATCGCGGGGCGCTACGGTGTCGAACTGCTCGATGCCGAAGCGCGGCTGATGCGCTACCTCGAACGCGCGGGGCGCCTGAATCGTGTGATCGAATTCCTGCCGACCGATGACGAAGTCGCCGAACGGGCCGCCGCGAAACAGGGACTCACCACGCCCGAGCGCGCGGTACTGCTCGCGTACAGCAAGATGTGGCTATACGACGCGCTGCTCGATTCGTCGATGCCGGAAGATCCGCTCGTCAGCGACATGCTCGTCGAATACTTCCCGAAACCACTGCGCCAGCGCTTCAGCGTGCCGATGCAGCGTCACCCGTTGCGCCGTGAAATTCTCGCGACGCATCTGACCAACGCATTGGTCAACCGGGTCGGCTGCGAGTTCGTGCATCGGCTGATGGAAGAGACCGATGCGCAGCCCGGCGACATCGTGCGCGCGTGCATCATGGCGCGCGACGTGTTCGATCTCGACGACGTTTGGCGCAGCATCGACGCGCTCGACAATCGCGTCGCCGACGACGTGCAGGCGCGCATGTTCGTCGAAGTCGCGCGGCTCGTCGAACGTTCGGCGCTGTGGTTTCTGCGGCATCTGCAATCCGGTGCGGTCGGCGATGACGACATGGCCGGCCTGCTCGCACGTTGCCGCGACGCGGCGCAGCGGCTCGCGCCGCAATGGCCGGCGCTGTTGCCGCCCGCCGATCTCGAAGCGCTGTCCGAACGCCAGCGCGTGCTAGTCGATGCGGGCGTGGACAGCGAACTGGCGGTGCGGATCGCGAGCGGCGAAATCTCGGCGGCGTTGCTCGACATTGCCGAAGTGGCGTCGACATGCGGACGCAGTCTCGAACTGGTGGCGGGGGTGTATTTCGAACTCGGCACGCTGCTGAACTACGGTTGGATCAGCGAGCGCGCGGCTGCCCTGCCCGCGCCCTCGCACTGGGACATGCTTGCGCGCGCGACCGCGCTGGCCGAACTCGCACGGCTCAAACGCGCGCTGACCACGAGCGCGCTGGCCGGCGCGGACGACGCGTCGACGCCGGATGCGCTGGTGCGCGCATGGCGTGACAAGCGTGCCGCTCAGCTCGAACGCTATACGCGCCTGCTGACCGATCTGCGCGCGACAGGCGGGGCGAGTCTGTCGATGCTGCTGGTGATTGTGCGTGAAATGGCGGCGCTGGAGCGGGCCTAGGGGGCCGCGCGGCGCGCAGGCGGCGGGGACGCCGTCGAGTATGAGCAGAGGAGTGTGGTGCAAACAACGCCGGAGTTGGACGCATGCCCGCCCGGCGTGTCCATAATACGGATTCTTGCTAACCGAAAGCACTCTGCAAACTCACGGCCCCCATCCCGACGATGAAAGAAGAATCGCCGAAAGCCATTTTCTACGCGCTCGCCGCCAACCTCGGCATTGCCATCTGCAAGTTCGCCGCGGCGTCGTTCACGGGCTCCGGTTCGATGTTCGCCGAAGCCATTCACTCGACCGCCGATTGCGGCAATCAACTGTTACTGCTGTTCGGGCTGCGCCAGGCGCGCAGACCCGCGAGCCCGCTGCATCCGATGGGCCGTGGACGCGAAATCAACTTCTATTCCCTGCTCGTCGCGTTGCTGCTGTTCTTTGTTGGCGGCGCGTTTTCCGTGTATGAAGGCGTGCATCGACTGTTCGCGCGCGAGCCGTTGCAGTTCGCGTATGTCGCGTTGGCGGTGCTTGGGGTGTCGGTGGTGCTCGAGGCGCTGTCGTTGTGGGGCGCGCTCAAGGAGATCCGCAAGAGGCATCCCGACAAGGGCATGTGGCGCTGGTTTCGCGAGACGCGCGAATCCGAACTGCTGGTCGTCGCGGGCGAGGATATCGCCGCTCTCGCCGGTCTCGCGATTGCGTTCGTTGCCGTGCTGCTCACGATGGTGACCGGCAATCCCGTTTGGGACGCGTTGGGCTCCATCGGCGTCGGCTTGCTGCTGATGATGATCGCGTGGCTGGTGGCGCGCGAAGTGAAGTCGATGATCGTCGGCGAATCGGCGAGCCCGGAAGTGCGCGGCGCGATCGAAGCGCATCTGCGCGCGCGCGCCGAGATTCGCGGCATCGTCAATATGATTACGCTGCAATGGGGACGTCACGTGGTGGTGGCGGTGCAGGCGGAAATGATCGATTACGCGAGCGGGCGGGCGATGGTCGATGCGATCAACGTGATCGAGGAGGATTTGCAGGCGACGTTTCCGCAGGTGCGCTGGGTGTTTTTCGAACCGGAAGTGGCGCGCAGCGGGGCGGCTTCTGCATGAAACGAAGCCGGCGGATTCCATGGTGGTTTCCGGCCGGCTCGGGTGCTTGAACATACAGCAGCACGGCTTATTTGAAACCGGTCACCGCGTGCGGAACATCATTGTCAATGAACTGCTTGTCAGAACTGCGCAGTTAACTGGAAGCCGAGCGTGACGCTCGGTGCAGGAAAACCGGACGGCGCATAGATCGGCGTACCGGCGAATACGTCGTAGCTGTATGCACCGAGGCGTGTCGGGACCGAACCCTTCACGCCGATAGCGGTGCCCGCGAGTTGCGTACCGGCGAGATAGGCGGCCGACGGCCCCCACAGGTGGCCGTAATCGAGGCCCGCGTAGAGAACCTGCCCCGTCTGCCCGAGCGGATACTGGAGTTCGTTGCGCCAGTAGAAACCCTTTTCCGCCGCGAGCATCGTCTGCCCGCTAAAACCGCGCACCGTGTAGCGGCTACCGATGGTCAGATCGTCGATATAGTTCAGCTCGTCGTTGGTGAACTGTCCGTGTACCGTACCGACATAACGAAGGGGCTGACCGGCTATCACGAACGGGACCGAGAGGTTTGCGTCGAGCGTCGCCATCTTGAAGCGGTAGGTCGGGCCACCCGGCGTATCGGGCATCGCCCCGAGTCCACCGATACCCTGGCGGTAGGCGAGCGTACCGTCGAACTGCGCGGCGCCGAAGTAATGACGATTAGTGAGACCCGCCTCGATAAACGTATTGTCCCGGTATTGCTGCGGTATTTCGGTATCCTCGATAAAGCTCGCGCCGAACCGCTTGATAAGCTGGAACTCGACGCCCGTCACATCGTTCTGGCTACGGTGGAGAACCCGCTCCAGTTTTAGGCCAGCCGTCTGCGCGTTGCCGCTCGATACGAACGTCTGGTTGACCCCGGCAACCTGCTGGTAGTACGTATTCGTATAGCCGTAGAGCGTGCCGGTCCAGTAGCCCCACGGCACGGCATACGAGGCGTTCCAGCCGTGCATACCGAGGTCGTGATTGCCGAACTGGAGATCCTGGTTGAAGCCCCCCGACAGTACGTCATTCAGGCCGAGGAGGTTGTACAGGCCGAGAGTCACATTGCCGATATAACGACCCGTCTCTTCCGTGCCCGAGTTGTCTGCCGAGACGACGAGCGACCACGGCTTTGAGCGCTTGACGGTCACGACGACGTCGCTCTCGCCGGGCGACGTACCAGGAACAATCTGCATGGTCGCGTCCTGGTTCGGTACGCGCTTCATCTGTTCGAGACCCTGCTCAAGGTCGCGCAACTGAAGCGTGTCGCCGTCCTGCGAGGGAAACGCGGATTTCAGCGTTCCGCGCGTATTGGCATCGGCAAACTTCAGATTGCGGATAACGCCCGGTATGAGGGCGAACCTGAGCGTCCCTTTTGAAAGATCCTGCGCCGGCAGGAGGACGCGCGTCGTAATGTAGCCATGGCTCAGGATGACGCCTTGCAGGCCCTTGGTCAGCAGGTCGAGGCCCTGTTTGCCGAGGCATTGCCCCTCGTAGTGCCGTAGCCAGTCATGCAGGAACGCGAACGGGTCCATCGGGAGTGAGGACGCGCCCTTTGCGCGGTCGGCCTCGGGCAATGTATCCGGCACCTCTACCGCGAACGAGTCGAGTCGGAAACACGGCGTTTCAACGGGCAGCACCGGCCATTCTCCGGCTACGGGCGCAGCCGAACGGACAACCGGCGCGGCGACTGTCGCCGCGCGCTGCTGCGCGTCGCGTCGCTGCTCGACTTGCTGTTGCTGTTTGGCGTTCGTACGGACTGCTGCGTCGGGCGGGGTCTGCTGCGAGTGCGCGAGAGATACCAAGGCTTGAGCGGCAGAGCCGCCAGCCTCTTTCTGATTTTCATGGGTGAACATGTAGTCGTAGGAGGGAGCGACTGACAAGTCACTCCTATGTTTTCTGGTAAGCCTGTTAAATTGAATCGCCTTCGCTTTCCATTCCGCGCAAATCCCTGAGCTCCCAAAACAACGGTAAGTCGCACGAAAACAGTAAGAGAAGATAAAAAGGGAACAGCAAAGCTAAACCATCGGGGTTACCCGAAAAGACTGCGAGGTACACAGCCAACCCGATATAGATGGTTGAAAACACCACAGCGACGATAGCGAATCTTATCCATATCTGTCCACCATTTGACTGCGGCTCTCCTGCCGCAGTTCTGCACCCCTTGTACAACTCGAAAAGAAAGACAAAGGAGAACCCAATAGCCACGAACGCAACCTTGCCGGCGATAGCCTTCCAGTTGTTTTTCCCGAAACAGACATACCGTAACGAGAACAACAGCTATGTAAAAAACTTCTCCTAGAAGCTCCCGAAATCGCACGCCTAAACGCTTCGAGCATTAATTTTCGCCCTCATCCGTCTTGTTACTTTTCCTGATCTGACGAAGTTCCCGCAGCATCGCATAGGTAACCAACACAAAAAGCGAGGCATACATCGGTATTCCGGCTAACGCAGGGCGCCAACCGACACCCCGTAGCTCTGATATTGCAACAACAACAGCAATGACGGCAAAGATGGAAATGTATGCCTTTACGTAACGGGTAATGAACCTACGTCTCGCCTGGGCTTCCATAATCATTTGTGTGATTGAGAATTCTGAATAGCTTGCTGAATTGGTCCAGCAGCACCCTGCATAATCTGATTGACAGCATTTCCAATTGGCGACGGTAGCACTGCTTTTGCCCATGACCCAGCGCCCGTCGTCGCGGTGGCTACCCCTGCGGACAGATCAGGATTATTGCCGGTCATGCCCGCGCTGCCGAATGCCGCGACGCCGTTTACAGGCGCGTTGTAGCCATTAGCGACGATCTTTCCGGCCGGTCCCATTGTGGCGATTGCTTTGTCTCCTATCGCAAATGGGGCACTCAGACCACCAACTATCCCGGCAATGTACGAGTTTGTAAAGTTCGGCGCATCCGGGCTCGCCCCTGTCTTGTAATTAACGTAGCTTCCTGCATAGTCGTATCCACCAGCAAGCACTGCAGCGGTCACGGCCTCCGGTCCGAGCGTCACTACAGCGACAGCAGGCACCCCGTACATGGCACCCGTCTGCATGTTGTTCGATGCGATGGTGGCGTTCGCCCCATCCGCATTGACCGCAGCCATGGCCAGCGAAGGATCGCAGGCCGACAGACCATTACACACCTTCGAGAGGGCGTTCTTTTTCGGATCTAGCATCTGGTTGTACAGCTCTACGGACGAACCCGTTGCCGCGCCCGCTGTGCCACCAACAAGCGCACCGCCCACACCCGCCGCCACGTTCGCGGCCAAGTTACCAAGCAGGTCCGAGCCTGTTTCCGAAGCTACACCCTTCGAAAGGCTGCTCAACTGGTCCGCCATTTTCGAGGCAAGACCTGCGCCCGCAGCGCCGCCCGCCGCTGTGAAGACACTGCCGCCGCCAAGTCCACCAATTAGCGCACCGCCAGCCGCTTGCAATAGGGCGCGACTATCGCCACCTTCGGTCCAGACGCTTGCACCCGACGCGCCCGCCGTTGTCGAAACCGGTTTTCCCCCGATGCCTCAACCACCTGCACACCGCTTTTTCCTGACGCCGATCTCAGCCCGCAACTTTTTGCCCCGACGCGGTTTTTCACCTTAAGACGCAAGTTTGCCAGTAACCGGCGTTCGGCCTTTGTTAAAGACTGTCACGCCCGCTGACATCATCGACCCGCCGGGTTTGACGGCGCGCGCAGCGCGACGGCAAACCCGGCGCAACAGCAAACCCGGCGCAACAGGGCCGTGGCGTTCCACTGATCCACAACCGCGCAAACCTTCGTTACGCGGTAACGGCGCTTCGCCGGCCTCCGCGTACTCCGTCAAGGCCGCGCGCAAGCGCGCCAAAGGGCACGGCAGGCGTACCGCCTTTCCCTGGATGCAGATCACCGATGACATGCTCGAACATGCTGGCTTTCTGCCAGAGAACCAGGTTCTCTTCAGATTCGACTACCGGCTCGGACACATCACCATCACCCCGGACTACGATTACAGGGTTGCCGGCAGATACATGACTGAACCCGAGGCGGAGGCCATGCTGCAACGACGCGCAAACAGAACTGAACAACATCCATAAACAGCAAACCCGGCCGCGGCCGGGTTTGCTGTCATCAGCGAGTAGCTTTATCCAAATTCATGAGCCGATGGGCAACAGTTCTGGTATGCAGTTCATCTCCATCAAGACCAATATGCTCGACCTCAATCCACCTTAGATAAGAGTACAGTTCGTCGACTGTCTTTTCCTCTCGAAGCATACGACTGATACCCTGGACATATGAGTTATATTCATCGTCCGCTTCAGGTGAAGCACCCACACCAATTGGATCCCACTCCTTGAGCAAGACTTTTTTTACTTCCAGATCCAGGCCAATAAACGCCCTCTTCATTTTCAAGGTGCTCCAGGAATAACTGTGACGACGAGTCCGGTTTTAGAATTCGTGACAACCCGAACGTTGTTCACCGGATCATAGTATCCCGTTGTTCCAGGACGTGTAGAGTAGTTGACGCCATTCTCAATAGTGTTTTTCACCACTGAAGGTCCTGCGAGTTGAGTGTTCGTATTAACCGGCGAATTGTTGAGAATCGCGCCGCCAGACGATACGTCAAACTGTGAACATGTGTTAAGTGATACGCCAGCGCCCGACGGCTTTTTAACGTTAACTTGAGGCAGGCCATTTGCCGTACTGATGACGTTCGGCGCGTGCGCGCCGGACGGCACGATCTGCGCGTCGGCGAGAACGGGAGCCAGTCCGAAGATTGCCAGTGCGGCGAACGCTACGTGACGCATGGCGAAAAGCGTAATCGGTCGACGCGAGGACGATGGCCCGGTTTCTCCATGACTCGTGCCATGCCCGATTGCGGTTTCTGCGACCGCGACGAGCATTCCCCGGAGCTTGCTGAATACAAGCCGGTAACAGCGGTTATTCATTGCTTGTGCCGGTGATGCTGAACGAAGCCCCCCGCGCAACGCGAGGCGTTTTCCAATCGTTTTAGGACGACGCAAGGCCATGACGGCAGATCAGGCGCCGCTTTTAGATTCGCTTTGAGCGTGCAGTTGACGAGAATATGAGTCTGATTTCGAAATCACCATCAGATAAAACTGAATTTATGTTGATTTGACAATGCCTGATAATTTCGGTCGCTCTGCTTAACGCGCGCTGGATTATTTTCCGACCCATTAATGTCAAGAGTCGTCGGTATTGGAGATAAATCGGGATAGGGTGGCAGCGGGGCCACGTCCGCCGAAGCGGCGAAGAAGATCGAAGATCGCGGTAATGTGGTCCGTGCGTCTGGCTCCCGTGGATTCGCAAAGAACGCGTGTGTGCCGGCTGCGCGTCGCTACCCGCGAGCGGCGATATATCCGCCTCCGCCTCCGCTGCCGCCGCCAGCCTGTACCAGGCGTCGTGATAGCGTTCCCCGCGATAGGTTGCGAGCTGCCAGGCGTGTAGCGTCAGCAATTCTCGTGAGCCCATGCACCATGCCATGCCCGCTGCTTACATTTGCCGTACAGGACATCGTTCATCACGGAGTGGCAAATAATTTCGTCGCGCCTATACTTCTTTCGACTTGAAAGCAGCACTCTCTCCCAACCTGCATTACAAGCATAAAAGGAAGAACATGATGCTGACTCGCTCACTCGGCGCGTTCTGCGCTGTTGCTCTTGCGGCTTGCGCCGCCTTTTCGTCCGGACCGGCTAGCGCGGACGACAACGAAGGTTTCTCTCACGGTGATGGCGGCTCGCATGGGCGACCCGTCAAGGTGATGATCATTTCGATGTTCGGCCCCGAAGGCCAGGTGTGGCTCGATCGGCTCGGCCCATGGCGCGACATCGCGGTGGATGGTTTGTCACCCGATTACCCGGCGGTTCATTGCAACAAGCAGGACATCTGCGTGATGACCACCGGCATGGGGCACACCAACGCGGCGGCGTCGATCATGGCATTGACCTTTTCGCCGCGTTTCGATTTGCGGCACACGTACTTCATGGTCGCCGGCATTGCCGGGATCGATCCGCAGCAGGGCACGGTGGGCTCGGCCGCGTGGGCGAAGTATCTGGTCGACTTCGGCATTCAGTGGGAGATCGACGGCCGCGAGATTCCGCCTGGGTGGAACACGGGTTATCTGGGAATCAACACGACGAGTCCTTCGGACAAGCCGCCGCTCGACTATCGCACCGAAGTATTCCAGTTGAACACCCAACTTGCCGATACGGCATTTGCGTTGTCGCACACCGTCGTGTTGTCCGATAACGCGCAGGCTCAGGCCGCACGCGCGAAATATTCCTATGCGCCGGCCAATCGTCCGCCGTCGGTCATTCAATGCGATACGCTGGCTGGCGACACCTGGTGGTCCGGTACGCAACTCGGCCAGCGCGCCCGCGACTGGACGAAGATTCTGACGGATGGCAAAGGCGTCTATTGCACGACGCAGCAGGAGGACAATGCCACCTACGAAGCGCTCAAGCGTGCGGCCTCGGTGCATAAGGTCGATCTGAATCGCGTCGCGGTATTGCGCGCGGGTTCCGATTTCGACCGCCCCTACGATGGCCAGACGAGCGCGGACAACCTGCTCAACTATGCGGCGCAAGGCGGCTTCACGATCGCTATCGAGAACCTGTTCCGCTCAGGCAATCCATTGGTGCAGGACATCGTCACGCATTGGGGCGAGTGGCGCGAAGGCGTGCCGAAACGATAACGGCGGATCACTTCGATAGAACTGAATAGCAATGCGCCCGCGGAGCAATACCGCGGGCGCACGTACAACGCTTACCGCTAAAATCAAACGGCCAGTCACGCTCACTGTTGCGGCGCGCGATACGGCGTCCACACTGGCGTGTCGGTATCCCAGTTGTCCAGTTCGGATGGTGTCATGATGTGCTCCTTTTTGAAGAGTGCCTGGATGACGCCGCAATGATGACTTCTTTTGGAAGCCGAACCATCGCGGTGCCTTTGTCTTTCTTACTGACCCTTGGCGACGCGTGTGACGTCGCCGCTCGTGCCTTCCTGCAGTGCGATGCGTGCGGCCTGCGTCTGTCCGATCAAGCCTTTGTTCGGATAGCTGGTGCGATTTAGCGCGGGTAGCGAACCGTCACGATAAGCGGCCACCAGTTCCGCTTTCACTTCGGCGCGCGTTTTCGCGCTCGTGCTCGGCGTCGGTTGCGTTTCATAAGTGCCGGCGCGACCGATGCCACCACCGCCGTTGCTTTGTGCGAATACGGATGTGCTGGCAAGCAGAGAAAGAGCGAGACCTGCGAGAAGATTGCGTTTCATGATTCACTCCTGATTCGTTTGCAGCACGAGGAGTACTGCGGCAGGGTGAAATGTAGACTTTGGGCGAGCGCGGATAAATCGCGCTTTCGCGAAATGAATTGTCGCGATTTCGGAACAATCGAATTAAAGCCTTGATGGAATAAAAAAACCGCGGCATTAGAGCCGCGGTTGAAATTCAGTGTTCCAGATTTCGTACTTCGATTTCAGCGCATCACGCGACCCATTCGGTAATCACCGGCGTATCGAGCATCGGCGCGGACTCGCGTTCTTCGAAAGTGCGCTTCGTGCAGGTTGCGTCGAGACTGCCGCGTCCGCTCAGCAACGGGCAACGGTCGAACAGCTCCGCGATCCAGTCTACGAAAACACGGACTTTAGGCGACAGATGACGACTGTGCGGATAGACTGCGGAAATCGGCATCGGCAAAGGCTTCAGCTCCGGCAACACTTCCACCAGCTGACCCGAGCGCAGATGCGGCAGCACCATGAAGAGCGCAGGCTGAATCAGGCCGAAACCTTCGAGTCCGCACGTCACGTAGGCGTCCGCGTCGTTCACCGACACGATGCTTTTCATCTTCACTTCGACTTCTTTGCCCTCGACCATGAAGGCCCAATCGATCGTGCGCCCCGTGCGGCTCGAAAAGTAATTGACTGCTTTGTGATTCTCCAGGTCTTCGAGCGAAGAGGGCATGCCTGCACGCGCGATGTAGTCGGGGGCCGCGCAGGTCACGCCCTCGAACAGGCCGATGCGCCGCGCCACCAGCGAGGAATCCTGTAGCGCGCCCACGCGCACCACACAATCCACGCCTTCCTGCAACAGATCGACCGGCCGGTCCGACAGGCCCAGTTGCAAGTCGATGTCCGGATAGCGCGTGTGGAATTCACATAGCGAAGGAATCACCAGCAGGCGCCCGATCGAGCCCGGCATGTCGATGCGCAGTTTGCCGTGCGGCTTTTTATTGCCGCTCTGAAAACTGGCTTCGGTCTCTTCGACGTCCGCGAGGATACGCACGCAGCGTTCGTAGTACGCCGCGCCGTCCGGCGTGAGCGACAGACGCCGCGTGGTCCGATGCATCAGACGCGTGCCGAGGAACGCTTCGAGGTTCTGAATAATCGTGGTGACGGATGCGCGCGGCAAGTCGAGCGTTTCCGCTGCGCGGGTAAAGCTGTTGGTGTCGACGACTCGCGTGAACACTTGCATGGCCTGAAGCCGGTCCATTGCAAACCTCCAGAAGGGGCGGGCGCACCGGGCGGAAATCGAATCCGCAGAGCAATCGCACTCGATTGTTCAGGGGCGCCGAATTGTGTTGCCGGATTATAGGCATTTATTTACGACTCTGCTGAACCCACAATTCGCACCATTGAAAGTTCTATGCGCATTGCGCAGCCCGACATGGATGCATTTAAACCGCCGTACTCTTTCGCGCCCGCCGCCAACGGCGCGGTAGCCGCAGACAGCACGGCACTCGACATCACCGACGTACAGATCGAGGGACACGTACAGGACATCACACTGCGTTTGTACCGGCAGGCGAAGAAAACCGCATTGCCAGTGCTGCTTTATTTCCACGGCGGCGGCTTTACGAAGGGCTCGATCGAGCAGGCCGATTTCGCCGCGCGTTATTTCGCAGAACACTTACCGGCGCTGGTCGTGTCGGTGGGTTATTCGCTCGCGCCGCAGTTTCCGTTTCCGGCTGCGCCAGAAGACGCGCACCGCGCGGCGCTGTGGGTGCAGACGCGGGCGCGGGCGTTCGGCGGCAATAGCAGAAAGGTCGGCGTAGCGGGCCACGACGCGGGCGGCCAGTTGGCCAACTGCCTCGCGTTCATCGCGCGCGATCGCGGCGACGTCCAGATTGCGGCGCAGGCGCTGTTCGGGCCGATGCTCGATCCGAGCCTCACGCGTCTGGGCGACGAACAGCGTTTGGGCTCCGACATCACGGCAAAGGAGTGCGCGGCGTGTTATCGCGCGTATCTGCCGCAAGCGTCGCAGCGTATGCACCCGTATGCGGCGCCGCTCGAATCGGCGCGGCTCGCGGGCTTGCCGGCCACGCTGATCGCGACCGCGCAGAACGACGTGCTGCACGTGGAAGCGGAGAAGTACGCAAGCAGTCTGATCGACGCGGGTGTGCTGACCCAGGTGGTCCGCTATCCGAGCGTATCGCACGCCGCACTGGCCGATCATCCGCCCGCTTTGCAGGAAGCGGTGCGCTTTTTTCAGTGGCGCTTCGATGCGCGCGCCCATCGATAAACAGAATTTCAATCAACGATACCGGGAGCTTCACATGACTATCCTTCCTCTTTCTCGCCGCCGCGTGGCGATTGCCGCGCTAGTCGTCATCGCTGTCGCCGGGCTCGGCACGTTCGGCGCGATCCGTGTCGATGCGAGTTCGCCCGCCGCGCCGACCATCGTGCCGGAAGTCGATGTCGCCACCGTGGTGCAGAAAACGATCACCGACTGGCAGAGCTATTCGGGCCGTCTCGAAGCGGTCGAAAAAGTGGACGTCCGTTCGCAGGTGCCGGGCACGATCGTCTCGGTCAACTTCAAGGATGGCGCGCTCGTAAAGAAGGGCGACACGCTGTTTGTGATCGATCCGCGCCCGTATGCCGCCGAAGTGGATCGCGCCGAGGCGCAGCTGGCGGCCGCGCAGGCGCGCACGGGCTACACGCAAAGCGACTGGGAGCGCGCGCAACGCCTGATCGCCGACAACGCGATCGCAAGGCGCGACTACGACGAGAAGCAGAACGCCGCGCGCGAGGCGAGCGCGAACCTGAAGGCCGCGCAAGCCGCGCTCGAAACGGCGCGCATCAACCTCGGCTATACGAAGATCGTGGCGCCGGTGGCGGGGCGCGTGTCACGCGCGGAAATCACGGTGGGCAACGTGGTGTCGGCCGGCGCAAGCTCGGCGCCGTTGACCACCCTGGTGTCGGTGTCGCCGATCTACGCATCGTTCGACGCGGACGAACAAACCTATCTGCAATACCTGAGCCGCGCGAAAGACGGCAGCAAGGTGCCGGTGGAACTGGGTCTTGCGGATGAAAGCGGCTACTCGCGCAGCGGCACGATCGAATCGGTCGACAACCGGCTCGACACGTCGTCGGGCACGATCCGGGTGCGTGCGCGTTTCGATAACCAGGATGGTGCATTGATTCCCGGTTTGTACGCACGCGTGAAGGTGGGCGGCAGCGAGCCGCACCCGGCACTGCTGATCGACGATGCCGCTGTCGGCACCGATCAGGACAAGAAGTTCGTGCTGGTGGTCGATCAGGGCAATCACGTGGTGTACCGCGAAGTCGCGGTGGGCGGCATGCAGGGCAATCTGCGCGTCGTCAAGGACGGGCTGAAGGCCAGCGACCGCATCGTCGTCAACGGCATTCAACGCATACGTCCTGGCGACACGGTGCGCGCGCACATGGTGCCGATGACGACCGACCAGGATCCGAACAGCGCGCCGCTCGCGCAAACGCGTGCGAAAGCGGACAAGAATTCGTGAGCCCCGTGCGCCGCGGCACGCTAGCGCGGCGCATGCTCCAACGTTAAGAGCTTCCCATGAACATATCCAAATTCTTCATTGATCGACCGATCTTTGCCGGGGTGCTATCGGTATTGATCCTGCTGGGGGGCATCATTTCGCTCTTCAAGCTGCCCATTTCGGAGTATCCGGAAGTGGTGCCGCCGTCGGTGGTGGTGCACGCGCAGTATCCGGGCGCGAATCCGAAGGTGATCGCCGAGGCGGTGGCTTCGCCGCTCGAAGAGCAGATCAACGGCGTCGAGAACATGCTGTACATGCAGTCGCAGGCGAATAGCGACGGCAATTTGACGCTCACGGTGACCTTCAAACTCGGCACCAATCCGGACCTCGCGACGCAACTGGTGCAGAACCGCGTCAACCAGGCGCTGCCGCGCCTGCCGGAAGACGTGCAACGGCTCGGCGTGACGACCATCAAGAGTTCGCCGACGCTGACGATGGTGGTTCACCTGATCTCGCCGAACAATCGCTACGACATGACGTATCTGCGCAATTACGCGCTGCTGAACGTCAAGGATCGGCTCGCGCGGATTCAGGGCGTCGGCGAAGTGCAGTTGTGGGGTTCGGGCGATTACGCGATGCGCGTGTGGCTCGATCCGCAGAAAGTCGCGCAACGTGGCTTGACGGCAACCGAAGTGGTCAACGCGATTCGTGAGCAGAACATCCAGGTGGCGGCCGGTGTGATCGGCGCATCGCCTTCGGTGCCGGGCACGCAATTGCAGTTGTCGGTGAATGCGCGGGGCCGCTTGAAGACCGTGGGCGAATTCGGCGACATCATCGTGAAGACCGCACCGGATGGCGGCGTGACGTATCTGCGCGATATCGCGCGTGTCGAACTCGCGGCGTCGGAATACGGTCTGCGTTCGCTACTCGACAACAAGCCGGCGGTGGCGCTCGCCATCAACCAGGCGCCGGGTGCGAACTCGCTCGCGATTTCCGAGGAGGTTCGCGCGGCGATGAAAGAACTCGCCGAAGACATGCCTGCGGGCGTCGAATACCGGATCGTCTACGACCCGACGCAGTTCGTGCGCTCGAGTATCGAGGCTGTGGTGCATACGCTGCTCGAAGCGATCGCGCTGGTGGTGATCGTTGTGATCGTGTTCCTGCAGACGTGGCGCGCGTCGATCATTCCGTTGATCGCGGTGCCGGTGTCGATCGTGGGGACGTTCTCGCTGCTGCTCGCATTCGGCTTCTCGATCAATGCGTTGTCATTGTTCGGCATGGTGCTCGCCATCGGGATCGTGGTGGACGATGCGATCGTGGTGGTGGAGAACGTCGAGCGCAACATCGAGAACGGGTTGAGTGCGCGTGATGCGACGTATAAGGCGATGCGCGAGGTGAGCGGGCCGATCATCGCGATTGCGTTGACGCTGGTCGCCGTGTTCGTGCCGCTCGCCTTCATGACGGGCCTCACGGGTCAGTTCTACAAGCAGTTCGCGATGACCATCGCAATCTCGACGGTGATCTCGGCGTTCAATTCGCTGACCCTGTCGCCGGCATTGTCCGCGCTGCTGTTGCGCAGCCATGGCGAGAAGGAAGACTTCCTGACGCGCGCGATGAACCGTGTGCTGGGCGGCTTCTTCAAGCGCTTCAACAAGGTCTTTCATCGCGGCTCCGAAGCGTATGGCCGAGGCGTGAAGGGCGTGCTTCGCCGCAAGGGTGCGATGCTCGCGGTATATGCGATTCTGCTGGGCGCGACGGTTCTTATCTCGCGTGTCGTGCCGGGCGGTTTCGTGCCGGCGCAGGACAAGGAGTATCTGATCGCGTTCGCGCAGTTGCCGAACGGTGCGTCGCTCGATCGCACGGAGAAAGTGATTCGCGATATGAGCGCGATCGCGCTGAAGCAGCCTGGCGTGGAAAGCGCGGTGGCGTTCCCCGGTTTGTCGGTGAATGGCTTTACCAATAGTTCGAGCGCGGGCATCGTGTTCGTGACGCTCAAGCCGTTCAAGGAGCGTGGCGACAAGAAGCTCTCCGCCGGTGCGATTGCCGGTGCGCTGAACCAGCAGTACGCCGCGATCAAGGATTCGTTCGTTGCTGTGTTTCCGCCGCCGCCGGTGCTCGGTCTCGGCACGCTCGGCGGCTTCAAGATGCAACTGGAGGATCACGGCGCGCTCGGTTACGCGGAGCTGAACAAGGCGGCGGAAGCGTTCGTGAAGCGTGCGGCGCAAACGCCTGAACTCGGACCGACCTTCTCCAGCTATCAGATCAACGTGCCGCAACTGAACGTCGACCTGGATCGCGTGAAGGCCAAGCAACTCGGCGTGCCGGTCACGGACGTGTTCAACACGATGCAGATCTATCTGGGCTCACTGTACGTGAACGACTTCAACCGCTTCGGCCGCGTGTATCAGGTGCGGGTGCAGGCGGATGCGCCGTTCCGTCAACGCGCCGACGACATCCTGCAGTTGAAGACGCGAAATGCGGCTGGCGACATGGTGCCGTTGTCGTCGCTGGTGACGGTGACGCCGACCTATGGTCCGGAAATGGTGGTGCGTTACAACGGCTACACGGCGGCCGACATCAACGGCGGACCCGCGCCTGGCTTCTCGTCGGGGCAGGCGCAAGCCGCAGCCGAGCGCGTGGCGGCCGAAGTGTTGCCGCGCGGCGTGAAGCTCGAATGGACTGACCTCACGTATCAGCAGATTCTTGCCGGCAATGCAGGTATGTGGGTGTTCCCGATCAGCGTGCTGCTCGTGTTCCTCGTGCTCGCGGCGCTGTATGAAAGTTTGACGTTGCCGCTCGCGGTGATCCTGATCGTGCCGATGAGCGTGCTGTCCGCGCTGACCGGTGTATGGCTCACGGGCGGGGACAACAACATCTTCACGCAGATCGGTTTGATGGTGCTGGTGGGGTTGTCGGCGAAGAACGCGATTCTGATCGTCGAGTTTGCTCGCGAACTCGAACATGACGGACACACGCCGCTGTCGGCGGCGATCGAGGCGAGCCGCCTGCGTCTGCGGCCAATTTTGATGACCTCGATCGCGTTCATCATGGGTGTGGTGCCGCTGGTGCTGTCGAGCGGGGCCGGTTCCGAGATGCGTCATGCGATGGGTATCGCAGTGTTCTTCGGCATGCTCGGCGTCACGCTGTTCGGTCTGATGCTGACCCCTGTGTTCTATGTGGTGTTGCGTACGTTGGCAGGCGGGACGATTCACGTCGCGCAGAAGGACTCGCCGCACTATGGCGCGCCGGTGACGGACGCATGAGGAGAAAACAATAATGAAACGTTTTGAATCTGGACCGCGCTCGCGCTTTGACATGTTGGGCGGTTGGGGCCGGGCGGCGGTCAGCGGTTTGCTGGTTGCGCTGCTCGCCGCCTGCTCGGTGGAACCGACGTATAAGCGGCCCGACGTGGAGACGCCGGTCGCGTTCAAGGAAGCGCCCGCTGCGGCATCGGCTACCTCCGCTGCGTCCGCGCCTTCCGCGCCGGACGTCGGCACATGGAAGCAGGCTCAGCCCGCCGACGACGCGCATCGCGGCGAATGGTGGACGATTTTCGGCGACCCGCAATTGAATGCGCTCGAAGAACAGGCGGCTGCCGCAAATCAGGATCTGAAGGCAGCGGCGGCGCGCGTCCAGCAGGCGCGCGCGGTGACGCGGGCGGCGAAGTCGGACTGGTTCCCGAAGCTCGACGCGGGCTTTGGTCCGACGCGTGAGCGTGCATCGGCGGCCTCGCAATTCCAGCCGGATAGCGCGGGCGGCACGACGGGCACGATCTGGCGCGCGCAGGTGGGCGCGTCGTACGAAGCGGATCTGTTCGGACGGGTCGGCTCGAACGTGAATGCGTCGCGTGCGGACGAGCAGCAGAGCGAAGCGCTGTTCCGTTCGGTGCAACTATCGTTGCAGGCCGATGTCGCGCAGAACTACTTCCAGTTGCGCGAGCTCGATAAGGATCAGGAGCTGTACCGCCGTACCGTCGCGTTGCGTGAAGACACGCTGAAGCTGGTCGAACGCCGTTTCAAGGAAGGCGATATCGGCGAGCTGGATGTTTCGCGCTCGCGCAACGAACTCGCGAGCGCGCGTGCCGATGCGGTCGGCGTCGCGCGTCAGCGTGCGGCGTCCGAGCACAGCCTCGCGATTCTGCTCGGCAAGCCGCCGGCGGACTTTTCGTTCGCGGAAGCGCCGCTCGCACCGGTGACGGTGCGTGTGCCGGCCGGGTTGCCTTCGGCGTTGCTCGAACGGCGGCCGGATATTTCGGCGGCGGAACGGGCGATGCAGGCGGCGAATGCGCGCGTGGGCCTGGCGAAGTCCGCGTTCTTCCCGAAGCTCGATATCACCGGCGCGGCTGGCTTTGAATCGGCGACGCTCGGCGATCTGTTCATGTGGTCGAGCCGCGCATTTATTCTCGGTCCGCTGGCGGGTACTGCATTGACGCTGCCGCTGTTCGACGGTGGCCGTCGCAAGGCGAATCTCGCGCAAGCGCGCTCGAAGTATGACGAGGACGTCGCCCAGTATCGTCAGCAGGTGCTGGTGGCGTTCCGGGAGGTCGAGGACAACCTTGCCGATCTGCGTCTGCTCGACGATCAGATGCGTGAGCAGAACGACGCGGTGCAGGCCTCGCAACGGGCGGCGCATTTGTCGCGCACACAGTACACGGAGGGCGCGGTCAGTTATCTGGATGTGATCGACGGCGAGCGGCAGGTGCTGATTTCGCAGTTGCAGGCGAGCCATTTGTCGGGCACGCAGGCGGTGGCGACGGTGAATCTGATTCGCGCGCTGGGCGGTGGTTGGGGAGCGGTGAACGCGCAGGATACAGCGGTTGGGGCGGTTGCGCCGGCTGCGGGTTCTGATGCGCCGTCGCCTGTGGCTTCACCTTCGGCTTCGGCCTCGGCTTTGCCGCAGCAGGTGGCGAAGCGCTAACCAGTTGACTCTTCAGCACCGCAGCGTAGCAAACGCCGGGTCGCGCAACAGCGCGCCCCGGCGTTTTTTCATGTAAATCGTTTTTATCGATTTCCTTTCGAAAATCCGTTCGTAGACCACCCGATTGCCGCCCTCTATGATGAGTCGCACCTCATCAGGAGAGAGGCGATGACCTGTCCGATCTTCCGCTGTCCGCGCTGATGCACTCGCGCGTTTGAACGCCGCCGCGCGGCGGTCAAGCCATACGTTGCATCTTTGCGCTGGCCGATGTTTGTCGGCCTGTCTGAGCGCGTCTCTACGCAAGCCGTTGGACCGGCCCGTCCGGAGATAACACCACGTCCCCAATTTGTGAGTTCACCATGCGCATGCCTCTGTCCGCCGTGCGGCGTTTTTTCCGCGTTTCGTACACGTCGATTCTCGCGCTGACCAGCGCATTCACTTTCGCTTGCGCGCTGGCGCTGCCGGCCTCGCTAGCCTTCGCCGCCGATGCTTCCACGCTCAAAATCGGCACCTCCACGAGCCCGCAGATCGAGGCCCTCAAGATTGCCGTGCGAGAGGCGAAGGAGCAGGGGCTCGACGTGAAGCTCATCGAGTTCACCGACTGGAACACGCCGAACGCGGCGCTCGCGAACAAGGACATCGACGTCAACTACTTCCAGCACATTCCGTTTCTCGAAAACGCGAAAAAGCAGGGTGGCTACAACTTTGTCGCGATCGCGCCGGGCACGATCATGAAGATCGGTCTGTACTCGAAGAAGATCAAACGGTTCGACGAATTGAAGGACGGCGCGACGGTGGCGATTGCCAACGATCCGGTGAACGGTGGACGCGGCTTGTTGCTGCTGCAACGCGCCGGGCTAATCAAGCTGAAGCCGGGTATCGACTATCGCGCGACGACGCTCGACATCGTCGAGAATCCGAAGCGCCTGAAGATCGTCCAGCTCGAAGCGTCGCAACTCGCGCGTTCGCTCGACGACGTCGATCTCGCGCAAGGCTACCCGAGCTTCATCAAGCTCGCGGGCACCACCGACCCGAATAGCGCATTGCTGTTCGATGGCCTCGAAAACAGGAACTACGCGATCCAGTGGGTCGTGCGCCCGGAAAGCGCGAACGATCCGCGCATCCGCAAGTTCATCTCGATCTACCAGCATTCGCCGGCCGTGCGCGCCGCGCTCGACAAAGCGTTCGGCAATCTCTATGCAGTCGCTTGGTAAGCGTTGCGCGCAGCGGTAGCTGAAAACGACAGGAGCCGTACGATGGCGAAGAAAAAGATTCTGCTGAACGCGTTCAATATGAATGCCGTCGGCCATATCAATCATGGTTTGTGGACTCATCCGCGCGATCGTTCGGCGCATTACACAGACCTCGACTACTGGACGAGCCTCGCGCAAACGCTCGAGCGCGGCAAATTCGACGGGATCTTTCTCGCGGATATCGTCGGCGTGTACGACGTTTATCAGGGCGGACCCGACACGCCGTTGCGCGAGTCGGTGCAGATTCCGATCAACGATCCATCGCTGATCGTGCCGGCGATGGCGCACGTGACGAAACATATCGGCTTCGGCGTCACGTCGAATCTCACGTACGAGCCGCCGTATCTGTTCGCGCGGCGCATGTCGACGCTCGATCATCTGACCAACGGGCGTGTGGGCTGGAACATCGTCACCGGCTATCTGGATAGCGCAGCGCGCGGCATGGGCCTTGCGCAGCAGCTTAGTCACGACGACCGTTACGACCGCGCCGACGACTACATGGACGTGGTCTACAAGCTCTGGGAGCAGAGCTGGGAAGACGATGCGGTGGTGCGCGATCGCGCGGCGCGCATCTTCTCGCATCCGGACAAGGTACACCGTGTGAAGCACGACGGCCCGTACTATTCGATCGACGCGATTCATCTGAGCGAGCCGTCGCCGCAGCGTACGCCGGTGCTGTACCAGGCGGGCTCGTCGAGCCGGGGCGTGGAATTCGCGGCACGTCACGCCGAATGCGTGTTCGTCAGCGGACAGAACAAACAGTTGACGCGCTCGATTGTCGACGACATCCGCTCGCGCGCGGTGAGTTTCGGACGCGCGCCAGACGACATCAAGATCTTTGCGGGCATTACCGTTGTAGTTGGCGAAACAGAACGCGCGGCGCAGGAAAAATTCGCGGACTACCGGCGTTATGCGAGTGCCGAAGGCGGCATCGCGCATTTCTCGAGTTCGACCGGTATCGACTTTTCGCGGTGCGAGCTCGATGAGCCGATCTCCTATGTGAAGACCGAGTCGATGCAATCGGCCATTGAAGCGATTTCGAAGAAAAGTGTGAGCGGCGTGTGGACCAAGCGCAAGGTGCTCGAACAGATGACGCTAGGTGGCCGCGCGAAGCCGGTGGTCGGCTCGCCGCAACAGATCGCTGACGAACTGGTGTCGTGGATCGACGAAGCCGGTGTCGATGGTTTCAATCTGACGCGCACGGTGATGCCCGAATCGTTCGAAGACTTCGTGAATCTGGTGGTGCCGGAGTTGCAGAATCGCGGCGTCTACAAGGAGGATTACGATCCGGCGCCGACGCTGCGCGAGAAGTTGTTCGGCGGCGGCCGTGCGCGGCTGCCTGCGGTGCACGCCGGTGCGCAGCATCGGCGGCAAGCACAGGCTGCAGTGAAAGCCGCTGTGCAAGCGTGACAGGAGCGAAGCAATGGCGGATCTTTTCGACGTGGTGCAATTCATTGAAGACGCGCCGTCCCTCGTGATGAAGCCGGGGCCGGCCAACGGCGCGGCGACGCAAGCCGCCGTGGTGTTCGACGACGTGGGCAAGGTGTTCGCCGGCGCGCGCGGCGAGCCGACGACGGCGCTCGCGAATGTCTCGATGCAGGTGACACGCGGTGAGGTGTTCGGCATGATCGGCCGCAGCGGCGCGGGCAAGTCGACGCTGCTGCGGCTTGTCAATGGTCTGGAAAAGCCGAGTGCCGGCGCGGTGCGTGTGAACGGCGTGAGCGTGGGCGAACTCGACGAGCGCGGGTTGGTGACGTTGCGCCGGCGCATCGGCATGGTGTTTCAGCATTTCAATCTGCTCTCGGCGAAAACCGTGCGGGAGAACATCGCGTTGCCGCTGAAAATTGCCGGTGTGCCGAAAGCGGCGATCGATAAAAAGGTCGATGCGCTGCTCGAACTGGTGGGTTTGTCCGCCAAGCGTGACGCTTATCCTGCGAGCCTGTCCGGCGGTCAGAAACAGCGGGTCGGCATTGCCCGCGCGCTGGTCACCGACCCGGACATTCTGCTCTGCGACGAAGCCACGTCCGCACTCGACCCTGAAACCACTCAGGCCATTCTCGCGTTGCTGCGCGACATCAATCGGCGGCTGAATCTGACCATCGTTCTGATCACGCATGAGATGGAAGTGATTCGCGAGGTGTGCGATACCGTCGCGGTGATCGAGCGTGGTGAAGTCGTCGAACACGGTCCGGTGTGGCGCGTATTCGGCGATCCGCAGCATGACGCAACGCGTGCGCTGCTTCGTACGCTGGTGCACGACTTGCCCACGGACCTGGCCGAGCGCGTCAGGCCCGTGCGCAATCTCGCGCAAGACGACGCGCGGATTCTGCTGGACGTGCGCTTCACCGGCGCCGATGCGCACGAGCCGGATCTCGGCGCGCTAGCGGCGGCATTGAGCTTCGATGGCGGGCAAGTGAATTTCGTGCACGGCGGGATCGACCGGATTCAGGGGCATGCGCAAGGGCGTCTGGTGATATCGGCGCAAGTGCGAGCCGATGCCGACAGACCCGCGCAAATACAGGTCGCCGCGCTGCTCGAACGGGCGCGCCGCTACGCCAACCATGTCGAGGTCCTCGGCTATGTCTGATCTCTGGCTCTCCGAACTCGCCGGTGCGATTCGCGACACCATCGTCATGGTCGGCGTGTCCGCGGTCATTGCCGCGCTGGCGGGCATTCCGCTCGCGTTGGTGCTGGTCGGCACGACGCGCGGCGGCATCTGCGAAAAGCGCGCGGTCAATAGTGTGCTCGGTGCGCTCGTCAACGCGTTCCGCTCCACACCGTTCATCATTCTGCTGGTGGCGCTGTTGCCGCTCACACGTGTTCTGATCGGCACGACGATCGGCGTATGGGCGGCGATCGTGCCGCTCAGCATCGCGGCGATTCCGTTCTTTGCCCGCATCGCCGAAGTGAGTCTGCGTGAGGTGGACCGTGGGTTGATCGAAGCCGCTCAGGCGATGGGCGCGCAACGCCGGCACATCGTCTGGCACGTGCTGCTGCCCGAGGCGTTGCCGGGCATTCTCGGCGGCTTCACGATTACCGTAGTGGCGATGATCGGCTCTTCGGCGATGGCGGGCGCGGTCGGCGCGGGCGGCCTCGGCGATCTCGCGATCCGTTACGGCTATCAGCGTTTCGACACGACCGTGATGGTCACGGTGATCGTGCTGCTGATTGTGATCGTGACAGCGGTGCAATTCGTCGGCGACCGTTTCGTGCGGCGGCTCGCGCAACGAACATAACAGTCGCAGTCCGTAATATTATTCGCCGATAGGCGCGTGCATGCCGTCTATCGTGTGCCGGCATCACTGCCTGTCATGCTAGCTGACGCAGCAGGGCCGACGCGATAACCACTCGTGTGGCCGTCGAGCAGAATCAAACCGTGTGAGACGCGAGCGTTGCCGCTCACCCAAATTTTTCACGTGGACATCGCATGAACGAACCTCGCCATGCCGACGCATTGCAAACGCGTCAGGCATCCGCCGCACCCGTAGTGCGCGATCTCGCCGGTCTGCTCGACGCGCTGCGCGCGAGCGCGGCGCAGCGCGATCGCGAAGGCGGTCACGCCGCGCAGGAAAAGCAGTGGATCGCCGACGCAGGCCTGCTCACGCTCGCGGTGCCGCGTGAATTCGGCGGCCCCGGCGCGCACTGGCCCGATATCTACGACACGATCCGGCAAATCGCGCGGGTCGACAGTGCGCTCGCGCATCTGCTCGGCTTTACCTGCCTGCAGGTGGTGAGCGTCAACGTCTGGGGCAATCCGGAGCAGCGCACGCGTTATCTGAACGGCACCGTCGAACATCGCTGGTGGTGGGGCAATGCGGTGAATCCTCTCGACACGCGGCTAGTTGCAACGGCGACTGGCGACGGCGGCTATCGACTCGATGGACAGAAAGGCTTTTGCTCCGGCACGCGCGGCTCGCAGATGATGACGGTCTCTGCGCACGATCCGGCCACCGGCAAGCCGGTGTTCGCCGTCGTGCCGACCGGGCGCGAGGGCATCACCGTCCATGAAGACTGGAACCCTATCGGCCAGCGGCAGACCGACAGCGGCAGCGTTTCGTTCGCGCAGGTGCGAGTCGAGCCGCATGAAGTGCTCGATCGCGCCGACACGTCATACGCGAGTTTGCGCACGCTGATTTCGCAGCAGGTGTTGACCAATCTGTTCGTGGGCATCGCACAGGGCGCGCTCGACGAAGCCCGTGCGTACGTCACCCAGCACGGCAGGCCGTGGATCAACTCAGGCGTCGACAAGGCCACCGACGATCCCTATCTGATCCAGCGCTTCGGCGAGATGCGCGTGCAGGCGGTGAGCGCCGAGGCGCTGGCCGCGCGCGCCGCCTATGCGCTCGACGACGCCTGGCGGCAAGGCCCGTCGTTGTCCGCCGAAACACGCGCGCGAGTCGCGCTTGCCACGTCGGAGGCGAAGATCGTCGCGCATAGCGCCGCGCTCGACGTCAGCGAAAAGCTGTTCGACGCCTGCGGCGCGCGCGCTACGCATGCGCCGCTTGCGCTCGACCGTTTCTGGCGCAACGCCCGCGTGCATACATTGCATGATCCGATCGACTATCGCGTGCGCGACGTTGGCCGCTACGCACTGAGCGGGACATTGCCCGAGGTTTCTTTGTACACTTGAGGCGGTTCGCGGCGGCCTCTAACAAGGCGCCGCGGTTGATTCCCTTCAAGAGATCCCCGGCTTGCTGTTCAAACTACCGACCACCGCTACGGCGCCGTTTTGCCCATCCGAGGTGCAGGGCTCGGTTGCCGTCTCGCAAGGCGCACCCTTCTGGAAGAAAATCCTGCAATTCGCAGGCCCCGGTTTGCTGGTTTCCATCGGCTATATGGACCCGGGCAACTGGGCCACCGCGATCGAAGCCGGCTCGCGTTATGGCTACAGTCTGCTGTTCGTCGTGCTTCTGTCGAGCCTCGCGGCGATGGCGCTGCAATGTCTGAGCATGCGTTTAGGTATCGCTACCGGGCGCGACCTCGCGCAATTGTCCGCCGCGCGTTATTCGCCCGGCGTGGTGCGGGTGCAGTGGCTGCTCGCGGAACTGTCGATCGTGGCCTGCGATCTCGCCGAAGTGCTCGGCGGCGCGCTCGCGTTTCATTTGCTCTTCAATTGCTCGCTGACTACCGGCGTGCTGCTGACCGCGTTCGACACGCTGATCGTGCTCGGCCTGAAGGGCAAGAACTTCCGCGATCTCGAAGCGATCATGCTCGGACTGATCGCAACGATCGGCGTGGGCTACATCATCGAACTCGCGCTGGTGCAGCCGCATTGGCCGTCGGTGGCGCAAGGGCTGATTCCGTCGTGGCAGGCGCTCAATTCACGCGAGCCGATGTATCTCGCGATCGGCATTCTCGGCGCGACGGTGATGCCGCACAACCTCTATCTGCATTCATCGATCGTGCAGACGCGTGCGGTGAAACGCGATTCGGCCGGTATCCGTTCGGCGATCAGCATGTCGCGAATCGACACCATCGCGTCGCTGCTGCTCGCGTTGCTGATCAATATGGCGATCCTGATTCTTGCCGCCGCGGCGTTTCATGCAACCGGCCACACCCAGGTGACGCAGATCGAAGATGCTTACCGGTTGCTCGCGCCGATCGTCGGCACCGGTTTCGCGGCGGTGCTGTTCGCCATCACGCTGCTCGCGTCGGGGCAAAGCTCCACGTTCACCGGCACGGTGGCGGGGCAGGTCATCATGGAAGGCTTCCTGAAGCTGAAGATTCCGTGCTGGCAGCGGCGTTTCATCACGCGTGCGCTGGCATTGATTCCCGCGTTGATTGGCGTGCAGATGCTGGGCAACGGCGCGGTCGGCCAATTGCTGGTCGCAAGCCAGGTCGTGCTGAGCCTGCAACTGCCGTTCGCGCTCTATCCGCTGATTCGCATGACCAACGACCGCGCGTTGATGGGCGAGTTCGCCAACCGGCTGCCGACCCGGCTTCTTGCGTGGTTGCTGTTCGGCGCGATCAGTGCGGCGAACCTTTGGCTGGTCGTGCAGACGGTGGGATTGGCCGGCTGATTCACCAGCGCGGCAGGCGCCGATGGGCGGCGTGATGTGTGATGGCGAAAAAAATCCGCACAGTGTGCGGATTTTTAAGGCTTCGGTTCGAGTCGGGCCGGACCAGCCCTCGTCGAGTCACTTCGAATCAGGCGGCTTGCGCGACCTGTGCCGCTTCGAGTGCTTCCTGGCGAGCGGCTGCGGCTTTCTTCGTCTTGCCGGCGCGCGACGGCGGCTGGCAGGCGCCGCATACGACGTTGTGCTGCAGATCATGCTTGTGCGCGACGAACTTGCCGGTGCAACGGCAGCACTTGGTCAACTGCAGGATGTCGGCGTCGAAGAAACGCACCAGCGTCCATGCGCGCGTCAGGTCGAGCACCGGTTCGGTTTCGCTGTGCTGGCAATGTTCCAGATACAGCCGATACCCTTTGGTCAGCGCATCCAGATGTGAGCAACGCGCTTCGCGCTTCAGAAACAGGTACGTGTTGTAAAACAGCGACGCGTGAATGTTCGCGAGCCACGTCATATACCAGTCCGCCGAGAACGGCAGCATGCCCTTGGGCGGCGATACGCCCTTGACCTCGCGATACAGGCGGATCATGCGGTCGCGCGAGAGCGTCAATTCGCTTTCGAGCACCTGCATGCGGGCGCCGAGTTCGATCAGCGCGATCGCGCGGAATACTTCTTGTGCGTCTTCCGTCAGGCTACGCTTGAGCATCGCAGTCACCTCGATTAAGCAAACTGCTCGGCGGGCTGACCTGCAAGCAGGATCGCCGCGTGAGTCGGTGCAACGGCTGCGTGCTTTGTCGTTTGCGTCAACGCCGACAACATCGAGTGGTCGTTGAAGCGGAAGAAGCACAGAAGCTGATCGGAAGAAGCCAGCTTGACGATTTGCGCGAGCGAGAGCCCCGCCAGCAAATCAGCCAGTTCCGACGACAGTCCCAGGCGGAACATCCCGACTGGTTTGTCCTCGCGCAACATGCGTTGCGCAAGCATGATGTAAGACAAGTTAATCTCGCGGATTGAATCCAGCGTCTCGCTGCTACGGTCCATTTTCTCTGTTTCCGAAGCCCCGAATTACTATGTCGGCCTTCTTTTTTTTGGCCGTTATGTCATTTGTGCCTCGCCGGAAACGCAGACCTCCGGCTACTGTCCCCACCTGATACAGGCAGCGACTTTTTGATACATAGCGTTACATTTCGTAACAGCTTGGGACGAATTGTATGAAGTGCAAAACAAGAAATCAATCCCTTCTCAAAAAAATATCTCAAAAAGATACATCAATTTTCGGTAATTCTTTCACGCGGTTGTAATAGATGATGCCCAGCGGATTTTTGGCCGGCTGAGATTTTCCTCTAGACCGAGAAAAGCTTTGCGATACAGGGGTTTAGCTCGCTTGTTTAAGCCATGAGCCGGAACCGGGGGCAGCGCCGGTAATCCTGCTTGGAATAAAAATGCAAGAAGGAAGCGAGGCCAAAGGCGTGTAATAAATACCTGCCTTTGGCGCTGCTTGGGGACACATCGAGGATGTAACAACACGGTGCGGCCCCAGTTACAACCGAAGCCGTATTTGTAACGATCTTCGTAACGCCTAGCAACCTGTTCGGCGCACTCGTTCCACTTCGAGACCGAACGCCGGGCGCAGCCGCGTGCCGAGGACATTGCCGGCGAACGCGGCGACCAGCCAGAGCCAGCCGTGCAGGCTGCCTGACACGATGCCGCTGAAATACGCGCCGATGTTACAACCATAGGCCAGACGGGCGCCGTAGCCCAGCATCAGGCCGCCGACCACCGCCGCGAACAGCGAGCGCGCCGGTACTTTCCACACCGGCGCGTAACGGCCGGCGAGCGCCGCGGCCGTCATCGCGCCAAGGACGATGCCGAAGTCCATCACCGACGTGACGTCATGTGTAACCGGGGCGGCCAGCGAGCCCGCATTCGCGTGAGCGGCCCAATACGGCCAGTTGGCCACGTCAATGCCGAAGGCCGCGAAAGTCTTGGCGCCCCACAGCGCGAACGCTGACGTCACGCCCCACGGACGGCCCGACAGCGCAAGGGTGGCGAAGTTGAGCAGAGCCAAGGCGATCGCGCCGACGAACAGCGGCCACGGGCCATGCAGCCACGGCGACGCGTGCGGTTGGCGGGTCGTTTCATTGACCAGCCGGCCATGGCGGCGCCGCTCGACCAGCACGGTGAGCGACGCGATGGCCGCGAAAACGATCAGGTTCAGCACGATGGCCCAGCCTGCGCCGAGCGTCGTCACCATCGAAAGCGGTTTGAGCGACGGCAGCGCAGTCCAGAACGGCATATGCGCGGTTGCGACGACCGAGCCGACGATGAACGCTGCCAGCGTGACGAGCATGCGGGTGCTGCCGCCGCCCACCGTGTACAACGTGCCGGACGCGCAGCCGCCGCCCAACTGCATGCCGATGCCGAACACGAACGCGCCGACCACGACGGACGTGCCGGCCGGGGCGACGAGCCCGACCACCGGATGGCCGAACAGCGTGCCGGCGGCGAGCGCCGGGAAAAACAGCAGCACGCCGAAGGCGAGCATCAGCATCTGGGCGCGCAATCCGGCGCCGCGGCCATCGGCGATGAAGACCCGCCAGGCCGACGTGAAGCCGAACGCGGCGTGATAAAGCGCCATCCCCAGCAGGGCACCGACGATGTAGAGCGCGGCCTGGCGGCCACTGACGGTTTGCGCCAGATAGACCGCGCCGAGCGCGATGAGAACGAGTGCCGCGCCAAGCGGTTTCGGATTGATATCGAAACGGCGCGGCACGGGTGGGAGCGGAGTGGATAGGTCGGACATGGTGAGTTGACTGGCAAACGGCTGATCAAAGGCCACCCGAAGGCGGCCGGGGAGACAATCCGAGGTGGGTGTGATGGGAAAAGGTAATTAAAAAAGATAGCATGGATTGCGCTGGGGCCGGGCGGCGGGGTTGAGGCGCCGGGCGCATGGCCGCACTGAAATCCGGGCGTTGAACGCGTCGGTGTCTGGGGGCGCTCAGCTAACCTGGCATCTCACGCGCGAACTTCGGCACTCAGATGCGCGGCCCCGCACCGGCGCCGCCGGGCGCGGCTTTCGTCGGTGGACCGAAGCGGCCGTGCGCCGCACGTCCGCCTCCGTCACATAAACCGCATCATCAGATCAGTGTCGTAGAAAACGCCATCGACATTCAGCCCATCGACTTCGCGGCCGTATTGACGAAAGCCCATCGACTCATAGAGTTTGCGCGCCGCCTCGTTGCTGCTGTCGACCATCAGCTGAAGTTGCCGCAATCCGTCGACGCGTTCCGCTCGCGCCAGCAACTCGTTGAGCAACGCGCGCCCGACGCCGCGGCCTGCGGCTTCCGGCGCGACATACGTGCCGACGACCGCTGCCTTGTGCCGCTCCCTCTCGCGCGGGTTGCGCGCCAATCCGACCACGCCGATCAGCGGTGTATCGGACGATAGAAAAGCGCCCAGCAGGAAGTCGCCCTCGGCGGCGTGCAAGCCCTGCAAGCTCGCGTCGTGCTGCGCCGCTCCCTTCGCCAGCGCTTCCTCGTAACTCTGGCCGAACAGTTCCGGATGCGCCTTCAGCCCGCGTAGACGAAGCTGGAAATAGGCCTCGCGGTCGGTGGGGCCGAGTTGGCGTACGAGTATGGCGGCGTCGTTCAAGGGCATCGCTTCTTACCTCTATACAGGGGACTGGCGTGACAATAGGCGGGAGCTAGAAGGCCCGGCGTCCGAGCCTGTCGTCCGATATCGCGCAAAAGCTTTGAAAAGTCTAGCGTTGAGCTTGCGCGCGTTGGCTTTCGGCAAACTCGCGCAATGCCACGGCGGTCTGCTGATCCGCAGGAAAGAACGCCTCGATCGCAAGTTCCGAGAGCGTGACGTCCACCGGCGTACCGAACACGGTGGTCGTGCTGAAAAACGACAGCATGCCGATCGGCGTGCGCAGCCGCAACGGCACGGCGATCTGATTGACGGCGGTGTCGTCCTTGTCAGCCGCATCCGCGCCCGGCGGTGTGGGATACGCGGCCAGCTCGTCGCGTAGCGCGCTCAAAGTCTCGTCGCCGCTTACGTCGATCTGCCGTTGCAGCCGCGCCAGCACATGCTCCCGCCACGCATGCCAGTTGACGATGGACGCCGCGATGCCGTCCGGATGCAGGCTCAGTCGCAGCGCGTTGGCCGGCGGTTTCAGCAGTTCGGGAGCGGCACCGGTCAGCAGCGGCGCGAGCGCGTTGTTTGCCGCGACGATGGTCCAGTGCCTGTCGATCGCGAGCGCAGGGTAGGGCGCGTGGCCTTTGAGTACCAGCTCGACGGCCTCGCGTGCGGCGGCCAGTTGCGGGTCGGACAAGGGACGCTCGCGAAAGAGCGGCGCATAACCCGCCGCGACCAGCAGCGCATTGCGTGCCCGCAGCGGCACGTCGAGACGTTCGGCAAGATGCATGACCATTTCCCGGCTAGGTACGGCGCGACCCGATTCGACGAAGCTCAGATGCCGGGTCGAGATCTCGGCTTCAGTGGCGAGCAGCAACTGGCTCATACGGCGCCGCTGGCGCCATTCGCGCAGCAGGGCGCCGACCGTACGACCGGCCGTGAAGGCGTGCGAAGGAACCGTTTGCGCAAGGGAAAGTGTGTTCATGCCTTTGATGATAGCCAAAGCATCCGAGCAATCCATTACCTGAGAGGTAATGCGGATGCCCCGAAGTGCCCGCCCCGCATAAAGCGTCTGGAATTCGTCTGGAATTATTACCCGGCCAGTTTAACCTCGACCCATTCTGCGCCGCGCGTATCGCGATACATTTCGTTCATGCTCGTCCTAACATCCGCGAACATCATTCCGGCGAGGTCCTCGCGTCGTTGAGCGGTCAATACGCTTCGGGAATCGTAGGTTGGTGGGTCATGGGCGCGGGCTCCAATCGATCAGCGGTTGATCGCCGCGAACATAAAGCGGATGGCGCGGGGAGCCGTCCTCCGTCGTACCGAGGCACCACAGCCGAACTCCGGCGTCACGCATGATGCCGACGACACGAGCGGCTCGCCCGGGCTTTGCATTCGAACCCCAGGCACAGACAACATCGCCGCACTCGCTGGCGAAATTCCACAGGTAATCGTCGTTATCGGGGCCGACCGGGTCAGGATGCGTCCAGAGCGCCGCTGGATTCGTCGAACGCAGCGCGTAGAGGTTCGCAACGGCGAGGCCATTGCAGTCCCACAGCTTCGCGAAGCCGCGACATCGGCGAATGGTGGGGTCGTCGAACTGCGCATCGGCGGTGCTCGGATTGAGCATGACGAACAGGGCCGTCGACTTGACTGGCGCAAGCGATTCAGCGCCGCGCGTCAAACGATAGCGATATGTGCCGCAAGGGCTGATAACGGCGCTCACGACTGATCCTCCTGATCCCCGGCAAAAGAAGCGGCGCATAATGCTGACATCCCTTTATCAACACGATGGAGGTGGATGTGACCACTCTCGCTATAGACGCCATTCGCATCAACCCGGCGAACGACAGGATTACCCACGTGCGCTGGGCTCCCGTCGACCCGTCGACGCGCGACTGGTTGTCCCCCACCTCGATTGTCGAGGTGGACGAAGTCGTCGCCGCGATCCGTCGCGGAGATGCCGTTTGGTCCCTTTTTACTCTCGGCGGTACCCGGTATCTAGGGCCGAAAATTGTGTCTGTCGCCCACACCGACGGCCACGACGGGATCAACACGGATGTCCCTGGCGATCATGTCGAAAAATGCATTGACGATCTGCAGCGCATTTGACTGCCTACCTTTAAGCGTGCTCGGCACTGCGTCTGTATTAGTGGTCGTGGTGTCTTCACTCATTGTTGGGCGGCTTCGCGAGTTGCGCGGATGAACTCTGCCGCCGCTTGCGCGTTGATCGCGTTACCGTAGGCGCGCAGTCGTCCCACGCAACGCGCGGGAGCCCCATGAGCCACCGGGAATGTGCCGGGTTCCACTGGCCGCCACTTTCCATCCCGGCAGAGGAGCCAATCGGCAGCTCGCCAGAAGGCGGTCGTCGGCCGGCTGCGGTGTCAGTGCCAAGAGCGCGAAGCCGTTCAGATTCGATCCGTGCGGCGTCTCGCCCGTCGCCCGTTTCCCTGACCGCCGCCCGTCGAGTCCAATGTCTGCGGCGTCGGCCAACTGGCTAATTTGCGGCGCCCGGCAGCTTCAGCGAGACCGCTCGCGACCCGTGCGCCTTGAACCCCGAGTAGCAGTGCGTCGACCCCTCCGAGTCGTTGATGATCGGAGTCGGCCACGATGCCAGCCACGCCACGCGCCCGAGCAACGCATTCAGCGGCACGTTCTTGCACTCGCTTCCGTCTTTGTGATCGCGCGTCGTTGGCGTAGGCCACGAAGAAAGTACGGTCTCTGATGTGCGGCGCACCGACGCCCGCAGACGGGAAAGGGTTCGCGGCGCCGGCGTATTCCATGGCTTCCAGGTCATCGAAAACAAGGTCGATCCAAGGGTCGACGTCTTTGCTTACAAGCTGCTCGCCAAAGATGACTGGAGGGCGGCACTCGCTGATGAGGTTGTGCCGCGCCGGCCAGAGGTGCCGCGCGTCAGCAAACCCAGCTCCTTTGCCTGCCTGGCTGAAAGGTTGGCACGGACAGTAACCAGTCCAAACAGGTCGATCGTCAGGCCATCCGGCGAGTCGAAGCGCGGACGACCAGACGCCGATTCCGGCGAAGTAATGGCACTGTATGAATCCAGCCGCGATTCCTAAGCAGGCTGACCAGAAATGCGCGGCTGCGGCCGCGCCTCCGGGCGCTGCGTTCGACGGACGTGGGCAGCGGAAGGCTGATTGGCGTGCGCTTCGCTTCAAGAGGTGCCGCGACGGCAATGACCTTCACCGTCTACAACCCGAAGATGAGCGAGCGATGAGCCGCGACGCCGGCCGCAACGCCAGCAGCCGACGCGAACGTCGCGTTTGTCCAGGTGCTCGACGCGTCGCCGGCGGCGAACACGCCCGGCACGCTCGTCTGCTTCCATTCGTCCACACGGATAATCGGACCCATCGGTCCGTCTTCGAATGCGCATCCGAGCTGCGCTGCGAGTGGGCTTGCCATTCGCGTCCGGGGCCCCACGAAGAGCGCATCGATAGCGACGACGCGGTCATCGGCGAGACGCAATCCGGTCATGCGAGGGGAATCCCCGATTATTTCGGTGACGTGCGTCCGCTCGATGACGACGCTACGCGCGTTGAGTAGAGCAGCCTCTTCGGGCGTCGGCTCGACGATGCCTTGCGTGAACCAGGTCGTCGGCCCCCAATCAGGAACGAGCATCGCCTGATGGAACGAAAGCGGGTGTGTCGCCAGGACGCCGAGCCGTTTGCCTCCGATTTCGTAACCATGACAGTACGGACAGTGCAGCACGGATTGTCCCCAGCGCTCTTCGATACCGGGCAGCGACGGCAGTTCGTCGCGAACGCCGGTTGCAAGGATCAGACAATCGGCGCTCAAAGTGGTCCCTTCGCTTTGTGTGACGAAGAATCGATCACCGATGCGTTTCGCCGTGCTGGCTTCCCTCGCGATGATCATCGCGGTCGGATACGCCGCGAGTTGGGCTGTCGCCTCACCGATGATCTCCTCTGGCGTCTTGCCATCCTGTCCGAGAAAACCATGTGAGCGCGGTGCGAAACGATTGCGTGGACTCCTGCCATCAAACACAAGCACACGCCGTCTCGCGCGCGCCAGTTGCATCGCGGCGGAAAGACCGGCGAAACTGCCGCCGATCACGATGACATCGTAATGCGCATTCATACGTTTTCTCTCCGAATCAAGTAACGTGCTGAGTTGCATGATAACGCCGTGCTACACTCTTACGCAACTTGATAAGTTTCTTGAGATAGCCCCCAAGATGAAAACCGACAGCCGCATATCGCGCGTCCTGCACGCGCTGATTCACATGAAATATGCGGATGGGCCGCTGACTTCCGCTGCGCTGGGCGAGATGCTTGGTACGAATGCCGTCGTTGTGAGGCGCTTGTTCGGCGGTCTGCGGGATGTGGGTTATGTCACGTCAGAAAAGGGACACGGGGGCGGCTGGGTACTGGACAAACCGCTTGAGAGCATGACGTTATTGGATGTCTATCGCGCAGTTGGTGAACCGCCGCTTTTTTCGGATCTCGTTTCGCACGACCACCCGGAATGTCTTGTCGAACAAGCGGTGAATGCTCAACTTTCAGAGACGCTTCGAGAAGCCGAGGCTGTTATGCTCGCAAGGTTCGCGAAGGTCACCATCGCGATGCTCGCAGGCGACTTCGAAGCCCCCACGTTCAGGTCGACGTCGCCGAAGCGCCGGTCCCGGTCTACGAGTCGGTGAGCTTCGCGTGCCAGCGAAGATTGATGCAAAGATTGGCAGAGAGCGCTTCTCCAACGCTTACCCCGCCTCAATGGTGAAGTCCAGTTACGCGTCAGGCTTCTAAATCGGACGACGCGCACGATCACCGTCACGCCTGATGCATCGCGTACTACGAGCGGGTGATTTGTCCGCTCGACACGCTTGGCGAACGCCTCCTGATGGCCGACCGCGAACGCACCAGATCGACCCACTGCGCGCGTTCGACCAAACGCCACGCAAGTGTCGACTTCTAGGGGCGCCGTTAAGGCCGCGCCGGGGCGACGGCTGGTCCGGGTCTTCATGTCGTTTGTTTATTGAAGTTTGTCGGTGTCGTACAGGCAACTTAAACTTATTGGGTTGTTCTGTCGTTGGTTCGGACCCGAACGTTTCCTCGTCCCGAGGAGGTCACTATGCAGCCCGACGCCCATACAAGGCGCGATAGCCGGCTTCGTCGAACGTTCGTATTCGCCTTCCTGGCTACGCTGACGATGGCGTCAGCCGGCGCCCTTGCAGGGCCCGAGGTCACCGGCGGGTCGGCCGATATTCATCTGTCGACGCTAGTGTCGCCGAACCCGACCGTCACGCAAAGCCAGTTGGACACTGCAGCGTCCGATGCGGCGGATTGGCTGCTTCCTAACGGCTCGTACGCGCAGACGCGATACTATCCGGGCGCGCAAATCAAAACTACCAATGTGGGGAAGCTGAAGTTGGCGTTCGTCTTCCAGACAGCAGTCAACGGACCACTGGAAACCTCACCGTTGGTGGTGAACGGCGTGATGTTCCTGACCACATCGTTCGATCATGTGTACGCGATCGATGCAGCGACCGGCCGCGAGTTGTGGCACTACCAGCACAAGTTGGGGCGGGATACCAGCTTCTGCTGCGGGCCAACCAACCACGGCGTGGCGATATACGGCGAGCGGCTCTTCATGGGCACGCTCGATGCAAAGCTGGTTGCGCTCGACGCCGGGACTGGCAAGCTCCTGTGGGAAACCGAGGTCGGCGATCCCGAGCTAGGCTACAGCGAGAAGATGGCGCCGATTGTGGTCGATAGCAAGGTACTGATTGGCACGAACGGGGGTGAGTACGGCGTTCGCGGCTTCGTGAAAGCGTTCGACGCCAACACGGGTCAACTGCTTTGGACCTTCTACACGATTCCCGAATCCGGACAGGAAGGCGTGTGGGCGACTAGAGATGCGACCGGCCGGGACCTTAAACGCAATATCGATGCCGAGAAGAAGCAACTTGCTGAGAAGGGTCGCGACTTCTACAAGACGCTCGGCGGCGGCGTGTGGATGACACCAGCGATCGACCGGAAAACGCGCACGGTGTACTTCGTGGTTGGGAACCCCTCGCCTGACTTTTATGGCGCAATACGTCCCGGCGACAATCTGTTTACCGACTCGATGGTGGCGGTCGACCTCGACACCGGCAAGTACAAGTGGCACTACCAGTACATCCCGCATGACGTGTGGGACCTCGACGCGGCGAGCCCGCCGATCCTGGTGGATGTGCGCGACCGCGACGGACGCGTGGTATCTGCGGTAATCCATGCCGGAAAGACCGGGCATGTCTATGTGCATGATCGCACGTCGGGCCAGTTAATCCGCTTCTCGCCGGCGATGATCCCGCAAGAGAACATATGGACGCCGCCAACGCCGCAGGGCGCGCACATGCTGCCGGGTGCGAACGGCGGAGTCAATTGGTCGCCGACGGCGTACAGCCCCGAGACGCGTCTCGTGTATGCGGCCAACCTGCATCGTCCGTTGACGTACCAGGTCGAGGACACGCCGTATCCGGGCGGCGGCAAGATGTGGCTTGGCGGTTCATTCAAGACCATTCCGAACGAGCAGCAGTGGGGCAAGCTCGCAGCGGTGAACGTCGACACCGGGAAGATCGTCTGGTCGTTTAAAACCGATCAGCCGCTGATCGGCGGCGTATTGGTGACGGCGGGCAATCTCGTCTTCAATGGAGAAGGCAACGGCCTGTTTCGCGCATTTGACGCGCGTACCGGCAAGAAGTTGTGGGAGTTCCAGTGCGGCGCCGGCGTCAACGCCCCAGCGGTGTCGTACTCGGTGCATGGCAAGCAATATGTGGCGGTTGCGGCGGGCGGCAACCAGCTACTCGACTACAAGCGCGGCGACGCGATTGTTGTGTTCGCGCTGCCGTAATGCGCACGCACTGCCTGCGCTAGCGGCTCTCCAACTGCCAAGCGGCGTCGCATACGGTCTAGCGTGTCGGTCTTCCATGCTGCTGGCTCGAAGATGCCGTTGCGCCACCGGAGTGTGGCCCGCACGCTTGGATGACTCCACGTCGTGCCGTTACCTACCGCACGACCTTTAAAGGTGATGTGGGAGCGCCGCGACTCACGTTCCACTCATGGCGTCCAGAAGTCGGCCGGAATGATAACTGGTTAGTCTAACTTCAACCTGTTTTGTACCGCGCGTGTGGACACGAAATCGATAAGCCCGGTCGCGCTCAAGGCTTTCATGGTCCTGGCGAAAGATATAGGTGTGAAGGTCCAGCAGTGCGCATCCCGGTACGTACCATTTCCCATGGCTCGTCTTTATACGTTTCGCGCAGCGTCGCCGAATCCGTATAGTCGAAGTCGCCGTAGTTCACTTTTCCCTTTTCGCAGCGTACAAACGGCTGCAAGGCGCGCCAATCTCGACCCCAACGCGGTGCGCAATGTCGAGTCCTCGCGGCAACTTGTCACCACGCTTGTCGAGACGCCGTTCGCCGTTCTGCTTTGCGCACATGTTCGCGGACTCGGAGCCTGACTAGCTTCACCGTTGGCTTTTTTATTCGCCGCACTCGGCTGGCTTTTAAGGCCGCGCGGGTGTGTGTTCGGACCGGCAATGCCGAGGCCGGCGGCAAATCCAGCGGGCCGGCCTGACGACAATAGTCAATGCGGATCACGCGGTCGCCACACCTTCGGGCACTGCGTTGAGTTTGACGCCGAGCGCGCGCAGCAGTTTGAACACCGTGTCCATACGCGGTTTGGAGCCCGGTGCGAGCGTTTTGTAGAGGCTCTCGCGCCCGAGTCCGGCGTCAGCCGCGACCTTTGCGATGCCACGCGCTTTGGCGATGTCGGCGATGGCGGCGAGAAGGAGGTCGGCGTCGCCTTCTTCGAGTGCTGCGTTTAGGTATTCAGCGATCATTTCCTCACTGTCGAGGTAGTGCGATGCGTCGAATCGTGCCGTTTTGATCTTGCTCATGATCGTTCCTCTCTGATTGCTGTCCACATTGTTTTGGCATGCTTGATATCCGCCTGCTGCGTGGACTTGTTGCCACCGCAGAGCAGCAGATACACCATGCGCCCTTCACGCGCGTAGTAGACCCGGTAACCCGGACCGCAATCTATGCGCATCTCGAACACGCCTTCTTCTAGCAACCTCACGTCGCCGAAATTCCCTCGCTCCGCACGCCGGACCCGCACGAGGATTTTCGCCCTCGCGCGTAGATCCGCGAGCTCCGCCAGCCAGGTGTCGAACACCTCGGTGCGGTTGACCGTGTACACAGGCGGTGTGCCGATCTGTTTGTAATTGTATCCCTGTGGATACGTTGATGCAAGTGTGAAAATCATATTGATATAGCGGCTCTCCACCGCACCCCGTTCGTTGCTTCCCATGCCGCGCGCCCTCTCTGCGCGGCCCCATTTGCTACATGAGGTTAGCGGTCTGCGCGGCTCCTGACGATTCGGCGAGATGGCCAATCCGACGGACAAACGCATGCGCAAGGCACCCGCAAAATACTGGCGCTCGCCGGCGATGGCGCGCCCGAATCCTTACCTCCCACGTAATCGACGCCACGCCTGCGCGGCGTCAATCTTCACTCCGAGCCCGCCGCATACGACATGTCTGCCGAGCGTAGTGCTCAGTCAAGCCAACAAGGAGTCTTGAGATGAATGCGCATACCGATCTGATCGACCGTTATTTCGACGTCTGGAACGAGACCGATGGCGCGCGCCGTCGCGAGTTGATCGCCGCGACATGGAGCGCCGATGCCGACTATCGCGATCCGCTGCTCGCCGGCGCGGGCCACGACGGCATCGACGCGATGATTCGCGCGGTGCATGAACGCTTCCCGCAGCACGTGTTTCGCCGCACGACCCAGGTCGACGGCTTTGCGAACCGGCTGCGCTTTTCGTGGGAACTGACCACACCCGCGGGCGACGCGATCGTCAAGGGATCGGACTTTGGCGTGGTGGATGCGCACGGCCGTCTCCAGGCGGTCACCGGTTTCCTTGACGAGGCGCCCGGCAGCGCCTGAGCCGCGCATTCCCTCACGGAGACGATCATGCACGAGCCCTTCGCCCCAACGCCGGTTCAAACTGTCATCACGTTCGCGCGTGTGTCGGCGGCCGTCGACGCGTGGTCCAGCGCCATCGCCGGCTTCGCGCTGCTGGCGGGCGCGCGGGCGTTCATGTTCATCGCGTTGCTGGGCTGGCGCGAGCCGGTGTTGGGCGGCGCGGGGCTCGTGCTGCTCGCCCTGATCGGCTGGCTGCGGTGGCAGTGCGGCTGTGCAGCCAGCGCCGCTCCGGATGCCGCGCGGGATGGCGGCGCGCCGCCGTGCCGGGTCGACAGAGAGGGCGGCGGCGCTGTCGTAGCGGTCGGCGGCGTCCAGCCGCGTTGCGCTGAGGCTCGCCACGTTGCTTGCTACAATCGATCGTCGCAATGCGATGTGTGCGATGCAACGCGCTGCAGCCGCACGACCGTCTTCGGGCAGGCCCGAACCCAGCCGTGAGCTCGAGCGAATTGCGCTACCCAACCCGGACGGCTAGCCCGTCGATCGGGACCAACCGACAATAAGGAGACACCGTGCTGAAGAATCTGGACCCGCTGCTGAACGCCGATATTCTGTATGCGCTGCGCTCGATGGGCCATGGCGACGAACTTGTCATCTGCGACGCCAATTTTCCGGGCACGTCGGTTGCGAAGGGGACCGTGCTCGGCAAGTTGCTTCACCTCGACGGCGTGAGTTCGCCGCGTGCGATTCGCGCGGTGCTCTCGGTGATGCCGCTGGACACGTTCATCGAGCAGCCCGCATCGCGGATGGAGGTGGTGGGCGAGCCGCACACGATTCCGGCGGTGCAGCGCGAAGCCCAGGCCGAGGTCAACGCAGCGGAAGGGCGCGAGGTGCCGTTTGCCTCGATCGAACGCTTTGCTTTTTATGAGCGGGCGCGCAAGGCCTATTGCGTCATCGCGACCGGCGAGGAGCGTGGCTACGGTTGCTTCGTCTTCACGAAAGGCGTCCTGCTCGCGCCGGATGCGCCGCGCTCGTGACGTTTGGAGCGCGAGCGCCATCATGTGAAGCGTAAGCCGCAAAGCAAGCGGAAGCGGCACGCAGCGGCACCGACCGCATAATGACTTCCGTTCTGCTCGCACCCGGCGTGCTGGCCTGATTCGCCATGACCCTTCGCAATTCATTACGGTGACGAAACCCATGAGCTTCTCGATAGATAGTCTCGATCATCTCGTCCTGAACGTTGCCGACATCGAAGCCAGCGCGACCTGGTACGCGCGCATGCTCGGTATGCGGCGCACCGAGTTCGCGTCGCGCACAGGTACGCGGGTGGCGATGACTTATGGCAATCAGAAGATAAACCTGCGCCCGGCAACCGCCGACACCGTCGCATGGTTTACCAGCCGCGAGCCGGTGCCGGGCAGCGCCGACCTATGCTTCGTGACCAGCGCGAGCCCGGCCGACGTCAAGGCGCACTGGCTTGCCGAGGGCGTCGCAATCGAGGCCGGCCCCGTCGAGCGTGACGGCGCGCGCGGCCAGATGACCTCGGTGTATTGCCGCGATCCTGACGGCAATCTGATCGAAGTCGCGACCTATCCCGACGTCTAGCCACAGCGGCAGCATGCGCATCCGCGATGCCTGTCTGAAGCGGCCGTTCGCGGTGCGCCCGGATGCCTTTTTCGTCTCCGTGACCCGGCGCGTGTCGCGCCGCGCAATTCCGCGCGAGCTTGGAAAACGCGGCCATTGCACATATGCTCAGGTGCTAGGCGGGGAACTGCGGCTGCTCAGGCGGGTCTGCTGCTTATTCATTTACAGGAGTCCCTCATGTCGCGTCCCGTCGATTCCGGCGTTATTTTCGTTGCACGTATCGCCCTTGCCGTGCTGTTTCTGTGGGGTGGTGTGATGAAACTGCTGGGCTATGCGGGCTTTGTCGGCTATCTGCATTCGAAGGGAGTGCCGTTCGTGCAGGTTGCCGCGCCGATTGCGACCGCAGTCGAAGTGCTCGGCGGTCTGCTGCTGATCGTCGGCTTCAAGGTGCGCCCGCTTGCGCTGATTCTCGCTGTGTACACGGTGGCCACCGCGGTGCTCGGCCACGATTTCTGGAACGTGGTCGATCCGGCCTTGCAACGCGACATGGTGATTCATTTCTGGAAGAACATTGGCATCGCCGGCGGCTTCCTGCTGCTGTTCGTGACCGGCGCGGGACGCATGAGCGTCGACGGCGCGCGCGCGCCGCGCGGCGGGCTGGGTCTCTGATGCCGCACGTTGTTCGGCAATCGTCGCCTCGGCTTTCGATTCTGGCTGTAATCAAGGGAGCACATAATGATTCAAACTTTCGAGCAAACCATTGCTGGCACGGTCACGCAGTTGTGCGCCAGTCTCGGCGAAGGACCTACGCCGCATCGCGTGATCATCAGCCTCGCCGATTCGGCGAAGACGCTGGTGGTGCTGGATGCGTCCGGGTTCATCAGCGCGATCAAGGCCGAAATCGAGGAGCCGGAGAAATTGATCGCCGATGCGATCACCAGGGCGCAAAGCGAAGGACTGATCGAGCGCGCGATCGATACCGGCGTGATTCAGGAAGCGACGTTATAAGCGGGGTGGTGTCGATGGGTGTTGCGTGACACCCGCGTTGCACTTCGAGTTGCCCATCACGATCCCCCGTCGTGCGCAAGCACCGCGGGGGTGTTTTTTTGCGCGAACAGGACGGCGAGGTTGACGGCCGCAAAGACCGGGCGCCACCCTGACTCAAGCCCTCAGCGTGATTCGCCGACTCGCGTCGCGTCCCGTTCTTGCGCGCTCTTCCGCGAGCCAGCCGCCGCCGCGTGCGGCTCAGGATCCACGAGGCAGCTCAACACGCCGCCCACCACCAGCAAACCGACTGAAATCATGGTCGAAGCTTGCATCCCCGTGACGATCTGCGTCGCCGCCATGCCGCTCGCCAGCGCGCCGAAGGCGGCCACGCCCACCGCGCCGCCGGCTTGCCGCGCCGTGTTCAATACGGCGGACGCCGTGCCCGCGCGTTGGGCGTCGGTCGACGCAAGTACGGCGGTGGTCATCGCCGGGACCGCGAGGCCCATGCCCGACGGAATTAGCAGGAACGGCAGCAGCAGGCCGATGAGCGGGGTCGCGGCATCGACCCGATGCAGCAGGCCGTAGCCGAGCCCGGCGGTGATCGCACCGAGGATCATCGGCACCCGCACGCCGAAGCGGCCGATCACCCAGCCGCTCGCCAAGTTCGAGAGCAGAAAGCCGCCCGTCAACGGCAGAAACGCGAGCCCCGCCTGCAATGGGGTGTAGCCGCGCACGCGCTGCAGATAAAGACTCAGTACGAACACCATCCCGTAGTACGTCAGATTCACGCAGATACCGAACAGGACGGCCGCGCTGAACGTGCGCTTTCGGAACAACGAAAGCGGCAGCATCGGCGCCGCGACGCGCGCTTGCACGGCGACGAACGCGCCGGCCGCGAGCAGCGCGACGACGAAACCGCCGGCCACGAGCGGGTGGCCGAGCCCCAGCGGCCGCCATTCGATCACCGCGGCGACAAAGGAGGTCAGCGCGACGATCGCGAGACACTGGCCGCCCAGATCGATGCCGCGCGGGTCGATGTCGGCGTTTCCGCCGGCGCCGGTTGCTGGCGGGCTGCGGCGTTCGGCCTGGGGCCGCGGCACCCAAAGCAGGGTCGCGAGCAGACCGGCCGCGCAAATGGGCAGATTGACGAGAAAAATGGCGCGCCAGCCGAATGCCGCAATCAGCAGACCGCCGACAACCGGTCCGGCCGCGATCGAGATCGCGCCCGCGGCGGTCCACAGGCCGACGGCGCGCGCCCTCAGTTTGGGATCGTGTCCATACGACTGATTGAGCAAGGCCAGCGAGTTCGGCAGCATCGCGGCGGCGCCGATGCCCTGCCATGCGCGCGCGGCGACCAGCATCGTGGCGTCGAGCGCGAGGCCACAGGCGAGCGACGCGAGCGCGAACAGAACGATCCCGGCCGCGTACATGCGTCGCGCGCCGAAGCGGTCGCCGAGCGCGCCGGCCGACAGCATCAGCACCGCGAAGGCGAGCGTGTAGGCATCGACGACCCATTGCAGGCCCGCGACACTCGCGTGCAGGTCCGCGCCAATTCTCGGCAGCGCGATGTTGACGATGGTGACGTCGAGTTGCGTGACGACGAAACCGACGCTGACGGTCGCCAGAACGCGGCCGAGGGCGGGCGAAAGGGGGGAGATTGGCGAGTTCATGCGCTACATCGTAGGCCCGATGCGGCGCACCATGTTTCGGGGCGGCGTGAAGTGTGGATGTTGGCGGAGGGGCGTGTTCGGCGTGGCAGCCGGCAACCGGGACCCCAAACTACAACGGCGCCCCCGAACGAGCGCCGTCGTATAACAGCTCAGTCGATCCAGACCGTGCACCCGCCCGTTCAAGCCGCCCGCGGCGCATCCTTGATGAACAGCGTCGTCAATGCTCCGAGAATGCAGATCGCCCCGACATACATCGGCGCGGCCATCGGGTTCGACTTCATCATCAGCGACACCGCGATCGGCGTGAGTCCGCCGAACACCGCATACGCGACGTTATACGAGAACGAAATGCCGGAGAAGCGCACCACGGGCGGAAACGCCTTGACCATCACGAACGGAATCGCACCGATCACGCCGACGAACAGTCCGGCCACCGCGTACAGCGGCACCAGCGCCGAGGTATCGACGGCAAGTTGTTGGAACATCACGTAGTACGTCACCGCCAGCGCGAGGCCGCCGATGAAAATCGTGCGCCCAGCGCCGATGCGTCCGGCGATCGAGCCGGCCATCACGCAGCCGATCGTCAGGCACAGCGTCGCGACGCAGTTCGCCAGCAGCGCCGTGGCCGGCGCGATGTGAAACTGCTTTTGCAGCAGCGTCGGCGTCATCAGAATCACGACGACGATCGCGGCCGACAGCATCCACGTAAGCAGCATCGACACGATCACGGCGCGGCCATGGTCGCGCAGCACGGCCTTGAGCGGCACTTCCGCGGCGATCGCCTTGCGTTGCTTGAGCTCGGCGAACACCGGCGTTTCATGCAGCCAGCGGCGCAGATAAACCGAGAACATGCCGAACACGCCGCCCACCAGGAACGGCACGCGCCAGGCGTACGCGGAGATTTCCTCCGGCGCGAAGTGGTGGTTCACTGCCGACGCGATCAGCGAGCCCAGCAGGATCCCCGCTGTGAGGCCGGCGGTCAGCGTGCCGCACGCATAGCCGATGTGCCGCTGCGGCACGTGCTCGGAGACGAACACCCAGGCGCCCGGCACTTCGCCGCCGACCGCCGCGCCCTGCATCACACGGAGCAAAAGGAGCAGCACAGGCGCCATCACGCCGATGCTGGCGTAGGTGGGCAGCAGACCCATCATCAGCGTCGGCACCGACATCAGCAGCACGCTCAGCGTGAACATGCGCTTGCGGCCGAACAGGTCGCCGAAGTGCGCCATGACGATGCCGCCTAGCGGCCGCGCGAGATAGCCGGCCGCGAAGATGCCGAAGGTCTGCAGCTGGCGCAGCCAGTCAGGCATCGCGGCCGGGAAGAACAGTTGGCCGATCGCTGGCGCGAAGAACACGAAGATGATGAAGTCGTAGAACTCGAGCGCGCCGCCGAGCGCGGCGAGACCGAGCGTTTTATAGTCGCTGCGCCCAAGAGGGCGTGGGGTGACAGCCTGCGCTCCACCCAGATTTGTCGCTTGCATTGCTATGTCGTTGTTTTGAAATGGGAAGCCACACGTAGCGCGTGGAATACGGCGGTCGTCGGGCGAGAAGTGTGGCAGGCGCTGGGTAGAGCACGGGACACCGGCGCGCCGCCCGGGTAGGACGAACGCGATGACGACTGGGACCAGGCCGGGATTTTACAGGATGAAAGCAGCTCGCTTCGGGAAGTGCTTAATTCGATGGAAGAAAGTTCCCCAGGGCACGGCTTTTTTTGGAGCGCGCTGAATCGTCATCGCGGAGCAGGCTCCATAAATATAAAAATTAAGAATGATCCTATGGGATAGAGACGACATGCCCTGGAGAATGGCGTCCCAGCTATCCCGTTGAGAGCCACCCATGCGCGTTGCTGTACTTCAGCGTGACCCGGTCATGCGTTTGTCGATCGAACAAGCTCTTGTGAGAGCCGGCCATGCCTGCGTGGCTTATGACGACGGCCTTGCCATGTCGAAGGCGCTCGCTCGTTCCACGGCGGATCTGCTGGTGCTGGACTGGCACGGCACCCGTTTGTCGGGTGTCGAAGTGCTGAGGTCGGTGCGCGCTATCGGGGACGGCCGCCTGCCGGTCATGTTCGCGTCGAGCGACACGCTGGAGGAGAGCATGGTGCGCGCCTTCTCCAATGGCGCGGACGATTACGTCGCGTTGCCGTTGCGCCCGGCCGAGTTCCGTGAGCGCGTCGCGGCGTTGTTGCGGCGCGCATATCCGGATCGCCTCGGCGGCGCGAGTTTCCACGTGGGACCCTATCATTTCGATACGCGTCGGCAGCTCGTCATGCTGCGCGATCAACCGGTGCCGCTATCGGGCACGCAGTACCGGCTGGCGACGCTGTTCTTTTCCAACGTTGGCCGCGTGATGTCGCGCGACCATATCTTCGCCATGGTCTGGGGCCGTGAGTTCCGTGAGTTCACCCGCACGATCGACAGCCACGTGTCGCGGCTGCGCTTGTTGCTCGAAATCGAGCCGCAGAACGAATTTCGTCTGCAACCGGTTTATAAGAGCGGTTACAGGCTGCTGCATTTGCGTCAAGGCGAATCGGATGAAGAATGGGACGCCGCGCCGAAGCGGGCTGCTTGAGATCAATTCAGGTTGTGTGGAGTCGATTCGACTTTGGGGAGAATGGGAGGGGCCGAATTTTTTGAGGTTTTTCTCGATGCTGCGCGCAGTGGAGTGATCTCGCCGGAAAGGTCTACGGTCCACGTTCAATATCACCATCAGTTCAATCGAGATCTCCACTGAGTTCCTCAGTGGATGCTCTCAACCGCAGACCAACTGCTTCGATTGACGCCAAGGCGCCGCGAAAGGGCGGCTTGAAGATCACTAGATGTCTTTTTCCTCAACACGATGTGGCGAACAAGGCGTCGCTTCGGCGTCTTCGGTTTCGCTGGGTGCGTCTACATTGGACGGCTGTGTGCAACCGTTGATTGAGCTAAAACTCTTGCTCGCGTTCCGGTCGACTACTAAAAAGAGGACGAGTATCGCAAGCGAAGTGAGGACGTACTCGACAACGTTTAGAAATAGGTGCTGCATCGATAACAGGACGAGGAAAACACAAATGACGAGACTGCGAAGGCACATCGCATAAAGACTTTCTGCGCGCAGAGCGTTGCTGGCACGCTCATGCTAGCAATGCGCCGGTAACGTTGCTGTCAACGATTGATAGATAGCTGCCGCAAAGTTGCTGTGCATTGCGATGAATGATTTGCCTGGAGCACTTTGTTTTTCGGCGTAGAAGGAAAAGCTTTCGCGGGCGGAGCGCCCTCGTCAATCGCAGGGTGTTCTCCACGCTGCCTGGCAGTTATTGCCGATACAGATTCGCCGGAGCGTTCTCGCACGGCGAGAAGTTTGTCGAAGGTGCACGCCGGTTCCGCGTGCAGGATTTGTGTGAGTACGCTCCCTCTGCGAACGAATATTCCTGGGGACCTCGGGGCTCGCGGACGCCTGTCGTGTCGAAAGCAGCAGTAGAACGGGGCGAAATATCCATGTCAAAAGCGAATAAATGTAGACTCGTTCGCGATCCTTAACTATTCGTTGAACGGAATCGTGAAGGATTGAATGTCGGGCAGCTGCTTACGCTGTCTTCACGACGGGAAACGTTAACTGAATGAAGCGCTTTTACGGAATGCACAGGGAAGGCGAATGCTGGACGATCGTGAGAAGTTATTATGAGGGTCGCTGTACTTGAGGACTGCCGGGAGATTCGCGAGTTTGTCTCTCGCCAACTGACAAGCGCAGGCTATCAATGTCAGGAATTTGTCGACAGTAACGCGTTGCTGGACGAATTGCGGCGGCAGACGTTTGATCTTCTGGTGCTCGATTGGATGCTTCCGGACAGGCCTGGAACGGAAGTGCTTCATTGGGTTCGAGCAAACCTTCCACGCACGCTTGCGGTCCTGTTTCTGACATCACGCGCGAGCGATGACGACGTGTCATCGGTCCTGAACTCGGGGGCCGATGACTATCTCGTCAAACCGATCACATCGGGCATGCTGCTGGCGCGCACTCGCGCGCTTCTGCGACGATGTTCCGTGCCGATCGAATTATCTGGTCCGCAGATTTTTGACGATTTCGAGTTCGACTCCGGACGCGGAGAATTGCGATTGCGTGGCGCGCTCATATCGTTAACGCCAAAACAGTTCGCGCTGGCTCTGCTCCTGTTTCAGCATCTGGATGCGCCGTTACCTAACGCGCGGATTATCGAGGCGGTGTGGAGAAGGGCGCCCGACGAGCCAGCGTTGCGGACGTTGAGTACGCACGCTTCGATGCTCCGAACAAAGCTGGGCCTCCGACCACAGCATGGCTATCGTCTGATGCCGTTGTATGGCTACGGATATAGATTGCAACGTGTGCCATCTGGTTGATTCAGATATCCCGCTGCAACGGCGAGTCTCATGGCGTTGATGGTCCTCCTCGCACAGGCTCGCCCACGTGCGGCGGCTAACCCCCTGCCGCGTCAAGCGGCTGGCAGCGTCGGCCGTGTTTCGATCGCGCGACGAATCAGCGCTTCGACTGCCTTACGTTCGTCGCCCGCGAGCGCAAGACGAGGCGGCCGCACGAGCTCGGTGCCCAACCCAACGATCGTCTCGGCCAGTTTGATGTTCTGCACGAGCTTCGGCGATACGTCGAGCGCCAGGAGCGGCGCGAACCAGCGATAGATCGCACGGGCCTCTTCGAGGCGTCCGGCTTTCAGCAGCTTGTAGATCGCCACCGTCTCGTGCGGAAAGGCGCATACCAGACCGGCGACCCAGCCATGCGCGCCCATCAGTATCGCTTCCATCGCGAGGTTGTCGACGCCGCACAGAATCGCGAAGCGGTCACCGACCACGTTGATCAGATCCGTCACGCGCCGCACGTCGCCGCATGATTCCTTGATTGCAACGATCTTCTTTTCGTCGGCGATCTCCGCGAACATGTCGGGCGTCATGTCGACGCCGTAGGCGAGCGGGTTGTTGTAAATCATCAGTGGCAGCGCGCTCGCATCGGCGACGCTGCGGAAATGGTTGAGCGTCTCGCGTCGGTCCGACAGATAACGCAGCCCCGGCAACACCATATAACCTGCTGCGCCATGCTTGCTGCCGGCTTCGGCCTGGCGGCAGGCGTCGAGCGTGCTGTTTTCGGCGATCGTCAACAGCACCGGCACTCGGCCGCGTGCGGCTTCGACGGCAACGTCGAGCACCTGCAGCTTTTCGTCGAGCGATAGCGTCGACGCCTCACCCAGCGAGCCGCATACGATGATGCCGTCCACACCCGCGTCGATCTGCGCTTCGATATTCTTGCCGGTCCAGCCACGGTCTATGCTGAAATCCGCGTGGAACTTGGTGGTGACTGCTGGCAATACGCCTTCCCAGATATGCGTCACGACTGCTCTCCTGAGTGTGATGTGTCGAAGCGAAGTGTAAGCAGGGAAAATGTCGCCGTCTTGCGCGAATCGCGCGCGGCGGATGACGATTTCGGCATAGTCGATTTATCTGTCATGCCGTGCTTCTACCGCGCAATCGCGCCGCAAAGCGCATTCGCGGCAGCACCCGTAATTAGTCGATAGCCGGTGAGCACAGCCATCCATTCACGGTCGCAGCGATATCCGGCTCGTACTGCTCACAAGGACGCGCCGCGCGAGCATTTTCCACGATCGCACCCGTACCGTCGCTCCGTCGCTATGCCGAAATCGTCACAATCCACGCGCACGCTCACCAAGACCCGAATGCTCGCCGTTCCTACCATGAGCGGCATGAAAACGTTGAACATCATCGATTCGCACACAGGCGGTGAACCGACCCGTCTCGTCGTGTCAGGTGGCCCCGAGCTGGGTGGCGGCACGCTCGCGCAACGGCTCGACGTATTCCGCACGCGCTTCGATGACTGGCGCGCGGGCATCGTCACCGAGCCGCGCGGTTCGGACGTGGTGGTCGGTGCGTTGCTGTGCGAGCCGGACGACCCTACATGCGCGGCCGGCGTGATCTTCTTCAACAACGTCGGCTATCTCGGCATGTGCGGGCATGGAACGATCGGGCTCGTCGTGTCGCTCGCGCACATGGGACGGATCGGGCCGGGGCGTCACCGGATCGAGACACCGGTCGGGGTGGTCGAAGCGATGCTTAACGACGACGGCAGCGTCGCCGTGCGCAACGTGCCGGCCTATCGCTATCGCGCGGCGGTGCGCGTCGAAGTGCCCGGTTATGGCACGTTGAGCGGCGATATCGGCTGGGGCGGCAACTGGTTTTTTCTCGTCGCCGATCATGGGCGCTTACTGGACGCGTCGGATATTCCTGGCCTGAGCGCGTTCAGTTCGGCGATTCGCGATGCGCTGATCGCCCAGCAAATCACCGGCGCGGACGGCGCGCTGATCGACCACATCGAACTCTTCGGACCCGGTTCGCGCGACGGCATCGACAGCCGCAGTTTCGTGCTGTGTCCCGGCAATGCGTACGATCGATCGCCGTGTGGCACCGGCACCAGCGCGAAAGTCGCGTGTCTCGCGGCCGACGGCAAGCTGGCCGAGGGCGCGGTGTGGCGGCAGGAGAGCATCATCGGCAGCGTGTTCGAGGCGAGCTACGTTCAGGCGGGCGACGGAGTCTCGGTGATTCCCACCATCACGGGCCACGCGCACATCACGGCGCAAGGGCGGCTCTGTTTCGACGAGCGCGATCCATTCGCGTGGGGCATTCGCACGACATGAGCGCGGACGTCGTGATCGTCGGGGCCGGTATTGTCGGTGCTGCATGCGCGGCGGAATTGGCCGCGCTCGGCATGCGGGTCGACGTGCTCGACGCGCAGCGCATTGGCGGCGGCGCGACGGCGGCGGGTATGGGCCATATCGTCGTGATGAACGACTCGCCGGCGGAATTCGCGCTGAGCCGCTATTCGCGCGATTTGTGGCTTCAACTCGCGTCGCAGTTGCGTGCGCGCGACGCGTTTGCGCGTTGCGGCACGCTGTGGGCCGCCGCCGACGAAGAAGAATGGGAAGCCGCCCGCGCGATGCAGGCAGCGTTCGAAGCGCAGGGCGTCGCCGCCCAACTGCTGAGCGCAGCCGAATTGCGCGACTGCGAGCCGGCATTGGCGGCGTCGTTGACGGGCGGCTTGCGTATCGAGCACGACAGCATCGTGTATGCACCCACCGCCGCCGAGTGGCTGCTGACGCAATCGCCCAATGCCGCGAACATCCGCGTGCGGCTCGCGGCGCCGGTGGCGTCGGTCAAGGCGGGCGGCGTCACGCTGGCCGACGGCGAACGCGTCGGCGCGGCGCATGTGATCGTGGCCAACGGGCTGGGCGCGCGGCAACTCGTGCCGCGCCTGCCCTTGCAAGCGAAGAAGGGCCATCTGCTGATCACCGACCGCTATCCTGGACTGATCCATCATCAACTGCTTGAACTCGGCTACATCAAGAGCGCGCACCACGCGGCTGGCACGTCGGTCGCATTCAATGTGCAACCGCGGCCCACGGGGCAATTGTTGATCGGCTCGTCGCGCCAGTTCGACACCACCGATCCCACCGTCGAAATGCCCGTGCTCGCGCAGATGCTGCAACGCGCTGCGCGCTATCTGCCGGTGCTGCCGACGCTCAACGGTATTCGCGCGTGGACCGGCTTTCGCGCGGCTTCGCCGGACGGATTGCCGCTGATTGGACCGGCCGGCGAGCTTGCGCCCGGCGTGTGGCTCGCTGTCGGTCACGAGGGGCTAGGTGTGACGACCTCGCTCGCCACCGCCAAACTGCTCGCCGCGCAGATCACGGCGAGCGCCATGCCGATTCCCGTGGAACCGTATTTGCCCATCCGTTTCGTCGAGCAGGTGGTTCATGATTGACGCAGACGCCGACACGGGCCGCATCCGCTTGAGCATAGACGGCCGGCGTATCGACGTCGAAGCCGGCACGACCGTGGCCGCGGCACTCGTTATCGCGGGTGTGAAGGGTTCGCGGCTGTCGGTCGGCGGCGAGCGTCGCAGCGCTTTGTGCGGTATGGGCGTGTGCCAGGAATGCCGCGTGACGATCGACGGCCGGGCACATGCGCTGGCTTGCCAGACGCTCTGCCGCGCAGGCCAGATCATCCACACGCACGACGCGGCGCTCGCGCGATGACGCTGCACTTCGACATCGTCGTGGTCGGCAGCGGGCCTGCGGGCCTGAACGCCGCACACGCAGCGTTGCGCGAAGGCGCCACGGTCGCGCTGATCGACGACAATCCGCGCGTCGGCGGCCAGATCTGGCGGCAAGGTCCGGGGCAGGCGCCGCAAGCGCCGCTGCACACGCTTCTCGCTGCATTGAAACAGCAGAGCAAGCTCACCCACTGGCCATCCACTCGCGTAATCGCACCGCTGGCTTCGCGCGGCTTGCTGCTCGAATCGGCGGAACTCGGTGGTGTGTGCATCAGCTATGACCGATTGATCCTCGCGACCGGTGCGCGTGAGCGGCTTTTACCATTCGCGGGCTGGACCTTGCCCGGCGTCACCGGCGCAGGCGCGTTGCAGGCGCTGATCAAAGGCGGCATGCCGGTGCGTGACGAACGGATCGTGATCGCCGGCAGCGGTCCCTTGCTGATCGCCGCGCTCGCCACAGCCCGCGCAGCCGGCGCGCGGGTGGTGGCGGTGGTGGAGCAGGCGCCGGCGCTCAGGGTTGCGCGCTTCGGTGCTTTCCTGCTGAGCGAGCCAGCGAAGTTGCGGCAAGCGCTCGGCATGACGCGCAGTTTCGCAGGATTGCGTTACTGGAGCGGCAGTATCGTGCGCGAGGCGCAGGGCGCAGGCCGCGTGCAGCGAGCGATCATTCAGCGTGGCAGCCAGCCGGAGGTGACGCTCGATTGCGAGCGCGTCGCTTGCGGCTATGGACTCTTGCCGAACATCACGCTTGCGCAGGCGCTCGGCTGCGCGATCAGCGACGTGGGCGAGATCGTCGTCGACGACGAGCAGCGCACGTCGGCCGACTGTGTGTTTGCGGCAGGCGAATGCACCGGCATCGGCGGCGCCGAACTGGCGTGTGTCGAGGGCGAGATCGCCGGGGTAGCGGCGAGCGGCGCTGCCGCTGCAAAGCGCGCGGCGCTGCATTCGGCACGGGCGCGCTGGCGCCGTTTCGGCCGACGCGTAGACAGCGCCTTCGCGTTGCGGGACGCCGCGCGCACGCCGCCCGCCGATGCCACGCTGTTGTGCCGTTGCGAAGACGTGAGCATCGGCGAGGTGCGCCAGTGCGCGGACTGGCGCGAGGCCAAGCTGCACACGCGCTGCGGTATGGGCGCGTGCCAGGGACGAATCTGCGGCGCGGCTGCGAGCGTGTATTTTGGTTGGCCGGCCGCCGCGCCGCGCCCGCCGTTCAGTCCGGCGCAAATCGGCACGCTGATGACGCCTGGCGCGCCGCCGCCGCCGGGCGACTGACGTTCCCGCACCCAGACGTCGCAGGATGGCTCCGGATATTGTCGGCTCAAGCGCCGCTCTATAATCGACCGTCTGCGCCAAAGTCATTCGCGAATACGCCTTCTCAGCAACGGACCAACGGGACCCGCACGATGAACACACTCGCTCATCCGCTCGAACCGGACAATGCCACGCTGGCGGACATGCTGTCGCACTTCAGGTTGCTGGAGCCGGTGTTCGACGCGATGCCGGACGTCGTGTTCTTCGTGAAGGATGCTGACGCGCGTTACGCGCTGGTCAATCGTACGCTGGCCTCGCGTTGCGGTTTCAAGGAAAAGACCGCACTGCTTGGCAAAACCGCCGAGGATGTGTTCCCGCGCCGCTTCGGGCGAATCTACACGGCGCAAGACAAGGCGATCATCGGCATCGGCAGCCAGATGCTGGATCAACTGGAACTGCACCTGTATCCCGGCCGCCAGCCTGGCTGGTGTCTCACGTGCAAGCAGCCGCTGCGGGACCCGGCGGGCAAGGTGGTCGGGCTCGCCGGCATTTCCCGCGATCTGAAAGCGGACGAGAGCAGCCACCCGGCCTACAGCCGGCTCGCGGCGGTCGTACAGTCGATCCAGGAAAACTATGTGCAGCCGTTGAATCTGAAGCAGCTCGCTGCGATGGCGGATATGTCGGTCGCGCAACTGGAGCGCTACTTTCGCAAAGTGTTTCATCTGACGCCGCGTCAGGTGCTGCTGAAAACGCGTCTCGACGCGGCCACCGCACTGCTGGTGTCGCACGACAAGGTCACCGACGTCGCCGCCCTCTGCGGTTACACCGACCACAGCGCATTCACCCGGCAATTCAAGGCGACCGTCGGCGTCACGCCGAGCGAATACCGGATGCTGCTGCACGGCACCTCGCGGAGTTGAGCCGCCGCCCATGGTCCGTCGCAGGCATCACTACTACGTGTACGTCGTCGCGCTCGACGATGCGGTCTGGAACGAGGCGCGTTTTCGCCGCGCGAATCCGGATTACCGGTTCGACAAGCCTTGCGTGTACGTGGGGATGACGGGACTGGACCCTGACTTGCGCTTTGACCGGCATAAGGCCGGCATTCAGGCGAACCGCTATGTGCGCGATTACGGCTTGCGTCTTGTGCCTGAACTATACGAAGTGTTCAATCCCATGCCTTACCGCGGCGCACAGGATATGGAAGTGGAACTGGCGATCGGGCTGCGCGAAGCGGGATACGGCGTGTGGCAGGCTTGAACCGGGTGGATGTGAGGGCGAATGCCTGCATGCGGGGGACGTGAACAGGCAGAAGCGCGTTGACCCGGGGACTTCCGCCCTCTTTGCCTGGGCTCGCGTTACTTGACGCCGAGCCCGCGCAGCACTGCATTGCCCTCGCGCGTCAAACGGATATGCGATGAGCCAGCGTCGCCGGAAACCGTTTCGATCAGACCGGCTTCGTGGAGCAGAGGAATCTCGGGTTTCGCGGACGCGTCGATCGGCGCGTGCAACAATAGCAGCAGCGTTGCCAGTTCGTGATGGCTCAGCAGACGGCGCAGTATGGTGGGGCGCTTTGCCGGCGCTGGCGTGTCGTTCGTGTTGGGATCGGACTGGTTCATGGTGCGCACCTCGTGCGGGGTCGTGTCCGGGGGATCATGCGGACGGAGTCTTAAACGATTCTTAAGACTCCATTGTCCTGTAACACCGTGACATGAACATTGCAACGGGACAACTTTCCCAGGCGTCCCACTTACAGTTCCTTAACCCGCAAACCCTTACGGAGCGCAGGTTTTGCCGGCCGACTCGAGCCACAGATTGTTGACATGGCGCTTGCCAGCATAGAAACGGTAAGTCGTAGCGCCATTGTCGCTGCGCACCTTGATGATGTTCGAATCGCCGAAATCGAGCATCTGGCCTTGCGGGATCGCGGTGGATTTGAAAGCGGCGTCGTGGCGGGTGGCGACTTGGGTCAGGCAGGCGACGACGTCGTCGACGGAGCGCTGCGTGGTGGTGTCCGTGACGGGCTCGCCGGCATCCGGATTCTTCTGAAAGTAAGCGCAAGCGCTGAGGAGCAGGGGAACTGACAGGACTACGGCAAACTTCTTCATATCTCTCCTGGCGTTTCATTCGGCCGACAGGGATGTGACCCCCGTATATGGCGCGGCCGCGCGGCGTGCGCCGCAACAATCAGGCGCCATTATATCGGGGCGGCGCGGATGCCCGAGGCGAGGTCGCATGTGGCGTGCCTGAGATGCGGGACGATGCGGCTGGAACTCTGTTTGCGCTGCCGGGTCTGCCGAACCGCGAACGCCAACCGCCGACGCCAACCGCCAGAACCGCCCCGGGTCCGCAGGAAAAACAGACCGCCCGCCACCTACTTGCGCCGCTGCGCCTGCGCAGCAAGCCGCACCGCAGCATTGGCCGCGCCGTAACCGTCGTAACCGCCACGCCGCTCGACGATCTCCAGGAAAAAGCGCTGATCCAGTTGTTCCGTGTAAGCGTGAAAAAACTCGCCCCCACGCTCATCCCGGTCGTACAGGATATTGCTGGCGCGCAACGCCTCCAGCATCTCGTCGGACAACGCGTAACGCGCGGCGAGATCGTCGTAGTAATTGCGCGGGATGCGCAACACCGGCAAGCCATCGGCGACGAATTCGGGAATCGCGCTGAAGATGTCGCCAGTACTGAACGCCACGTGGTTCAGGCCGGAGCCGTGATACGTATGCAGCGCTTCGGCCACCGCCGTGTGGTGATCGACCGACGCATTCAGCACGATCCGCACCGTGCCATCCCGGCTGCGCAGCGCGCGGCTGCGCACCAGTCCGTACGGGTCCGGCACCAGCACGCCCGGCTCGGCCTGGAAGCCCAGCGCGGTTCTCAGAAACAACACCCACGTATCCAGCGAATTCGCCGGCACAGACAGACACACGTGATCGATACGGGAAAGCGGCCCCACTTCGGTCGGACCGTTGACGTCGGTGAGGACGAAATCGGCTTCGAACAGCGTGGGCTGATCCGGCGTTTCGTCGACGAAATAGTTCAGGCTGCTGTCAGGCCCCTGCACGGCGGGCAGCACGCGCTCGTTTGGGCCGATCTGACCGGAGAACGGCGCGTAGCCGAAGCCGGCCGCGCGTTCGAACGCCTGATTGGCGTCGTCCACGCGAAACGCCGACGCGCACAGCGACAGCCCATGCTGCTGGAAGAACGCGTTGGCGAACGAATCGGGCTCGGCGTTCAGCACGATCGACGCGGCGCCGTGCTGGAACAGCGTGACCTCTTTCGAGCGATGCTCGCCGGCCTGGCGAAAACGCAGCTTGCCGAGCCAGTCGACGAGTTGCGCGCGCGTGGTGTGGTCGACCGCGAATTCGAGGAACTGATAGCCGACGTGCGCGGGCGCCGCCGGCGAGCGGTACAGGTCGCCGACCGGTTGCTGAGTCGTTTCGAGCAGCGCGCGGGTCTGTTCTTCGAGGAACAGCAGCGAGCGGTGACCGTCCGCGGCCGTGATCGTGGTGGGGGCGGCGCGAAAGCCGTCGTTGAAAATCTCCAGCGAAAGCGAAACCTTATAGCCCGTTTTCACGACCTGCGCCGTGAAGTTCGCCAGGTCGAAGTCGCCCTGGCCGGGGAAGCACCGGTAGTGGCGGCTCCATTCGAGCACGTCCATCGCGAGCTTCGGCGCGTCGGCGATCTGCACGAACGCGATGCGTTCGCCCGGAATGTCGGCGATCGCGTCCACCGTGTCGTTGAGCGACAGCGTGTGAAAACTGTCGAGCACGAGCCCGAGATTCGGATGGTTCACCGCGTCGACGAGTTTCCAGGCGTGGCGGTAAGTCTTGACATGCTTGCCCCACGCGAGCGCCTCGTAGCCGGCTATCACGCCGGCCGCCTCGGCCGCGCGGGCCAGAGCGCCCAGTTGATCGACCATCAGCGCGTCGTCGCCGATGGTGTCGGGCGACACGTTGCTGCACACCAGAATGCGGTCCGTGCCCAGTTCGTGCATCACGTCGAACTTGCGTTTCGCGCGATCCAGATTGCGTTCGAGGCGCTCCGGACTCACGCCGTCGAAATCGCGGAACGGCTGGAACAGCATGATCTTCAGCCCGAGATCTTCCGCGATGCGGCGCACGTCGGCGGGAGAGCCGTCGAAATACAGCAGATCGTTCTCGAAAATCTCGACGCCTTCGAAGCCCGCCGCCCGGATCGCGGTCAACTTCTCGACGAGGGTTCCGCTAATCGATACGGTGGCAATCGAACGTTGCATGAACGGCTCCTGCAAAAACTATCAGAACGGCAGTGGAAGAATACGCACACCGGTCAGCGCGGCACGCCCGCGCGTGTCGCGCGATGCATGCTGCAATGCGCAAACGCGCCGGCCGGTGATGTGTACCCGCAAGACGCAGGCCGGAATTACCCACTCTAACGGAAGTTTCGCCAGTTTATACAAACTAACTAGATGGTACAAATTCGTAGAAACCCCCAATGACGAGACCCGCCGATGGGTGCACACTTCGCTCCACGTCGAGGAGCAACCACGAGTGGCGTGGTCAGGTTGGCGCCTTACTTTGCAGGAGTCGTTGTCATGAGTTTTGCTTCCGTACTGGTCCTTAACGGACCGAACCTCAATCTGCTCGGCACCCGCGAGCCGGCCATCTATGGCGTGGAAACGCTCGACGACGTCGCGAAGCTGTGCCGCGACGCGGGCGAGCGCCTCGGGCTCGCGGTCGACTTCTGCCAGTCGAACGCCGAGCATCAGTTGATCGACTGGCTGCACGCGGCTCGCACCAAGGTCGATGGCATCGTGATCAATCCCGCCGCTTACACGCATACGTCGGTTGCGATCGCCGACGCGCTTTCCGCGATCGGCAAGCCGGTCGTCGAAGTGCATATCTCGAACGTGCATCGGCGCGAAGCGTTTCGCCATCACTCGTATGTGTCGGCGGTGGCGGACGCGATCATCGTTGGTTGCGGCACGCAGGGCTACATTTTCGCCCTGGAGCGGATGGCGACCATCCTTAAGAATAGGGCGGCTAAATGAACACACAAGCGAACACACGAGCAAACGTACCGGCGAACGCGCTGCCCAGTTCGCAGGCGACGCCGAATTCGTTTCTGGTCGGCCTGATCGGCGCGGGCATCGGCGGATCGCTGACGCCCGCGATGCACGAGGAGGAGGGCAGCAAGCTCGGCCTGCATTACGTGTACCGGCGCATCGATATCGAAGCTTTGAAGCTCGACGCCGCCGCGCTGCCGGACCTGCTGAACGCCGCCGAGCGCATGGGCTTCAACGGTCTGAACATCACGTATCCGTGCAAGCAGGCGGTGATTTCACTGCTCGACGAACTGTCCGACGACGCGCGCGCACTCGGCGCGGTCAACACGGTGCTGTTCAAGGACGGCAAGCGCGTCGGCCACAACACCGACTGGTCCGGCTTCGCGCGTGCGTTCCAGCGCGGCTTGCCCGACGTATCGCTGGAGCGCGTCGTGCAACTCGGCGCGGGCGGCGCCGGGGCGGCGGTCGCGCATGCGGCGCTGCAGATGGGTGCGCAGTCGCTCACGCTGTTCGACGTGGACGCCGCGCGAGCCGCTTCGCTCGCCGACGAACTGCAAAAGCGCTTTCCTTCCAGCACGGTCAGCGCCGGCACGTCGCTCGCGCAATCACTTGCCGCCGCCAACGGCCTGATTCACGCGACGCCCACCGGCATGGCGAAATTGCCGGGCCTGCCGTTGCCGATCGAATTGCTGCACCGCGATCTGTGGGTCGCGGACATCGTTTATTTCCCCATCCGCACCGCCTTGCTGCAGGCAGCCGAAGCCCTCGGCTGCCGCACGCTGAGCGGCGGCGGCATGGCGGTGTATCAGGCGGTCGACGCGATGCGCATCTTCACGGGGCTCGAGCCGGACGCCGAACGCGTGTATACGCACTTTCAGTCGTTGCTGCAACGATAACCAGAACGAGGAGACTAGCTCGACATGTCGCAACCAATTCAATCGACTTCTTCCGGCACGCCCCATCAGAAGGGCGCCACGGTCAACCCCGCGCGCCGCTCGAAGGCCCGTTATCAGATTCTCGGACTGCTCGCAGTCGGCACGATGATCAACTATCTGGACCGCACGGTGCTCGGCATCGCGGCGCCGCAGTTGACCAAGGAACTCGGCATCAATGCCGCGATGATGGGGCTGCTGTTCTCCGTCTTCTCCTGGAGCTATGTGGCCGCGCAAATTCCGGGCGGCCTGTTTCTCGACCGCTTCGGCAGCAAGCTGACCTATTTCCTCTCGATGACGCTCTGGTCCCTGTGCACGCTCGCGCAAGGTCTGGTGCACGGTATCGGCGCCCTGTTTGCGTTTCGGCTGGGGCTCGGCGTGTCGGAGGCGCCCTGCTTTCCAACCAATAGCCGCGTGGTGGCCACCTGGTTCCCGCAAAGCGAACGCGCGATGGCGACGGGCACGTACACCGTCGGCGAATATATCGGCCTCGCGTTTTTCAGCCCGTTCCTGTTCATGCTGATGGGCGCGTTCGGCTGGCGTTCGCTGTTCTATGTGGTGGGCGGCGTGGGCATCGTGTTCGGGCTGGTCTGGTGGATGTTCTATCGCGAGCCCCACGAGCATCCGTCGGCCAATCAGGAAGAGCTGGACTATATCGAAGCGGGCGGCGGTCTCACGCATAGCCGCAAGAGCGCCGATGTGGCAGCGGCGCCTGCGAAGAGCGGCTTCGAATGGCGCACCATCGGACGCCTGCTCAAGCATCGTCAACTGACGGGCATCTGCCTCGGCCAGTTCGCGGGCAATTCGACGCTGGTGTTCTTCCTCACTTGGTTTCCCACGTACCTGGCCACCGAGCGTCACATGGCGTGGCTGAAAATCGGCTTCTTCGCGATCATGCCGTTCATCGCGGCGTCGATTGGCGTGATGTTCGGCGGCGTGTTCTCCGACTGGCTGCTGCGCCGCGGCATCTCGCCGAACGTCGCGCGCAAACTGCCGATCATCGCCGGCCTGCTGCTCGCGTCAACCATCATTCTCGCCAACTATGTCGAGAGCAACGTGGTGGTGATCGCGATCCTGTCGGTGGCGTTCTTCGCACAGGGGATGGCCGCATTGGGCTGGACGCTCGTGTCGGATATCGCGCCCGAAGGGCTGCTCGGCGTGACCGGCGGCATCTTCAACTTCGCCGCGAACCTGGCCGGCATCATTACGCCGCTGGTGGTGGGCTTCATCGTCGCGGCAACCGGCTCGTTCGTCGGCGCGCTGGTGTTCATCGGCGCGGTCGCACTGATCGGCGCGCTGTCTTACATCTTTATCGTCGGCGATATCAAGCGGATCGTGCTGGTGGATTGAACGGCCTTCACTAGCCAAATGAGAAACGGGACGTGGGCTTCGGCCCACGTCCCGTTTTCATTTTCATGCTGGCCTAACACAGGCCGATAGCGATTCAGGCGCCCGCTTCAATCGTCCTTGCGCACGAAACGCAGCACGGCGTCGACGATCATCGCGCGATGCCTTGCGCGCAGGCGCGGATGCGACGGATCGCGGCCGAACGCGGTGCCGAACGTATGGCGATTGCCGACGCGGTGAAAGCACAACGAGCTGATCAGCAGATGCAGATCGATCGGATCGAGGTCGCTGCGGAACTGTCCCGCGGCGATACCGCGCGCGAGCAGATCTTCAATAGTGTGAATGACGGTGACATTGCGGCCCTTGAACGTCTTCACCTGTTCGACGTACTTCGCGCCGTGAATGTTTTCGATGGTCACGAGGCGCACGAAGTCACGCTGACGGTCGTGATAGTCGAACGTGAATTCGACCAGCGCGCGCATGCCTTCAACCGGATCGAGTTCGCTGACGTGCAGATCCTGTTCGAGCGCGCGAATGTCGCCATACACCTTTTCCAGCACGGCCTGGTACAACCCTTCCTTGCTGCCGAAGTAGTAGTACAGCATGCGCTTGGTGGTGTTCGTGCGTTCCGCGATCGCGTCGACGCGTGCGCCCGTCAGTCCCATCGCGGAGAATTCCTGGGTCGCGACGTCGAGGATGTTGCGCTTCGTCTGTTCGGGGTCGTACTTGCGCCGGGCGTCTCCACGCGGCGTATCGGACGGGATGCCGTTGGTATCAGGCTCGGCGGCCTTGCTTCCCTTTTTCATTGTGTATTCGAGCGGCAGTGACGGCGCATTCTAGCATGGCGAAACTGGCCTCTGGCGCGGGTCCCGGGCATAAGTGGCGGCGTATTGCGATGGTTCACACGACGGGGCGCGCGGCCCGGCGCGCGGCGAGCGCGTCGCGCGTCTGCATCGTGGTGTAGGTCAGTTGCGCGGCGGCGAGACCGAGCGCGCCGAAGGCGGGCGTCAGGCCGAAGCGCGCGAACGCGTCGGGCACCGGACGCTCGCCCGCAATGGCCGCCGCGAGCAGTTCGCCGGACATGGTGGTTGGCGCCATGCCGTGTCCGCCGAAACCGACCGCATACCAGACGCCGTCCGCGCTGCGGCCGATTTGCGGCATCTTGTGCCGTGCGTAGCTCATCAGGCCGCCCCAGGCGTACTCGATCCGCACGTCGCGCAATTGCGGATACACCTTGAGCAGATCGCGCCGCAGCAGTCGTGCGATAGTGTCTGGCGAGCGCTCGCGCACCGAGATGCGGCCGCCCCACAGAATGCGCGTGTCGGGCAAGGGCCGGTAGTAGTCGAACGCGAAGCGGGTGTCGTAGACGGCGGCGCGCGTGTCGATCGCATCGTGCAGGCGCGTGCCGAGCGGTTCGGTCGCCATCACGTAGGTGGCGATCGGCAGCACCGCGCGCTCGACGCGCGCGTAGACGTTGCGCGCATAGCCGCCGCCCGCCATCACGACGTGGCGCGCGTCGAGCGCGCCTTGCGGCGTGTGCACGACGAAGCCGGCGCCCGCGCGCTGCAGGCGCACCACCGGCGAGTGCTCGTCGATCGTAACGCCGGCGCGCGCCGCGGCATCGGCGACGCCGAGCACATATTTGAGCGGATGAAAGTGGAACGCGTTGCGCTCGAACAGGCCGCCGTGATAGCGGCGCGTCTTCAACTGCGAAGCGAGTTGCGCGGCCGGCACAGGTTCCCATTCGACGCCGAACGATTCGCGCATCAGGCGCCGTTGCGCGTCGAGGCGCGCCGGTTCGTCGAACCAGTTCGCGAGGATCACGCCGGCATCGGTCGCATCGCAATCGATCCGGTAGCGCGCGATGCGCTGGCGCATCAGATCGACGGCGTCGGTGGTCAGCGTATAGAGTTCGCGGGCGTGAGCGGGGCCGAGGGTCTTCAGCAGGTCGGCGCAATCGAGGCTGTAGCCGCCGAACACAAAGCCGCCGTTGCGTCCCGACGCGCCGAAGCCCACCTGCTGCGCTTCGAGGACGACGACCTCGTCGACGCCGCGCTCCGCGAGTCCCAACGCCGTCGACAAGCCGGCCAGCCCGCCGCCGATGAGGCAGACATGGGCGCTGCGCTGGCCGGCCAGCGGCGCATAGGTGGATGGGCGCGTCACGGTGGCTTCGTAAAAGCTTTGCATGGGGCTAAGGGTAGCGGCAATCGCGCGCTGGCGTCCAGTTGCGCTTGAGTGGAGTGACAACGAAGGAGCACAGCGTCGCGGCATCGCTCGGGCGTTCAACACTCAACACTCCAAACAAAGGGCCGGCATCCGCATACAGCGAACGCCGGCCTCGCCACACCGCTAAACCCTCCGGCTTACGACACCGGCAGCAGCTTGCCCGTGAACACGACCGGACCACTCGGCGCATCGTGATCCGGCGAGCCGCCCGGCGCTTCGATCGATACCGCAAGCGCCTCGTAATTCTCAGGCTTGTGCTGACCGGCGGTGACCGTGCCGGTCGCGCTGTCCGGCAGCAAGCCAAGCGACACCGGATGTCCACTCGCCGGAATGCCCCACAGCTCCATCGTGCGGCCGGCCGGCACGTCGACCTTGCCGAGCGGTTGGAGCGTCATCGTCGAGCGGCCTTCGTCCCACGCGACCAGCATGACCGGACGCGCGTCCGTGCTGTTCATCACGGCGACATGCGACACGGACGGTGCCGGTTTCTGCGCGATGGTCGGCGCAGGTGTCGGCGCAGTCGGTACTGTCGGTACTGTCGCGGCCGGCAACAGCGCGCGCACCGCGACCACCACGGCGATGGCGGCGAGCGCCGTGGCGCCGATCGCCCACCCGCGCCAGAACGCGAGGTTGTCGAATAGTCCGCGCGAAGCACGCGCCGGCGCTGCCAGTCCACTACGCGGCCGCGCGGCTTCGCGCGCGGCGCTCAGGCCGAGATGCCGCTCGATCGCTTCCCACACGGCCGCCGGCGGCATGCGCGGCTCGGCGAGTTCGGCCATCGGCGCAAGGTGCCGCTGCCATGCGTCGATCGCGGTGCGGATCGACGCGTCCCGATCCGCATACCGTTGAAAGCGCCGCCGGGCGGCGCCGCGCAACGTGCCGAGCACGTACTCGGCGGCCAGCAGATCGACGAGCTTAGGATAGCGAGTCAGATTCATTCCTCGCCTCCCAGACAGGTTTTCAGTTTGGCGAGGCCGCGTCTGATCCAGGATTTGAGGGTGCCGAGCGGCACCCTCAGCGTGTCGGCGATCTCGCTATGGCTCTGATCGCGCAGGTAGGCAAGCGCCACCGCCTGACGCTGCGCCGGTTCCAGTTGCTGCATGCAGCCGGCCAGCAGGCGTGCCTGCAAGCTGACCGCGGTCAACGCTTCGGGATCCGGATCGCTGCTTGCCACGAGATCGCCCAACGTATCGCTCCATTCCGTTTCCTGCGTAGTGACCCGTCGCAGGTGATCGAGAGCACGGTTTCGGACGATCGCGGACATCCACGTCATCGGTGCGGACAGTGCGCGGCGATAGTCGCCGGCAAAGCGCCAGATATTGACGAAGCTGTCCTGCAAGACTTCTTCGGCCCACTCATGCCTGGTCAATATACGGAGCGCGAGACCAAACAGTTTCGGGGCGGCGAGTTCATAGAGCTCGCGCAATGCCGCTGCATCTTCCTTGGCAATGCGTTCGAGCAGCTCGGCGAGGGTTTCCGGCGTCAGATCTCGAGGATCGGCGGTCATGGAAAGAAGTCGGGTGGGCTTGCGGGCCTATGTTACTCACATTCTTCCCGGCCATATATGTGGATTCTTCGCGCGGCGTGCATCCGTGTGGCGATGGAATGTGTATAGGACAACGGCGGGGCAACAGCGGGGCAACAGAGAGGCAACGGAGGCTGGTGTTGCGCTTATACGTGCGACCTCTCGAACGCAAACGAAGCGTTGCGGCTTACCCGAATAGCAAGAACACGGGGTGTGCGCGCAGGCAGAAGAGTGCCGTTGCACGGGCTCGAATCGACGACCGGCGACGGAGCCACGCGATGCAGGACGGACAAAGCATCGCGGGCGGGTTTGATGTGTTGCTTGAGCGTCGCGCTCATCCTGTGAAGGTTCGAACACTTGCCGAGTGCCTGGCAAGCGTTCGAACCGGAATGGATTCGCGGCCGCGTTTCGACAAATGCCGGACAAACGCCCGACAAGCGCCTCTTAACGACCCCAGCGCAACACCAGCGGATCGAGCCGCCGCGCGACTTTCAGCAAGCCTTCGCGGGTGGCCGGATGCATGGCCGGCAGCGGATGGCGCACCGCATCCGAGCGGATCACGCCGCCTTCCTTCATCAGCGCCTTGCACGAGGCAAGCCCGCCCTGGCGGTTTTCGTAGTTGATCAGCGGCAGCCACTGCTGATAGTGCGCGGCGGCCGCTTCGGTATCGCCGGCCGCATAGGCGTCGACGATCAGACGGATGCCGTCGGCGTAACCGCCGCCGGTCATCGAACCGGTCGCGCCAGCATCCAGATCGGCCATCAGCGTGATCGCTTCTTCGCCGTCCCACGGACCCACGATCGCATCGCCACCCAGTTCGATCAGCTCGCGCAGCTTGTTCGCGGCTTGCGGCACTTCGATCTTGAAGTACGACACGTTGTCGATCTCGCGCGCCATGCGGGCGAGAAACGGCGCCGACAACGGCGTGCCGCTCACCGGCGCGTCCTGGATCATGATCGGAATCTGGATTGCATCGGACACCGTACGATAGAACTCATAGATGCCACGCTCGCCGATGCGGATCGTCGCGCCATGGTACGGCGGCATCACCATCACCATCGCGGCGCCCGCGGCCTGCGCGCTGCGGCTGCGTTCCGCGCACTGATACGAGCTGAAATGCGTGGTCGTGACGATCACCGGCACGCGGCCCGCGACGTGTTCGAGTACGACGTGCATCAGCGTATTGCGCTCGTCGTCGGACAGGGCGAACTGCTCAGAAAAATTAGCCAGAATGCACAGTCCGTTCGAACCCGCGTCGATCATGAAGTCGATGCAGCGTTTCTGGCCTTCGAGGTCGAGCCGGCCGGCGTCGTCGAAGATGGTCGGCGCGACGGGGAACACCCCGCGCAATGCGGTGGGAAGCGATGCCTGGGTCATGATGATGTCGTTGTCCTTGGATGATCGGTGAAGCTGTTTGAATGTCTCCAACGCCGACTATACGGCGGCCTGCGCCGCAGGTATATTGAATTGTTTCCATCTTGTGATCGCTTTTACGACTCACCTCCTGAAAACTCGCACCTGTCCCATGAAAGACACTCTGAACGTCCTGCTGTCGAAACTACGCATGAAGCAACTGCAACTGCTCATCGCGCTCGACGACCTGAAGTCGCTGCACAAAGCCGCTGGCGCAATGTCGATGACGCAATCGGCGGCGAGCAAGGCGCTGCAGGAGCTGGAATCGATGCTCGACGCGCCGCTCTTCGAACGCTCGAAGACCGGCATGATCCCGAATCAGCTCGGCCACTGCGTGATCCGCTACGCGCGCCTTGTCGCGACGGACCTGACCGCGTTGTGCCAGGACGTCGCCGAGATACGCTCGGGGCGCGGCGGCCGGCTTGCGGTGGGCGCGATCATGGGCGCAATTCCGGAGTGCGTCGTGCCGGCGCTGAACCGGCTGCATGCGGGGCAGCCGAATCTGTCGATCGAAGTGATGGAAGACACCAGCGCGCGGATGCTGCTGCAACTCGACGACGGCCGGCTCGATCTGGTGATCGGCCGCGCGGCGGTGGCGGCCGACCCGTCGAAGTATCAGTACCGTCCGCTCGGCGACGAGCCGTTGTCGGTGGTGGTGGGCTACGGTCATCCGCCGTTGCCGAAGAAAGAGGTGCGGTTGCGCGATCTGGCCGGCCACCGTTGGGTGATGTATCCGTCGCACATGCCGTTGCACGCGCTACTCGAACGGGAGATGGATCTCGCCGGTCTCGACATGCCGGACAACGCGATTTCGACGGCCTCCACGTTTGTTACGGTCGCCTTGCTGCAAAGCAGCCCCGACTTGGTTTCCCTGCTGCCGACCGCAATTGCCGCGATGTTCGTCCGGCAGAAGATGCTGCGCTTGGTGCCCGTCAAACTCAAGTCGCCGTCACAGACCTTCGGCGTGGTGACGCGCAAAGGCGGCGTGTTGTCGTCGCCGGCCGAACAGTTCATCGGGTTGCTGTGCGACGAGGCGCTGGAGCACACACCAGCGCCCGCGCCCGTGCGGAGACGGGCGGCGCAAAAGCGCAAAGCCGCTTGAAGCGGCGCGTTTCCGGCGCGTGGAAGACCCTCAATATCTCACGCTAATTCGCGTTTTGCCATGTGCCGCCACGATGTGTTGTAGCCGCGACACTGTCGGGTTAATCCGAACCCATGGCGACCCGAGGTTCCGCGCTACACTGCTTCGAAGTCAGCCGGGTTAGGAAGCCTGGCGATCGCTCGGGGAGAGCAGCCATGAATCGGCCACTGCTTCGGTTTCCGCTTCGCGCGGCCGGCACGACACCAGTGCGGAAGTGGTTCAAATGGGGGCTGGCGGCTGCGTTGCTGCTCGCGCTGGCATGGGCGGCGCGTTTCGTGCAGCTCGAGATCGAAACGTCGCGGCTGCAGGCGCACTACCTCTCCGAACTGACTCGCGACGTGGGCTATTCCGTCGCCGACGGTCCCAGTCATTCGATCCGCTTTCCCCAAGCCGACAAAGGCCCGTACGACAGCCGGCTCGGCTATGCACTGCTGCCGTCGATCCAGCAACGTTTGCTGAAACGCGGGTTTGAAATCAGCGCGCAGGCACGCGATTCCGAGCGGATGCTGTCGCTGGCCGATAACGGTCTATTCCTGCCATACGCCGAAAAAGACATTGCCGGGCTACAGCTTTTCGACGGCACCGGCGCGCCGCTTTTCGACGCCCGCTTTCCGGGCCACGTGTACGACAGCTTCGACGCGATCCCGCCGGTCATCGTGAACTCGCTGCTGTTCATCGAAGACCGCTATCTGCTCGATCCCAATCAGCCGAACCGCAATCCGGCGATCGACTGGGCACGCTTTAGCCGCGCATTGGTCGACCAGGGCGTGCGCGTTTTCAACAGCCATCAGCCTGCGCCTGGCGGCAGCACGCTCGCCACGCAGATCGAAAAATTTCGCCACTCCGCGGGCGGCCGCACGGCGACGCCACCGGAGAAATTGCGGCAGATCGCATCGGCGTCGGTGCGAGCGTATATGAATGGTCCGCAGACGCTGCCCGCGCGGCAGCAGATCGTGGTCCGCTATCTGAACTCGGTGCCGCTCGCTGCGCAACCGGGGATCGGCGAAATCAACGGCATCGGCGACGGTCTCGCCGCGTGGTACGGACGCGATTTCGGCGACGTCAACCGCCTGCTGAATGCGTCTTCGACTGCACAGAACCTGGCGGAGCAGGGCAAGGCGTTCCGCGAGGTGCTCTCGCTGATGATCGCGCAACGCGCGCCGTCGTATTTTCTGCATCGCGGCTATGGCGAACTCGAACGGCTGACCGATAGCTATCTGCGTTTGCTGGCGAGCGGCGGCGTGGTGTCGGGTGAGTTACGCGATGCGGCGCTGTCCGCGCAGGTCGAACTGCATCGCGCGCCGGTCGCTACACAGAGCGCCAGCTCGTTCGTATCGCGTAAGGCCGTCACGTCGATGCGCTCGCATCTGCTGGCCTCGCTCGGCATTCCGAGTTTCTATGAACTCGACCGCCTCGATCTGGAGGCGAGGGGCACGCTTGACAACGCCGTGCAGCAGGCTGTCAGCGAACGGCTCGCGGCCGCCTCGACGCGCGACGGCGCGAAAGCCGCGGGACTCGTCGGTTTCGAAATGCTGCGGCCGTCCGACGATCCGTCGAAAATCGCCTATAGCTTCACGCTCTTCGAGCGGCGCGACGGCGCGAACCTCGTGCGGGTGCAAACCGATAGCGTGAACCAGCCGTTCGACATCAACTCCGGCTCCCGCCTGAACCTCGGTTCGACAGCGAAAATGCGTACCCTGGTCACGTATTTGCAGATCGTCTCCGACCTGCACGCGCGTTATGCACCGCTGAGCACAGCGCAGCTGAAAGCCGTGAAGCCCGATCCGACCGACCAGTTGACGCGCTGGGCGCTCGAATATCTCGCGCACACCTCGGACCGCTCGTTGCAGGCGATGCTCGATGCGGCCGTGGAGCGTAAGTACTCGGCGAGCCCCGGCGAAACGTTTTACACGGGCGGCGGCGCCCAGACCTTCAACAACTTCGAGTCCGACGACAACAGCCGCATCCTGACCGTGCATCGCGCATTCCAGCATTCGGTGAATCTGGTGTTCGTGCGGCTGATGCGCGACATCGTCCATTACGAGATGGTGCAGACGACTGGGCCCTCGGCACAATGGCTCGGCGATCCGGCGATCCGCAAGATGTATCTGACGCGTTTCGCCGATCAGGAAAGCCGCGTGTACATGAACCGTTTCTACACGAAGTATCACGGCAAGACGCCGGATCAGGCGTTGGCGCTGCTGGTGCTCGGCGTGCGCAAGTCGCCGCCGAAGGTGGCAACCGTGTTGCGCAGCGTCGCACCGGACGAATCGAATGCGTGGTTCAACGCGCAGATGCGCGCGGCGCTGAAGAACACCCCGGCCGCGTCGATGCTCGACGATGAAGACCTCGCGAACCTGTACTCGAAGTATGCGATCGACCGCTTCAATCTGAACGATCGCGGTTATATCGCGAGCGTCCATCCACTCGAACTGTGGACACTCAACTATTTGCGCGCGCATCCTGCCGCCACGCTCGACGAGATTCAGAAAGCGAGCCGTGACGTGCGCCTGTCGACCTATTCGTGGCTCTTCAAGACGCGTTATCACGCCACGCAGGATCGCCGCATCAAGCGGATGGTGGAACTGCGCGCGTACGACGCGATCGGCAAATCGTGGCAGGCGCTCGGCTATCCTTTCACGACGCTCACGCCTTCGTATGCGGCGGCGATCGGCGCATCGGGCGACCGGCCTGCCGCGCTCGCGCAACTGATCGGCGTGATTGCCAACGACGGCAACAAGGTGCCGACCGAAAGCCTCACGCAACTCGACTTCGCGAAAGACACGCCGTACGAAACCCACTTCAAGCGCGCGGCGGTCGCGCCCGAGCAGCAGTTGTCACCGGAGATCGCCGGTGTGATGAAAACGCTGTTGCGCGATGTCGTGACGGGCGGCACGGCGCGGCGGCTCGCGCAAGGCATGACGTTCCCCGACGGTCAGACGCTGGCGGTGTACGGCAAGACGGGTACAGGCGACCAGCGGTTGAATGTCTATGCCAAAGGCGCGCGGCTGATCGAGTCGCGCAAGGTGAACCGCAGCGCGACCTTCGTGTTCGCGATGGGTGACCGTTTCTACGGCACGTTGACTGCGTGGGTGCATGAACCGTATGCGGCGCGTTATGAATTCACCAGCGCGTTGTCGGTGCAGTTATTGAAGTCGATGGCGCCCGTGTTGCAGCCGCTGCTGGATAGTCCGAAGCCGAAGGCGGCTGTGATGGCGAAGGTGGTGGCGAAGTGATGGCGTGAGCGTCGTGATTGCGTGTTATTTGCCTTCAGCGATGGACGCTGTGAGCAGCGCTCAATAACCCGTATCCGACGCCGGTTTCAGGAACAGCTCGTGCACCGGCGCGAAATGCGCATACAGCGGCAGAATCGCGCCGCCCATCGCACGCGCATCGGCGCCGATCGCGCCTTCGAGCAATTGCGGACGCACCATCCCTTCCCATTCGAAGCGATCGAGCACGCGCTCGGTGCGGCGGATGATTTCGCGCACCAGTTGCCGGTCGAATTCGCCGTCGATAACGATCGCTTCGAGGTCGAGCAACGCGGCCGCATTGGTCAGCGCGCTGGCGATCGCCGGACATGCGCTGTCGAGCCACTGCTCGGTATGCCGCCACAACTCCGGCGACAGCGCGCGATGATCGTGCGCGGCGGCGGCCAACGCGCCCGCGTCGCTGAACAGCTTTTCAAGCACGAAGCCCGATGCCGCGTGCAGCAATTGCCGCGCGGGATTGCGCGCGCTGCCGTCGCGCAGCGGAATCGAACCGACGGCGCCCGCGTTGTCATGCGGGCCGCCATGCAAGCGTCCGTCGATCACGAGCCCGCCGCCGATGAAGGTGCCGACGAACAGATACAGGAAGTTGTGAATGCCGCGGCCCTGGCCCATCACGAGTTCGGCCGCGCAGGCAGCGGTGGTGTCTTTGGCGAACTCCACCGGCAGGCCGGTCATGGTCGCGATGCGGGCGCGCAGGTCGATCTCGTTCCAGGCGTCGAGCGCGTCGGGCGGCGCGCCGAGAAAGTCGCGCCAGCCGCCGAGCCACAGCGGCGCGGCGACACCCACGCCGACCAACTTGGCGGCGTTCGCGCCGAGCGTGCGCTTGACGCGCGCGAGCCTGCTTTCGAGCGCGGGAAACAGCGTGCGCGGGTCGGGATAGGCATACTCGAATACATCGCGGCACACCACATGGCCGGCAAAATCCATCGCCAGCACGTCGAGGCTGCGGCGTCCCACCTTGATGCCGATGGTATACGCGCCGTCCGCGCGCAACGCGATCGGCACCGACGGCTGGCCGATCCTGCCGCGCACGCGCGCCTGTTTTTCGAGCAGGCCGTCGTCGATCAGACGGTCGACGATCATCGACACCGTCTGCATCGACAAACGCGTGAGGCGCCCCACGTCGGCTTTCGGCAGTGGCCCGTGCAGGCGGATCGTCTGCAGCACGATGCGTTCGTTGAATTGACGCATGCCGACCTGATTCGAGCCAACCGTGCGTTTGAGCGGGGAGCGGGCGCCGGTGGTATCCATCGTCGCGAATCCGCTCAGCAGGAGGCGCGCGTCATGCAATCGCCTTGACGTCTGCTTCCTTTGCTCCGGTCATGATCGCAACCGCCTCCGACATGTGCACGTCGCTCCGGTTGACGAGAGCCGCGCGCCGGCCGAGCCGTTGAATATGAATGCGATCGGCGACTTCGAACACGTGCGGCATGTTGTGGCTGATGAGAATCACCGGTAGCCCGCGATCGCGCACGCGCCGGATCAGTTCGAGCACCATGTTGCCTTCCTTCACGCCGAGCGCGGCGGTGGGTTCATCGAGGATCACCACGTGACGTGCAAAGGCCGCGCTGCGCGCCACCGCGACGCCTTGGCGTTGGCCGCCCGACAGCGTTTCGACCGCCTGGCGCATCGAACGGATGCCGATCTGCAGGTCCTTCATGTGCGCAGTCGCTTCTTCGAGCATGCGGCGCTTGTCGATCATTTTGAAGAGCGAGCCGCGCCAGCCTGGCTTGAGCAGTTCGCGGGCGAGGAACAGGTTTTCGGCGATGCTCATGGCCGGCGCGACCGCGAGTTCCTGGTACACGGTTTCGATGCCTTGCGCGCGCGCATCCAGCGGGCTGCGGAATTTGACCGGTTTGCCGTCGAGCAGTATCTCGCCTTCGTCCGGCACGGTCGCGCCGGACAGCGCCTTGATCAACGACGATTTGCCTGCGCCGTTGTCGCCGATCACTGCGAGAATTTCTCCGGGCAGCACTTCGAAATCGCAACCGTCGAGCGCGGTCACGTTGCCATAACGTTTGACGAGTCCGCGCGCCTGCAGAACGGGCATCGTGGAGGAAGCGGAAATAGGTGTCGACATGACGGGCTCCATGCAAGTGCCGTGAGTACTCAACCGCGACGATGAGAGAGTTTGTCCGCGGCCACCGCGAGAATTACCAGCATGCCGGTGATCAACACCTGGTAGACCGAAGAAACACCGATCAGCGTCAAGCCATTGCGAAACACGCCGACGATCAAGGCACCGAGCAAGGTACCGACAATCGAGCCGCGTCCACCGAACAGGCTCGTGCCGCCGAGCACGACCGCTGTAATGCTGTCGAGGTTCTCCGTTTGCCCCGCCTGCGGATCGCCGACACCCGTGCGCGACACCGACAACAGCGCGGCGATGCCGTAGATCGCGCCGGCCAGCGAGTACACCGTGAGCAGGATCTTCTGCGAAGAGAGGCCCATCAAACGCGCCGCCTCGGCGTTGTTGCCGAGCGCATATAAGTGACGCCCCGGCACCGTGTCGCGCAGCACGAACCAGGTGGCGAGATACATCAGCAGCGTCAGGACGGTGCCGTACGTGACCTCCGCCGGGCCGAGCTTGAACGTGTTGCCGAGGAACATGATCGCGTCGGGCAGGTTCGACACGCTCTCCGCATTCGAATAGATCTGCGTGAGCGCGAACGCGATGTTCAACGTTCCCAACGTGACGATGAAGGCGGGCAGTTTGATGCGCGTGATCAACACGCCGTTGAGCGCGCCAAACAAGGTGCTCGCGGCGATCCCGCACAGGATCGCGAGAATCGGCGGCACGCCCAGCGTGACCGCGAATTTGGTCATGATGATGGAGCCGAACGCCATCACCATGCCGCACGACAGATCGATGCCGCCAGTCAGCACGATCAGCGTCTGACCGATGGCGATGACCGCGACCACCATGGTCTGTTGCAGGATCAGCGAGAGGTTCTGGAACGACAGAAAGCGGCTGCTCTGCGAAATGAAGAAGCTGCACGCCAGCACCAGCGCGATCAGCGGACCGACCTCGGCAAGCGACGGCAGACGGTCGGTGAAAGTGCGTGAGTGGCCGGCGGGCGCGGAAGGAGTCGACATGATGATGTCCTCGATACAAGAGCGTGGCATACGGGCCACGCGGCAAATCGGATTGCGGCCCGCCGCGGCGGGCACGTCACACAGTGCGAGTTACTTGCCCCAGCAGTTGTCGAGGCCGAACTTCGTATCCTTGCTGTCGATGCCGGACATCGGCTTGTCGGTAATCAGCGTTACGCCCGTGTCCTGATAACCGGAGACTTTCTTGCCGGTCTTCGCGTACTCGACCCCAGCGTTCACCCCGAGTGCGGCCATCTTCAGCGGATACTGCTGCGAGGTCGCGGCGATTGAACCGGCCTTCACGTTGCGCACGCCTTCGCAGCCACCGTCGATCGAAACGATCATCACGCTCTTGTCCTTGCCCGCCGCCTTGAGCGCGCGATATGCGCCCGCCGCGGCCGGCTCGTTGATCGTGTAGACCACGTTGATGTCCGGCGATTTCTGCAGGCAGTTCTCCATTGCCGTCTGGCCCTTCGCCTGATCGCCCCGCGTGTCCTGGCTGCAGACCACCGACGGGTCGCCTTCCTTCACGCCGAAGCCTTCCAGAAAGCCGTTATGACGCAGTACGCCGACCGATACGCCGGGCGCGAGATCGAGCGTGGCGATCTTCGCCGGTTTGCCGTTGAGCGCCGCCTTCGCGTATTTGCCGATCAGCACGCCGGCCTTGAAGTTGTCGGTGGCGAAGAGGGCGTCGGTGGCGTTCTGCGGATCGGTCGGCGTGTCGAGTGCGACCACCATCACGCCGGCGGCGCGTGCTTTTCTGATGCTCGGCACGATCGCCTTGGTGTCGCTCGGCGTGATCAGAATCGCTTTTGCGCCGGCCGTCATCATGTTTTCGATCGCGGTGACCTGGCTTGCGTTGTCGCCGTCGAACTTGCCGGCGGCGCTGATCAGCTTCGCGCCGTCTTTCGAGGCGGCCGCTTCGGCACCCTGTTTCATCTTCACGAAGAAAGGGTTGGTGTCGGTCTTGGTGATCAGGCCGACGACCGGCTGGTCGGCGGCGTGGCTCGCGCTCGCACACCAGAGCGCCGATGCCGCGACGCACATTGACACGATTTTCCTGGCGACAGGATGCCTGCGGGAATGCTGGTTCATGGGACGCTCCTCCGGTTGTTGGCGACGACGTTGTGGACTACTGGTTGCCAGCGGCGAACGCGAAACGCTGCTGGTCGGCAACCTGGGTTATTGCGTTGAGGTGAAGTGGCGGCTTGCGGCGACGCTGCGGTGAAAACTGCCTGCCTAAATCACTTTGGTTGATTTAGTACAGCAGGCGTGCAGACTTGCGTCAAGGCAGGATTTCCACGGGACGTTGATGCGCGCGAGCACGCCAGAAGGCGGCAGGTCTTATGGGGAGGGGCTTGCGCGCTGTGGTGCGATGCAAGATGAAGGACCGGGCTTCGGGAAAGTCCTGGCTCGTTCGAAAGCTGTTTGAAGTCTGAATGATGCGATTTTTGCCGGCAAACGGTGTGCGTCGCACGGGTATTCAGCGAACCCTGAAGTGCGCAGTGAACACCGTGGCGGCGAGGTAGTGGCCGCTGCCGTGTTTCGACCAGGTGCGAGCTCGTTGAAAAATCAACGCCGCGGCAAGAGGGCTTGCCGTTTCGCCTCCGGTGGCGTGACGACGCGCAGCAGCGTGTGCCCGGCGACGCCTGGCATCCCTACGAATCGGCCGCCGATCACGACATGCCGCTCGCCTGTCGGCGCGGTCGATTGGCGTGGCGCGGCGATTTTCTGGTCGACCCGCAGCGAGCCGAAGCCGCCGGGTTGCAGCATGACGCGAGCGCGGTGAACCCGGTGCGAATGCCAGCGGGCAGCGTGCGCTGCTGTTACGGCCACATCACCGCGCGCGCGGCGCACCCGTGGAGGCCCGCACGACAAGTTCGGGCGGGGACGAGACCCGCATCGGCACGTCGGCCGCGCTGCGCCCTGCCTGGCCATACGACGACTCGATCAGCTCGCGCAGCAGCGACACCGCCAGTCCGGCAACCTCGACCGTAGGTACGGCCACTGTCGTCAACGCGGGCCGCGAGTCGCGCGCGAGTTGAATGTCGGTGATGCCGATCACGGACAGGTCGCCAGGGACATTCAGGCCGAGATCGGCGGCGGCGTGCATCGCGCCGAGCGCCGGCAGGTCGTTGGTCGCGAAGATCGCGGTGAGCTTCGGATCTGCTTCGAGCAGCGCGCGCGCCGCGACGTAGCCGCCATGAATCGTATCGGCCGCGTGCCGGACGCGGTTCTTTGGCGCGCCGGCCGCGCGCAGCGCATCGACGAAACCCTCGTAGCGGGCTGCATGAATGCCCGAAGCCTTACTGCCGACAATTGCGCCGATCCGCCGATGCCCGAGTTCCAGCAGGTGCGCACCGGCCAGTTCACCCGCGCGCCGGAAGTCGACCGCGACGCACGGCAGCCCAGGCGGTTCGTGCGGCCGTTCCCACATGCACAGCACCACCGGCGTGCCGCGCGCTTCGGTCGTATGAAGGTCGGCGAAGTCGAGATTCGCGTTCGTCACGAGCACGCCCTCGGAAAGCGTGCCTGCTATCTGGTCGAGATACGCGCGACCGGTCAACGGATCTTCGTTCGTATTGCAGATGATCACGAAGTGGCCGCTCGTGCGCGCCGCGCGTTCGACGGCGAGCGCGAACTCCGGATAGAACGGATTGGCGATGCTCGACACCATCAGCGCAAGCGTCGGCGCACGGCCTTCGGCGAGCGCGCGGGCGGCCAGATGCGGGCGATAGCCGAGCGCCTCGACGGCGACGAGAACCCGCTGCCGGGTCGCCGCACCGACGCGGCCGCGATTGCGCAACACGTTCGATACGGTCGCAGGAGTGACGCCGGCATGGCGCGCGACTTCGCTGAGTGTGGGCATGTTCTTTTCAATATTTGGGATGACTGTTCGACATTTGCGTCGCAGCGCAAGGCGCGGCACCATCTGTCGCACAAACAATCGATATCGGAGACAGCCCGACCCCAACGATCGCAAGCGATCGATTTTTTCGGGTCTGCTGATTAAGCGCTTAATCTCCGACTTCGAGCTGATTAAATCACGGAGTCGATGCAATGGCGAGCATTTCGTTAAGAGGCGTGCAGAAGGCGTATGGCGATGGCGCGCCGGTGATCCGCGACGTCGATCTCGAGATCGCGGAGAACGAGTTCTGCGTGTTTCTCGGCCCGTCGGGGTGCGGCAAGTCCACCTTGCTGCGGATGATCGCCGGTCTCGAAGACGTCAGCGACGGCGACCTGTCGATCGGCGGCAAGCTCGTCAACGACGTGCCCGCTGCGCAGCGCGGCGTGGCGATGGTGTTCCAGAGCTACGCGCTGTTTCCGCACATGACGGTGTTCGAGAACATGGCCTTCGGCCTCAAGCTCGCCAAAACCCCGAAAGACGAAATTGAGCGCAAGGTGCGTGAAGCCGCGCGCATCCTGCAACTGGAGGCGCTGCTCGAACGGCGGCCCAAGGCGTTGTCGGGCGGACAGCGGCAGCGCGTCGCGATCGGCCGGGCCATCGTGCGCGAGCCCGGCGTGTTTCTGTTCGACGAACCGTTGTCCAATCTCGACGCTACGTTGCGCGGGCAGACCCGCGTCGAGATCGCGCGGCTGCACAAGCAGTTCGCCAAGGCGAGCGTGGTCTACGTGACGCACGACCAGATCGAGGCGATGACGCTCGCCGACAAGATCGTGCTGCTGCATGCGGGCAAGGACACCGAGCGTTACGGCAGCATCGCGCAGATCGGCGCGCCGCTCGAGTTGTATCACCGTCCGAAGAGCCGCTTCGTGGCCGGTTTCATCGGCTCGCCACGGATGAATTTCCTGCCGGGCAAAGTGACGTCGATCGATCCGCAAGGCGTGGCTGTCACGCTCGACCACACTGCTGAAATCTTGCGCGTGCCCGTCAGCGGCGAAGGTCTGCAAAGCGGGCAAACGGTCACGCTCGGCGTGCGTCCCGAGCATCTGGAGTTCGTCGACGCGTCGTCCGCTTCAACTGCCGGCTCTGCCGACGGTGTGCTCGCGCGCACCGTATCGCTCGTCGAGCAACTCGGCGAACACAGCTACGTTCACCTCGATCAGCCCGGCGGCGCCGTGCTGATCGCCAAAGCGCCGGGCGATACGCGCCTGGTACCCGGGGATGCTGCGCGTTTGCGCGTGCCCCGCGTTGCCTGCCATCTGTTTACCGAAGACGGCTTTGCGGCCGCTTCGCTCGAATCCGTCGAACACTACGCATAACGTTAGGGGACATTGGGATGCGCCTTGGAGTCTGTTATTACCCGGAACACTGGCCGGAGTCGATGTGGGAAGACGACGCCCGCCGCATGAAAGCGCTCGGCATCGAGCAGGTGCGGATCGCCGAATTCGCGTGGAGCCGCATGGAGCCGACGCCCGGCGAATACGACTGGGGCTGGCTCGATCGCGCGATCGACGTGCTGGGCGCGGCCGGGCTGAAGGTCGTCATGTGCACGCCGACCGCGACGCCGCCCAAGTGGCTGATCGATCGTTATCCTGACATTCTGCCGATCGGCGCGGACGGGCGGCCGCGTGCCTTCGGTTCGCGGCGTCATTATGATTTTTCGTCGCCGTCGTATTTCGAAGCGTCGCAACGCATCTGCACGGCGGTGGCCGAGCGTTACGGCAAGCATCCGGCGGTCGCGTACTGGCAGACCGATAACGAATTCGGCTGTCATCACACGGTGGTCAGCTATTCACCCGCGGCCGTGAAGCGCTTTCGCGAATGGCTGAAGGCGCGCTATTGCACGATCCAGGCATTGAACGACGCGTGGGGCACGGTGTTCTGGAGCATGGAGTACCACAGCTTCGATGAGATCGACGCGCCGGTGGCAACCGTCACCGAAGCGCATCCTTCGCACCGGCTCGATTACCGGCGTTTCGCTTCCGACGAAGTGGCGCGCTACAACCGCATGCAGGTCGAAATCATTCGCGCGCATTCGCCGGGCCGCCCGGTCGCGCACAACTTCATGCAGCTCTTCACCGAGTTCGACCACTACAAGGTCGCGGCCGATCTCGACGTCGCGAGCTGGGACAGCTATCCGCTCGGCGCGCTCGAAGAGCAATGGTTCGCGCCGGACGTGAAGGCGCGCTGGCTGCGCAGCGGTCATCCCGACTTCGCTTCGTTCAATCACGACGTGTATCGCGGCATGTCGAAGCTGCCGTTCTGGGTGATGGAGCAACAGCCGGGTCCGGTGAACTGGGCGCTGTGGAACCCGGCGCCGCTGCCAGGCATGGTGCGCCTGTGGAGTTGGGAGGCGTTCGCGCACGGTGCGGGCTGCGTGTCGTACTTCCGCTGGCGTCAGGCGCCGTTCGCGCAGGAGCAGATGCACGCGGGGCTGAACACGCCGGACAACCGGCTCGACGTCGGCGGCAACGAGGCGGCTCAGGTGGCCGACGAGATTCGCACGGTGCTCGCCGCGAATGCCGACGCCGACGCGGCAATCCGTTCGAAGGTCGCGCTCGTCTATGACTACGAGGCGAAGTGGCTGTTCGAGATACATCCGCAAGGGGCGGACTTTCACTATCCGCGCTTCGCATTCGAGTATTACTCGGCGTTGCGTGCACTCGGCCTCGATGTCGATGTCGTGCCGGTGAACGCGCCGTTCGATGGCTACAGTCTGATCGTCGTGCCGCCGCTGCCGGTCGTGCCGGACGATTTCGCGGCGCGCCTCGCCAGCTCGGGCGCGCAGGTGGTGCTCGGTCCGCGTACCGGTTCGAAGACGTCCGATCTGCGGATTCCGGCGAATTTGCCGCCGGGCCCGCTGGCCTCGGTGCTGCCGGCGCGCGTGTGGCGGGTCGAATCGATGCGGCCGAACGTGACCGAAGGCGTGCGTCTCGCTGACAGCAAAAAGACCGCCAATGACGACGGCTACGCGCGTCATTGGCGCGATTTCATCGATAGCGATGCGGCAGCCGCGCTCGACGTGCGCGCCCGTTTTGCGGACGGCCATCCCGCGTATGTGCGCGGCGGGGCGTTCCATTACTTTGCGAGTCTGTTCGACGATGCGCTTACGGTGCGACTGTTCGAGCGGATCGCGCAGGAGGCCGGTGTCGCGACTATGCAACTTGGTGAGAGCGTGCGCCTCGCCCGGCGTGGCGCGTTGACCTACGCGTTCAACTACGGCGACGCCATTCACACGCTCGGCGACGTGGCCGACGACGCTTTCGTAATCGGTTCACGCACGCTCGCGCCGCAAGGTGTGGCAGTCTACCGGTCGCGCTGATGCGCTGAACCAGGCGCGAAGAGGATCCACCCAGTAACAAACAACGACGCTAAATCAAGGCATAAAGGAGACAGGCAGCATGAAACTGAAACCACGCAAGATTCTGTTGGCATTCGCGTTGGCTGCGGCGGCAGCGGGGGCATCGGTCGTCAGCACGGCTTCGCAGGCCGGCACGCTCGCGGTGAATATCGCGTTCAAGGGCGCAAGCCAGCGCGCGGTATGGCAGTCGGTGATCGACGAGTTCAAGAAGACGCATCCCGGGGTCGACGTGAAGGTGTCGTTCATCGACGAAGAAGCGTACAAGGTGCAATTGCCCGGCTGGCTCTCCACCGTCGCGCCCGATATCGTCAACTGGCATGACGGCGAGCGGATGGCGTATTACGCGCAGCGCGGCCTGTTCGAAGATCTGAGCGGCGACTGGGCGAAGAACGGCTGGAACGACATGTATGCGTCGACCAAGGAAGCGTCGTCGTATAAGGGCAAGCAATACGCCGCGCCGACGGTGTACTACTCGTGGGGCATGTTCTATCGCAAGGATCTGCTCGATAAAGCCGGCGTGAAGGGCGAGCCGAAAACGTGGGATGAGTTTCTCGACGCTGCGAAGAAGCTTAAAGCGGCCGGCATTACGCCGATCGCCGTGGCGGGCCGCGATGCGTGGACGCTCGCCGGGTGGTTCGACTATCTCGATCTGCGTCTGAACGGCAATGCGTTCCATCAGAAGCTCATGGCGGGCGAGATTCCGTACACCGATCCGCGGGTGAAGAAGGTCTACACGACGTGGAAGCAACTGCTCGACGCCGGCTATTTCATCGACAATTCGCTCTCCTACGATCTGGACTCGGTGCAGCCGTTCCTGTTCCAGGGCAAGGCCGCGATGATGCTGATGGGCACCTTCATCACCTCCGGTTTCCCCGCGAACGTGAAGCCGCAAATGGGTTACTTCCAGTTCCCGGTGATCGACCCGAAGGTGCCGACCGCCGAAGATGGTCCGGTCGAATCGCTGCATATCCCGTCGAAAGCGAAGAACAAGGCGGATGCGCACGCGTTCCTCGCCTTCGTCGAAACGCCGCAGATCGGCGCGCAACTGGCGACCGGACTCGGCTCGCTGTCGGCGAACAGTAAGTCGCCCGAACCTGAAGACCCGATCTCGAAGATCGGCTTCCAGATTCTCGCGAATACGAAGGGCGGCATTGCGCAGTTCTACGATCGCGATATGACCAAGGAAATGGCCGACGAAGGGATGAAGGGGATGCAGCAGTTCGTCTCCGATCCCACCAAGCTCGACGACGTGCTCGCGCAACTCGAGCAGACGCGCAAGCGGATCTACAAGAAGTGAACGGGGGCGGCCGTGAGGCCGCTTTGCTGTGGTATTTGGTTGGCAACTATCTTGCATGGGACCAGAGTAAGCGCTAAAGCGCCAACTCTGGTCGACCGCTTTGCATGGGACCAGAGTAAGCGCTAAAGCGCCAACTCTGGTCGACCGCGTTGCATGGGATCAGAGTAAGCGCTAAAGCGCTAACTCTGATCGACCGCTTTGCATGGGACCAGAGTAAGCGCTAAAGCGCCAACTCTGGTCGACAGGAGAAAAGATCGTGTCGCAATCCGTGAGCCGTCACACTGTCGGCGGCCCTGTTGAACCCAGTGTGCCGGGAGCGCCTGCGCCGGGCGGTGCGGTGCGTAGCGGCTCGTCGGCTGCGCCGCGCCGACGCCGTCCCACGCCGACCGCGCGCCGGCAGCGGCGTGCCGCGTTCCTGTTTCTCGCGCCGGCCTGCGTCATGGTGGCGATCTACGTCGTCTGGCCCATCCTGTCGACCATCCGGCTCAGTTTCTTCAACTGGGACGGCATGACGGAGCCGTCGTTCATCGGCCTCGCGAACTACGTGGAGCTGTTTCACTCGCAGACGTTCTACACCGCGCTGAAGAACAACCTCATCTGGCTCGTGCTGTTTCTGCTCGCTCCGCCAATGGGCCTCGCAGTCGCGTTATATCTGAACCAGGCGGTGGCTGGCATCCGCATCGTCAAGTCGCTGTTTTTCGCGCCATTCGTGTTGTCGGGCGTGGTGGTCGGTTTGATCTTCTCGTGGTTCTACGACCCGACTTTCGGCCTGCTCGCGTTGATGCTCGGCCACGGCGTGCCGGTGCTCGGCGACCCGCGCTATGCAACGTTCGGAATCGTGTTCGCCGCGCTGTGGCCGCAAACCGCCTATTGCATGATTCTTTATTTAACCGGCCTCACGTCACTGAACGCCGAGCAGATCGAAGCCGCGCGCATGGAAGGCGCGCACGGCTGGTCGATGCTGTGGCACGTGATCCTGCCGCAACTGCGGCCGACGACGTTCATGGCGATCGTCGTCACCATCATCGGCGCGTTGCGCAGCTTCGATCTGATTTCGGTGATGACGGGTGGCGGCCCCTTCGAAAGCTCGACCGTCCTTGCGTATTACATGTACGACCAGGCGATCAAGTACTACCGTATCGGCTATTCGGCGGCGGTGGCGGTCGTGCTGTTCTGCATCATGCTGGTGTACATCGTTTATCACTTGCGGCGGATGCTGCGCGCCGAGCAATAAAGGAACCGATCATGTTTCCGATCCCGATCGACAAATGGAAGCCGCTCACGCGCCGTGCGTACAAACTGACCTTGCCCGTCGCCTTGCTGATCTGGCTGCTGCCGATGATCGCGGTGCTCGTCACCTCGGTGCGATCGACGGAAGAACTGAGCGAGGGCAACTACTGGGGATGGCCGAAGCACTTCGCGATGTTCGACAACTATCGCGAGGCGCTGACCACGTCGCCGATGCTGCATTACTTCTGGAACAGCGTGCTGATTACGGTGCCTGCGGTGGTCGGCTCGATTGCACTGGCCGCCATGGCCGGCTTCGCGTTGGCGATCTACCGCTTTCGCGGCAATTCGACATTGTTCGCCACTTTCGTCGCGGGGAATTTCGTGCCGGTGCAGGTGTTGATGATTCCGGTGCGCGATCTGTCGTTGCAACTCGGGCTGTTCAATACCGTGAGCGCGCTGATTCTGTTCCACGTGTCGTTTCAGACCGGTTTTTGCGCGCTGTTTTTGCGCAACTTCATCAAGCAGTTGCCGTTCGAATTGGTCGAGGCGGCGCGGATCGAAGGGGCGAACGAGTGGACGGTGTTCTTCCGGATCGTGCTGCCGCTGATTCGTCCGGCGCTCGCGGCATTGGCGATTCTCGTGTTTACGTTCGTGTGGAACGACTATTTCTGGGCGCTGTGTCTGACGCAAGGCGATGACGCCGCGCCGATCACGGTGGGCGTTGCCGCCTTGAAGGGGCAGTGGACGACGGCGTGGAATCTCGTTTCGGCGGGGTCGATTCTGGCCGCATTGCCGTCGGTGGCGATGTTCTTTGCGATGCAGAAGCACTTTGTCGCCGGCTTGACGTTTGGGGCGACGAAGGGGTGAGGGTGGGTTGTCTGTTGCTTGAGTCTTGAGTCTTGAGTCTTGATTCTTGATGCCGTAGAAGGGTTGCCCGCGAAAGCGGGCTTTTTTTTCAGGGTTGCTATTCGGACCGATGGTTGCTCACGGTCGGCGTATCGCGACGCGCAGCGCTGCGTGGGCGCTATCGAGCGGTTGCCGGCCCTGGCTGGCGAACTTCACGGCTGGCGCCATCCATGGATGAGCAAACGCGACGACGCTTGCGCCCGCCTCATACGCGTCGTCCGCCGATGCCGCGACAGCGGCGAGGCATGCGTTCATGTCACCACTTTTGAACAGTGCCCAGACTTGCGGCACATGAATGACTTTCACGGACGCATCAGTTCCGCTCGCGTGTTGCGCGAAGAGTCGCCGGGTGGGCTCGATCGCGGATTCGGCGGCGCACAACACGGCGATCGATCCGCCGACTTCCGCTGCAGCGGCGGCCAATGCGGCATCCGCTCTCACGATGGGCACCGGTGAGCCCTCCATCTCCGCGACGGCGGGCCCGAGCGTAGCGCAAGTCACGATGACGGCATCGGAATTGGCTGCCAATTGCTGAAGACAAAGGCTTGTCTGTGTCAGCAAGTCGGCGGTGAATGCCCCCGCGTGCTCAACGGCCTCGCGGAGATCTGGTCTCACTTCATGTCTAAGATCATCGCTGCGCAGACCAAGACTATTGGCCGCGTGTTCGAATACCTGGCGATTTCCGCCGATCGTGTGCAAAAAAGAAATGCGCATTGGCTTCTTCCCCGGTGAAGTTGTCTGAGCCAGATTCATCCGTCCCGAGCGGATTCGGCGCGTCGTGCGTCGGCAGGCGGGTCGAGTGCTGTACCGGCATTGTTGCGGTGTCACGCTCGGCTAACAAGACAACTTCTGCTACTGGTATCGCTGATACCCGCTTTGGGGAAATGAATTGTGCCGACCGCATATCGAGGTGCGGGAGCTGACGTTCCGGTTCAGACGCCGGCCTTCGGAAGCAGGCTGCGCAAGCCTCTATCGGATAAGATACGCCCCGCTATGTATTTTTTAGAACGGAAGGAGTGTTGTCAGTGATTCAACCGAGCGGCGTATTCAAGGAAAATCTCGCACAGATGCCGGCGATCGACGGCATCGCGCGTCTCGATCTGGTCGACGGCAAGGGCATCGTGGTCGCGAGCATCGAGAACAAGCCGGGCAAGCAGGGCTCGCTCGCGCTGTACAACTATCTGCGCGAGGCATTCGGGACGCTGGACGTCAAAGCGGCCGAGGCAGGCCTCGCGCTGTTCGCCGAACATACGGCCGACGCGCGTAACCGTCCGGGCGCGCACCCGAACGTCGACCTGCTGCTTGCGATCGTGGCGGGTGGCGAGGCGTTGCGTATCGAAGTCATCGCCGCGGGTTGAGGCGAGACGTCGTGACTCGGGCCGGTTGCCTCGATTGACGCTGAGGCCACTGCCTCGGGAGCCACACACAGCGAACCCCACCTAGCTCGTTTGCTTGCTGTCTTGCTTCGCGTCGCCGCACGAGCGGCGCGAAGCTCGGCCGAATCGACAAAGAAGTTTTTGCTCTCGGCCATCCGTTCGACCATGAAGTCGATAAAAGTCTTCACGCGCTGATGATCGCGCCGGATGTGATCGCCGACTACGACGCTTCGTCGGGCGAGGTTCGCCGCAAAGCTACGCAGATGAATCACAACCAGCCCGGCGATCCGAAAAAATTGGCGCAAGCGCTCGTCGTGCTGGCCGACGCGCCGAATCCGCCGCTGCGTTTGCCGCTCGGAACCGACACGCTCGCCGCCATCGTCAGGGAAAACGCTTACCTGGAGCAGGAAACGCAGACCCGGAGAGCGCTGTCGGCCTCGACGGATTTCCCTGCATGAGAAGATTGAAGGTTGGCGATCGAAAGCGGCAGGCCAGATAGCCGCCCCCGCCTATTCTTCAGCTGAATACCGCATTTTTCCGAAGACTCCGGATTGGCTTCACAAACGGCTTCTATTCGACAGATTGAAAAGCACCGGTCCGGCACAAACTAGCGCCGTGCCATTCGCGCCAGGAGCCTGCGATGTCTTCCCGCCACGACAAAGATCACCCGTTCGAAGCCGGCTTGCCGGAGCAGGCCGTGCCCGAATCGAACTGCCCGCCGCCGGGTCGGGACGCTGCGATGCACGAGTTGCAACGTGCGTCGGAGACCGTGTTGCGCCTTGCCACGCAAACGCACGCCGCCGTCGCCCGTAGCGACATGGCCGGCGCGGAAATCGCGCGCACGTCGCTTGAACGGCAACTGACGCTGACCACGCGCATGATCGGCGGGCTTCTGTTCGGCAGCAGCGACGATCAGCCTACGACGCACTGAGTGGCCGGCAGCCACGGCGACATCAATCACAGTCTCGAACCTCTGAAAACTGAAATGAGCGTTTTAACGGTAATTCTCTGCATCTGGGCCACGCTCGCTTTCTGCGCGATCCTTTTTATCCGTGGCGCCAGCGCGCGCATCAAGCGTCCGGCGAAAACGCCGCAACGCCGTGCATCGCGCTATTCGATCGCGGAGTAACGGCGACCCAATGCTGCCGCCGCGGCGCAAGCCGGCGAGGTAACATGAAGTGCGCCAGCGCCCATGCTGGATTGCACTGACGGTACCTTCAGCGGAGGTTGTCGCATGGACACGCATTCGATTCTGGGCATGATGCACGCCGAAGAGGCTTTGCTGGTCTCCGTCGTGCGATCGTTGCCCGCGGACATCAAACGCAAGATCGCCAACGATTTCCATGAGCAGGTTCAACTCGCGGAAACCTCGCATCTGAATCCGACCAGCGATCGCGAAGCCAGCGACGCGTTCAAGGCCCATCTCAGACGGCTGTCGAACATGCTGGCTTCGTTGTCTTGAGAGAAGACGGCGGCGCGGAATTCCTCGATGCGGTGCGTCTCCGAAACAAGCCCGTGCGGCTGTCGAACAGCCGCTCGTGCCTCGTATTTCGATTCGCCCCCTGAAAAAAGCGGTAAACGCGAGCGCGGGGGCAATCCGCGCTGTCTCCACTGACGCGCCGCAATGCATGCCCAATGCACGCGCAGCCGCCAACTCCCTAGCCCCTGTTTATTGGGGGCAGCTTAATCCTCGCTTAAGAAAGCATCCCTAGGCTTGCCACCAACCTTATGCAGCGCCTCATGCAGTGACTGGGGGCGCTGATCAATAAACCCACCAGCATGTGCGTGTCGTCGGCGCACCGCCGGTCGACCGCTTTTAGTCAATGCCCCTATCTGTAGCTCGTGTCCTGCCCGGACGGGCCGGCAAAATCATCGTTGTCTGTGCGATCAGCTCCGTGTGCGCGGCCTATCTGCTGAGCCACGATCACACTGCTCGCACCGAGGACCCCGACGTCTCTCTGGTGAGCAAGGACTCGGCGAAACCTGCCGCCGCCTCACCCGCTGTGCCTGCCGCAACCAGCCCCCCCGCGACGAAGCCGCCCGCTTTCACCGTCAAGCATGCTTCGATCGAACACAGCTTCGCGGCCGCCGCGAAAGCCATGGGTGTCGATCCCGCCACCACGGCGATTCTTACGCGCGCATTCCGTGGCGAACTCAACTTTTCTCGCGATCTGCGATCCGGCGACAGCGTGAGCGCGGTGTTCGACGAAAGCGGCGACGGTGCTGCGGAGAGCGAGCCGCTCGCGGTTCGCATCGTTCGTGGCGGGACCACGCACGACGTGTTCCTGCACAAGGATCTTCGGGGCAAGCCCTTTTATTATTCCAAAGACGGCGCGAGCACCAGGCCTTCGTTCGAGCGCTATCCGTTGGAATTCACGCGGGTGTCGTCGGGCTTTTCGTTGCATCGACTCGATCCGGTACTGCATCGCTGGCAAAGTCATGACGGTGTCGACCTCGCCGCACCGGCAGGCACCCCCGTTCATGCAACGGCGCGCGGTGTGGTTCGCTTCATCGGCCGGCAGACCGGCTATGGAAAAGTGGTCGTCATTCAGAATCCGCCGCCGTATTCGACTACGTTCGCTCATCTGTCGCGCTTTGCGAAAGGCTTGCGTCGCGGCAGCCGGGTCAGTCGCGATCAGGTGATCGGCTATGTCGGCGAAACGGGTTGGGCGACCGGTCCGCATCTGCACTATGAAGTGCACGTGAACAACGTCCCACGCGATCCGCTGACCGTCGAGTTGCCGCCGAAGACACCGCTTCGCGCCGACGAGATGCCGCAGTTCAAGGCACGCGTCGCGGAATTGACGGCACTCCTGTGAGCCGGCGCGGGCCGCGACGACGCAATCCTCCGAGAGCGCAGCGACGGCGTCTCAGCTTTGCGACATGTGGGTCAGGGCTGCATAACCACTAGTTTCATCACTCAAACACCGATATGTCTGATCGAAGCGTTCGGCAAACCATTGTCAGCCGGTACGGTTACGGGTTTTCCATCGGTGGCTAGATCGCGTGCCCGATTCGTGCGGAAGCGTTGCCACCCAAACGGCCAGCGTTGCAATTCCGACTCATTGCGTGCCGTGAAGCAGGCATCAGCACGGAAACCGAATCACACGACGTTGTCCAGCAAGGCTTTGAGGTCTCGTGGCATAGCTGTTGCAATAAGCGAATCACAAAGCAAAACACGCTGCAGCCGGAGATACAAAGCAGTACCACGCAGTGAACAAATGCCGGCAGCAGCAAATGTCTTCGTGGATCGCGTTCGGGGAAATCGACGCATCTCACGGGGTGCGGCGGGGCCAACAAAAATACGGATGTCAATAAAACAACGACGCCGGTGGCCGATACGGCATGTATCGACCGCCCGCGATCGTGACGACGTGTGACGCGGGGGCCTCGCCACTTTTTTCGTCCAGAGCGTGCGAGCGCCACGGACCCGAGCGTGAGTCGGACGGAAGATTGCTGAAACTGCGATGCCGTTCGATACCCATCGGGCCCGACGTCGACATGACCCTTCGCATTCGTACCACCAAAGCCCACGCGAACCGAACGCTTGCGTACCACCCGGCGGGCTGCGAAGATCGCATTAAAGCCCTGTCATCCTCGGCTTTGCGTCGAGCCGCGCCACGCCGGCCAGCTGCACGGCGAGGCGCCTCTGATACACCGTGGTCACGGGGAGTCCCATGTTTGCGTCAAGTCCGTTTTCCGGCCTGCTGCACCACGCGAGCCTCTGGCTGCAAGCGTACGCGCTCGTGCTGGTCATGATGGGCGTGGGGGCGTTGCTGGAGCGGCGCTGGCCCGCCACGCTGCTGCAGTCGCGCGCGGGGCAGCGACTGAATATGGCCTATGCGGGTTTGTATCTGGCGCTCGTGGAGGCGGTGAAGCCGTTGGCTGCGGCAGCGAGCGTCGCAATCGTGAACGCGCTCGGCGGCGGCATGGTCGTGCTGGTGTCGCGGGGATGGGGTGCGCTGGCGTCGTTCGTGATCGTGCTGCTGACCATCGATCTGCTCGAATACGCATTCCACCGCCTGCAGCACACCTGGCCCGTGCTGTGGAAGCTGCATTCGCTGCACCATAGCGCGGTCGATTTCAACGTCACGGTGACGTTGCGGCATCACTGGTCTGAAGCGCTGATCAGGGGCTGTCTGCTGTATCCGCTGGTCGGTGTGCTGTTCAGGGTCGAGCCGTGGATCGCCGGGGCGACTTCCGTCGTATTCATGTTCGGCAATTATTTTGCGCATCTGAATCTGCGCGTGGATCTTGGCCGCTACGTCACGTGGATCAACAATCCGCAATATCACCGCTTGCATCACTCGACCCGCGCCGAGCATTTCGATCACAATTTCACGCAACTGTTGCCGCTGTGGGACCACCTGTTCGGCACGCTGTGGGTGCCGGCGAAACACGAGTGGCCCGCCACCGGTCTCGACGACGGCACGCAGCCGCACTCGCTGCTCGGCGCGATCAGCTGGCCGCTGGGCGTGCACGTCGGGCGCGCGCTTGCGCTCGAGCGCGAGCCGCTCGCGCTGCTGGACAAGGAAACGAAGTGACGGTGCCGAGCGCGCGGAGATCGGGCCGCTGAATCAGGCGAGCCGCGCGCTGCGCACCGCCTTGCCACCGAGCAGGCAAACGATCGCCGTCGCCATCACGAGCACGCACAACGCCACGCGCAAGCCGAGCACGCCTGCGCCGAGGCCGATCAACGGCGGTCCGACCAGGAAGCCGGCATAGCCAGCGGTAGCCGCCATCGACACACCCGTCGCTGGCGTCACGGTCGAGCGGCCCGCCGCGCTGAAAATCACCGGAACGATATTCGCGAGGCCGACGCCGGCCATCGCAAAGCCCACGCATGCGGTCAGCACGCTCGGCAGACTCAGCACCAGCGCGAGTCCCGCCACCGCAACGAGCCCGCCAAGCGCGACGACCCGGCTCGAACCGAAACGGCGCACCGACACATCGCCGACGATGCGGCAGGCCGCCATCGAAAACGCAAACGCGGAATAGCCGATGGCGGCGACGCTCGCCTCCTGATTCAGGGTCGAGCGCAAGTACACCGCGCTCCAGTCGGCGACCGCGCCTTCCACGAGCATGCACAGAAACGCGAGCATCGCCAGTTTCATCACGCCGCCGCTCGGCCACGCGAATCCACTGGATGCCACGGCCGCGCGCGGACCGAGGTCGCGCAACGCCAGCGTCGCCGCGCTGACGATCAGCACGGCAATGAACACGTCCGGCGCGAGCAGTCCGCCGATCACACCGACGCTGCCTTTCTGCAACATCGCACCCGTCGCCGCGCCGAGCAGTCCGCCCGCACTCCAGGCGGCGTGAAACGATGACATGATCGGCGCGCGCCACTGCGTTTCGATGGTGCTGGCGTGGCCGTTCATCGACACGTCGAGCGCGCCGTTCGCCGCGCCGAGCGCGAACAGGACGAGACACAGCACGGCCAGGCTGGGCGCGAACGCGGGCAGCGGCAACGCGATGACGAACGCCGCGCCGAGCAGCGCGGTCGCGCGGCCGCTGCCGAAGCGCGGCGCGAGTTGTCCGGCCAATGGCATGGCGACGATGGCGCCCAGCGCAAACGCGAACAGCGCGATACCGAGCGACGTGTCGCTGAGCGCGAGACTTTCCTTGATGCGCGGCACTTCGACGGCCCACGCGCCGATGCCGAAGCCGTTGGCGAGAAACACGCCGACGGTCGCAATGCGCTCCTTGAGCGGCTTGACGTGGTTCACCTGAGCGTTGGCGAGTGCGTTCATGAGCGGGCCACCATCACGTTGTCGCAGACCGCTTCGAGACTCGTGAGTCGCGCGGGCGGCACGTCGGCTTCGACGAACAGATAGTCGATGGCCGCGGCCGGCGCCACCGAAAAGGGCGCGGCGGTCATCAGCTTCTCCGAGGTCAGCGCGATGGCGATCTGGCCGCTTGCTTTCACCATCGCCCGTTTGAGTTCGGCATCTTCGGCATCGAATGCGGCGACGCCTTCGTCGGGATCGAGCGCGCAGGCGCCGAGAAAGCACAGGTCGGCGCGGACTTGCTGGATCTGCAGCAACGCGGTCGCGCCGAGCGCGCCCGCCGCGCCGCGCGTCATGCGCCCGCCGACCAGGATCACGTCGAAGCCCGGGCGGGTCAGCAGACGGCTGCACGCCTCGGGCGAATTGGTCACGACGGTCAGGTCCGCGTTGTCGGGCAGGGCCGCAGCGATCGCGACATTGGTCGAGCCGGCGTCGAGCAGAATGATCTGCTTCGGGCGCACGATCGAGGCCGCCGCGCTCGCGAGGCGCGCCTTTCGGTCCACGGCTTCGCTCATGCGAACGGCGGCAGGCTTATCGGCGGGCGAGATCAGCAAAGCGCCGCCGTAGACGCGCTTGCAATGTCCCTGTTCGGCCAGATCACGCAGATGCCGCCGCACCGTGTGCTCCGAGGTCTGAAGTTCGGCGGCAAGCGCGGCCGCCAGCACGCGTCCGTGCGTGCGCAGCCGCTCCAGAATCACCTGTTCGCGCTGCTCGGGCAGCAATCCGTTTAGGGCTTCTTCACGCGTTCGCTGCATTTGTCCACCTTGCTGTTTGGCTTGAATCGATCATAAACGAGCAAAATATAGCGTAAATGTGCGATGTGTGCAACGCTGTTTAGAAAAGGCGAGAAAGTCCATGAGGAGCGGAGCCGCCGCGCGAAGGGGGGCTGCCAGGAGAATGCGCCGCCTGGCACGGCAAGACCACGGATGCTGCCACGGCCCGAGCGGATCGAAGTACGCGTCGGTAAGGCGGCTAGTTCGTCTAGCCGCGGGTCAAACGCCGCGAAGTCCGGGCAAAAAACATCCAGTCGAGCACCCACACCGCGACAAGCGTCGCGCCCATCAGCGGAAAAACGATGCCGAGCAGAACGAGGCCGGTTTTCCAGCCGCGCATCGGCGGCGCGCCGCGTTCGCGCGATGGCGCGCCGAGCGTGCGCTGCGGCCGCCGCATCCACCACATCACGCAGCCCGTCACGGCCATCGCCGCGAGGCCGAGCGAAATCGCGGCGCACAGAATCTGATTGGCGAGCCCGAAGTAGCGGCCCATATGCAGCGATGTCCCGTACGACACGGCCTTCGATACCGCGCCATAGTCGCTGTAACGGATGTCCTTCAGCACCGCGCCGCTGTATTGGTCGATGTACAGCGTGCGCTCGTTCTTCGGATCGTCGGGAAAGTACGAGACCGTGTACACGCCGGTCGCGGACGTCGGCAGCACGATGCTGTAGCCGTCCTTCACGCCGAGCGACGCGGCGATTTCGACGATGCGCCCGAGCGTTAGTGATTGCGGCGCGTCGGCGTCCGCGCCGTCATGGGTGACGGCGGAGGACGGCACGCGCGTGTTGCCGACCGCCCAGGGAGTGAGCGGCAGAGGCAGGTCGTCCATCACCATGCCGGGCATCGAGTCCGCGCCGGACGAGTGGCCGCCGTGTTCGTCGCGTGCGTCTCGTGTGGAGTTAGCTTCGCCTCCCGCAGGCCTATTCATCGACGAGTCTCGCTCGCGCCGCGCGCCCGGCAGCGCGGAGCGCAACGGCAAGCCGCCCCACGAACCCGGCGGCGCGCCGAGATTCGCCGCTGTCGCGAGCGCTTTAAACTGCTTGCCCCACGAACCCGACCAGGGCAGACCCGTCAACACGAATGCGAGCGCGCCGAGCGCGAGCCAGATGCCCATCACGGCATGCAGGTTCCTCCACAGTGCGCGCCCTTTGAGCGTGAAGCGCGGCAGCAACGTTGCGCGGGCGGTGGTTTTCTCGCGCGGCCACCAGAGCGCGACGCCGGTGCCGATCATCACCAGCGTCCAGCATGCGGCGAACTCCATCAGCAGTTCGCCGGGTTTGCCGAGCAACAGCTTGCGATGCAGCATCCGGTCTACCTGCATGAAGCGCCGCTCGACGCTCAAGGTCCCCAGCACTTCGCCGTTGTACGGATTCAGATAGACGCTCTCCTTGTTGCCGTCGGCGAGACGGAAGACGTACTCGGCGCTGCGGCGCGGATCGCTCGCCATGACGGCGGTCACCGCGCTCGAGCCAGGCGGCATTGCCGCGCGGGCCTTCGCAAGTAGCGCGTTGTCGGGCAGCCGGGGCGTCGCCTGCGATTCGACCATCAGCCGATGGCGATATAGCAGCGGCTCGATTTGCGGCTGGAAGCAATACAGCGTGCCGGTGATCGCGAGCACGACCAGAAACGGCATCACGAAGAGGCCGGCGTAGAAGTGCCAGCGCCAGAGTGTTCGATAGCCGGGATTCGTGGCGCCGGTGGCGGGGCTGATGCGTTGAGCGGCGGTAGTGGTGGACATGCAATCCTCGTCAGGCATGAATGGGTCGGTCGGCTTGCGCTCGTGAGGCGCTCATGTCGAGCGCCCGCAGGCGCCCGCAAGCGCTCAGATGCGCAGCTTCGCCTCCACATAAAACGTGCGGCCCGGATACGGGTGATAAACGAAGTAGCGCGCGTCGAACAGGTTGTCGACGCCGATGCCGATCTCGCTCAGCTTCGTCGGTCTGAAGGTGAATTTCGCGTCCGCTACTGTGTACGAACTCGTGCCGCCGAAGACGTCCGGGTTCGTGTCGGTATTGGTCAGCGTGTTGTACTGACGTCCCGAGTAGCGCGCGGCGAGCGTGAGCGCGGCGCGTTCGTCGAAGTGATAGGTCGCGGCGATATCCGCACGCCACAGCGGAATCCGGTAGAAGTACTTGCCGACCGTGGCCGGGTTCTGCGCGTTGGCAATGATCTTCGATTGCGTATAAGCGACGCTTGCCAGCAGATCCAGACCGCGCACCAGCACGTCCTGTCCCGAGTAGCTCGTTTCGACGCCGCGCGAACGAACCTTGCCGATGTTCTGGAAGTTGGTCACGTTGGGAATCACGGTCGTGTCGGTCTGACTGAAGATCGTGTTCTTCACGTCGTCCTGGAACAGCGAGAAGCGGAACACGCCGTTCCAGTGCGCCCATTCGGCGCTCAGTTCCTTCGACAGGTCGTCTTCGGGTTTCAGGTTCGGATTGTTGTTGACGATCGACGAGCCGTTGATTTGCCCCTGGAACAATTCGCTCACGGTCGGAAAGCGGTAAGCGCGGCCAATCGATGCGCGCAAAGTCAGATCGTCGCTGACGTCGAACGACAACGACGCCTTCGGTGAAAAGTGACTCTGGCTCGCATCGCCAAACGCAACGGTCTTGCCGGGCAGCGACTGCGCGCCGTCATAGGCTTGCCAGTTTTCGTAGCGCACGCCGTAGACGAGCTTCCAGCGCGGCAGAAAACGCCAGGCGTCCTGCGCGTACAGCGCCTGGGTCTGCGTCTTGCCGACGAACGCGTTCGCAAACGACGTCGCATCGCCGTCGCGCCAGTTCAGCGTGTTGTAGCCCTGGTTGTCGAGGAAGTAATTGTCGTAGTGATAGCCGAAGCTCAGCGCGTGATTCAGAAGACCGGCCTGAGTCGTCACCGGCGTATACGTGCCGCGCAGATCGAGCGTTTTCCAGCCGGTGCCGTCACCGAAGATCACCGTGCCCGGACCGTTGCCCGGCGCGCCGGAATTCGCGGTGCGCGCGACGCTGTTGCTGATGTCGTAGTACGAAGCAATCGCCTCGCCGTTCCAGCCGGTCGCGTTGCGCGTTTTGAGCGAGAGTCCGTACAGCCAGTTTTCGCTGTTTCCGCGGCTCGGCGCGAATGCGGCCTCGGGAATTGTGTAGCGGTAGCCGCCTATCGACACCGTGCCGCTGTACACGGGGTTGCCATTTTCATCGCGCAGGAAGGTCGAGGTCTGGCTATCGTAGGTCTGGTGCCAGTAGCCGAGCGTGAAGCCCGCTTGCAGGGTCGGCGTGAAGTCGTACTGCATCTTCAGCTTGAACTGGTCCTGCACCGTGTGTTCGATGCCTTCGCCGTTCACGCCGAGGACGGTGGTCGGCGTGTTGGTCTGGTTGTTGTAAAAGTACGCGCCGGTCACGGGCGTATCGCCGGCCTTCGCGGGTGTGCGCGATTGCGCGAGCGTCGCGAACTGCAATGGCTGGCTGGTGTTCTCCAGGTGATTCACGCCGAGCAGATATGAGAACTTGCCGATCCGGTCGCCGATCGACGCGCTCATTTCGCTGCCGTTGAAATTGCGGTTCACACCGTACAGGCTGAAGTGCTGGGTGAACGCCTTGACGTCAGCGTTAGCTTCGAATTGCTTCGGCATGCGCGTGCTGATGAGCACCGTCGCACCGAGCGAGTTGCCCGGATATAGCGCTGAATACGGACCGTAGATCACGTCGACCTGCTGGATCTCGTCGGGATACACCATCGACCAGCGCGGCGCGAACGTGAAGCTGTTGCCGAGCAAATTGGAGAGCAGCAGACCGTCCGCGTAGACGAGACCGCGCGCGCTTTGCGCGTTGCTCGTGCCGCGCACGGCGATCAGCGAATTCAGATCGCCGATGAAGCGCTTGCGCACGGCGAGATTCGGCATGTACTTCAGCACGTCTTCGGTGTTGACGACGTTCCAGTTGGCAAACTGCTCGCGTGTGACGGTTTCGACCGATGCCGGCACATTCGGATCGACGGCGCGCGGCGCGGCGGCCGCATTTGCATTGGCGCTGACGCTGAGCGCGGGCAGCGTGGCCTCCGTGTTCGTGCTGTCGGCGGCGTGGGCCGACGACGATACCAGGGCCGGCACCAACGCCGACACGCAGGCCGGAATCAGCGCCGGCCAGTACGCGGGAAAACCCGCCGCGAAGAACGGCTGTCGCAACCGCCGAGACGGGACAACGCGTGGGACACCACGCAAGACGCCGCGCACGTCACGAGGCACTTCAAGACGCGCGTTGCGGCGCACGCAAAGGGACAGGCTTCGCAGGGCGAAGTTGAACATGAACGTTTCCTTGATGCATTGAACAGACGATCGCGCGCACCCGCGACGGGCGCGACGAAGGCGCGATCAGGACTGGCAGTGATCAGGAAACGGCAGGTGGGGCTCGAGGGCGTCCCGAGGGAAACGCGCCGAGTGGCGTGAAGCGGGTGGAGAGCGTGGGCGGCGCGGTGCCGGCCAACGCGAGGGTGGCGAGGGGTTCGACGGCGGCGACCGTCGGCATCGCGACATGATGTTCGAGCAGATGACAGTAGCCGCACGCGCCGAAGGCGTCGTCGTGGCTCAGATGCACCGGCTCGGGGGCGGTGTGGGCGGCCTGTGCAACCAGGCCGGCCTCGCTCGCGCCGGACGGCTGGAGCGCCGAACAGAGCGCGGCAATCGGCTCGTGCGCCCGGTGCGACATCAGCATCTGACTCACGAGCGGCGCGAACACGACGAGCCACATGGCGAACAGGCCAAGCCAGGCAGTCGTGCGGTTGCGGGATCGTAGCGTCATGATGGTCGGGATGAAGGCGGGGCGATTCTAACATTGCCGCGCGATCCTTTCTCGCGTGATGCCGGTTATAGCGGTGGAATAGACGGCAAAAAGCCGCTCATTTCCGCGCGCCGGAGCCGCGACGGATCACTTAAGCTGCCGGTTGCACGCAACGCCGCGCGTCTGGCCGGCGCCGTGCCGCTTGCCTTTCTTCTTCGCTTATGACGCCCACGCAGACGCTCGCTTTCCCGATCGCCGACATCAATCAGCAGGCCGTCACGTTATGTTCGGCCGGACAGTTCGCCGCGGCCCTGGCGATGGTGACGCCGCTGCTGGACGACAGGACGCTGCCGGACGACACACGCGCCGACGCGCTGAACATCGCGGGCGCCTGTTCGTTTGCGTTGCGCAACGTGGCGGATGCGGAACGCCATTGGCGCGAGTGCCTGCGCGTCAAGCCCACCTACGCCGAGGTGTACGGCAGTCTCGGCGCGCTGTTCAGATCGCTTGGACGCCTGTCCGCCGCCAAGGCGATGTATCGTCAGCTGGTGGCGCTGCAACCGCATCGCGCCGACGCTCATCATCATCTCGGCGCCGTGCTGTACGGGCTCGGTTACAAGGAGGCGGCGGAAGCGTCGTATCGTCACGCGCTGGCCCTGCGCCCCGACTATGCGGAGGCTCACTACAACCGGGGCATCGTGCTGCGCGATCTGCGCCGCCCGCAGGAAGCCGAAGCAGCTTATCGCGAGGCGCTGAGCGGTCTGCACGATTACGCGGAGGTGCACAACAACCTCGGCAGCGTGCTGGTGGAACTCGGCCGCCACGAGGAAGCCGACGCGGCGTATCGTCAGGCACTCAGCATCCGGCCACAGTATCCGGAGGCGCTCAACAACCTGGGCGGCGTGTTGAAGACGGCGCACCGGTTCGTCGAAGCGGAGTTGGCCTGCCGGCTCGCGCTGACTATCCGGCCGGACTATGCGCAGGCGCACCTGAACCTCGGCGCGGTGCTGGTGGACCTCGGGCGTTTGTCCGAAGCCGAGGCCGCCTACCGTGAAGCGATTGCCTGCCGCCCCGACTACGCCGAGGCGCACTACAACCTCGGCATCGCGCTGTTCAGGCAGGAGCGTCTGGTCGATGCCGAGCAGGCCTACCGCGAAGCGATTCGCTGGCAGCCCGGCATCGCGCACGCGCATAACAACCTGGGCTGCGTGCTCCGTTTGCTCGACCGCTTCCCGGAGGCAATCGAGGCCTTTCAGCGGACGCTCGAAATCTGCCCCGACCTGGCCGAAGCGCATTTCAACCTCGCCAGTGCGTTGACGCGATCCGGGCAGCTGCACGAGGCCGAACGCGGCTACCGCGAGGCGCTTGCCCTACGACACGACTATGCGGACGCCCGCTTCGGTCTGGCCGCGCTGCTGCTCGGCCTGGGCCGCTTCGACGAAGGCTGGCAACTGTACGAGAGCCGCTACGGGCAGCCGTCGTTCGTGCATCACCAGACTCGCGCCTTGCTCGCATGCCCGCAGTGGCAGGGGGACACGCTCGCCGGTAAGTCCCTGCTCGTTTGGCAGGAAGACGGCCTCGGCGACATGCTGCAGTTCAGCCGTTATTTCGCATTACTTAAAGCGCAGGGAGCCACGCATATCACGTTCGCGTGCGCGCCGGCGTTGCATCGGCTGATGGCTCGCGTCGACGGCGTGGACGCCGTGCTCGATCATGTCGCCGCGATGGCGCGCGCGTCGAGCTACGACTGCTGGACGAGTCTCCTGAGCGCACCGTTCTATCTGCGCACGACCCTCGATACGATTCCGTGTGCCGTGCAACTGCCGGTCGACCCCGCGCTCGTCGAACAATGGCGGCCGATGCTCGATGCGCTGGCGCCGTGCCGCAAGATCGGTCTGGTCTGGAAGGGCAACGCGAAACACCATAACGACGCGAATCGCTCCATTCCCTCATTGACGACGCTTGCGCCGCTCTGGCGCGTGCCCGGCCTGAGTTTCGTGAGTCTGCAAAAAGGGCTGGGCGAGGACGAAGCGCGCGATCCGCCAGACGGTCAGCCGTTGCTCGATCTCGGCGCGAAGGTGACGGATTTCGCCGATAGCGCCGCCATCGTCGCGCAACTCGATCTGGTCATTTGCGTGGATACGTCCATCGCGCATCTGGCTGCGTCGCTGGGCAAGCCCTGCTGGGTGCTGCTGCCGGAGCGAGACCCCGACTGGCGCTGGATGCACGAACGCGACGATTCGCCGTGGTATCCCGACGCGTTGCGGCTGTTTCGCCGCGCGCCGGGCGAAGGGTGGTCCGCGTCGGTCGAGCGGGTCAGGCAGGCGTGCGCCGAGCGTTTCGGCGCGGCGCCGCCTCACGCGCATCAGCTTGACACGAGCGTCATCGAGAAGCCGTCCCATCCTTTCGAGCCGACGGTCTGAATCGCGGTCGAGTCGAGGCGCGGATTCATTGCGAGCAGTCTGAAGAATTCGTGCAGACCGATGACGTCGGGGTCGGTATTCGCCGCATCGGCAATGCGGCCCGCGCGTATCACGTTGTCGCCGACGATCAGCGTGCCGGGCCGGCTCAGTTGCACCGACAGGCGTAAATAGTCGGGATAGTTCTTCTTGTCGGCGTCGAGAAAGATCATGTCGAACGGTTCGACGCCATCCGTGACGAACTTGTCGAGCGTCTGCGCGGCCGCGCCGATCACGATCGAGACAACGCCCGACAAACCGGCTCGCTGGACGTTGGCGCGCGCCACCTCGGCGTTCCCGGGATTCGCTTCGAGCGAGATGAGCCGGCCGTCCGGCGGCAGTGCTCTGGCGAGCCAGATCGTGCTGTAGGCGCCTAACGTGCCGACTTCGAGAATTCGCCGCGCGCCGCGCAACTTCGCGAGCAGATGCAGCAGCTTGCCCTGATTGGGCGCCACGTTGATCGACGGCAGCCCGGCCGCTGCGCTCGCCTCCAGCGCGGCATCGAGCGCGGCGTCCTGCGGCAGCAAGCGGCTCGTCAGATAGTTGTCCATCGCATTCCACTGTTCCTGATTCATCGTCTCACCTGGTCATGTGCCGATATGGAATAAGGTACGTTGTAGCAGAAAAGCGGACGGTGCACTGTTGGGCAGCGCCGGCTGCCTCGACATCAACTCGGTTTCGCCAAACACCAAGCAACATGCGCAGGCGTGCATCGAGGGCGCCAGCGCGCACTACGTCGAAGCAGCCGTGATGGCGTCCGTGCCGCCCTATGGCCTTGCCGTTCCGATGCTGATTGTGCGCGTGACGTCCACCACCGAGAGCCGGATCGCATCGATCAACGCGCGCGCCGCCGGTGACGGCGTGCCGGCCGCGCGCACGGTCAGGCCGATGTCGCGCCGCGTGTTGTGAAGGTGCACGTCGAGCACCACCAGTTGTCCCGATTGCACCTCGTGATGCAACTGCTGCGCCGACAGCGCGGCCGCCATGTCCGTGCCGAGCAGCAGGCCGCGTATTACCGCCAGGTCGGCGGTTTCGACCGTGGGCAACGGCGGCTTCACCTTCATCCGCTTGAATTGCGTCTCGAACAGCGCGCGCGCCGGCGAGTGGCTGCGCGGCAGGATCCATTGCACGTCGCGCAGGCCCATGACGGTCAGGCCTTGCTCAAGCGTCAGCGGATGATCGCGGCGCACCAGTACCACCATGTTTTCCGACATCAGGCGCTCGTTCTTCAGGCCGCTCGACGCGTCGTTGTTGCGCAGCGCGCCGAGAATGAAGTCGATGTCGCCCGCGCGCAGACCGGCCACCAGCGTCTCGTACGAGCTTTCGTCGGTGACGACGCGCACGCCGGGATTCTGCGAGGTCATCCGCGCGATTGCTTTGGGCAGGATTAGCGTGCGCCCGAGCGGCAATGCGCCGACCGTCACCGAGCCTTGAATCTTGCCGTGCAATGCCGCGATATCGTCGGGCACGTGCCGCAGTTCGTTCAATGCTCGACGCACGTGCAGCAGAAACGTTTCGCCTTCGGCGGTGAGCAGGATGCCGCGCGGGCTTCGATGAAACAGACTCATGCCCGAGCCGCTCTCCAGCACGCGAATCGCGGCGCTCACCGCGGGTTGGCTGATGCCGAAGGTCTTCGCCGCGCTCGGCATATGCCGATGCCGCGCAAGCGCCGCGAGCAACTGCAGCCGCCGTGTGTTGAGCAGATACGCCGGCAACGCGCCTTCCGCCGCGGGACGGCGGCGCGCCTGACGCGCGGCGCACCACTGCGCGAGCTGTTCCAGTTCCGCGAAAATCCGCTCGCAACGATGCAGCACGGCGCGGCCGACGGGCGTGGGCAGCATGCCCGACGGGCCGCGCTCGAAGAGCGGCTCACCGAGCGCCGATTCCAGTTCCTGCACCGAACGCGTCACCGCCGACTGTGCGCGAAACAGCGCCGCGGCCGCACGCGTCGCGCTGCCCATTTCGGCGACGAGCCGGAACGCGCGCAGTTGCGCAAGGTTGAGCAGGTCTTTGCTGTTCAAGGACGACGGCGTTTTGGCCGGCGCCGCGTCGCTGGCCATCGACGTGTTGTCGCTCATCACGCGGCCCCCGCGATCAGATGCAACCACGACAGCGACAGATTCAGGCTTTCCTTCGAGAGCTGGGTGTGCTCTTTCATCAACGCATCGACGCGCGCGCCTTCGCCCTTCTTCAGCGCATCCACGATCGCATGATGCTGGCGATGCGCATACATCAGCATCATGAACTGTCGCTCGCGCGCGGCTTCGTCGAAGGCGATCGTGAAGGTTGCCTGCTGGGTCGTCTCGTTCATTGTTGTCTGCTCGTCAGAAGCACGGAAGTATAGCTATGCGCTCCGCCCCACACCACGCCTGTAAAACGGCTTGCGACTTCTTTTCAGGGCCATCTATTCTGTTTATCGCGCGCGGACGGATGGGCGCGGAGGCGGGACCCTGAGAAAACGGCTTGGGATACCGATGAAGCCATGCGCCGCGTGACTTGCAGCGGCGCGCCGTCGTCCGTCGAGCACCGGCGGGCCGCGTTTTGCCCCATTACCCTATCGCTGAATGAGGTTTACCCGCACTTCCTGTCAGAGGGCACAATTCCTATCTTTGTATCCCAAGATGGTCGTGCTGGCTACTTCCCCGCTCGCGCGAACCTATCCGATTGGCAGGCGGTACGAAGCAACGGAAGTCAACAAATATGGCAAGGATCATTGGCGGTATCGGCACTTCGCACGTGCCCACTATCGGGTTGGCGTACGACAAGGGCAAGCAGAACGAGCCCGCGTGGGCGCCGCTCTTCAAGGGCTACGAGCCGGTGGCGAATTGGCTCGCGGATCGCAAGCCCGACGTAATGGTGATGTTCTACAACGATCACGCCAACAGCTTCTTCTTCGATTGCTACCCGACCTTCGCGCTGGGCGTGTCGGCGAATCACGAATTCGCGGACGAAGGCGCGGGCAAGCGTCCGCTGCCGGACATCGCGGGCCATCCTGATCTGGCGATCCACATCGCTGAGCAGATGGTCGCCGACGAGTTCGATCTGACGATCTTCCAGGACCGTCCGCTCGACCACGGCTGCAATTCGCCGCTCTCGCTGATGCTGCCGCATGACGGCGGCTGGCCGATGTCGCTCGTGCCGCTCGAAGTCAACGTGCTGCAGTATCCGCTGCCCACCGCGAACCGCTGCTACCGGCTCGGCCAGGCGCTGCGCCGCGCGATCGAATCGTTCGATCAGGATCTCGATGTCGTGGTGGTCGGCACGGGCGGGCTCTCGCACCAGGTGCACGGCGAGCGCAGCGGCTTTAACAACACCGAGTGGGACATGGAATTTCTCGACCTGATCGTCAAAGACCCCCAACGTCTCGCCGCGATGAAGCACGTCGATTATGTGCGCCTTGGCGGCGCGGAAAGCGTCGAAACGATCATGTGGCTCGCGATGCGTGGCGCGCTCGGGCCGAAAGTCCGCGAATTGCACCGCAACTACTATCTAGCGACCAGCACCGCGATGGCCGTGACGATCTATGAAGACGAGGTGGCGCAATGAACCCGCAACTGATCGGCGTCGAAGAACTGACCGGCACGTATCCGTTCGATATTCGCCAGAGCATCAAGGCGATGCGCTTGAACCGCTTCTTCTGGCAGATGCGCGAAGCGCCGGCCCGCACGCTGTGGCTGGAAAACCGCGGCGCCGCCTATGACGCGGCGAAACTCACGGCCGAAGAGCGCACGCTGGTCGACAACACCGACTGGATCGGCCTGATTCGTTACGGCGTGTGCTTCTTCGTGCTCGAAAAATTCGCACGCGTGGTGAAGATCACGAACCTCGGCATGTACGCGAGCATGCGAGGCGAAACACTCGAAGCGTTTCTGAAGACGCGCAAGGTGCCTGACGCGGTATAGGGCGCCGGATTCTGCCGGGGCGCACCGGCAGGCATTCACTTCTCGACATTAGAAGATCCCCGGATTCGACAGAAATCCGGACGGCGTTTGCCGACGCGCGCCAGAGGCCGAGTTCTCCTCATTGCGTGCGCGTTCATTCGCGCATTTGCCGCAACGCCCATTCCACGCGGTGGGCATCATCCATCGTTTCTGATGCGAGGTTCATGTAGTGAAGAAGCCGGGTTGCTCGATAGCCCGGCTTTTTTTGCACGGCCGTTTTCGCGTCGGCTATTACATCCGAGGTAATTGCCGCGCTGCTCAGCCGCATCTAATCTTCGGTGGTCGCGCGGTTCATTCCGGATCGCGCTCGTCATCGAGGACAGATCATGTCGACGTTCCAGATTCATACCATCGAATCCGCGCCGGAATCATCCAAACCGGTATTGCGTCTGCTTCAGCAGAACTTCGGTTTCATTCCCAACATCGCGGGGGCGATGGCCGGGTCGCCCGTTCTGATCGATGCCTTCTTGGGTCTGTTCCAGAAGGTTCATGCAGGCACGTTCAATGAAGCGCAAATCCAGACCTTGCTATTGACGAATGCTGTGACCAACGCCTGTTCATGGGCGGTAGCGTTTCACACCGCGCTGGCGCTGAACGAGGGACTTGCACCCGCCGATGTCGATGCGCTTCGTGCCGGTCGTGCGCCTGCGGATCGCCGGCATGCAGCGCTTTCCATGCTGACGAAGACCTCGATCGAGAAGCGGGGTCATCTCGACGAGCGAGACGTGAGCGCGTTTCTCGAAGCGGGTTTTCGCCACGATCAGGTGCTCGAAGTGCTGGCCGTCGCCGCGGCGTCGACGATCACGAATTACGTTGGCAACATCGCGCAGCCGCCGTTGGAGAAGCAGTTTCACGAGCACGTTTGGAAGCGCGCCTGAGTTTCTTTCATACGAAGTCCGATAAGCCGAAGCGAGTATGCTGACCGCTCGGTTCGGTGAGCCCGCGTGGCTCGCCGGTCGCCAGACTTTGCGTGCATCCAGACTTGCGGAAAGACAGCGATGAATCCTGCGAACCCAACAAAGAAAGCCCCACCGAACGACCTCGGCGCGTTGTTGCGTCGCTGGCGAGATATGCGCGGCATCAGTCAACTGGACCTGTCGTTCAATGCCGGGGTCTCGCAGCGTCATATCAGCTTTATCGAAAGCGGACGCAGCGTGCCGAGCCGTCAGATGTTGATGGATATCGCGCAGGCACTCGACATCCCCCTGCGCGAACGCAACACGCTACTGCTGGCTGCAGGCTACGCGCCGATGTACGCCGACCCCGCGTGGAACGCGCAGGAAATGCAGAGTGTCACGAAAGCGCTCGGAAGGATGTTGCGCCAGCACGAACCGTTTCCCGCGCTGGTCATGGACCGCTACTGGAATGTGCTGATGACCAACGAGTCCGCGCCGCGATTTTTCAATTGCTTCATCGATATGACGGCGCGCAAGGGACCGCGCAATATGCTGCATCTGATGTTCGATCCCGATGGATTGCGCCCGTTTGTCGCCGATTGGAAAAGTGTTGCGGATAGTTTAATTCAGCGCGTTTATCGGGAGGCGGTGGGGCGGGTGATTGACGAGCGCACGCGCGACCTGGTTGCGGCGTTGCGTGCGTATCCGGATGTGTCGGAGGGGGAGAGTGCCGATTCTCAGGCCGGTGCCGCTGCTGCGATGCCGGTGATACCGATTGGCTTCGTCAAGGACGGCCATGTGCTGAGGTATTTCTCGATGGTCGCGAGTGTCGGCACGCCGCAAACCGTTGTGGCGCAGGAACTGCGTATCGAATGCATGTTTCCCGCGGATGACAAAACTGAAGCGCGTCACCTGGAAATGCTCGACGCGCTGCCGCTGCGGGATTGAGGCGTTGTGTCGACTGGTTCCGGGCGGACGCTGCGGGTGAATTAATGCCGCACCGGCGCGCGGCGCCGTGTCGTGTCCGTTCTCACGATCGTTGCGCTTCTCGTCGAAACGCGTTTGCGTGGCGTCGGCTTTTCCGTTGTTGTCGGGCCTGGCGGGTCTTGCGTCGCGACGTTTGCCGAATCTGTCAGCAGACGGGCGGCCTGGTTAGCCGTGATGCGGCTGTGCGCGACGCCCTTTGCGTCGAGTGCGATCACCTGGAATAGCTCGCGGTCGCATGCAAGCTCCTGCTGGTATTGCTCACCGGTCTGGACCAGCAGTTCGAGCATCGTTCGCTGCCGATGACGTTCATCATTCGTGATCGCGGGACTTCTGCAAAGTGAGGCCGCGAGTGAGATGAGCGTGTCCAGGTTGTTCATCTGGCGGTCGCATAGCTCGAAGGCGGAGAGGGCGAGTTTTTCGTATTGGAGAGCGTCGACCGGCGGGCGGAGTGCGCGTTGTTTCGTGGGTTTGGTCATGATGCGTCTCCCTGAGATTTGTGAATCGCCCGACATTCGCCTGGTTACGTGGGTGAGCGGGCACGTGATGGGATTGGAAGACCGGGTCAGAAACATGCCGGCGAGCCTTGCGGCTCCCCCACCACAGCCCGCCCATTGTTAGATAGATAGACGTGCAGCAGTTGACGCACGATCCGCCTGGGCGGGTGCGCGGTTTCTAACGACAGGCTTCCAAACCTGACCGCCGGTTGTGTTCCGATGGCTTGGTGATTATATGTGAGGAAAAGAGAGCAATTTTTATGGGATAGGGATAGTTGATGGAGTTAAATCTGCAATTCAATCACGATAGTGAGAAGGAGTAGCAGGGAAATTGCGTAGTCGGTCATTTAGCCGTGGCGGCTATTGATATCAATCTAACTGCTGGTGGTTGAACGATTTTTTTCGAGAACGTGGGTGAATGCCGAAAGCTGAACGAAAAGAAGAAATCACGTGACGGTCATGTCCCGTCTATAAGGTCTGCGGCACGGTAAGAGGCGACAGCTTCGTCGCCGCCGTCAATGGAGACTAAAGACATGGCACGTGTTCTTTTCCCTGCATCGGCAACGCTCAAGGCGCTCGCCGCTGCGGCGATCATCGGCCTCGCTTCGGCGCGCGCGCAAGCCGACGTACCCGATCCCACCACGCAGATCACGCAAAGCGGCTACTCGCCGGTGTACGTCGGCGTCGATGCAGAAACCGCGACCGTGCCGTCGAATCCCGCGGCGGCGGGCGGCAAGCCCACCGTGAGCCGCGCGTACGTGATGCGCGTCGATCTGCGCGCGCCGGGCGTGAGCGTCGAGACCACCGGGCATAGCGGCCCGCTGATGACGACCTCGGAGACGATTTCCCAGTTTGCCGCGCGCACCGACGTGCGGCTCGCGATCAACGCGAACTTCTTCGCACCATGCTGCGCGACAACGTCCGAGCCAAAGACGATCATCGGCTTGCTGGTATCGCACGGTCAGATCGTGAGTCCGCTGACCAGCGATCCGACGCAAAGCGAAGCGGTGCTCGCGATTACGCGGCAAGGTCGCGCGTATATCGCCAATGCGCCGCAGATCTCGGCGCAGGATCTGAAACTGATCGATACGGCGGTCGCCGGCTCGGCGATTCTGCTGAAAAACGGTCAGGATGTCAGCGCCCAAAGCCCGAATGAAGGTGATCCGCTCAATCCGAATCCACGCACACTGGTCGGCCTGTCGCATCAGGGGCGGTTTCTCTACTTCGTCGTGATCGACGGGCGTCTCGCGGGTTATTCGACGGGCACGACCAACGCGCAATCGGCTCAACTCATGAAGGCGGTCGGCGCGGACGATGCGATCAATCTCGACGGCGGCGGCTCGACCGAACTGGTGCGCGCCGATCAGATCGGCGTGCCGTTCATCGTCGATACACCGAGCGGCGGTGCGGAACGGCTCGACGCGTCGGCGATCGGCGTGCATGCGTTAAAACTGCCGGAATTGCCTGGGTTGCCGTTTTAAAGCGGTTAATGTCTGCGGGAGTGCCGGTTGCTTTAAAAAAACCAGGCGCTCATACGTCTGGTTTTTGTCGGAATTCACGGCAGACCGAACTCCAGGATCACTCCGCCTCGAGCAGTTCCTTTAGCCTGTTCAGATCGCGCATGACCCATTGCGCGTCGGCGGCGAATTTTTCGTCGCTCATCCCCGGCACGCGGAACAGCGTGAGCATCACTTCGCTGCCCGTGCCGTTCGCGATCACGCGCATCGGCACGTAAATCTCGCTGCCGGTGGGCAACTCCACGTAGTGATCGAGCACGCCGTACGCGTTGGGTTCGGTGAAACGGATCGTCACCGGGCCGTTCTCGCCTTCGAATCGCCACACAGCGCCTTCATTGCCGAGCGGCTTGCCGAGACCGGACGCCCAGCGCGCGAACGCGGCGGGCGGCGCGGTGAAGTCGTACACGTCCTGCGGGCTGCGCTGGATCGATATGCTGATCATTTTCGATTCGGTCGTTTGCATCGCGCTGTCTCCGGGTTTGCCTCAAGCATTCGCAAGAGTGTCGTGTTGATGGATGATGCAGCCTTCACCTCCGGCGATTGATGCTGGCGAGTGTGTTCGGGGCGCAGGCGTCGTCAATGATAGATCGTCATGGACGACTGCAGCTTAGTCAGGACTCCGCGCTTGAGCCGGAACCAGCCTTGCGAGCTTTGCATCACGACTTCATCGCTTTGCCAAAACACGCGCTTAACCGTCATGCGCTTGCCCGAACGCTCGACGATCGGCGGATTGTGGCGGAAGTCGTACAGCACCGGGCCGGAATCGGTCTGCACGAGCGTGCGCGTGACGGTGTCGTTCGCATCGCTGCTGTCATCGAAATGCGTGAGCGTGTTTGCGCCGAAGCGATCGAAGATCCTGTTGTCGAGCATGCCGACAAAATCGCGGTCGGCGCGCACGAACTGCAGTGTGCCCGACGGCGTGGCGAGCGGTCCGGCGTCGCTGCTTTGCGCGTGAACGGAAGTCGCTAAAGAGGTGGCTGCGAGCGCAGCGATGAACAATCGTTTCATATCTTCCAGCGGGTTAAGTGGCGGGTCGATCGCGCCAGGCAAACCCGGTCTGTAGCGGCACCAGGAAGAACAGTGCAGAGCCGACCGAGACCATCAGGCGAGTGTGCATACCCGCCGCGTCGTTCAGGTCGGCAAACTCGCCCAGCGCCCTTTTTGCCAAACTTCATGCCTCCAGCCATTCATGGTCGTCTACCGAACTCGCTTTTGGCGTAATCAGCACGACTTTAACGGAAATGAAGGCGCGAGACGGCGACGCCGCTGCGTTTTCGTGCCGCGTATCGCGTGGCGACGGCTCGCAATAGTCTGCCTGCGCTACGTGGGCGTTGCCGTTCAAGCCCGCGCGGGCCTGTGCGATGGTCTGATAGTCCGTCACTGACCGGCCGCGGCCCACAACATATCCAGTGTCGATCATTGCATTTTGGCCCCGCGCACCCGGAGTAATGAATGAGTATGTGCGGTATGCGACGAACGCAGTGACGTATTGCCAATGAACCATGCGCTAAATAGTAGCCTCCGCAGCCTCAAATTGGTTCCTTCTGCACGGGTTATGTGCAGGTGAAATTTTTTTGAAGGTGATTCGAAAATATTTTATTTCCAAAAATTTCTTAGGAGCTGTATTCGCTGACATATAGCGTATTCTGTTGCCGTCGTGGGCAAGCGCATGACTGGTGCCTGGGGCTGTGTGTCATTCCTGCCGGCGTCGTGCCTCAGCGCAAATCCTGTGCGCGTCGGGAACAATAAGTGCAGAGGTTTCTCAGCTGTTCTGGAAAGCAAGTGAAGTGAAGGCGGGTTCGCGCGGATTACTGCGGGTCTGGTCATCGACAGCGGTCGGCGGGCTCCGTCAGGACGCGTCGGACCTCAACCGTCGTGAACATCCATTGCCTTTTAACGCGATCTAAAGCCAATAAAAAAGTACTCGGCCAGCGCCTCGAAAAACGCGTCGCTCGCCAAAGCCATAACGTTTTAGTTTTCGATAAGCCTCTTCGTTGCTGTACCGGAAGAGCGGGTGCAGGCGGCTGGCTCATAACCGTTGCAACGCGCTTCTAAAGCATGAGTTACAACGCCCGACCGTCGCCCAACGACGGCGCTTCATTACGCACGCACGCACCCGGTATGACGATCAACACGTACACGTCACGTTACGATGCCCCGCTTCTTACCATCGTTGTAGCGGCCTACAACGTCGAAGGCTACATTGAAGAGGCGCTCGCGTCGGTACTTAGGCAACCCTATGGGGATGCAATCCGGCTCGTCGTAGTCGACGATGGTTCCACCGACGACACCTGCGCTGCGGTGCAGGCTGCCATGAAGCGCGATGGGCGCAATCACGTGGAATTGATCCGGCAAGACAACGCGGGCGTGAGTGCTGCGCGCAACAGAGGCATGGCAGCGGTCACCACCCCGTACGTCGGATTCCTGGATGGCGATGATATTTATCTCGACGGATTCTCAGCTGCGGTTATTCCGCAGTTAGCCGATCTTGCGTGGGACATGGTCGAGTACAACGTGACTATTATTGACGACGATGGACGGCGACTGGAAGACATCGAGATCGTTCCGGCCGGTAGTGAGGGTGGTAAGCGCATGGACGACGCCGGGCGCAGACAGTTCGTCGATCTCTTCCACACATTCGTATGGGCGCGCGTGTTCCGCACATCGTTATTCGACATTGCGCCGTTCCCCGTGGCGAGGCATTACGAAGACATGGCGGTCATGCCGTCGATCTACATGCGAGCGCGTAGCGTGTTTCGCATTAGCTCGCCGCTGCTCGGCTATCGACGCCGCTTTGGCAGCATCACGCAACGGGCGTTGTTACGCGACATCAAAGATCTGCGCACGAACGGACTTGAAGCGCTCGCGCAATGTGGCCGCAGCGAGGCCGCCGACTTCTGGCTTCGCGTGTTCAATAATAATTTCGAGCGTGCGTGCCATGTGGGCGCCCGCGTAGATCGCGGCTCCTTTCGCGAAGCCTTGGAGATTCTCTTTGCGATGGCTGCCGATCGTCGCAAGGCCTGTTCTGATCAAGGGCGGGCGACTTCACGGTACGTCGCGGAGCTCGGCCGATTGCACCTTAAAGTCGGCATAGATAGATTGGTCCATTTGCTCAAACGTATCGTGAAGAAGGCGTTGCGGCGCAGGCTCGACCGCCAGGCTCGACCGCGCCGCCACTCGATCAATTAGAGTCTGACGGCTGGCGTGCCGCGTGGGGTCTGGCTGGCGTGAGTCACTGCTCGATCAGATCACGGCCCCGTCGTGTTAGTCACCGCTGCGGCGGGCATCTAATAGCCGTTGTTGTCCGGTCCAGCCGGCAACTGGCCGAAGACCGCCTCACGCTCAACGGGCGAGGGCAGGGTCGATCTCGTTGTGTGTCAGGCCGAATCTCGCCATGCGAGCACGGTGGTTTGACGAGCCCAGATATGACCGTAGCTGTTTGTTTACCGCATTGAGCAGATCGCCGCTTCTTCTATTGAACGAGAATGCGCCGAGAGGAAGGCTCTGCTGCCGCCCTCTCGTTCCCGTCTCGTGCTCCACCGCCTCAAGGACCGAGTCGCCGATGCGATTCGCCAGTATGCGATTTCCCAGGGCGGTGCTCGCGTACGCATCGATCGCCCCCGAGCGTACCGCCGCGATTGCCTCGCTCTGGTGCTCGAAGACGGATATTTGATCCTCGATGACGCCTGATTCTCTCGCCGCGTCGTGCTGTACCTGACCGGCAATGATGCCAAGGCGAGCATCGCGGCGTTCGGCAAGTGATGCGTAGCTTTTAAGCGCTTTCGGGTTCCCGGCCCGTACGAGGAAGCCGTCTCCGATCGCCCATACGGGCACGCTGAACGCCACCCGAGCCGCACGTTCGGGCGTCACGAACAGGGGAACGTTCATATCCCACCGGCCGGCCTCGACGCCCGGCAGCAGTTCACTGAACGTCGTCAGACGATGCTCGATCCGGGTGACACCGATCTCCCGAAGAACCGCTTCGGCCAGGTCAATGTCAGCACCGGTAGCAGTACGATTCGCGCTCGTCCAACCGAACGGTGGTTCGTCGATATAGGCAATCGTTACCTTCATCGCTGTATCTCAAGAAGGGAGGCGGCCTTCGAAATTTTCCGAGCCGATTGTCGATGATTCTACGTGCATGCACGCTCAGACGCCACGCGCGGCGCTTAGCAATTCTCCCCACTCGTAGTCGACGCGATCCGGGGTGAAAGGCAATACACCGGCGCCCGGCGTGAAGGTCAATTCGCCGAAGTAGAGTCGATTGTCAAAGGCATAAAGATCGACGCGGACGTATTCGAAATCGCTCGCCAGCGTCGCCGCTGCTTTCAGAAGCGCATTGAGGTTCGATGGTCGCGCTAACCCCTGATCGCTGCGCTTGTACGGCCCAATTGCGATTTCCATGCGGTTCCAACTGGCATCGTACACATCTCCGCGTGTGTTGCTACCAAACCGGTCGCTGATGACAAGGATATACATCACCGGTTTTCGGAGGTTTCCCGAGAAACAATGGATTTTGAAGTCGGCCGGAATGTTTCCGTCGCGATCGAGCAGCAGGGTCTCGAAGAAAATGCGTGGTTTGATCTCGCGGTAATGCCGCTCCCGATCTATCCAATAGAAATCTGTGGAAAGCCATTTTTCCTCAAGTTGCTTTAATTCTTCAAATGAAGTTGCGGATTTGTCTCTGACTATTTTGACGAAACTGCTGCCATGATTTGCCTTCATGACAAACTGATCCGGCAGGCTATCGTAGACTTCCCGGCAAAAATCGGCGGGTGCCGCAATCAATGGAACGACATGTTGGCTGCCCAGCTTCCTTTCCACGTACGCACGTGTGGCGAGTTTGTCGCTCAGTACCGCGTAGCGTGGATCGGGTCGCAGATTGCGCTGAAGTATCTGCTCATTGAACGTGATGGGCTTGCGCAGTCGAGGGAAGCGCCCAATGCACTTCTTGTGCAGCAAACGAAGGAACAGGGCATCGGGCAAAAGTGATTTCCCGGCTTCCTTGAATCTGCGGGTCAGGCTTTGCGGTTCGCATTGATGCGAACGCTCGCCGGGCAGAGCGTGATTGCCATTGCAAACGTCGGTCAGTTTCTCAAGAAGCCTGACTGCTTCAATGTGCGCGTTGAATCGCGCCTCGATCTTATGGCGCGCGTTCGCTGCTATTTCCGTCAAGTTGTACATGCCTGCAGAAATTTCATCGATGACCTTCGCCAAGCCGACCGAATCGCGCTCATTCACGAGAAAACCTGAGACACCGTGATCGATTAACTCAGGAATGCCGCCATGACGTGACGATACGGTTATTACGCCCGAGGCCATCGCTTCCATCAGCACTACCGGCACGCCTTCCATGTCGCCATCCGACGCAGTCACCGAGGGGAGCACAAAGATGTCGGCTTCACTCATCAACGTCCGCACTTTCTCGTGAGGCTGCCCGCCTAGAAAACGGACATGCGATTCGAGATTCAACTGGGCCACCAAAGCTCTCAGCGCATTTTCAAGTTGACCTGAGCCGACGATGGTCAGCTTCACCGCACACTTGATATATGCCATGGCCCGAATCGCATATTCGACACCTTTCTTTTCCGTCATTCTTCCAATGAGAAGAATACGCAACGTCGTCGGTGACGAGTCGCACCTCGAGAAAGGAAATTTGTCGATATCGACACCCATACGGCTGACATGGATCTTTGCGGAATCGCAACCCCACCCCCGAATGCGCTCTGCAAGGAACTGACTGACTGGCAGAAAGAGTTGGCCACATCGAAAGAGGCGAAGATACTCGCGACGATAGGAACGAACCAGCCTGTGGCTCGTCACGTCATGGCCGTGAAAGACAGTAACCAGGGCTCCAGAAATCAGTCCTGCGTCGCGCAAGTATTGCGCACGAACACCGACCATGCCGAAATGTGCGACTACCGCTTCGTACTTCAGGGCCGAGTTCATACTCGAGACGCGCGCAATATCGGCCGCCGCTGCCCATCGCCGCTGAAGCACCGCGCGCGCCGCGACTCGGCAGGCATGATGTGCGCGCTGATCGTAAAGTCCGCGCAACACGAGTTGTGCAACAGCTAGTATTTTCGCAGCGCGACTCGCGCCGCACTTCGGACTCTCGAAGGGCGGACATTCGCGGTCTATCACCCGGACAAGCGAGTCATCGCCCCGCGTGAGGCCCAGAATCGAGACATCGGCGCCAGCATCTCGTAGCGCCCGCGCTTGCTCTATGATGAACGTCTCGGAAAGCACAGGAAAGCGTTGCGCAATGATAAGTATCCGCATGAATCGGCCCTCGTTAAGCGTGCCGGGAACAATAACCACGTGCACCTCACGCGAAAAGCTCAACGCCTACCCTATTGCTATTGACCTTCGTGAGACGCAAAGCGCATGTGAGGCGCCTTATAACTCCCCGAGTCTTGCGCATCCGTTGTGAATGCTGACGATCCGTACATAACGAAGAAGACCGAACGCATCTCGCCGAACGTTTGTGAGCGAATCCCGATCGCGGTCTGAGGACCGACGCGTCAATGCGATGAGCCGAGTCCGTCGCTAACGAACACGTCGCACACAAATGTCCTCGCACCGGCGCAGACATCGCAAAAGACCACACGAACGCGTAGCGCCACCCTGGACGCGCCGCTGCCGACAGTTGCGCCGCTCATGAAGCGACCATTGACCCGCTTGACTCGCCAGGACAACATCGCAGTCGTTGTTGGCAAGGAAATTCGCCAGCAACGACTCGATCCTGTGAATATTCCGATGGCCCCGATTGCGCGCGAGTTTGACGCTGCCATAGCGGGCATTCTTCGCATGCAGCGCTTCAACGATCGGCCAGGTGCGGTTGCGGGAACCGTCGTCGACGAAAGTGATGCGGCCTTCGTTACTCACTTCGCCGGCGTCGGTCAATCGCTCCACAGGGCGCGAGAAGCCGCGTACCCGTCTCAGGATGGCCTGCTTCGTTGTGGCACGGTACGACCAGATTCAACGTCGTCATCGGCAAATCCCCATTTCTGAAGCTGCCTCGACCCGGAGTCAGGCGTTTAACGTATTTGGACATTAATACGCATTTCCGATCACATGCAAGCGCAAGGTCTTAGCGTGTCCGAAAATCACTAAAACAACGGGGAAAACGCCGAACCAGAATGCATCATCCTCGCCTGCAACATTTGTGCATCTCGCGAAGGGTCGGCGTTTTTTTGCCGAGTACAAGACTCGCGACATCACCGAGCAGACGGCTCGCCGTCATGCGTTGCCCGCGCCCATGCTCGATTTCGGAGCGGGCGTGGGGGCGTCGATCGCTTGGGTGAAGGGCAACTTGCCGAACGTGCAGCTCACGTGCGCGGATGTATCGGAGCGCTCCCTGGAAGTCGTGCAAAGCCGCCTCCTGGTGACGCATGACCGTCCGGCTCCACCATGATGGACGATAATCCACTGGCACGAAAGATCTTAGGTTTCGCCCCGGTGGTCCAGTCCAACGGTCGACGGATGACGATGCGGGGCATGCGGCCGGGCGGCTCTTCATGGCCGGCCGGGCGCAGCCTCACCCGATTGCCGCGGACAGCTTCGACATCAGGCGGCGAACGGCAGCATCCGGCCCGAGCCCCGAGGCCGACATAGCACAGGTAGTCAGCTCAGGCGACGGCTGCCAATTCATTCAAGCGCAGACTGTTTCGCGGCACGGCCTGATTCAGGGCTAGGCCTCGCGCGGTCATGACGTGCAGCGTGGTGGTGCGATGGTTGTCGATTTCGATGCGAGTCGATCGTCGTATCTTCAAACCGATCGGATCCGTAGACACGGAGAACTTTATGCGCAAGCTCATTGTTTTCACTTTCATTAGCCTCGATGGCGTCGTTCAAGCTCCAGGCGGGCCCCAAGAAGATACCAGCGGCGAATTCCGCTTTGGCGGCTGGACGGTTCCCTACGCCGACGAAGCCGTCGGCCAAAACCTGCAGGACGTGCTCTCGGAACCGTTCGAGTTACTGCTAGGGCGTTGCACCTACGACATATTCGCGGGGTATTGGCCGCACGTGCCGGCCGACTCAGGCAGCCGCGCGATTGCCGACGTGTTCAACCGCGTACCCAAGCACGTGGCCACGCATCGACCCGGTCCCCTCGACTGGCAGAACAGTCGCGCGCTGCAGGGCGACCTTGCCGACGCCATACGCACGCTAGAACCGCAAGACGGCGCCAATCTGTTGACGTTCGGCAGCGGCGCGATGGTGCGCCAACTGCTCGCCGCCGGTCTGGTGGACGAGCTTCGGCTTCTGATTTACCCCGTCATGCTTGGACGCGGCAAGCGCTTGTTCGGCGACGACGCACTGGCCTGCGCTTTCACGCTGGCTCACTCGGTCAGCACGCCCGGCGGTGTGCTGATTACCCGCTACCTGCGCGACGGCGAAGTGCGCACAGGATCGTTCGAGTAGGGCGGCTATCTCAGCAGGGAGCCGGCAATTCGGGATGCTCTTCCGGGCACGACGAATTGACGCCTCACGCATCCTTTCAGCCGAACCCATTTCGCGGTTCGGCTGAGTGTCTGTGTTCGTGCGAAGAGGCGAATCCATGAGACGATTCGCATCCGTCTTTGCCAGCAATTCGAAGTCGTTAGTCGATCGCTTTCCGAATTGCCATTAACGGCGGACTGGGTCCCCAGCTCAAAATGCAAATGCAAATGCAAATGGCATATAACAATCGATGGCACTGACAGCGGTCCGAGAGCGCACCCAAAATGTGTGTCTGTGCACCTGATAGACAACATCAGCAATCACGATCACCTCGCCCCAATCCATACGCCAGGCGCGCCGCAATTCATCCAATGCGCAACACCCCTCACACTCCCATAAAAAAAAATCCTCACCGTCACCGAATGTGCTAGAAATAACAACTGCACGGGGGCACCGGCAAACAGCCGTACGGGGCAAGCGAGCAAGCGATCTTGGGCTTTCAAAATTCTTAATCGCCGCGAGGTGGATCATGAGAATAAAAACGCTTTTAGGGTTCGGGGTGACGACGGTTGCCTCGGCGCTAACGCTACAGTCCGCCCCTGCGTGGGCCGACGGTCCCGAAGCCGCCTATGCGGCCGACGAGGAAGCGCCGGCTGCTTCGCTCAGTCCGGATGAATATCAGGTCAACGCGGACGGCATGAAAGAGGACCCGAAAGCGAAGATGTCGGATGTGGCTCGTGCTTATCGCAACGGCTATATCAATCGTGGCAAGGAGGATCAGGCGGGTTATAACGCGATGATCGAATCGCACAACCACGGCCAGCGCAAGCCCACCAACACGCAGGTGGCCCGAGTGGACGTACCGCCCTTGCCGGCCGGCCTTCCCGAAGACGACAACTCGAAGTACACCACCATCCCGCCGCAGCCTCGCCAGTATGCGCAGCGCCAGGTCTCGCAACCGCGCCAGGTGCCACAGCCGCCGCAGCAGCAACAGCCGCAGCCTCAGTACCGGCAGGCCTATCAGGAGCCGCAGTACGCACCGGCTATGCCGATGCAGTACCAGCCGGCGCCCGAGTATGCACAGGCGCAAATGCAGCCGGTCTACGCCGACAGCCAGCCTGTGTATGTGCGCCAGGAGTATGCGCCGCCGCCTCCGGTCCAGTATGTCCAGGTCTACGCGCAGCAGCAGTATGAAGAGATGCCGGTGGTGGAAACCGTGATGCAGCCGGTCGCGCCGCCTGTCGCCTATCAGGTCTATCGGCCGCCGGTCTACTACAGCGCGCCGCGCATGTATGCGTATCGCGCGCCGATGGTCAGCTATCGGATGTGGCGCTGACGCGTTAGCCAGGCGGCGCTGAACGGCGATGCACGGTCGGCGGGGAAGGGGAACGTCCGGAAAGCAATCGATGGAGTTTGTGTAGGCTCGGCAGATTCACACCGAGCCCCCGAGTCTTTGCGCGCACGAGAAGTGCGATCGCGCAAGGCGCGCAACAGATGGCGCCTCAAACTGAAGTGTTGCCCGGCCGGCTCATGCAAACCAGACCGGTCATGTCGAAGCTGCTACAGCGGCACCGGTCCTGATTGTTCGATGCCGTCGAGCCGCGCATCGACGACAACGCGTCGAGCCTAGTGACCGCTGCTGTGCCGTGTGCGCACAGTCAACCGGTTTGTCACGGCCCTGACGCCGCGAACCGATCGTGCGGCATTCCCGGCACGCTGAATCTGTGAGCGCTGCGGCACGCTGCCCGTCAGCGTCACCACGCCGTGGCGCGCCTGCACATGAATCGACGCGGAGTTCAGCCCGGTCGTGCGCGTAAAGGCGCGGCGAACGTCGCGGACCAGCTGACTATCGGTTCTGGCTCGAGACGGAGACGTCGTGATTGACGGGTTTTGCGCGGACGCATCGTTCGGCATACCGCCGGGCGTCTGAGCAAACGCATACGTTGCGCCAATCGCGAGGGATACGGCGACAATCGCGCCGACTATTCTGCTCGTGCCGTTTGTTCTCACTATTCCTCCTTTGCCGGTTTGTCCGGGTCTGCCTTTCAAGCTGCGTGGTGCCAGCGGGGGCGAAGCGGTGAAACGTGACGCCGCCTCGAGAAGCGTGTGCGACCGCCGGATCTGATTATATGCCGCGCTGACAGTATGGACGGGGCATTCACGACCTTGCCGCGTGACGGCCGGTTCTCGCGGGTGAGGCGAGGGCGACGAGTCACGACGCATGTGTTGTTGTGACGGCGGCGTGTCGACGGAGAACGGCGGAAAGCGGCTTGCCGGAGGATGGCGAAAGCGCGAAGGGCACACATACTCTCCGGCCAGTGCGCAGCGCAAGCGCCGCAGACCGGCGGGAAGATTGCATCGCGAACGTGCGTCGATTGCCTCGCGACCGGGTGCGTGCATCAGCGCCTCAAGCCTCGCATGCGATCCACCTGCTCGTTGAGTTGGGCGACCGAATTGGCGAAAAACTTTGCGTGCGCTTGCGCATCACATGGCGCTGATCGGCGCTTCGCAGTGCGTGCGCTCAAGAGCGCCGCCGTCGACGCTGCGATCGCAATGATGATCGACGGCGCGAAGATGGCGGGATCATAGTGAATCGCAGGCTCCATCAGCAACGCGTGCATGCCCACCTAATGCATGCTGGCGATGCCCAGACCCATCAACACCCCCCACCAGCAACCGGACCAAACTCAGATCGTTGCGTGTGCCGATATACAACGCGAACCACGAGACAAGCACGGCAATGAGAAGCGAGTAGCCGGTCACGGCGAGATCGGAGTCGAGTGGAATGCTCAGGGAAGACGACAGCATTTCGATGAAGTGCATCGACCAGATGCCGACGCCCATCGCCAACGCGCCGCCGGCCAGCCGGATCAGCCGCGTGCGCGCGCAGGCCAAAGGAGATCCGGTCCGCGAGACCGAGCGCCGTATAGGAAGCGAGCGTCGCGATGACGAGAGAGAAGGCGACCTTTTATAAGAGCTCGATTTGTGATGACAGGCAGAATCGCCCGCATTCGTTGTCGATGAATGGCTCGCAAATGGCCCGCAAATGGCCCGGCCAGCAAACCGCACTGGCCGATGCCGTTGTCTATTCAGTCGGAGTCTCCTCCATGGCAGCCGGATCATTCCGCGGCATTGCATCGGTTGCGAATTGAATTCGGTTCGGATGCAGAGCGGAGCGGAAAACAAAACGGAATGGCGTTTAGTCCAGCCGGCGGCAAGCTAATTGAAGAATTGAAGGGAAAATGACGGGTTAATTCCAATTGTTGCCGGATGTATGGCGGGTCGGCGGCGTGGCGCGCAAGCGCGGTCAGTGACGGGATTCGGCGCCGTTCGACCCGGTTGAGGCCTGCCTCTGACGAATATTCAGCATCCGCGCTTCAAACCGTGACAGCCCCATGTCTTCTGGACGAAGCCGGCCTTGCGGGGACGGCCGCCTCGGCGAACGCACGGTATCCTGGCGGAGCTCATCAACCCGCCATGTGCGTAAGCGCACCGACGGAGGGCATTACGCCGGCGCGTAATAGAGCGAAAATTCCTGGTTCAGAAAACCTGCTATGGCCAACGCATTGGAAATGCTTTCTGCTACACCCCTCGAGAATCGGCGCGAGGATAGCGAAGCGAATAAAATCGACTTCAAAATGCATCCCGTCAGTTTCGGCGGGCATTTTGGTTGGCTTTCCGAACCGTTGCCAAAATTCGCTAAAAATGGCAAAGCGGGCATCGTATTTTGCGCTCCGCTCGGTCACGAAGCCTTATGGCTGCATCAAACTTTGCGCTCGCTAAGCGAGCGCCTCGCGGCCCGGGGATTCGTGGTCCTGAGATTCGATTATGCGGGCACAGGTGATTCCATCGATCCGGGCGGCCTGGTCGAACCGGACAAATGGGTGGATGAGGCCGTCGAGGCCGTGGGCTTCATGAGACGCGCGACGGGTGTCGAGCGTGTCGCGCTGGTGGGATTCCGCTTTGGCGCGATGGTCGCCGCGCAGGCAGCGCGGGCGGCGCATGTCGATACCGTGGCGCTCGTCGCGCCGGTCGTCGGCGGACGGCAGTTCGTGCGGGAATTGAACGTGCTGCAGCGCACCTGGCTGGAGAAGGCGAGGCAAAACGTTCGTGACGACGCCGACGCGGCGGCCGGTGCGTTCGACGTGCTGGGGCATCGCTTCAGCCGCGCCGCCATCGACGCGATCGCGCAATGCGATCTGCGCCGCGCGACAGCATCCCCGGCGAGCAAGCTGCTGATCGTGCACCCCGGTGATCAGGGCCCCAGTAACGAGTTGGCGGACAAATATGGCGCGCTCGGCGCGCAAGTCGATTCGCTTCCATTTGTCGACTACGCCGAGGCCCTGCAGCCCTCGTGGCAGGCAAAGCTGCCGGAGGCGACACTCGCCTCAATCGAAGCATGGTTCGGCCGCGTGTTCGAGCCTTCGTTCCCGGCGACGGGCTTTCCGCCTGCGGCATTCAACACGGTGGCGTCGCTGCTCGGGTATCGGCGCTCGCGCGGATTGAACGGCGCGGTGGAAAGACCCGTGGAACTCGCCGACGGACGTTTGTTCGCAATCCTGTGCGAACCGAAAAACCGTGCGGAACGCGCGCCGCTCGTCGTGATCGCCAACACGGCGGCGACCAGCCATGTCGGCGACGGCCGCTTTAACGTCGAACTCGCGCGCTCGCTGGCGCGCGCAGGCTTCGCATCGCTGCGCGTCGATGCGCACGGCATCGGCGACAGCCGCAACGCATGGATGGTCGCCGATCCTTCCTTGCTCAGCTACGAGCAGCTTGCCGCCGATACGTCGCTGGCGGTCGATTGGGCGGTGGCCAGGGGGCATCCACGCGTGGCCGTGTTCGGCATCTGTTCGGGCGCGTATCTCGGCCTTCTCACGGCCACGACCAATCCTGCGGTGCGGGCGCTGCTGCTGGTCAATCTGCAGGCCTTCGATTTTCCGGCCGATTTCCGGATGTGCGACGCCACCACGGTCGGTGCGGGTTCGACGCGCGCGCACTTTCGGGCGATGCTGCGGCTGCGGAAATGGTCGCAGGTTCTGCGCGGCGAGGTCGGTCTGCGGCCTGTGTTGCGAACGTTGTCGCGCTATGCCGTCGACGCTGTCGTGAGCAACGTCGCGGCCTTGACCGGCGACGCAAGTCGCGCCACGGCGAACAAAGGCTCCCGCGCCCGGCAGCGGATGAAAGATCTCGATGCCCGCGGCGTGCGTGTCAGGCTGCTGTTCAGCCCGCTGGATCATGGGCTCGACGAACTGCGCATGCACTTCGGGCCGGGCGGCCGCCGGCTCAACAAGTTGCTGCACGCGCGCGCGATGATCATCCCGAACATGGACCACGAAGTCCTGAATCGTGCGGCACGGCAGCAGGTCGCCGCGGTGTGCGAGAGCTTCTTCAAACAGGCACTCGCTCACGAATAAAGCGGGTGACGTGTGCCGGTGCGCGTGTTCGCGCGCGCCAGGCGAACGGCGACGGTGGGCCGACGCGCTTGCGACGTTCGTGTGCGTGACGTCAATAGAAGCGCTGACCCATGCAGCAGAGCCGGACTACTCTGAAAGTCTCTCCGAGGAAGCGTTTCTGACGCTGGTCGACGAGGCCACACGACTCATGGTGCGGTATCGACAGTAGACGCCGTGGACGTTGACGGCAGGCCCGAATGCTAGGCTATACTCCAATCCATGGACACGAAACCGACCGCGCTGAATCTGCATCGTTGGTGGCCCGCCTGAATCCGGCGGCCCGTTTCCTCACGCATATCGCAAACGTGATGCCGCCAGTCCCTGGCGGCATTTTCGTTTCTGCACGCCGATGGCTGGTGGTTTCAGAAGCATGAGACTCCAGTTCATGACACAAGCCAATCGACCCACTATCCTGACCGGCGACCGAACTACCGGTCCGCTTCACCTCGGCCACTACATCGGCTCCTTGCGAGCCCGCGTTCAGCTTCAGCACGAGGCCCAGCAATTCCTGCTTCTCGCCGATACGCAGGCGCTGACCGACAACGTGGGGCGGCATCAGCGTGTCACCGAGAACGTCATCGAAGTCGCGCTCGACTATCTTGCCGCAGGCATCGATCCGTCGAAGTCGACGATCTTCATCCAGTCGCAGGTGCCGGAGCTGGCGGAACTCACCCAGTACCTGCTCAACCTCGTCACGCTCGCGCGTCTCGAACGCAATCCCACCATCAAGGAGGAGATTCGTCTGCGTGGCTTCGAGCGAGACATTCCTGCCGGCTTTCTGACCTATCCGGTCAGCCAGGCGGCAGACATCACGGCGTTCAAGGCGACGCACGTGCCGGTGGGAGATGACCAGATACCGATGATCGAGCAAACCAACGAACTGGTGCGCCGCTTCAACAACACGGCCGCGCGGCCTGTGCTGGTTGAGTGTGAGGCGGTGTTGTCCCAGGTCACTCGACTACCCGGTATCGACGGCAAGGCCAAGATGAGCAAATCCCTTGGGAACGCCATTGCATTAGGCGCCACACCGGACGAAATCACGGCGGCGGTCAACAACATGTACACCGACCCGAACCACTTGCGAGTCAGCGACCCTGGCCAGGTGGAAGGCAATGTCGTGTTTGCGTTCCTCGATGCGTTCGAGCCGGATGTGCAGAAGGTGGACGAACTCAAGGCGCACTATCGCCGAGGTGGATTGGGCGATAGCGTCGTCAAGCGCGTACTCAACGACCGGCTCCAATCGCTGATCGAACCGATTCGCACGCGCCGTTGCGAGTTGGCGAAAGAGCGGGCCGAGGTGCTGGCGATTTTGCGTCGTGGCACGATGCGCGCGAGAGAGGTGGCCGCACAGACGTTGGCCGAGGTTAAAAGCGCGCTGGGTTTGACCTACTTCGAGAGTTGAAAGGCGGTAAGCCGCACGTGGAAGAGCGGCCCTCACCGGACAAGTCATCTGCACCGGCGGGGGCCTGTCACTGCACAGGACGGGAGACGCAATGTGAACGGCCGGCTGCGCTTCCCGGTCAGGCGAATTGAGAACCGCGTCGCCGCCCCATCGAACTGTTTAACGTATGGCGTGCGGGCTCAATATGAAAGCCCGTATCCGTACGGATATAACGGATGCGCTGTATCGTGCGGCAAGTCCTCCAACTGCGCGTTGACCTCATCCATCGACGACGGCAGTTCGAACGGCAGTTTGCCCTCCGGCTTGCCTTTGCCGGTCAGCACGTCGAACAGCGCGATATCGCTTGCGCCGAAGTTGGCGAGAATCGCAGTCGTCTTGTCCTGCACATTGGTCAGAATGGCCGGTCTGTCCATGTAGACGGATACGATCGATTTCGGCGCGGCGGCCGCCTGTTTGATCGCCTCATAGTCCTTGTTGCCATCGACGAAGGCGAGACTGCCTTCATGCTGCATGGCGCCGAACACGTAGTTCGGATGCAAGGTCTCATAGGGCGTGCTCACGCGTACGATGGCCACATCGGCGGCTTGCGCCGTATCGACAACCGTGTAGCCGTATTGCTGCGCCGCCGCCGGGTCGATACCGTACAGCCATACTTTCTTGCCCGTCGCCGTCAACGGCAAGACGTTGCCACTGTTTTGCAGGAGCACCATCGAACGGCGCTGTGCATCGAGCGCCTGCGCCTTGAAATCCGCATTGCCGACGATCGTGGCCGCCGCATCCGCATCGACATACGGATGATCGAAGAGCCCTTGCTGGAATTTCTGCAGCAGCACGCGATACGCCGAATCGGCAAGCCGTGTTTCACTCAGCAAGCCCTGATTGACGGCTTGAATGAGGAACGATGGGTCGTCTTCGCCGCCGAACTGGTCGATGCCTGCCGTGACGGCCTTTGCGAAACGCTGCAGGCGCGTAGCGGTTTCCATGCCCCACGGCATGCCGAGCCCCGCAAACGAGGGCGAGCCTGATGAAGCGCCGTTCATGCAGTTGCTGTCGCAATCCGCGGCGATCAGCCAGTCCGACACGATTACGCCCTTGAAGCCGTATTTGCCGCGCAGCAGGTCGGTCAGCAGTGCCTTGTCGTAGGCCGCGCCCACCTGCTCGAGCGCGATGCCGTCCACGGTCACAGGCGCGTCCGGCTCCGAATAGGTCGGCATCACCGAGCCGACGTTGGCCGCGAATGCGCCCTCGAACGGCTTCAAGTGATAGGCGAAGTTGTTACCCGGATAAGTCGCATAACGGCCGTAGTAATTGTGGCTGTCGAAGCCTGATTTCTGCGCGCCGTAAGCGGCCCAATGCTTGACCACGGCAATGACGCTCTTCTCGTTGATGCCCGCGCTGCCACCCTGGAAACCTTCGATATACGCCTGAACCTGCGCCTTGGCCAGATCCGCGTCTTCACCGAAGGTGCCGTTGATGCGGGCCCAGCGCGGTTCGGTCGCAAGATCGGCCTGCGGCGAAAGCGCCTCCGTGATGCCGACCGCGCGATATTCCTGCCGCGCTATATCGCCGAACTTGCGTGTCAGTGCGCTATCGCCGATCGCCGCGAAGCCCAGCGTCTCCGGCCATTGCGAAAAGCCGCTGCCGCCCGCGCTCGCCCCCAGCACATACTGGAAGTGATTGCGCGGATCGGAACTGATCGACACAGGGATGGCGAGCCGCGATTGCTCCCCCAGCGTCTGGATCTGGTTGTATTGCGATGCCATCGTCTTCGCATCGCCGCTCATGCGGGTAATGTAGGTGCTGATGTCGAGATCGTTGATTTGCGTCTTCAACGCCGCGAGATCGTAGGCCGTGCCGGTTCCCGCGCCGGTCGTATCGTTCAGCACTGGCGCGGTGCCGTGCATCATCAGGCCGGCTTTTTCTGCCAGCGTCAGACGGCCGGTCAGATCACGTGCGCGGTCCTCGGCGGAAAGACGCCAGTCCTCGTAGGGATCGAGCTGGCCATTGCGATTCATGTCCTTGAACTTGAGGTTGTCCTTCGTGAGCAGCGGCAGAGTGGTGTATCCGAGGTCGCGCTGTGCGACGGTGGGGGAATCGTTGAGGTCGCTGCCGCAAGCGAACAGGCCGAGCGCGAGCGCGGCGCTGGCGGCGGCGATTGCCGTGACCCGGCAAGCGGGTTGGGAAAAGAGGTGCATCTGTGTCTCCGGGATTCGGTGGATCTTTCGAGTTTTGGCAGCCCAATCGACGGGCCGCGCATTACCTTATCCTTACCGTCCGCTACCGGTTTGACTGGGCGGTGCACGGTTTGCCTTTGCGGAGCAGGGCGCGTAACGAGCCTTGGTGAAAGTTAGAGAAGGCGAAATGTAATGGCAATTCCTGATGGATTCGCACGCGTGCTGTGGGCATGATCGGGACATGCCCGCCCACCTGGAACTCATGTCTGCCAACACGACGTCGCACATCGCCCCGCGCCGTACCGTTTCGAACCGCATTGCCGTCGCCGCGCTGCAAGCTGCCGGGTCCGCCGGCATGCCACCGGAAACATTTACTGCACGCACCGGCATCGCTGCACAGGACCTGATCGACATCAATGGCCGGATCGATGGGGCGCGACATCGCCGGCTGGTCGAGTTGATGGCTTCCATGAGCGCGAATGTCGAACGTCTTCTGGACGAACGCTGCGGTCTCTTTCCGGATTTCCCCGTATTGGGCAACCTGTGTCTGAACGCAAGCACGCTGCGCGAGGCTATCGACGCGTTCATTACTTTTCGCCCGCTCATTGGCGAGTTCGATTTCCTTTTCTACAAGGAAACACCCGAGTGGGTGCGCTTCGAGTACATCGCCGAATTCGCGCCCGGCAACTGCTTCCAGGCGCTCGCCAATTTTCACGTGCTGGCGACATTGATCCGCGCATACGATGGCGCGCATTCCACAGTATTTCGTGTTGCGTTGACCTGTAGTGAGCCGCGTCGCTCTCGCACGCCCGGCGATTTTTTCGGCGCGACGGTGCAGTACTGCGCACCCGCAAATCAGATGCAGTTCTCCTCGGCAGCGTTAGACCTGCCCTTTTCCAAATACAACGCCGTGCTCGCTCCGTTTCTGCTGGAGCAGACGCAAAAGGAATTGCAGCGGGTTCAGCAAAGCGGTCTATTTTCCGCCCGTGTCGCGGATCTGGTCAGGGACATCATCGCGGGCGAAAGCGCGGAGGCGCCGACGTCATCCTCCTTGCTGACTCAGATCTGTGAACGGCTGCATACTTCGCGTTGGACTTTGCGTCGTCAATTGCAGGTCGAAGGTCTGCATTTCAGCGAGCTGGAAGCGCGGGTCAAGTTCGAGGAAGCGTGCCGATTATTGGCCGACACACGCTTCAGTGTCGCGCAGATCAGCGAGCAACTCGGCTTCTCGTCGCAAAGCGCCTTCACGCGCTTCTTTCGCAGCCGGCACGCGACGCCGCCAGTGGCTTTCCGGCAGTGGGCGCAGATTCAGCAGGAGAGCAGAGGGTGGATTTGAGGTTGGCCTTTTGCTCGTAATCTCCAGCCTGAGCGAACGACTGTTCCGACATTGGGATTGTCGTTGAAGTCATCGGTTACGCTGAAATGGTTTTGGAACGTCGCCTGAATTATTTGCCAGAAAGAATCGAATCTGTAATTTCATACCGCTCATCGCCAACGGAAATCAGATTGACCTCGCCGTTTTTTCTGGCGACAGCTTTCTGCGCCAGTGACTGATCGGTAGCCGTTGTACTGACTCCTATCACTGCACCGTCCGCACCGAAGAAGATTGTGCGGGCACCGCCTGGAGGCCAGTAGACCGTGACATTCGCAGTACGGTCACTGTGACGTGTGACGACGAATCTGCACATGCCTGCAATCTGGCCCGCACTTCGTGCGCACGGGAGCTTCCCTGTCGCGCTGAGAGCGGTTCCCTTTGTCTCTGGGTGCTCGTTTTTGTGGCCGGACGCGGCGCGGCTCATCGCGCCATCCATCGGAACCGAGATCAGTGTGACGCCTTCCGCCTGACCGACCACCCGCCCGCGATGCTCGCGAAGCATGGCCCGCACACTCGCGCTGTCAGCGCCGCCCGGACAGCCGACGAGGGTTGCCGTATGGTCGAGGTAGGCGGAAGTCGCGGACGACTCGCCAAGTCGGCGACACGCATCTCCTGCCTTGGGATAACCGTCACCGAAGGGCGCCAGTGAAGCCGGCCATACGAAGGATTCGCGTGCATCTGCCAGATGCGCCGGACTACTGACCGTGACGAAGACGAGCGCCGCCAACACGGCGGCCGAACGGAAAAGGTCGACAGCGTTGCCCATTGGACTTTCTCCTCGCGTTGACACTGGTTTGCAGTATCGACACCGAATGGCATCACGCAGCCATCGGAAAACGCAACCACAAGCCCTTTTCAACAACATCAGTCAATTTGCGCTTCGGCCAGAACCTGCTCGATAACCTTTACGAACTGCTCCACAGGTTGCCCGCCTGTCACCAGATATCGACGGTTGAAAATAATAGCGGGCACCGACTGGATGCCCATCTCCTGATTATTCTGTTCTTCCGCGCGAACCTCATCGGCATAGATGCCGCTCGTCAGGATGTCGCGCGCTTGCACAGCGTCGAGTCCAACAGACTGCGCCGCTTCGAGCAGCACGTCATGATTGCTCGGGTCCTTCCCATCGGAATGATAGGCCTGCAGCAGCGCGATCTTGAGCGGCAACTGTTTGCCTTTAATGCCGGCCCAATGCAGCAGGCGGTGCGCATCGAAGGTGTTGTAGACCCGCGTACGCGGGCCGAACGTAAAGCCGACGCTCGCGCCGCGTTCGCGGATCATCGCTTGCGTTTCGGCAATTTGCGCCGGTGTGCGTCCATACTTCTTGCCGAGATAATCGACGATGGCCTCGCCGGCCGGTCCCATCTGCGGATTCAGTTCGAACGGGTGCACGGTAATTTCAGCGTCTATGGTGTCCCCAAGATGCGCGAGCGCGAGCTGAAGCGAAGATAGACCGATCGCACACCACGGGCATGCGATGTCGGAGACAAAATCGATGGTTAGCGCCTGTTTCATTGTGGTCCTCGCTGGGGAATGACGCGTTGCGTAGCCGGCACGGCATGTTCGCAACAGAGGCCGACAGCGTAGCCTGAATCGCCGGCTCTTGCAGGACCGCGCGTCGATGGGCGAGCATGGCCGAATTGAAGCGCAAGACCCGGAGTGTTTTCTTTTGTCGACGGCCGTACACTGGCTCGAATGATGATATCTCATGGAACCGGCTACGCGTACGGCCGCAAATCAGCTATGAACCCAAGTGAAGCGAAAGCTCCCACCCTCTCATTTACAGCAACGATCACCCAACGGATCGACGCGCTGGACTGGCAAAGAATCGAGCAGGATCTCGACCTGTACGGATGTGCCACCGTATCCGAACTCGTCACAGCGTCCCAATGCGACAGTCTGGCGGCCCTCTATCCGCGCGACAATCTCTATCGAAGCCGCGTCGTGATGGCTCGCCACGGTTTTGGCCGTGGCGAATACAAGTACTTCCAGTATCCGCTGCCAAACATAATTGGAGCGTTGCGCACAGCAATATATCCGCACCTGGTGCCGGTCGCGAACCGATGGAATCAGGCCATGAACATCGACGTGCGTTATCCCGCGATGCACGCGGACTTCATCCGGCGGTGCCATGACGCTGGCCAGGTCCGTCCGACGCCATTGCTCCTGCAATATGGCGAGGGTGACTACAACTGTCTTCATCAGGATCTTTACGGCGAACATATATTCCCGCTTCAGGTCACGATTCTGCTGTCGGAGCCGGGGCGGGATTTTACCGGCGGGGAATTCGTCATGACGGAGCAGCGTCCGCGTATGCAGTCGCGTGCGGAAGTGGTGCCGCTGGCAAAAGGCGACGCAGTGGTGTTTGCGGTGAACAGCCGGCCCGTCCAGGGGACGCGGGGTCCATATCGTGTCAATCTGCGTCATGGGGTTAGCCGGTTGCGGTCGGGGCACCGCCATACCGTGGGCATTATCTTTCACGATGCATTGTGAGGTGAGTCCGCACCGGCAACACCATCTTCTTTGGCGAATTCCGCAACCCGCGTCACAATCGAGGAATCTGCCGCGACACGACACCATGCAAAACCTCCTCAAGAAACTGGACCTCACTTCGCTGCGCCTGTTCGTCGCCGTCTGCCAGGAGCGCAACATTGCACGCGCGGCCGAGCGGGAGTTCATCGCGTCGTCCGCGGTGAGCCGGCGCATCGCCGAGATCGAAGTCGTGATCGGCTTGCCTGTGATCCAGCGCCAGTCGCGTGGCATCACCGTGACGCCGGTCGGCGAGACCGTGCTGCGCTACGCGCTGGCGATCATCGGCAACATCGAACAGATGAGCGCGGAGTTGTCGCGCTTTTCGTCGGGCGCAAAAGGGCGCGTGCGAGTGGTCGCGAATCTTTCGTCGATCGTGCAGTTTTTACCGGAAGACGTGGCGGCATTTGGGCGCGCGTTTCCGGAGGTATCGATTGAACTGGAAGAGGAAAACAGCGCGGACGTGCTGCGTATCGTCGATGAGCACGGTGCGGACTTCGGCATCTGCAACCAGATTGCCGGCAGCGAGGCTTTCGAGCAGGTGCCGTACCGCCAAGATCGGCTGGCGGTGCTGGTGCCGGGCGGACATCGGCTCGCCAACGCGCCGCGCGTCACGTTCGACGAACTGCTCGAAGACCGTTTCGTCGGCCTGCGCAGCGAGAGCGCCTTGACGCGCCTGCTTGCGCAGCAGGCGGCGAGCGCGGGGCGTCAGCTCGATGTGAGGATTCGCGTCAGCAGTCTCGACGCGCTGTGCCGGATGGTGCACGCCGGGCTCGGCATCGCGATCGTACCCGAGCAGGTCGGGCTGCTCTACGTGAATGCGCTCGACGTGCGCCTGCTGCCCTTGAGCGATGCGTGGGCCGTGCGCCGTCTCATCATGATCTTCAAGGCGCGCGAGCAGTTGAGCGCGAGCGCGGCGGCTTTGGTCGGGTTCCTCGGCAACCAGCCATAGCATGACCGGGGCAGGGTAAGCTGGCGCGAACCGACGCCGGCCGACGCGCCCCGCCGCGATATTCAAGGCAACATAACGCACCCAGCCCTCGCCAAACGAGAAGGCTGCGCTGCCGCACCGGCACTTCGGCATCGACCCTGCGCGCCGTATAGTGAGCGCAAGGAGAAATGCACTTATGAGCGATACGATTCGTCTGGACGGCCGCGTGCTGTACCTGTCTCAAGATCCTGCGGTGATCGACGCGCAACTTGCCGGTGAAAATTTCACGCGCGCCACAGCCGGGCCGTTACGCGAGAACGTGTCCACCGATGAGATCACGCCGGTCACCGTGATGCTCACCTACGACGAACGGCTCGGCCAATATCCCTACGTCGGCTTCAAGGCTGGGGAGCGCATGCCGATCGGCCGCAATGCGGTGAAAGACGGCGGTTTTCAGATCACGGTGGCGGGCAAGCGTTACGGCAAAGGCTCATCGCGTGAATCGAGCCCATTGGCGGAATTGTCGGCGGGCATCCGGCTGATCGTTGCGGAGAGCTTCGAGCGAATCTATCAACAGAACTGCGACAACATCGGCATTCTCACGACCACCGATTTCTCCGTACTCGATCGACTGGTCGCCGGCGAAACGGTGCCGATCGACGAGTTTTTGAAAGGCCGCGACGCGCTCACGCAGCAGATCATTCGCAGCGGCGGCCTGCTTGCATACAGCAAGTTCGCGCAGTGGCCCGCGCCGTGTGTGCGCGATGCTGTGGGCGACGCAGCACAGGGCGCTGAAGTTGGCGGGCCGAAAACGCTGGTCGAGAAAATCATCGATCGCCATCTGCATCCGGACATCGCCAGCGCGCAGCGCGGCGACGGGGTGTTCATCGCCGCCGACTGGCGCTTCAGCCACGACTACTTTACCGGCATGTGCGCGCATCTTATGCATCGCGCGTTCGGCAAGCCGGCGCCGCTGCACGCGGCGGATCACATCATCGCGTTTCAGGACCATCTGGTGCTGGCGCCGCAGAGCATTCCGCACGTGCGCGACGGTCTGTTGCCGGGCGTTGCCAATCTGATGGAAGGGCATACGTCGTTCGCCCGCGATTATCCGGTGCGCTCGCACGGTGCGCTCGATGGCGTGCCGGGTTCCGAAGGCATCTGTCACGCGTTGATGGCCGAGCAATATGCGTTGCCCGGCCAGGTGGCGTGCGGCACCGATTCCCACACGCCGCATTCGGGCGCGCTCGGTTGCCTCGCGTTCGGGGCGGGCGCGACGGAAATCGCCAATAGCTGGGTGACGGGCTATGTGCGCTGCAAAGTGCCGGAGACGCTGCGTATCGAGGTCGACGGCAGCTTGCGCGAGGGCGTGACCGCGAAGGACGTCGTGCTGCATCTGCTGCAAATGGATGCGATCCGTTCGGGCGGCGCAATCGGTCTCGTATTCGAATACGGCGGCGCAGCGGTGCGCGCGATGTCGATCGACGAACGCGCGACCTTGACCAACATGGTCGCGGAATTGGGCGGCTTCACCGGCATCGTGGAGCCGGACGAACGCACGGTGGCGTTTCTGAAGGAGCGGCGCGGCGTCGATTTCGCGCTGGAAAGCTGGATGAAAAGCGATACGGGCGCAGTCTACCGCGACACGATCCGCATCGACGCCGGCGCCATCGAACCGATGCTCGCGCGTCCAGGCGATCCCGGCAACGGGGTGCCGGCGCCGCAACTGGAGCAGGACGTCGCGATCGACATTGCGTATGGCGGCTCGTGTACCGCAGGCAAGCGTGAAGACTTCGATTTCTATCACGAGGTGCTACGTTGGGGCGTCGAGCGGGGCATCCGTGTGCCGGAGGGTACGCGTCTATATCTGCAATTTGGCACCATGGCGGTGCGCGAGTATTGCGAGGCGCAGGGCTATTTGCCGGTCTTCGAGCGTGCGGGCGTGACGATCGTGATGCCGGGTTGCGGCTCGTGCGCGAATTGCGGGCCGGGCCAGTCGGCCCTCGCGGATCAGGTGACGATCAGCGCGATCAACCGTAATTTCCCGGGTCGCTCGGGTCCGGGCAATGTATGGCTGGCGAGCCCGTATACGGTGGCGGCGAGTGCGCTGGCCGGGAAAATCACGACCTTTGAACAATTGAAGCGCACACGCGGCTAGAATGCTGGCCGGGCCCTGGAGCCGGCATCGTGGCGCATGCGACGCGCGAACGTACGAAAGGCCGGCGTCAGGCCGGTTTCGGCGAGCCTTATTTTCGCCGGTATCAGGAGTATTCAGGCTGCATGACAGCTTTGCATGGGACTGGAGTAAGCGCTAAAGCGCCAACTGCAGTCGACAGCTTTGCAGGGGACTGGAGTAGGCGCTAAAGCGCCAACTGCAGTCGACAGCTTTGCATGGGACCGGAGTAAGCGCTAAAGCGCCAACTCCAGTCGACAGCTTTGCATGGGACTGGAGTAGGCGCTAAAGCGCCAACTGCAGTCGACAAAGGAGACGAACGACATGGCTTCCCCAGATCACGCCGACTCCGTCACACGCAACGGCGGCAGCGTGACGTATTCCAGTACTCTCGGCAACACACCGTCCGACACCACTGCCGCCGCGCCGCTCGACGCTGGCAGCATTTCGGCGCGCCTCGACAGGCTGCCCGCCACGCGTTCCATCTGGAAGCTGGTCGTGCTGCTGAGCCTCGGCTTCTTCTTCGAACTCTACGATCTGCTGTACTCCGGTTATGTCGCGCCGGGTCTCGTCAAGAGCGGCTTACTGACCGCGACGACGCACGGTCTGTTCGGCTCGACCGGCGTCGCGAGTTTCATCGCCGCTCTGTTCAGCGGCCTCTTTATCGGCACGATCGCTTGTGGCTTTCTGGCGGATCGCTTCGGACGCCGCGCCGTTTTCACGTATTCGCTGCTCTGGTATACAGCGGCCAACGTCGTGATGGCGTTTCAGGAAACGGCGACCGGCCTGAACGTCTGGCGCTTCGTCGCGGGCGTCGGTATCGGCGTCGAACTGGTAACGATCGGCACGTACATCTCCGAGCTGGTACCCAAGCAGATTCGCGGCCGCGCGTTCGCGTGCGAGCAGGCGGTCGGCTTCACGGCGGTGCCGGTGGTCGCGTTTCTGTCGTTTCTGCTGGTGCCGCGCACGCTATTCGGTCTCGACGGCTGGCGTTGGGTCGTGCTCATCGGTGCGCACGGCGCGCTGTTCGTCTGGTGGATTCGTCGCGCGCTGCCGGAAAGCCCGCGTTGGCTCGCGCAGCAGGGGCGTCTCGCCGAAGCCGACGGCGTGATGAGCGCGCTCGAAGCGAAGGTGCGCAGCGAGTACGGCCGCGAGTTGCCGCCGCCCGCACCGCCGCTGCCGGTTACGCCGCGCGGCAGCTTCCGCGATATGTGGGTGCCGCCGTATCGACGCCGCACGTTGATGATGACTCTCTTCAACATCTTCCAGACCGTGGGCTTCTATGGCTTCGCGAACTGGGTGCCGACACTGCTGATCAAGCAGGGCATCACGATCACGACGAGCCTGATGTATTCGAGCGTGATTGCGCTGGCCGCGCCGCTCGGTCCCGTCATCGGCCTCTTCATCGGCGACCGCTTCGAGCGCAAGACGGTGATCGTCGTGATGGCCGGCGTGAACATCGTCTGCGGGCTGTGGTTCAGTCGGGCGTCGGGCGCGGTGCTGCTGGTGAGCCTCGGCGTGTGTCTGACGCTTGCGGGCAACATCATTTCGTACAGCTACCACGCGTATCAGACCGAACTCTTTCCGACCAGCATCCGCGCACGCGCGGTGGGCTTCGTTTATTCGTGGAGCCGGTTTTCGGCGATCTTCACGGCCTTTCTGATCGCGGCGGTGTTGAAGCACTTCGGCGCGTCCGGCGTGTTCGTGTTCATCGCCGGTGCGATGCTGATCGTGATGCTGGCGATCGGTTTGATGGGGCCGCGCACGAAGGGGCTGGAACTGGAGAAGATCTAGAAGCACACGCGCGGCCTTAGGGTTCCGGCTGGAATAGCGGCAACACGTCGTGCGCGAGTTCTTCGATCGCGTCGGCGGCAGGGCGCTCCGATGCGAGGTTGAACGTCACGTGATGCGTGCCGCCGGCGCGCATGTCGTTGAGGATGCCGACCAATGCGTGCCGGCCGGTTCGATAGCCTAACGTGACAGGCTGCGCCGGCTCATGCGGATCGCGACTGAGCTCGAGCCGCATCGCCACGCCGAATGCGCGAAACGCAGTGGGCGCCGCGCGTTCGACCGCGGCGCGCCACATGCTGTAACGCGCCCGCTGTGCATCAGGCTCGCGATGATAAGTCATCCACCCCAGCGAATGCCGCGCGATCCAGTCGACGCTCTGGCCGCCCGAGCCGACCGCCAGCAGCGGCACGGTATTCGCGGTGCCGGGTAGTAGCTGGAAAGCCGGCGCGCCTTCGGGCGCGCGATCGGGAATCACGCGAGACGGCTTGCCGAGCGCCGCCGCCAGTGTGTCCCAATGTCGTCGATACAGTTCGCGCCGCTCGTGCGGGTCGCGGCCAAAGGCTGCGTATTCCGGTGGGCGGTCACCGGAGCCCAGTCCTAGAATGAAGCGGCCGTGGCTGAGCATGTCGACGGACAGCGCCGCCTTGGCGATATGCAGCGGATGGCGCAGCGTCAGCACGATTGCGCCGCTCACGAGCGCGATACGCTGTGTGTGCACGGCAAGTGCGCCGAGCAGGGCCCACGGGTCGAGATGGCCGACCGGGTCCGGATAGTCGGCGCTGTTCAACGGTACGTCGCGGACCCAGAGCGCGCGAAAGCCGCGTTCGTCGGCGAGCCGCGCAAGAGTCAACTGCTCGTCGAAATCGGCGACGATGGCGCCGGCGCGCAGCAGCGGCAGCGTGAGTCCGAGACTGAGTGCATCGTTTGCGAACACGCGGCTCGCCGCGGTTTGTGCGTGATTCTGCTGTCCGCTTGCTGTCGTCAACTTTCGACTCCTTATGGTTGATCGGATCGCGCCCGGCCCGATGCTGACACCGCGTCAGAACAACTGCCTTTGCCCCGACAGCAGCGTCGTGAAATCATCGCGCAGCAGCGGCAGAATGGCATCGGCGACGGGCTGCAATTGCCGCGTCAGATAGTGTTCGTAGTCGATTGCCGAGCGCAGCGTTTCCAAGGGTTCGGGACCGGCCACCGTCATCACATAGCTGATCCAGCCGCCGTTCTGGTATTGCAGCGGGCGCCCTTGACTACGGTTGAACTCATCGGCGATGCGCGCCGCGCGCACATGCGGCGGCACGTTGCGTTCGTATTCGCCGAGCGCTCTGCGCAGGCGCTTGCGATAGACGAGCTGATCGTCGAGCTTGCCGTCGAGCGTATCGCGCACATAGTCGCGCACGTAATCCTGATACGGCTGCTGCCTGAATATGCGTCCGTATAGCGCCTGCTGAAACTGCTGCGCGAGCGGCGTCCAATCCGTGCGCACGGTTTCGAGTCCTTTGTAGACGATCTCCTCGCCGCCGTCGGGCAATACCGTGAGTCCCGCATAGCGTTTCTTGCTGCCTTCCTCCGCGCCGCGAATGGTTGGCATGAAAAAGCGCCGATAGTGCCGCTCGAACTGCAATTCGAGCGCGCTGTCGAGCACGAACCGCGCGCGCAGGTTCTGTCGCCACCACGCGTTGATGTGCTCCACGAGTGCGCGGCCGATGCGGCCGGCGTCTTCCTCGCTGTGCGCATGTTTGAGCCACACGAAGGTCGAATCCGTGTCGCCGTAGATGACCTCGTAGCCTTCGGCCTGAATCAGCTCGCGCGTGGTGTGCATGATTTCGTGGCCGCGCATCGTGATCGACGACGCCAGACGCGGGTCGAAGAAGCGGCAACCGGTGGAGCCGAGCACGCCGTAAAACGCGTTCATGATGATCTTCAGCGCTTGCGAAAGCGGCTTGTTGTGCTCGCGCTTGGCGCTTTCGCGGCTTTGCCACACTTGCGCGACGATCGACGGCAGGCAATGGCGCGTGCGTGAGAAGCGTGCGCCGAGAAAGCCCGGCACGGAGTGTTCGTCGCTGGGGTTCAGCATGCCTTCCACGAGACCGAGCGGGTCGATCAGAAAGGTGCGGATGATCGACGGATACAGGCTCTTGTAGTCGAGCACGAGGACCGAATCGTACAGGCCGGGGCGCGAGTCCATCACGAAGCCGCCGGGGCTCGCCGCGCCCGCGACATCGCCGAGATTGGGGGCGACGTAGCCTTGCCGGTGCATGCGCGGCATGTACAGATGCGTGAACGCCGCGACCGAGCCGCCGCTGCGATCCGCGGGCAGGCCGGTCACGGTCGCGCGTTCCAGCAGGAACGGCAGCAGCTCGGTCTTCGCGAAGATGCGCGTGACCAGCTCGCAGTCCTTCAGGTTGTAGTGTGCGAGCGCGGGCTTGTCCTCGTCGAAGCGGCGCTGGATTTCGTCCATGCGCTGATACGGATTGTCGATGGCCTTGCCCTCGCCGAGCACCGAACGCGCCACGTGTTCGAGACTGAACGACGGAAAGCTCCACGTCGCGGAACGCAGCGCCTCGATACCGTCGATGATCAGCCGTCCCGCAGCACCGGCAAAGAAGTGATTGCGCGTGAGGCCGTGTTCGCGCCACTCCATCACCGTACCGCCGCGGCCGAGCCGCAGTGGTACGCGATATTGTTCGGCATGCTGCTGCAACACACGCAGATCGAACTGCACGAGATTCCAGCCGATGATTGCATCGGGGTCGTGCCGTTCCATCCACAGGTTCAGTTTTTCAAGCAACTGGGCGCGCGTTTCGCAGTATTCGAGTTCGAAGTCGAGCCCGCTCGCGTCGCCGTTCGGCGGTCCGAGCATATATACCTGGCGTTGTCCGCAGCCTTCGAGCGCGATCGAATAAAGCTCGGCATGCGCGCTGGTTTCGATGTCGAGCGACACGAGTTTCAACGGCGGACGATAGTCCGTGGCCGGTTTCAACTCGCTGTTCAGCAGCGGGCCGCCCGGTTGCGACTCGCCGCTGAACCACACCGGCGCGGTGATGAAGCGCTCCATCATGTAGCGCTCGGGCGGGAAGATATCGGCTTCGTAGACGTCCACGCCGCCTTGTTTCAGGCGTTTCTCGAAGCCCGTCAATTGCCTGTACTGCGGGCAGTAAAGCCCCAGCACCGGGCGATGCTGGAAGTCGCGCAGTTCGAGTGGACGCAGATCGAGCGGCATGTCGCGGCGCAGGATCGTTTCGGCGCGCTCGCGGTGTTCGGCGGGAATGAATGCGACCGATGGCTGAGGGCGCAAGCGGATAAGGCGGGGCCCGCCGTCTGTCGCCAGCCAGAAATCGATCTCCGTGCCGGCGGGCGTGTCCCGCCAATGTCGGGTCAATATGAAACCCTGCTCAAGCTCAGTCAAACTTCCACCTTTAAACGGGCGTCATCGCCTCGCGATTTTACCGCCATGCGCGCCGGGCGGTGCCGATCCTGGAGGCGCCTCGCGAATGCGGCATCCGTACGACCCCCTCACTGCAGCCTCGCGGCGCTGTCTGTATGATCGTGCTGCAGCGATTCCTTCGGCGCAGCGCATGCGCCGGTCAAGTCTACTAAGAACGGAGTGAACGAGATGACGTTGGGCAAACTTGTTGTCGTAGCCGCGGTAGCTGCAACCAGTCTGGGTGCGCAGGCGCAGGTCGCCGGCACGCAGACGCTGAGTGTCACGGTCGAACAGTCCAATGCGCTGCTAAGCGGCTGGAGCGTGAAGAAGAGCATTCTCGGCAAGGCCGTGTACAACGATCAGAATGAAAAGATCGGCACGGTGCGTGATCTGGTGGTCGCACCGGACGGTTCGCTGTCGGCAGCGATCGTGTCCGCTGGCGGCTTCCTCGGCGTCGCGTCGCATGACGTCGCGGTGCCGATCGCCGCGCTCGATATTCATGACGGCAATTTCTATCTGGCAGGCGCGTCCAAGGCTGCGTTGAAGGCGACGCCCCAGTTCCAGTACAACAAGGTGCAGACGCCGCCGAAGCCGAAGAAACTGACGGGGCAGTGAGACAGGGACGCAGGGAGCCGGTCGGGCGATCGGCTCTGATACGTTCGGCGGCTTGCGAGCGAGCTGCCAATAGACAAGCGGCGCACGTGGCGCGAAGCGGTTGATGTAGTGCAAGCCGGTTCATGCTAACGGCGCCGCTATTGTATTGCTGAGAGACTATGCGAATCGCCCGGGCTCGGATTAGGCGCGTAAATAAAGCCTCGAAAAATCAGACCAGAGCGCCGAACCGCCGCCCCGAAAACTCATCAATCAAGCCTCCAGAGCAAGCGTTGCGAAAGTACCTAGCCAGTGCTCGCCCATATAGTCGCCGGCCACATGAGGCAGCGCGCTTTGCAGATGACGCTCGGCGCTATCGCACAGCACGGTCCGGCGAATGTCACCGGCGGGCAGCGCCCGTGCGAGCGAGCGCTGGCACCACGCACGGCTCAGATTCAGGCCGTCCAAATGCGCGATCTTGCCGTCGCTGCGATCGGTCACGGTCACCGGTTCGAACAGCGTCGCGGGTTTCTTCGCGCCGAGATCCGGTAGAAAGCGCCCGAACCAGTCGACGAATTGCGCGGCCGGCAGCACGCGGCGCATCAATTCCGCTTCCATCAGCGAAGGCGAGAGGAACTCGTCGCCGGCCGGCTCCCAGGCCTGACACGCGACGTCGTTCAGAAACCAGCGCTCCGCGGTTCTGACGAGCAGCGCTTCGAGCGAGCTGTCTGAAGTCTGGCGCGCAAAATCCAGCGTGAGCGCAAGGGCGAACGCCATGTTGAAGTGCGTGCCCACGCGCAGCGGGTAAGTCGCCTTCGGCAAAAATTCCTCGAAGCGTTCGACGAAAAACCCGGCGAGCGGCGCAAAAGTCTTCGACCAGCGCGCTGCGTCCGCAAGTTTCAGCGAGTGCAGCTGCGCGCTGAGCGCGAGCAGCCAGGCCCACCCATATGGCCGTTCGAAACCACGGTTGTGCGGCAGCTCGAGATACGCGAGTTCGCCGGCCACGTTGGCGTCGGTAAAATGCTCGTCGACCACCGCGATGATGCGCGCGGCTTCGGGCAGATCGGGAAAGCGCTCCAGCAGATGCAGGATCAGCCAGTAACCGTGCACGCACGAATGCCAGTCGTAGCTGCCGTAGAAGATTGGATGCAAAGCTCGCGGACCTTGCACGTCCTGCGGTCCGGCGAGCGAGTGCGTCAGCTTGTTCGGATACTCGCGCGTGAGGTGAGCGAGCGCGAGATTGGCGAAACGGGACGCGATTTCGCGAGTGAGTTGAACTGTCATCGACGGGCTCCTCAGAAGCGGAATACGAGCAGATACAACAGTATGGTATTGACGATCAGCAATAGTAAAGCGGTCGGCCATTGCGCCTTGATCACGCCGTTCTGGTCTTTCAGCTCCAGCAGCGCCGCCGGCACGATATTGAAGTTCGCGGCCATCGGTGTCATCAAGGTGCCGCAAAAGCCGCACAGCATGCCGATTGCGCCCAGAATCGCGGGGTTGCCGTTGAATTGATGCACGATCAACGGCAGGCCGATGCCGGCGGTCATCACCGGAAATGCGGCGAACGCGTTGCCCATGATCATCGTGAAGATCGCCATGCCGAAGGTGTACGCCGCGACCACCGCGAATGCGGAGTCGACCGGAATCCACGTTTTCACGAGATCCGATACCACGTGGCCCACGCCGGCAATCGCGAACAGTGCGCCGAGCGCGGCGAGCATCTGCGGCAGGATCGCGGCCCAGCCCACGGTGTCCATCGTGTGCCGTGCGTCCTTGAGCGCGTGCACCGGCGAATCGCGCAGCATGAAGAGCGCCGTGCCGAACGCGACCAGCGTGCCCAGTACGAGCGAAATCAGCGTGACGTTCTTCGTTTCGACGAACGGTGCGTATTTCAGCGTCAATGTGCCGAGCAGGGTAATGACCGGAATCAGCAGCGCGGGGATGAACAGCTTATTGCCGAAGCGCTGCGCATTCGCTTCGCGGCGCGCGGCGGCCGCTTCGCTGTTGCTGTCCGCGCGGCCTTTGCCGAGCTTGCCGGAACCGGCGATCAGCGCAAGCGCGATGGCGAGACAGCCCGTCACGAAGTGCGGCAGTTCCCCGCCGAACATGAAGGTGATCGCGTAGATGCCCCAGAACAGAAAATTGACGACGCGGCGCGGATTCGAACGGTCTCGCAGATTGAAGAGCGCGAACGCGGCAAACATCAAACCGGCCAGCACATAGAGGGATTCGAGTTTGATCATCACTGCGCGGTGCCCCAGCCCAATGCATTCATTTTGTACGATAGGTTGCGGTCGAGCAGCATGAGCCGAACCATGTGAATCACGAGCGCGGCGACGGCGGTGGGAATCGCCCATACCGACACGTGCAGCGGTTCGACCACGATGCCGTTCTGTTCGAGAAAGCCTTTGATCAGCAGGATCGACTGGATCGCGATGAAAATGTCTTCGCCGAAGAACACCGCGATGTTGTCCACCGCCGACGCGTTGGCGCGAATCTGCTGGCGCACCGCATCGGGCAATTCGCCGTAGCGGTTCGCGGCTGCCGCTTCCGCCATCGGCGCGATCAGCGGACGCACCATCTGCGCGTGACCGCCGAGCGACGTGAGCCCGAGTGCGGCCGTGACCTGACGAATCACGAAATAGAGCATCAGCACGCGGCCGGTGGTGGCGGCGTGAAGGCGCGAAATCAGGTGCCGCGCCTGTTCCTTCAGGCCGTTGCGTTCGAGCAGCGCGATCACGGGCAGGGTGAGCCAGATCAGGCCCATGTAGCGGTTATCCGCGAACGCCTTGCCGAAGGCGCTGACGATTTCCACCGGCTGCAGGCCGCCGGCCACGCCGGTGGCGACCCCCGCAATGGTCACCACGAGGAGCGCGTTAAAGCGCAATGCGAAGCCGATTACGACGATCGGCACGCCGATTAGAACCCACATCGGGGGTCTCCTTGTTCTGTCTTCTGCCTGGTCGGGGTTGTTCCGCCGCCGTGCGTTCCGGCGCAGATTCGCCGGTTGGCAATGGCTGGCAGGCGACGGAATCTAACACGAGAATTTATCGATAAATAGTCGGTAATTTGCGTTTATCGGGTAAACGCCAGGGTCGGACAGAGAGGGCGCAGGAAGGGCGCGGCGACACGCACCACTGTTCCAGACATCGAAAATTTCGACTCAGCGGCCGAATAATTGCGTTTGTCGTCCCCGCGTTTCGCCGTAATCTGCCCGTGTCCCTGGCGATTGCATCGTTCAGGGCACGCAAGCCATCCATATGTTGATGAACACTAACAGCGACGACGTGTGTTCCACGTTGTACCCGGATGGCTCGACGAGCATGTGGGGATGGACTGACGGGTTGCTTTGCGTATCGCCATTACGCCGCGCCGAGTTGCCGCGCAGTTGAATCGATCGCCGCTTTGGCCTTCGAGACGATTTCGTCGATCTCGATCTTGCTGACCACGAGCGGTGGCGATAGCAGCATCCGGTCGCCGGTGGCGCGCATGATCAGATTGCCGTTGAAGCAGAAGTCGCGGCAAATCGTGCCGACATCGCCGCCATTGGCGAAACGCCTGCGTGCCGCCGGGTCTTGCGCGAGTTGCAGACCGGCCACGAGACCCACGCCGGCAATCTCGCCGACGATGGGATGATGGGCGAAGGTATCGCGCAGCTTTTTTTGGAAGTAGGGGCCAATATCCGTTTTGACGCGCTCGACGATCTTCTCGTCGCGCAGCAGCCTGAGATTGGCGAGCGCGACGGCGGCCGCCACCGGGTGGCCGGAGTAGGTGAGGCCGTGATTGAAGTCGCCGCTCTCGATGATCACCTTGGCGACCCGGTCATGTAAGCCGACCGCCCCCATTGGTACATAGCCGCTCGTCAGCCCCTTCGCGAGCGTGATCAGATCGGGCTCGAAACCGAAGTGCTGATGGGCGAACCACTCGCCCGTGCGGCCGAATCCGCCGATCACTTCGTCGGCAACCAGCAGAATGTCGTACTTGCGGCAGATGCGTTGAATCTCCGGCCAATACGTCGACGCCGGGAAGATCACACCGCCCGCCCCCTGGAAAGGCTCACCGATAAACGCGGCCACCTTGTCCGCGCCGATTTCGAGGATCTTCGCTTCGAGCTGCTGCGCGCGCGCCAGCGCGAATTCTTCCGGCGTCTGCTTGTCTTGCGCTTCGCCGAAGAAATACGGCTGATCGATATGCACGATGTTCCCGACTTTCGAGGGCATCTGTTCATGCATATAACCCATGCCGCCGAGCGTGCCACCCGCGATCGTCGAACCGTGATAGCCATTCTTGCGCGAGACGACGAACTTTTTCGTGTGCTTCTGCTGTGCCGTCCAGTACTGGTAAACGATGCGCAGCACCGTGTCGTTGCCTTCCGAGCCGCTGTTGCAATAGAAGAAGTGCTTGAACGGCTCCGGCGTCAATTCCGCGAGCAAGGCCGACAGTTCGATCACCGGCGGATGCGTCGTCTTGAAGAAGGTGTTGTAGTAGGGGAGTTCCTGCATTTGCCGGTATGCGGCGTCGGCGAGTTCCTTGCGGCCATAGCCGACGTTCACGCACCAGAGCCCCGCCATGCCGTCGATGATCCTGTTGCCTTCCGAATCCCACAGATACACGCCCTGGGCTTTGACGATTACGCGGCTGCCGCTGCGATTGAGCGAGCCCATGTCCGAAAAAGGATGAATGTGATGGGCGGCGTCGAGCGCGCGGTATTCGGCAGTGCTGCGCGATGCGCTCTGCACGGCTTGCGCGTGTTGCATGTAAGCGGCTTCTTCGATTCTGTAGCTCATACTGCCTCCAGTTTTTCTCTTTGCATCTGATAACGACGTCGTGAGACTGGGCCTTTTTTTGATCCGGTCTCAAACGTGCAGCAGCAAATGCCGGCGTTCCCACGAACTGATCACACGGAAAAACGCCTCGTACTCGGTCTCTTTCAACGCCAGGTAGGCTTTGACGAACTTCTCGCCGAGTACTTCGGCAATCGGTTCGCAGGCGGCCATGAGCGTCAGCCCTTCTTCGAGATTGCGCGGCAATTGATACGGCAACGCATAACCGTCGCTGAGCAATGGTTCGGTGGCGTCGAGGTGCTGTGTCATGCCGAGATAGCCCGCGGCCAGCGTCGCGGCAATGGCCAGATATGGATTGCAGTCGACGCCCGGAATGCGGTTTTCGATGCGGCGCGCGGCCGGTCCCGAATGCGGAATGCGAAAACCCACTGTGCGATTGTCGTAACCCCACGCGACGTTGATCGGTGCGGCCATGAAGCGCGAAAGACGGCGATAGGAATTGATGTACGGCGCGAAAATCGGCATCAGCGCCGGTGTGTACTTCTGCAAGCCCGCGATATACCTCGTGAACTGCACCGTCGGTTTGCCGTCCGCGCTGGTGAAAATGTTCTCGCCGGTTTCTTCGTCGATGAGACTTTGATGCATGTGCATTGCCGACCCCGGTTCGCTTTCCATCGGTTTGGCCATGAAGGTTGCATACATCTTGTGGCGCAATGCCGCTTCGCGCACCGTGCGTTTGAACAGGAACACGCTGTCGGCGAGCTTCAACGGATCGCCGTGCATGAAGTTGATTTCCATCTGCGCGGCGCCGACTTCATGGATCAGCGTATCTACTTCCAGTTCCTGCACCTCGCAGTACTCGTAGATGTCTTCGAAAAGCGGATCGAATTCGTTGACCGCTTCGATCGAATACGACTGCCGTCCTGTTTCCGGACGCCCCGTGCGGCCGATGGGCGGTTGCAGGGGCAAGTCCGGGTCCTTGTTCATGTCGACCAGATAGAACTCGAGTTCGGGCGCGATGACCGGCTTCCAGCCTTTGGCCTTGTAGAGTTCGAGTACCCGGCGCAATACGCGGCGCGGCGAGATCGCGACCGGTGTTCCGTCGAAATGAACGCAATCGTGAATCACCTGAGCAGTGGGATCGACGGCCCATGGAATCATCCGAATGGTGGCCGCGTCGGGCACGCACACCATGTCCGGATCGGTGACGCCGGTGAGCGAGCCGTCTTCCGGATACTCGCCCGTGACGGTCTGAATCATCACCGCCTGCGGCAAGCGCATGGACTCGCCGGATTCGAACTTGCTGCGCGGAATGATCTTGCCGCGCGCGATTCCGGCCATATCCGGAATGATCGCTTCGATTTCGGTGACGTGATGCTTCTTCAGAAAATCGTCGATGTCATGCATGATTGTTCTCTCAGTTTTTGGCGCGACCGGCTCAAACCTGCATGGCGGCGGATGCAAATGCCGCGCCTCGGCCGGTCCTGGTGCGCATTCGATCGCGGCACGCCTCGCCGAACGTGCGGAAGATCGCGGTGGAGAGCGGGTCGTCGGCGTACTCTCCGAGCATCGTTCTGTCGGCGCTGATGCCGACCAGGGGTTTGTTTCGCATAGCGAGGCGCGTGATGTGAATAGCGCTAAAACGCGGCGCGACATGACCTCGCAGCCGCGCAGAATGCGCGAGGCCGCCAGGAGTTTGCGCGCTGTCTGTCGAGGGGAGACACGCCGCGCGCAGTAGCAGGAATGGCCGTTCGATTCGATCCGCCGCATTGCGCGAGTCACTGAGCCGCGTTAATCCGCGCGAAGCGCAGGGACGGCAGACAGCACCGCGCATACGCACAAACGCGCATAGGCAAGCGGATAGAACGAATGGCGAAAAGGAGGGAGGCGCTACGGCAGCAGCGAGGCAACTTCGTCTGTTCGCACCGCAATGAAAGCGCGCGCGGAAACGGAGTTGTGACGTCGAACTGAACGGCGGGACAGGATCGGCAAGACGGACAGGAAGCGGCGGAACGTAAGGCTGCCGTTGCTGCCGTCGGCGATGGCGCTGTCAGCGAGCGTACAACCCGCGTGACTGCGATTCCATCTAACCAAAGGGCCTCGGACTCTCACGATTACACTCGACTAGCAACGTTGAAAGTATTGAACGGCCTGCTCGAAATCCGCACGGGGCGTTTAGAGAAACAGACCGCTGGCATGATCGTCTCGAAGCTGTGCGAAATGAATTCGCGGGCCGCAGAACATCATGAGATGTCTTTAGCATGCGCGAGACGACTGCCTGCTAACTAGCATATACGAGCCAATAAGGCCGTCAAACCCCTTTTTGAAAAAGTTGGATCGGAATGTACCCAATGGTGCACTTACTCAAGTGATCAAAGGCATTCATATTCATTGCGCACATTGCATCGATCGCCGCGCTTACTCCGCGAGCCTCGCACGCACCGTGTATTCACCCTCGGCGCCTGAATGATCATGATCTTCGAGCATATGGGCCATTGCCGTATTAAAGTCCGGCGGCAGCGGCTCGACTGGATAGCCGCGTTTCTCCCACGCGTCGAGTCCACCCTTCAGCGCGCGGATATGATGAATGTTCTTGCGATGCAGCTGGGCGACGATGCGCTTGGCCGTCGCCTCGTTGGGACACACGCAGTAGACCACGATCGGCCGCTTCAGGAGTTCGGGATGAATCGGATCGGGTGAGTCGAGATCGAGTGGCCGCGCGCCGGCAATCCGGTGCGACTCCTTTTCGCGCACGCTGGGCGGACGCGCGTCGAGAATCAGCGGCGGCTCATTCGACTTCATCAACGCGTCGAGCTGATCCGGCGTGATACGCGTATGCGCGAGCCAGCGGCGAAACTGCAAACGGCGCACCCAGCGATACAACAGCGCGGCCACGAAGATCGCCGCGAAAGCATCGAAGATCGTGCCGCCGTTTTGCCGCACGAGCAGCACCAGTTGCACGATCTGATCGTGCAACGCGGCGCCGCCGATCACCCACACGCTGGCCCACAACGTGGCGCCGACCAGATCCCACCACAGAAACACGCCGACACTGATCGCGGTCGTGCCGAGCAACGGTGCGGAAATCAGCCCGAGTCCCGGCAGAAACTTGGCGACCGTGAGAATCGGCGCGCCGTAGCGCTCATAGGTATTGCGCGCGACGCGCACCGTGGTGTCCAGCGAAAGGGAGAAGCGCACCAGATAGTTCAACAGACGCCGGCCGTACGCCCGTCCGGTGAAGAACCAGAGCGAGTCGGCGATCAGCGTCGCGGCAACCGCGGCGAACACGACGTTGACGTACGAGGTTTGCCCCATGGCGGCCATGGTGCCGCCGAAGATCAGCATCGGCGCCGCCGGGATCGGCACACCGAGCTGCGTGATGAGCACGCTCATGAAAACGGCCCATACGCCCAGCGAGGATGGGATAGCAACCGGGAAATGCCACACAACCGCGCTCCTGAGAAGGCAATGAAAGGAAATGAAACGAAGTCAGGCTCTCGCCGCGCATGGCGAACACGCATCGGCGCGAAGAGCGGATTTAAGCACAGGTGGCGAAAGGACGCAGTGAGTGCAGCCGAACGCCGCGTGGATTCTAGCTGGATCAGTCGGCAGGAAGCCACGCGCGAACCGGCTGGCGCGGCCCAATGGGCCGGTTACTCAGCGCGAATGGAAAGCGGCGGCGGGTCCGGTCAGATCACGCGTCAGCGGCCGGGTCGTAGGGCACGACGCGTTCGTGTTCGTCCGGATGGTTGCGCGCGACGATGGCGCGCGCGGGGCGGGCGTCGTCGAGATTGAAGGGCTGATGCGGCACGCCCGGAGGAATGAACAGAAAGTCGCCCGCTTCGGTAATCACGGACTCGCGCAAACCCGGACCATAGCGGGTCTCGATCCGGCCTTCGAGCTGGAAGTTCGCGGTTTCGTAGTCGGCGTGAAAGTGCGGCTCGGCATGACCGCCCGGCGGCACCACCACCATGTACATCGACAAACCCGTGGCGCCCGCGGTGCCCGCGGAAATTCCGACAAAGTAAGGTAGCCGCTGGGTCGTCATCATTTCCCGCTCGGGGCGCACCTTGACGACCGTGGCCCGCGCTTCGCGCAAAACGTCCGACATGGTTTCTCCTGTGCTGGTCGCCGCCGCTGCTCGCGGTTCGGCTCACGTTCCCTGAGACTGCAAGTCTAGACGATATGGGCGTCGAAATCAGACCTTGTCGAGCGCGCAGCAGCTGGGTTGACGATTGCTACAATCGTCTTCGTGCACCTAGAGATATAACGGAGACATCGCATGACAAAAGCTCAACCGATCAGCCGCTACCCCGTGCCGCAGCCGGGCGAATGGCCGGACGACGTCCGCGTCCGCATCCTTGAAGTGCAGGAGAAAGCCGGCTTCGTGCCGAATGTATTTTTGACGCTCGCCCATCGCCCGGACGAATTCCGCGCGTTCTTTGCCTATCACGACGCGCTGATGCTGAAGGACGGCGGTCTCACCAAGGGGGAGCGCGAAATGATCGTGGTCGCCACGAGCGCCGTGAACGAATGCCTCTATTGTGTGGTCGCGCATGGCGCGATTTTGCGCATCTACGAGAAGGCGCCGTTGCTTGCCGATCAGGTCGCCGTCAATCATCGCAAAGCGGATCTCACCGCGCGGCAGAAGGCGATGCTCGACTTCGCGCTGAAGGTGTGCCGCGAATCTGGCGCAGTCGGTGACGCCGATTTTGAAACGCTGCGCGAGCACGGCTTTAGCGATGAAGACATCTGGGACATCGCGGCGATTACCGCATTTTTTGGTCTGTCGAACCGGATGGCCAACGTCATATCGATGCGCCCGAACGATGAGTTCTATCTGATGGGGCGCGTGCCGAAAGACGCTGCGCAGAAGCGGAAAAAATAGCCGCACGGATGTGATCTGGTGTCCATATCGAATCGAGCCGCTGAACAAGCCCGCTCATGCACGCACTGGTTCGCGCCGAAGCGCGGGCTTGTTCACCGTAGTGTCATCGATCGGAAAGTGCAGCATCGCCGCGACGAGCCCCGCGACAACCGTCGCTTCCCACAGCAGCGAATACGACCCCGTCAGATCGAACACCAGTCCGCCTAGCCACGCGCCGAGAAACGAGCCGATCTGATGGCTCAGGAAGCAGACGCCGAACAGGCTGCCGAGGTGGCGCGTGCCGAACACTTTTGCAACCAGCCCGCTCGTGAGCGGCACGGTGCCGAGCCAGGTCAAGCCCATCACGGCCGCGAAAATCACCACGGACGCGGCGCTTTTCGGCAACACGAAGAACGCGCCGATCGTCACGCTGCGAATCAGGTAGAGCCAGCCGAGCACATGATGCTGCCGGAACCGGCCGCCGAGCCAGCCGCACGCCCAACTGCCCGCCATGTTGAACAGCCCGATCAATGCGAGCGCGGTGGCGCCGAGCCCGAGCGGCATATGACAGAGCGACAGATACTCGGGCAGATGCGTCGCGATGAACGCAAGCTGGAAACCGCACGTAAAGAAGCCGAGGGTCAGCAGCCGGTAGCCGCGATGGCGGGTCGCCAGCGCGAGCACCTCGCGCAGCGGCGCAGCAGGCGCGTCCTGGCGCGGCGCGCCGACTCGCGCGCGCCGGTCGAGCAGGATGCCGAGCGGGGCGATCAACAGCATCAGGAAGGCCAGCACGAAGAGCGACGTGGCAACGCCCGAACTCAGCCGGATGCCTTGCACGAGCGGAATCATCAGCACCTGTCCCGCCGAGCCGCCTGCGCTCACCAGCCCCATCGCCATGCTGCGCTTTTCCGGCGTCGCAATGCGGCCGACCGCCGGCAACACGACCCCGAACGTCGTGCAGCTCACGCCGATGCCGACCAGCAGTCCCATGCCGACGATCAACAGCGCGCTGTTCGGCGCTACGGCGGCGAGCCCGAGGCCGGCCGCGAACGTCGTCGCGCCGAACGCGACGACCGGCGCCGAGCCGTAGCGGTCGGCGGCGGCGCCCGCGAACGGTTGCGCGAAGCCCCACACGAGATTGTGCAGCGCGATGGCGAACGCGATCTGCGTGACCGGCAAGCCACGGTCGAACGAGAACGGGCCGATGAAAAGCCCGAAGGTTTGCCGGATGCCCATCGCCGCGCTAAGAATCAGCGCGCCGGTGAGGGTCACGAGCATCGTCGGGTTGAAGACGGGGGCGAAGCGTTTGCTATTGGCGCTCGACATGATTCTGATCTCCTTGGACACCATGGTCGCAGCGGGCGTCAGAACGGGCAAAGTAAAAGATTTCGCCAACAGATGAGCGTGGCTCACCCATGCGGTGTTACGTGCGATTCGGCTTCAGCTCGACGCGGTTCTCGAGCCCGGACCGTTGGCGTCGACGGGCGCGTCGAACTGCCCGGCCTCGCCGATAAGCCAGCGTTTGAAGTCGCACAGTTCCGGCCGGCGGTCCGCGTTTTCCGCGCTCACGAGCCAGTAGGCGCCAGCCGAATCGATCGTGTCGGAGGAAGCTTCGACGAGCGCGCCGCTCGCGAGATCGCTGTCGACCAGCGGTCTTCTGCCGAGCGCGACGCCGAGGCCCATGGCGGCCGCTTCGAAAGCGAGCTGGATCGTGTCGACGCTCAAACCTCCAGTGGCCTCGATACCGTTGGCACCAGTCGCATCGAGCCACGCCTGCCAGTCTTCGCTCGCCGCGTTCACATGAATCAGCGTCGCGTGTTCCAGCCTGATGTTGCCGTGCCCGTCGCGCAGACTCTCCAGATAAACGGGGCTGCACACAGGTACGAAGCGTTCGCCGAACAGCCGCGTCCACGCGGCGCCCGCGACCGGAGACCGGCTCAGGCGAATCGCGAAATCGAAGCCGTCGACCGGAAAGCCGACCTGGCGGTGCGACGTGTCGACGCTCACGCTCACCTTCGCCCAACGCTCGCGAAAACCCGCCAGGCGCTGCAGCAGCCAGCGCGACGCGAAAGTCGGCGCGCAGCTCAACGCGATCGGGCGATCCGCGCGATGGTTCGGCAGGCGTTGCGTGCCAATGGCGATCAGCGAAAACGCTTCGGCAACGTAGGACAGGTAATCGGCGCCGGTCGTCGTCAGCGAAATGCCGCGCGGCTCGCGCACGAACAGCTCGACGCCGAGCGCCTGCTCCAGCCCGACGATGCCGTGACTGATCGCGCTCGGCGTCACGTTCAGTTCCGCGGCGGCGAGCTTGAAACTCTGATGCCTGCCAGCCGCTTCGAAGAAGCGAAGCGCGGGCAGAGGTGGCAGACGAAGCGGCATGTTGCATCCCCAGGGACGGCGCGCGGTGACGGTGGCTCTGGCTTCAGCCGCGTTTCACGCGCGCGTGCTGTTTCGCAAAAGCATACCTTGCCGCGCGGTTTCGGTTTCGGCCGCCATGGCAGGGTTGCCGGATGCCGTCGCCCACCTCGGACGATTTTTTCGCCATGAATGTCGATTTGCCACGACCCCGATCGTCGTGACCATATGGAGGACGACAGGAGCGACGATAAGCGCCCTCCATCCCTTTTCCGCACAAGGAGATGGCTGATGACTGACGTAGACACATCCGCGCAAACGCTCAAGCCGGCGCGGCAACTGGCCGGGCAGCCGCCGCGTTTTCCAGGCGAGAGCGCCGACTATCGCCGCGCACGCAACGACTTGCTGGCCGAGGAGATCGAATTGCGCCGCCATATCGAACGGGTGGCGGTGCAGCGCCGCGCGCTGCCGCCTGGCGGCGTCGTGCCCGAGGATTATCGTTTCGACGGCGAAACGGGCCCGGTGACGCTCTCGGAGATGTTCGGCGAGCACGACACCCTCATCACCTACAACTGGATGTACGGCCCGCAGCGCGCGCGGCCCTGTCCGATGTGCACGTCGCTGCTGAGCGCCTACGACGGCGAAATGCCCGACATCCTGCAACGCGTGGCGTTCGCGGTGATCGGCCGCTCGCCAATCGAAAAGCTCGTCGCGTTCAAGAAGGAGCGGGGTTGGCGGTATCTGCGGCTGTATTCGTCGGGCGGCAACACCTTCAACCGCGATTACGCGGCCGAAGATCCCGCCGGCGACGACAACCCGGCATTGAACGTGTTCACGCGTTCGAACGGCACCGTGCGGCATTTCTGGGCCGAGGAGATGGGGCCGGCGTCGGCGGATGCCGGCCAGGACCCGCGCGGCGCACCGGATCCGATGCCGCTGTGGACGCTGCTCGACATGACACCTGGCGGCCGCGGCACCGACTGGTATCCGAGGCTCGACTATCCGAACGTGCCGCGCTAAGCGCGCGGTGGCCGCGTCATCGCGCTGCATCCTGCTGCCGTTGCGCGAGGTCTGGAGGCGGCCGGACTAGCGCTGCGCGTCCAGCGCGTAAGCCTGCCCCGGCGCGGTATGCAGATATGCGGCAACGGCGCACGCGCGCATCGGCCGGCTGAACAGATAGCCTTGCACCGCGCGCGCGCCAAGCGCTTGAACGACCTCGGCTTGCGACGCCGTTTCGAGTCCTTCCACCACGCATTCGAGCCCGAGGTTGCGGCACAGGTCGAGCACCGACTTGACGATCTTCTTCGACGCGCTGTTCGAGTCCACGTCGGTCACGAAGCTGCGGTCGATCTTGATCGTATCGAACGGCAGCCTATGCACATAGCTCAGGCTCGAATAGCCGGTGCCGAAGTCGTCGAGCGAGACACGGCAGCCGGCCTGTTTGATCATCGTGAGCGAGCTGCGCGCCTGCTCGAAATCGCGCGTCACGGCGGTCTCCGTGATTTCGAACGACACGCGCTGCGGCGGCACGCCGCTCGCCGCCACGATATCGATCAGACGCCGCGCGCGCGCCGACGTCGAGATGTCCACCGCGGACAGATTGAACGAGAGAAACAGATCGCACGGCCAGCGCGCAGCTTCGTCGAGTGCTTTGTGCAGCAGCACCTCGGTAATGTGCAGAATCAGTTCGGTGCGCTCGGCAATCCGGATGAACTCTTCCGGCCTGACGGCGCCGAGGCGCGTGTTGTGCCAGCGCCCGAGCGCTTCCAGACCGATGGGGCGCCGCGTGAGCAGATCGTAGATCGGCTGGAATTCCAGAAGCAGCTCCGCTTCGAGATCGGCATGGCGCAGTTCCTGGGTCACGAGGCTCGAACGCCGGATGCGCGTTTCGTGCTCCGTCGAGAAAATCACCGGCTTGCCGCGACGGCTTTCCTTGCCGAAGTACAACGCGGCGTCGGCACGTTCGAAAACCTGCGCGACGGTCTTGCCGGCTTCGGGGAACGCGGCCCAGCCGATCGTCCCCGACAGCTCGGCGATATTGCCTGCCACCCGATACGGTGCGCTGAGCGCGTCGCAGATGCGCTGGCCCAACTCGACGAGCGCTTCGTCCGATAACCTCTGCTGCGCGAGGACGCCGAATTCATCGCCGCCGAGGCGCGCGAAGAAGAGGCCCGGCTCGGCTTGCGCGAGCAGTCGCGAGCCGACCTCCTGGAGCACGAGGTCGCCGCTCGCATGACCGTAGATGTCGTTGACCTGTTTGAAGCCGTCCAGATCGATCAGTCCGACATTGAAGCCGCTACCCGTGGCGAGTGATTGTTCCGCCATCGCGCGCAACGACGCGAAGAAGCTGCGCCGGTTGGGCAGGTCGGTCAGGCTGTCGATGCTTGCGAGACGGAAGTTGTCGTCGCTGAGCCGCTGTGTTTTCTGCTGGCTCGCCTGCAGTTCGCGCTGTGCATGCACGACGTCGGCGAAGGTCCGGTAATACAGCTGGATGATGACTGCGAGCGCGACGCCCACCAGCGTCATATCGATCGCCATCGCGATGAAGACCGGATAGCCCGTGAAAACGAGGAAGGTGGAAAAGCTTAGGATGACGATGGAAAGCAGTAGCAGCGCGGCGGTGCGCAGATGCATCAGGCAGAACACGCAGCCGACCAGCGTGGTCGCCATATAGAACGCGACCTGCGCCTGCTCGAACGCGGTGCCGTAGGGAAAGAGCAGAAGCGACCAGGCGCTGAACGCGACGCCGAACAGGCCGGCGAGCCAGGTCACTTGGCGCAGTTCGGCCTCGGCCGTGTCGCCGGTGAGCACGCGATGCCGGACGTGCCACCAGCGTATGCAACGGACAATGCACAACGTGCACAGCACGGCGGGCAGATAGATGGACAACCATGCCGGCGCACTTTGCCAATGCGTGACCGCTACGGCCATCGTGTTGACGAGCAGGATGAAATAGAGAAGCGGAATCTGACGGCTGAACGCCTGAAGCTGCGAGCACGCGAGCTCTGGGTCGCTTTCCGTGACCCAGCGTGCTTCCCTTAACCTGGCTAGCCGACCCATTCCCTTCCTTTTAACGTTTGCGTCGCGTACGCAGCCTTGTATATCGGCAATGCCGGGACGAGCTTGATAGGCTAGTCGAAGGAAATAAATGGGGCGTCGAGCAAGCGGTAAGTCCGACCTGGCAGGACTTTGATGCGCGAGTCATTTATGCCGCGCCGGGCCTACAGTCCCCGGCGATTTTACCGGTTCATAGCATCGGGCACGACAGCACGCGTTGAGGGGGAACGGCGGTGCCGGGTTCCCCATTCGTGGCCGGCGTGCCCTGCGGCGGGGTGGAGACGAGGCGCACCGCATTCACGCCCGCATTCGCCAGCACGTATTTCTCCGCGCTTTTCTCGGGTTGCCAGTATGCGCGGAAGGCACCGCTGTCGCCGAAAATCAGCAGCTTGCCGTGGACCGTTTTCGCGCCGCTGACCAGATCGACGGGTTCGCCGTCACGCATTTTGAAGCCTTCGGGTGTCGCCGAACCGGTTGCGCCGACGAGCGTGGCGCAGCCGTTATCGTCGGCCGCCGAGGCGGCGCACGACAGCGTGGCAACCAGCAAGCCTGTTGCAATATGGCGAAACTTCATTTTTATTTTCTCCCGAATTCTTAAATCGCTCGGGGCATCGAGCGCCCCACGCCGAATCTCTGCGATCCACGGTAACACAGCAAAAATGCGTGCCCGCGGCCGTTTTGGGCCGCTAAGGTACTGAAATTGCAACGGATTGTGATGCGCTGGCGAAGCGCGCAAAGCGCCGGAAGCGCGTAAGGGCGCGATTCTTATGGCACTTTGCGACGAAAAATCGTCAAATTGGCTCTGGGCGGGTGATACAAGCCTTACACGAAGGTTTGCGCGAATGCGCGCCTATGCGTTAGTGTGTCGGTCCCGGCGCGACAGATGTGGCGCCGGTTCCATGATTACCATACGGGAAGTGCTATGAACAAACAGGAACTGATTGATGCAGTCGCCGCAGCGACCGGCGAAAGCAAAGCGGCCACCGGCCAAACCATCGACGCAATCGTCGAAGCGGTGACCAAAGCGGTTGTCAGCGGCGATACGGTGCAACTGGTCGGTTTCGGTTCTTTCTCGACCGGCGCGCGCGCAGCACGCGTGGGCCGCAATCCGTCGACGGGTGCCGAGATCCAGATCGCGGCAGCCAAGACGGTGAAGTTCACTGCCGGCAAGGCGTTCAAGGAAGCCGTCAACGCGTCGTAATGCAACGCGCTTCACGCCGGAGCATCCGCGTGCGCGCTGCCATGCTGTGACGCGTGCGGCGAGCCATGTCTCGGGCGTGAAGAATCACGCGCTGCCCAACCCCGTCGAGCTGGAACGGTCCGTGGCTGGTGCGGCGCGTGTGCCTGAGTCGCGATGAATTGCGGCTTGTGGCGCGCCTCGTTCGACCTGCGGCTCAAGCCGCCGCGCGACGCTTGCGGGTGGCGGCGGCGAGGGTGTCGAGCGCCGGCTCGGTTTGCGCCCAGCTCACGCAGGCATCCGTAATCGATACGCCGTAACGCAGCGGCACACCGGCCTTCAGATCCTGACGGCCTTCGTCCAGATGACTCTCCAGCATGACGCCGATAATGCGGCGCTCGCGCTGCGTGAGTTGCTGCGCCAGATCCTGCACCACGTCCAGTTGGCGCAAATGCGATTTGCCCGAGTTCGCGTGCGAGCAATCGATCATCACCTGTTCGCGCAGACCCGCTGACTTGAGCGCCGCGCAGGTCGCCTCCACCGACGCGCTGTCGTAGTTCGGCCCTTTCTTGCCGCCGCGCAGGATCACGTGCGCGTCGTCGTTGCCGCGCGTTTCGAAGATCGCGGCCATGCCCATTTTCGTCATGCCCATGAACGCGTGGCTCGCGCGCGCCGCGACGATCGCGTCCGCTGCGATCTGGACGCCGCCGTCGGTGCCGTTCTTGAAGCCGATCGGGCAGCTCAACCCCGAGGCCAGTTGCCGATGACTCTGGCTCTCCGTCGTGCGCGCGCCGATGGCGCCCCACGCGATCAGATCGGCGATGTATTGCGGGCTGAGCAGGTCGAGAAACTCGGTGGCGGTGGCGAGGCCCAGGCCGTTGATGTCGAGCAGCAGTTGCCGCGCGAGACGCAGGCCTTCGTTGATGCGGAAGCTGCCGTCCAGACGCGGATCGTTGATATAGCCTTTCCAGCCGACCGTAGTGCGCGGCTTCTCGAAGTAGACGCGCATCACGATCAGCAGATCGTTCTTGTAGGCGTCGGCCGCGGCCTTGAGCTTGCGGGCGTATTCGATCGCCTGGTCGTGGTCGTGAATCGAGCAGGGTCCGACGATCAGCACGAGCCGGTCGTCGCGGCCATGCAGAATGTCGGCGATTTCCGCGCGCGTTTTTTCGACGAGCGTTTGCACCGTTTGCGGCACGGGCAGTTCGTCTTGCAGCAGCGCAGGGGAAATCAACGGACGTACCGCGCCGATCCGGACGTCGTCGATGCGCGTGGTGTCCTGGGTGGCGTCGGCCGAGCCGACTTCCTGATCGTGCAAAGGATTGTCGATGGCGCTCAAAATATTCTCCGGGGCCTGGATGATGAGGCGGCGTGGCCGCCTGAATGTGCGCGTGCCTGCACGCCGGTTTCGCGTGGACTCTGCGCTGGGATTATGTTGTTTGTATCGAGTTTGCGTTGATCCGCTGGCGCGATTATGACACCCGCTTGCCGCAGCGAGGACTGCGGCGGATCAGAGTTTGCCGATCAACGCCATCGCGGCGGCCGGATTGCGCTCCTTGAAGCCGCTGATCACGTACAGGTAGACATCGCGTGCGGCCGCTTTGGCCGGCGGCTCGGCGCAGGTCTCCAGGTCCGCCGGCGTGGTGCCGGCGGCAAGCTGGCGCGCGCGCTCGGCCCATGCGTCGAGTGCTTTCGCTGAGTAGCCCTTGGCCTGCTTGTCGGTCGTGCCCATGATGCGCACGTACACGAACGGCGCGGTGAGGTCGGCGATTTGCGGGTAATCGCTGTCGCCGGCGAGCACGACCGCAACCTTATACTTTCTCGCGAGCGCGATGAATTCCGGCGACTTGAACGTGTCGTTGCGCACTTCGATCGCGTGCCTGAGCTTCAGGCCTTCGATACTGGCGGGCAGCAGTTTCAGAAACGCTTCGAAGTCTTCGTGATCGAATTTCTTGGTCGGCGCGAATTGCCAGTTGATCGGACCGAGCTTCTGTTTGAGCAGCAGGACGCCGCTCGCGAAGAAGCGTTCGATCGTTTCGCCTGCTTCCGCCAGCACTTTTCTGTTGGTTGCGTAGCGCGGGGCTTTCAGAGAAAAGACGAAATCGTCCGGTGTCTCCTGATACCACTTCTCATAGCTCGCTGGCTTCTGCAAACCGTAAAACGTGCCGTTGATTTCTATCGACGTGAGATTGCGGCTCGCGTATTCGAGTTCGCGGGCTTGCGCGAGATCGTCCGGGTAAAACGGGCCGCGCCACGGCGCATAGGTCCAGCCGCCGATGCCGATGCGAATGTTCGCGGTCTTCGTGGATTTCGCGCGCTTGGTGCTCGTTACGCTTTTTGCTTCAGCCACCTGGAATCTCCTTCTGGACACGGCCGGGGAAGCAGTAGATTAAGCTTCTTTTTGACCGCCGCACAGACGTGGAGAATCGCCTTCGCAGAGAAGCGGCGCATTGACGGTGCGCTATGCGTCACGCTGTGTAGTTGGCGAACGCTGCACAGCTGCTGCTTCTTCGAAGCGCCGGTTCGCCTCCGCCACTTCCATCCTGAACTGCTGCAATGCACTCACGGCCAGGTCCGGCGGCGTGAGCGCGCTCCACAACACGTCGATCAGTTGATTCGCGGTCGCGTCGATATCGATCTGCCGGTTCGTCAGCGTGGCGTCCCACAGCACGTGCTCCATCGGCCCGAACACCATCGAGCGTAATAGACGCAGCGGCATGTCGGCGCGAATCTGCCCGCTCTCCTGGCCTTGCGCCAGCACGCGCATCAACGGCGCGGTGTAGCGGCGCTGCAGTTCGGTCAACGCCTCGCTCAACTCGTGATGACGCGCGCGGCCCTCGGACAGCACGAGCGCGCACAGATCGGTGCCGTTCACCAGCATCAGCCGCAAATGCGTGCGCACGATGAAAGTGAATTGCTGGCGCACGTTGCCGTCGCGCGGCAAGCCCGACTCGATGGCCTCGATGATCTCGTCGTACCAGTCGCCGATTACGCGCGCACACAGCTCGCGCTTGCCACGGAAATAGCTGAACACGGTCGCTTCTGAAATGCCGAGACGCTGCGCGATCTCCGCGGTTGTCGCGCGCTCGTAGCCTTTTTCGGAAAACACGTCACGCCCCGCCTGAAGAATCTCCTTCACGCGTTGTTGCGATTTGCGTCCAGCCGGCTGGCGGCGCGACACGGGAAGTTCGGCCTTCACGGCAACCGTCATATGAGTCAGGTTCAGATTTGCGGCTCGGATTGAGCCGGAGGTTAGGCGTCTGGCGACTGATGACGGCGATCCTATCACGGAAGAGGGCATGCGGAGCTCCTCGGACCATTTTCTGAGTAACACTCAAAAATACCTATTGACGCTTACGTCAATCTGGCGTGAAATGCGCGTTGAAGCTAGCGCGCCTCGCGCAGCATGGCAGCGGTCCGGCAGACCGCGAACCTCCGCCAGGCTGCGCCCGACCCGCGCCCGGACCTGCCGGCGCCCCATGAGGCAGACCGGTCGTCAACGAACTCTGGAGACACAGCAATGCACAACCTGCCCGGTTTGCAATTCCCGCTCGGCGAAGAAATTGAAATGCTGCGCGACAGCATCGCGGGATTCGCCGCCAAGGAAATCGCCCCGCGCGCCGCGGAAATCGATCGCACGGATCAATTCCCAATGGACCTGTGGCGCAAGTTCGGCGATCTCGGCGTGCTCGGCATGACGGTTTCAGAGGAATACGGCGGCGCGAACATGGGCTACACCGCGCACATGATCGCGATGGAGGAAATCTCGCGTGCGTCGGCTTCGGTCGGCCTCTCGTATGGCGCGCATTCGAATCTGTGCGTGAACCAGATTCACCGCAACGGCACCGACGCGCAAAAGCAGAAATACCTGCCCAAGCTGGTCTCCGGCGAACATGTCGGCGCACTCGCGATGAGCGAGGCGAACGCGGGCTCGGACGTGGTCAGCATGAAGCTGCGCGCTGAGAAGAAGGGCGGCCGCTACGTGCTCAACGGCACGAAGATGTGGATCACCAACGGCCCGGATTGCGACACGTTGGTGGTCTATGCGAAGACCGATCCCGAAGCGAATTCGCGCGGCATTACCGCGTTTATCGTCGAGAAGGGCATGAAGGGCTTTTCGGTGGCGCAGAAGCTCGACAAGCTCGGCATGCGCGGCTCGCACACCGGTGAGCTGGTGTTCGAGAACGTCGAGGTGCCGGAAGAAAACATTCTGGGCCAGCTGAACGGCGGCGCGAAGGTGCTGATGAGCGGCCTCGACTACGAGCGCGCGGTGCTCGCGGGCGGCCCGACCGGCATCATGGTCGCGGTGATGGACGCGGTGGTGCCGTATATCCACGACCGCAAGCAGTTCGGCCAGTCGATCGGCGAGTTCCAGCTGATTCAGGGCAAGGTGGCCGATCTCTACACCACGCTGCAGGCGTGCCGCGCTTATCTGTACGCCGTGGGCCGTCAACTCGACACGCTCGGCAACGAGCACGTGCGCCAGGTGCGCAAGGACTGCGCCGGCGTGATTCTCTATACCGCGGAAAAGGCCACGTGGATGGCTGGGGAGGCGATCCAGATTCTCGGCGGCAATGGCTATATCAACGAGTATCCGGTCGGCCGTTTGTGGCGCGATGCGAAGCTCTACGAAATCGGCGCGGGCACGAGCGAGATCCGCCGCATGTTGATCGGCCGCGAGCTGTTTGCCGAAACGGTCTGACGTGCGGTGATGGCGCTGCGTCACGCGGAGAATCACGCGGCGCACGTGCTTCACACGACGGCGCGCCTCGACGCGGCGCGCCGAACGCCCGGCCTCTATAAAAAGCGGCAAAAAGGAGAAGACACTTCATGCCGATCATCGAATCCAGGCTGAATCCGCGCTCGGACGACTTTCGCGCCAATGCGGCGGCGCTCGAAGCGCTGGTCGCCGATCTGCGCGCGAAGGTCGCCAAGCTCGCGCTAGGCGGCGGCCAGGCCGCACGCGACAAACATACGGGGCGCGGCAAACTGCTGCCGCGTGATCGCATCGAGAAGCTCCTCGATCCCGGCACGCCGTTTCTCGAGTTCTCGCAACTCGCCGCGTACAACATGTATCACAACGACGCGCCCGGCGCGGGCGTGATTACGGGCATCGGCAGGATCGCGGGGCAGGAGTGCGTGATCGTCTGCAACGACGCGACGGTCAAGGGTGGCACCTATTATCCGGTCACCGTGAAGAAGCACGTACGGGCCCAGGAAATCGCCGCGGAAAATCATTTGCCTTGCGTCTATCTGGTCGACTCGGGCGGCGCGAATCTGCCGAATCAGGACGACGTGTTCCCCGATCGCGATCACTTCGGCCGCATCTTCTACAACCAGGCAAATCTGTCGGCGGCGGGCATTGCGCAGATCGCCGTCGTGATGGGCTCGTGCACGGCGGGCGGCGCGTATGTGCCGGCGATGAGCGACGAGTCGATCATCGTGAAGAATCAGGGCACCATTTTTCTCGGCGGGCCGCCGCTCGTGAAAGCGGCGACGGGCGAAGTGGTCAGCGCGGAAGATCTCGGCGGCGGCGACGTGCATACGCGTTTGTCGGGCGTGGTCGATCATCTCGCGCAAAACGACGCGCACGCGCTGGGGATTGCGCGCAGCATCGTCGGCAATCTGAATCGCACGAAACCCACGCCGCTCGCGTTGCAGGAACCGAAGCCGCCGCGCTACGACGTGAAGAGCATGTACGGCGTGATTCCCGTCGATACGCGTAAGCCCTTCGATATCCGCGAGGTGATCGCGCGCATCGTCGACGACTCCGCGTTCGACGAGTTCAAGGCGCGCTACGGCACCACGCTCGTCACCGGCTTCGCGCATATCTGGGGGCATCCGGTCGGCATCATCGCGAACAACGGCATTCTGTTTTCGGAGTCGGCGTTAAAGGGCGCGCATTTCATTGAGCTATGCTGCCAGCGCAAGATTCCGCTGGTGTTCCTGCAGAACATCACCGGCTTCATGGTGGGCCGCAAGTACGAAAACGAGGGCATTGCGCGTAACGGGGCGAAGATGGTGACGGCGGTCGCGACCGCCAAGGTGCCTAAGTTCACGGTGATCATCGGCGGCTCGTTCGGCGCGGGTAACTACGGCATGTGCGGGCGCGCGTATTCGCCGCGTTTCCTGTGGATGTGGCCGAATGCGCGCATCTCGGTGATGGGCGGCGAGCAGGCGGCGTCGGTGCTGGCCACCGTCAAGCGCGACGGCATCGAAGGCAAGGGCGGCGCGTGGAGTGCCGAAGAGGAAGAAGCGTTCAAGCAGCCGATTCGCGACCAGTACGAACATCAGGGCCATCCGTATTACGCGAGCGCGCGCCTATGGGACGACGGTGTGATCGACCCGGCGCAAACGCGCGACGTGCTCGGCCTCGGCTTGTCGGCCGCGATGAATGCGCCGATCGAAGACACGCGTTTCGGCGTGTTCAGAATGTGACGATGCGCGACGAAGCGCGGGAGCTGCGACGATGCAATACGAAACACTGAATGTGCAATTGGCCGGACAGGTCGCCACGGTCACGTTGAATCGCCCGGACGTGCGCAACGCGTTCAACGAGACGATGATCGCCGAAGTGACCTCGGCTTTCGCGGCATTGAACACGCGCGACGACGTGCGCGCGGTAGTGCTCGCCGCGAACGGCAAGGCGTTCTGCGCAGGCGCCGACCTGAACTGGATGAAGAAGATGGCCGGTTACTCGGACGACGAGAACCGCGCCGATGCGATGCTGCTCGCGAACATGCTGTCCTCGGTGTATCGCTGCAACAAGCCGGTCATCGCGCGCGTGAACGGCGACGCGTACGCGGGGGGCATGGGCCTGATCGCCGCGTGCGACATCGTGGTGGCGGTGCAGAGCGCGCGCTTTTGCCTGTCGGAAGCGCGGCTCGGTCTGATTCCCGCGACCATCGCGCCGTACGTGATCCGCGCGTTGGGCGAGCAGGCCTCGCGCCGCTATTTCGTCACCGCCGAGACCTTCGATTGCGCGACGGCGTTGCGCCTCGGCTTCGTCAGCGAAGCGGTCGAAGCCGGGCAGCTCGACGCCGCCGTTGCGCAGATCGCCGACACGCTCTGCGCGAATGGGCCGCAAGCGGTGCGCGCCTGCAAGCAGCTCGTGCAGGACATGGCGGGCCACGAGTTGAACGATGCGATGATCGAAGACACGGCGGCGCGCATCGCGCGCACGCGCGCCGGCGCGGAAGGTCGTGAAGGCGTCGCGTCGTTCCTCGAAAAGCGCACGCCGGGCTGGCGCAGCTGACGCGCGAGCACGCCCATTGCCGGGGCGCGTACACGCGTCTCGACCCGATCAGAACAACAGCGCCGAACGCCCCATTTCATCGAGACATTCATGTTCAACAAGATCCTGATTGCCAACCGTGGCGAGATTGCCTGCCGCGTAGCCGCGACCTGCAAGCGGCTCGGCATCGCGAGCGTGGCCGTCTATTCCGACGCGGACGCCGACGCGAAACACGTGGCCGCGTGCGACGAGGCGGTGCACATCGGCGGCTCGACGGCGGCGGAAAGTTATCTGCGGGTCGCGCGCATCATCGAAGCGGCACGGGCCACCGGCGCGCAGGCGGTGCATCCGGGCTACGGGTTTCTGTCGGAGAACGAAGATTTCGCGCACGCGTGCGAGGCGGCCGGTATCGTCTTCATCGGACCGCCGGTTTCGGCCATCGCCGCGATGGGTTCGAAGGCCGCAGCGAAAGCGCTGATGCACGCCGCCTCGGTGCCGCTCGTGCCCGGCTATCACGGTGACGATCAGAACCCGGAGTTGCTGCATCGCGAAGCGGATGCGATCGGCTATCCGGTGCTGCTCAAAGCGAGTGCGGGCGGCGGCGGCAAGGGCATGCGCGTGGTCGAGCGCAGCGAGGAATTCGCGGCGGCGCTGGCCTCGTGCAAGCGCGAGGCCGCGAGCAGTTTCGGCAACGACCGTGTGCTGATCGAAAAGTATCTGACGCGGCCGCGTCACGTTGAAGTGCAGGTGTTCGCGGACCGTCACGGCGGCGCGGTGTACCTGTTCGATCGCGATTGCTCGGTGCAGCGGCGTCATCAGAAAGTGCTGGAGGAGGCGCCGGCGCCGGGGCTCAGCGCTGAAATCAAGCGCGAAATGGGCGAGGCCGCGGTGGCCGCCGCGCGCGCGGTGAATTACGTCGGCGCGGGCACGGTCGAGTTCATCATGACCGGCAGCGGCGATTTCTATTTCATGGAAATGAACACGCGTTTGCAGGTCGAGCATCCGGTCACGGAGATGGTGACGGGGCAAGACCTCGTGGAATGGCAACTGCGCGTCGCCGCCGACGAACCGCTGCCGCTCACGCAGCAGCAGTTGAAGCTGGATGGCCACGCGATCGAGGCGCGCATTTATGCGGAGCATCCGGCGCGCGGCTTTCTTCCGTCGACGGGCAAGCTCAAGCATCTGCGCATGCCCGAAGGCGTGGAGTTCGCGATCGATGCGGCCGGCGGAGGCACTGCCGCCACAGGCGCGCCCATACCCGGCACAGCGGGCCGCAAGGCGCCGGTGCGGATCGACAGCGGCGTGCGCGAGGGCGACACCATCACGCCGTTCTACGACCCGATGATCGCCAAGCTGATCGTCCACGGCGCCACGCGCGAAGAAGCGCTCGCGCGCCTGAGCCGCGCATTGCATGCGTGCGAGGTGGTCGGTCCGCATACCAACGTCGAGTTCCTGCAACGCATCGTCGCGAGCGAGCCGTTTTCCACCGCCGATCTCGACACGGGTTTGATCGAGCGTCATCACGACGCGCTGTTTGCTCCGCACAGGAAGCCCTTCAAGGAAGCGCTCGCGCTCGCCTGCGCCGCGCTGCTCACGCGCGAGGGCGGCACGGCGCACGGCGCCTCGCCGTGGGACGCGTTATCGCACTGGCGACTGAACGGCGGCTATACGCAGACGCTCGGCTGGCGCGAGGTCGGTCACGGCGACAATGAACACGCGTTCACCGTCTCGTTCGGCCGCGACGGCGGCACGCAGACGCTCGAACACGACGGCGTGCGCGAAGACTTTTCGTGGTCGAGCGGGGCGGGCGAGCACGCATTCCGCGCAACCCTGGGCGACGCGCGGGTGACGGGACGCGTGTTCATCGACGGCGATACATTCCATGTGTTCTGTCTCGGTGAGGCGCTCGCGTTCGAGTGGCAGAACCTGCTCGCGCATGCCGCCGACGCGGAAGGCGGCGAGGGCCGCCTGACCGCGCCGATGCCAGGCAAGGTGATCGCGGTGCTGGTCGAACCGGGCGCAGTGGTCGAGAAGGGCGCGCCGCTGCTCGTCATGGAAGCGATGAAAATGGAGCACACGATCGGCGCGCCGGCGGCCGGTACGGTGACCGAAGTGCTCTACGCGGTGGGCGATCAGGTGGCCGACGGCGCGCAGCTTCTCCTGCTGGACGTGCAGTAGTTTTGCGGCTCAGGCGAGGCGCGCATAGCCGGCGGCGCGCGCTTCGTTTTCGAGTTGCCCGATCCGTTCGTAGTCCGTCAGCGGTAGTACGGAAAAGCCCTGCAAACGCAGGCGTTTTGCGCGGTCGGGGCGCACTTCGAGGGTTTCGTTCAACGCTTCGCGCAGCGCTTCAATGGTGGCCGGCGGCACCGTGCCGGACGCGATCAGCGGCAAACCCGGCGACGCCGCCGTCATGCCGATCGCCCGAACCCGCCGCGCCAACTCCGGCATCACATCGTTGACGAAGGCGAAGGTCACGCAATCGACCGCGGCGACATCCGCGCGATCGTCTGCGATGGCGCGCAGCGAACCGAGATGGGAGCCCGTGCGCAGCACCGTGCTGAAGAACATGCCGGCGCGCGCGAGCGGCGCGACCGCATGCCGAAACACATTCATGCCGCTATTCGAATCGTCCTGGTTGTAGGCGGCGCGCGCGCCCCGGCAAGCTGCGAGCGTATCGAATTGAGCGTCGGCTCGCGTTACCAGCACGCTTGCGTAGTGCGCCTCCTCGCAGCCCGGCGCGTCGAAGCACGGCGTCGCGATCAGGCGCACCTGTTCGTGCAGGCCGTGCATCAGCGGATAGCCGCAGGTTTGCGAGAGCAGCAGGTTGGGACGCCGCCAGAAGCCGTGCAGTTCCTCGTCCGGCTCGACGATGCGGCACGCCGGCTTGACCCGGCGCAGCACCTCGACAAGCCACGCTCGCCACTCGAAGTCGAGGGCGGGCGTGACGTTATACATGGGCAGGGCGGCGATCCAGGTCATGATGTGATTCTGACACGGCTAATGTCTGACCATTCGGAATTCGTCGAGACCGAGCCGCACGGGCTCGGTCGGTCGGACGGTCCACTTCTGCGCGGCGACCGAGAGGATCTCCAGTTGCGCGTCCTCGAACGCGACGAGCAGGTCCTCCTTGCGCTTGCTCGCCGCCCCGCAGAACGTGACGAGCGCTTCGGCGCTGACTTCGAAAATCTGCGCACGATCGTCGCAGCACACCCGGAACGCGACTGTCGCGCATTCCGTCACACAGGGCCTGAACCCTTCATCGACATAAACCGACATGACGATCTCCTTCCGACGCCCGAGTCAACAGGATGACAAGCCGTAGGTTTCGAGTATGTGGGAGAACCGGCATTTGCGGCGAAATGGCGGGTACTCCGAGGCCTGACTCGGGCGGAAATTTCACTACATGCTGCAAGCTTTTGTAAGCGCCTGCCTGGTTCTGGCCGCTATTCATCCGTTGTTCGCGCGCATGCGCTGGCTACACTCGATGCGGCGATTTCGCGTTTGCTCGGGACAGTCGATACGCAGGAGGAACAGGATGAATGACGATCGTCGATACGGCACGGTGTTGATGCGCAAGCGGTTCCAGCGGTGGTTATTCGCCGCGACGCTGATTTGCGCAGGTGGTCTGCAGGGCTGCGCGACTTCGCTCGAAACCTTCGGGCTCGGTGCCGGGGTGGGCATTGTCGGGGCGCTAGGGGCGCTTGGTTGTGCGATCGGTTGCCGTTGATCGCATCGTGAGCGGTGTCGTGTGTGTAGCGGCCCGCTTGCATCGAGCGAGCCGGCGAAGCCGCGTGAGACGCATCTATCGTTGCGACTGCGCACGGGTCTGGAGATCGGCCGGTATGGCCGATGGTTGAAGGGGGCGCCAGCTTGCCGGGTGCACCGCGTGAGCGACCGGCGCACATGCGTAGCGCGCCAGCCATTCCTTATAACCGCTTACCAGAAAGCCGCCGTTGCGATCGAGGTAAGCGTCGCGCCGCGCTTCGTAGATCTTTTTCAGCGCGAACCACGGCACATGTGGCAGATCGTGATGCACCGCGTGGTAGTTGTTGTTCAGGAACAGCAGCCGCCAGCACCACGCCGCTTCATTGATGACGGTGCGATGCGCGTGATCATGCGCCGTGCGATGCTCATGAAACGAGCGGATCGAACCCAGCGACAGCGCACCATAGCCCACGCCGACGATAAAAGCCCACGCCGGTATTGCACAGCTGCGCTGCAAGCACACCGTGAGCGCGGCCAATGCGGCGAAGTGCGCGAGCCACGCCGGCACGTCATGCCAGTCGCCGCGCTTGATCCTGCCCAGCGCCTCGACGCCGGTGGCGGCGATAGCGAACGCAGGGCCGACCAGCAGCCGGCCGATAAACGTATTGCGCAAAGCCAGCAGCGCGCGAATCGTCCACCCCGCACGTTGCCACACGCGCGGGCTGACGAAATAGCTCTCGGGATCACGGCCGGGATGGGTCAGATGCGGATCGTCGTGATGCTGAAGATGGGACTCGCGATAGATGCGGTAAGGAAACCACACCGCGAGCGGCGCGAAACCCAGTAGAGCATTGACGAACGGCGAGCGGGTGGGATGCCCATGCAGCAGCTCGTGTTGCAGCGACATGTACCACGCGCCGAATATCGCCAGCAGGCCGGTGGTCAACGGCAGGCCGAGTGCACGCGAATGGGTCGCGACGCCGAACCAGCCGCCATAGATCACAACGATCAGCGTCCATGTGGGCCATTGCGTGCGCCAGGTCCAGCTATTTGCCAGCCGGGCGATGGAATTGCGTTGTGCGTCGTCGAGATAAATCGCCATGGGCGGGATGGGTCATGGTGCAGGTTCAGACCGATCCTACGGGCCCATACGCGCTACCAGAACCAATTTATCGAGCAAAGTATCTGCCCAATCGTGCATAGGCGGCGAGCCCGTGCGGCGGCGTGTTCTCAGGCCTTCACGGCGCATCCGCGACGCGGCACGCGTGATCCATCAGACCTTCGGCCGAGCCGCTGCCGTCGTCGACGTCGATGCCGCTGTTCAGGATCAGCCAGCCATCGGTGTCCGCTGACGGCCCCGCGCCTGTCACGAGGATGGTTTGCGTCGCCATGGCTTCGGCATCCTGATTGTCCCGCGCGACGATGCGGAAAGGATTGCCGGCTTGACTCAACGAAGTCACGCGCATGATCCGGTAACGCCGGCCGTCGATCGTATCCCAATGCCACTGGCCGGGCGCGTCCTTCGCGTGACGCCCGAGCGCGAGGCTGACGTCGCGGCGCATGCAGTCGATATGGATATGCAGCTGGTTTTGCGAGCGGCGATATGGGGAGTTGATCTCGAGTCCGAGCAGATTGTCCGGCAGCGTACGCTTGACCGACTGCTCGACATCATGCCGCGAGCCCCACGCATCGACCCAATAATCCTGCGCGTGCGGCGCCAGTATCAGCGGACTTTCGATTCCGGTGATGCGATCGGTCGGGATCAGCAGATACTGCGAGCGCCCGACAATATCCTTCAGAATCACATAGCGTTTCTCGAGATCGACGCGCGTGCATTGGCCCGGCGTGCCGGTGGCCTGCTGCGACGGCACGCAGCGTATGTCGACAATTTTCCACAACGCGTTCGAATCGACGGTGGCGAGGCGCGCGCATGCGGTGACGGTGAGGGTGATGGCGAATGCCGCGGCCAGTCTCGCGGCATGGCGCAATCGGGTTCGCTGAGGCGAGGTGGGTGAAGGGCTGGATGTCGGTGTTGGCATCGGCACTTGGGTGGGTGTTGTCGGAAGAGTTGGCTGTCGCAAAGAGGAAAGGGCAAACGGCAAACGGCAACATCAAAGCACAGGCGCGGGCACCGCACCGAGCACCTGCTCGAACGCGACGCCGATCGCAAGCAGGCGCCGGTCGGCGCCCAGCGGCCCGTCCAGTTCGAGGCCGACCGGCAGGCCGCTCGCGGTCATCCCCGCGGGCAGCGAGAGGCCTGGAATGCCCGACGTGCTGGCCGGATCGGTATTGCGCAGAAACGCCTCCATCGTATCGATCGACGGCCCACCGTCGATCGACACACTCGACGAACCTCTCAGGTCGTCGATCGGCACTGCGGCGAGACGCGTGGTCGGAAACAGCAGCGCGTCGAGGCGCTCGCTAGCGAACGTCGCGGCCATGTACTGCTGCAAGCGCGGCCGCCACTGATTCAGCGCCGCCGCGTAGTGGCCGCCGAGCGCATCGGCGAGCACGCTGTCGTAGATGGCGCGCACGTCCGGACTCGCGATGCGCGCGGCCAGCTCGGCGACGGTGCTCACCGGCGCGTCGTTGGCGACGAGCCACGCGCGCACGTCGTCGAGCGCTTCGTGGATCGCAAGCGGCACGCCGACCATGCCGTTCAGGTGCTCCAACTCGTCCATCGCGACCGGCACGAACACGACGCCCGCCGTTTCGAGCCGGCTCAACGCGGCGCGCGCCACGTCTTCCACGTGTCGTTCGAGCGCCTCCCATAGCGGCGCGGGCAGACCGATGCGCAGCCCGCTCAGCGTGAGCGCCGGCAGCGCGCCCGCACCGGTGATCACGCCGTCGAGCAGCGCGATGTCTGCGACGGTGCGCGCCATCGGTCCGACGGTGTCGCGCGTGTGGCTGATCGGCACGACGGCGTTGGGATCGTGATAGCGCCGCTCGGCGCCGCCGTTGCCGACCGACGGACGAAACCCGGCGGTGCCGGTCAATGCAGCAGGAATGCGGGTCGAGCCGCCGGTGTCGGTGCCCAGACCTGCGGGCGCGATGCGTGCGGCGATCGCAACGGCAGTGCCGCCCGACGAGCCGCCCGGAATCAGCGAGGGATCGTAGGGATTGCGCACCGGTCCCGCATGCGCGGCGAAATTCGTGCTCGTGATGCCGAACGCCAGTTCATGCATGTTGGCCTTGCCAAGTACGATCGCGCCCGCATCCACGAGCCGTTGCACGGACGGTGCATTGGCCTTCGGAATGAAGCCTGCTAGCGCGGGCGTGCCCGCCGAAGTCTGCAAGCCTGCCGTATTGATGTTGTCCTTGACGACGATGGGCAGGCCCGCGAGCGGCAATTGCGCTCTGGCGGCGGCCGGCAATGCGTCGATGCGCTGCGCGGCGGCGAGCGCGCCGTCGAGATCGAGCGTAGTGAGCGCGTTCAGGCTGGAGAGCGAGGCCGCGCGCGCGAGCAGCGTGGCGACGTAGTCGGTGGCCTTGAGGCGCCCGGACTGGATCGCGGCGACCGCCTGCGTGGCGGTCAGCGCGAGTTGTTCATCGACGGTCCATGTCATGGCCGCGTCTCCTTATCGTCGTGTGCGTTGCGGGTGCGAAAACGCGATGCGAAGCGAGCGAGCGCAAAGCCGGGTTCGCGATCAGTGTGGAATCATCGGGAAGGGAGGGCGGTACGGCCGGCTGCGCAGGCAGCGCCGCAGAGCAAACCCGCAGGCCGCGCGTCGCGCGTGCGCGATGCCCTCAAGCATTCGCGCGAGTGTTCGACAACATCGATTGATGGATCAGGCATGGCAGGCGTGCGCAAGGCGGGCTCGTGGTGCCGCCTATTCTGGCACAACCGTTCGACAGACGATGCCGGGACCGCAGCGAAGCGGGCGCCGGCCGCCTACGCCACCGACGCTCGTTACCGTCAGGATCGCGGCGCGACCGCTACGGCCGCGTCGATCCCGTTAAGTGCGCCGACCGGCGCGCCCTCTCGTCATTGATGGTTGTCGATCCACATACGTCCCCATCGGAACGCGTAAGCGAGCGCATGTTCTTCGTCGAAGAAGTAATCGAGCGCATCGAACGAATACGCTTTCCCGTTGTTCGCGGAGGTTTTTTCGATGGTCAGGTTGGCGGCGAACAGCCCGTTGGGCAGAAGCTGTGCGGCCGGAGCGACCTCGTAACCCTTGTAGCGGATATGTGAATTCATGGTATCGACTTGTCAGTGTGCCCGCATGTGTTGCAAGGAAACCAGTGCGTAGGACGCAGCCCGTCTCGCCACGACTTCGATGAATGGGCGAACAGGTCAAGCGTAGGGCGCGCTGCACAGCGGGTGAACCAATCTTTCGTCGTTTGCAAATCAGCGGGGTTCGGGAGCGGTCTTCAGGAGCCCGGATCGGATCGTATCGCTGTGTCCGCACACACTATCAGCGTGGCGGCGAAAGCGTCTGTTATGTGCCGCACGGTTCGCGAAAACGCCGATGCCGTGGGCCGCGAGCGCGGCGCCACGGGCATGGTTGGGAAGAATGGCCGGACAGAGAATCGGAAGAATCAGACCGCGTGCAGCAGGCGCGTGGGCGGCGCTTCGTTGAGCGTGCTGGCGGACGGCAGTACGCCCGTTGCGCGATGCGCATTGAACGCCAGCGCGAATTGCGCGGCCTGCTGGCCCACCGTGGCGAGTTGATCGACGACCTTCGCATCGGAGCAGGTGTCGACAGAATCGAAGCGCGTTTCCAGTGTGTTGATGCCCGCGCCGAATGGGGTGGGCCAGCCGCGCAACGCATGGACGATCGAGCGCAGCGAGGTCAGCACCGAACCGGCGGCCTGCCAGCCATACGCGGTGACGATGCAGCCGACCGCGCGGCCGTCCAGATACGGGCGCTCGTCAGCGCGCAACTCTTCGAGCGTGTCGAGCGCGTTCTTCACAAGACCCGACACGCCGCCGTGATAGCCGGGCGTCGCGATGATCAGGGCGTCGGCGTGGCGCACGGCTTCGATCAGCTCGAGCTGTTCGGCGGTGCGGTTGGGCTGTTCCGGCGCGTAGTGGGGCAGGCTATGGAGGAACGTGCCGCCGAACAGGCGGGTGTTCGCGCCCGTCGCTTCGGCGCCGCGCAAGGCGAAGCCGAGTGCGCGTTCAGTCGACGATGCGGCGCGTGTGGTGCCGCCAATGCCGATGACGAGCGGCCGGCGATGATGATCGAATCGGGTCAACGAAATGCTCCTTCGGTAGCGGTTCGCGACACGCCGGCGCGCTAACGCTGGGCTGCGCGCAGACGGGCCGGGGCGAACCGGACTTTGAAGTGTCATCTTAATGACCGAGGGACGCGAGGCTAAGCGACTTTTTGTTCTAACGATATAACCGCACGGTCCGGCGGCGCGCCGCAATGCACGTGAGGCCACGGCAGATAAGCATATGGCGAACCGTTGTTTGGGGGCACGGCGACGCACGGCTATGATCGAATCGTCTCCTCCATGACACTCCTTGACATGGGACTCGGCCTTGCCACGACAGTGGCGAGGCCTTTTTTTCATGCCGGGGCAGCCGCTCGCACTCGGGCCGCGTCACGATAGCGGCGTTTTTCGCATGCTACGATGGGCCGCGATGATTCCCGGCGAGGTCGAGCAAGCAATGACAACCCTTTATGACACGCTCGGCGTGCACGCGCACGCCACTGATGACGAAATCAAGCGCGCCTACCGGAAAGCCGCGATGAAGTGGCATCCGGATCGCAATAGCGGCGCCGAGGAAGTGGCGCGCGCCACGTTCCAGGAGATCAAGGACGCCTACGCGATTCTCTCCGACGCCGCGCAGCGCAAGGTGTATGACGCGGTCTACGCGGAGCAGATGCGCGGCTGGGAAGCGCAGCGCGCGCGCCAGCAGCAGGCGCAGGCCCAGCGCGAGGCGGCGGCGCGCGCGGCAGACGAAGCGGCGTACGCGGAGATGGTCTCGGTCGCCATCCGTTTCGCCGACGAAGGACATAATCGCGACGTGCTGTTCGGTGTGCTGCTCGGACGGCAATGCGACCCGAAGCGGGCCGCGCAGATCGCGGACAGCGTGGCGGCGCTGCAGGCGTCGCGCCGCGAAGCCGCGAAGGCCGCGAGCGCCGACATGGCCGCCGCCGCAAGCGAGGCAAGCCATGCGAGCGATACCGATCAAGCGGCCGAAACGACCGCATCGGTTCACACCGGCGACGCTGTCGGGAAGGACGCTGCCGCGCGCGACATACCCGGCAAACGCGCCGGCCACACCAGCCATGCCAGCAACGCGAAGCGCGAAGAACCCGCCACCGACGCGCATCCCGCCGGCGCCTTGGGCGGTCTGTGGTTTCAGTTTCTGAACGGCTTGCGCTTCTGAGGGTTCACGCGGGCCGGCTGCCAATGCGTGTCAGCTCGGACGCGAGTTCGTCGATATAAGGATCGTTCAGGCTGCATTCCGCCAACGCGCTTTGCAGCTTGAACACGTACTCGGCGTTGGTGCCGAACAGGCCCGTGGCCACCGCCATTGACGGCGCGATGGCCGACACTCGAGCATCGCTTTCGTATTGCGACCCATCCGGCTCGGCCACGAAGGCAATCGCGGATAGTTGCGTGCCGTCGTCGAGCGTGAGCGCAGCCCACGTCGGACGATAAGCGCCCGTCACCATCTCGCGAATCCAGAGTATCCGCAGTTCTTCTTCGAGCGTCGCGCCGGGGAGGCGCAATGCAAGGCCTTGCGTGCTGCCGCCCGCTTCGAGCGAGAGCATGCGTCCCGGCTGCTCCGGCGTGCCGCGCCCGGCGATCATCCGGATACAGAAGCTGCGATGCCAGCCATGCAGCGTCGCGATACGGCGGCTGTCGAAGTCGGAGATCGGATTCCACATCAGCGAGCCGTACGCGAACACCCACACGTCGTCTGCATTCGGACGCTGCCGCAAAGTCTGCGCGAGCGAAGCGTCGATCCGCGCCTGGGTCCAGAGCATCTCGCTCGGCAGCGAATCAAAACTTTCGAGGTATGCGCCGGAGCGAATGGCGTTTCGGTTCAGCATCCGTGGGTTCCGTGACGGTGAGACGCGCGGGTATCGGTCGACCTCGCGCGCCGCTGCAGCAATCAACCTGAAGTATGAACGCCGGGCGCGGCCGAATAAATCCGTCTGCGGCGAATACTGCGTCGCGCGAACGAGGCTAATCGGTGGCGCGTTGCCACTATGCCTTGCCCGTCGATGAGGTCGTCAGCCGCGCGATTGCCGCATTCCAGGCCGCTCAGTCACGACACGCACCCTCTTTATCCGAGCCGGATCGGCCACGAAAATAGCCCCCTAGAGCGTTTCACGACGCGCTCCCGGCAAGTGCGCGCTTCGCCGCGCGATTGCTTGGCGCTCGCTGAATTCACACGCAAGGACCAATCGATGAAAACTGCAAACTCACCGGACGCGCAGCACGGCAAGCCGCTGATTCTCGCCGCCGTCTGCCTGGCCGCGCTGGTGCTGCCGCTCGCCTTCTCGGGCGGCGCGCTCGCCACGCCCGCGATCGGCCGGAACCTCGGCGGCAGCGCGAGCGCGCTGACCTGGGTCACCAATGCGTTCATGCTGAGCTTCGGCAGTCTGCTGATGGCGGCCGGCGCACTCGCCGATCAGTTCGGCCGCAAGCGGCTTTTCGCTTGGGGCCTCGGCGGCTTCGTGGCGACGTCGCTGGCGCTGGGCTTCGCGCCGTCGGTCGGCTGGCTCGACGCATTGCGCGCGTTGCAGGGCGTCGCAGCGGCCGCGTCGCTCGCGAGCGGCACCGCCGCGCTCGCGCAGGAGTTCGACGGCCATGCCCGCACTCGCGCGTTCAGCATGCTGGGGACGAGCTTCGGCATCGGCCTCGCATTCGGTCCGCTGATGGCCGGTGCGCTGATCACGCAGTTCGGCTGGCGCGCGATCTTTTTCGTCATCGCTGCAATTGGCGCGCTGGCGTTCGTGTTTGGCGTGCCGCGCATGCGTGAGACGCGCGATCCGGCCGCCAGCGGCCTCGACTGGCCGGGCACGATCAGCTTTACCGGCATGCTCGCGCTGTTCACGTTCGCGGTGATCCGGGCGCCGCAGGAGGGCTGGTCGAGCCCGACGGTGGCCGGCATGCTGGCCGTGTCGGCGCTGCTGCTGGTGGTGTTCGTGGCGATCGAAACGCGCGTCGCTCGGCCGATGCTCACGCTGAGCCTGTTCCGCTATCCGCGCTTTGTCGGCGTGCAGATGCTGCCGGTCGGCACCTGCTACTGCTACATCGTGCTCATCGTGATGCTGCCGCTGCGCTTCATCGGCGCCGAAGGTCTCGGTGAACTGCAGGCCGGCCTGCTGATGATCGCGTTGTCGGCGCCGATGCTCGTCGTGCCGCTGTTGGCTGCTTCGCTGACGCGCTGGATGCCGGCAGGCGTGTTGTCGGGGATCGGTTTTCTGGTTGCGGCGCTGGGTCTTTACTGGCTGAGCCGGGTCGACATGAGCGCGTCGCGGACCTCGGTGATCGCGCCGATGTTCGTCATCGGCGTGGGTGCGGGCATGCCTTGGGGCTTGATGGACGGGTTGTCGGTGAGCGTCGTGCCGAAGGAGCGGGCCGGCATGGCCTCGGGCATTTTCAGCACGACTCGCGTGGCGGGCGAGGGCATTGCGCTTGCAATCGTCACGGCGATCCTCGCCGGCCTCGCGCAGACGAGCCTTGCGCATAGCGTTGCGCAGACCACGCAGGCCGGGCAGGCGGTGGTGACGGCGACGGCGGCGCAGATCGCCGAAGCGGCGCAGCGTCTGACGACCGGCGATCTTGCGCAAGCCGCCGCGAGCCTGCCGCAAATCAGCCGGCATGATCTGACGCAGAGCTACACGCAGGCATTCACGCGTTTGGTGCATGTGCTGATCGTAATCACGCTGCTGTCGGCATTTGCGTCGTTCGCGTTTCTGAGCCGCGCGGAGTCGAGCGACGATCAGCCCGGCGAGCCGCAGCGCAAGGTCGCCGAAACCGCCGCCGTGTGATGAATGGCGCATGACGCATTGGCCGCCAGACCATAGACGTGGACCGACTTGATAGAGAGAGCGGCCTTTGGCGGTCGACGTCGCGCTTCGAGAATCAATGACACGTTCGTGACGAGCCACGGCGTGAAGCGCCGCGCGGCCTCGCTGTCCGACGCGCGGACGTTGATGCATCGGCGTGCGGTTCGCATACGCGCGCGCGATATGTTCATCCGCGCGCCGCGCCGCATGATCTGCGATCCCTCGTCCTTTCCCGCGAAAATCCCCGCTTCGTTCGACTCCCGCAGTCCATCCCGGAGACACGACGGCCATGTTTACTTTTATAGTGGTAGTGGCGATCGCGGCGTTTATCCCCGACGGCGCGGCGCCTGCGGTGTCGCTCGACGAAGTTCCTCAAGCGCCGGCCACCGGCAGCGATGCGGCGGTTCGGCCCATGCCGCGGCAGCGCGACAGCGGGAGCGCAGGTTGAAGGCGCCAAGCAGTGGCCCGACGCGGCCTGCAGCAGTGCGTCGCCGTGCCCGCCGCACATGCGACCGACAGCCTGATGTAAGCCGAACTGCCCGCGCTGGTACACTTCGCGGCGAACGCGATCGAGCGTTCAGTGCCCGTGAGTCGAAACCCCTGGTAAAAATTCCCGTGGCGCAAGTATTTAAGACATCGTAGTGTCACGGGAGCGCAAGACTGGGCCGGCACAATGGCGCCCAGAAGCAAAAATAAAACATGGGTACGGGGTGAGCGTGACCAGAAAATACAAAGTGCTGTTTCTCTGCCGCGATAATTCAATACGCAGCATCATTGCCGAAGCTTTGCTGCGTGAACTGGCCGGACACCGGTTCGACGCATTCAGCGCGGGGCCGGAGCCGGCCGCGCGGGTTCATCCGTTGGCGCTCGCGCAACTGCGGCCAGGCATTTCGGGGCGCGACGTGCTCAGCCCGAAAAGCTGGCTGGAATTCACCGGCGAATGGGCGCCGCGCATGGACCTCGTCATTGCGCTCGACGAATCCGTCGACGAACACCACGCACCTGCGTTTCCGGGCGCGCCTTCGTTGCTCGCCTGGACCTTCGCCGATCCGCTCGCCCACGGTGTGCCGGATGACGAACGCGTGCGACTGTTCGACAAGATGTTCTGGCAGATCGTGCGGCAGGTCAGCGCGTTTATCGAATGGCCGCAATATGCGGTCGCGCCGGCGCGGGATGCTGAGGCCCGTACCGGTGCCGCCGCGAGCGCAAGCGCTGAGCAGACCTCGGACGCGAGCGGCGGACCCTGCGTGGATCGCCGCGTCACGCCCGCTTCGGCTGGCGATGAATTGAATGCCGGAACAATCCTGTCGCCGCATCAGACCACCACGTGCAACGCATGAGCGACGCCTGAGCGAAACCTCGGGCCATTTCATCGACCGGCGTCGCCTGCCTCATTGCCCAGTTTTCGTGGCCTTCACTGAGTCATTGGCCGGTATCGGCTGCACTTCGCCCATCCATCGATTCCATTTTTTTCATATCGCCGCCCGGCATCGCGTCGAGCGGACTCGGCGCGGGGTCGCCCCAATGCGTCATGCCCGCCGTCGCGGCGCTATGTGCATTGCCGCCGCCGCTGCCACCTGGCCGTTGCCGCCGCCTTGCGAAGACCGCGCCGCTCGCCATCGACAGAGCCGCCAGGCAGCCCAGTGTGATTTCAAGCATCAGCAGTCGCATGACATTTCTCCTTGCGAGCTCCTCAGGCGTCAGCGCGCTGCGAGCTGCGAGCTGACCGCGTGCCCGCTCATGACGCGCATGACCGGTCCCGGGCGGCAACGCGCGATTGCGCTGCTGTCAGCGGATATACGGCGGGCACGAGTGTCTGGATGTAGTTCGGCAGGGCGCAAGGGGGCTTCGCGCGCGCGTCGGCGGGCATGCCTGTATGCCAAAACGAGTGATGACCCACGGAGAAAGCGGGGGTACGTTTTGCGTAAGCGGCTCGACAGTTTTACGGCTTGACTGTGACTTAGCGGCTATTGGAGCGCGCAAGCGGACTTCCGGCGAACGGATCGTTCTTCCAGTCCACGTGTTTCTTCGGCTGCGGAGCCGTGGCCGGTTTGGCCGTCAATTCGAAGTGGTCGATTGATTGACCTGCGCTGATTGCCTGTTTCAGCCATTGGGGCATGTCACCCTGGCCATCCCAGCTGTCGCCGGTCGCGCTGCGGTAGCGCTCGGTTTTTTGCACCGACGGCTCGGAGGCCAGCACAGCAGCAAGGTCTTCTGGTTTGATGCCAAACTCTTCCATGCGATGGCGGAGATACGCAATCATGCTATCTCGCTTTCTTTCGTCCATAAGATATTCGTCCTTCTAAAACGTCCAGCGTTCTGTCAGTTACAGATTGCAAGGGAAAGTCGCGATGCGTCGATCCCTCTTTAAAGGGGCCGACCCGCGGTGGGTGATCGATCGAAGGAATTCCATGAGCTGCGTTAAAAACGTTGCTCCATAAATCGCAATACAGCTTATGTCGGATGCGGGTGCCTATAAACCGCCGTGCTGACCAGTGAATATTCCAGCGCTTCGCCGCGCGGCGGACAGGGCTCGATAAGCCTCGGGGCCGCAAATGGAAGAACTGTGGTGACAATGCACTGATTGCAAATGGCCGACTTCAGGTCCACGCTCCGTCTCTCGGTGGTGCTTCGTGCGCGCCGCTTTTTTACGTTATAACAGCATCATAACGCACTGAGCGGCCAAAGCACGCGCCGCTCCCGGTGATTTTATCTGCGAATGCGGTTTATCGAACGGTATCGGCCATTTCCGGCACCCGCTGCCCGGTTTGAATTCCCGCATGGGCGAGCTATAACCAAATAGCGCAACACCGATTCGCGCTGCCAGCTTGTGGCGACCGGTTCCGGCGATTCGCCAGTACGCGTCCGACATCGGTTCCAAGTGTGGCAATTATTTACTCGTTTAGTTCGGTCGCCGGCGCATCGGTTGCGCGTCGGCACCGGCCTGTTGCTCAGCCCGACTGGGCAAGTTGGATTTCGCGGATCACTCTTCAGGAGGACGAGAACTGCCGCGCCGGATTCGAGGAGTTGGACATGAAAGTACGTTTATTGGTGGTAGCCGCAAGCGCCGTTCTGCTTCTCGCGCCCAGAACGGCCAACGCGATGGGGCCGCAGGGCCACCCGGACACTGCAATCTCCGGCAAAGCGCAGATGCAACAGAACGCGAACGAATCGGCGCAGGCGACGACCGATATGTCGCTCGGCGAAACCTGGCACGGTACGCAGACGGGCGCGCAAGGAGCGCAGAACGTGTCGTACGGCGGCGTGGCCGCGGGGCAGTCGGAAACCGGCGGGCGGCATGGCCGGCCCTGCGGCTCCGGGCCTCAATGCAAGATCTATTTCGGTCAATGACCGGTCCACGAGGGGCATGCGGCGTCAGGAGGAAGACGCCGCGTCCCGCGGGTGGTTTTCACGCCAGTGCCATGTTCTGCAGCGACTGCCCAGCGTGCCGGTCAATACGGTCCATCATCCCGGCGACACCTCGTGCTTGCAGTTCGCTGCGCTCGTTGTAGCTGCGGAATTCATCCAGCAGCGCGCGCCATGACCCGTGCCAGCGCATCTCCCTCACACAGGAGCCGGACGGATCGGCAATGCGCAGCACGCCATTGTCCGGATAGAAGGTCAACGTGACGGGCATGCCGTCGAGCACGCAGGTGGCGGTGCAGGGGCGGGTGGTGAGCATGGGCGAGATCCTTTTTCTGGTAAGCGGATGAATTTGCGTTGAATGCCGACGGGCTTCAGCAAACGCTATGCCTGCGCCGCCGCGGCTGCCTCGGAAAAATTAGCGTGATCTGCTAAATACCCCCACGACCGTCTGCAATTTTCCGGAGTGGTCAGCGAGCGATTAAAGACGATGTTAAGGTGTCGTCCATTCGGGTTTCACCCACTGTCTTTCCCCAACGGCAATCGTGAGCAGGCTACTAGGCCTGCTTTTTCACTTGTGATTCGCCGTGCGTGAGTCGATTAGTGCGGTGCAGCCGCTCCAATCTCACCCGTTGTTGAATAACTCGCGAACAATACTATGTTGATCGAAGATAATCTGTCGGCGCAAAGCGCCGTGACGGACGACGGCGTCTCGTCGTCGCTGCGTTCGTGGCTGGCGGTCGGCGCCGTCGCCGTCGGTGCTTTCGCCTTCGTGACGACGGAGTTTCTGCCCGTCGGCGTGCTCCCGCGCGTCGCGGCGGATCTGGGCGTGTCGCCCGGCACGGCCGGCCTGATGGTGACGGTGCCCGGCGTGATCGCCGCGATATCGGCGCCGGGCTTGATGTTGGTCGCGGGCCGCATGGATCGGCGGCGCGTCTTTCTTTTGCTGACCGCGTTGCTGCTGGCGTCGAACCTGATTTCGGCTTTTGCACCCAGTTTTCTGTTCATGCTGCTCGGACGCGCGCTGCTTGGCGCGTCGTTGGGCGGATTCTGGACGCTCGCCACGGCGGCGTCCGGGCGTCTCGTGCAGCCCAAGGATGCGCCGCGCGCCATGGCGACGATATTGACCGGCGTCACCTGTGCGACCGTGATCGGCGTGCCGCTCGGCACGTTCATCGCGAGCTTTGCTTCGTGGCGCGCGTCGTTCCTCGCCACTGGCGTGTTGGTTGCGTTTGCGCTCGTCGCGCAGTTCTTCTTCGTGCCGTCGCTGCCGTCGTCCACCGCGTTGCGTCTGCGCGATCTGGTCGATGTGTTGCGCCGGCCGCATCCGCGCCGCAGCATGCTGATGGTGGCACTCGTGTTTGGTGCGCATTTCTCGTCGTACACGTACGTCACGCCGTTCCTGCTGCGCAACGCGAATCTGTCGATGTCGACCATCACGTGGCTGCTGCTCGGCTTCGGCATCATCGGTTTCTTCTCTAACTTCGCCGTTTCGTCGACGGTGACGCGCAACCTCAAAACGTCGGTCGGCGCGATGATCTCGCTGTTGATGTTCGCGCTGGTCTCGCTGCCGCTCCTGCAGCATTCGTCGCTTGGCGTGGTGGCGTTCGTGCTCGCGTGGGGTGTGTCGTTCGGCGCGTTGCCGCTGTGCTTCAGCATCTGGGTTCAGCGCGCGACGCCGGATTCGCCGGAAGCGGGGTCGGCGCTGTTCGTGAGCATCATCCAGGTTGCGATTGCCTTGGGCTCGCTGGTGGGTGGCGTGGTGGTGGACCATGTCGGCATTCCGGCCGACTTTCTGTTCGGCGCCGGCCTCGCATTGCTGGGACTTGCCGCGCTGGCGAGCTTCGGCAGCATCGAGCAGCGCGTGGCGGCCAAGGCGATCGCCTGTCCGGCGTGCATGGACTAGCGCTTCTGCGGGGCGCACGCGCTGCGTCGTGTCGGTGAGCGAGGCGCAATAGGCATGCAACGTGCTGTGGACGTGCTGTCAGCGGTAATGGGATAACACGATTCGCAGCCAACGGAGGCAGCCATGCGAGAAGCCGCACCTAGCTCATCTGCGGACAGTCCTGGCACCGCGCCGGACGCATCGCGTACGGTTCCCGCGCCGACGCACCCCGTCACCCGGGCGTTCGACGCCTTTGCCAGTGCGGTGATGCGGCTCGCGGGTTCGCCGGTCGCTTTCGGCGTCGCGGCAATTACGGTGCTCGGCTGGGCCATCACCGGACCGCTGTTTCACTTCTCCGATGCTTGGCAACTGGTCATCAATACGGGCACGACCATCATCACGTTTCTGATGGTCTTTCTGATCCAGCAAGGTCAGAACAAGGACAGCGTGGCCGTACATCTGAAGCTGAACGAACTGCTCGCCTCGCATCGCGCCGCGAACAATCAGCTAATCGGCATCGAGGCCGCATCCGAGGACGAGCTTCGACGCCTTGCCGCAGCGTATTTGCAACTGGCGAGCAAGGCCGCTGGCACGCGCACGGAAAGCGTCGATGTGGATGCCTGTGTGGAAAAGAAGCCGGTGCAGGCGAGTGAATGAAAAAAAGTCGATGCGATTATTTGCCTGCTGCGGTTCGCTTCGGCATTCAGGACGCCGATCTTCCGCCTGGTCGGTCGCGAACTGTGACGTGTGCGCACGCGGTGGATAGCTCACGCTGAAGCGCGCTCCGATCGGCATGGGTGAGCGCGCCGCCGCCGTTCCTCTGGCGCGAGGCGTCCGACCGATCGGCCGCCCGGCGGCGCATGTTCAACCTTCGCGCGAAGTCGTGGCGCAATACCACGCATGCGAACTCATTCCCTGCGCATCTGATGTGCGCCAGCGGGATGAGCCAGCCATATCCGCACGTCTGCCAACCCAATGCATCTGCAATGCGCCATGGATCGACCACGGCGCCGATCCGTGCCGCCACGCCAGAACGCCACTCCGCCGCGCAGAAACAGCAACGGCTGATCATGGCGGCGGAGCGGGCTCGCGTGTACGATCATTCTGCGCGGCCTGTCGGAGACAGCGCAGGGACGGTCAATGGAATGGCTTGTGTGACTGACTTGTACCAACGACACACTCAAAAAGGATTAATCCATGGCTTGCAAGACACCGAAGTCGAAGTTGGGTCGCGTGAAGGCTATTCCGGTCGTGCTGGCGTTACTGCTCGCAACGGCTTACCCGGCCATGGCACAGGAGCCGGCTTCAGTGCCACAGGCGGTCGGCGCGGCGGCGCTGGTTCACGTGCAGGCGCGTGTCGTCGCAATCGATGCGGAGTCGAACAGCGTCGCGTTGCGTGGTCCGCGTGGCAACGTCGAGATCGTCGACGTGAATCCGGAACTGGCAGACGTGAAAAAGCTGCACGTGGGCGACATCGTCGACATTGCCTACAAGAAGGCCGTTCTGATCGGCGTTGACAAGGTCGCGACGAGCGGCATCCGTCAGCGTATCGATACCCAGCTTGCACAGCCCGCGTCGGGTGGCGTCGTGACGTCGGCGCGTCGTGTCGAGGTGGTCGCGACCGTGCAGAAAATCGACCGCAAGCGTCACTCGGTCACGCTGCGCGGGCCGACGCGCACCGAAACGCTCGACGTGGCGCCGGACGTTTCATTGGCCGGCGTCAAGGTGGGCGATTCGGTGCGGGCGGTATTCGTCGCCGCTATCGCGGCCTCAGTGTCGCGCGACGGCGCCGAACTCAAATGACGAGCGCATGGCGCGAGTGACGCGTCACATCGCGTACGACGTCCGCGGCAGTGCGATTGCGATTCGAATCGCGCTGCGCCCGAAGTTCGACGCCGTGCCCAGCAACGATCGTCGACGCGCTCCGGCCGTCGCGTGCGAAGGAGCATGGAATGGAACAGAAACCAGTGAAGTCCACCGACGCATCGGCTCGCAGAAAACTCATCCGCAGCAAGGTGCATCTCGGGCTCGCCGCGTTCGGCACGTTGGCGGCGGTCGTGGGAATCGGCGTGGTGATCAAGGGCGGTCTTTACTTCGACCGGACGAAGGTGCTGGTCGGCGTGGGCATCATCATCGTGTCGACCGTCCTGTATGTTTCGATGCTTTTCATCGAATCGGACGAGTAGGCGAGACTTGCCCTTCGTGTGGATGCGGCCGGTGCTCCGTTGACGCGCAAGACGTGAAAGCTCGCGCGGAAGCCCCTTCATAGGAGCACGCGGAGTTCGTTCGTATGTGTCCGTGCAACTGTCGGTGCAACTCCACGCGGGCAGTGCTCATTCATTGGCAAAACACAAATGGACCTGTGGATTCAACCTTGCAGACCGTGCTCCGATCTCTACGGGGAGCCGGCCGCGAGTCCCCCGCACGAAGATCTCAGGTTCGATAGCGTAGGCGCGGTATCGGATACACGAAAGGAGGAGCACTACACCTGCATGCGATGCCGCGCGGTGTTTGCGCGAATACTTGCCGGGCCGCCGACGCAGCAGATCTGGATGCTGTTGAACGCCGGCCAGCATTAAGGCCGCGCCTGCTCGTAGTACCAATATTGACTTATTGTTTTCGTTCCATATTCAGGAGAACGGAAGGCAGAGTGCTTCAGTTGCCTCCAGGCATCGACTCCTCGGGTCAGACCGCAGACCGACGCGGGGCCCCGCTCTTGCGCGAGCCGTTTCAGTCCCTCGATGCATCGCGCAGTACGCACGTGCGGAACACGATTGAGCCGGGCACGCGCGTCCACATCCAGGAAGCGCCTGCTTGCGCCGTGCTACGCCTTGTTCGCGGCCGCCTGCTCCTCACGCGCGTACCGCGTCGGTGGCCGGCCAACGTGTCGGGTGAAGGCGACGCTGAAGGTGCTGGCAGAGCTATAGCCGACGCGCTCCGCGATCTCCGCGATCCGGCCTTCGCTACGGCGCAGCAGATCCTTCGCGAGCGCCATGCGCCAGGTGAGCAGATATTCCATCGGCGCGACGCCGACCGCACGGCTGAAGCGCTCGAAGAAGGTCGAGCGCGACAGCGCGGCTTCCTTAGCGAGCTCGGCGACCGTCCACGCGTGCGCCGGGCGCGCGTGCATCTCGCGAATCGCGGCCGCGAGGCGGCCGTCGGCGAGCCCGCTGACGAGACCCGGTAACGCGTTCGTTCCTCCTGCCGTGGAACGCAGCGCCTCGATGAGCAGCACTTCCAGCAACCGCGAGAGCACGACTTCGCGCGCGGGCCGCTGCTCGTGTGACTCCTCTCGCACGAGTTGCACGAGCGTGGCCAGCCGCTGTTCGCCGCGGACATGCACGAGTTGCGGCAGCAGCGAGACCAGCAGGGGCGCATCCGGCGAACCGAAGCTGCAATGGCCCGCCATCATGCGCGCGTCGATCGGATTGCCCAGGGGGCCGATTCTGAATTCACCGTTGCACAACGCGACGGGCGCCGGCGTGTCCAGTCCCGGCGGCGGCTCGAGGCTGGACATCGAGACGCCATATGCCGCGGGAATCAGGACGAAGTCACCCGACTGGAGTTCGATGGGATCGTGTCCGTCGATGGCGATGAGGCACCCGCCTTCGAGGAGCACGCAATAGAACGGCTGGCCGGCATTCGAGCGACCGGTGCGCCAGGGGCTCGCGCCGTGGACGAGTTTCGAGAACCGGGCACCCGGCTGAAGCAGCGTCACCACTTCGGCCAACGGATCGATCATCGCCGGACTCCTGCAAATGAAATTCGGATCATTGATTGTAGCAAGTACGGTCTCAGAGACCTATCGTAGGGGCTCCCACAAACACCTCACAGGAATGCCCATGCAAACCGTCCTGATCAGCGGCTGCTCTTCCGGTTTCGGCCTCGAGATCGCCCGCTACTTTCTAGCCCGCGACTGGCAGGTCGTCGCCACGATGCGCACGCCGCGCGCCGACATACTGCCGCCGTCGGAACGCCTGCGCGTGCTGGCGCTCGACGTCACGAATCCGCAGAGCATTCGCGAGGCGGTCGAGCTTGCCGGCCCGATCGACGTCCTCGTGAACAACGCGGGCTTCGGCGCGGCATCCCCGGCCGAACTCGTCCCGCTTGCGACGGTGCGCGAGCTCTTCGAGACCAACTGCTTCGGCACGATCGCCTTGACGCAAGCGGTGCTGCCGCAGTTCCGGCAGCGCAAGGCTGGCGTCGTCGTGAACGTGACGTCGAGCGTGACGTTGAAGGCACTGCCGCTGCTCGCCGCGTACCGAGCGAGCAAGATGGCGGTGAATGCCTTCACCGAGTCGATGGCGCTGGAACTCGAGCCGTTCGGCGTGCGGTCGCACCTGGTGCTGCCGGGCCGCGCGCCTGACACCCGCTTCGGCGATAACGCGCGCGCTCACATACACGGCTTTGACCACGAGGCCTACGCCGATCTCGCCAAGACGATCCTCGAACAGCTGGGAGATACGTCTTCTCCGATCACCCATGCAGAGGACGTCGCCGAAGCCGTGTGGCGCGCGGCGACCGACCCGTCATCGCCGATGCGTATCCCGGCCGGCGCCGACGCCGAAGCATGGGCGGCCGAGGTGCGCTGATCGTCATTACCTTGGCAAGTTACGTGCGGCGGAGATAGTGACCTTCGAGTTTCAGCCTGAAAAGGCACTGCTTTCGCACGGCGTCTAGGTCTTTTCTGGTTTAAGGTATGCGGCGGCCGGACGTTCCCAGTACGGTGCGTCGCCGAACTTCTCGGCAAAGAAGTCAATGAACGACCGGACTTTCGAGGAAACAGTCTTCTTTCTTGGGTAGACCGCCCATATAGATGCTTCTTGCGTTGTGGGCTGAATATCCCAGGCGGGGCAGACATGGATCAGGCGGCCGTCGCCAAGCGCCTCATCTGCGAGCCATGTGGGTAAAGCAGCGACGCCAAGACCGCTTTCGGCTGCTGACATCAACGCGTCGATATCGCTCAGCGTAAGCCGTCCTGTTACCGCAGTTTTTTCCCATTTCGCGGATGGCTCACCGAGCGGCCTGCTATACCAGGAATTACCCAAGGACCGCGAGAACAACAGGCACGCGTGAGCATTCAATGCGGCCGGCGTAGTCGGCATCCCGCGGGCATTAATGTATGCGGGCGCGGCACACGCTACATGGCTGTGCGCAGCGAGGCGTCGAGCCATTAATGACGAGTCTCGCAGTTCGCCTATCCGAATCCCCAGATCGATCTGGGACTCGATAAGATTGACGACATCGTCAGTGAATGTCGCATCCACGTCGATATTGCGAAACCGGTCCATAAATTCGCCGAGGTAAGGCATGATATGTTTGCGGCCGAATGACACGGGCATCGTCACTCGCAACACGCCTGACGGGCTCAGGTTAAGTGAAGAAGTCGCCTCTCTCGCGTCGTTCAATTGCGCCAATACGTCTGAAACTCTGGCGTAGAAAACTTTGCCGCCCTCGGTTAGCGACAAACCTCTCGTTGACCTGTTGAACAACGCAATTCGAAGATCTGCCTCGAGTTCGCTAAGGTGTCGCGACACGGTCGAGGTCTTGATGGATAGTTCCTGGGCGGCTCGGGTGAGACTGCCCAACTCTGCTGCACGAACGAATGTCCGAACCGCTGCGAAATAATCCATTGTATAAATCCGAGGTAAGGGGGCGCGTGCAAGCGTCACCTGGACTGCATCCAGACGATATTACGATGAGGGCATAGCGCCCAGTGATAGTTGGTGTCCCGTCCGATGACCAAGGTTCGCCTGAATTCTCCTCTTAATTCCTCCCATGCGACAAGGCCTGCCGCAGCTTAAGAGCTCGGGCAGGCCTCGATGACCAGCTACAACAAGTTGCAGAAAGAGTGAGCCGTCTTACTTCGCGAAGCGGATATCCAGCGCACGAAGGTAGGTTTGCAGGCCCGCATCCTGGATCGGAATCAGTCTTGCGTCTTCGGCCGATTCGTTAAAGTGAGCGTGCCAATAACCGGGTGGCGTGACGAACGCCAGGCCCGGCGTCCAGTCAACGCGCGTTGCATCGGCGATATTGCCTTCCTCATCCAGCTCTGTGCCGACGAGCGTGTAGCACCCCTTCGGACAGTCGACGATGAAATCGAGCGCGATTGACTGATGGCGATGCGGCTTCTGAATCGAATGCCGGGGCAGCAGACCGAACATGGCCCACAGGACGTGCGTCACGGTTCGGGTCTGGGGAAAATTAACGTTGCCGAGCAATACGGAGATACGGCTGCGAAGACCCGCATTCGTTTCGTTGGCAATTTTCTGAAGCTCCGCTTCGGCTCGGTCTGCCGGATACAAAGTCGGCTTGAATCGGGGAGAAACGGAGTCCACGCCCAGATAGGTCAATAGGGGTGCGTCATTCACGTAGTACATTGCCACATCCTCGTCGGCGGTGATGACGGAGTGAAGACCACCGGGCAAGGAGAAAAAGGCAGCTTTTGTAAACGGAATTTCGTGATCGCCCTGTACAGCCGTTCCCGACCCGCGGATGACATAGAAGATCTGCGAGCTTGCCAAGGGAGCGAGACGGAGGGACTCACCCGCGACGATGCGCACAAAGTTTGCAACAAGGCCGGGGCCCGTCGCAGGGGCAGGGCAGTCCAACTCGCCTGAGAGGTCCAGCGGGATAACGCGCGTCGGACCGTCGGCGTAGAGTTCGGCCGGGAATGTCTTGAACGGGACGCGCGAAATGAGTTTTGCGCCAATCGGATTCGCGGCTTTTGTGTATTCAAAGTATTGCGCGTCGGCTGTGACATCTGCGTCGTTCGTCAGGGTGGCCGCATCAGTACGATCTAGCATGTGGTGTGCTCCTTGGAAAGGGTATTGCTTCGTTTCACCGTTTTGCCTATGTCACGAAACGGTGGCTGAAATTTACTTTTCGAGCCGCGACCGCGGTAGCCCCGTTGGCGCAAATCAGTTTTCGTGTTTCGGGGCTTTCGCCTCAGCCAATGGCAGTCCGCCCGGCAGTCGCCGCAATCCGGAAGCTGAGCCGCAGCGAATCTGACTGCCCACGTTCCTGGGTCGGTAACTGGCTGAGGCCCCCCGCCTGATGCCACAGATGAAAAACCTCGCGACCAACAAACGCGAGCGGTGGTCCCAGGCTGAAAAACGTCGCGGGAATTATTCACAACTGCGGAAAATTGTCCGGCTCTACACTGACGCATAGGCCAAGGAGGGAAACATCATGCGGCGAGTCATCGTCCGGAAATCGCCGGTGCACGGCAAGGGTGTGTTTGCAATGCGCCCGCTCGCAGCAGGCGAGCGCGTGCTCGAGTACAAGGGCGAAATCACAGCCTGGCGGGACGCGCTCCGCCGGCACCGACGCGAAGGCATCGCGGGCCACACCTTTCTGTTTGGTCTGTCGGACGGGCGCGTCATCGATGGCAGCCGAGGCGGCAACAGCGCTCGCTGGCTGAACCACGCCTGTACGCCGAATTGCGAGACCATCGAGGATGACGGTCGCATCTTCATCTACACGCTCCGGCCGGTCGACTCCGGCGAGGAACTGTTCATCGACTATCTGCTGGCTATCGACGATGCCGAGGACGAAGAGGCTCGGGCTCAATATGGATGTGCTTGTGCCTCTCCTCGCTGTCGTCGGTCGATGCTGGCCGTTGCCGCGTAATGGCAACCAGCGAGGCAATGTCGACAGCGACGCCTGTCAGGAAGCAGCTCCGGATCGTTGGATCGCAGGCCGGTATGAGTGACGCTTCACGCACGTACCAAGCACCTGATGGTAGGTGAACCGTTTTGCACGGTCATTGCGGGTATTCCCGTGATGGCGGACGAAACGTCGACCAGATGGAGAAGTTGAATCGCAGGATGTGTGAGTCCAGCTTTGCCGGGACGAATGCTGGCTGGGCAGCGATTTAATTTCACGGGTCGGTCTCTTGCTGCTGCAATTGCACCTTGCCGATTATCACGCCTGCATAATTACTCGCACAACGTTGCATCAAAGCCTCTTTTTTTCACTTTGCCACGAGTTGAGGTATTGTTGCTATCGGACGCATCAGACTTCCTTCAGTGGTTTCGGTTGCTTGCGTCTGCATATCGCTCCACGCAGTGTCGCAATATCGTTCTATCCAGAGTTGGCTTGACAACCTTAACGGTGCAGCGTTCCCTATTTTGGACCGTTGACAATTTCGACAGCAGGAGAAAATGCATGAACGCAATTCGCACAATCAAGACCGCAGGCGCAGCACTTCTCATCGTGAGTTCGGTCCATGCCTACGCGCAGTCGAGCGAGGCCGCCCCTGCGACCCCCGCAAGTACAACGGCCGGCGCACGGCAGCATTACAAATCGATGAAAGCGGCGAACCGGGCGCTACAGCGCCAGGTTCGTTCGGCATTGGTGAAGGATAGAGGAATCGCGATGTCCAACGTCACGATCCGCGCTCGCGACGGTGCCGTCACGTTGCAAGGCAGCGTACCTCTTCAAGCGCAAAGCGACCGGGCAACCGAGGTGGCCAAGGGTGTTCCGGGCGTGGTCTCGGTAAGAAACGCACTGTCAATCCGTCCGGTTGGGACCTGACGCTGCATCAGCAGAGGCGGCGCTTTTGCGACGGTCGATGTTCTGTAGCTGTATTCCGTCGAGGGCATCAGGCCGGCCGGCATTCGGCGCCACTGCACCAATGTAAGGCGGGCGAGCGAGGGCATAGAGCCCCGTTCGCTCAACTTGCCCGTGGCGCTTCTGCATACCGTCCGCAAGCCTTGCTCGATCCGCATCGCCAATTGACTATGCGCGACAAGTGCGTATAGCGACGGAAAGGTATGCGTCGTCTCAGTCATTGCGCATGACGAGACGGCCCGAAGTTGATCGCGCAGCTGTCCTGTGTGGCATATACGCTTCTTGCGCGATGGATCGACGAACGGGTAAATATCAAACTGGTGCGGAGAACCTGCTGGTCGATCCAGAAGGTGCGAGTAGAATTTCTCAGGAAGACTATGCAATTACTTTGTTGGACGAGGTGGAACACCCAAAACATCGCGGAACGCGCATTACGGTTCCGCGCATGTCCCACCTTCCAACGGATGCGACCGGTCGACCGGGAGGCGGAGGTACGACGCCCGCGCCGGGTATCGGTCAGCTTGGCGTGATGGCGGGCGTACGGCATAGTTTTTGAGTCCATTTCGCTCTTCGCAACAACACAAACCGGTGTCAGTTTCGCGTCGGCAAATTGCTCGCACAACAAACTTATCTGCACACCAGAGTTGCCCATTCAGCTTCGCAATGGCTTCAAAATTGCCTTCATGGACCTCATCTTCATCCGCACACGCTCCAGTCCCTGGCTTGGATCGATCCATCCGAAATGCCGAAGCAGGAACAGCGGCATAAACCGTGCCATAGCCGCGCGTGAGAGGAAACCGCGGTCGACTTCGATCATTAGGGCAGGCGTTAGCGAGACACCTTTGCCGCAGAGAGACCAATGATGAAAGGAAAGACGAAACTTACCCGTCATGACGCCGAGCGTCTTTTCGAGGGGCTGCCCGACGCGAAGGCGAGAGTATCGAGCCGGCCCGAGAACCCGTTCGAAGCAGGGGCATTCGACGCGGTCGAGCGCGTCGATGACGAAACCAAACTCTGGAAGGACAACCTCATTACGCTTCCGATGGCGATCGAGTTGCCGCATGGCTACGAGTCGGTATCTCGCATGCGCGAGGCGATCGCGCGGGCATGGCGCGTGAAGTGGGTGAGGGAGGGTAAAAACGAGGTTGTCGCCGAGTTTCCGGAAGGATGGACTGCCGTCCGCCCGGAAAACGGCCCGATAGAGTTGCGGGATCCGTCCGGCATGGTCCGCGCCTTATACGGATGGGCCAAGGATGCTGAACTCAGGATCCTGCCACGGTATCTGGTTGAGTCGCAAGCGAACAGTTCAAGCGGACTGGGCAGCTTGCTTGTCCGTGATCGCGGGAACGGTCAGATTCTTGAGAGGTCGTCGACCTGGTCTGCTCAAACCGGTACCAACCATCCAGATTGGACCAGACTGTCAGCGTGGCTCGACTTGCGCTATCCACAACATCGCGACCCGCTGAGGTACTGGGAAGATTGCGAGGAGAACATCCAGAACTGAGCTGCTTCCGCAGGGCGCAGTCTTTCCGGGTTATCTGGTGGTGTTGCACCGCTGAACGATGTTCCGTATGAAGGTAGAAACTCGTCGTGTTCGGCGACACGTCGCTGAGCCTGCCGGGTATGGCACGCATTTGAACTAGACCCGGAACACGTGGTGCACGGCCACGATCGCTCGCCACATGGATGGGACGTAAATCTTGAACTGGAGCGCCGGCCATGAGCGAACCGTGTGTCATCTCCGTTGCCCTCATTGGCTCAGTTCCGCGCAAGACGGACAACCCGGCTGTGCCGATCACGATCTCCGAGCAGATTGAATGCAAGCACGCACGAAGCGTACGAAGCCGGCGCATCGCTCGTTGATCTGCACGTGCGTGACGGGCACGAGAACTCCAGTTCCGACCGGTCGAGTTTCGCCGCTCTCCACGGGTTGATCAGGGTGGGCTCGCCAGCCGTTCAGCCGACGTCGTCATTTCTCCGGGGCGGCGCAGCATTTTGTCGACTTCGCCCGCGTGCATCTCCTCGACATGAATCATCTGACGGGCGAACTCCTCGAGCGCAACGGAACGGTCCTCGACGAGCGCGAGCAGTTCGCGATAGAGCGCGAGCGCCACGTTCTCGGCTTGCAGCGATTCGCGGAGGATCGACGCGATATCGAATGTATGCGAGTCGAGAAGGGGACCGATCGCAAGCGACGGATAGGCTCCCAGTGTGGTGATCCACTCTCCGACCTGCTGGGCGTGCAATAGCGATTCGTCGGCCTGCTCGCGCAGCCAGGATCTGATCGGGATGCGCCCGAAGCCGAAAACAAGAAACGAGTAGTGCGTATACCGAACGACGCCGGCCAACTCGGATTCGAGAATCCGGTTGAGCACTGCAACGACGTCTTCCTTGTTTATCTCCGCCATTTGCTCTCTCCTTTCATGTCAGCGCGGCAGACACGTTGCGCGATTCGCCGCCGTATCGCGCCATATGAGCTTGACCGATATTGATTAAATGTAGTCCCGCCAGGCGATCTCGCAAGGCGCCAGTTCGAACGTATGCGTTTGCGTCGGGCGGCGGCCGGAGAAAAGTACAGCTGTTGCAGGTGGACGCGGCTTCGTTCCGCGCAGCGCAGCTTGTCGAGAAAGGCATTCTTCCCGAACTGCTGCACGGTGATGCCGACAATGGCGCGCACGAGGTAGCCGGCGTGCACCGGATCGAGTTCGGCGCTCACCGACCGCACCACGCCGGCGTCCTTCAGGCGCTCGAGCCGCTCTACCGTGGCAGGGCACCGACAGCCCGGCGGCAAGAGCCAAGGTCTAGTGGCGCGCGGCCATCTTCCTGCAGCGTCATCAACAGCGCCCAGGCTGTGGCGTCGAGTTGGAGTGTTTCGGTGATGACGCGCCTTTACCTTGAAAAATCGGAGATTAAATCGATTTTCGCTTGGCGTTTCGCCCTGTGCAATCCTTCGACGCCGCCGGATAATTCCCGACACGGATCCGATCTTGCCGACACCCGCCCCGTCCTGTTTGGCCAAACGCGCGGCGTCTGCGTCGCCCTGGGTGATCGTGGCCGGTGTACTGGCGGGCTCGGCGCTCTCATGGTTGATGCTGGCTACCGGTGTGAGCCGGTTGCGCGACCGTTTCGACGAACGTTGGGAACGCACCGTCAACCTGTGCTCAGCCGGCGCTGCTGGTTGGACTCGGGCGGCGGCAGCTTGGCCGCCTCATCACATGACTAACGGAGGATTCACCCATGGCGCACCGATTGCACGCCAGCCACCGGATCATGGTCGACGCCGTGGTCGACCAAGCCTTCATGTTTTTCACGCCGGCCGGCGAGGAGCTGTGGGTTGACGGCTGGAAGCCAACCTATGTCTACCCCCGCGACGGCCGCACGGAGTCCGGCATGGTGTTCACCACCGGTCAGGGCGATGAACTGACCATCTGGACCCTCGTGGACTTCGACCGTCGGGCACACCGATCGCGCTATTGCGTTGCACGCCGGCCTCGCGCACCAGCCTTGTCGAGGTGCGTTGTGTCGCACTCGACGAGGCGCGCACCGAAGCATGCGTGAGCTACGAGCTCACGGCGCTGAACGCTGCGGGCGAACAGGCGCTCCAGGATTTCGAAGGCGAGCGCTTCGCTGCGATGATTGACGACTGGGCACGTAAGATCGCGGCTTGTCGCGAGTTGCTGCTGGCAGCTTCAATCTGCTGAGACGCTCGGCCCGTGGTTGCGGCAGCTTCGCAGCTTCGGCGACGCTGACATCCACCGCCGATTGCGCGAGGTGCCAGTCAAATCTGCGGATTGCGGACATGCTGCAATAGCCGGGCCTTCAGCAGGACTTGATACGATTTAAGCGCCGCTGTATCGCCATTCACCGAACCACCTTTTACCGACGACAATGGCCGATCTTCACACGCGAATTGCAAACAGCTTCAACGCGCAGGGGTTGATGCTGACACTTGGCGCACAGCTTCTCCTCGTTAAAGATGGGGAGGTGCAGATCGGCCTGCCTTTTTCCAGTCATCTATCTCAGCAGCACGGCTATCTCCATGCGGGCGCTACGACGAGCATTCTAGACAGCGCATGCGGATATGCAGCGCTGACGAAGCTAGCGCCTGATTTTGACGTGGTGACAGCCGAGTTCAAAATTAATCTCTTGCGGCCAGCTGTTGGTGAGCGCTTTCTGGCTATCGGACGGGTACAGAATGCAGGCAAGACCCTTACCGTGTGCACAGGTGAAGTCCGGGTGTTCAGCGGAGTGGGGGACGAGCATAAGGTGATTGCGATCATGCAGGCAACGATCGCGAATATCCGTCGATAGCGCGGTTGACACCGCCACTGAACCGCCAAGTTTGATAACGGCGAGTGTGGCCGATCTCCAGCCAACCGATGTAGCCGATTGACCAGCCGCTGTGCTTTGGAAGCTGAGGAACCAACACACCCGCGTGCCCTAGGCGCCAATGTCGCCTCCGATCCACTTTTGTTATCGCCCCCTCCAATACTCGAATTGTTGACGCATCGCACCGCTCGTATATTGCTGAACTATCAGCACGGACAGCAGCGATACAACAACTTACAGGCACGCCCGTCGGGGCGGCCGACAGGAGCACAGCGATGAATAAAATCGATCTGGAGGGGCGCGTTGTCGCCATCACGGGCGGCGCGCGCGGCATCGGCTACGCGGTCGCGCAGCGGGCGCTGAATTCGGGCGCGTCGGTCGCATTGTGGGACGTCGACGCCGAGCGCCTCGCGCGCAGCCAGCGCGAACTGAGCGAGCTGGGCAAAGTCAGCGCGGTCACGGTCGAGCTGACTCAGGAAGCCGCCGTCGCGCAGGCCGTCGAGCAGACCGTCGCCGGGCACGGCGCGATCGACGTGCTGATCAACTGCGCCGGCATCACCGGCGGCAACGGTGCGACGTGGGAACTGGAGCCAGACGTCTGGCGCCGCGTGATCGACGTGAATCTGATCGGCCCTTATCTGACCTGCCGCGCAGTGGTGCCGCAGATGCTCAAGCAAGGCTACGGGCGCATCGTCAATATTGCGTCGGTGGCGGGCAAGGAGGGCAACCCGAACGCTTCGCACTACAGCGCGTCGAAAGCCGGGCTGATCGGTTTGACCAAGTCGCTCGGCAAAGAGCTGGCAACCAGAAACATTCTCGTCAACGCGGTCACGCCGGCCGCGGCCAAAACCGAAATCTTCGACTCGATGTCGCAACAGCACATTGACTACATGCTCTCGAAGATTCCGATGAACCGCTTCCTGTTGCCTGAAGAGGCGGCGTCGCTGATTCTGTGGCTCTCCTCGGAGGATTGCGCGTTCAGCACGGGCTCGGTGTTCGACCTGTCAGGCGGACGCGCCACGTACTGAGCGCTCATAGCGCGCACCCGAACGTCGGCGCCGCAGCCGCATTCAGAACGGGACAGACACGCGGAGCCGCCACGCGCGCTCCGCGAAGGAGACGACATGGACCCCCACGCGCCCGTTTCACGTCAGGCGGGTGATGGCGGCGTAATGCGCCGCCATCACGCTCACCCCAACACGCCTTCCCGCAACTTACCGCATCGCGCCTGCTAGGCGCATTGTCGACAGTACGTTCGACGCATCCATAACGGAGCTCCTTTCATGGCCATGCCTACTATCCGGCACGTGCGTGCCTTCATCGTTCGCGGCGGCGGTGCGGACTATCACGATCAGCCCGGCGGACACTGGATCGACGATCACATCGCCACGCCGATGGCGCGCTATCCCGAGTATCGCGAGAGCCGCCAGTCGTTCGGGATCAACGTCCTCGGCACGCTGGTCGTGGAGATCGAAGCGAGCGACGGCACGGTCGGCTTCGCGGTGACGACGGGCGGCGAGATCGGTGCGTTCATCGTCGAAAAGCATCTCGCGCGTTTTCTCGAAGGGCAGCTCGTTACCGACATCGAGAAAATGTGGGATCAGATGTATTTCTCGACGCTGTACTACGGCCGCAAAGGTGTGGTCCTGAATACGATTTCGGGTGTCGATCTCGCGTTGTGGGATCTGCTCGCAAAAGTGCGCAAGGAGCCGGTGTACCAGTTATTGGGCGGACCGGTGCGCGACGAGCTGGTGTTCTACGCGACCGGCGCGCGACCCGATCTCGCGAAGGAGATGGGTTTCATCGGCGGCAAGCTGCCTTTGCAGCACGGTCCTGCCGAAGGTGAAACCGGTCTCAAACAGAATCTGGAGAAGCTCGCCGACATGCGCAGCCGCGTCGGCGACGATTTCTGGCTGATGTACGACTGCTGGATGAGCCTCGACGTGCGCTACGCGACGCGGCTCGCGCAAGGCGCGCACGAATACGGCCTGAAATGGATCGAGGAATGTCTGCCGCCCGACGACTACTGGGGTTACGCCGAACTGCGCCGCAACGTGCCACGCGGCATGATGGTGTCCACCGGCGAACACGAGGCGACGCGCTGGGGTTTCCGCATGCTGCTGGAGATGGAGTGCTGCGATCTGATCCAGCCGGATGTCGGCTGGTGCGGCGGCATCACCGAGTTGATCAAGATTTCCGCGCTCGCTGATGCGCACAATGTGATGGTGGTGCCGCACGGTTCGTCGGTGTACAGCTATCACTTCGTCGTCACGCGGCACAACTCGCCGTTCGCCGAGTTCCTGATGATGGCGCCGAAGGCCGACGAAGTCGTGCCGATGTTCACGCCGCTTCTGCTCGACGAGCCGGTACCCGTGAATGGCCGGATGAAGGTGCCGGACACGCCGGGCTTCGGCGTGAGATTGAATCCCGAATGCGCGTTGGTGCGGCCTTATCCACGTTGAACCACGTTCAGGCGCGTTGAATGCGCGCGGAGTGAGCGTCGGCCGCACCTCGACGCTTGCAGTTTCGATGACCAGGCAAAGGAGAATGACGTGCTGCTCAAGGATAAGGTCGTGATCGTCACCGGCGGCTCGCGTGGCATCGGTCGCGCAATCGCCGTCGCGTGCGCCGCCGAAGGCGCGGACGTGGCGATCAACTACTGGGGCGATAACGACGCATCCTATGGACGCCGCTCCGCCGTCGCGGAGGTGGTCGAAGAAATAGAGGCGCTGGGGCGGCGCGTGATCGCTCTCGAGGGTAACGTCGCCGCGCGCGACACGGGCCAGCAACTCGTGCGCCAAACCGTCGAAGCATTCGGCAAGGTCGACGTGCTCGCGAGCAATGCGGGCATCTGCCCGTTCCATGCGTTTCTCGACATGCCGCCGGAGGTGCTGGAATCGACGGTGGCGGTCAATCTGAACGGCGCGTTTTACGTCACGCAAGCCGCCGCACAACAGATGAAAAAGCAGGGCACGGGTGGCGCGATTGTCGCGACGAGTTCGATCAGCGCGTTGGTGGGCGGAGGCATGCAGACGCATTACACGCCGACCAAGGCGGGCGTGCATTCGCTGATGCAATCGTGCGCGGTCGCGTTGGGGCCGTACGGTATTCGCTGCAATTCGGTGATGCCGGGCACCATCGCGACCGACCTCAATGCGGAAGACCTCGCCGACGAAGCGAAGAAAGCGTACTTCGAAAAGCGCATTCCGCTTGGCCGCCTGGGACGTCCGGACGATGTCGCCGAGTGCGTCGTGTTTCTTGCGTCGGATCGCGCGCGTTATGTGACGGGTGCCGCGTTGCTGGTCGACGGCGGCTTGTTCGTCAATCTGCAGTAACGCGCGGAACGTGCGAACGTGCCAATACTGCGCGCGATGCCGATTTCAATGCACCGGGTCGGGCGCGATCAGCGAGTCTGGAGCGGACAGCGCGGCGAGATCGTCGCCGTCGCGAGCGAGCGTGCGCGAGAATCCGCGCAACAGATCGATGAAACGCAGCGCCGGTTCGGCGAGCGCTTCCCCCTTGCGCGTGAGAATGCCGAATCCGGCAAGACTTTTGCCGATTTCGAGCGGCAATGCGATCAGCAGCTTGCCGCGCAAATGATCACGCACGACCGACTCCGGCAGCATTGCGACCGCATCGTAGTTCTCGAGCAGTTGCAGCGTGGCGAAGATCGACGCGCATTCAGTCAGGTTGACCGGCGTGGCGAGTCCCGCACGCGCGAGCTCTTCCTCGAACAGCACGCGCGCCGGGCTGGTGACGGGTTGTGCGACCCATGGCCAGTCCACCAGTTCGGACAATGTGATGCGCGTGCGCTGCGCGAGCGGATGCACCGAACGCACGACCAGCAGCAAAGTCTCGCGCGCGAGCGGTTCGAAACCGAAGTCGTTGTGCTGCAGCGGACTGGTCAGGCGGCCAAGCGCGAGATCCACTTCGCGGCGATGCAGCAATTGCACGACCTGGTCGCTGGTTTCGCCGAGAATGCGCACGTTGAGCAATGGGCTTTCGGTTTTCAGCGCGGCCACCGACATCGCCAGCAGATCGGGCGCGGCGCCCATGATCGCGCCGACGGTCAATTGCCCATGACCGCCGCGGCGCTTGACGTCGAGGTCTTCGGCGAAGCGGGTCAATTCGGCGAGCGCGCGCCGCGCGTAAGCAAGCGTGACGACGCCGAGCGGCGTGGGTGTCATGCCGCGCGCGTTGCGCTCGAACAGCAGGAAGCCGAACGCTTCTTCGATGTCGCCGAGCATGCGGCTCGCGCTCGGTTGCGCAACGTTGACGGCCTCGGCGGCCTGGTGGAGATTGCGCGTGTCGTCGAGGGCGACGAGCAACGCGAGATGCTTGAACTTGAGCCGGTTGACGAGTGCGACGGCAGCTGAATATTGGCTCATGGTCGGGGTGCGATTCGGTTTGTGGATCGCCCAATCCCAACTACGGATTGAGTTGCTATCGACGCAGGAATTATAGTCGCATCAGACGCTTCTCCGGAAAGCGCCCCAATACGACGGGAGACAGGCCGCAATGGAAACAATCGCTTTCCGCATGGTGCTCAACCCCGGCATGCGCGAGGAATACGAACGGCGTCACGCGCAAATCTGGCCTGAACTGGTTGATGCATTGCACCACGCCGGGGTGCGAGACTATCGGATTTTTTTCGATCCGGACTCGAACCATCTTTTCGCCATCCTGACGCGGACCTCCAATCACACGATGGACGAACTGCCGCAACTCGACGTGATGCGCAAATGGTGGGATTACATGGCCGACATCATGCAGACCGCGCCGGATCACACGCCGCTTCAGCAGTCGCTCGAACCGGTCTTTCATTTGAATTCGCTGAGCTGACAGTTCACCGCGCGACCACGTTAATTGACTTCGAAGTGACCCTCACCGGACGGAGAGTGCTGCATGCAGGTTGTCGATTCGCATATCCACTTGTGGGATCTGAAGACGCATCGCTATCCGTGGCTGGAAAACCCCGGCGTGTCGTTCGTGGGCGACGCGCGCGAGCTCAAGCATGACTACCTGCTCGACGATCTGCTCGGCGAAGCGGGCGATATCGACGTACTGAAACTGGTGCACGTCGAGGCGAATCACGATCCCGCCGATCCGGTCGAAGAGACGCGCTGGCTGCAGTCCATCGCGGATCGCGCGGACTCGCGCGGCATGCCGAACGCGATCGTCGCGGCGGTCGATCTGTCCGCGTCGAATGCGCCCGCGCTGCTCGAGGCGCACGCGTCGTTCGCCAACACGCGCGGCATCCGGCAGATCCTGAACGTGCACGAGAACAAGCTGTTCGATTACGTCGGCCGTCATTTCATGCGCGAGCCGCAGTGGCGCGAACATTTCGCGCTGCTGCGCCGGTATGACATGTCGTTCGATCTGCAACTGTATCCGTCGCAAATGAAAGAGGCCGCTGCGCTGGCGCGTGCGCACGGTGACACGCTCTTCATCGTCAACCACGCCGGTATGTTCGTGGATCGCAGCAGCGTCGCCGGGTATCGCGCGTGGCGCGACGGCATGCGCCTGCTCGCGGGCTGCCGCAACGTCGCGGTGAAGATCAGCGGGCTCGCGATGTTCGATCACCGCTGGACCGTCGAAAGCCTGCGGCCTTACGTGCTCGAAACGATCGATACCTTCGGCGTGGAGCGCGCGATGTTCGCGTCGAACTTCCCGGTCGACCGGCGGTTCGGCTCATATACGGACTTGTGGCGCGCGTATGCGGCGATCGTCGACGGTGCGAGCGTCGCGGACAAAGAGGCGTTGTTTCGCCGCAATGCCGAGCGGTGTTATCGAATCTGATGCGGCAGCAGGCGCATCACGGACGCACCCCGAACGCGAATAAGGAAAGAAGGAGACAGGCAGTGCAGCAACCCACATCCGCTGTGCCGAGGCTCGAACTGCGGCACGCGAGTAAATCATTCGGCCGCGTGCGTGCGCTATCCGACGGCGACCTCGCGCTCTGGCCGGGCGAAGTGCATGCGCTGCTCGGCGAGAACGGCGCGGGCAAGTCGACGCTCGTGAAGATTCTCGCCGGCGTGCATCAGCCGGACACCGGCGAGCTGCTGGTGGACGGTGCGGCGCGCCGGTTCGCGACGCCCGCCGAAGCGCGCGACGCCGGGCTCGCGGTGATCTACCAGGAACCGACGCTGTTCTTCGATCTGTCGATTGCGGAAAATATCTTCATGGGGCGGCAGCCGGTCGATCGCGTCGGGCGCATTCAATACGACGCGATGCGCCGCGAGGTGGACGGCCTGCTCGCCTCGCTCGGCGTCGATCTGCGCGCGGATCAATTGGTGCGTGGTCTGTCGATTGCCGATCAGCAGGTGATCGAAATTGCCAAGGCGCTGTCGCTGAACGCCAACGTGCTGATCATGGACGAACCCACGGCAGCGCTGTCGCTGCCCGAAGTGGAGCGGCTCTTCGCGATCGTACGCAAGCTGCGCGAGCGCGACGTCGCGATTCTGTTCATCACGCACCGGCTCGACGAAGTATTCGCGCTGACACAACGCGTGACGATCATGCGCGACGGCGCGAAAGTGTTCGACGGACTGACCGCCGATCTCACCACCGAGTCGATCGTGGCAAAGATGGTCGGCCGTGATCTGGAGACGTTCTATCCGAAGGCCGACTGCGCGCCCGGCGAGGTTCGGTTGTCGGTGCGCGGCCTCACGCGCGTGGGCGTCTTCAAGGACATTTCCTTCGACGTACGCGCGGGCGAGATCGTCGCGCTGGCCGGCCTCGTAGGCGCGGGACGCAGCGAAGTCGCGCGGGCGATCTTCGGCATCGATCCGCTCGATTCCGGCGAAGTCTGGCTCGGCGGCGAGCGCCTGGCGACGGGCCGGCCCGCCGCAGCGGTGCGCGCCGGCCTCGCGCTAGTGCCGGAGGACCGTCGTCAACAGGGCCTCGCGCTGGAACTGAGCATCGCGCGCAATGCCTCGATGACGGTGCTCGGGCGGCTCGTCAAACACGGTCTCATCTCGACGCGCAGCGAGACGGACCTCGCCAACCGGTGGGGCACGCGGCTGCGCCTGAAAGCAGGCGATCCGAACGCGCCGGTCGGCACGTTGTCGGGCGGCAATCAGCAGAAGGTCGTGCTCGGCAAGTGGCTCGCCACCGGCCCGAAAGTGCTGATCATCGACGAACCCACGCGCGGCATCGACGTCGGCGCCAAAGCCGAGGTGTATGGCGCGCTGGCCGAGCTGGTGCACGACGGCATGGCCGTGCTGATGATTTCGAGTGAGTTGCCCGAAGTGCTCGGCATGGCCGATCGCGTGCTGGTGATGCACGAGGGACGTATCAGCGCGGATATAGCGCGCGCCGATGCCGACGAGGAGCGCATCATGGGCGCCGCGCTCGGTCAACCGCTTCCTCCGCTGGGAGCCGCCGCATGATGCGCCATTCCTCGACTCATCCCGCGCCGGTTCAGCCGCCGCTGCCCAAACGCTCCGCCGGCACGCCCGGCGGCTTCGTCGCGAGCCTCGCGAAAAGCCGCGAGACCACGCTGTTCGTCGTGCTGGTTCTGCTGATCGTGGGGACGGGGCTCGCGAAGCCGCAGTTCCTGAATCTGCAGAATCTGCGCGACGTGCTGCTGAACGTGTCGATCATCAGCTTGCTGACGGCCGGCATGACCGTGGTGATTTTGATGCGCCATATCGATCTGTCGGTCGGCTCGACGGTCGGCATCAGCGCCTATGCGGTCGGCAGCCTGTACGTCGCGTTTCCGCATATGCCGGTGCTGGTGGCACTGGCGGCGGGGTTGGCGATCGGGCTCGTCGCGGGTGGCATCAACGCGCTGCTGGTCGCGGTGGGGCGCGTGCCTTCGCTGGTCGCCACGCTGTCCACGCTGTACATCTTTCGCGGCGCGGATTACGCATGGGTGCACGGCGGCCAGATCAACGCCACCAGTTTGCCCGACGCGTATTCGCGTCTCGCGACCGGCACGCTGCTCGGCATTCCGAACCTCGCGCTGATCGCGCTCGTCGTGCTGGTCGGCCTCGCCGTGTACCTGAAGCAGTTTCGCGGCGGCCGCGAGCACTACGCGATCGGCTCGAATCCCGAAGCCGCGCGTCTGGCCGGCGTGAACGTCGAGCGGCGCGTGATGTCGGGCTTCCTGTTGTCCGGCGCGATTGCCGGTTTCGCGGGCGCGTTGTGGCTGGCCCGTTTCGGCACCGTCGACGCCAGCACCGCGAAGGGCATCGAATTGCAGGTGGTCGCGGCGGCGGTGGTCGGCAGTGTCGCGATCACGGGCGGCGTCGGCACGATACTCGGCGCCACGCTCGGCGCGCTCGTGCTCGGCGTGATCAGCATCGCGCTGGTGGTGCTGCACGTGTCGCCGTTCTGGGAGCAGGCGATCGAAGGCGCGCTGATCGTCGCCGCCATCACCGTCGATACCTTGCTGGCCCGCTCCGTCGCCAAACGCATGATGAGGAAACGCGATCATGGCTAAACCCGATTCCGCGCTGCTCACGCGCAAACGCGAAACGCCGTTGCAATGGGAAGTGTTGCTGGTGATCGTGCTGATCCTGTCGCTCGGACTCGGGCGCTGGCTGTCGCCCGTGTTCCTCACCGGCGCGAATCTGAGCAACGTGTTGGCCGATCTGACCGAAATCGCGTTGATGGCGCTGCCGATGACGCTCATCATCGTCGCCGCCGAAATCGATCTGTCGGTCGCCTCGGTGCTGGGTGCGTCGAGCGCATTGATGGGCGTGCTGTGGCACATGGGCCTGCCGATGCCGGTCGTGATCGGACTCGTGCTGATCGCCGGCGCGTTGGCCGGCCTGCTGAACGGGCTCGTGATCGTCAAGCTCAATCTCCCTTCGCTCGCAGTGACCATCGGTACGCTCGCGCTGTTTCGCGGCCTCGCGTATGTGCTGCTCGGCGATCAGGCGGTGGCGGATTTTCCGCCGGCTTATACGGCCTTCGGCATGGACACGGTGGGGGTGAGTTTCATTCCGTTGCCGTTCGTCATCGTGATCGTCGGCGCGGTGCTGTTCACCGTGTTGCTGCAGTCCACCGCGTTCGGGCGCAGCCTCTATGCGATCGGCGCGAATCCAACGGCCGCCGCGTTCTCCGGCATCGAAGTGGCGAAGATCCGCTTGCGTCTGTTCGTGCTGTCCGGCGCGGTGAGCGCGCTGGCGGGCGTGGTCTACACGTTGCGCTTCACCAGCGCGCGCGGCGACAACGGCGAAGGCTTCGAGTTGTCGGTGATCGCGGCGGTGCTGTTCGGCGGCGTGAGCATCTTCGGCGGACGCGGTTCGATGATCGGCGTGCTGCTGTCGCTGCTGATCATCGGCGTGCTGAAAAACGCGCTGACGCTCGACGACGTGTCCAGCGAAACGCTGACGGTCGTCACCGGTGTGCTACTGCTCGCTTCGGTGTTGATCCCGAATCTGGTTGCGCGCTGGCGTGCCGCGCGCGACCGGCGTTTCATCGCGAAGTCGGCCGCTTCTTCATAACGTTTCAAAGGCGCAGGCAAAAGCAGGTTCAACAACTGATAACCCGGACACCACCCCGTCCAACAACAAGGCAGGAGACACTTCATGTTCAAACCTCTTCTACGTCACACCGGCACGGCCGCACTCTGCGCCGCGTTGCTCGCGGCCAGTTGCATGGCGTCGGCCGCCGAGCTGAAAAGCGGCCTGAAAATCGCCTTCGTGCCGAAGCAGATCAACAACCCGTACGAAGTGATCGCCGACGACGGCGGCATGGCCGCGATCAAGGAGTTCAAAGGCGTGGGCAAGGTGGTGGGGCCGTCGGATGCGGGCGCGTCGTCGCAGGTACAGTACATCAATACGCTGATCACGCAGCGTCAGGACGCGATCGTGATCGCCGCCAACGACGCGAATGCGGTCGTGCCGTATCTGAAGAAAGCGATGGGGCAAGGCATCAAGGTGGTGACCTTCGACTCGGACACGGCGCCCGAGGGACGGCAACTGTTCGTCAATCAGGCGAACGCCGAAGGCATCGGCCGTGGCCAGGTGCAACTGGTATCGAAGCTGATGGGCGGCGAGGGCGAGTTCGCGGTGCTGTCGGCCACGCCGAACGCGACCAACCAGAACACGTGGATCAAGTGGATGCAGGAGGAACTGAAGAAGCCCGAGTATTCGAAGATCAAGCTCGTGAAAATCGCCTACGGTAACGACGACGATCAGAAGTCGTTCGTCGAAACGCAGGGCCTGTTGCAGGCGTATCCGAACCTGAAGGCGATCGTCGCGCCAACCACAGTCGGCATTGCCGCGGCCGCGCGCTATATCTCGACGTCGTCGAGCAAGGGCAAGGTGGCGGTTACCGGTCTCGGTACGCCGAACCAGATGCGCGCGTTCGTGAAGAACGGCACCGTGAAAGCGTTCCAGCTGTGGGACCCGAACCAGCTCGGCTACCTGGCGGCTTACGCTGCGGCGGCGCTGTCCTCGGGTGCGATCAGCGGCAAGGAGGGCGAGTCGTTCGACGCGGGCAAGCTCGGCAAGCGCACGATCGGGCCGCAAGGCGAAATCATTCTCGGACCGCCGACCACGTTCGACGCGAGCAATATCGACAACTTCAATTTCTAGTTCGGACTGCGTGAGATCCGTGCGATTTGCGGGGGCATCACGCATGTAACGAATCGATGCGCGAGGCGCGTTGGGCGGCGGGAGCCGCTCACGCGCCTTATCCGCTAGCGGCGAATCGCAAAGCGCTGCGCGTACGCGGCCGACGTCGCGCCGCTGCCCCACACCTCACCGTCGATCAACACCCGCGTCATCTGCTCATCAGGCACCGCCACGTTCACGCGTGAGGCCGCCTCGCGATACAACTGCGTCTGATTGATCCGCGCCGCGATCTGCGCGTAATCGGTGCGCGCGTCGATCATCCCCCAGCGTTCGAACTGCGTGAGAAACCATGCGCCTTCGAAGGGATGCGGATAGTTGACCGTGCCGTCGTCGAAGAATCGCACCGGCGGATTGCGCGGCGAGACGCAAGCGCTGTGGTGACCGGCGCCGATGCCCGCCTGTGCGCCGAGCCGCGCCGCGATCTGTGTCTCATCGATGCCGATGTAGTCGGGCCGCGCCAGCCAACGCGCGATGTCCTCGCGATGCCCCGCGCCGTCGAGCCAGCGGCACGCTTCGAGCATCGTCTGCACGAGCGCGCGCGACGCGTTCGGGTGTGTGTCGACGAAATCGCGCCGGCACGCGAGCACCTTCTCGGGATGATCGGGCCACACCTCGCTCGTGTACGCCACCGTTGTGCCGACCCGTTGCGCTTCGGCCAGCGCATTCCACGGTTCGCCGACACACAGGCCATCGAGCTTGTCGTCGGCGAGCGGCGCAACCATTTGCGGCGGCGGAATCACGACGCTCTCGATGTCGCGCAACGGATCGATCCCCTGCGACGCGAGCCAGTAATACAGCCACATCGCATGTGTGCCAGTCGGGAAGGTCTGCGCGAACACCGGTTTGCGGCCGAGCGTCGCCAGCGCGCGAGGCAGCGTGCCGTGTTCGGCGAGCGCATCGGCGAGACGGTTCGACAGCGTGATAGCCTGGCCGTTGCGGTTGAGCACCATCAGCACCGCCATTTCCGTGCGCGGCGCACCGAGCCCGAGTTCCACGCCGTAGACGAGCCCGTACAGCGCGTGCGCCGCGTCGAGATCGCCGGACAGCAGTTTGTCGCGCACGGCCGCCCATGACGGCTGACGCTGGAGTTCGAGCGTCAGGCCGTGCGCATGGCCGAACTCGAGCAGCTTCGCGGCGATGAGCGGCGCGGCGTCGGACAGCGCCACGAAGCCGAGCCGCAAATGGGTCTTTTCGAGCCGCCCCGAAGGAGGCGATGCGTACGGCGCGGCGAGGGGAGCGGGAGTAGTCATGAGCGGCGCTTCATTTGAGCGAGTCGGCCGACGCGACGACAGCGCGCGCGACTTCGGCGAGTTTGACGCCCTGGTTCATCGCGCGTTTGCGCAGGCAGGCGTAGGCGGCAGGTTCGGTGATCTTCTGCTGATCCATCAGCAGGCGTTTGGCGCGGTCAATCAGCTTGCGTTCGGCCAGTTCGTTCTCGACTTGCGCGAGCCGCTCGCGCAACTGCGATTCCTGCGCGAAACGCGCAAGCGCGACTTCGAGGATCGGCGCGAGCCGCTCCGTCGCGAGGCCTTCGACGAGATAGGCCGTGACGCCCGCATTGACCGCGTCGCGGATCAACTGCTGATTGTCGTCGTGGCTGAACATCAGCACCGGGCGCGGCGCGGTGGCGTTCATCACCGCGAGCTGTTCGAGCGTGTCGCGCGACGGCGACTCCGTGTCGATGATGATGACGTCGGGCCGCTCGTTCTGCACCGCGCGGTGCAGCGCCTGGGGTGTCGCCGTGCCGGCCAGCATCTCGCAGCCGAGGCGGGCGAGGGCATCGCGCAGATCGCCGATCGGTTTGTCAGTATCGGTGACGAGGAGAACACGCAGCATGGGGTAGGTTTATCGACGGTCGACCACCGTTAAAGCAACAGATATGCCAAGCGGCGCCGTCGGGCGTGACTGCCGAGCAGTCATTGGGGATGGCGGCGGTCTCCGCGTGAACCGGCCCGGCCCGCTGCACCTCCACGGGGCACGTGCAGCCGATGCACCGAAGCGGCGCATCGGCGCGCCGCTCATGTCGTCAACGCCAGCGTCCGTGGCTGCGCGGCGCAAACAGCACCGTCAGCGCCATCATTGCGGCGACGCAGACGGCCGGCATGACCCAAGCGGCACCGAAACCGCCGCTCCAGCCGCGCGCGAGTCCGGCCACGACCGGCGCAATGGCCGCCACGATAAAGCCGACGCCTTGCGTGAACGCGACCAGCGTGCCGGCCACGCGATGGTCGGTCGAGTGATCCATCGCGGTGACGAGTGTCAGTGAAAAGGTCCCGTCGAGCCCCGCGCCAGCCGCAAGGTGCTGGCCGCGGTTCTGGCGGTGATGCGGGAGCATCTCTCGGAACTGGAGGAGCGGGTGGTGGAGCAGGTGCGCAAAAGCGCCGCCGCAGAGGATCTCGGGGCGGTGTTCGGACTGTAGAGAAAAAGCGGCGCGGCGCGCGGAGATGCGCAACATCCGCTGAGGATGGGAAAGGGCGCGGTGCTGAAGCAACTTGCGCAGCGGCGCAGACGGCAGCATCTGCGCGAAGCGCTTTCCACGCTTGCCCAGCAACACAGCTTGCGCTGCAGAGCGAACGACCCGTACGCGAGCAAGCCACCTGAACGGCCCTCGGTGGGCCGCCTGCACAGCACGTACAAATTCATACGACGCCAAGGCGCGCCGCTCAGGCTCGAATCAACCAGTCAGCGACTCAAGCCGGAGAAGGCGCGCGAAAGGCTTCGCGTACAACTCAATCGCAACGATCACACGACGACCGAGCCCAGCGCGGTCAGCGTGCCGTCAAGCCTTTAGCGGCGACGGAATTGCGTATTGCGGGCGCCGCCGCCACCGGTGGCGCGCTCGTCTTTGTGACGGAAATTGATCCGGCCTTTGGTCAGATCGTAGACCGACAGTTCCAGCGTCACACGGTCGCCCGCAAGAATACGGATGTGGTTCTTGCGCATGCGTCCGGACGCGTAAGCGCCAACCACGACGCCGTTGTCGAGCGTCACGCGGTAACGGCTGTCCGGAAGTACTTCGTCGACGATACCGTCAAGTTCAAGCAGTTCTTCTTTCGCCATGCATAACTCCTGGTCGATGGGATAACGGGTTGCCGGGTCGCCTAAAGCCGGGCGGCACAGCATTGGATTCGGTTGACAGCGGCTTTTCAGGCCCGCTCTCGCTTACGGCATCAGCCTATGCGCTGATAGTACCGCTCAAAGATCGGCGACGGACTGGCCATCCACACGGCCGTCGATCAGTTGTTCGGCGTGAGCCATGCACGCGATGCGCGCCTTGCCCGTGCCGTCGAACGGAAACAGATACTGCAAACGGAACACCCGGCCGTCGGCCGCGGCGTTCGCGCCCACGCGGCAGATGCGCACCGACGCGTCGTAGCCCGCGTCGGGATCGCGGCTCGTCTGCCCTTGAGCCGGGCGGCGCGGATAGACGAGCGGGTGAATTTCGTAACCCTTGTACGTCTTGACAGCTGAATTCATGAAGCATGTGTCCTGTATTACGTGGCCGACATGTCACGCGTGCGTTACGCGCGGCACGACAGGCCGGCGGCGCTGCACCCAAGGGCGCGCCGCCATTGAAAAAGTTGGCACAGGCCCGATGGCAAGGGCTTGAGCACGGCCGCGCAAAATCGCGGATTCGACGGAGAAGAAACACGCTGAAGTCGCGCAGACATCGGGCGCGTAAAGCTGAACCGCTCAGCTGTACAACTCGCGACGGCGAATGCATGCGGCGCATTGCCGGAGTGACGGGATCGCCGACGGGCGGCGGTCGAACAGTCGGGGGTGGTGCGGAGATGCCGGGTTGAGACTGCCTGCAGCTGTTGCCTGATGTTGCCGGTGCTACGAATGCGGATACAGCTATTCCAATATGATGCCCTAAATGGGGCTAATTAGATAGCAGAAAGTTCCGCGCAAGGGCAAATCGCCCGTCTGGCGGGGCTTTGCGCAATATCCGGCGGGGCGCCGACGGTGCGCGGCGCATGAGCGGAGCGCCGTGTGTGCAGGGCGCCGCTCCGAAACGCAGGCGGATCGGTAGACCGGACCTTTTAGCGCGATGTCTCCGCGACGCGCTTCTGCAATTCCCGGGCGGCGGCGAGCGGGATGCGGGCGTCGTCCCAGCTGGCCAGCCATTCGACCTCTTTCGACGTGAAGATTTGCCCGTGATTGCGCAGCGCGTATTGGAGCGAATCGATGATGTGATTGCGGATGATTTCGGGCGTGCCTTCGTCATCGAGCACGGTGCGAAACGCTTCGAGCGTGGCCATCTGTAGCTCCGTGAGGTGGATGGTTCTGTTATCGCATGAAAAAAATCGCCCCGCCACGTGGACAAAAATCACCGGGTCGCGGTGGGACGCTCGAGCGGGCGCGCGGCGGATTTTGATCCGTGCGGCCCGTGCGGCGGTCGCGAGGGCGGAGCGGGGTGGCTACAATGGCGAGTCGCCGCGGGCGAGGACCAACGTCTTGCTGGACGGTTACCCGCACCGGCTCCGTTTTCGGCATCGGCGCATTCTCACCACTTCGCGCGGGCGCAAACCGCGCCGCATCCTTCGAACACTGCGATTTCCCATGCGCAACACAAACGTGTCTCCTGTGAAAGACCTGCTGCTGCAGCGTTACGCTCCGATCGCCGACGGCATCGCGGCGCTTCTCTATCCCTGCGCCGAAGTGGTGATTCACGACCTGCGCGATCAGACCATCGCGTACCTCGTGAACAATCTGTCGAAGCTCGAAGTCGGCGGGCCGTCGGTGCTCGACGAAGTCCATTACGCGGCGCGCGGGCAGACGATCGGACCGTACGAGAAACTCAACTGGGACGGCCGGCGCATGCGTTGCGTGAGCAACATCCTGTTCGATGACGACGGCAAGCCCGCCGGCATGTTGTGCGTCAACTTCAATATCGCGGTGTTCGAGGACGTGCGCTCGACGCTCGATCTGTTCATCAAGGGCGGCAGCCTGTCGGACGCGCCCGCGGAAGACCTGTTTCGCGACGACTGGCAGGACCGCATCAACACGTATCTGCACACATGGCTGCGCGAACGGCAGATTGGCATCAATGCGCTCACGCGCGAACACAAGCGGGAAATCGTCGAGGCGCTGCACGCGCAGGGCGCGTTTCGCGGGCGCAGTTCGGCAAACTACGTGGCCGCCGTGCTGACGATGGGGCGCGCGACGGTCTACAAGATTCTGAAGCAGATGAAAGAGGGCGGGTGACGCCCGGAAGAAGGAAGTTTCCTTCGCGGGCGGCTAGCCCGTCGCCGCGCCGAGGCGTGGCGGTTTTCAATCACGAGGAGGGATGGCAATGGTGCGTTACCGGCACTACAAAGGCGGAATTTACGAACTGGTGTGCGAGGCGACGCTGGAGTCCGATCCGACGGTCACGATGATCGTCTACAAGGCCGCCAATGGTACGATCTGGACGCGTCCCGCTTCGGTGTTTTTCGAACTGATCGAGCAGGGCGGCGTCAAGGTGCCGCGCTTCGCACCGATCTGACCTGGCGCGGGCGTTCGGTTCATCTCGTCTCGGCTCATCGGGGCTCAGACGAACGCGCACCGTCATGTACTCCCAACAGGAAATCTGAATGCGTTTATTGCTTGCCATCATTCTGCCGTGGTTGCAGTTCTTCACAATCGGCCGCCCTTTTGCCGGCATCATCTGCCTGATTTTGCAGATCACGCTGATCGGCTGGATTCCGGCCGCGATCTGGTCGGTGTACGCGTTGAGCCAGTACAACACCGACCGGAAAATCGCCCGCGCGATGGGCAACGGTGGTTAACACCTGCTTGCGATGAGCCCGCGCCAGCGGATCGAGCCCGAGATCGAGGGCGCACGCGCCGCGCAGTGATGCGCGAGCTTGCGGCCGCGCAGTGGCTTATCGCGACGACGGCATGTCGACGGCGTCCGGCGCTTCGATCACCACATCGGTTTCCGCGATCGCCACGCACGGCAGGATATAGCCTTCGGCTTTTTCTTCGCGGCTCAGACCCGGCCATTCGATCGTGTAGCGCACGCGGCCGGCGATCATCCTGCAGAGGCAGGTCCGGCATGTGCCGTTACGGCATGAGCGTGGCAGACGCAGATTCGCAAAGCCGGCGGCTTCGAGGATGGTCAGCGAATCGGGCGCTTCGAAGCTCTGGCCGAGCGGTTCGATGCGAACGCGAGGCGGGCGGGTTGGATCGGACATCGTGTGACGTGGTGGCTGCGTGCGCGACACTTTACACGGGATGGACCACACGGGATTGGTCGCTTCGTGGTTGTGGCAGATCGAGCTGGGTGTTTGCCGCTCGCTCGCAGCACGCGCATTAAAGCGTGCGGTTCACGTCAAAGACAGCACGCACCGCCCGCGCGCCTCAACAATCACCACTCGATCATCAACCCCGCGCCACCTCAATGCGTCGTGCCGCCGCGCCGCAAATACCGGTACACCGTATTGCGCGCGAGCCCCAACTCCCGCGCCGCGGCAGACACATTGCCGTCGAGCCGCGCGAGCGTCTGTGCGATCAGCGTGGCCTGCCAATCCTCCATCCGCGCTGGCGCGCCACGCACCGCTCCGCTGCCGTCTCCATCTAGATCGTTACCTGATCCTGCCACCGCTGGGCGCGCACTCGCCCCATCCGCCGCCTCGACACAATCCTGCAGAAAGTCATCCGGCAAATCGTCCACCTCGATCTGCTCCGCGCCCTCGGCCATGATGCTCGCGGTGCGCAGCACGTTGGCCAGCTGCCGCAGATTGCCCGGCCAGCGGCATTGCTCGAAGCACGCGAGCACCGCAGCCGAGACGCGCCGCGGCAAATGCTCGCCCTCCGGCTGCAAGGCCAGCATGCGCGTGACGAGCGCGGCCAGATCGGTGCGCTCGCGCAGCGCCGGCAACGTCACGACGAGGCCGTTGATCCGGTAATACAGGTCTTCGCGGAAAGTGCCCGCGTCGATCATCTCGCGCAGATTGCGGTGGGTCGCGCAGACAATGCGCAGATCGACCGGAATCGGCCGCGTCCCGCCGAGCGGCACGACGGTGCGTTCCTGCAGCACGCGCATCAGACGCACCTGTTGCGCGAGCGGCATATCGCCAATTTCGTCGAGAAACAGTGTGCCGCCATCGGCCTGCACGATCTTGCCGACGCTGCCGCGTTTCTTCGCGCCGGTGAACGCGCCGTCCTCGTAACCGAACAGTTCCGCTTCGATCAGCGTATCGGGCAGCGACGCGCAATTCAGCGCGACGAACGGCGCGGAGCGCCGCGGCGAGTCGTGATGGATCGCCCGAGCGAGCCATTCCTTGCCGGTGCCGGTTTTGCCGAGCACGAGGATCGGAATATCGCGGCCACGCAGCTTGGCGACACGCCGCAGAATCGCCGCGACCTGTGCGTCGCCAGTGTCGAGCGTCTCCAGCGTGGCGGGCGGCGCGGGCTCGGCGCAGCGCGGCGGCGTGTGACGGGCGCCGCCCGGCATCGGCGTTCGCATCGCGCCGCCCATGTCCTGCGCCGGTGCGACAACATGCGCAACACGGCGCGGCGCCGCATATTCGCCGCGCGCGACCACCCGCACGCCGCTTGGCAGCGTCAACAGAATGCTTTCGCCGGGCGAGCGGGCGATCTGCTGCAACAGCGCCGCGAAGGCGACGCCGAACAACGCCTCGAACGGTTGCCGTTGCAGCTCGGCGAGCGGCTGCCCGAACTGGAACAGCGCGCTACGGTTTGCCGACAGAAACGCACCGTCCGGCGCGAATGCCGCCAGACCTTCGAACAACGTGCCGATGAATTCCGCGCGCGCGTGAAAGTGCACGCGAATCGCGTCGACGAATTGATTGGAGAACAGATGATTTTCGATCATCTGTGCCGACATCCTGACAAGCGCCAAGGTGTGCTTATGAAAACCGCGCGTGTCGCCGCTCACATCGAGCGCGCCGATGGTGCGCCCGAACGGGTCCGCAATCGGCGCACACGAGCAGGTGAGAATGCGGTTCGCGTGCAGGAAATGCTCGTCGGCATGCACGACGGTCGGCTGCCGGTCGACCAGCGCGGTGCCGATCGCATTGGTGCCGCGATCCGCTTCGGCCCACGACACGCCCGGACACAACGCGACGCGATTGGCTTTTTCGACGAAGTCGCTATCGCCGAGACTGTGCAGGATCACGCCGTGGTTGTCGGTGAGCAGCACCATGCTTTGCGTGTCGACGATCTGCGCGTGCAGCGTTTCCATCACGGGGAGCGCATGCGTATAAAGCGACTGATTGCGCTCGACGAGTTCGCGCAGCGCGGGCCGGCGCAGCGGCTGGAAGTCCGGCGTTTCCGACGCGCGCAGGCCGATCTCGAGCGAGCGCGCGTGAGCCTGCGCGATGACGTCGGGCCGGCCGATGCCGGCCGCTGGATCAAAGCGATGAGTCAAAGCATGTCTCCGGTGATCGGACGCGCGGCGGGTACTTGGCCCGCCGTTCGATGCCGCAGCGCAGCATGCGCGCGTGCGGCGGAATCCCGATCTTACAGGACGAAACGCGCGGCGCGCGGCAGCGAAAACACTGAAATCGTGCAGGCCACGTGTCGCAAAAATACGTGTGGGGCACCAAAATCAGGCAAACGAAAAGGAAAACTTGCGCGCCGCCCGAACTCGTCTACAGTGAATCAATTCACCTCCGCGCGGTGCGAACTGCAGCGCCGTCGCAGCGGGTGACAAGCCCGCGTCGTCGGCATTGGACAAGGAGGAGGAAGCTGCTGGCGCGATCAGATGCAACCGGCGCGCGCACTACCTGGCCATACCATGCGCGGCCCAACCTTCCAGGTGAACCCATGCAGATCCTATTCCCCAATGAAACTCCTGAATATTCAGGTCGCGAACTCACCTTGGCGTTCCCGGCGATGGTCGATGGGCAGAGGGTGGAATGCATGATCACCGCGGAGGCGCTCGAAGATCACTTCGGCGCCGCCTCTCCGCGTCTGGAAGACATGGTCGGCGCATTCGATGCGCACCGCGCCCGGATCGAAGCTGCCACGCGTCGTTTGCTGTCGGAAACGCGGGCGCAGTGTCTGGTGCTCCGCAGCGGCTACGTGCGCTTCTACGAGGCGAACTGGCGCAATTGACGTAATTGACGCAAGGCCGCCGAGGTTGCGGCCGAGGGCTGTGGGCGCTTACGGTGTCGGACGGCGCTCGAAACATTCTCACGCCATCAAGCTTGAACGGGCAGGAAAGCCGCGCGTCAATCACGGACCGTCGAAACCCGCGCGCGGCGGGCGCCGTTTGAACTGGCGGTGGCCAGACGTGCTGCCGTTCTTCCTGAGCGCGCCTGACGGTGCCTCGGGCACACCACGACACAATCGATGCAGGCGCTTCATGTGCCGCGTGAACGCATGCGAGCACGCCTACGATGCCGACGAGCGCGCCACTCACTCAGACTATCCGCCGCAGCGTCTGGTCCCTGAAAATGACGTGATGCACAATCGCCGCTAGCGCGTGCAGGCCGATCACCCAGTAGAACAGATTGCCGAGCCATTCGTGCGCATCCTTGAGCAGGGGCCGCGCGATCGAATCGGCGCCAATCAATGTAAAGCTGATGTTGACCCACGCGAGGTTCACCGGCCGTCCGCCAGCATTGACCATCAGGATGCCGAGCAGCGGCTGCGCAAAGATAAACACGTAGAGCGCGAGATGCGCCGCGCGCGCGACGAACGCAAGCAGCCGGTTGCCGCTGAGTTCCTCCGGCGCGCCGGCCCACAGTCGCCAGAGCAGGCGCAGCACTGCGAGAGCTAGCACGAGCGTGCCGGCCCAGAAATGCACGCTGGTCCAGAACGTGCGGCTGTCCGAGCCGCGCGACCCGCGCACTTCGATGGCCAGGTAGGCCAGCGCGACCAGCAGAAAAATAGCCCAGTGAAAGAAGATCGCGGGCGACGTGTAACGGTCTGCGGGGCGGCTGTAGGCCATGGGGACTCCTGCGACCTGGTCGATCGGTGCTGAAATCCTGCGATCATAAACGGTGCTGGAGCAGGAGTGCGCTCTCAATAAAGTACCGGTGATCCGGGATCAGATGCGGCGCGCCACACCTGACCTCACGCTCGCCGCTCGCCGCTTACTCGCTGCCGAGATAGAAATAACGGAACAGGAAAATCGCCGCGATGATCCACACCACCAGCTTCACCTGACGCGCCTGGCCGGTCAGCAGCTTCAAGCCGGCATACGAGATGAAGCCGAACGCGACACCGTTGGCGATCGAGTAGGTGAACGGCATCAACAGCGCGGTCAGCGCGGCCGGCACGACTTCGGTGGCGTCGTCCCACGGCAGGTCGAGCATTTCGCGCAGCATCAGGCACGACACATACAGCAGCGCCGGCGCGGTCGCGTAGGCGGGCACCACGCCCGCCAGCGGAGCGAAAAAGAGCGCCAGCAGGAACAGCACGGCGACCGTGATCGCGGTGACGCCGGTGCGCCCGCCCGCCTGCACACCCGACGCGCTTTCGATGTACGCGGTGGTCGACGAGGTGCCGAGCATCGAGCCGGCCAGAATCGCGGTGCTGTCGGCGAGCAGCGCGCGGTTCAGGCGGTGCATCTTGCCTTCGACCAGCAGCCCCGCGCGATTGGCCACCCCCATCAGCGTGCCGGTCGCATCGAACAGTTCGACGAGGAAGAACACCAGCACCACGTTCAGCACGCCGGTGGACAGCGCGCCGCGAATGTCGAGCTGGAACAGCGTCGGCGTGATAGACGGCGGCGCGGAGACGATGCCGTGGAACTGGTTGCCGCCGAAGAAAAAGCTCAGTACCGTCACGCCGACGATGCCCATCAGGATCGCGCCGCGCACCCGCAGGTAGTCGAGCGTGACGATCGCAAAGAAGCCGATCATCGCCAGAATCACGTGCGGTTCGTGCAGATTGCCGAGCGTCACGAGCGTGGCCGGGCTGCCGACCACCACGCCGGCTTCCTTCAGCGAAATGATCGCGAGGAAGAGGCCGATACCGCCGGTGATCGCGATGCGTATCGAATGCGGGATACCTTTGACGATCACTTCACGCACGCGAAACAGCGTGACGATCAGAAACAGGCAGCCGGAGATGAACACCGCGCCGAGCGCGGCCTGCCACGTGAAGCCCATGCCCTTGACGACCGTGTACGCGAAGTACGCGTTCAGCCCCATGCCGGGCGCGAGCGCGATCGGGTAGTTCGCGTACAGACCCATGATCAGCGAGGCCAGCGCGGCCACGAGGCAGGTCGCGACGAACACCGCGTCCTTCGGCATGCCGGCGTCGCCGAGAATCGCCGGATTGACGAAGATGATGTAAGCCATCGTCAGGAAGGTGGTGACCCCGGCGAGCACTTCGGTGCGCAGGTCGGTGCCGGCGGCGTCGAAGCCGAAGTAGCGATTAATCGAGTCCATGAGGCGGGTCTCTCGTCGTTCAGAAAGCGTTTCTTGTGGGTGGTGGAGGCAGATGAGGCGTAGCGGTCCTGCGGGCGGCCTGCCGGCCGACGCGGCGCGGCTACGGGCGGATTGTAATCATGAATGGCGGGCGCACGCGGTGCCGCATGGCTGAATCGGTATGTAAAGGCGGCTCAGGCGGGTGGTTCGACGCGAGAGTGTGGCGTCGGCGCATCAGAGCGCATCGGCGCGCGGCGGCTGGCGCGCGAGCCAGCGATCCAGTTCGCCCGCGAAGCTCTTGCTGTCGCGCGCACTGAAAGCGGCCGGCCCGCCCGTGTCGACGCCGCTCGCGCGCAGCTGGTCGAGCATCGAGCGCATGCGCAGCTTCTCTTCGATGGTTCCGGGCGTGTACCAGTTGCCGCGTGGGTCGAGCGCCTCGGCGCTTTGGGCGAGCACGGCGGCGGCGAGCGGGATGTCGGCGGTGATCACGAGGTCGCCCGCGACGACGCGCCCGGCGATCAGATCGTCGGCGGCGTCGAAGCCGGCGGGCACCTGGATCGCGCGGATGAGCGGCGACGGCGGTACGCGCAGAAACGCGTTGGCGACCAGCGTCAGCGGCATGCCGGTGCGGCGCGCGGCGCGAAACAGCATGTCCTTGATCACGACCGGGCAGGCGTCGGCATCGACCCAGATTGGCATGGTTCGGATTCCGGCAGCGGGGTTTATCGAAGGGGCGAGATGATACCTTGCCTGCGCGGGGCGCGCGAAGCAAGGGGGCGTGAGCGCAGCGACGGGGTGACGGCGAAGGAGTCGCCGCCTGGCTGCGCAGGCGTACGGCCCGGCGGCATTCTGAAGGTTTGGACTACGACAGGAGAGTCGGCAATTGGATCCGCAGCCAGTTCATCCGGCCACGCGAGCACACTACAAGCAAACGTCACCCCTTGGCCTGCCGGCAAAACGCAGGCCACCAGCCGTCGAGGGAGGGCGCAAGGGCCGTATTCGTCGACGACCATGACAGTCGTCGCGTCAAGCCCGTCAGCCCGCCGCGAGTTATTGCGTCACCGTCCCGCCCGCCTGCTGCGCGCGCCGTGCCGCGACGATGCGGCCCGCGTGCTGCGCATTTTCCGGGTAGTCGATCCAGTCGAGCGGGTCATAGCCGGCGGCGCGCCATTCGATCAGATCGGCCCGGACCTGCGCCCGCGTTTTCGGCGCCGACGGGTCATTGAACTGCGGCTGCATCTGCGCGAACGCGGTGCCGATAGTCATGGCGGCCAACAGCGCGCCGAAGCCAACTTGAGAAACCATTTTCATGATGAGCTCCTTGGGGAGCGGTTAACCAAACAAGCCCCGCATTCTAATTTCCGGTTGCCTGTCGAGTAAGACGATAGAAAGCAATGCATCGTTTCGTGTGGCAGCATGGAACGCGTGAGGCGCGCGGCAACGCGTCGAACCCGCGCCAGTTCGCGGGCATTACCAAAACTCTCCCGCGTCACGGCGCGGTCGGCTTGCCGAAGCGGTCGAGCAGCGCGTTCAGCAGATCGATCGGCAGCGGAAACACGATCGTCGAATTCTTGTCGGCGGCGATCGTCGTGAGGGTTTGCAGGTAGCGCAATTGCATCGCCTGCGGCTGCCGCGCGAGCGTCTGCGCTGCTTCAAGCAGATGCTGCGAAGCCTGCAATTCGCCTTCCGCGTGAATCACCTTGGCGCGCCGTTCGCGCTCGGCTTCGGCCTGGCGGGCAATCGCGCGGATCATTGTTTCGTTGATGTCCACGTGCTTGATCTCGACGATCGACACCTTGATGCCCCACGCGTCGGTCTGCGCGTCGAGCACTTTCTGGATGTCCGCGTTCAGTTGCTCGCGCTCGGCGAGCAGTTCGTCGAGTTCGTGCTTGCCGAGCACCGCGCGCAGCGTCGTCTGCGAAAGCTGGCTGGTCGCCTCGAAGTAGCGCGCCACCTGAATCACCGCTTTCTCCGGATCGACCACGCGGAAATAGACTACCGCGTTGACCTTCACCGAGACGTTGTCGCGTGTGATGACGTCCTGCGGCGGCACGTCGAACACGACGGTGCGCAGATCCATCCGCACCGCCTGCTGTACGACTGGAATGATCAGCACGAGCCCGGGGCCCTTGACCTTCCAGAAGCGCCCGAGCATGAAAACGACGCCTCGTTCGTACTCCCGGAAAATGCGCACCGACGACGCAATCAGCGCGGCCACCAGCAAAATCAGAATGCTGCTGAAACCGAATGTGAAACCGATCATGAGCGTTCTCCTTGTAGGGCTTCGCCCGACGCGACCGGCACCACGGTCAGCGTCAAACCGTGCCGTGCCGTGACGCGCACCGGCTGGCCCGCCTCGACCGGGGCCGCGCTGGACACCCGCCAGCGCTCGCCGTGCACGCGCGCCCAGCCTTCGGGCGCGCCGCTCGCCGTCGCGTGCTCAGTCGAGAGACCGCCGTCGAGCACCACGCCGACGCTGCCGATCAACCCCTCCGAGCCGGTCACCACGGGCCGGCGCCGCGCACGCAGCGCAAGCCGCGACACGCCGAGCACGAACAGCACGCTGAACACGACGACGGCGGCGATCAGCGGCAGCGGGATGCCGTAGCCGGGCACGTCCGTGTCTATCAGCATCAGCGCGCCGATCACGAACGCGACCACCCCGCCGAAGCCGAGCGAGCCGAAGGTCGGCAGAAACGCCTCGCCGATCAAAAACGCGATGCCGAGAAAGATCAGGCCGAGGCCGACGTAGTTGATGGGCAACATCTGCATCGCGAACAGGCCGATCAGCAGGCTGATCGCGCCGACCACGCCGGGCAGAACGAAGCCCGGATTGGCGAATTCGAAGAAGAGGCCGTACATGCCCATCATCAGCAGGACCAGCGCGACGCTCGGGTCGGTGATGACGGCGAGGAAATGACTGCGCCAGTCGGCTTCGAATGTCACGAGCGGCGCGTGGGCGGTGCGCAGCGTGACGTTGCCGCCGCTCGTCGCGATCGTGCGGCCGTCCACCTGGCGCAGCAAGTCGGGCACGTCGCGCGCGACCAGATCGACGACGTGCTGCGCGAGCGCGTCTTCCGCCGACAGGCTCACCGCCTCGCGGACCGCGCGCTCGGCCCAGTCGGTGTTGCGCCCGCGCATCTGCGCGAGGCCACGGATGTAGGCGGCGGCGTCGTGGACCTGCTTGCGCAGTTCGGTTGATTGGGTGTCGAGGGGCAGGGCGGCGCCTTCACTGGCCGACGTGCCTGGAGCGGGCGTCGAGGCTGACGATCCGCTAGCACCAGAGCCGGAACCAGCGCTGGAACCGGCACCAGGCAGCCCGGGCACGCCGCGTCCTGGCAACCCCGGCGCTCCACCGCCCGCAGGCGGCTCGCCGCCGCCTATTCCTATCTGCACCGGCGTTGCCGCGCCGAGATTGGTGCCCGGCGCCATCGCCGCAATGTGGCTCGCGTAGACGATATACGTTCCGGCGCTCGCGGCCCGCGCGCCGCTCGGCGCGATGAACGTGGCGACCGGCACAGGCGAGCCGAGAATCGCCTTGATGATCTGGCGCATCGACGTATCGAGTCCGCCTGGCGTATCGAGTTGCAGCACCGCGAGTTGTGCGTGCTCGTCGGCGGCGCGCTGTAGGCTGCGCACGATGAAGTCCGCGCTGGCCGGACCGATCGCGCCACTCACCGGAATCACCACGACGCTGTTGGGCATGAGCGCGGCATAGAGCGGCGGCGCCATGAATTCGCACGATGCGAACCCAAACGCCAACAGCGCGCCAAGCGCGGTCATGCCGCGCATCAACCGGCCCACGACGCCGCCACGGATAAGCGGCCGGCGCGGACCAGACTGCCGGAACGGGAGACGCGCATACGTGCTCATCGCTGACGGCTGCCGCGCCCGGCCAACAGGTATGGGCCGGCGCGGGCCGATACCCCAGAAGAAGGCTGGCCTGCCGCTTACAGCTTAGTCCGATTCCGCGCGCTGCGTGAAATCGGCGCGCGCCGGCCGGTAGTCGCCCGGCCGCATGCCGGTCCACTTGCGAAACGCGCGATGAAACGCGCTCGGCTCAGCAAAGCCGACTGTGCTGGCGATGTCGGCGATCGTGCGCTCGCCGCTTTGCAATTCGCCGATGGCGATGTCGCGCCGCAAGTCGTCCTTGATCGACTGGTACGTATGGCCTTCCTGTTTCAAACGCCGCCGCATCGTCGCCTCGGCGACGTGCAGGCGCGCGGCCATCTGGTCGGCGCCGGGCCAGCCGGCGATCGGCAGTGCGCGCAGCGTTTTGCGCACGCGCGCCGCGAGCGAACCGGCGTTGCGATACTTGACGATGAAGCTGCCGGGCGCATCGCGCAGGAACGGCTTGACCGACCTGGTCGTCTGGATCACCGGCAGCTCGACGAAGAGCGGCGCGAGATCGACGTACGACTCGGGCTGCTCGAAGCTCATCTGATCGCAGAACATCAGCCGGTATTCGTGCGCGGCGGGGGGCGCGGCGCAGCGAAAGCGCGCTTCGAGCAACGGAATGCGCCGTCCGACCAGCCAGCACAGCAACCCGTACACGAGGATGAACCAGGTCGCGTAGGCGAACATGGCCGGCGCCGGCGCGCCTTCGCGTTCGACGAATCTGAGGCGCACGCGCTCCGCGCTGGTGTCGATCTGCGCGCCGAGGTCGTCGAGCACGAGGCGCATGAAGCCGACTGCGCGCGCCAACGCCTGCGCGCCGTTGCGCGCGGTGAGCGCGGCCTGCGTCATCGCGATGAAGCTGCCGCTTTTCATGCGGTGCGAATCCTGGCCGAAGAACTCGTCGTCGAGCGCGCGCGCAATCGCGGCCCACAGCGCGCCGTATTGCGCCGACGACACCCGGCTTTTCGGCGAAGCCAGCATCGGCGCGGCGATGCCGGCGGCTTCGGCGAGCGGCAGCGCATCGAGGCCGCGGGCCCGGGCGAGTGCGAGGGTCTCCTCGACCAGGCTGACAGAAATCGTGCCCTTGTCGTTTTTCATGGGGAAGCAGGCTGGCTGGCAAAAGCGCTCAGTGTTTTCCTTGTGATGGCTCGCTAAGTCCTTGAAATAGCGGGCCGAAGAAGGTTTGTATAGTAGCAGTATGGCAAATGCGCTCACTCAGAATGATCGGGCTGAGCATCGAAGCCATCCGGCGGCTTGCCTACACTCTGCGTCAACCGGGCCGCGTTCGTGCTGGTCATCGAGCGCCGCGACCGGCCGCACAGCAAGATGGAGGACCGGACTCATGGACAGCTTCTACACCGACGAACAACGGATGATCCGAGACGCCGCGCGCGACTTCGCCACCGAACGGCTTGCGCCGCACGCGGCGCAATGGGACCGCGAGGCGCAACTGCCCGCCGACGTCGTCACGCAGATGGGCGAACTCGGCTTCCTCGGCATGATCGTGCCGCCGGAGTGGGGCGGGTCGTACACCGACTACGTCGCCTACGCGCTCGCGCTTGAAGAGATCGCCGCCGGCTGCGCCGCCTGTGCCACGGTGATGAGCGTGCATAACTCGGTCGGCTGCGGGCCGATTCTCAACTTTGGCAGCGCCGCGCAAAAAGATCGCTATCTGCACGATCTCGCGACCGGCCGACGGATCGGCGCGTTCTGCCTGACCGAGCCGCAGGCCGGTTCCGAGGCGAACAATCTGCGCTCGCGCGCGGTACTGCGCGACGGCCAGTGGATTCTCAACGGCAGCAAGCAGTTCGTGACCAACGGCGCGCGCGCGGACCTCGCGATCGTGTTCGCCGTCACCGATCCGGAGCGCGGCAAGCGCGGCCTGTCCGCGTTCATCGTGCCGACCGGCACGCCGGGTTTCAAGGTCGGCAAGCCGGAGCACAAGCTCGGCATTCGCGCGTCGGACACCTGCCCGATTTCGCTCGACGACTGCGCGGTGCCCGACGCCAATCTGCTCGGCGAACCGGGCGAGGGCTTGCGCATCGCGCTGTCGAATCTCGAAGGCGGGCGGATCGGCATCGCCGCGCAGGCGGTCGGCATCGCGCGGGCCGCGTTCGACGCCGCGCGCCGCTATGCGAGCGAACGCGTGCAGTTCGGCAAGGCGCTCAAGGATCATCAGACCATCGCCAACATGCTCGCCGACATGGCCACGCGCCTGAACGCCGCGCGGCTGCTCGTGCATCACGCGGCGCGGCTGCGTTCGGCGGGTAAGCCGTGTTTGTCGGAAGCATCGCAGGCGAAGCTGTTCGCGTCGGAACTGGCCGAGGAGATCTGCTCGAACGCGATCCAGATTCACGGCGGTTATGGCTATCTGCAGGATTACGCGGTGGAGCGCCATTACCGCGATGCCCGCATCACGCAGATTTACGAAGGAACCAGCGAGGTACAGCGGATGGTGATTGCGCGTCATGTTTAGACGGCAGCGGCACGGCGTTTGAGCGCAAAATAGCTTGGCCGGTGGGCGCAGGTGAACCATGGGCGCCGGCAAGGCAGCAGGGCAAGACGAAGTATCAGCGGGATAAAAGCAGAGCGCATACCGCGCCATCCACTAGCAACCATGTTGCATGGGACCAGAATAAGTGCTGTGCATGGAGACGGAGTAAGTGCTAAAGCACCAACTCCGACTGACAGCTAAAGCGCCCACTCTGGTCGACAGGAGACGACGATGACTGCAGCGAAGGCCTTTTTCGACGCGCGCGATCTGTTATTGCGCCACCGAACCGACTACGACCGTGCCTACCGCGAATTCACCTGGCCGGCATTGGGCGAATTCAACTGGGCGCTCGATTACTTCGACGTAATCGCCCGCGACAATCACAACCCCGCGCTATGGATCGTCGACGACCCCGCCACTGACGGCCTGTGCCTGTCCTTCGCGCAGATGTCCGAGCGCTCGGCGCGTATGGCGAACTTCCTGCGCGCTTCGGGCGTCGGCCGTGGTCACCGCGTGCTGCTGATGCTGCCCAACCGCGTCGAACTGTGGGACGTGATGCTCGCGGCAATGAAGCTCGGCGCGATCGTGCTGCCCGCCACCACCCAGCTTTCCGCCGACGATGTGCGCGAGCGCGTGCAGATCGGCGGCGCGAAGTTCGTGGTGGTCGACAGCGCCGAGCTGGCCAAGTTCGCCACGCTCGACGTGCCGCTCACCCGCTTCTCGGTCGGCGCACCACGCGACGGCTGGATCGATCTGGCGGCAGCGTGCGACGCGTCGCCGCAATTCACGCCCGACGGCGTCACACAAGCCACCGACACGCTGCTGCTGTACTTCACGTCGGGCACGACGTCGAAACCGAAGCTCGTCGAGCACACGCATCAGAGCTATCCGGTCGGTCATCTGTCGACGATGTACTGGATCGGGCTGCAACCGAACGACGTCCATTGGAACATCAGCTCGCCGGGCTGGGCCAAGCACGCGTGGAGCTGCTTCTTCGCGCCATGGAACGCGCAGGCCTGCGTGTTCGTGTACAACTTCGCGCGCTTCGTGCCGAAAGACACGCTGCACGCGCTGGTGCGCTTCAACGTCACCACCCTGTGCGCGCCGCCGACCGTGTGGCGCATGCTGGTGCAGGAGCGGCTCACCGACTATCGGGTCAAGCTGCGCGAGATCGTCGGCGCGGGGGAGCCGTTGAATCCGGAGATCATCGAGCGCGTGAAGCACGCGTGGGGCATCACCATTCGCGACGGTTTCGGCCAGACCGAGACCACCTGCCAGATCGGCAACCCGCCGGGACAGCCGGTGGTCGCGGGTTCGATGGGACGGCCGCTGCCGGGCTACCGGATCGAACTGCTCGACGCGGACGATCAGCCTGTAACCGAAGGCGAAATCGCGCTGCCTTTGAACGAGCGTCCGCTCGGGTTGATGACCGGCTACGCGAACAACGCGAACGCCACCGCGCAGGCAATGCGCAACGGCTTCTACCGCACCTCCGATGTCGCGCTGCGCCGCGACGACGGCTACTACGTCTACGTCGGCCGTTCCGATGACGTGTTCAAATCGTCCGACTATCGCCTGAGTCCGTTCGAACTGGAAAGCGTGCTGATCGAGCACGAGGCCATTGGCGAAGCCGCCGTGGTGCCGAGCGCCGATGCGCTGCGCCTGGCGGTCCCCAAAGCGTTCGTCACCGTGCGCCACGGCTACGAAGCGGGGCCCGAGCTCGCGCGCGCCGTGTTCGCGTTCTCGCGCGAAAAGCTCGCACCGTACAAGCGGATTCGTCGTCTGCAATTCAGCGAACTGCCGAAGACCATCTCCGGCAAGATCCGCCGCGTCGAATTGCGGCGCCGCGAAATGGAGCGCGCTGCCGAACCCGCGCGTTTGCCCGGCGAGTACTGGGAAGAGGATTTCCCGGAGCTGCGTTGATCATTTTCATTCCGCCATTTCCCCGTCATTCCCGTTATCACCGTCAGTCTGAGGCCGCCGCGCGGCCCACGCACAGGAGTTTCAGCATGAGCGCAATTGCTTCGCACCAGGCCGTCGCCGACGTCAAGCTGCTGATCAACGGCGAGTTCGTCGATTCGACAACCCGCGAATGGCGTGACATCGTCAATCCCGCCACGCAGGAAGTGCTGGCGCGCGTGCCGTTCGCCACCGTCGACGAAGTCAACGAAGCGGTGCGCAGCGCGCACGCCGCGTTCAAGACCTGGAAGGACACGCCGATCGGCGCGCGCATGCGCATCATGCTGAAGTACCAGGCGCTGATTCGCGAGCACATGCCGCGCATCGCGAAGACGCTGAGCGCCGAGCAGGGCAAGACGATTCCGGACGCCGAAGGCGACATCTTCCGCGGACTCGAAGTGGTCGAGCACGCGTGCTCGATCGGTACGCTGCAGCAGGGCGAATTCGCGGAGAACGTGGCGGGCGGCGTGGATACCTACACGCTGCGCCAGCCGCTCGGTGTGTGCGCCGGCATCACGCCGTTCAACTTCCCCGCGATGATCCCGCTGTGGATGTTCCCGATGGCAATCGTCTGCGGCAATACCTTCGTGCTTAAACCGTCGGAGCAGGACCCGCTGTCGACGATGCAACTGGTCGAACTCGCGCTCGAAGCCGGCGTGCCGAAAGGCGTGCTGAACGTCGTGCACGGCGGCAGGGAAGTGGTCGATGCGCTCTGCACGCACGAGCTGATCAAGGCGATTTCATTCGTCGGTTCGACGGCAGTCGGCACGCACGTGTACCGCCTCGGCAGCGAGCACGGCAAGCGCGTGCAGTCGATGATGGGCGCGAAAAATCACGCGGTGGTGTTGCCCGACGCGAACCGCGAGCAGACCTTGAACGCGCTCGCCGGCGCGGGCTTCGGCGCGGCCGGACAGCGCTGCATGGCGACCTCGGTAGTGGCGCTGGTGGGCGCCGCGCAGCAGTGGTTGCCGGAGCTCGTCGCGAAGGCGAAGACGCTCAAGGTCAACGCGGGCAACGAGCCGAACACCGACATCGGCCCGGTGGTCTCGCGCGCGGCGAAGCAACGCATTCTCGGCCTGATCGATGCGGGGGTGAAAGAAGGCGCGACGCTCGCGCTCGATGGCCGCGACGTGAAGGTGCCCGGCTACGAGCAAGGCAACTTCATCGGCCCGACGATTTTCACCGACGTCACCACGGAAATGGAAATCTACCGCACCGAGATTTTCGGCCCGGTGCTGCAGGTGCTGAACGTCGCCACGCTCGACGACGCGATCGCGCTCGTCAATCGCAATCCGTTCGGCAACGGCGTCGGCCTCTTCACGCAGAGCGGCGCAGCGGCGCGCAAATTCCAGAGCGAGATCGACATCGGCCAGGTCGGCATCAACATTCCGATTCCAGTGCCGGTGCCGTTCTTCAGCTTCACCGGCTCGCGCGGCTCGAAGCTCGGCGACCTCGGCCCGTACGGCAAGCAGGTCGTGCAGTTCTATACGCAGACCAAGACCGTAACGGCCCGCTGGTTCGACGACGACACGGTCAACGACGGCGTCAACACGACCATCAGCCTGCGCTGAGCGGCGCGCGAACACGGAGAGGACATCATGAAAATAGGCTTTATTGGACTCGGCAATATGGGCGCGCCGATGGCGCACAACCTGCTGAAGGCGGGCCACGCGCTCAACGTATTCGACCTGAACGCGCAAGCCGTGCGGGCGCTAGTCGATGCGGGCGCGAAGGCGGCCGGCTCACCGAAAGCGGCCGTGACCGACGTTGAGTGCGTGATCACGATGCTGCCCGCCGCGGCGCACGTGCGCAGCGTACTGAGCGCGGACGACGGCGTGTTCGCGGGCATCGCGAAGGGCGTGACGATCATCGATTCGAGTACGATCGATCCGGCCAGCGTGAAGGCCTTCGCCGAACTCGCAGCGCAGCGTGGCAACACCTTTGTCGATGCGCCGGTGTCGGGCGGCACGGGCGGCGCGGCGGCGGGCACGCTGACCTTCATGGTCGGGGGCAGCGCGAGCGCGTACGAACAGGTCAAGCCGGTGCTCTGCGCGATGGGCAGGAACATCGTCCATTGCGGCGACACCGGAACCGGGCAGGTCGCGAAGATCTGCAATAACCTCGTGCTCGGCATCACGATGGCGGGCGTGGCCGAGGCGATGTCGCTGGGCGAGGCGCTCGGCATCGACGCGAAGGTGCTGGGCGGCATCATCAATACGTCGACGGGGCGCTGCTGGAGTTCGGACACGTATAACCCGATGCCCGGCGTGATCGATACCGCACCGTCGACGCGGGGCTACACCGGCGGCTTCGGCACCGATCTGATGCTCAAGGACCTGGGGCTCGCCACCGACGCCGCCCGCAGCGCGCGTCAACCGGTCTATCTCGGCGCGCTCGCGCAGCAGCTTTATCAAACGATGAGCACGAAAGGCGCGGGACGTCTCGATTTTTCGGCGGTCATCAAGCTTTATCGGCACGCTGCCGACGACGGCACGCAAGGAGGCGCGTGATGATCGAACTCGACTACGCGCACGACGGCGCCGTCGCGCAACTGACGCTCAAGCGCCCGCCCGCGAACGCGTTCACCGCCGATGGCTTGCTGCAATTGCAGCACACCGTCGAAAGGCTGAACGGCGAGGCACGCGTGCGTGCGATCGTGATCACCGGCGACGGCCCGAAGTTTTTCAGCGCGGGCGCCGATCTGAACACGTTTGCCGACGGCAACCGCGAAGTCGCGCGTACGGCGGCGGCGCGCTTCGGCGCGGCCTTCGAGACCTTGCAGAACGCGCGGGCCGTCGTGATCGCGGCGATCAACGGCTACGCGATGGGCGGCGGCCTCGAATGCGCGCTTGCGTGCGATATCCGCATCGCCGAACAGCATGCGCTGCTGGCGCTGCCGGAGACCGCGGTCGGCCTGCTGCCGTGCGGTTGTGGCACGCAGACGCTGCCCTGGCTGGTCGGCGAAGGCTGGGCCAAACGGATGATACTGACCGGCGAGCGTGTCGATGCGGCAACCGCATTGCGCATCGGTCTCGTCGAGGAAGTCGTGGAAAGAGGCGCCGCGCTCGGCGCCGCGCTGACGATGGCCGCGCGCGTCGCCGGTCTGAGCCCGCAGGCGGTCGGTTTCAGCAAGACGCTGATCCATCAGGCACGCAACGGCGTGCCACGTGCGGCGGCGCTTGCGCTGGAACGCGAGCGCTTCGTCGATCTGTTCGATGGCGCCGATCAGCGTGAAGGGGTCAACGCGTTCCTCGAAAAACGCACGCCGCGCTGGCAGGCGCACTCGCGCACGCAAGCAGGGCAGAGTTCCCACGCGCAGACGGAGATTCACGGATGAGCGCCTTGCAAAGCGTCGCGCCCGCTGTGAGCGCGCAGGCGCAGCGCGAGATTCTGTTTCGCGTTGTCAACCGCGTGGCGATCATTACGCTGAACCGGCCGGCCGCGCTCAATGCGCTCTCGCATGCAATGGTGCGTGAGCTTGCCGTGCTGGTCGAACGTTGCCGCCATGACAGCGGCATTGTCGCGCTCGTGCTCAAGGGTGCGGGCACGAAAGGCTTTTGCGCCGGCGGCGATGTGCGCGAAGTGCATCAGCTGGCGAAGAATGGCGATCATCGCTGGCTTGCATTTTTCGTCGACGAGTACCGGCTCGACTACGCGCTGCACACCTTGGCGAAACCGGTGGTCGCGCTGCTCGACGGCATTGCAATGGGCGGCGGGATGGGGCTCGGTCAGGCGGCGCGGCTGCGCATCGTCACCGAGCGCAGCAAGATCGCGATGCCTGAGACGCGTATCGGCTTTTTGCCGGACGTCGGCGCGACGCGTTTTCTGAACGTGCTGCCGGTGGAACACGCGCTTTATGTCGGGCTGACCGGCGTGACCTTGTCGGGCGCCGATGCGTTGCGTCTGCGACTGGCCGACCTGTGCGTGCCGGCGGAATGGCTCGCGAGCTTCGAGGAACGTTTGCAGCGCATGTCGCACGACGGTGATTTGATGACCGCGTTGCGCGGTGTGTTCGAGCCGCCGTGTAACGTCGTCCCGCATGCGGCGTTGGAGCCGTTGACGCAATCGATCGTGCGGCACTTCGACCGGCGCTCGAGCGTCGAGCGGATCATCGCGACGTTGCGCCATGATCTGGAACGCGAGCCGCCGCGCGAGGTGAAGCAGTGGCTGCAGTCGACTGACGACGCACTGACCGGCCACTCGCCGACGATGCTCTGCGTCACACGCGAAGCACTGTTGCGCGGCCGGCAGATGACGCTCGCCGAGTGTTTCCGCATGGAGCTGGGCATCGTCAAACGGGTGATCGAGGAGGGCGATTTCTGCGAAGGGGTGCGGGCTCAGTTGATCGACAAGGACCGCAACGCGCGCTGGGCACCCGCGACGCTGGCGCAAGTGCGGCCCGAACGGGTCCGGCATTTTCTGGCGTCGCCGTGGAAGAGCGAGACGCATCCGCTCGCGGGGTTGGGGGGCGAGCCGTCATCTGACAATCGCTAGCACGTCTGCGACCACAGCCTTGCGCTGACTGACTCGCGCGTACGATCACGAAGGCCGCATCTGCGGCTTTTTCTACTGGCACGCCTTTCCTCCGATCCCTCGGGCACAAAGCGTGCTCAAATCCCAAAGTTGTTGCTCCGAAGCGGATCGCGCAAAGCGAAGCGGTCCGCGAAACGATGCCGGGCGATGTGTCGGTCGAATACGTGTGCAATGCAATCCATGCACGGCATCGGGCGACGTGCACCGAAGCGGTACAACGAACCGCAAGCCGTGCTCACGATCAACGCGCTGACACATAGCACGCGCAACATTGCAATCCAACCTGGCAATTCATACATCCCCGCAGCATCACTCGTCTGCAACCTAATCGTTTGAGGAAAACGTCATGGACAAGAATCGTGTCGAAGGTGAAGCGATGCAACTCAAGGGCTCGGTGAGGGAAGCGATCGGCAAGGTCACAGGCAATCGCATGACACAAGCCGAGGGCGCGGCTGAAAAGCTGGCCGGCCGGATGCAGACAAAGCTCGGCGAAGCGGTCGACGCACTGCGCGATCGCGCGAAAAGGTAGAGCGATCAACGCCACGCGCCGCAGCGCCGCCGCTCAGCCAGTTCAAGCATGTGAAGCGGCGACGAGAGCGGGCACGGCACGCGTTCACAATCCCGCTGCAGCCTGATATTGTCCGATGTTCCCGGCGCGCTCGCGGCGCCGGATCTCATCGTCTACTCGAGGAAGGTTCATGCTGGGATTCGATGTCTGCACGGCCAGAAAAGTCTGGACCGCGTCCTTGATCGCACTGCTGTTTTTCGTCGTCTATATCGCGTCGACCACGGTGCTGGTGGTGGTGTTTGCGGTGTTTTTCAGCTATCTGATCTACCCGATGGTCGAGTTCGTCGAGCGCGTCAGGCCGCGCCGCATGCCGCGGGTCGCATCGATTGCATTGGTGTTCGTGGTCGTCGTCGCCGTCATCGCGGTGGTCGGTTCGATCTTCGGCGTGCAATTGCAGGATCAGGCGACGCATCTGTTCGCGCAACTGCCCACCTTGCTGAAGCCGGACGTGCCCAGTCGTTTTCCGTTGCCGCACTTTCTCGAACCGTTGCGCGAACGGATCATCGATTTCGTGCGCAGCCAGATCGAGATCGGTTCCGACAAGGCCGTGCCGGTGGCGCGCAGCGTCGGGCTCGGCGTCGTGCACGCGGCCGGCAATCTGATCCACCTCGTGCTGATTCCGATCTTGAGCTTTCTGCTGATCAAGGAAGGTCCGCAGATGCGCGACGCCTGTCTCGAACTGCTGACGGCGCGGCATCGCACGTTGTGGGCGGAAATCGTCACGGACCTGAACGTGCTGTTGTCGAAGTACGTGCGCGCGCTGCTGTTTTTATCGCTGGCCACGTTGATCTGCTATGGCGTCGCGTTCTCGCTGCTCGGCGTGCCTTACGCGTTTCTGCTCGCGGTGAGCGCGGGCTTGCTGGAGTTCGTGCCATTTGCCGGACCGCTTGCCGCGGTCGCGATCACGCTGGTGGTCGCGGTTTTTAGCGGCTATCCACATCTGCTGTGGCTGGTGGTTTTTATCGGCCTGTATCGGCTGTTTCAGGACTACGTGCTCAATCCTTATCTGATGAGCGAAGGCGTGGAGGTCAGTCCGTTTCTCGTCATCGTGGGGCTGCTGGCGGGAGATCAGCTCGGCGGCGTCGCGGGCATCTTTCTGGCCGTGCCCGTCATCGCGACGTTGAAGATCATCATCGGCAGAGCGAGGGTTTTTTACGCGACGTCGCACGCGCAGGGCGACGTTGCGCACGTCGGCTGGCGAAATACTGAGGATCCTAGTGGCCCACCCAACCTCGGCTGATTCGGAGCAGAGCCCGACTCAAGCCGCTTTTCGGCCTGAGCGGACGACCGGACAAAGTAGCCGGTAGCCGCGAGTGTCCACTATCAAAAGCGAACAACGTACAGTTGTCCGCCCAACTGCGCTTGACGTCTGAGTCGCTCCCCTTGTATCGGCGACTTTCCGTCATGCCGGCGAGATTCGGGCTCCCTTAAGTTAAAGTATCTGCGTCTGTTGCCGATATGCCGTGTGAGCGCCGACCCGTCGAGAGTTCTCCGCAGCCCTGTTTTATAAACATTCAGGTGCCGATCGATAGGCGTCGCCGATGACAAAAGATCGGCCGACAGCGAGAGAGACCTGTGACGAAAATGCCCAGCGGCGGACCGGGCTTTCGTCACGATTTATCGCTGCTGAGACGCAGCCATGGTTACGCAATCGACTCGACCGCGACGAAAGCTCTACCGGTCCACCATCGAATGCGTCACTGGCGTCTGCCGAGGGGCGCCCAATGCATGCCGAACCTGAAAGTGAACCGAAGTGCGACAAACTGAGTCTGCATCGTGGCTGTTGGTCCTGGCTTGTTTCATTCTTTTCTCGTTGTGTGGTTGCCATCAGCGGGACCACGGTTCTTCGGGCATGAGCGCGCCGACCGGTACCGCCATCACCGCCTTGGTCTGGGCTCCCGACTGGCCCGAGGAAATGCTCCGGATTGCCGCTGAATTCAGCAAGCTGAACCCGGACATACACGTAAACGTGCAGTTCATGATCGGCAATTCGGTCGAAGAAAATATCAAGCCGCGGATCGCGACCGGCAATTTGCCCGACCTGGTCAGCATCAACCCGAATGCCTATGGGGCCGACTTGGCCGATCAAGGGCTGCTGGCCGACGTCAGCAAGACGTCCGCCTGGAAGAACATGCTGGATCCTCTCAAGAAGGACTGGACCAGCCGCCAGTCCAGGCACTTTGGAATAGCGGGAGGGATGGCCACGACTGCGATCTATTACAACCAGGAGATGTTCGCGAAAGCAGGCATCAAGACCCTGCCCACCAATTTCAACGAATTCCTGGCAGTCTGCGAACAGCTCAAACGTGCTGGCTATACGCCGATAATGTGGAATGGCGGATTCCCGAATATGCTCGGCAACGGTCCCTTCAGTTCGGGCTTTGCTAACAACGTGGTTGCGCGCGAGCCGGACTGGAAGAACAAGATCAGCGATGGCACGCTGGATTTGAATACCCCTCAGGTAGCGGAAATTTTCGCCAGGATCAGGCTCGTGCCGGAACGTGGTTTCGTACAGAAATCGTTCATGGCGACAGGCTACGACGACGGCGTCCGGCTATTCAAGGAAGGCAAGGTAGCGATGGCTTTTCACGGTAGTTGGGCAGCCGGTCTGTTGCTGCACGGCAATCCCTTCGAAGTTGGCGTGTTCATGCCGCCCTGGAACTCGCCAGGCGAGCAGGTAGTACCCGTAGTCGGCAGCGAAACTGGTTTTGCGGTGTCTGAAACGCCTAACAAGGCTGCGGCCATGCGCTTTCTCGAGTTCATCGCGGGGCCGGGATTTTCTATTCTCCAGACGAAACGCCAAAACATTCCCCCTTTCAAGCAGTTCCCCGGGACGGTCGTGAGCGATCAGAAGATGGTTGACTACACGAACGCGGTCAGTCGCTATGCGGTAACCGGCAGCCCGTACTATTCGGTTCTACCGTCTAATTCCATCGAGCGCTTGCATCGATTGATTCAGGATGTGCTGTTCGGAAAGATCACGCCAAGACAGGCCGCAAAACTGCTGGACGAGTCCGTTAAGAATGAAGCGAAGATGCACTACAAATGACTCCACTGATCGCCTGGCTGCGAAGCGCATTCGCCTACTTCTCGTTGGATCTGCTGCGGCGTGTCGAAATTCACTACCGACTGATAGCCGCGTTCATCCTGCTTTCGCTGATACCGATACTTGTCTCCAGCTACATTTCATATGTGGAGTCAACAGCAGCGCTCAAGCAGAAAGCGGAGATATTTTCCAAAGAGGTCGTCAAACAGGTATCCAAAAACATCTCCTTGCGGATGGAGCAGATCGAGATGGAGAGCAGCCTTCTGGTGCTCTCCGACCAGGTTCAGAATGCGCTGACTCGCGTCGCACGCGGCAACGAAAAGGAGCAGAGCGAAGCTCGCCAGGACCTGACCCGGCTTCTTCTGGCGCACTACGGCGCGGTTGATTTCATCAACCAGAAATACCTGCTCGACAAGGACAACCGGATCACCGACTCCCAGGCGTTCGCGCAATTGACGCGGGGTGTGGTGCGTCTGGTCGAGCAGGCTCCCGATCGAAATGGCCGGCCTTACTGGGGTAGCTATGACAACGGGGCCGGTCAGCAGGATCTGGGGATGGTGCGTGCAATCATCGGCAAAAGCGACAATCGGCAGATCGGTAATCTCGTTCTAGTGATCCGCCCAGAGTACTTCTCGGCGATTTTCAATGACGTCGCCGTGGGCAGTGGAACGCAGATCTATGTGCTTGACGCCAGCAGCGACAAGCTGATCGTCGGTGCCGACGGCTCTTCAATGAACACCGACGGAAAGGCTGAAGCGGGTCTGCTCGAAAGAATCACCAACGCCAATCCACACGGCGAGCCAAATGGTTTCGTCGACTTCCATGGCAGGAATGGCGGCCGATATCTCGCTGCATACACAGGTATTGCCGGCACGAAATGGTATGTGGTCAGTACGATCCCGGAGAAGCAACTGACGGCGGAGGCACAGTCCGTACGCAACCAGATCATACTGGTGGGCATTTCGGGGTTTCTGCTTTCGATCTTCCTCGCCAACTTCATTTCCCACAGCATCTCGGCACCGCTCAAAGATCTGGTGCAAAGGATGGATGACGCTGGTAGCGATGCAGGCGCAGAGGTGGCAGCGTCGGCGGAGCCGAGCAGTGAGATTGCCGTAAAGGATGAATTGGGCAGATTGGCGCACAGGTTCGAACGAATGAGTGCGGCGATCGGGCAGAAGATCCAGAAGATCAACGAGATCAACGCTTCGCTGGAGCAGACGGTCATCGAGCGAACGGCGGAGCTCGTCGCCAAAGAGCAGGAGTCGCGCACGTTGATCGAGAATTCGCCCGACACGATCACACGCTACGACCGGGAACTGCGCCGCACCTACGCCAATCCGGCTTTCTGCGTCTCGGCGGGCCGCAGCCTTCGCGAATCGCTCGGCAAACGGCCCTCGGAGATTCCCGGCGGCGCTAACGCGCTCGTGTATGAGAAAAAGATTAGCGAAACCATTACAACCGGGAAAAGCCGCCAGTTCGAACTTAGATGGCTCAGCAAGGACGGACAGGAACAGTGCAGCCATATTCGGCTCACTCCAGAGATCGACGTGTCGGGTCAGGTGAATTCCGTGCTGGCGGTCGGTCGCGATTTGTCCGACCGGATGGCATTCGAGGCCACCATATGGAAGCAGGCCAATTACGATGCGCTGACCCATCTGCCGAACCGCCAGATGTTTCATGCCCGTCTGGAGCACGAAGCTGGCGTTGCACATCGCTCTGGGCGGCCGATGGCCTTGATGCTGATCGATCTCGATCGGTTCAAGGAGGTCAACGACTCGCTCGGACACGATATGGGCGATATCCTGCTGATCGAGGCTGCGAGGCGCATTACCTCGTGTGTGCGTGAATTCGACACGGTCGCTCGACTTGGCGGTGACGAGTTCACGGTGATTCTGCCCGAACTGGACGACACCGGAAGCATCGAACAGATCGCGAAGGCGATCATCGCCACGCTGGCCGAACCCTTTCAGCTTGGTCCGGACGAGGCTTTTATTTCTGCCAGTGTCGGTGTCACGCTTTACCCTGGCGACGGGACAGAACTGGATGTTCTCTTCAAGAATGCCGACCAGGCCATGTACGCGGCCAAAGCCGCGGGGCGCAACCGTTTCAACTACTTTACGCCCGAGTTGCAAGTGGCGGCAGAAACGCGCCGGCGTCTCACCAGCGATCTACGTACCGCTCTGCAAGCCGAACAGTTCCGTGTTTATTACCAGCCTATCGTCAATCTGGCGACTGGCGAAATTTACAAAGCTGAAGCGCTAATTCGCTGGCTGCACCCTGAACGCGGCACGATCAGCCCATTGGACTTCATCGCATTGGCCGAAGAGACGGGGCTCATCGTTCCTATCGGCGATTGGGTGTTCAAACAGGCCGTGCGCCAGGCGCATCAATGGCGCCGACGATTCCATCCATCGTTTCAGATCAGTGTCAACATTTCGCCGGTGCAGATTCGCCAGGACAATCTGGTGTGTATCCAATGGTCGGAATACCTCATTCGGCAAGGCATGCCTAGACAGAGCGTGGCAATTGAAATAACCGAAGGGCTGTTACTGGACGCCGAATTGAACGGGAAGTTGCTGAGTTTCCGCGAGGCAGGAATCGGGATTTCGATCGACGACTTTGGGACCGGTTACTCATCCTTAGCCTATCTGAAGCGCTTCGACATCGATTATCTCAAGATCGACCGTTCATTCGTGCAGAACCTCGGCTTCGACGGCGGCAATCAGGCGCTCTGCGAAGCAATGGTCATGCTCGCTCATAAGTTGGGATTGCAGGTTATTGCGGAAGGGGTCGAGACGACGGATCAACGTGATTTTCTCGCCGCCGTGGGTTGTGACTTTGCGCAAGGCTTCTTGTATTCCGAGCCCGTTCCGTCTGATCAATTCGAGGAGCGGGTGTGGCCGACAGTCGGGGACGCGGCTCGCCAGGAGGCGCGCGACGAATCGTGAGCAATCGCCGAACGAGTGTATGGCCGGTATCGAGAAACGAGCCCCGGCCACGGGAGCCTCGAACGGTTGAAGCAGTTCGACTTCAGTCCTCCGAATTGTCGAGAGCAGCCATTCGCGCATTCACCGACCGAACGGCGGTTTCCGGAGTACATCGGTCGTCGCAATTAATCAGCGTCAGGTACCGCGGCAAGGCGGATCTTGCAGAAACGACGCCAGCGCGCCGCGCAACGCGGGAGACGCCTATAACAGCGTCGGCTCGGAGACCATGGTTCAGTGCGGGGCGACCTGCCAGGCGAGAACGGGATGGGTCGCACCGGGTAGCATCACCCACACGCCGTTAGGACCGAAGTCCCACCCGGCAAAATTTTTCGGGTCGCTCATCTGGGCGGTAGTGAGCCCGTTCGACGCAGGCAGATTGCCGCCGCTCGACGGTTGACCCGTCGTCTGGACGTTCCAGTAAACGTCGTTCCCAAGAACGCCGCAGCTGCTGGCGCAGATACCGCCGGCCTGACGCGATACCGCCGCCGTCACGGCGCCCGACGCGAAGGACTGTGTGATCGTTCCGCCGCTGAACCCCCCGACTAGTCCTCCCGCCGGACCGTGCGAGGTAAGTCCCAAGACTGGGCCAGTGGCGTATGACTGGGTGATCGTACCTTCGTTACCGATAACCAGCCCACCGACATTACCATCCGCCGTGACGGTAGCGCTGCTGCCCGATCGCGCGATTAACCCGAAGTTGGTAGCGACAAGCCCGGCGTACTCGTTGCCAAGGTTCCTTGAGGCAATGACCCCGGACGTAAACACGTTGGCAATGGTGCCGTGATTCTGAATGGCCAGTATCGCGGTCCCGTTATCAAAGAAAAAATCCACCTGGCCGACGTTCGCGTTGACGTTCACGTCGCGCACGACGCCGTTAGGACCGATATCGCCAAACACCGCATCGAAGCTCGGCAAGAGGTTGGAGATCGTATGCCACATACCGTCGAACTGCCCCGTGAACGACGTGCCGGCAGCGAAACCAAGCGTCTGGAACGCGGAATTGCCAGCGTCGAGGTCTTTGCCTAGCGCGTAATTGCCGGCAAGATTGTTTCCGATGTTCTGAAGGTCCGTGACCGAATTGACGAGTTGATAGCCGGTTATCTGCGTGACGAGTCCGCTGTAGAGCGGCGCTTGCCAGGTCACATTGCTGACGAGCGTGCCGGGGCTGAAACTGCCGTTCATATCGTAGAGCGCGCTGACGATGCCCGTGCCTTTCGACCAGTCTATGGTGCCGTTGTTGAGGACACTGGCGCCGTTGTCAATGCCGGATGCGTCGGCGCGCAAGGTCAGATTGCCCGCGCCGCTGTTCGCGATCGTCGTGCCGTTCGCGACGGAGACATCGCGGTACGCGGCGAGCGTGAGCGAAGCCGGGCCGCTCCAGCGCAGACTCGACGCGACGCCGAGGTCGCCCGTTGCGCCGTTGGCGCCTGTGGTCGTGACATCGATCGAGGTGCCCGCGTTCAGACTGCGTTGCAACGCATGTGCGGCCGAGTCATCGATCGTGAAGTCGGGCGTCGACAGATTCCATTTCGCCGCGTGAACCGCTGCGTGCCTGCCGAAAGTGAGTTGTGCCGCTTGCGTATCGACGGTTCCGCCGCTGCCGTCCGCGTTGCTTGCGGTGATCTTGCCGAACTGCTCGACACGGCCGCTGTCGGCGACCAGCCACACATGGCCGCCACGGCTGGCCGTGCCCGTCGCGCGGATGCGCGTGCCGCCGCCCGCGAGCGCATACACGTTGCCGTCGGCGGCCTGCAGACTAACCTGCGCGGCGGTTATCCGCCCCTTGTTGACGACCGTGCCCTGACTGCCTGTCTGCACAAACACCTGCCTGCTGCCGGCCGAGTCCTGCAGCAGCACCTGCGCGCCCGCGGCCAGTTCCGCCGTGCCGTTGGGCGCCGCGACGGTGCCGGCGTTGACGACGTCGTGTCGCGCAATCAGGAATATATCGCCGCCACCCGAGCTGATCTTGCCGAGATTGATCACGGCAGCGTTCGAGTTGCCCGACAGCGTGAGCGAGCCGCTGCCCTGCACGAACGCGTCGTTGCAGATGTCCAGCGTCGACGCAACGAAACGTCCGCCGGTGGTAATCACGCCCGATGGCCCGACCACGACTCCCTGCGGATTGATCACATAGAGGCTGCCCGTCGCACTGAGCCTGCCGAGGATGGCAGAGGGCGAGCCACCCGTCACCCGGTTCAGCGTCGCGCCCGAGCCGTTGTCGAACGTCACGCTGTTGGTTTTACCGATCGAAAAGCTGTTCCAGTCGATCACGCCACGCGTCGAACCCGGTTGTGTGATCACGAGGCCGTTGCCCTGGCTTGCTATCGCGCCCGTGCCGGCCACGTATGTGCCGCCTTTTGGAAGGACGCCCGCCGCGAGCGTCGCATGGGCAAAGGACAGCCCCATAAGCGAACTGCCGATGACGAGCCACATGCGTCCCGTTAACTGCCCACGACGCAGTGCGCGCCGCGCGGGCCGCGATGGTTTTGGACGTGACATACACCCCCCTCTCCGCGTGGGACGCGGAACGGCTGCCGACGGCCGGCTGAGCCGACCGGAAATGCGTAAGTCGCAGCATCTGAAGAATAGGGCAGTTGGCGTCGCGCATGCATGCCGATATCTCAGCGTTTTGTGCCTTCCTGTAGGACCTTTTGTGCCACTTTCGTTGTGTGGCAGGACTATGCTGCGCCTACGAAATCCCAGTCAAACTGCCCAAGGACGGGACCGTGATTTTTCAGTTGGTTTGTGACACGAACTGTGGACAGCAGATCGCGATAGACAATAGCGGCGTCCGTGTCCAACGGCCGAGGACCGGTTGCAATGCGGAGCCGATGTAGCCGGGCCTTGGCTCGCACGAACTAGAACAGTATTCGTGTTGCGTCATTGGGGCCACCGAGCTACCTGCCGTACGCCTTTTCTGCGCGCGACCCGAGAATTCTTCCGGTTAGTGCCACAATAAGGAGGTACCAGTGTGCAAGCCAATTCTGGTTACGGAGGCGGACGTGATTCACATCGCAAATGCAGCGGCTTCGGCGACGGGGAAGGAAATCTGCGAGTCCCGGTTCTTCCGAAATTTTGCTTCGGTTCTTGTTGGCGCGATGTTAGCAATCGGTTCAGTACAAGCTCAGTCCACTGAGTTCGACTCGTTTGCCATCCCCTCCGGCAGCGCACCGCACGATGTCGCGCCAGAGCCTGGCGGCGCCGTCTGGTACACCGCGCAGGCGCAAGGCGCAGTCGGAAGGCTGGACCCGCGCAGCGGCAAGACGCAGCGGGTCCCGCTCGGCAACGGATCGGCGCCGCACGGCGTGATCGTCGGTCCGGATGGAGCAGCATGGATTACCGATGGCGGGCTGAACGCGATCGTACGCGTCGATCCGAAGACACTCGCTGTCGCGCGCTTCCCGTTGCCCCGAGACCGACAGAACGCCAACCTGAACACGGCCGTTTTCGACAAACGCGGACACCTGTGGTTTACCGGACAAGGCGGAATCTATGGTGAGCTTGACCCGGGAAGCGGGAGCATGCGCGTGTTCAATGCGCCGCGCGGGCCGGGTGCCTATGGAATCTGTGTCACCCCTGACGGCAGCTTGTACTTCGCTTCACTAGCTGGCAGCTACCTCGGCCGCATCGATCCGGAGAGCGGCGCGGCGCAAGTCATCGAGCCGCCAACACCAGAACAGGGAGCGCGCCGGGTATGGTCCGATTCAAAAGGGCGCGTCTGGATCAGCGAGTGGAACGCAGGGAAGGTGGGAGTGTTCGACCCGGCGGCGCATCGGTGGCGCGAATGGAAACTGCCGGGCTCGGATCCGCATGTGTACGCGATATACGTCGACGACAAAGACATCGTCTGGCTCAGCGAATGGAGCGCTAACGCGCTAGTGCGCTTCGACCCACGAACGGAACGATTCGAGATGTTTGCGCTGCCGCGCCCACACGCGAACGTACGCCAGATGATGGGGCGGCCGGGAGAAGTCTGGCTGTCCGAGTCGGGTACGGATCACCTGCTGCGCTACCGGTCCGGCGCAGCGGTTGTCGGCAGCAAGTGACGCCTCAGCGACCGTTACCTCTACAGGCAACTCCATGACGGAGAATTCCGATCCGATCCCGATGCCCGTCCAGATAACTGAAGGGCCCCTGGTGGCATGACGCTGCGGCAAAGCCACGAACAGGGCAGAAAATCCGTCCAGCGGAACCGTGAGGCACGAGCCAGGCACAACTCGCCCACGCCTAAGAGTCGATGGCAGCGTATGACGGCCCCTTTAGGCCGTTGATCGCTGTAGTTGACCGCGTGAAATCGTCACAGCGCCCGCGTCGCGTTTTTACACAGCCTGGGTCGGGTCCTGCCGCTCGCAGACACGCTATGGCTGGCCGGGCTCGACGATGCGTGTTTGCTCCCGACTCGGCAAGCGCGACCGGCGCAGTTCGTATCGACCCATCGTTAGCGACGGCCGCTGCGGCCCCACACGTAGCGTACCCAGCGTTGCCATCGGCTCTGTTGCGCAGCAGCGGTAGTATTGCGCTTTGCCTGCTCTTCGCGGTCGCGCTCGACGCTCTTTTGGACCTGTTGGTGGATCTGGCGCAACGTCAAGTCACCGGGTCCTTTCAGTTCGTCCGGATCGGGTTTGTCTGTCATGGGAATAGCTCATTCCTGAGAAGATCGATTTGATCTTGATACATACGGGCGGTCGCGGCAAGTACGCGACCGCTGCCTTCGAATCTGTAGGACTGGCACAATCGAGATGAACTTCTACCCGCTCGGGAATCCTCATGCCAGACGCTGTCCCGCCTTCGCTTCCTTCGCGGGCAATAGGCCCCCTGTTTGCCCTGTTTCCCTTCATGCGCCCGTATGCCGGGCGCTGGGCGCTCGCGTTCCTGGCGCTGGTGACGTCGGCGGGCGCCACCCTGGCGTTGCCGGTGGCGTTCAGATACCTGATTGACCGCGGCTTCGCCGCGGGTGACCGTGCGCACATCGATCGCTATTTCCTCGCGTTATTCGTCGTTTCGCTCGTACTGGCCGGCGCCACGGCACTGCGCTTCTACTTCGTGTCGTGGCTGGGCGAGCGGGTCACGGCTGATTTGCGAAGTGCGGTCTACGACCACGTGCTGGAAATGAGCCCGCAGTTCTTCGAAACCACGCAGACCGGAGAGGTGCTGTCGCGGCTCACCACCGACACCACCTTGATTCAGACGGTGGTGGGCAGCAGCCTGTCGCTGGGGTTACGCAACTTCTTCCTGCTTACCGGTGGCGTGGCGATGCTGGCAGTGACCAGCCCTGTGCTGTCAGGCTACATCATCGCCACGCTGGTCGTGGTGGTCGCTCCCATCGTTGTCTTCGGTCGGCGCGTGCGGCGCCTCTCGCGCGCCAGCCAGGACAAGGTAGCGAACGCGAGCGCGCTGGCGGGCGAGGTTCTCAATGCCATGCCGACTGTCCAGTCGTATGCGCAGGAGCCCTTTGAGGCGCGGCGGTTTGCCGGCGCGGTGGAGGTGGCCTTTGCGACCGCGCTCACGCGCATTCGGGCGCGCGCCTGGTTGACCGCCGTGGTTATCGTCCTGGTGTTCGCCGCCATCGTGTTCGTCCTCTGGCTCGGTGCGCAGGATGTGCTGGCCGGGCGGATGACGGCTGGCCAGTTGTCCCAGTTCATCCTCTATGCGGTGTTCACCGCCGGTGCGGTGGGCGCAGTCGCCGAAGTGTGGGGCGATCTGCAGCGGGCTGCCGGCGCCACTGAACGGTTGTTGCAACTGCTGGCGGCACGCTCGCCGGTGGTGCAGGCCGAGGCCACGGTCACGCTGCCGGCGCGTGGAGACGGCATCCGCTTCGACAATGTTAGCTTTTACTATCCGTCCCGCCCCGGTATCGCAGCACTCGCCGGGCTCTCGCTCGACGTCCGCGCGGGCGAACATGTCGCGCTGGTTGGACCGTCCGGCGCCGGCAAAACCACGCTGTTCCAACTGCTGCTGCGCTTTTACGACCCACAGGCGGGCAGCATTCTGATCAACGGCGTCCCGACGCGGCAGGTGCCGCTCGTCGAATTGCGCAAGGGAATCGGGGTGGTGCTGCAGGAATCGGTGATCTTTTCGGGCAGCGTGCTCGACAACATCCGCTACGGCGCGCCCGACGCCACACTCCCGCAAGTGCAGCGGGCCGCCGAAATGGCGGCTGCGGCCGGCTTTATCGAAGAACTGCCGCAAGGCTACGACACGTTTCTAGGCGAGCGCGGAGTACGGCTGTCTGGCGGACAGCGCCAACGCATTGCGATCGCCCGCGCGATCATGAAGAATCCACCCATCCTGCTGTTGGACGAGGCCACCAGCGCGCTCGACGCTGCGAGCGAGCGCCTCGTACAAAAGGCGCTGGACAATGCCGCGCAGAACCGCACCACGCTGGTCATCGCGCACCGCCTCGCGACCGTACAGCAAGCGGACCGCATCGTCGTGCTGGAGCAAGGCGGCATCGTCGCGCAGGGCCGTCACGCCGACTTGCTTTTGAGTTCGCCGCTCTATGCCCAGCTTGCGGCCCTGCAGTTTGGCGAGCAGATTGCGCATACGGGACAGAGCGACGCTGAGTGCGATCGCGTCGACTCGGCGTGAAGACACGATCCAGGTCGGCACGGGCAACTGCAGGGCTCCAACGGACCGACATGACGCGGTAGGCTTTATTGACCTTAGAGGTATTCCATGCTTCAAGACAGCGACGTCGCAACTCGGATCCCAGCGCAAGACCTCGCTCGCGCAAGATCTTTCTACTCGAGCAAGCTCGGCCTTGAGCCGGTGGAAGAACGGGCTGGTGGCCTCCGCTACAAATGCGGCAGGGGCTACTTCACACTCTTTCAGTCGTCTGGGTCGGCCTCAGGTACTCATACCCAAATGGCCTGGGAGGTCGATGACATCCAGGCAACCGTTAATGAGCTGCGACAGCGTGGAGTCGCGTTCGAAGAATACGATCTTCCCGGCCTCAAAACGATAAACGGGATCGCTGATATAGAAGGGAATTACCCGTCCAAGGGTGGGGTAGGCGAAAGAGCTGCTTGGTTCCGAGATAGCGAGGGCAACCTCTTCGGCATTGGGCAACCGCTTAAGTGAGCAGGCCGACGCCATGCCTCAAAGCGGCGCTTAGGGTCAAAGCAGGCTATCGGTGCAAGGGAATCGACTATTGTCGATTTCTTGACTGCCCGCTCGTCGTACGTATGGGCGGTCGTGTTTGCGATGCGCTGCCGACCGGCACCTATAGTCCGTATGGGAAAAAGGAGATTGCGAATGACTTACGTCGATGGATTTGTTGTCCCCGTGCCTACAGCCAACCGCGAAGTTTACAGACAGTTCGCCGAAAGAGCGGCGGCCGTCTTCAAGGAGCACGGCGCGTTGAAGGTGGTCGAATGCTGGGGAGATGACGTGCCGGAGGGCAAGGTGACGTCGTTTCCAATGGCGATCAAGCGCAAGGATGATGAGACGGTGGTGTTCTCCTGGGTTGTCTGGCCGTCGCATCAGTCGCGAGACGAAGGAATGAAAGCGGTAATGGCCGACCCGCGGCTGCAACCAGATAAAAATCAGATGCCTTTTGACGGCCAGCGGCTAATCTATGGCGGTTTCGAAGTGATTGTCGACGCGTGATGGCAGAAAAACATGGCGTCGGTTCGCGTTGAGACGCGAACCGGCGCCGCGGCCTGGCATTGAACATCCGCGATGCAACGCGTGACTTTAACCTTTACGCCGAAAGTTGTGCGCGGTTACGAGGTTTGGGGCCGCACTACAGGAGGAGCTCGCCGTGCCACGCGAAGCCGTCACCGCCTGCCGCATCTGCGCCGGCAACTGTTCACTACGCTTGACCCTGGACGACGCCGGACGCGTCGTTGCTGCGCGCGGCGACCGCGACAATCCGCTCACGCGCGGCTACGCCTGCATCAAGGGCGTGTATCTGCATGAGGTGCATAACAGCGCGGAGCGGCTCCTGCATCCGCTGAAACGGCAGCGCGATGGAAGTTTCGTGCCGATGCCGCTTGATGTGATGCTGGCCGAGATTGCGGCGCAACTCGAGGCACTGATCGAGCACCACGGCGCCGATGCGGTCGCAGCCTTTCGCGGCACCATGAACTACTCTAATCTCGCCGCCAATCATATGTTGCCCGCCTTCCTCGCGGCGCTGGGTTCGACTTCGCTTTTCTCTACAATGACCATCGACCAGTCGGCCAAATGGGTGACATTTGAGCGGCTGGGCTGCCGGCAAAGATCCGTACGCGAACGCCGACGCGCTATTGTTCGTCGGCACCAATCCGCTGGTATCGCTATCCACGTTCAATTTCGCATTGCAGAATCCGGTCAAGCAGCTCCACGAAGCGAAGGAGCGCGGCCTGAAGCTGGTGGTGATAGATCCACGGGAGACAGAGACTGCCCGCCATGCCGATGTCTTCCTGCAGGTGTTGCCGGGCGAGGACCCGACCGTCCTGGCTGGCCTGCTGCGCATCATTCTGTGTCGCGGCTGGCACGATGATGGATTTTGCGCGCGCTACCCCAACGACCTGCGACGACTGGCGCGCGCGGTCGAGCCGTTCACGCCCGAATACGTCGCCGAGCGCGCCGGCGTAAGCGTCGAAGCGCTCGAAGCCGCCGCTGCAGCCTTCGCGGAACCCGTCCGGGAGGCCGGCGGCCTGCACCGCAAGCGTGGCTCGGCCGCGTCGGGAACCGGGCCCAACATGGCGCCGCACTCCAATCTGGCCGAGCATCTGGTCGAATGCCTCAACGTCGTATGTGGCCGCTTTGCTCGCCCCGGCGACCCTGTACCGAATCCCGGCGTGGTCGCCCCACGCTACCAGCGCCGCGCCGAAGTGATTCCGCCACGCCGTTCTTGGGAATCCGGCTGGAAGAGCCGTGTCGGTGGGTATGGCATGCTGTTCCTCCGACCACCGACGAGCTGCTTGCGACCCTGGTTCGCCACGGCTCGATTTCATTTGACGACCTGAAGCTGAACCCACAAGGGAAAATCTACGAGGTCGAACCGATGATCGTGCAGCCCGGCGAGCCAGCGAATACCGCGCGCTTCGACGTGATGCCGGACGACGTCGAGCGCGAACTGGCCGGCGTACTGAACGAAGCGGGGACGCCGCCGGGGTTCACGCATCGCCTGGCGGTGCGGCGCGTGCGCAACGTGCAGAACACCATGTACCACGACCTGCCCGCGGTCCGCCGACGCATGCCGTTCAATCCGGCCTTTGTGCATCCCGATGACCTGGCTGCTCAAGGACTGACCGAAGGCCAGCGCGTGGCCATTGTTTCGCCGCACGGCCGCATTGGAGTTATCGTCAAAGCGGACCCGGCACTGCGCCGAGGCGTCGTGTCCATTCCGCACGGCTGGGGACCGATGCCCGACGAGGAGCCCGAAGAGTACGCCGGCGCCAATCCAAACCAGTTGCTCAGCACAACAGTTGGCCTTGATCCGATCAACGCCATGCCGGTAATGAGCGCGATGCCGGTACGCATCGAAGCTGTAGATTGAATCGCAAGAGAGAACCCCCCGTTCGAACTGAACGGTTTGTTTTCGAGCGTGACAGTTGAAATCCTTAAATCCGAGCATCGGTCGGGTTCGGCGTTTGATGGCCCGATGGTCCTGCTCCACGATGTTATTCAAGTACTTGATCTGACGAACCCTGCGCGCGCGTGATTCTGAGTGGCATCGAATTGATGCACATGATTAAGAAAGGACAGGTGAAATGTTCGGCAAAAACTTCGTTGTCTGCCGCCCAGCAATTTTACTCGTTGGTTTCATAAGCGATCCTTCGCATATCGCCTTTGCTTGACCCGCTTACCTTACTGCGACCGGAACCACTGGCATGCCATACACAGTAGTCGTCCTGACTGCCCCAACCGCTGTTGCACGCCGCCATACCCGCGCAGTCGCCCCGCTGCCGGCTGCAGGTTTTTCACACATTAGCGAAAGCGATCTATCCTTGAAGAGTTCTGCGTAACATTTTCTCGTTTCCTTCCATAGGAGGTGCGTCATGTCGATGTCTGCCACTCTCCAGGACTGCCTGCGCAGCAAGGGCACCCAGTACGAAGTTGTGCGTCATCCGCTCAGCCATTCCAGTGTCGAAACCGCGGCAGCAGCCCATATTCCCGGCGATCGCCTCGCCAAAACCGTGCTTCTTGAAGACGAGCACGGCTATGTGGCGGCGGTGCTGCCATCCACCTACGCAGTGCGGCTGTCGTCGCTTTGGGCACAGACCGGACGTCAACTTTGGCTGGCCAAAGAGGTCGATTTGCGGGAACTGTTCAAGGACTGCAACGTAGGGGCGCTGCCGCCGGTCTGTACGGCCTATGGCATGCAAACCTATCTTGACGAGAGCCTCACCCGCCAGCCGGACGTCTATTTCGAGGCCGGCGATCATGAAGAGTTGATCCACATGGGTACGGATCAATTCCTCGATCTCATGGACAGGGCCGAGCGGGCACGCTTCGCCCGTCGCATGCAGGGTATGCCATCTTCCTGAGCGGCGCCCGCGTGATGCGGCAAGGCTTGCGCAGTGCGGCATAAAGGGCACTGCGTCGCTCAACCTTTGCGCGAGGCAGATCATGCAACGCAGCGATGCGGTCTTCAAGCAGGTGATGGCAGCCTTCGAGCGCGAATCACACCTGAAGCTCCACAATCATCCCATTCATATGAGTTGTGACGGTGACGCCCTGACCGTCACAGGCGAGGTGCCGAATATCGCATCCAAGAAACGCCTTCTTCGCTTGACCCAGATGCGCAGCGAGGGGACACGTGTGGTGGATCAGCTGCGTGTCACCGCCGCCCCGGCGGTCGGTGACGGCGAGTTGCGCACGCGTATCTGCGAACGGCTTGCGCAGGCGGTCGAGTTCCGCCACTGCGTAATCTGCGCGCGCGTCAAGGGTCAGCTTGAAGTACTGCGCGGCACGATGGACGCGGCGGGCAACGACGGCAGCGGCGTCGTCGAAGTGACGGTCGACGATGGGGTGGTGACCTTGACCGGGCAAGTGACCAGCCTGTCTCACAGGCGTTTCGCGAGTGTGACTGCCTGGTGGGTCGGCGGGTGCCGCGATGTGGTGAACCTGTTGGAACTGGTGCCCGCCGAAGCGGACGGCGACGATGAGATTTCCGATGCCTTGCACCTGGTGCTCGAAGCCGATCGGCGCGTGCGCGCCGAACAGATCACGATCAATGTGGAAAATCACCGGATCACACTGGCAGGGTGGGTGGCGACCGAAGCCGAAAGACGGCTGGCGGAACAGGACGCCTGGTGTCTGGATGCGATCGACGGCGTCGTCAATCGCATCCACGTGCGGGCCTGATCCGATCGCCGGTCAGCGTGCGGCAGTTTTTCCGCTGGCAAAGTTCTGCTCTCTAGCCGGGCAGGCCGGTTCGCGGCGAGCGTGACATGAGTGCGAGCAAGTTTCTGTCGGCCGTGACGATGGCCGTGTTGTTCGGAGGATCTCTGAGTGCGAATGCGGCGGGTTCGTGTTCTGCGGCGTTCTCCGAGGTCGATGTCAAAGACGGCCTCAAAGTACAGGCCAATTGTGGAGTCCCCGTCCGGGCCCTCAACCGCATGGTTGCCGAATTGAACCGTTCGGTGAAGCGCGCCAGACTCTCCGATCTCCAGATCGTCTCGCTCGCGAGAGCCGCCAACGTGATACTGGCTGCCGTACAGGTGCGTTCGGGCCGCATTGAGCACGGCACCGATACCGCGTTCGCGAACATCGGACCGCTTATTGAACGCCTTGCCGGGCAAATCAGCGCGCGGCCCGACGCGGACCCGGTGGCCGAAGCCCGGCAATGGGGCGTTCGTTACGACGATCTGCTACGCAGATCGTCGATCGCACGGAGTTCCGATCCTCTTGAACTGCAAATAGATGAAGCGCTCGAGCGCTTCGATCTGGACGGTGCATCGCAGCGACTAACGAAGCTGCTTGGAAAAAAACAGGGAACTGCGCAGGTGCTCGCGGCCCGGAGTTATGAGGCTGGCGAAATCGAGTTGCTGCGCTTCACGCCGGGCAGCGCACTGCCGTATCTGGAAAGGGCCTACTCGTTGCAACCGGAAGACACCGACACTGCGACTGCGTTTTCGGACACGTTGGCTGAGCAACGCGAGTTTGCACGTGCCGAACCGATTTATCGCGCGCTGCTGTCGCGCTATCAGCTGCTTGCACAGGAGAAGCCCGCAGCCTATCAACCTCACATTGCGCGCATGCTCGAGAAGCTTGGCAACGTCTACGTTGGGCTGCAACGGCCACGGGAAGCGGAGGCGGCCTACCTGCGGGCGCTGGAGATTTATTGGCTACTCGCGCAGCAGAACCCGCAGGCCTACGGCTCTGCGGTGGCAGAAACCTTCGACAACCTCGGTGTCCTGTATCGCGATACACAGCGCCTGACGGAGGCAGCGCAGGCATATCGCGAAGCGCTGAACATCGATCGTGCATTGGCCTATCGCGACCCCGCGACCTACCAACCTGAAATCGCGACGATGCTTAACGACCTCGGCATCCTGTACGACGCTACGCAACGCCCGAGCGATGCGGAACAGGCGTATCGCGAGGCACTGGAGATCCAGCGGGCTCTCGCGCGCGGCAACCCCGCGGCCTATCGACCGGCGCTTGCGCGTACGATCAACAACCTCGGGAACCTCTATAGTTCCACGCAGCGACTCCACGAGGCAGAGCATGCCTACAAGGAAGCGCTCGCGATCCGGCAGCAGCTTGCCCGCAAGAGTCCAGCACTTTATCTGCCCGACGTGGCGCGCACGCTCAGTAATCTCGGCGCGCTCTATCGTGCCATGCAGCGGCCGAAGGAGGCTCAGCAGGCTTATCAGGAAGCCTTGCAAATCTATCGTTCGCTAGTGCGGGACACGCCCGCTGTCTACAAGTCAGACGAAGCGCGGATGCTGAACAATCTAGGTGTCCTGTTCACTCATAGCGGGCGTCCGCGCAAGGCGGAAGACGCCTACCGGAGTGCGCTGGACCTTTACCGGACTCTGTCGCGAGATGACCCCGTGACCTACCGTCGGGATGAAGCACGGACACTCGGCAACCTCAGTGCGCTTTTCAGCCAGACCCGACGACCGCGCGAGGCGGAAGAGACCCGGCGTGAAGCAGCTCGTCTTCTCGACACAACAGAAGCGCCGTAAAACAAAGATGCGATTGTGTGGAAGCCTAAATAATCACGTAGACTTTTCGCGTCGTTTCATGCACCTGCCACAGCCCTTAGGTGTTCGCTTCGGAAAACAACGTATCGCCGCCGGTGAAGTGAATCGTGTCTTTGCCGTCTGGCCTGAACGATCCGGACCCGACAGAAAATGCATCACTTCGGCCGGCGTTGTCACGTTCGCAGGGCTGGTCGACCAAGATGCCGTAATGAAGAAGACGAAGACGCTCTATCACGGTCACCGGTTCCCGGCGTCAATCATCAGCCACGCCGTTCGGTGGTACTTTCGCTTCCAGCTCAGTCTGCGCGACATCGGCGAAAGTCCCTCTGGCCAGAGTCGTGCCAGTGAATCCGCTGGGCGGGGCGCCCGCGAGAAACGCGCTGTCCGGTGAGCGCGCACGTTCAATCGTCGAGCGATTCGTGAACCGCTTGCGCGCCCTGTTTCCAGTAACTGGCCGCGCGAATGCGCGACTTGTCGACACCGCGTTCCGCGCACAGATGCTGGCGCACCGCACGCATTGTCGCGGATTCGCCGGCGGCCCACACGTAGCCTTCGCCGTGTTCCGGCAGATAGATCTCGCGGACCGCCTGCAACAGCGCCGCGCCGCGTTCACGCGCTTCACTGCGATGACACCAGACCAGATGCAGCTCGGCTTGTGTCGTGAACTCGATTTGCGCCGACGGATCGGCCACTTCGATCACCGCGGCGGCGCGCGTGCCGGGCGGCAGTTCTTCGAGGCGGCGGGCAATGGCGGGCAGCGCGGTATCGTCGCCGACCAGCAGATGCCAGTCGAACGCGGTAGGAATCACGAGCGAGCCGCGCGGGCCGCCGATGCCGAGGTGCTGGCCGACTTTGGCCTGCGCCGCCCAGTTCGCGGCGGGGCCGGCCTCGTGCATCGCGAATTCGATATCGAGCTCACGCGCTTCACGATCGAAACGGCGCGGCGTGAAATCGCGCGCCGTCGGACGCTGGCCTGCCGGAAACACGGGACCGTCGGGACCGGCTTCTGGCAGTGTCGGTTTGTCCGAGCCGGGCTCGGGGAAAAACACCTTGATGTGGTCGTCGAACGAAGCGGAGACGAAGTCCCGCAGATCGTCGCCCGTGAAGGTCACGCGAATCAGATGCGGGGTCAGCGCGCGCACCTGCTTGACCTGCAGCAGACGGAATTTCAGCGGATGGCGCACACGATGCACGGCCAGGTCGGGTCGATTGTCATTGCTCAGCATGAGGGTGGTGCTCCTGTTGGGTTTGAATCGCGCGGGGCGGCCGCGCAGCGGTGCTGCTGGCGTGCGGACACCAGGCAGCAGACCGCGTGATCTCAGACGGCGGGTTCACCGCCGCTGCTTTCGCTAACGGGGCCTTCGATTTCTCTTGCCGCACGCATCAGGATCGCGGCGATACGGCGCTGCTCGTCGGCCGGCGCGTTGTCACGGCGCAGCAGGGCATGCTTCAGCGTGCGGCGCGCTTCGTTCAGTTCGGGCAGCCAGCCGCCTTCGCTGATGTCGGCGGGTTCTTCGCCGGCAAAGGCGCGTCGCACCGAATCCATCTTGCGGGCGATGTGAGTCAGCTTCGCCAGCATCAATTCGACGCGCTCGCGATTGGCGGCCAGATAGTCGCGGCCCATGTCTGCCAGTTCGTAGCGCTTGCGGTTGCCTTCGAGTTGCACGGTGACGTAGCCGAGTTCTTCCAGATACGTGAGCGCCGGATAGACCATGCCGGGGCTCGGACTATAGAAGCCGTTCGAGCGCATTTCGAGTGCCTTGATCAGTTCGTAGCCGTGACTCGGCTGGGCGTCGATCATCGACAACAGCAGCAGTTGCAGGTCGTCCGAACTGAACTTGCGACCGCGCGGAAAACCTTCGCCGTCGCCGCCGAAGCCGCCCGGTCCGCCGCCGAAGCGCCCGCCACGACCACCGCCGCGCGGATCCTGATGACGGCCGATTGCGTGCCACAGCAGCGCTTGCGGCGAGAAGCGGTGGCGGCCGCGCGGGCCGTGCGCACGTGCATCGGCGTGAAGTTCGCGGCGGCTGTGGTGGCCAGCGGCGTGGCCGTGAAACTCGCGTTCACCGCGCGGGCCAGATTCATCGCTGGAGAACGCGTGGCGCTCTCCATGGCCATGTGCATTGGCGTGCGATGGATGCCAGTCGCCATGTCCGCCGTGACGGCGTTCGAGCTCGGCGCCACCGCGCTCGCCACGCTGCGCCTGATCGCGGACGAACGCATGCCAAAGTTTATGGAGCGTCGTACCGTCGGAGCTTGCGCAGAAACCGTCATCCGCGCTGCGCGGATTGGAAAAACGATGTTGGTGTCGCATTCGGGGCGCTCCCGTGAATGTCTTAAGATGTGTCTTAAGATATATATCTTAAGATGGTCTGTCAAATTTTTTTTTGCGGCCTATCGGCGCGCAACAAAGTCCGCGGGATGGTGAAATCGGACGCTCGGGTGGACTAAGACGAACGCTTGCAATATCTGTCAATTCTCCCGATGATTCGTGCCCTAGCTCGGAAACAAGAACAGACAAAAGGGGGCAATGTGGGACTTACTGACCGCGGTTCGAACTGGGGGAAGTGGGATCTTCACATTCATTCACCCGATACTCATCTCGCAAACCGCTACAACGGCGACTGGCGGGGCTTCGTAGGCGCGATTGCAGCGTCGAATTTCGACGCTATTGGAGTTACAAATTACTTTCTGTTTGCCGACGAAGAGGTAGAGCGAACGCAAGCGGCAATTAGGGAAGCGGGCTTGGCTACCACTGTAATCGGGAACCTCGAGTTTCGTCTGACGCAGCCCAACAAGGACGGCGAAGCGATCAATGCGCACATACTTTTCAATCCCGCTATCCCGACTAGGGAAATCAATAACCGTCTTTCACGACTGAAGCTCATCAACACCTCCGACCCGAGTGGCGACCGTCAGATCTATTGCAACCTTGATGACATCAATGCAGCAGGGCAGCATCTAAAAAACATAACCGTCGAATTCCGAACGCTGCGGGATTGGGTTGACGATAGTTTCGATCCAGACGATTGCCTCTTCGTTGGTTGTCCGACTGGTTGCGCTCACTGAGCTATCAAGCCACCAAGCGGCCGGTGGCATCGTGCGAGCCTGCGAATGGCTGATCAAGGTTCCGTTGCTGAACGCGTACAGTCGGCCAGTCTCAGTCATTCGCGGGGACAGCGCCAACGGCGGCTGTCAGAAGGGCGGATTCAACCGGTTGAATCCGGACGTTCCGCTCGTGGCGTTGAATGACCGCGGAGGGTGGCGGATTCAACCGGTCGATGCAAGTCGACCTCTGGTGAACAAGCTAGGCAATCAGCATCGGACCGTGACCGGCCAGGAGCCGCCGCTCGCCATAGCCTCCACGTGGTCATTTGAGCGGTTCTATGCGCCCGATAACGGCCCCCCGCTCCAGGGGCCCTGCGGGTTGCTCCACGAGGCGCAGCGTGGTTCCGGTGATAGGCAGCGAATTAGCCGGTTATTCCATTTATGCCAGCGGGTAAAAGAAAAAGCCCGTCTCCAATGGAGTACCGGCCTCATCCAACCAGGAACAGCGTGTTTTCTGTCAAAACATAGCGCTCTATAGTCCCGAGGTCGCATGCCGGCTTACAGTTCGCCTCCGGCGGCGCCACCTTAAGCGCCGTTAGCGCGCACCGATTATGGTCCATGCGTGTATGGATGAGACTCCCGTTGGCCTTGTTGGTGCGATATGCATGCTCAGCCAACTTTTGCAGTTGCGCCCACAGGGCCGCAATGCGCGTATCCCTTGGGCTGATGAATTGCCGGGGAGGGCAAGAGCGAATGGCTGCTGTACTTTGGCGTTTGTCGAGCGGAAGCAGCTACGAACGCGCTGGGGAATTGAGTCGATCATGAGTCGATCACCCGCCGCTATTTAGGTCGAAAAACTGCATGCCGCCGTGGTAAAGACAAAACGCGGTTGCCTAAAATCGCGAAATCTTCGTATCGGCCAAAAGTTTGCTGTTTCACGCCACGCGGTCCGCAAGCCGCGCCACGGACCACTATGATCCACCAAAGGCGACGCAAAACGCGTGGCGAGCATGAGAGCGTGCAATGTGCTGCATGAAGTATTGTGTTTGGCGCCAAGCCGCCGGTCTACGACGGCCCAGAATTCAGATCCACGAGAAAGTGCGAGCGTGATTAATTTCGTTCGTAGAAATCTGTCGGCTTCGCCAACCTCCATTCTTGCGGGGCGAACCCATGACCTACATGGTGATTTTATTTCGAGGGCTCAGGATCCAATTACTTCGGACTACATGTAATCTAAGGTCGGCGCTAAGGGCACTCGGAGAGATGAAGAACGCATGCGCAACACGCGGTGATTTACAGGGCTGTCCAATGGACGGAAAAACCGGACTAATTTTCTTACTGAACGCCCAACTCTGCCGGGTAAGTACTGCGCTGATGGAAGGCCCGACAAGTCAACCTTAAACGCTCGATCAAGCTTGTTGCTAAGGGAGGTGCCTATCGCAGATGCTTCGAGTCAAATGCCCCCTCACACCGGTTAATCGCCGTCCCGACCCTTCCGGGCGATGCTATTTCGGACTTACGAATTGCGTCCGTCGTGACGCAAAACGGTTCCGTCGTCGTACCGCAGTTGCTTTCGTCTCTCACTCGTCTACCCAGCACGAAGCTCGTGAACCGCAGGTTGCGTGGCCCTGTTTGCATTAGTCCCGCGCCTGCCTTTATGGTCAAACGCTTTCATCGGGAGAATTGGCATGCGAATCAACACATCTATCTCAGTTGTTGCCGTAGCCCTCGGCCTTAGCGTCGCTTACCCGGCGCTCGCCGGGGAAAATGACGATGACACCGGCGCACGCTGCACGCTGCCGCAAGGGACGGTCTCGTTGGTCGAGAAGCAGCTTTTCACTGTCGTCAACCTGAGTGACGCCAACGGAGGCATTTTCAAACCGAACCGGATGTGGGCAGCAATCGTGGACCGTGAGGGCCATCTCTGTTCCGTTATCAAGACGGGGGACGCATGGCCGGGCAGCCGTGCAATCGCCATTGCAAAAGCGTACACGGCGAATGGCTTTAGCAATGATGCGCTCGCGCTCTCAACCGCCAACCTGTACGCGGCGACGCAGCCCGGTGGATCGCTCTACGGGCTTAACAATTCCAACCCGTTCAATTCTCGTTTCCTCGAACAGGGCACCGGAATCGGCCATACGGTCGGCGGCGTCATCACGTTCGGCGGAGGGGTCGCACTCTACGCCGGCGGCAAGGTCATCGGCGGCCTGGGGGTGAGTGGCGACAGCGCGTGCGCCGATCATGCCATCGCCTATCGAATGCGCAAGCTCGCCGGTCTCGGCACAGTCCCGAAGGGCCAAGGGCCGAACAACACGGACAACATCGTCTACGCTGCAAGCACGTCGCCGATGGGCTTCGAGCACCCGCATTGCTTTCCGAGCGACCTGAGTGCGAGCGCTATTGAGAACGTTGGCGGCCGATAATGGTCGACGCGTGACTACCCGCTAGTGAAGAAGTAGGGCGAATACAAGGGAAACAATAATGGCCGACCCGTTAACCTGGTCGCCTGAACAGCTACGCAACCAGCGTTGCGCACACAGCCGCTCGTTCGACGACGACCGTATGACCGGAACGGCCGACCAGCGGCAAGCGCTCCGGCGAGAGGAACGGCAGTTTGATTGTGCACAACGGACTTTGACGGTGTGGAGAGCCGAACGACGGCGTTGGGTCGTAAGTACGCACTGACGACTGGCCGTTTTCGGGCAGCGAAATCCCACTGGCCGCTTTCGGGTGATGCATTTGACGAGCGGACTGACGCAGCCCGACCCGTTGCCGTCACTCGGATCGCGCCGTGGGCGGTGGCCGTTCTGGGAACACCAACGGACCTCCATCCACGTCACATCGTCTTGCAATTGCCAGCCGTTGTGGAAGTTCGCTTGAAAGAGGCGTCGGCACGCCGAACAAACCTCTACGGTAAACAAGAGAACAAACGGAACCGTTAGTTTTAACTTGACCCGCTTACGGAGTCTGCAAGGTGCCGTCTTTCAGGCGCGTTTGCGTCCACGTCGTCACGACACTCTCGCACGGATATTTTGCGGCATCGGTCTCATTGATATCGACGCCGAGCCCTGGCTTGTCATTCGCATAAACATGGCCGTTCCTGTACTCGGGCAGGCCAGGGAACACATCGAGCAACGCGGCTCTGGGCCCTTTGAGTTCCTGGATCACGAAGTTGGGCGGCTCAGTACCCGACCATTCCTGCACGCCAAAATTACGCGACGCGAGATCGATATGAATGTTCGCCGCATGCGCGAGCGGCGACATGTCGCCGGGCCCGTGCCACGCGGTCCTTACGCCGAACTGCTCCGCGAAGATCTGCAGCTTGCGCCCGGCCGTGATACCTCCGATCTGGCTCAGGTGAACGCGTATGAAGTCGATCAGGCGTTCGGTGATCAGAAAGCGCCACTCCGATGGATTGTTGAACAACTCGCCCTGAGCCAGCGGCGTAGTGGTCTTCGCTCTGAGCTGCCGCATCCATTCGCCATCTTCCAGCGCGATCGCATCTTCAAGAAAGAACAGGTCGTACTGCTCCAGTTCGCACGCGAACTTGATGGCCTCGACCGGCTTCAGCCGTTCATGCACGTCATGACACAACGCGACGTCGAAGCCTATCTTGGTGCGAAGGCCATCGAACAACTTGAGCGTGTCGCGCATGTACTTTCGGCTGTCGAGATACACACCGTCTAGTGCTCCTTGCGGTGCGCTCGACGGCGCCTTGCCAAAGCCCGCGCCGCCATAACCGCCGCTTTGGCAGCGGATATGCGTGACGCCCTGCTCGCGATATCGCTGGATGTTCTCGCACAACTCGCTGAGATCGCGCCCATCCGCATGACGATAGATCGGCACGCCTTCGCGGCACTTGCCGCCGAAGAGCTGATAGATCGGCATGTTCGCCATCTTGCCCTTAATGTCCCACAACGCCATGTCGATGCCCGAGATCGCGTTATTCTCGATCGGTCCATTGCGCCAGTACGCGTTCTGATGCATCAATTGCCAAAGCTCTTCGATTGCTTCGGCGTCGCGGCCAATCAAAAGGGGTCGTAGATACTCTTCGATCAGACATTTGACCGCGACATGCCGATAGGCAAACGTCGCGCATCCGAGGCCATACAGACCGGCCTGGTTCGTCTCCACCTTCACGACGATCAGGTTGATGCCTTCTGGTGCGGTCAGGATGACCTTTATATCGGTAATCAGGGTTGCCATATCGTCTCTGCCGGTATCGGGCGCACTGCGTGTCTCGCGTAGGGCGCCCAGGTTTCATATGATTCATGCGGGCCGTGTGCTTACGTGCGGCCCACGGCGAGCGGTGCATCATGCTTTGAGCGCTCGTCCGAACGCGCGGGGACGGTGATCGTCAGGATGACCGAGAGCAGCAGGGCACCCGCCATGAACATGTACGAAGCGGCAGGGCTGCCCGTCGCGCCGTTCAGATAGCCGACGACCCACGATCCGCAGAACGCGCCGAGCGCGCCGCACGCATTGATGAGGCCGATCGCGCCGCCCAGCACGTTGCTCGGAATCAGTTCCGGGACGAGTGCGAAGAACGGGCCGTATGGCGCATACATCGACGCACCGGCGATGACCAGCAACGCGAACGAGAGCCAGAAGTGCGTGCTGCCGAGCAGATACGAACCCACGAACGCAAATGTCCCGATGAGCAGCAACGGCCAGACGAAGAGCTTGCGGTTGCGCGTCTTGTCGGAGAGCCACGAGGCGAGCAGCATCAGGATGATCGCGCCGAGGTACGGCACGGCGGCGAGCCAGCCGACCGATACGATGTCTATCGTCGACGCCTGCTTCAAGATCGACGGCAGCCACATGATGAAGCCGTACACGCCGATGCTCCACAAGGCATGGATGGCGCAGCACTTCAACACGATCGACGAGCGAAAGGCGGTCTTGTAGTCTCGCACCGGTGCGATGTGCGCCTGCTCGGCCTTGAGGCGCGCGTCGAGCTCGACTTTTTCGGCGTCGCTCATCCACGGCGCATCGGCGGGGCGGTCCTTCACCGTGAACCACCAGACGATGGCCCATGCGATCGCCGGCAGCCCTTCGATGACGAACATCTCGCGCCAGCCGAAGCTATGCACCAGATAGCCCGACACGACCGACATCCACAACACCGTCACCGGATTGCCGAGAATCAGGAACGTGTTCGCACGCGAACGTTCGCTGCGCGTGAACCACCGGCTGATGTACATCAGCATCGACGGCATCACGGCCGCCTCCACCACGCCGAGCACGAAGCGCAATACCATCAGCATCGGGATGTTGCTGACCATGCCGGTCGCCGCCGCGCACAGTCCCCACAGAATCAGGCTGAAGAAGATCAGCTTTTTCACGCTGTTGCGCTGAGCATAGATCGCGCCGGGCACCTGAAACAGGCAGTAGCCGAGAAAGAACAGCGAGCCGATCAGCGACGACATGCCATGCGTGATGCCGAGATCCTTGTCGATCCCGGCGGCAGCGGCAAAGCCGTAGTTCGCGCGGTCGAGATAGGCGAGGCTGTAAGTGATGAAGATGATGGGCATCAGATACCACCATCTTTGGGGTGCCACGGGTTTGACGCTTTCCATGATGTCTCCGGATCTTTGCTGCGTACGAAGGTTGGGCGCGGGCTGTTGTTGTTGTTCCCGCGAAGTCTTGAGTTCAGAGCACGGCGAGCCAGCCGCCGTCCACGTAGATGATCTGGCCGTTCACATAGCTCGATGCCTGCGACGACAGGTACACCGCGGTGCCGACGAGTTCGTCCGGCTTGCCCCAGCGTTGCGAGGGATTGCTGCTCTTGACCCATGCATCGAAGGCGGCATTGTCGACCAGCGCCTGGTTCATGTCGGTGAGGATGTAGCCCGGGCCGATCGCGTTTGCCTGGATGTTCGACGACGCCCACTCGGCGCTCATCGCGCGGGTCAGCATCTTGATGCCGCCCTTCGCCGCCGTGTACGCGCCGACCGTCGCGCGCGCGCTTTCGCTCGTCAGCGAGCCGATGTTGATGACCTTGCCGCCCGTGCCGCGCGCGATCATGCGGCGCGCCGCCTCTCTCGCGACAATGAACGCGCTCGTCAGATTGGTGTCGATCACGCGCTGCCAGTCGGCGAGTTCGAGTTCGACGAGCGGCTTGCGAAACTGGATGCCCGCGTTGTTGATGACGATGTCGACCTGCACGCCGTCCTTATCCCATTGCGCGAATGCGTCGGCGACAGCTGCTTCGTCGGTGACGTCGAATGCGCGGCCTTGCGCCTTGAAGCCTTTGCTTTCGAGCCGGTCGGTCGCTTCGGCAACGGTGTCGGCGCGCGTGCCGTTCAGGATCACGCTGGCGCCAGCGGTGGCGAGACCCTCGGCAAGCGCAAAGCCGATACCTCTCGCGGAGCCCGTGACGAGCGCCGTGCGGCCGCTCAGATCGAATAACGTTGTCATGCGTTTTCCTTTCGCGTGTTGAGACGAGGCGCGAGTGCGCCCCTCGCGGCCGGCAAACCGGTCGCGATGAATAGTGTGTGCGTCGTGGCGTGCTTAAGACGTCAGGCGGGCTTCTCGTTGACGGTGCTGTTCAGCGCTGCCCGATCCTCGAAATCCTTCTCGGCGCGCCGGATGAGCGTGAGGACCGCTTGTTCCGCGGCTTCCGGATCGCCTTGCTCGATCGCGATGCAAAGCGCTTCGTGCATCGGCAGCGAACGGGCCGGGCCGCCCGCGATTTCCGAGCTGAGTTCGAAGCTCGTGCGCAGAATCGCCGACAAGGCGTTCTGCATCTGTTGCACGAACTGGTTATGGCAGGCGGTGAGGATCGCGCCGTGGAAGGCGAGGTCGGCGGGCACGTATTCGCCGTTGCCCGCGACGGCGCGTTCCATTGCCTTGTAGGCGCGCCGCACGGCTTTGCGGTCATCGTCCGTGGCCCGCTTAGCGGCGAGTTTCGCGGCATTCGGCTCGATAATCAGGCGCAATTCCATCAGGTCATCGATGAGACCGGGGTCGAACGTTCCTGCTCGCGCGCGCCACGTGATCACGTCCGGATCGAACAATTGCCACTGCGAGCGCGGAAGCACGATCGTGCCGTAGCGGCGCCGCACCTCGAGCATGCCTTTGGCGGAGAGCGATTTCATCGTCTCGCGGATGGTGATGCGGCTCACCTGCATCTGCTCGGCGAGCACGGGTTCGGCCGGCAGAATCTCGCCTGGCGCGAATTTGCCGGAGCAGATCTGCTCGCCCATCTGATTCAGAACCCGCCGGTGTAGGGTAGCCATCAATCTATCTCTCTAGATCATACGTATGATGTAGAAAGATAGACTCGCGTGCTTCATTGCACAATTCGGGATGACCCGCACTCTATGGCTGGAGCGCAAACGGGGTGCGGCTGGCAGCTCGCGCCGATGCCGCGCTTACTTCGGTTCTTCGCGATGGATCCGCGCGGCGAGACAATCGCGTCCACCGCGCCTTAGTGCTGGTAGAACGCTTCTATCTCGTGCGCGACGAGTCGCCGATCAGGACCAATGCCGATGTCTATCAACCGAAAAACCGCGTCACCGTCGGCAAAGGGCAGCGCGTACAGCCTCTTTCTCACACGTGGATTGAAGGGGGTGCAGTGCGCCCCGACGTCGCCGGCCGTGGTGCGGACGTTCATCGATCAGCCGCTCGAAGGCGCGGGGGGCGCGAAGCAGCAACTGGAATCGGATTCGCGCGAAATCGCAGGGCTGCGCTTGCTCGACGAGCGCTTCACGGTGATCCGTCAGGCGATGGGTGTGCCGAAGAGCCGTGGCCCCGCCGCGGCAGATGTACTCACGCAGTTCGTCGAGGAGATGAAAGGGTCGGGATTCGTTGCAGATGCGCTAACGTCATACCGGATTTACGGCCGTAGCGCACTAGCCTCGCAGCACTCGGCCGCTTGACCGAGCACTTCAGCGCCGCTTGCCCCTGCACGGGCACCGGGGTCGAGCGCCGCAGCCAGTGACAGGACCTGAAGGGATTGTGTTGAAAAAGTCTGTCGACGCGCGGATTGTTCGGTATCCTGGAAGACATCGATCGACGGGAGTGATTCGTCATGATGGGTCAACTGGACAGCGGACAAGACAAACTTTTCTACTCGTTCAACCTTGATAACCACGTCCCTCGCGAGCACCTGTTGAGAGGCATTGATCACTTCCTGGATCTGAGTGATCTACGCCGGCA
>NZ_CADIKI010000005.1 GCF_902859935.1 Paraburkholderia fynbosensis
AGTGGGCCGCAGCGTATCAGGCTGCAATAAGCCCGAATATAAAGCTGCAACCCATCCTGCCACAGTCGTAGCACGCGAAAACCGTCGCAAACGGGAGGCGTTCATATAAGGGCAGATGAAAGACTGTGGTTTCGGACAGACTCCCGCGGAGCAGTTCTACTCGTTGGCGGTATAAGTAGTCCTCAGCATGCTGGCCATTGTTCAACGCACTTTTCTTAGTGCGACAGAACCAGCGCGTCTGTCGCATGGGTATGGCGCATCCAGTGTGGACTCGCCTGCCGCAGTTTTTGTGCAACCGCCGGGCCGTCGGCGTCGACAAGATCAGCGGTCCTGGCAAAGAACAGCCGCAGCACGTTCCAGAGTCGCGCGCTGGTGATGCACGCCGCACCGTCCTCGGCGAGACTCGCGATCAACGGCGTGTCCGGTCTCCAGCGGCCGGGCGTCACGGGTAGCCGCCGTTCGACCAGGTGACGATCGAGCGCCATGCGGGCGAGCGGCGGCAATGCGACCTTGGCCATTTTTCGTCCTTTCCGGACGACCTTGAGCCAATGGTCGCCGCGCGCGTCGGTCTCGATATCGCCGAGTGCGGTGCCAACCAGTTCGCTTGCGCGCAGACCCGTCGCATAGCCAAAGTCCAGGATGAAGCGCAGTCGCTGTGCCGCCTCGGGCGCCCAGCGGTATGACCACTCGAGGCCGTCGGCGATCGCGCGGATGAGCAGCCATTCCCCTTCGGTAAATGCATGAGACGTGTCGAGCGCACCCGCACGGGCGCTCCCCCACCTTCACGCCGGCAAACGGATTCGCCAGCAGATACCGCTGCGCAATGAGCCAGCGAAACGGCGCGCCCAGCACGGACAGTGCATAGGCGGCGGAACGGGCCGACAGCCCGCCCAAGAACGGGCGCCAGTCGGGTGCGCTGCGTGGCCGGACCGGTCCCACCCAGCATTCCCGTCGTGTCGGTCGGCGCAGGAACGCGCGATAGGCGACCGCATCCTCGGTCGTGAGCGACGAAAGCGCCCTCCCGGTTCGACGATCGCCCACAGGATGAGCCGCTCGGCTTCCTTCCGGTACGCGCGCTGCGTCGCCGCAGACTCGTGCAGTGGTAACCAAGCCTGCACCGCCTGGTAGTCGTTGTCTGCATTGAGCGTGCAGGTAGCGCGCGAGCCCCCGATAGGCGCCGGCCGAGCCGTCGACCTCGTCCGGCAGCCGCAACTGCTCCCACGGCACGATACTGCTGGCCGGCGAGACGGCGATAAGCGCCCTCGCCCGCTCGGTCAGCGCCGGGTGCGCGGCAAAGAACGCCTCAACGCGACGCGCACCGGCAGGGCCGAACCCGGGAATAGCCTTCCACCACTGGCGCCGACTCGGAATCCGTACGGTGAGGTCCGGCAGCGTCGAGATAGCGTGTGCACGCAGGGTGGCGACCGCTCGCGCCGGCAGCCAGATGCCGATGTCGTCACTGATCTGCGGAGTCGGCATGCGCGCGTGCCGCAGGACCTCGATCGCGTCTGCGACCGCCTTCGCTTCCCGAAAACGCTCCCCGTCAGGGTGCTCAAAAACGGTGGTGAGATCCGGCCGGCCGACCTGCCGTGCGACCCTCGCCGGCCGCCGACGAACTCCGCCGTGGACACCGCGCGCCGACTGCCCTGCTCCGATGCGATCCGACAGGTAGCGTTCCACGGCTTTGCGAACCGACATGCCGGTGTACTAGGGGCGCAGCATGGCCGCATCATCAGCTTCCGCCCTCGCAGTGCACGTGCAGGCTCAACCGGTAGCACGTTCACCGGAGCTCAAGTCGGGTTTTTGCTAAGACGTCCAGCCGATTGCATCAAGACGTTTCGCGCCTCCTTGAAAAGGCCCAACTGAAAAGAGGCGCAAGCAATGTGGGCTACGCCTCTTTTAGTGAATCCGGACATCATTTGTCGCAATGCTCCGTCATTCTTTGACTGCGCACATTGCATTGACGGTCCACGGCGCCAAGCGCACATGTCCGCACTCGCATGCGTGTGACCTCATTAACCCGTGCGCGACTTTAAAGGAACCGATATCGTGTCGAACAATTCCCCGCTAGAAAGCCTCGCCGCATTCGCGATCGTCTTCGTCGCCGGTGTGCTGGCTACCACCGCATTTGGCAAATACATCGACAAGGTGAAGCGCGACGCACGGGCTTCAGTAGGCTGACCCGTTCGACCAGGGACACGATGCAACCCACAGTCACAGTGCCAGCGCCGAACCGACGGCCTGAATGAGCGTGTCCCGACATCCTTTGCGTTGAAAGTTGGTGAGCGCCTGCATTTTCGTTCGCACCATCTGCCACGCTTCGAGCAGATCGGTGCGCGCTTTATCCCAGGCTGCGGGATGGTGATAGAGCGTCACGAAACGATACTTGTCACCTTTCCAGGTGAATGCCGCAGCGCCCTCGGCGACTTCTCCTTCCCATGCATCCAGCCAAACGTGCGGAAGCTCTTCATATTTAGAGAGCGGCAACTCCGGTTTCGGTCCTTTGATGATCGGACTGGCGGCAAGCTCCCAGACCATCTTCGGTCCGGATATGACGTTCTTATTGCCCATCGCATCGTTCAAATCCAGATACGCCTGAATGCGAAAGTGCTCCTTGCCCATAGCGCACAGGTGCAAAATCCCCCCTTCGAGAAACGCAAGCGGCGTCACCGTCAAACGGAGCTGCGGATTGTCGTCCGCCGTTTCGCATAGCGTATCCAGTACCGCGTTGAATGCGCCGTTAAACCATTCCTGAACGCCCGCAAGCACGCTACCGCATGCCAAAAAATCGTCGTGCTTCATGCTGGAGATATTTCCTTCTCTAAAGGTTTTCAGGAGCCGGGATACGTGCAGGTCCGCATCGCCACCGTACGATTGGTTCAGCGCAGCAAGGGCCGGAAACGCGGCGCGTGCACGATATTCTTTCTCGACATATTGCTCGGGATTCTTCACTGTGGATCGGTAGTAGAGCGCCATCCTCCCCATCTCCGCCGAAAGTCGCGTAAGCAAGTTTTGTTCATCGCCGTCGGCATCGCTCACCACGACAGCGAACCATACGATGCCAGCCTCCGCCATCAGATAGCCCCAACGCCGGTCATGGTTCTTCGTCGCGAGCCAGCGCTGCAAGTTGCGTCCCTCTGCCGTCGAGACCGCCGCCGCTGCACAGACAGCGGTACGCAACAACCAGAACTCCCCGCCAACCGACTCCAGAATCACCCTGCCGCTCCCCTGCCCTCGGCATGCAAACGCGTACGACATATCCATTGCGCGGGTCGCGGTTTTCACCAACGGATCGAGTGCGAAACCTTTCGCGTTAGTATGCTTGACCGACGAGGGTTCTCCTTCAGCAAGCGCCTCGCTCAAGGAGCGCGCTTCGGCAAGCGTGCCCGGTACCAGCATTTCCTCCGTACAAAAGATGTCCGCATCCTTCGAACCGGTTCGCGAAAGGCGCAGCACGCCTGTTCCCGTGTCAATCGTCCGCTGTGCCAACCTGCTGTCTCCCGACTCGTCGGAAACGCATCGCCGCACACGCACGCAGTTGAACGCCGGCAAGTATTCCGCCGACGTGAGCGCGCTTTCGTCAGTGGCTTGCACGGATCGCACGGTGTCGTCACCACCCTTGCATCGAATACCGTCAAGTAAAGTAATCTCTGACGGCGCGGCGTCTTTTGCGACGAGCGCCCTCGCGGAATCGGGAAAAAACACTGCGCCGGATTGCGGAAAATAATTGGTCGCCGCAACCTGAATCGACTCGTCGTCAAACGTTGCGAGACTCAACTCACCGATTTCATCCTTGCGCTTACCGAGGTCCATTCGAAGATCACTGACGATCTTGGCCTGAATCACGCGCTCGACCTGAAAGCGGTCGAGTGTGCCGTCCAGATAAGGGAAAGCAACACCAAGCCGCGGCAGACCCTGCGTCCGGTCGCCCTGAGCGCTCGCGAAGCGCTCGATCCGTCGTCCGATCAGACTGCCCAACCGGTCGATACGCCCGATGCGCTGCTCGAGGTCACCCGAGGTCCACGCCACCCCGTAGTGCACGATGTTGTCGCAGAACAGGTGCATATCGACGCCCTCTTTCAGCACGTCTGTACAGATCAGCACGTTCGGGTAGGTCGGAAACTTGAACTGCGTGACCGCATTCTGGTTTCGCAGGCGACTCGAACGACCAATCACCGGCGACATCTGACGAAACGCCAGATGCACGCGTTCACGGTAAATCTCTCCCCAGTCGACTGCCGCGCCACTGCGCATACATTTGTCGACGATCAGATCAAAATGCTCGATCCAGCGGCGGAATCTTTCCTTCCAGTTGCCAATGTAATTGGCAAATTCATGGCTTGCAGCGCTGTGCGGTCCGGCCTCCAGCAGCCATAGCAACTTGTCGGGCAGTTCGGTTTTGTCCGTCGGCGTGCGTGCTACGTGCGTATGCAAAATGTACAGATCGACCAGAAAATCGGTTTGCCTTATCGATTGAAGCACGCATAGCTGCAACGCGGCGAGCTTCCACGCATCAACCGCGTTGTCGGCCGCGTTGCCGAACAGCCATTGCCGAGGCGGGTCGGCGCTGAGTTCTTCCGCTCGCCTTTCACCCAGAACGATCTGCAGAAAGCGGGTCCAGCGCGCCGCATTGTTCTGCCAGTGGGATTCATTCGCCTTGCTCACCACCTCATCGCACGCTTGCGGACGCTTCAGGAGAAAGCCTCGCAGCGGGTTGCGCGAGGCATCCTTCGCGCTGAGCAGGCGCGATCCGAACGAAACCAGCATCCCGTGATCGCCGCCTTTTTTTGCGCGCTTCAGCGCTTCGAAATAAGGGAGCTTGAGCGCGTCCTTATAGGCGGTGCCGCGTGGTTCGTCAGCTGACGGCCCTTCATCGCCGAGTTGCTCGATACTTTCGCGTTCGACGTCCTCGTCGGCCTTTCTCTCCGCCGCGACGACCTCCTCGTCAGCGCTCTCGGTTGGTCTCGCGTGTTCTGTCTCCCAAAACTCGCCTTTGATCCACGGCGATTTACCTTGCATGCCAAAGGCGGACCGCATCAACTGGGTTCGCCATGTCTCGATCCGCTGATCCATTTGTTGCTGGAACTTCGTATGCAGCAGGTCGCGGATTTCCTCCACCGTATCGATACGCCGCACGAAGACGAGCGTCTTCTGACAGCTGGCGTCTTTGAGGCTGTGTTCGAACAGCGCGTCGGCGGCACGATTCAGTTTGGCGTGAGGAAGCGCGACACCCTGCCGCGCGGTCGGTGTCGCGCCACCGAGCGCCTTCATCGCGTTCTCGAAGTCGCGATTCAAGTCGTCGATAACGGTACGGTCAAACGCTATACCGGCTTCATCGTCCTGCGTGTGTTGTCTTGCATCACGCAGGGATTCATATTCGCGCTCGGCGATCGGCTCCGATGTGCCCTGTTTCCAGGACCCGAGCGTGCGTCTAACGGACGCCGACAATGATTCAAACGACGCGCATTCGCCGAGGCGAAACTTGTTTCCTTTGCCGGCAAGCGCACCAACCAGCCGTTTCTGCACCAGCGACATCGTCAGCGACAGAAATGGGTCGTCCGCACCGGTATAACGAATCCGCTCGTATTTACGGTACTGGATCTTTCCGTATCGCGTGTCCTGGCTATCCGCATACGTGCGGGTTCGACGCACCATGAACTTCGGCAGCAGGGGCACGACGTCGCGCCTACCTTCCGGTTGCGCGTGAAGCTGCCAGGTGATACGGCTGCACGATTCCTGATAGTTGCAGTTGCCGCAATCGCGCGGAATTTCCAACTCGCGCTTGTCGTCGGCGCTACCTACGAACAAAGGCTTGCGGCAAAGATAGGTATCGAGACTGCGAATGTCGTTCACGCTCGAATGCAGCGGCGTCGCGCTCATGAACAACCAGCGTTCAACATTGCGCCGGAAAATCGCGGCAATATGGCTATTCTGAAAATTTCCCGTATGACGAAGATACTGTGCTTCATCGAAGATCACCAGATCGAGCGGCTGGTTGGGAACCGACGCACCATTTTCAAGCCGGGAGCCGTTTGTCATCAATGCGCCGATGCGCCGGCAATACGCCGCGCCAAGTGCGTGCGTGAGGTCCTCTTTCTCGGCTTTGGACAGCTTCCGGCGCGTCGCGGGAATCGCGCATTCATCCTTGTCCATATCGTCGATCGAGGCCGCGCCAATCTTTTCCCGATACTCTCCCAATATCGAAGCCGAATCTTCGCCCTTGAGCGAAAGCGGCCGTCTAAAAGACGAATACCGCATCAGATGAATCCGGGCATCGCCGAGGCTTAGCGTTTCGACGAAGTCGCGCAGGCTATGGTGAAAATTCAGATGCTCCAGTGGGCTCGCCTCCGCTGTACTGAGCAAGCGGTTGTCGAGCAACCTGTAGCAGGTTCGCAGAAACTCCGACCATTCGCTTTGCCACTGGCGCTGCAGCGTTGCGCTTGAGCAGACGATCACCACGCGCGAATCCGGCTTGCGCAGGAATTGCGTCGCGATGATGCCCATTGCCTGCCGCGTCTTTCCCATACCGACTTCGTCGGCGAGATAGGCAAACGATTTGCTCTGCAGCAAATGCCAAAGAGCAGCCACCCCTTCGCTCTGAAGAGCGGCCTGCGCACTCGGGGTTGCGCGCACGGCGTCGTGACCATCGAAGTCGATGTATGAGCGAACGGCTTGCGCAGTCAGATCGGTTGGAATGAGGTCTGTTTTATTGTCCATGAACCGCTCGCGTTTGATTGCTTACTTCCCGGCCAATCTCCTTGCGAAACCAGGCAAGAAAACCCTCGACGCCTTTCGGCGTGGCCTCGCCGAACATTGAGCGGAACGACTCCGATTTGCCGAGCAGGGCCACCATCTCCACGTGAAGCGCGGCAATCTCCGCGTTGATGTCGATTCGCAATGTCTCGCGCAACTTGGAATTCGTCGTCCTGTCCAGACGCGCGACGATGTCGCCCATCTCCGAGAGCTGGATATAGCGGCCAATCTTTTCCTCGTGCGTAACCGCGGCCTGCGCGGTGATCGCCCGATAAAGCGTCACGGCGCCGTACGGCGCCAGTTTGTCGTATGGATCGCGCGTCGCCCCCGGAGTTTCGGGCGTCTGGTAATACTCGAGCAGCTTCCACGCGCCCTGAAACAGGCCAAAGAAATCGAAGGTCGGGTCGGCAGGGATTTCTTCGCCGTCGCCCGCGCCGTCGGCGAGGTCGGACAGTGCGCGCTCCTTCGCATTGCGATCGGATGGCTGCGGATTGAGGCCTCGCAGCAATTCGAGGACCTTGTTGAGCCGTGGACGGGGCTGGTAGCCGAGCTGATCGTCGTCTGCATTGACCTGGGTGATCAGCCCGCGGAAGGTCATGGGCTCGCTCTGGCCAAGGCGGTATGCGACTGAGAACGAACGCACGGGCTGCGCGCCCTTATACCGCAGCGTCATGACTTGCGGCTGACCGGTGACGGCGGCATCGAAGCAATGGCAGTGGCTGCCAATCGACAGCACGATCTCGTTGACCGGCACGTCGCTGGTGAGGGTCAGGCGTGCGCGAAATTCGTTCGCCTCCCAGTCGTACAGGACGGTTGCGTCGAACGGAGGAAGCGGGGGTGCGGCCTCCTCCTCGTCCTCGCCGCTTTGCGCGAAAGCCGGCTCTTTTAGCGGCTGTAACAGCGTTCTCCATGGGTCCGGCGCGTCGCTGAGTTCATAGCGAAGCATCGCCTCGATATTCGTCAATATCTGGTCCCGCGCAGTGAGCATCGCCGCCTGGGTGAAATTCGCCGAACCGATGCAGAGTACCTGCTGCTTCTCGTTATGGAGGAGCAAGGCCTTGGCGTGTGTATAGCGTTCGCCATCATCCCTGAAGCCGGCAAAGGTATGACGCGTCAGGTCTAACGTATCGCACGGGAAGCGGTACAGGCCGTCGGCAGTGAGCGATGGCACAAAGCGGCACTCCTTGACACCGAGCGCTTGAACCAGCGTGTGCACCTCGCTCCAGTAGGGCGACACGACCGTAGCAGTGTGCCAGTCGCTCTCGCCTTTCAAAGCGTGAAGCATCGAGCTTTTTCCGTACCCCTGCGGCAGCGAAAGATGCAGCGTCGGTGTAGCCGGCGTATGCCGCGGGAACTGCTTGGGCTCGTCCAGTGCAGCATGTAATGCCGCCAGAATATTCCGAACCTCGCCCTCCTCCTGATACCCTGTGTTGCCCGCGAATTCGAGTTGGCGCGCGGCCTCGGCTTGCAGCCATTTGATTAGTGGACGCAGTTCCTCAGCATGGCGGGAGGTCACGGCCGTCATCCCGACAACCTCGCGATTGATCGCCCAACCGGACAGCGTCAGATTGCCACTGCCGACTGACAGCCAGATGCCCTGCTCCTGCGTGTCTTTCAACGTGCCGGCCATCAACATCAGCTTTGGATGAAAGCGACCGCGTGCGAGACCGACCGGCAGTAACCCGTAGCGCATGTCGCCCTTGGGCTCGGGGCAGGTCGAGCGGTCGCATACCACGAGGCATTTGACCGTGTTCAGGTCCTCATTGATCGCATAACGCGTCTCAGAAGCGCCTTTCAGATCGCTGACGGTGTCGCCGACGAGCAGCGGCAAGACGTTGGCCTCGAAAAACCGCGACGCAAAGTTAAAGGTCGTAAAGAGAACGTGGCGCGGATGATCGGTTGAGAAGCGGTCACGGATATACTCGAGCGTGCCGCGCATGACGTGCTCGACGCCGGATCTCGGTGAAGTCATAGCGGTGCTCAAAATACCTGCTCGTAGAGATTCGATGCGGTGTTGAGGTAGTAGTCGTTCATCCACGGCTGTCCGCTTTCGAGGCGCTTCCTCGCGTCTTCCGGGCTTCGGTCGCCGATCACAGGCAGCAACACCGCACCGCCTTCAATCAACACCAACGGGTCGCGTCCGCGCTCTTTCATGCATCGTGTGTGATAGGCGACCAACTCGTGCAGGAACGCAATCAGAACAGCCTCCGTCGAGGCAGCCTCCGCGGTTGAAGCACTAGCAAGGATTTCGGCTAACACCTGCATATGCTTCATGCGCGAAGAATCCTGTTCACCCGCAAGCGTCACAAACCGCTCGGCGCGATCGCGCATAGTCGGCAACATTGCATCCAGTTCGCGCGCGACGAGATCGAGTTTCTTGCCAGGTGCGCCACGCAGATAGTCGAACGCGTCCTGCATCACGAGAAGGAACGGCTCGCATCGCTGGATACAGTCGATCGCATGAGCCAGCTGCGGTAGTACGAGCTTGCCAACGCGGTCTTTGAAATTCAACTCCTGCGTCGCGGCCAGCTTGCGCAGCGCGAGGAACTCACGAGCCAGAGTTTGCTGATACGTATCGCCGAACAGGCGCTCCTGGAGCGTTTGGCGAAGCGTGTGCTGATCGAAGACGCTAGCCAGCGCTGTTGCCAACGCACCGCCGAGGTATTGGTCCGGAAACAACGACTTGCCGGCGCCCTTGAGCGGATCAGCCAAGGCGGCTTTGAGTACTTTTGTGGCATCCGCCGTCCAGCGCTCGGCTAGCTGACTGGCGACGCCGGGCGCAACTATCCAGCTGTCATCCACAAGGCCGGCGCGTCGGCAAGTGCCGCGATAATACTGATAAAGCCCGTTCGCAACGGTCTTGCCCATCTTCGTCGTTACACTGAAGTTCTCTCCGCCAGCGGCGAGCGCGTTATAGCCGAAACACGCTGCATGGCCGTTGTGATACAGCCAGTATTCGATGAGCCCTTCCATCAGCCGGAAAAAGCGTCGACGGGCGCCGTCGCGCTCGAGCAGCGATTGAAGGTCATCCAGATTGATCAGCCACTGGATCAGAACCACCGCTTTGATGCCATTCACCTGCCCAACCGGCGACGCCAGGTTTGGAACGAGTCTGCGCCCAAACGCGCTCCATACCGGCAGCAAGCCCAAGGGGTCGCGGCCGCCGGACGACCTGCTCAAGGCGGGGTCCGCATCGGTGAAATACGGAAGACCGGCCGCCGACATGGCGGCGGCACGGCCGTCGAATTCAGTCATGAAGAGCCGTCAAATGCGTGGCAGGAAATGGGTAAACGTCTAAAGACGCCTTCTTGTTGGTGGAGAACCAGATGCGTCCAGATGTCCGGAAAACTCGGGAGAAACGTTGCTTGCCTCGTCTGCATGGACGCGGGTAGGGTCAACCTACCCGCACACCACCGGCACACAACGTTAGAAGTCTTCGGCCCACCGTTCCCAGAAACCCGGTTCGTCGTGATGCGCGTTCGTCATGGCAACATCCAGCGAAAGCGCCCAGAAACGCATGTTCGGCAAACGCACGTTGCCGTCGGGCAGATCGAGAAACGCAGCCAACTGCTGATAGACCGGATCGCCGGCGTCGTAGCAAACGTCCACATATATGCTCCCGCGATAGCCGCGCATCACATTCGGATTAGATATTTCGCCGCATTCGCGCCACCCGATATCGTGTGCGTCGAGCCACTGGATAACCTGTGCGCGCGTTTGATTCTCAGTCCATACGCTTCGCTTGCCCTGCGGGTCGTCGAAGAACGTCAGGTACAGCACGTCTCGCTGTTTCTGGCGAGCGATAGCATCTATATGTTCGAGTACAGTTGGCATATCAGCAGCGACCGGCCATAAAAGAAGGGGCACTCATGCTAATCCTGCAAAGAGACAAATCGTGTCCCGGCAGAATGTGCCCATACCTCTCGCTGGCCGGAGACGTTTTCACCAGAACTATTCGCCGAAAATCTTCTGCGACAGAAACGCTTCCAGGCCTTCATCCAGCACGCGGACGACACCACCATTCGGCGTGGCCCACAGTACGATCCGCTGCGCCTTGTTGTCGTATAGATAGTACTGACCGTCGCCAATCTCCAGCAGCGGCGCCGCATTCGCCGGATAGCTCGCATCGCGGCTCAGGTCGTTGTACGCATTGAGCACATTGAGGTAGTGGTCTGCCGGGACGCCGAGGCCGTAGGTCTCGTAGGCGCCGAATACAATCACGCCGAAGTCCGAGAGGAAGGACTTGTATTCGCTCGATAGAGAAAATGGCAGCTTCTGCTCTAGCGCCTGGATGCTTGCCGGGTCTGCCGGACGGGTATTCGCCTGATGGCGTTCAACCAGTTGTTTGACGTTTCGCATAATGAACTCGAAGTTAGCTTTGTGACTCGATCTGTGCAGCCCTGGCCTTCCAGTACTCTTCCCGCTCCTTGCCGAAATCCTCCCGATTGATTTCCGACTCCTTCAGCTTGTTGTGCAGAACGTTATCGTTGCCTTTCCCGCGGTGTTCCGCGCAGGTAAGTTCGGCAAGGGGCGAGTCCTGCTTCTGGCCGATATGGTGCAATTCAATCGGCCGGCCATTGGCATCGAGCGGCGCGCGGCCAGCCTTCATCCGTTCAAGGTTGGTCTTGCCGAAGAGGTCCACCTTTTCGTAGTCGATGTCCGTACGAATCAATGCATCCTTGTCATTGACTTTCGTTGCCTCGAGATTGGCATTGTCGTAGATCTGGCCTTCGGCCTCACTGCCAATCGCGTCCAGGACGCTCTCCGGAAAGCCATCCCCTTTCAGTTTCTCACGAGTTTCGCCGCTGAGCGACGGAAGCTCGAGACGGTTTTCCTGGGTCAGGAAAAGAGGTTTGTCGAGCTCGACGACATCCAAGCACAAGTCGGGCATCTCGCGAGCCAGCTCCACCAACTTGTTGGAGGCGTCGGTCTGCTCAAGCGCGAAGGTTTCTAAATTCACAGGGCACTCCCTTTTTCAACACTAGCTCGCCAACCGGCATAGATCTCAAGATGGCTTCCTTTCTGCATGCTGTAGTCCTTCATCAGACACTGCTGGGCGGCGAAGGCCAGCTCACCTGCCAGACCGTCGGCGAGCGGGGACAGCAACGCGCCCAGCAGGTCACGTAGTACGTTGAAGCCACCTAGTACGTTGACGTGAGCCGCTGCCTGAATGGCCTGTTGGACGCCAGATCGGCAACCCAGGACATCCACGATCAGCGCCGCGGTGAATCCAAAGCGCTCCGGTTTCCAGAGCGTAAGCGGCTGCTCACGCTTCGACTCATTGAGGGCCTGATAGAGGGGTATCTTGCTTCGCGTAAGCAAAGGCAAGCTGCGCATGCCCGCTTCGATCAGGTTCAGATCGGCAGTGTCGGCGCTACGAATACGCGTCGCCAGTAGCAGCTTGAGCACCTGTTCGTTGAACGCGCTTCGGCTTGAAGTCGCTTTGTCCGACGGATGGTAGACGTAAGGCGTCTCACGGCCTGCGAATTTTTTGACCTGACAAAGCACCGGCTCCAGCCAGTCGTTCTGGTAGACGATGGCGACGCCTTTCGGCAGTCTCGCGATCTCTTCAAGCTGGTCATCGCGCAGCGCAACTGATTTGCCGATCAGGCGCCGGTCCATTTCATCCGGCAGGCGCATGATGATTTTCGTATTGGTGTTGCGGATCGCGGCAATATCCACTGCGTGCGGCGATTGATCCGCAATGATGAAACCTTCACCATACGTCCGCATCTCGGCAATCGCGTTGGTCAGCATCTCAACGGATTTGCCGATCACGCTCGACCCTTCCGTACTCCCCTCGCCTGCGCTACGCTTGAGTATGTTGTGCGCTTCCTCGAGAACGGTGACATGGCGGAGCTGCTGGTTCATGCCGCCGTTAGCCATCCGGTATTCGCTCAGGCGCATCACCACAATGCCCATGATCAGGGCCTTGGTTTCCGAAGAACCAACGCGGCTTAGGTCCACGATCACGTTGCTGTCGAACAAGGTGGCACTGTCGATCTCGTCGGCGACGAAGATCTGGCCGTTCAAGCCGTTGGTCAACGATTTGATCCGCGTCGACAGTGAGCCGATATAGTTACCCTTGAGTTCCTGCGAATAGGCAGATGCCGTGATCACGCTTTCAAGCGCAATGAGCAGATCGGCGAACGTCGGAAAGAGGCTATCGCTGTAGCGGTTTGCTGACGATTCGAGATCCCATCCGCACTCTTCGTATGCCTGCAGAATGGCGTCCTTGAGCACCGCCGGCATCGCTGCGTACATCGGCCAGCAGACATTGAAAATCTCCACCAACCGATCCACGTGCTCAAGCACATGAACAGCCACGGGGAACTTGAAAGGATTGATCCGCAGCAGTTCGCTGTGCGCCGGATGCGTGCCGAACACGCTGACGTCAGGGCGTTGACCGAAAATGTGTTTGTACTCGCCCTTCGCCGGCTCGATTACCAGAAACGGCACGCCCGCGGCTTCGATCTGGCTGAGCATTTCATGGAGCGTGTTGCTTTTGCCGGCGCCGGTCGAGCCACTCACGAACACATGGCTGGAGAGCTGGTTCAGATTCAGCGAAATAGTTTGTGGCAGGTTTTCCCAGAGATGGCGAATGTTACCGAGCGTCAGCGTTTTTCCCGCACCCGCTTCGGCGAACGTTCCGTCGAGTCGCTGAACCTTGCGTCCGAATGCCTGCGTTTCCAGCACGGCGACCGTGGAAGTCGACCGGCGAGGCAGGCTCAATTGAATCGCCAGTTCCTTACCCGATACAAGCGTGGCCGGCGTCAGGTAGCTGATCGGCACCGTCTTTGAGAAATTGGGCCGCAGTTGTGGATGGCTCAGCGCGGTCAGCCAATCGATGATTGATTTCTTGCGGCCTGATTGCCAGGTCGTGAGCGCAAAATCCTCGTGACTCGATTTGCTGCCGCGGATCAACCCGAGAAAAATGCTGGCAAGAGATTCGGAAGACGCGGTGCTGTCGCCGATAAAATACGCTGCGGAATTCCAGCCACCATATGTTTTGGCCTCGTCGATACGTTCGAGGTGGTGGTCGATCTTCGACAACAGGCGCTCGATAGTCTTGTCGATCGCCTCGATCGACATTTGCCGGCTCGAACCGTTGGTCTTATTGAGCGAGCGGGTGTCTGTCGTACTCGTCGTCCTGGTGTCCGAAGTCGTTCTGGAGGCCGCTTCGCTCCACGACGTGCCGTGGCTTTCGCTACGCCCATTCGACGTGGATTGGCTCGTGCCGGTGGTCTGCTGCTCATTGAATGCGGTAGTAACCGCCGTCGCAACTAAACCACCCGCGACCATCACCAACGGTGCGAACGGCCCCGAAGCGATCGCGGCCGCGCCAATCGCCAGGCTCGCCGCGGAGCCGCCGATCGACGCGGCCTTGGCTGCCGCAGTTTGCGAACTCAGTGAACTCGACGTGCCGGTAGTCTCCGTTGTACTCGTGCCGACCGTTTCGGAGGTGCCTTTAGTTTCCGTCAGGCCAAGACTTTGCCCCAGGGATTGACTCAACCCCTCGCTGATGCTCTGACCGACACTGTCGCTTTCTTGCTCACCAAACGACACCTGCTGCTTCAGCAGCGGCGAAAGCTGGGTCGCTACCTGCTCGTATCCGGTGCGGATCAGGTCGAGATTCTGCGAGGAAACCGGCTCGGCCAGAATGATCGCTTGATAGACGCGACTTTCAGCGGCATCGATAAAGCGTTCGAGCCCTTGCATGAAGTGTTCGCGATTTTCCGTCGACAGTGCTGGCACGCCCGTGACAGCGGTGATGCTCGCAGCCGTACTGTCCTTTTCGGCCGCTACGCTCTCGAGTAACGCGTTGACCTCCTGGACATTGAGCGGGAGTAGCGAACTACCCGAAAAATGACCTTTGAAGGTCTCACGCAAAAGCTCGCCGGCGTTTTGCCCAAGCATTCTTCCCGGCTCGCCTCGCGCGCCGATGAACACTTCTGTTTCGACGCCATCCGAACGCAGAAACAGGAACACCGAATAGCCTGCGGCGCCCAATGCCGTGTAGGCCGCGGTGGTGCTTTCGAGGACCGACTGCTTGTTGCCCTGGACAATCCGCTCGATGCGGAAGATCCGCACGTCGCTGGCGCGGTTGAGTGGGACGCCCTTTTCGGCGAAGGCATGAACGAAATAATGCTCCAACTCCGCCAGATAGCTGCGGTTGATCAGAGACCGTCCGGCTTCGAGCGTGGCTGCGGTGTTCTGATTGATTGAGGGAATCTCGATCTCAGGTTGGCGTACTGATGTCAGAATCATTGAGCTTATTTCACCAGCGAGAGACAAATCACCACCGCCGCGAGCGCGCCGCCAAATAGCAGGGCAATTTTGAAGATTGGATTCAGTTCCGGGCGCGCCGTGCGTGATTCGGGGCTCGGCGTGGATGGTGCCTGATCCGCGGTGGCCTTGGCCGCACGCTGGCGTGGGTCTGGTTGGAGGCTTGGTGTGCTCGGTGCAGCGATGGGAGCAAAGCCTTCCACGCCGAGTTGACGCAGGTGCTCCCGGACCTCCACCAGGTGTAGGAAGCGCTTTTCCGAGAAGTTGGTCTTCAGATAGACAGTCTGGTTGTCGTAGTAGGCCAGTAACCATTGACTCTGGTCTGGATCGATCTCGCGCGCGAAGGCTTTCTCCGCGTAGGGCTCAAATAGGCCTGATACTTGTCCTTTCGTCCAAGCCGACGCGTTCCGAAGATCCTGTCTGCTAAGCCGGTTATTGTTGAGTTCGAGTCGCAACGCCGTTTGAACGGTCAGCAAGTCGCCTTCATCGACGAACTTCTTCAGATTGCTAGAGGGCTGATAGGACGAAGGCGTGCCGTCAAAGCGCTTGGCTTGAGAGCGCTCGCTCACACCAGAGGCCCCACTGCTAACAGACGGCGGAACGAAGCCTTTGTAGCCTTCCTGCCGAAAATACTCGCGAACCGTGATCAAGTGTTCGAGACGCTCTTTGGAGAAATTTTGTTTCGCACAACGCTTCTGCCGGCTGTAGTAAGCGACGTCCCATTTGAACTGCGCGGGGTCGATTTCTGCGAGCATCTCGTCCGCGGCATAGGAATCCAGCAGGTTGGGCGTAGCGTTTTCCGCTTGCGCTAGAAACTGCCTCAAGAATTCGCCACTGACTTGCGTTTCTTCGAACGCCAAGAGAAATTCATGGCGGACCTTTGCGATAGTTGTGTCTATTGTGCTCATGAGTTTCCCGAGTTCAAACGGCCAAAGTCTGATCAAGTCTTGACTTGAAGCTCCTGATCCAGTCATGTAGGAGCCTAGCCTCTTCGAGAGCAAGCTCCCGCTCCTTGCGCTCACCTATCTTCCCTCTCAGCGAGTCCAACAACTCATTGAACTTTGATTCGAACTCATTGTTCATATATTCGACGAAGCGATTAGTCAGTTTATCTTTCCCGCTCTCGATTTCGGTGCGCGCAGCCCGTATTAGACCCGTGAAGGCCGTCTCAATTTGGGTCAAGCGCTCCTTCCAGAACTCACCGAGATCAACGTATTCCTCGTCGCCGTATACGTTCACGGTCTTCTTTCTCGTCCAGGAGAACGGGTTGTACCAGCGACTGTCGCTCTCCTCTCGCTGCGACTTGACCACGCGCCGCTCCTTAATATCATCGCGCTGAAGCGTGAGATTTAGCGAAATGTCAACCATTTTTTTCCTGATGCCTTCGAGGACGGGTAAATTCAAGTCTTGGGTCCCCGCGAACAGTGCCTGGATATATCGCGCGTAATTCTTCTGGAGTTCTTCGCCGATGAGATGCTGACTGGATGCAAACAGCGCCTCATATTCGTTGATAAGCTTCTTGTACTCGAATCTCAGCGTCTCTTCCGCATTTCCGACCATCGCCTCTGCTTCTGTTACCAAAGCCGTGCGTTGGAAGCCGCGTTCCATCGCACGGATCATTGGGGCAACGGATGCCTCGAGTTCAACAAGCCTAGCCTCCACAAGGGGGGGTAGCGCCATGCCTTCCGCCTGAACCTTATCTCTGTAGGCATCCGTTTCAAACCCTTTTTCCTGGCGCGCCTTCAACACGGCGATCTCCCCCTCGACCCGGCGAAGCGTCGCTTCATCCTGATCCAGCTGCTCGATCAACCCCGTTTCGTTGAGCCCCACTTCAATCGCTTTGGTAAGTGCATCGTAAGCACGCTTAACGCGATGCGGGAAGTTGTACTTGTCGATGTACTCATCGATCATCGCTTCCACCGCCGGCAAACCACTGCCCAGCAGCAGACTGGAGAGATTCTTCTCTTCCAGATTACGTCTCACCCGCGACGTAATCGGCATGTACTGCAACATGTCCATGCGCGGTTCTTCGCTGAACAGATCCGCCATACTCTTGTAGTCGTTACGCTCTTTACGCGTATGGCCATCGCTGGGCTTACGAATCAGTCTCGCGAGGTTTGCCGAAATCGGGTAGATCGTCGGATTCTGAATCCCGTTGCTGCTGAGATATTGCCTGACACGCGTCAGGACCGATGCCGGGTCTTCACCGTTCTCAGGATCGAACACATCCATCTTGTTGATAACGAAGATAAAGCGATCCTTGCTCTGCTTGCCGCCTTTGCGCATCGTCTCAGCCACCAGACCGAGCAGATGCTTGTCGTCATTGGTGCCGAGCTGGCTGGCGTTGAGCACGTACAGGATCAACGGATTGCGCCGCGAATCCTGCACAAATCCCATCGTGGTGCGTTGGTGCTCTTCGTCCTGGCTGTTGTTCGGCCCGGGTGTATCGGTCAACACAAGCCGCACGTATGCGCGCTCTTCAATGCCTTCGATATTGCCTTGAATATCGATGAGCTTGGTATCCGCAGAGGTATTCCAGTCTTTGATCGTTTCCGCCGTGACGTTCTCGGAACTCGCCAGCACCTGCCCTCGTGCGCCTAGGCGTTGGGCCGTGAAGCGCTGCTTCATCGAATCGTTGTCAGTGATTCGCGCGATCGTCGCCGTGGTCGCCTCGTTGGCGGCGGGGAGCAGATCACGGCCGAGCATCGCGTTGATCAGCGTCGATTTCCCCGACGACATGGTGGCGACGACGTAGACGTCGAAATCCTTATTGAACGCTTCATCAAATGATCTTTTCGCCTCTTCGTTCTCGGAGATGAAAAGTTTGAACTCCGGGTGTTCGGCGGCTTCGTCCATCAGACCACGGATTTTTTCGAGGCGAACCTCACTGGAGTCGATTTCTTTCCAGCTCACATTCACCTGCATGCCACCCGCATTGGCCACTTCAGCCGCCGCAGCCACATCCAGAAAGTCCGATTCAACGCCGGTGAAGGTGACGTCGAAACGCTTGTCGCCGTTGAACAGAACACTCAATTCGTCGAACAGTTTCTCTACCCACACCTGAAGGCGCATTTCCTTGTAGCTCGACAGCTTGCAACCTTCCGCAGGAGGCTGGCCATTGGCCAGAAACTGGGTATCGACGATGAACGGATTGTGGATGATTTCGATCTTATTCATTTTGATTCGGCCAAACGGCGTTGACGTTGAATGAGCAGCTCTACAGTCCTGAGCCCGCTGTAGGTGATCAGTTGCTTCATTTCGTTTTCTTCTGCGAGTCTCTCGTCGGATGCAATCGCGTCACTGCGTTGCTCCAGTTCGTCCAGTTCTTTGAACAGCCGCTTTTTTACGGTAGCGGGTGCGGTCGTGACATGGATCAGCGCGCGCTTCCGGTCGCTGAATTCATCCAGCGTTTGGTGCAGCTTCGAGCGCTGCGGACGCGTCATACTCAATCGATTCAACGCTTTCCTCGCGTAGAGTGCCGCGTCAGCGATAGTGGGAATGACAATGGGATCGCGGAAACCGGCGTCGCTCAGATACTTGTGGACGCGCTCGATGTGCTCCCCGATATCTTCACCCTTTTCCGGATCGAGCAAATCGATCTTATTCAAAACGAAGTAGATCTCGTGCGCGGGATCTTCTGGTAATCCGTTACCCAACATATCGAGGCACGCGCGATCGTCGACGGTGCCCAATTGACCGGCGTTCAGCACGTAACACAGCGCCTTGAACGGGATGTTCTGCACGGCCTCCCGCATCAATTGGCCATGCCGTTCGTTCTGACTGTTATTCGGTCCCGGCGTGTCATAAACGACGAGTCCGGAAGCCGGACGCGGCGCAACATTGAAGCTACCCTTGAGCTCGATACGCTTGATACGCCCATCCGAATTCCAGTCGCGGAGCAGTTCGGCGGAAGCATCGCGTTGAGTGGCCAATACTGCGCCCGAGTCGAGATAGCAAGCCCCTCTAAAAGACTTGACCCCTTTCCTGTGCTCGACCCGTGTCAGACAAGCGGTCGTCGCCTCATTGGCGACGTGCAATAGTTCATCGCCAATCAAAGCGTTGATGAACGAGGACTTGCCAGCACTCATGGGCGCCGCCACTAACACCTCGAACAGATCCTTCGTAGAGGATGTGGGCTTTCTTTTCCCCGGCGTATGCGCTCTCTCCTGCGCGGGTCTTTTCATACTCTCACCATCAACATCACTAGTACCAGCCCGACAATGCACTAAAGCACAATCGGGTGGACTAGGGACGGCTCCCGGTGGGAAAGGGCCAATCCGCAGCGGGGCTCAGCGCTGTCTTAACTGCCACCGGATTTCGCTGACTTTCTTGCGCGACCGCAGCTTCTTCCTCGTCGGAGGAGGCCTCTTCGCCAAAGACCTGCTCGAGGGTAAGCCCATATTCAATCACGCGCGCACGGACTTCATCGAGCACAGCCTGCAATTCTGCGAGTCGTGCTTCTTCAGCTTGCGCAGCGAGCGCTTCAGCTTGCGCTTTGAGTTCAAGGTAGTTTGCCATTTTGTGCCGCCTTTATAGGAGATTGAAAATGCCACTCACGCCGCAATATCGACTGCTTTCGAAAATTCTTCAGTCTGTCGCGGAGAATAACGGCGAGACGGGACATTTCGAGTCCCGCTCGAATTTAGCTTGAATTTAAAATCGGATCGACCGACGCGTCGGGATTGACTCACTGCGGATAGAGCTCCCCCAGCGCGCGAGCTTCCTGCGCAAACTCCGCACGCAGGCTCTGCGGCCCGATCACTTCGACGTACGGCCCAAACGAACGCAACCACCAGCGCAGGCGCTGACTCAGCACCGCGGTACCCTGCACTTCGAGTCCATCTTCGATCTGCCGGGCCTCCTGATCCGCAGCGAAAGGCGTCTCCAGAAGGTGATTGCCGGCGCCATTCAGGAACCGCAACGTGAGGGTGACTTCGCCTTCGACCATAAAGTCGAACTGCCGCTGCTGCTTCACATAGTCGTCAAGCCTGAAGGCGCGGGGATACGAGAAAGACTCCAGCATCATCTTCGTGCTGTCCAGCCGGTCCAGCCGGTACATCGTCGGATTCGGACGGCCTTCAGTGCCGCCGATCAGGTAGACGAGGCCGCCTACCTCGACGAGGCCGAGCGGCAAGATCACCTTGCACTTGTCATTCGTCACATTGGAGCGCGGGCGGTAGACGATTTCCAGCTTGCGCTCGTGAAAGAGCGCCTGGGAAACGATGGCGAAGATCTCGGCATCGATCTGTGGGTAACGCAGCGCGAACCCGCTGTTCTCCACCGCGACTTTGTCCGCCCATCGCCTGTAACGGCGCTCGTCCTCCGTCACCGCCGCTTCGAGACGCTTGTCCGCGACCTCGAACAGATCGGCCAGCGCTTCCGCGACGAGGGTCGGGATCTGCCGCGACGTGAAGCTACGCAGCATATGCAGGGCCAGCGCTTCCTCTCGCGTCATGATTGCGCCGGATTTCCCCGCCATGCCGCCCGCGCCGGCGCCTTTGCGCCAGTACCAGGCCGCACCACGTTTCTCCATGTCGACGATGCCCTCGAGCTGCAGCCGCTCCAGACGCCGTTGCACCGTTTTGATAACCGGCGCGTCAGACTCGATGATCTCCAGCTTTTTGTGGACCGCCGGCGTGCTGAGATACTGATTGCTCGACCCGGCATTGGGCAATACGCTAATGATCTTGCTATCAAGAATATCCATGCGGGAGAACGTTCGATGAGTTGTAGGCTGCATGACATCCGAGTTAACGGCGACGCGCGGCAAATCTTAAGCGGATACACCAAAGATTGGATTTCTTATTTGGCGTCAATGGCTTGCGCGCCGCTCAGATTGCCGGCGAGGCATCGCACGTCATAACCGATCACGAATAGCGACGCTTCAAATGCATGGAGGCGCGAGTGTGGTTGTGCGCTCAACAATTGCGGAGCCTGTCTGAGCAGGTCTTCCGCGATCCAGCCAAGCCGCAGTTTGGCTGATGCCCAACGGGCCGGCATGTCTGGCTGGGTGTAGTACATCGAGGCGCCTTTGGACATCAGCGCCCCGGTATCCAAGCCGATCAATTTACGGCGTGCTGAGGCGTCCATGGTCGGGAATAAAAGCCGAGCCGGAACCTGCCGCCATGCACGCCGAGTTTTGATGCGGAACAGTTCGACGAGAGAGGCCATTGCGGCAGCCACGCGCGAATCGTAAATCGGCAGCCCATCATCCGATGCCAACGCATACACCTTGGTCAGCATCGAGTTGACGTTCTCGATCGCACCGAGTTGGTCCAGATGGCCGCTGCTCAGACGAAACGCTTCACGCGCTGCCTTGAGATAGGACGAGTTGTCCGCTCGCGCGCTTTGCCTCAAGGAATGGCCGCGCACCGACGCTGCTCTTGCGCTCGCCACCCCTCTCAAAGATCGCTTGGCACGCTCGCATCGCGGCCTCGTCCGACTCGCTTGCCAGCGCCGCCCTCAATGTCTCTCCGAGACGCTTGAGGCTGCGCGCCGTGCTGTCCCAGCACAGCGATTTCACTGACGATCCCCTATCATCGGTCCAGTCAGCGCGCCAGACATAAGTGTCGATGACGCCATCAAAGCCGTGCACGGTCCTGACAACGCCCTGGGGCACGCGGGCCGAACTGCCGATGTTCAACTCGACCGGCACGCGGCCTGCAAAGCCGGCGAGCCACGTGACGAGTTCAGCGACTTCGGGGTCGCCTAGAAATTGTTTCCGGTTCATCTGGTTGGCGCCTCTTCGATCAAATACGTCGCCGGGCGAGCGGATCTTGCGGTCCTTACATGTCGCCGCGACAGCCTTATAACGGCGTCGGAAGTGATTTCTTTAGACAGAGCCTCGAAACACAGCATGTCCCGAAGCGTTGTGCGATCGGCTAGTGGCTGATCCTTATCACTATGCGCCGAGTGCCGCGTCTATCAGCGTCAATACGTCAAGCGCGCGCCCTTCCAATCCGATGCCGATTGCATGATCAATCAGCGGCTCGCGAGCATTGATGCGAATCACGCGAGGGCCGTGCCGCTCGCTGAAACGTCGAACCGTAGGCAGTGCCGTGCCCGCGCCCACCTCCAGAACAATGAGGCGCTTGACCGACGCAAGCCACAGGACACGGCGCGCCGCCTGCGCGTCAGCACGGGAAGACAGCCACGCCGAGTCCCAGAACATCAGGATATTCGGCCTCGACACTGCGCCGCAGTGTTTGCAGCGCGGCAACGGACCGGTGTGACGGCATACGCGCTCGTCTACCTGCGGCACGAAGTCCGCCGCCGACTTGATATGCGACGAACAAGGTTCGGTGCACTGCAAGTAATGAATCGAGCCGTGATGTTCCTCGATCCGGTCCTCTGTGAAACCCGCCCGTTGGAATTGTCCATCCACGTTGCTCGTGAAGACGAACGCACCGCGCTCCGCGCGTTCGCTCCAACGTTTGAGAATCGCAGAGCCTGGATGCGGTTCGGTCTCGCGATAAAGTTGGAGGCGGTGTCCGTAGAAGCCCCACGCGAGCTCCGGCTCGTCTTCGAATGCACGTGGGTTCACGATGGACTGAAAATCCCGCTTTGCGTCGGCAAGCGCCGGGTAAGCACACCACAAGTCCGCATTGCTGCGAAAATCCGGCAAGCCCGAGTCGACGCCCATCCCCGCCCCCGCCGTGACGAGCAGACCATCTGCGTCGCGTAGCCACGCGACCGCTTGCTGCACGCGCACTTCCAGCATTGAGGATTCCTCCACGTCTTTGGATGTTGAATACCGTGCCATCAGGTATTCGCGCCCAGGTTCCGCTCAACGCGACACCCGTGCCATTGGCAATCATCCTAGCGCGCCATTGGGACAATCAATGTCTCGATACGACTGCCTGCCGCCAAAGAATGCATGGGACAGCCGTTGTCCGAAAGCGCCGCTATCTTCTCGCCGTGCCGACGTCGAACCACGCCAGCGTTCAAGATAACTCCGCTTTGAAAGGACACAAAACTGCTCGATACAAACACAGTGAAGCACATTGGCATCGCCTTGTTCAACGGCTTTGCGCTCCCTGAGGCGGCGTCTATCGTCGAAGCATTTCATTCGGCGAATACCCTTGCTGATAGCGCGCCACACAGCGTCACACGCTATGACGTACGGCTGTTATCAACGACCGGCGGCCGCATCGCCAGTTCGTCGCTCGTGTTTGTCTGGACTGACAGTGTGGAGGCGCTCCGCCATGCGGACAACTTCGATGCGCTGTTCATTGCAGGCGGCGAAGGGGTACATAACGCGACCGGCGATGAGCGGTTGCTCACGTGGCTGCGCCGCGCCTATCGCCGCAGCGAATTGGTGCTCCCTATCGCGGAGGGGCGGTTCCTGCTCGAAGCAGCCGGGTTTGCATATTCGTCCAATAGCGAACGCGATGACGAGCCCACGCGTCGCCCAGGCCTCGATCCGAAAGCGTCACTCGACGTATCGAACCCACTGCAGACCGCGTTGAGTGTCATCCGGGATGATCTCGGCACGGAGATCGCGCGTAAAACCGCAGAGTGCGTCTTGCCGCCCGCATCGACGCACTTCACATCGACCCTGCGTAGAACGGCGTCGCCATCCGTCAGCAAACGAATCCGGGACTCCGCGCACTGGCTCGAAGCAAACAGCGACCGGCCGGTTGCCATTGACGAAGCAGCGCAACTCGCCGCCATGAGCGAGCGCAATTTCCTGCGACGCTTCAAGGCGGAAATGGGCGTGACGCCTTCGGACTATCTGGCGTGTGTCCGGCTTGATAGAAGTTGCCGACTCCTTGTCGAGACGACGCTTCCGGTCGACAAGATTGCCCGTCGTTGCGGCGTAGGGAGCGGGGGACAACTAGCGAAGCTTTTTCGCAAGCACCTGGCGGTAACCCCCACCGAATACCGTGCGAGCAAACGTCCATCAGGCACTTGGTGACAGCGCGTCCCTCAGAAGCGATCGATCAGGTTCAAAACGCGACGGCGATCGACCGCTTTTTGCAGGCACGCAAGACATTGCGGATCTATCAGACACGATTTGACTCCATGGGCGGCCACACTATCAATCTACTGAACAGCAAGGAGAGCGACAGTATGCGAAATCTCAATTCAAACGCACTTGAAATCGCGGCACGTCGCGTCAGTCAGCCGGTGCGCGCCGACGGCGCCGCGTTGCATATCGGCCTGCGGTTGTGGGGTTTTGTCGAATCCGAGGTCAATACGTGGATTCCGAATCTTCCGACACTCGACGGATTGCTCTCTTGGGAGATCGCCCGGCAGCGGGACGGCGACGGTGCCGGCATGATCATCCACCTGGTCAAGTCCTCGTCGAACGCGTTGGGATCATTCTGCTGGAACTGCGTGGGCGCCAACGAAGCTATTCGAGCGTCGGCGAATGCAGCACGCGTCGAAGCCGCGTTGTTTTCCGGCGATGAGCGCCGCTTGCCCGCCGTCCGATCCGGACTCTGGGCGATGGCAGGCACTCGTCCGGTAGAAACCGCACTCCATACCCTGGCCCATGCAGTCATCGTTCCGCGACTCATGCATGAACGCGCGCGCCAGAAAGCGGGTGCGGTTCGCGTGGCGCCGCGGCGCGTCGTTCTAACGGCCGCGGCGACGTGACTGTCATGCTTGCATAGCCCGGTCTTTATAGACTTGGTTTGGGTTTGATAAGCATCGAGCAGACACAGACAGTTAGTTGCATTGTTCAGACTTTGCTTTGAACCATAAGAGTGAGCCGTTAGCCCCGAACCTGACGCACTAGCTACCTTCGCGAGGGAGTCGAGCAATAACTCGTTCGTCGACACGTTCACTTCGCCTTCCAGATGGAAACATGCCTCAACCACCGCGTTCGCCGGAGACGACCGAGTGCGGTCCTCCTCGGACTTTGGATGGGCATTGAATCAGTAGCGTGCTGCAGGACGGCCGTGCACCGGCTGTCTCGAGGTCGGGAATGCGTTCCACCACTCGTGCCCGCGCCGAATCTGGACGGGCCAGTCTCTCGGTGCTGAAATGCCTTGCGCAGACAGGCCGGTGACCGCGCGCGGCGACAGCCAGGCGCCGAGGTCTTTACTGATCTGCCGAGTCGGCATGCGCATCCCGGAAGAGTTCGGTCGCCTCTACGGTCGTCTTCGCCTCCCGCAAACGCTCACCGTCAGGGAGCCCAAGAATGGCGGCGAGATCCGTCCAGGCTTTCACCAACTTGCGCCGGATACCGCCGAGGACGCCGCGCGCCGACCGCGCTGCCCCAACGCGGTCCGGCAGATAGCGTTCCGCGGCGTTACGAACCGGCATACCGGCGTACCAGGCGCGCAGCATGGCCAGCTCATCGGCATCGGGAAAATCCACCGGGCGAGGTTCGGGTGAAGGCGTCGGGGTCGGTATGAGGCGCGTTTTCATAGGCGGCAGTTTGGCACAACAACAATACTATTGTGATAAGTCTTCCTATGCTAATAGTTCCCTATTCAAGCAACTCCTAGTCTTCGCGAAGGGGGCTGACATTCCGCCCGGACAACCGACTCGTGCCGAATCCAAGACAGAAGCTTTGGCTACCGAAACGACCTCTTATGAAGACACATCCGCCTACATTAGGATTACGAACTAAACAGGAGGCCTGTCGCCCCTCCCGCTAGTACAACAATTGCTGCCTGCGTTGGATTACCGCCCCGATGGATCGACAGCATGTGGTGCGGGCAACTGACAATGTCCGTAAAGCCACGCACAAACCGGAAACTGGCGCATCGTGGGTGGCCTTGATGGCGAGTGCACGGGCGGGCTGGCAATCGTCGAAGGCGATCTTGACCGAAACTTGACCGAAGCACGCAGAAATTGCCCTCAAAAGGGCTTAAAGCATAGTCGGTTAGTGGACGGCCACCACTGCAAGTCATTGATTTAACTTGACTTTATTTTCCGCCTGTTGACCGCGAATGGGATTTTCAATTCCTTGGTCACAGCTTCGAATCCCGTATGGCCCACCAGCGATTATCTGTTGGGAAAACCAAGGGCTGCGCAAAACGGGCCCCTGATCAATGAAGCTCCTGAGACTTCAACCGAAGATTTCAAGACCGTTCCTTTGCACGAGCTGAAGCATACGCGCCACGATGCCACTGGACTTCTTGTCGCCTTGTCCGAATCCCTGTCGAATCGAACGTCGACGCTGGCGACCTGATGAAGCCTGTCACAGGAATCTCCTTCGCCAGACGCGTTTCCACTTCCTGCCAGATCTGGCGTCTGGCAGATCGCCGTGGCAGTCGCGCTTCCGCATCTGAATCGATCAGGTTGCATTCGTCAGTCAAACGTCTATATTTGGCAGATGAAACCTCGCTCCTGCCTGAGCCCATGTCTTGACCGGAGCAGGTTTATGCCGCAATGCGTGCCTGAAGCAGCGAATCATGGGTTGGCTGAAACTCGCGCTAATCGTCGCTATCGTCGTCGCTGTCGCAAAAGGCCTCCAGCTGTTCAACCGGCACAGCCGGCGCCGGTTCGGCCATTCCTTCTTTACAACACGCGGATTCTGGCTCACCGCCATCGCGATCAATCTGCTCTGGTGGGGCTTCTATTTCTGGGGGAAAGCACACCTTCAGCATACAGCAACATCCGACGGAATCATCCTGATGGTCTTCGGGCTTGCCGCCGTTGCATGGCTGCTGTACGAGAATATCCGCGACACCGATCTCCTCCACGGCATCGGTGGCTCGGCGCTGCAACTGCTCCTGTTTTTTCCGCTCGCACTCTACAGCTTTCCGTCGCTGATCATGGGCATGGTCTTCGTGCTGATCGCCTCGTACAAGGCGGGCCGCGCACTCCTCATGGATCGCTGACACCACAACGTGAATCGAAGCGCGGCGCCAGACTCTCTCAAACTGGCGCCGTTACCAATGTCAGAATCGTCCCACAGGGTCTTTCGACCGGTCCTCGCTGTAGGTAATGAGTTCGCTGCGCGGTGCGGTATTTCCTATACCGCCAGCGGTGTACTGGATATCGACGCATTCCATATCAAACTGCGCGAACAACGCCCTCATCGCCGGGTGGTTATTGACCGTCAGTCGCCCGCCCCCGCAACCCGCCGAGCATTCCCGCCATACGCTCGTACTGTTCAAATTCAAACGGCAGGCCGCAGCCCCCCGCTTCCCAGTATGGGCACAAGATAGAAAAAAGTGTGTGGCCGATCGTACCGGTGCATGCAGGCATGCCGGTCCAGCTTTTCGATATACGGTCCCGACAGCCTGAGATGGGCCGCCGAAAGCGTCTCCTCCAGGCGTAACAGATTGAGCGCCGACGACGAGGTCGTCGCGGTACCGAAAGTCCGCCCTTCAACCCGGCCGCCGAAGCCGTTCTGCTGGAGGTAGTAGAAGCGCGCTGCACGCTGGATGTCGGTCGGTGTGTGCGGTGGTATATCGCTCAACCACCTGAAAACCTCCTGACTGCTCAGTGCCCACTTAGTTGCCTCACAAACTCTTCGAGGTGACGCTGGACCACGCGGTACAGGTTCACGAGTTCATCGTTCACGTCGTTCAGGACTTCGACCGCCGCGGGCGGGCGCATGAAGAAGAGTGCCGCTGCACCCGCGACGACCTCAACATAACAGCTGTGGGCCGGAAACCGCGGAATGAGTATGTCCGCGAGCCGCCGCTTGCCGCCTATCCACAGAATGATCGGCATCGCCATTCACATCTCCTCTGCTCACCGCTCCACGCGGACATCCAGGTCGTCCGGAAACAGTTCCTGCTGGGTCTCACCGCGGTCCGTGCGACGTAATCCACGATCACGCATTGAGCTACGCCGACGTAACCCTTCGTTCCGGCCGGTGCGTCCGGTGTCGGGCCGGTCGTGCTGGACCGGCATCGTCTGCACGAAGTCTGTGATCATTTCCGTCAGGCTCCGGTCATCAGCACTCTGCGAGCCAGCCATCGCGTGAACGACGCCTTGCCATGCTTCGAGCGGCCCAGCGTGTGCGTGCCACGAGGCAAGGCGGGTCGGCTCGTCCAGCCCCGATCGCCAGTAACGTGGTATTTCTCCGCGCGCGCTCAGATGCACGACAGCCTGTTTCGGATAGCGCCGCGTTTCTCCACGGGCGAGTCGCGGCGTCGCGTTTGCCTCAACGCCGTGCTCCCGCAACTGAGCGGCAAACCGTTCGCGCCAGCGTTGCAGGTCCTTCCTGCGCGGGTTGAGCCGCCTGCCGTCCAGTCCACGTACCTGCACGCTCAGATGCACGTGCGGGTGCGCTTCATCGTCGTGCGCCGCAAAGACATACCGTCTGCCGTCACTGAATTCCGCAGCCGCGAACGCGCGCGCGGCATTGCGCACCGCCTGCCGGTCCGTCCCCGGTGGCATTGACAGCAACACGTTGAACACCTCCCGCCTGCGGCTTTCCTCTGGAATACCCCATCCACCGAGGTGCCACGCATCCGCGAGATCGTGCAGCGCCTCGCGACCCAGCACGGTCATCCCGTCCTGGTCCTCGAGTTCCACCTTACCGTTGCGCGAGATGTAGCGCAGATGACGGCGCACAGCGCCCATGCCCTGCGCGCTCGACGCCTTGTTCGTGATCTTAACCATCACCTCGGGGATACGCCTGAGCGTGCGGGCGAGCTGCTCGCGCATGTGCCGCACATCCCGCTGGAGTTCGCCGCGCGACACACGCGGTGCCCGCACGTGTCGCAGCGGATCGTGAAAGAGCCGGTCACCCCAGTTCAGCAGCATCTGATCCACGTATGTCTTCGGAAAAGGCATGCTAACGGCTCCAGCGATCGAGATTGGCGCGCAGCACCTGCATGACTGTACGCAGGTGCGCATCGATCGCGCCACGCGCACCCTCGATCATGTGCGTCATGTGCGCCGCGTCGCGCGCATCACCATGCGCCTGCAACCGTCCGAGCAACGTCACGATCGTGGCCAGATGCTGGTTCGATTCCGCAAGCAGTCGCATCTCCCGGTCGCCCAGCTGCGGCTCATGCACAAGCTGCGCGCGGATCACAGCGACCACCCAGCGATTGACAGTCAGTCCACTCGCCAGCGCACGCTGTCTGGCCGCATCGAGTTCCTCGTGTGTGAGGCGAACTTCGATGCGTTCGCGATGCCCGTCGACCGGAAAACGGCCTTCATGCCCGGCGAACCCGTCCGGCGACTCGTCCTGCCCCAGCACACCGTGGACCAGTTGCCGCACACCATCGGCCGCCGTGACGCCGTGAAGGACGCACCACGCCTCCCAGCGTGGCTTCGCCGGCCCGAGATCCACACACAGTCGCATACGCGTGGTCATGCGCGTGCTCCTACAGGGACGGAGGCGCCGGTTCTGCCGGACTACGTTCAAACTCGCGGGCCAGGACGCGCTCCGCCGTGGTGCGGGTGCGGCGGTTGCGTGCGGAAGGAGCCTCCGGATCGAACACGCGCGGTCGCGGCACGGTGACGCCCTCGGCCATGAACGCGTCCAGCAGCCGTTGCGCATGCCGCTGCACGCGCGCAATGGATCGCTCGCTGAAACCCTGCTGCCGCATCGCGGCGGTGAGCACGGCCATCTGCAAGGGGTGCTCTTCGGGTGACGCGACGGGCGGTTGCCGCCGCACGGCCTGGGCGTGCTGCGCAGTTGCCGGCCCCGCAGTCCCGCTCCTTCCAGCGTCGCTCCTGCTGTCGGACGCCTCGCGACGCGACTGCGTCCGCTCCTTCCCGACGACATCGACCTGCCACGTATTGCGATAGACTTCCTTTTCCTCTTCGCCGATCACATTTCCTGTCGCGTCGAGTACCGGGACCGTCACTGTCACGAGACGCCGGCCAAGGTTTTCGAGCATGACCTGCTGTCCGGCCAGCGCCCCGGACTCCGCAACGGCCCGCTCCAGATCCACACCCCAGACGACATGGTCCGCATCACCCGCGTCGCGATAGACCACGTAATACGAGTCACTGCGCGAAGGGTTGTGCTGGTAGGGCGCGCCGCCGTGCTCGACCAGTTCACCTGTATGGCGCTGCCGCTCCTGTCCCTCGGATTCAGCAGCGCGTGGCGCCGTTTCGGCGGCTGGAGCATCACGCGGCGGCTCAGCAGCCTCCAGTGGCGCGGCGGCACCCGTCTCCGGTAGCCGGGAGGCATCGCGCTTCGCTGGTTGCGCCGCCTGTGATTCCGTGGGGCCGGGCGCCGCCGCAGGCGTTTTCGGGGAATCCGCAGGAGCTCGCATAGTCGCAGGCGTCTGTGTGACATCAATGCGGTTGGTCATCCGGTCACGACGACCTTCGGCCAGACGCGCCAGGTCGACTGCCTTCGGCTCGTAGCCGGTCACCTCGATGCCGAACAGCATCGCCCGGACCCACACCTCGCGCCGGAACTGCTCGTGGCCTGACACCCGCACGCGCCCCCAGGCCTTGGCACGAACCATGTCCACCATCGACTCAACGACGTCCGGCCGGTTGTGTTCCGTCACCAGGTAGGGACCGATATCCTCGAATGCGAGCTGATGCGACGCATCCTTCAGGAAATACTGGTTGCCCGACCGCAGGTAGCGCTTTCGCACTGTCTCTGGCGGATTCCCAAGCGGCGCCCATCGCATGGTGGCCGCGTCGTCGCTGGCCCGCGGCGTCGCTTCCGACGCCGGTTGCGGTGCCGCAGCTTGCGGTGGAGCACCCGCCTGGATGGCCTGATCACGCAGTCGCGCCCGCGCGGCATCGAACTCGCGGCGCCGGCGTGCGCCCAGGGCATCCGCCGACGTCTGGTCGAAGCGGTCTGCGCCCGCAGCGCCGTCCTGCGGATCCGGACGAGGCGGCGGGTCCGGCTCGATCACGTTGATAACCGGATCGTCGGCAGGCGTGCCGGCGGGGGTAGTACGGGTTGTGGTTTCATCCATCATGGATCTCCCTCTGGTCGCTGGCTGACGCAGCGTCGCGCAATCAGCGTTGCTGCCCTTCGCCCTGTTCGCGGCCGGTGCGCTCCTTCGACTGCGCGAGAGCGGCCGCCCGTGCTTCCCTCACCCGCGTCCATGACACGCCCTGCAACTGGTCGAGTGTCGCATCGAGCTCGTTGCCGAAACCCACCTCGCGTGCGGACTTCTTTAGCGACGCAACCGTTCGCTCGAGCAGATCGCGCGCACGGTCCCACGGATACACCTTCCCGTGGTTGCCGTCGTAGCCGACCTGCACCTCCGCCCCATTGAGGCGCTGGTTTTCGTCCATCCACCGCAGCCGGTCCGAGACGAACTCCACGTTCGCCTTCGCGTGGAACACCACGCTACGCGTCGACACTTCCTGGATCAGGTAGTGCTCGGTGTTGAACACCTCGCCACGGTAGGGACCACCGTTCTCGCGGGGCGTCGCCATGCGGATCTGCGCGCCGAAACGATGCTGGGCCAGCGCCTTGATCTCGCCGGGCACCTCGTCGAGTCCGTACAGTGGCCCGCCCACCTGACGGCGCACCAGCGCATCCGGCGCACGCGCTGGTGGAGACTCCACGTTCGGCGCTTCGGTCTCGCGCCGGTCCTCTCCCGGCGGCTGGGACTGTTCCTGCCCGGCTGCCGGCGCCGGGTTTTCCTGCGGCGCCGGTTCTGGCGCGTCCTGATTCGCCGCCCGGCGACGCGAGGTACGGCGCCGGCCCGACGCCTCTGCGTCACCCACGAGTTTCTCTTTCACGTTACCCATTTCACCCTCCTTCGGTGCATCGCCCGATCCGTCTGCAGCCATGGCCTGACCAGACACCTCCTCACCCACAATTGCCCGCCCAGGCGCCTCGTAAAGTGACTCCCGTAAAAGCTCACCAACGGCATGGGATCCGGACAGCACGGTCATGTCGTCGAAGTCAGTCGGCATCTCGCCGGCAATGCGGGCCTCCGGTGCAAAGCGCGGTTCTGCCAGCAGCGAGGACGTGCCGGACGCGGCCTGCCTCGCATGTTCATACCCGGCGCCGAGATCGGCTAGCACCGCGATCTCCGCTTCCGGGTAACGGCCGCGCCACGTCGCTGCCACCGGCCGCAGGTTGCCGCTCGACAGGGCGGCGACGCTGAACCAGCCCGTCGCCTGCCACACTGCCAGTGCCGTTGCCACCCCTTCGCCGATCAGGATCGGCGTGACCGCACCGTCGCGAAACTGGTCCGGTTCAACGACCCAGTAGCCGCCCGACTTGGCACCACCGGCCAGCGCAGACTTGCGTCCTTCGGCATCGATCAGTTCCAGTGTCGAGAGGGTCCCGCCAATGCGAACCGGCACCACCAGCACACGTCCGGTGAGCAGCTCCCCGGCACTGCGCGGCGCATATCCGAGCAGCGCATGCAACTCTTCAACCTCGAGTTCGCGCAGCGTGGGGACCGCCCTGACCTGCTTGCGTTCGAGATACGGATGTCCGGGCCCCACCGGCCGTGCCCACCTCCAGATCGCGAGTGCCTCCCGGGCGACCGCCGCCTGTCGCGCGCGCATACGCGCCTCAACCCTGCCCTCCTGCCGCACCTGGTCCATGCAAGGACGCGCTGATGGCACGCTCGCTCTGTCCGCAGGATCCATTGCGGCACGCGACGCCCTGACATCGAAACCGTGCTGCTGCGCGAGCCAGAAGAGCGACGCGAGCGTCTTGCCGCCCGACTCGCCGGCCGAGTGCCACGTCACCCGCGCCGCACGCTCGCTGTAGTTGTGGGCGGTGCGGCTCCATTCGTCCCAGATGTCGAAGCCGGCCTCGCCGAATCCATGCTTGAGCGCGAACGCCATGTCGACCCACGTCGCGTAGTCTTCGGCTGGAATCGTGGCCAGCGCCACGCGCGCACGCTCCTCTTCACTCAGGTACCCGGCACTCATTGGCCTTCTCCGTGAAGCGGCACGACATTCGAACTGTCACCCACATGCGATGCAACCCGTCCGTGCTGGGTGCGAGATGCGCCTGCGGCGCGCGCAGACTTCCGCCGAAGCGTGCCATCCGGGGGGCGCAGTTCCGCGACGTCGAGATCAGACGGCGACAGCCGCCGCGCCGCGACGGCAACGCGCGCAGCCGGCACCCCCAGCAGCATGAAATGCCGCTCGGCATAGGCGGTGGCCTCGTCATCGCTCATGTCGCCAAGATGCCGTGGCAGGTCGCGCGGATCCCAGGCCTGGAGCACTTCCAGATACTCCGGCGGAATGTGCATCACGCCGGCTTCATCCACGTCGTCAGGTTGCACATCCCTTACGCGCCGTTCGACCTGAGCCACGAAACGCACGAGATCCATCGCCGGGATGGCTGGCGCCGTGCGCAGGCGGGAGGTGAACACCGGATCACGCCAGTAGCAGATCCGTTCGGCCAGGATCGGCTTCGTGTTTTCGAGCAGGATGATTTCCTTCTCGCGCCCCAGTTCCTTCAGTTCCTGAGGCAACAGCAGGGCCCGGCGCTGCTCGGAGAAGCTCTCGCTCGAGCCGCCCCGGCCACCGAGGATCGCGTTCGACCGGCTCACACTGCGCGAGCGGTCTGTGAAGGTGCCGAGCATCTCCGAGTATTCGTTCGCATCCTTCTGTTCGCGCGGCGCGTAGATGATCTGCATCGCGTGATTCGTGACGAACGTCCTCGCGTCGGCCCGACCGTAGACCGATTCGAGCTGTGAAACAGACTGGACAATCGAAAGCAGCCGCAGGTTGTATCCCGACATGTAGGCGACAGCGCGGGCGATGATGTGAATCTTGCCGACCGACGTGAATTCGTCCATCAGCATCAGGCACTGTACCTTCAGCTCCGGGTTGTCCTGGGGCAGTTGCCGCGTGTTCAGGTTGACGAGTTGCGAGAACACCAGGTTGACGACCAGCGCGGCCTCGGCCAGATGGTCCGGCGTGATGCCGACATACACCGACATGCGGCGTCTGCGCACGTCGCGCAGATCGAAGTCATTGGCGCTCGTCGCGGCATCAACGATCGGATTGGCCCAGATCGTCAGCGGCGCATTGAACGTCGCCAGGATGCTCGCCAGGACCTTGTCGTCGTTCGCAAGAAAGCGGTTCAGCGCGTCGACGCACGCACCAGTGAGCAGCCGCCGGTTCTGCAGCAGCGCCTGCTGGAGATACACCTTGACGGGCATGCCGTTACCGGACGACTGCCGCAGCACCTCGCCCATCGTCACCGGATAGTCGGGCACATCGGTGTCGCCGCTGCGGCGCGCATCGCGCCACTCGCATAGCAGCAGTACGATCCCGAGAAACAGGTTGCGGGCCTGGTCCTTCCAGAAGTCGTCGTGACCGCCGACCGGATACAGCGCGTATCCGATTGCAAGAATATCGCCGACGCGGAACAACCCGTCCGGGATCGGCGACAACGGGTTATACCGGTGCGTACGGCCATCCTCGGCAAACGGATTGAACAGGTACACGTCATGGCCGTGTGCGCGACGAAACCCTGCCGTGAGGTTGAAGTTCTCCTGCTTGATATCGAGCACGACCACCGAATCCGGGTAGCTGAGCAGGTTGGGCACCACGATGCCGACGCCCTTACCCGACCGTGCCGGCGCCGCCAGCAGCACGAACTGCTGGCCAGTGAACCGAAGGTAGCGGCCACGCCAGACGCCCACGACCAGCGGCGGGCCGCTGAATGCTTCTGATGTCGTCACCGTGCTCATAGCAGCCCTGCCCGGCGGATGTCCGCCTCGTTTGCGAACCGCGCGCTGCCATAGAGATGCCGGCGGCCGGAGCGACCCAGCAGCGTGTAAGCGCCAAGCGCCGGCGCACCAAACGCGAGCACGAGGCCGAACAGCGCGGCGCCAGCAAGCCGCCGCCCCTGCCCTGGCAGGCGTCCGTCGTACCAGGCCAGCGCAGCATCCGGCCAGGCATGAAACCCGGCATGAAGCGGATTGGCATGCTGGCTCGCGACGAAGAAAAACGACGCCGGCCAGAGGGCGAGGATCAGACCGGCAGCAGCAGTGGCCACAATCGCGAGCGTGACCAGCGCGCGCACCGCGTGATACCCGCCCCCCCTGGTGGTTGACCGTACCGTTCCGGTTGACTTTCCGATGTCCATGACCTGCTCTCCTTTCACCGGAAATCCGCCTGATGGCGATGCAGCGGATCGAACCAGACTTCCGTCATCGACCATCGCCGGCCGGTCTGCTCACCTGACCCGTCGAAAAGAGCCGTAGCCTCCATGTGCGCCACCACATCGATCGTCATGAAGAGCAGGCGGCGCAGTGCCGCGTCATCCCACGTCGAAGCTTCCGGATGTTCCTTCGCCATCAGCGCGAACCGCTCGATCGCGACCGGGGCGCTCGATGCGTGATAGCTCGTGATCGAACCCGAATGGCCCGTGGTCAGGAGTTTCAGAAAGTCGTACGCCTCGCTGCCGCGCAGTTCGGCGAGCAACACGCGGTCGGGACGCATGCGCATCGTGCTGGCGATCAGGTCCGCGGGCGTCACCCGCGCCTGAGCGTGACCACCCTTGCTGTAGATCAGGTGCACGCAGTTATCGATGTGGCGGATGAAGAGTTCGCGCACATCCTCGATCGTCACGATGCGCTCGGTAGCCGGAATGTACCGGCACAGCGTCTTCATGAAGCTCGTCTTGCCCGAGCCGGTGTTGCCCACGATCGCGAGGTTCAGCCGCCCGCGCACCGCCCGCTCGAAGAAGGCCGGGAAATCACGCGCTTCGAGGTACCTGGCGAGTTCGCGATCGAGAGGCCGTAGCGCCGGCATCGTCTCATCAAGTCCAGCCGGGCGGCGCCACGTGGTGTGCGCGAACAGGCCCTCGCTCGTGTATGCATCGAGCGTTTTCTCGCGCGAGGCGGGACGGCGGATCGTCACCGACACGGTACGCGGGGGTACTACCGGTGGAATCACGATCTGGATGCGCGCATCACCTGGCAGCAGCGCGGAGAGCACCGGATGCAGCGCCGAGACCTCCTGGTTCGTGAGCGTGGCAATCGCGACCGCGAACGACATCAGGCGCTCGAAATCAAGGTCCGTGCAGTCGTGCACATGCCATCCGAGATGGGTTTCGGTCAGCACGCATTGTGGCCGGTTGATCACCAGCTCCGTGACCATCGGATCATCGAGCAGCCCCGCGAACGGCCGCATGAGCTCGCGTACCGACGCGTCCTCTGCCAGCCTCGGCAATGGCGCATCGGCTGACACAGGTGCGTCGTTCAGGATGTGGGCCGGCGCGTTCATCGCGAGCCCTCCGGATCGAGCGCGTAGACCGCACTGAAGTCCAGGTCCCGCGCGACGACGATCGTGAACTCTGCCCCCTGGTTCTGTGACAGCGTGGGCGGGATGTTGATCGTGCTGTCGAGTACCCGCGAGGCCATGTCATTGCCCTGCTGCTGCGTGTTCTCGAACACCACCGGGCCGTTGCTATTGCCGCCACGCGTCGCGAGATAGCCGATCGCGTCCTGCGTCATGCCGAGCAGCATGGCCGCGCCGATCCGTTCGCCCCAATGGTTGTTCACATAGCCGCCCACGCCCATGCGTCCGAGCGCGTCCGCGGCCGGCGAATCGATCTCGACCGTCACCCCTTCGGGAGTCCTGATGCGGGCCGACAGAATGAACACCCGTTTCTGTCCAGGTGCCAGGTTCGAGCGGTACTCGCTGTTGATCTGCGAACCCCGTTCAATCAGCACCACACGGCCGTCATCGGAATAGACGTTCTTCGTCACTGTGCAGGTCGAGATACCCGCCTGGGTCGAATCGAACGCGGTATCTCCCACGCAGTCGATCTTGGCGCCTTGTGCAAGGACCAGACTGCGGTTGCCGAGAAAGCCTGCGCGCGCTTTCGGCGTCACCGTCGGCGTCAGCGCCTGGGCAAGCGGACTGCTGCCCTGGGGCTGGCTGACCGCCACAGCAGTCGCGCCCGGCGAAACGCCCGGTGTTGATGCGGCAAGCTCTGCTGCTTCGTTGGCAGGACCATTGCTTCCGCCTGTGCTTCCGGTGGCGAGCAGCGGCGCGTCGTAATAGCTGCGAGCCGGCGCGGTATGGACAGGAGTGTGGGGCGTCGCGGCGGCAACGGGGGCCGACGCGGCGGCACTCGCTGTGACCGGGCTGCCTGGCACTGCGGCAACTGCTGATGCCGCTACGGTCCCGTCGCCGAACACCCGCCCCTGGGACGGCTGGTCCTGCACGGCATCCCGTCTGGCCTTCTCAGCCGCATCGTGCCGCTCGAGAAACCCGTGTATCGTCCAGACCGCTCCGCCGATCACGACCGCCACGACCACGAGCGGCGCAAGCCACCAGGCACGGGGCCGAGCACCCTGCTGCCCCAACTCCGGCATGCCACGATCGGCTGGCTGGTTCGCAGGGCCACCGTTTATGGGTTCGGTGACCTTTGCGGGGTCGCCCTCGGGCACAACGTTGGGCGCAATCACATTGCGCGGCGTTTCCTCATTCATGGCCGTCGCTCCGCAGGACTCGCTTCACACCGCTCACCGTCGTGCCATCCGCAGGCGGTACCCCGTCCACATCGAACGCCTCGTTCCACAGACCGACGACCTCGTCACCGAGACGCAGCACGAAACGTCGCGCGAGCTCATGCACGACGATCACGTCGTCTTCCATGTGCCGGTCGACGACGCTTTCGCTGTCGTTGCCGGCCACGCGGAAGATCGCAGGAATACGCCGGTTGTTGGGAATGCGGATATAGGTGAAGCGCCCGTCATCCCACGCCGCAGTCGGCGCGATATCCTCCGAGTGCGGCATCACCTGCATCGAGTAGGCGGTATTGCGCACCACCGGCGATTGGTCCAGGCGCGCGCGTACGAGGGCGGCATCATCGGCGGCCTTTGTCTTCGCGGCTTGGGCGTCGGGATAGACGAAGGTGATGCGATACATCTCCTCGTCGTTGGCGAACCGGGCTCTCAGCGGCAGCACCACGAGGTCAAAGCTGTAGCTGCGCCGGTCTGTACGGATCTCCAGGTTCGTGTCGTGCGCGGCGAGCTGGGGCTTGAGGTAGACGTCGTGCTCACCCCGGTTTGCAACCACCTGCCATCCGTCCCGGTCGCCGGGGGCCACGACGAGAATGTGCTCGGCCGGATCGAGCGCAATGTGCGTCGCGAAACCGCGCTGCGCGATGATCCGCACCACCTCGTCCTGCCGGTACACGACCTGCCGCACACGCGGGTCGCCCGACCAGCCGGGCACGTCGTACGCGCGGGCGCCACCGCAGAGCGCTGCCAGCGTGGTCGCCAGCACAACGGTGCTCACCAGGTTGTCCAGTTTCATGACACACCTCCCGGGACCGACTGTGATGCCGGCGACGACGCTGCGGGGGTGTATTCGGGATCGCGGCTGTACGCCGTCACCCTGAAGCCGAACGGGTTTTCAATCGCCGTGCGCTCGCGTGTAAAGACGGATGGCCGGTACGTGAAGGCCAGCGTGATGACGAAACGCTGCGGCGCCTCCGCGTTACCGATACCGTTCTTCCACGTCGTGCGCTCGATGTGCACGACGGCATGCCCCGGTTCATCCGGCACAAGCGTCGTCGAGAGGATGCGGATGCGCCGCTGTGCATTTGCCCCGAGCTGCCGGTCCAGCGCGTCCGGTCCGCCGTAGATCGCCCGGTAATCACGCGCGACCCGGTCGTCGCTCATGTCGAGCACGCGGTCGTAGTCCATCTGCAGCAGGCCCCAGTCGTAACGCTCGCGCGAGCGCACGTACGCCTCGACCCAGTGCTTGTCCTCGATGTCGCGCATAGGGATGTGCTTCGCGTCGAGCACATCGATCACCTGCGCTTCGCCCGTCAGCCGGTCAACTTCGATCGGCAGTGGCACGAGCCGATAGAAGGGGATCATCACAGCCAATGCGGTTGCACACAGGATGGCCACCACGACCGAGGTCGCGGCCACGTACCATGCCCGACGCTCGGACCGCTCCTGCAGGTGCGTGACCGACACCTCGAAATCGAGCGCCCGACGATAGTCACGGTCACTGCTCATGACTGCCCCCATCCGGTGGCGGAACGGGTGACACGCGGTTCACCGGAACACGGTGCGAACCATCCGGCAGAACGGGTGCAGGTGGGCTGCCGGCGCACCCATTAATAAGTATCACTAACTGCATGACAACGACCGCGGTGATGGAACGGATCATGTCATCCTCCTCGGTTACGGAACTCAGTTGCCAAAACTTGCGGGCACCATCTGGTCCTGCAACCGTGCGGTATTGCCGGCGCGCTTGAGGACGATCTCCTGCTGCTGCCCGGCGATGAGCCGGTCTTCCGAATCGGCGAGCATCCTGAAGAGCTGCAGCTTCGTCATTTCGTTGCCGACCGCCGTGCTCTCAATCTGGATGCGGGCCTGCAGTTCCGAAATCCCTTTCTGGTCCTGCGTGACGTCGATCTGCTGCATCAGGCCCTGGATCTGGTCGAGCTCCTGGAGCTCCGTCTGGTACGCCTGTGTGCCGAATGCCTTGTCCTGGAACGGCTTGTTGAGTGCGCGCTGGCAGACCTGCTGGTCGACACCACTCTGGTCCTCGCAGTTGTAGATCTCGCTCGCCGAGCGCAGCGTCTGCGCACTGCCAGTGAGACCCGCATATCCCCCGTTCTGGATCGCTGTATAAACGGACTGCCAGTTCGATGGCAGGGAGTTCGACAGAACCGGATTGCTCATCAGGGACCCAAATCCACGGGTGCCACTGAGCGACTGATACAGCTGGAGCTCCTGCTGCACTTCCTCCTTCAGTTGCCCGACAGTCGCGATCGCCTGCACGACGTTCTGTGCGTCATACACAGGAATGCCCTGGGCACGAACGACGGAAGACAGGCAACCGGTCGCGGCGATTGCGCCTGCTATCAGAGCGCGCCGTACATGTGAGGTGGTCATGATGCAGACTCTCCATCGTTTGCCCGATCGCCCAGGTGCTCGCGGGCCGCACGCTGGTAGGCTGGCATCGAACCGCTTCCCGCTCCGCCATCCGAAATCTTTCCGCCGGGCCGGCGCGGACCATGCCCGAAGCGCATGACGGCATCGACGCCGCGAAGCGCCTGGCGTGCGGCGTATCCCGCAACGAATGCACCAAACCCGGACAGGGTGGCGCCACCAGCCAGGCCGGAGGCGACCGCAGGCAGTTGCCATCCGACAGTGGCCAGCAGGAGGCCCGTGACGCACATGCCCAGTCCCGCTGCCCAGGACGCTGCGCTGTCGAGTGCGCTGTGAACAGCGGCTGTCAGCGAAGACGCATTTGCATCGGGTGCCGAGGTCGTCACCTGGAACGGCGCGAGATCTGCGGAGAACGCGGTCAGCGCCATACCCAGAAACGCCGCAATGAGTACCTGCAACAGCGCGTAGTTAGCAATCTTCGCGGTCCACGCCTCGAAGAAGCGGGCTGTCGGGCTGAATGCGCCACATGCGATGAACAGGGGGCCAAGGCCGAGCACCAGCTCCAGCAGCATCCTCGCCATCAGCACCTCGAATGCGAGGACGATCAGGAAGACCGAGGCACCGAGCGCGGCTACCAGCCCGCAAAAGAAATCGCCGATGCCGGCCACGATGCCCGCCATGCTGAAGCCTTCGTGCGTCGCCTTGTTGAAGTAGGCATCCATCACGATGTCGATCTGCCGGTCATAGCAGTCGAGGGTCTGGTAAATGGAGGACGCGCTCGTACCCGTCACGCTGGCGCCACTCACCGTTCCGCAGCCGGCATTACCCGCCCCGGCATTCGCGGCCGCCGTCTGGATCGTCCGGGCCAGGCCTGAGGTAGCGCCCTCCACCGCGGTGACGATCTGCGACTGGTAGATGCCCGCACCGAGCGCAAAGGCAAGCATGATGGCCACCTTCATCCCACGCCACGCAAAGGCGGGTACCGACTCATGGGCCTCGCCACGCACCACGGCCAACCCGTACGCGATGATCCAGATCGTGAGGGCCGTCGTGACGACCGGCACCAGCGCACTGGAGAGCGCCGAGGACACGCTCGTGACGTACGTCGACATGCCGTTTTCGAGCGTGCCGCCAACCGCTGTGAAAAGGCCGCTCATCGAGCACCTCTTCCCGACACACGCGGGGCCAGCATGTTCAGGGCTGCCCCGCTCGCACGCCGTCGCGCCAGCCGTTCATGAAACACGGGAAGCCACGCAGCGGGTTCGTCGCCCACCTCGGCACGGATGCCGTCGAGCAGTTCGACGTTGTCCGTCGTTCCCGACAGCACGTCGAGCACGTCGCCGAGTCCGCCGAGATCCAGCCGGCCGATCGCCGAGTGGTGTCCCTGCTTGACAAGAAACAGGCGGCTGTTCTCCCCCAGCGTGCGAACGATATTGAATTCGGCCTCGGTGAGCTTGAAGCCGTGGACGTAGTCGTCGTAGTCCGCCCGCGGATTGGGCAGGAAGAAGAATGTCGCGGTCTGCTCGATGAGCGCCCGCGCGATAGGGCTGCGCAGGACGTCCGCCGGCGACTGCGTGTCGAAGATGCCCAGACCGTTCTGCTTGCGGATGGTCTTCTGCCTGTTGTTCGCGAAATCCGTAAATACCGGGTCCCCGAGGCGCTTCCAGAACTCGGTCATCACATAGATGAAGCGCCGCCCGTCGATCAGGCTTCCGGTCAGGTGCAGCAGGTACATCGTCACCGGCGTCGACACCTCCGGATCGTCCAGCAGTTCTGTATCGTCGAAGCCGAACAGGTGGTTCTCGCTGAAAGCCAGCAGGTCCGACGGGTTGTCCAGCGCCCAGCCGAGCCGGCCGCCCGCACACCACCTGGTCAGTCGCGCATGCAGGCTGTTCTCGCCCACGTTGGGCATCAGCTGCCGCACCATCGACAGGCGCCGAAGCGGCCGCGCCATGCGGGCCACTTCCCGCACGGCACGCGAAACGTCGAGCTCATCCCTGGCCGAAAGCGGCGCACCCGTGTCGACGAGCCGGCGCACGAGGCGCTCCCAGAAATCCAGTACCGCCTCGTCCGGTTCGAGCTGGAACGGATTGAGCCCCGTCGGGACACCCCGGTGAAAGACGGTGTAGCGGCCGCCCACCGCGCGGATCGCGATCTCGGTACCGCGGTCCTTGTCGTAGACAACGCCCGTGACGCCATACTTCATCGCCATGGCAAGCAGGAACAGCTCAAGTACCGTCTTGCCCGCGCCCGCCTGCCCAATGATCTGGGTGTTGGCGAGTGCCTTCTCGTCGGCCGATTCCTTCTTTTCCGGGGTCGCGTGGAAGTTCAGATAGAGCGGCTGGCCGCTCGGCGTCTTGACAATGGTGATTGCCTCGCCCCACGGGTTGCCGTCGCGCTTGCCCGTCGCGAAGTTGTGCAGGCTCGCGAGCCCACAGAAATTGCGCGAGGTAAGCTTCGCCTCCCGTGGCCGGTAGCGCCAGTTGCCGGGTAGTTGCGCGAACCACGCCGCGTCTGCCACGAGGTCGACGAGCGCGGTCTGGAAGCCCACGTCCGCGAGCTGCGTGCGCGCCTTCGCCACGTGCCGCGCGACCTCGTCCGGGCGGTCCCCGAGCACGGCTAGCGAATAGTGATATTCGCCCAGGACGAAATCGCCATTGATCAGGTCGTTCAGCGCCTGGTCCATCGCCTGGACCTGCGACACGGCGACGTCCTCGCCGGCAATCAGCTGGTTGCGCTGGCGCTCAAGCGCTTCCTTTGCCGTTGGGCGGTCAAGGATCGTGAAGCTCTGCGTCTCGATGTACTCGAAGTCGCCGTAGAGCAGACCGTCGAGCATTCCGGGCTCCGTTTCTTCGGGGTAGTCCTTCAGGTCGAGCAGCGCCGCGTAGCACGTTGCGCCCGGCATGCGGATCTCGACCTTCTCGGTGCGGAAGAAAAGTCGCGACGTCGGCAGTGCCTCGGCAATGCGGCCTGACGGCACCGGCACGGGCTCCCAGGCGGCGTTGACGAGATAACCCAGAAACTCCAGTGCCGTTGAGAAACGCACCGGCCGCTGCGTATGGTGGATCTGCTTCGCGTAGCGAACCTGCTTCCTGTAGACGCCAAGGGCCACCGGATCCCACGGTTTCAGGCCCGATTCGACCTGCGCGGCGAGTTCCGCCATCACCTTCAGCGCCTCATACTCGTCCCGCCTGATATCGTCGGCGGTGCGACGGGCTGCCTGACTGAAGAGGCGCCCCAGCCGCGTGCGATGCGGCCGGTAGACGAGCGTCAGGTAAAGCTCGTTGGCCATCATCCGGTAGCCCGCAAAGCTCGCGTAGTACCGTGTGGCAAGCTCCTGACAGAACGGGTTGCCGTAGGGCGTGGCGAAGTGGTCAGTCACGCGCCGGCGGAGCCGATGGGACCAGAGTCCCACATGGCCACCCGGCAGGCTGCGCACGAGCTGGTTGAACCCTTCGTGACGCACCAGGATGTCACCTGGATCGGCCGCCTCGAAGGCAATGCCGGCGATCTTCCACACGCGCAGATAGTCACCTTCCCGCGTGCGGATCACGTGGTCGGTCACATGCGATGAGAACGGCACGAAGTCCGCGAGCACGACCTCGCGTTCGGCCACGTCGATGAGGTGCGGCTGCGCAGCCATGTCAGCCCCTCCTCTTGACGCGAACCGGCACGTAGGCGTGCGCGCCCCAGAAACGGCGATTGCGCTGGCGAAACGCCATGCGAACGCACAGCACGCACTGCGCAAGCCGCTGGTCGTCGTGCCGCGTGACCGAACGCATCGTCACGAACACCGGCACGAGAAGCAGCGCGACGCCGACGCCCACCGGCGGGCTTGCGAGCAGCGCCCAGATCGCGGGAATCAGGATGCTGCCGCCCACCATCAGCAACGGCACAAGCGGCACGCCCCACAGCATCGCGGGTCGTGTGCAGCCCTTGAAGACGGGATCCCTGAGCTGGTCCATGTTTGCCTCTGGATCAGCTCGTCGGGATCAGCATCGCTGCGATCACCGTGGCGCAGCCCACGAACAGGCCGCCGATGAACACGTTGGCGATATCGCCAAAGCGCGCGTGCTGGAACATCATCTTGAAGCCCGCCCAGATGATCGAGATCGAGCACACCACTGCACCCACGCTGAGTAATGTGGTCTGGATCGTTGTCAGCAGGGTGTTGACCTGAGAGAGCTGCGCATATGCCGGCGTCACCGTCAGTGCCAGCAGGGGCGCAATCGCGAGCCCGCGCCGGACGGCTCGCGCCGACCCACGCATCCATGTCTCCCGTGGAATAGATTTCCACTTGATTTGTAGTCCTGATTTCATGGTCTGCTCCTGTTACACACATGGGTCCTGCCTGGTCAGAAGACGACCGCGCTTTCCTGCGCCATGTCGCCGGGTAGACCAGTCTGGCGATTTCGTCTGCGGTCCGTGGTCGACGGCGTTCCATCCCGGATGCGCGACGGACCGGAACGCGCGCCTTGCGGACTGGACGGAATGACGCGAATGGGCGCGACGTCAGCAGCAATGGCTGGAACCACCGGATCAGGGCGAGCAGCGTCAGCGACAACCCGCTGCACGTAGCCCGTTCGAAAACCTGTGGAGAAATCGCCGCTCGCGTAGCACGACAGCCCCGCGCGCAATGCGTCCTGCGCTCGTGCATACTCGTGCCGCGCGTGCTCGAAGCAGCCCTGCAGGATGGCCGCGCCGGCGGCGAGATTGCGGCATGGATCGAAGACGGTCTCCCGTGTCAGGCCGAACCGGATCCAGTTCGCGCGGTTCACCTGCGCGAGTCCTGCGCTGTAATCCCGCCCGGCGGCCTCCAGCGCGCGTGCCGTCGCAATGGCCTCATTGAGGTTCGCTGGCTGGCGCTCGAGGCGGCCATGTACCACCCCGATCGCGTACGGGTTGAAACCCGACTCGACCCGCACGATGGCGGCCATCGTGGCGGGCGCCACGGCCGGCGCGCACTGCTGCGTCAGGGCCAGAAATGCGGCGAGGGTAATCATTCGCCACCTCCCTGACCGCCCGGGCTTTCGGCCTCCCGCTCCAGAAAGAGGCGTGCGGACTGGGTCGGCTCGTATGGGATAGCGGTACTGCCGGCCCCGTAGAACTCGGTGATCGTACGGTCTGCGCCTTTCGCGTCCCACCACACCCGCGTGTACAGGACGCCGTCGATTTCGACATTGATTGCGCCGCGCGCATTGCATAGCAGCTCACTCTGCTCGGGGCCACTCCAGTACAGCAGATCCTCGCGGCAGTACCCGGCGCCCGCAAAGATGTTCACCGCCGACGTCCCCTGCGAGCCACCTGCGCCGAAGTCGCATGTCGGAAAAGGATCGCCGTGGCGCAAGGCTGCCCACAGCCTCCCGATCGGCGGGACACACTCGTCATACTGCTCAGGGCCACCGGGATTCGAGAGGCACAGGATCACCCGGCAACCCCAGTCGTCGCCATGGGCAGTGCCAGGCGCCAGCATTGATGCACCGACGGATGCGGCGAGGACAATCGACCAGCGGCGCAACCCCCGCAGCAGCCGGCGACCGGCGATGGCAATGTCGAATGAGATGGCTACGTCATGCATCGCATACCTCTGCACGACGAAGGGCAGGCATTGCACCGTTCCCGATTGCATCGAGCCGGCGAGTGAGGACCTCCAGACAGGCGACCACTGTCCGCGAGGATTCGGCTACCCGGACTTCTTGCTCGGGCAGCCGGCCGCGCGGCACTGAGTAACCCACAGCGCGCCCGACAGCTGTCAGGCGAGGCAGCCAGGCGTATCCGTGGGGAAACGCCTGGTCCGCGATCAGCCATTCATGCAGCGTCGTTTCCATCACCTTCACCCACGCTTCTTCCATCGGTCCAGGGATTGCGACGACGGGCAGAAGCCCGACAAAGTGCAATGCCGGATTCAGTCGCGCCCGAACGTTGCGGATCCCATACGTGCCATTGATGATTTCCGAGGCGCAGCCGACGCATTCCGGCGACATCGCTATGGGGCTCAGCACCGCGTCCACCAGCGCCTCTGCACAGACAGCGCGCAGGTCGGGCATCACGGGAGTATCGATCAGGCACACGTCGAACTGCGGCGCCACCACGCATAGCAGATGACGAAGGTTCGCGTAGTAGCGTGTGCGGGCGGGATCGTCACGCGAGTGCAGACCGTCGACGGTGTCGCCGCTGAGCACGCGAACGCAGCCGTGGGGTGCGGGCCGGGCGCGCCCGGACGGGTCCGGCACCGGGTTGCCGGACCCGATCGCCTCATCCTGCCCGCCGGCGAGCATCCGTGCGCAGCGCGGCGGCTCGGCAAGGTCCAGTACCAGCACGCGCCAGTAATTGACGCGATGCAGGTGACGGGCAAGCAGGCAGGTCAGCATCGTCCTGCCCGAGTTACTCTTTGCCGAAATGATCAGAAGCGATTTCATCGTTCATCGTCCTCAGCCGCGCCCGCTGTCGATGAATCTGCGAAGAAAAAGGAACCCGCGGCGCCGGAGAGGCTGACCGCGGGCTCAACGGGGGATCATTGCATCAGCGCCAGAAAGCAGAAAAGCCTGCAGGTGCAGGCTTTTTGCGAATGCGTCACGGCACACCACGTCGTCGCACAGACATCGAACTGCGGGGCCGCTAACGCGTACTCGGTCGTGCGTGGCACGTTGACCGGATCAGATTGTTGGCTTCAATCTAGACGAGTGCGCCGCCCATTGCAAGTGGCCTCAGGCACCGCGCAGTCTTTCCATTTACCCACGTCCTCTCAGGTGTTCCCACGAGTTCCCCAAAAAAATCTCTGCTGTGGGGCCTTCCACCCAGATTCGCCGAGGGCAGCATCGGCCGGGTCAGACCGTGCAGGCGGCGGGCCGGGTCGAGTCGAACCGTCGGCGACAGCACACCATCATTGCCTGTCGTCAGACGGGTGCGAGCCGTCGCGATCCTGGTTCCCGCTCTCCAGGGCGCGTGCGAGTGCCGTACGTGCGGCCGAAAGTTCCAGCTCGAAGCGTTGCGCGGGCCGACGGGGTATGCGCAGCCGCCTGCAGATGATCTCATGGCTGGCATGCCAGAGATACACCATGCGCAGCATGTCGCGATGCCGCGGATGCAGGGTCTGCCATGCTTTCGTGATCCGCGCCGCATCGACCGGATCGTAAGCGCCGCGAGATGCATTGCCCCAATTTTCCAGCCGCCGATGCAGTGGTGGCGAAGCGGGATCGCGACTCATGGCGCGCCTCCCACGTCGTCGCGCGCAGGCGCACGATAACGCGCGGGATTCTCGAGAAACTGTTCAATGTCGGCCGCGCGCCATCCCACCAGGCGGCCGCCCAGCCGTATCGCCGGGGGAAATGTTCCCGCCGCCATGCGACGGTAAATTGTTGAGCGCGACAGCCCCGTTCTCTCTTCGACGTGGCGGCGGCGCAGGATCCAGTGCGCCTCGCTGTTCGCAGTTGACATTGCCTTCCCCCAGAAAAAATGCCGGCCTGACGTTGCCGGTACATGGGGGCATTCAAGCAGCGGTCGGGTCCGACTTCCAAACCCGTCTTATCGACGGGAAGCTCCCGTCGGACGGGGCGAACGACACACAGGTGAGGCAAAACGTATCACCTGTCGACGGCGGAGATTACCGCGGTCGATCTCACGAACGGGAAGCGTAGAATATTCAGTACCTGACGTACGGTCGCGGTCCCGCAGAGGTGGCACCCGTCGCATCAACCAGGAGAGACGGTCGTGCTGTCTTCCAATGAATGGCGAACGCGTACCGTTGAGGATGGCGTCGTGCGCTGCCCATCCTGCAACTCGTTGAACGTGACGATGGGCGCGTGTGCTGTAGGCGCGTACACGATCTACCAGAAGTATGTGTGCGAAGGCTGCGGGTACGAATTCCAGGCCATGTTTGGCCTGATCGGATGTGTTCCAGGAAGCAACAACGAGGGCAACGACACCTGACGCATTCTTGCCCCGGCAGGCGAGTGAGCACACCGGCATGGAACCCATGCATACGCCCACAGGCGCGCCTGCGTCGCAAACCTGCAGCTGTTGAAGCGAGTCCGTCCGGGGTGAGTCAAGCACGCCTCGAAGGAAAGCGCAAGCGACGTCTGGCGTCCGCGCCCCCCGTTTCCAGCGTGTTCGCTGCAGGGCATGCGCCAGATGTCGTCACCGGGATATGACCGTCCAGCGAACTGGAGCCTTCAACCGTCGGAGTCTGCTGAATCAGGCCGGCTAGAACTTCATCCTGATCCCCGCACCCAGGCTGTTGCCTGACGACACGCTGGTCATTGTGTCGTACCGCCAGGCGGCATAGACGTCCGTGCGTTTCGAGAGCGGATAGTCGTATCCGAGCACCACTGTCGACCAGCGGACATCGCTCCCCTGTACAGGCCGCCGAAGCGTCCCCGCCCAGGACACAAGTACGTTGCCCGTTCCGACCTGCGCGCTGGCGCCTACCTGAACGGTATCGTCGGTAAGCTCATTGTTGTTGGTCACCCGTTCGTACTGCAGATAGAGCTTCACCGCCTGCAGGCGATACGCCGCTCCGACGAGCCACGCCGTCTGTTCCGTGGCGCCATTCAGGAAAAGCGACGCCGTGTGAAGGCTCTGGACTGCTGCCGTCGCGGAAAACGGCCCCGCGAAGTAAAGCACGTTCGCACTGTAGTTCGCCTGCCCTGCATGCCCCGCGACGCCCGCATTGCTGTACAGCACACTTCCCGTCAGACCGCTAACGTCCGGCGACTGGTAGACAATCGAATCGTCGATCGCCGTATCGCTTTGCACCGACGCAGCACCCATCGCGGAGCCCAGAAACGTGTGGGCCACCATGGGCGAGAAGACGAACGAGTTGCCGAACGGGTTGAACAGCAGCGTGGACACGAACAGCAGGGAATCATTACGCCCAAGGGTCAGCTGACCGTATTGCCCGCTCAGACCGACGAACGCCCTGCGCCCGAAGAAGGACTGTCCGGCGTACGCGCCTGACTGGCCACTGTTGATCCGGTAAAAACTCTCCAGCGTAAAGATGGCCTTCATGCCACCGCCCAGATCCTCGGCGCCCGACATGCCCCAATACGACGTCGACAGCCCGCCCGAACCCACCTCCCACGCGTTGCCCGCCGAGCCGGGCGTACGCACCACCCCGGCAAATGCATCGGCCAGCCCGTAGAGAGACACTGACGACTGCGCGTGCGCCATGCCCACTGTCAGACACAACGACAGCGCCGCCAGACCTTTGCTGCATTTTCCCCGCACATCCCTGCGCATGATTTCTCCTTCATCGTTTTTTGAGTGTTTCTTCTGGGGGGCACCTGCCTGACGGCGCGATGTCTCGTCGCGCCTCACCCCGGCCTGACGCGCGCGAGCGGCCTTCCTCGCTCGGCCAGCGCAACGGCAACCAGCAGTTCGTGCGGCGCCGGCGAGTCGGGTACGCAGAGCGATACGGTGTCGAAGTGGTCGAAGCTCCACATGTCTGTGACGCTGTGCAGCGGGATGTCGACGCACGCACCAGGCGGCCCGCGCTTCGTGACGGACGGCATGATCGAGGACGCGCCAGGCAGGCAGTCGCGCACCGCCTTGCCGAGTCGCGGATGCAGTAGCGCTGCTGCCCACTCAAGCGGCACGCCGGTGCCCGCGAGCGCCGCCTTCCCGTAACCGTGGATGTCTTGCCCCGCACAACCGAGCGCAAGCAGCGCCCGTCCGGTGAGCATCCGGCCGAGCTCAGCGCCCGCCGCATACAGCGCATCGAGCTCACCACCGACATCCATGTCGGCCGGCTTCAGCACGGCAGCGGCGACGACCTGACGATGCGGTGGGCTCACGACTGTGCCGAGTTCCGCGCACCGCTCAACAAGATGGATCACGATCCGCGTAATCTGGACGTTCATGGCGCGATCTCCATGTCACCCGGAAGCTGCAGTTCCCCTGTCGGTGCCGGAAAATCTCCCCTCGCCAGCTCGTAAGCGCGCGCTGCGCGCAGTACCAGCGCATCGCTGCCCCGGGGGCCAATGATCTGCAGACCGACAGGCAGATCACCGGCGAATCCGCAAGGCACCGATATCGCGGGCAGTCCGGCCTGGTTGCACCACGCCGTCAGGACAGGCGCCTGACGCAGATGGGCCGGCAGCCCTGAAACTGGAGGCGGGCCGCAATGAAACGTCGGTGTGAGCAGCAGGTCGTGATGCTGGAAGAACGTCTCCATTGACGCCGCGAGCGCATGACGGGCAAACAGTGCGTCGGCGAACGTCGCGGTGTTCACCTGCGCGCCCGCATCCGCCAGTGCCTTCAGGTCGGGATCGAGCAGCGTCCTGTCAGCTTCTTCCATGTGCCGCACGCGCTGTGCAAAGAACACGGACCACTGGATCGAATGCATGCGGCCGTCCCCGTAGAAATCCGCAAGGGGTACTACTTCGGTTTCGTCCACCCGCGTGCCGAGTGCCGCGAATGTGCTGGCTTGCCTCCCGACACATTCCGCAATGGGCGATTTCACGGATATGCCCGCCGGGGCAGCGCAGTACGCGATGCGCAGACCCGCGATGCTGTCGTCCAGCATGCCGGCATATCTGGACCAGCCACCCGTTACCGAGCCTCCGTTGAGGGTTTCGTGAGTCATCGCATCGAGCATCAACGCTGCATCCGGTACGTTGCGTGCCATCGGTCCCAGCGTGGACAGAGCGGTCCATGACGTTGCTGAACCGGCCGGTACGAGCCCGAATGTGGGCTTGAATCCGACCACGCCGCTCCAGCAGGCCGGAATCCGGATGGAGCCTCCCCCATCGGTCGCAAGCGACAGCGGCCCCATGCCCAGCGCAACCGCGACCGCCGATCCGCCGCTGCTGCCTCCCGGGGAGAGTCGCGTATCCCACGGATTGCGCGTTGCGCCTGTCAACGGACAGTCGGTGACGATCTTGTTGCCGAACTCGGAAGTCGTTGTCTTGCCGAACGGTATGGCGCCCGCGCGCCGCAGCCGCGCCACGGCCGGCGCATCGGCCATTTCGCGGTCTGGGGAAGTGGTCCATGACCCATGCCGTGTCGGAAGACCGGCTACGGCGACGAGATCCTTGACCGATACCGGTACGCCATCAAGCGGACCACACGGCTCGCCGCGCATCCACCGCCGCTCCGCCTCGCTGGCGGCCGACATTGCCCCTTCCTCGTCGAGGGCGCAGAACGCGTTGACAACCGGATCAAGCTTCGTGACGCGGTCCAGTACCGCGCACATGACCTCGACGGGCGAGAGCGTGCGCTGCCGGAATCCGGCAGTCAGCTGACTCGCGCCAAGCGTGACAATTTCACTCATTATGTAGTCCTCATCTATTGGTGCGTGCCTTGCCTCAGAATGCTGGAGCCACGCCTATCCTTCACAAACCGGCGTTACCGGGCCGGTGGATCCCAGGATCGAAAAACTGTTGTCGGCGAGCGCCTGGCCGATCCGTGTCTGGCAAAGCACATGACCGCCGTCGTGGCTCACACCCGTTTTGCCACGCGGCAGGGCAACGGAGACGGCGGGCAAAGCGGCCCTGACGCGGCCGGCGTCGACACTTCCCGCCGACCTGACGGCCTCGGCGAACAGACGAATGCCTGCATACGTGTTCTCGCCATGCGGCAGCACCACGGCGTAGCGGCCAAGGCGAGGATCGCGTGCGTCGGCGTACCGGGCCGTATAGCGCGTGAGGAACGCGTGGTTTTCGGGGTTGCCGATGCTCATGAAGTACGACGACACGCCGATCGTCCCAGTCGATGCGCCCGTGGTTGCAATCGAGAGGGATTCGTGCGCGATGTCCGTCACCAGTTGCGGTTTCATCGCAAACGACCGGTACTGCTTCACGAACGTCACAGGGTCGTCCCCGATGCTGTGCCACACGATCTGCGGATTCGCGCTGGCGACCCGTTGCAGGGTCGCACCGTAGTCGCGCGTGCCGAAGGGCAGCCAGTAGACGTCGAGGAACTTGCCGCCATGGCGGGCCACCGCCGCCTGCAGCTGCGGGATCAGCACCTTCCGGTTGCTGCCGATGTCGGAGACGACCGCGCAGACGGACCGTCCACCATCGCGCATGAGCCACGCAATGAGCGGCTCGATCCGCTGGCTCGCAGCCAGCCCGGTCGTGAGCAGTTGCGGGTCGCATCGTCCTTCGTCGAAGTTCGGATAGACGATGAGCTTTCGGGCCGCCCTTGACGCCTGAAGGGCCGCTTCGCGCTCTGACGGCAGCACCATGCCCGTGATCATCGCAACGTCGTCACGCATGAAGAGTTGCCGTGCCTTCTCCAGCGTCACGGCCGTGGACATCTGCGTGTCCTCAACGCTCAGCTGCAGCGGCCGGCCAAGCAGCCCGCCCGCCGCATTGATCTCGTCCACTGCCAGCGCGGCGCAGTTGCGGTTGGTCTGTCCCACGCGCGTCAGGGGGCCGCTGAGCGGTGCGAGCAGCCCGATCTTCAGCGGGACGGCGCCACGTGCAAACGGAGAGACAGCCGATGCAGCAAGGGAAGCGGCCGCACCAAGCAGCAAGCTTCGGGAAAAGTCACGACGGTTCATGCGTTTTCTCACTTGATATTGCTGGGTTTCACTGGATGTTTTCATGAGGCAAGTCCGGTGCGGGCTCCGCGGCCGGAGGAGAGAGATAGCGCGCGAGCGGGTGTTCGCCTCTGTCACCCGGTTGCGATTCAACGGCGCCGGCATGCACGAGGCGACCATTACTGAGCACAATGCAACGCTGCGCGCTCTGAAGGACAAGATCGAGGTTCTGTTCGACAAGGAGCACCGCCAGCTTCGAGCGGCGGCATAGTTCCGGGATCACTTCGCCAATGCGCTCGACCAGGTTAGGCTGCACGCCATCGGACGGCTCATCCAGCAGGAGCAGTTTTGGACGGCCGCACAGGGCACGTGCGATGGCGAGGACCTGCTGCTCGCCACCCGAGAGCGTGCCGCCCTGCTGCGACAGACGCGACCCGAGCACCGGGAAGTAATCGAATACCTCGTCGAGGATGCCCGCCCCGCCGGCGGCCTGCGCACCCATCAGCAGGTTCTCCCGCACGGTCAGTTTCGGAAAGATCCAGCGTCCCTGCGGCACAAGTCCGATGCCCCGGCATGCAATCTCGTGCGTGCGCAGGCCTGTGACCGGCTGCCCGAGGAAAGAGACCTCCCCGCTTACGCGCGGCAGCAACCCCATGACCGCCTTCACCAAGGTGGTCTTGCCGGCACCATTGCACCCAAGCACGCCGACCACCTCGTTCGGCAGCACGTCCAGCCTTAGGTTGTGAACCACATCCACGTCGCCGTATCCGGCGCACAGGTTTTCAATGCGCAGCATGTGTCGCCCCCCGCCCCAGATAGATGCGGCGGATCTCCTCGTCGTTCGCGATCTGCGCATACGATCCCCTTCGAACCACCTCTCCCCGATGCATGACCCATGTCTCACACTCAAGGGACTGCACGAAGCCCAGGTCGTGTTCGATGGCGAGCACCGCGCACCCCTCCCGTAGCCGGTGGATGAGGCGCACCAGCCGCTGCGAGTCCTTCGCGGACAGACCGGCTGCGGGTTCGTCGAGGAGCAGCAATGCGGGCTGGCACATGATCGCCATACCGATTTCGAGCCACTGCCGCTCGCCGTGCGGCAGATGCGAGGCGAGCTCGCCCGCCTGCCCGGTAAGCCCAATCTCCTCCAACACCGCGTCAGGATCGGGCATCGGCGAAGCCCGGTGAGCCGCAACGCCGAGACCGGCCACCATCAGGTTGTCGCGTACGGTCATCGTGAGGAAGGTATTGGTTCCCTGGAACTTGCGCACCACGCCGCGGCGGCAGAACGCGTGCATCGGGCGGCCCGTCATCCGTTCGCCATCGAGATACAATTCGCCGGAACCGGGGGCAATCGCGCCTGAGAGCAGGCCAACAAGCGTGCTCTTGCCCGCGCCGTTCGGCCCGATCACGCACAGCAGATCGCGTGGCGCGATCGTGATGTCCACACCGGCCACGGCGTTTATTCCGCCAAATGGGCGCGAGAGGCCCGTGCCCTGAAGAAACTGGGTGTCCATTACCGTTCCTCCTGCGCATCGCCCGCACGATGAACGGGTGGCCTGTTCCATGGCATCCGGGCGACGCGGCGCGCGAACTCCACCAATCCATGGAGTCGCAGTCCGTTCGGCATGAAGAGCACACAGCCGAGAAACAGGCCACCCAGGATCAGTGGCCAGCCGTCTGTGCTGTAGCTGGAGACGGTCTGCCTGAGGAGTGTCAGAACGACGGCGGCGATAACGGGTCCACCGGTTCTTCCCCGCCCGCCGATGGCCACCCAGAGAATGACCTCCGTCGCAAGAACCGGCGAAAACACGTCCGGGGCCACCACGCCCGAGCAGGCCGCCATCAGCGCGCCCGCGATGGCCGCAAGTGCTGCCGACACGATGAAGACCAGCAGCAGGTGAAACGACGTGTCATAGCCGCATGCCTTTGCCCGCCATTCGTTGGCGGCGATCGCATCAAGCACCTTGCCGCAGCGACTGCGGCACGCGAGCCACACCAGACCTGTTGCGGCAAGCAGAAAGATGGCCACGGTGTACCAGGATGCGCGCGGGCCGCCCAGATCGAACGTGTGGCCGCCCAGGCCGAACGACAGTCCGGGTATGCCCAGGATGCCCGTATCTCCTCCTGTGACCGACTGCCAGCTGACGGCAAGCTGCTGTGCGACGATCAGCACGGCCAGGCTGATGATGGCAAAGAAGTGAAGCCTTACCCCGGCAAAGAGCAGGAAATAGCCAATGACGGCGGCGACAGCCGCAGCGCAGAGCACGCCGGCAGCGAGCCCCATCGCAGGAGCCAGTCCGAACTGGACGGTCGTGACGGCAAATCCGTAAGCGCCGAGACCCAGGAACGTGGTATGCCCAAGCGTGAGCACCCCGGCCCGTCCCCAGAGCAGGTCGTAGCTCAATGCGAGGATCCCCATGACGAGTGCATCGCGCACCGTTGACAGCACCCAGGGACCGGCAAAAAAAGGCACGATCACCACGACTGCCACCACTGCGCCCCATATCAGCAGGGGTGGAACATCCTGGGGGCCAAAAGCCGGTTGTGAGAACCATAGCCGGAGGCGGCCTGCATGTTTTCCAGACATACGCTTTATCCTTTGCCGAGAAGCTGATGCGCCGCACTGAATCCCGGAATCAGCCCTTGCGGCCTGAACCGGATCACCACAATGGAGAGGACCAGCACCAGTGCAGAAGCGAGTGAGGGATCGACGCGATAGCCCAGCAGCGTTTCGGCCGCGCCGATGACTGCGCTGCCCAGGATGCTTCCCGCGATCGATCCGATGCCGCCCAGCACGATCACGAAGAACGCCTTGGCGAGATACGAGACGCCCAGATGCGACTCCACCGAAACCATGGGCGCGACGAGCACGCCGGCGAGCGAGGCAAGCGCCGCACCGCCACAGAATGCGATGCGGTTCAGGCGCCGCGTGTCGATGCCGGTGGCCTCGGCCATCGCCGGGTGCTGGATCACGGCACGCAGTTGCGTACCAAAGCGCGTACGGGCGAATAGCAGCCAGCACCCCGTGGTGACGGTCAGCGCAACAGCAATCACGAAGATCCGGTAGGCCGGATAGCTACCGCCGGGGACCGGAACCGTTCCGTCGAAGGGGGCATAGACGAGCATTGGCTGGGTGCCGAAGACGAGTTCCAGTGCCTTCTGCAGGATCACGCTGATCGCATAGGTCGCGAGAAGCGTGTCCAGTGGCCGGTCATAGAGCAGCCGGATGATGAAACGTTCGAGGCACCATCCGAGGACGGCTCCGACAGCCGGGGCCACCAGCAGGGCAAGCCAGAAGGCCTGCTTCCCGCCAGCCGCCTGCGCGACCGCGAGCGCGTATGCGCCGATCGTGACCCACTCGGCATGCGCGAGGTTCACGATGTCCATCATGCCGAAGACTATCGCGAGCCCAAGCGCCACCAGCATGAGGATGCTCACGTAACCCAGAATGTTAAGAATCGTCGTCATATGAGCAAGTCCCCTTCCGTATGTCTGCGGGACTCTCGCCCCCTTATGTGCAATCTGCAACTGAATCGCATTTCAGTTCCTCCGCCCTCAAGGCAAAGCGTTTCTTAGGAAGAAGACTAAGAAAGTCTTAGTAAAAATGGCGAGCAATTCCCAGAGACTCCGAGGATGCCGGATAAGCACACGACATCCTCCGTTTTTGCAAAACGCCTCAAACAGGCACGGATACGCTCGGGCCTGACCCAGGAGCAGCTCGGTATTAGTGCAGGAATCGACGAATTCTCCGCCAGTGCCCGCATTAACCAGTACGAAAGAGGCAAGCACCTGCCTCACCTCGTAATGGGGCAACGCCTGGCGAGAACACTGCACGTCCCGACGTCGTTCCTCTACGAGGAGGACGATCTGCTTGCAGCACTGCTCGCAACTGCTGCTCCGCTCACGCGTGCCAGGAAAAAGATCCTCCTTGCGAATGCCGAGACGCTGACACAATCAGCATCCTCCAGGACCAGAAAACCAAATAATCCTTAGTCTTTAGACTAAGAAATACTTAGCAAAATCCCTGAGCGAATCCGGGAAACTCGCCGGATGTCGCGCGATACACCCACTTCTGATGCCGTCTTCCCCCGCCGCCTGAAACAGGCGCGACTGCGCTCGGGCTTCACCCAGGAGCAGCTTGGCATTCAGGCGGGTATTGACGAATTCTCGGCCAGTACCCGCGTCAACCAGTACGAAAAGGGCAAACACACCCCTGCGATACAGACCAGCCAGCGTCTGGCGCGAGCACTCCTTGTGCCCACGGGCTTCCTCTACGAGGACGACGACCTGATCGCGAACCTGCTGGCAGTCGCGGGCAGGCTGAGCAAGGAAAAGAAGAGGGCTCTCCTCGCCAGCGCAGAGAAACTCGCTCAGGAATAAACTAAGACTTCCTGAGTCTCAAAGCCAGCCGCAGACGACGCCATATCTGGCGCTTTGCCTGTACTGCGCCCTGCGCCCTGATCGGACGACAACTCCTACGGAATGCTTCGTGACGGCGCACCGCGACGTCCGTCAACCTCGCGTCATGTGCTGAGCCGAGACTACTGCTTCGCCGCAGGATGCTGCTTTCCGTATTTATGATCATAAATTTACGTCGCCACTATTGGTATGTCAATGCTGGAAGATCGCTCGTTTACCCTCGATGCCAACTCGCCATCGATTCTTGACACTGGCAAGCGTCACGTCTAAGGTATTTATGATGATTAATAGGGAGACGACATGAGCAGTGACATCTGCGATCTGACAGCACACGAGCTTCATACTCTTTACGCGACGAAGGGCGCCTCCCCCGTGGAGGTCATGCAGGCCGTGCTCCTGCGCATAGAACAGCTAGACCCCGCCGTGAATGCCTTCTGCCAGATAGCCGCGGATGCACTCGACATGGCGCGTGCGTCCGAGACACGATGGCAACACACGCGCCCGCTCGGGCCGCTGGACGGCGTGCCGATCAGCGTCAAGGACAACGTCGCGGTCTCCGGACTTGCCACAAGGTACGGCTCGCGGGCCACGGACGAAAGCCCGGCGCGCCACGACAGCCCGTGCGTGGCAAGGCTTCGCGAATCTGGCGCCATCTGCTTCGCGAAGACCACCCTGCCTGATTTCGCCCACAAGATTGTCACCGACAGCCCGCTCACCGGCGTCACGCGCAACCCTTGGGACACGCAACGGACCCCCGGCGGCAGCAGTGGCGGCGCCGCAGCGGCGGTCTCCCTCGGTATGGCGCCGGTAGGGATTGGCACTGACGGCGGCGGGTCAATCCGGATTCCAGCCGCTTTCACCGGCACGTTCGGCTTCAAGCCGAGCTTCGGTCGTGTCCCGCATGCACCCCGCGGGCCGTTTGGGTTACTAAGCCATGTTGGTCCCGTGACCCGCTGCGTGGCGGATGCAGCCCGCATCCTGACCGTCATCAGTCGCCCTGACAGTCGCGACTGGTACGCGTTGCCATTCGATGCCAGCAACTATGAACTTGGTTTGAAGTGCAAGCCAGCGCCAGGTGGGGTACGCATAGCGTTCAGTCCATCGTTGGGGCTCGCTGTCACGCCCGAAACCACCGTCCACGATGCGGTCGTGCGTGCGGCCGACACATTCCGTGACCTTGGCGCCAGGGTCCATCCGGAAGACCCGCCGGGTATCGCTCGCTGTAACGCGATCCACGCCATCCTCTGGCCGGCCTGCTGCCGCCAGCTCACCGAAGGCATGCCTGACGGCGGCGCGGCGCTCGATCCATCGTTACAGGCATACTCTGATGCGGGCGCCGGGATATCGCGCCAGGCGCTGCTGGGTGCGCTGATCGAGAGAGGCGAACTGGGCGCCACCGTCAACGCATTCTTCAAGCGGTACGACCTTGTCATCTGTCCCGTGTATCCCCGTGTGGCCATGCCCCTTGCGGAACTCCCAGCCAGCGGTGAATTGTTTCCCCACTTCACCGCATGGTGCAACCAGCTGGGCCTTCCCGCTGCAAGCATCTATGCAGGTGCGACTTCGGAAGGACTGCCAGTCGGCGTACAGATCGTTGGCGGCCGTCATGCGGATGCACTTGTGCTCTGGGCCAGCCACATCCTCGAACTTGCCCTCGGACGCGCGCCGTTGACTGAGCTCGCGCGCGCGCTTTCCTCATCCATTGCTGGCCGCAAACTGCATTGACGCTACCTGTCAACAAACGTTCGGACCTGCAGAACGCGGGGCCGGACGCCTTATCACGAGCTTCCTTTACTCCGTACGTGCAGACCAAGGTCCGAATCCAGGACCAGCTTCTGCCGCAAGGCCGCATGTACCTTGCGCAGTTGCGCTTCCGCTTCTTCCATGTGCGCCGCCATGAACTGCTCCACCGCGTCGGCGTCGCGCCTCTTAGCGGCATCCATAATCGCTCGATGGGCAGCGACGGTCTGCCGGCCAAATGCCTGGTAATCATCTTGCGTCACGTTACCTGCCACGATCACCAGGCTGTGCAACATCTGGTTGATGATCTGGCATACGCAGCGAAGGAATGCGTTCGGATTTGCCGCGGCGAGCACGTCATGAAAGTGGATGTCCTCGTGGCGCTGGTCAAGCGCATGGTCATGGCTTGCGACAAACGGCTCGCACACTTCCACGCTATGCTCGAGCGCTTCCAGGTCGGCCTCCGTCAGATGCTCGACCGCCCCTGCTGCAAGTAGCGGCTCCAGCACGCGCCGCACGGCGTAGATATCTTCGAGATTGATGCTCTCGAAAAACAGGTAGTTCTGTAATGCCTGAAATGCACGGGCAAGCGGCACTCGCGTAATCGTCGCGCCACCGTCCGGTCCTGTACTCAGACGCACAAGTCCCTGCACCTCCAGTGCCTTGAGGGCATCGCGCATCGAGCCGCGGCTGACGTTGAATATGTCCTGGAGCTCGGCCTCCTTGTTCAGTCGCACACCGGGGCGCACCTTTCCATCGGTAATCCACGTCTTGATAAGTTCGGCCACCTGGTCTCCCCGCTTGGTCGTGCGGGGCCCCCGCTTGTCTCGCTTCAGCAACGGTTTTTTCTCTGTCGCCTGTTTTCGCGCTGCCATACGTCACACCCGTAGTTAGCCATCATCGTTCGATCCAGACGTCATTATCAGTCATCCGCTGTCGCGTGACCGCGATAACGTCGCCGCCGACGCCCCCCGATACAACACCTCCCAATGTTCGGAGGTGACGCCTTCCCGTCCCATGCCTACGCTCATTGCCAGACGACACGCAAACTTCATTAATGGCTTGGCGTGAATGTTGGTCCTGGGCGCAGACACGCCCGCTTGGGAGAGCTCCATATGACACGGCATGAGCAGACGTCGCAGGCGGTTCGCACGATCGACGATATCGGTGCCGCGCTCGCCGAGCGTGGACTCGATCTTGATCTGCTTGCCAGGCGTATGCGCAACGTCAGCCTCGAATCGGATACAACCGGCCAGATCGTCGGCCCTCCCTGGCGTGCGGATGACGTCAGCGCCCTGAACATGAACCTTGTACCCATCCAGTACGGCGGCTGTCCGCTCCTGCAGTCCCTCGTGGCGCAGGCAACGTTGATGGCCTTCCTCGGGGAAGCCGATGCAAGCCTCGCCCTTGCTTTACCGGGCCCGGGTCTCGCCATGCCGCCTGTCGTTGCGCTCGCCTCGACGCAACAGCAGGCCCGGTTCTTCCAGCGATTCCAGTCGGGCACACCGCGCTGGGGCGCCTTCGCTATCACCGAGCCGGACTATGGTTCCGACGCGACTGCCATGCGTACCAGTGCAAGGAAGACCGGTCGCGGCTGGGTTCTGAACGGCACAAAGTGCTTTATCACGAACGGCGCGCGCGCCGACTATGCCATCACGTTTGCAACGATCAACCGGCAGATGGGCCGTTACGGTATCCGCGCATTCCTGGTAGAGAGCAATACACCTGGATTCGAAGCGTCGCGCATCGAGCGGATGGCAGGCCTGCGCGCGACCCAGCTTGCCGTGCTCTCCTACACCGACTGCGAGGTCACCGACGATGCGCTGCTTGCCCGTGGCGACGAAAAGCCGCTCGACGACGCTTTCTCGGGTGCACAGCGGTCCTGGGCCTACTTCAGGCCCCTGCTTTCCGCCGTCATGGTCGGTAGCTGCAGGCGGGTGCGCGCGGACCTGGCGGCCTGGCTGGATGCGGGTGGCACGCCCGCGGACAGGCACCAGGGCGTGGCCGGCGTGGAAGCCTCGCTGCTCGACATCGACCGCCAGATTGCGGCCGCATGGCTCCTCTGTCACTGCACGGCCTGGAAAGCAGATCGCGGCATTGCAACGTCAATGGATTCCTCCATGACCAAGGCGTTTGCCTCGCGCGTGGCCGCGCGGGTGACGCGCGCTGCAATGGACCTCGCCGGTCTCGATGGCATCGCCGCCTGTCCGTCACTTGAGCAGGGCTACCGGGACGCCAGGGCGTTCGACATCATGGAAGGTACCGGCGACCTACAGCGGCTCATGATCGCACGGGCGGCGCAGCGATCAACGTCACGTCCATGGGACATGACGGTCGTGCCTTGCAACTGCCCCGCCACACCTGACTCATCACCTGTCTTACCGACCGACCCATCGCCTGACCTAGCCAACGCCCACCGATCCGGGAAGGAGATACCCCATGACGACGCATAACGCGTACAGCCCGGGGCGCGAGGAAATCGCAGCCACCATCCGGTCATGCCTGCTATCAGCCATCGGCATCACCATGGCCGCGGACCTGATCGCGGACGACACGAACCTGTTCGACGTTGGTGTCGACTCCATGAACATGACAGACCTGCTTCTTCAGCTCGAGCAGCGTTTCGGCTTCACGCTCGCGCCGGAAGACCTCTCTGCCGATCTGTTCCTGCGCTTCGGCAACCTCGTCTCCTTCGTGGAATCCCATGTCCTTCGCAACTGACCCCGTTCGCGGGCAGGCATGCATCGCGGCCACGGCACGCTACGTCCCGCAGGCGCGCGTGCGGCCCGACGCAGTGTTAAAGCAACCAGCGGCCGCACCATCATGCGCGCGCGAAACCATCATGCGATCAGTCTATGCCGATACGCTGCGCTGGAGTGGCGAGGTGGCACGTCCTGCCCACGTCAGTCATTCGTCGGGATCGGTGCACGCCGCATTGCCGGTGCGCGTCGCCTGCGAGCCACGCCTTTTCCTCTCGGAAATGGCATCAACGGTCGCCGGGAAAGCTATCCGGCGGTGTCCCGGGAAGGACAACCTCGTGCCGGATCAGGTCATCGTCTGCGCGACAAGTTTCGAGCAGGACCTCGCACTCTCCTGTGCGGGCCGGCTGCACAGCGAACTGGGATCGACGGGTGTGCCGTTCGCGATTGGACAACTGCAGGGCGTGTCCTTCTTTCTTGCACTGAAGATGGTGGCCGACATGATGGCCAGTGACGATCACACGTGCTGTGCACTGATCGTCGGCGCTGAACGCTGGCTGCCGCCGTTCTCGCGGCTGGCCGGATCGCTAACGGCACTGGGCGACGGTGCGGCTGCCGTAGTGATCCGGCGTCACGCCGGTCCCGGATGGAGGGTGCTCAGCGTCAACGTATGCACGCCTTCGGTTCCCGTCGCGCCCCCCGATATGTGCATCGACGAAACCGTCGTGGTGGACATCATCGGGAAGACGTGCAGGCAGGCAGGCCTGAAACCCACGGCAATCGACTGGATCGTGCCGCCGCGCATCAGCGCAACCCTGGCGTGCAACGTCACCGCACAGGCCCGATTGCCTGCATGGCGAATGTGGTACCCCGACCCGGGCGACATCGGGTACCTGTGCGCCGCAGACGCGCCGGCGCAACTCCACATGTTGCTGCAATCGGTTGCTCCGTCGGACGGACAACGCATTCTGCTGTGGTCGGCCGGCTTTCAGGGACAGGCCACCTGCGCCATCTTCGAATACCGCGTGAGGCAGCCATGACTGCGCCCGCAACCACTTCCATGTTATCGCTGTCCGGCATCGCAACCAGCTTTCCGGCCCGGACAGTCGATGCGAACACCTGGGCCCGTCGCTGCGGATTTCCCCAAGCGCGCGCGAGCGCGCTGCTGCGCAATGGCGTACAGCAGTTCCACGATGCTGCAGCGGGGTCACCCGTCACATTCGCGTGCGAGGCGGTTTCCACCCTGCTCGACGATACCGGTACGACACCGGCAAGCATCGATGCGCTTATCTATACCCACACCATCCAGAGCAGCGTCCTCGCACCGCCTGCCGGTACGGCGGCATTCATCCAGTCCCGTATGGGCCTGGACCGCGCACTCGCGTTCTCGCTGATGCAGCAGAACTGCGTCTCACCGGTAGCCGCCATCCGCCTGCTGCGCGTGCTCACCGTCGCCGGTCGTCCCATCCAGCGGGCGATCGTTGTCTGCGCGGATGTGATGGGCTCGGGCTGCGATCATCTGCGCGCCATCCAGGACCTCGCGCTGCATAGCGACGGGGCGTGCGCAATCCTGCTGGAGCGCGATACCGACCGCAACCGCATCATGGGGCTGCATCTTTATACAGACAATCGCTACTTCCGCGGCACCGACGACGACCTGCAGCCTGTGCCAGATGATCGTTACTACTGGTCGGCATTCACGACAATGCGTGCGGCACTTCGACAGGCAGGCATCACAGGCAATGAACTCGTCCATGTCCTGCCTCACCACGTCAACCTCCCCGGCTGGCAGCGCCTGATGGCCATGCTGTCCGTACCACAGGAGCGCCTTTTCACGGCGAATTTCGGACGCCTCGGCCACGTGTTCGGTGCCGACCCGTTCATCAACTTCCACACCGCGCCGCGCGCGCAACCGGACTCGCACTCGCTGCTTTTCTCCAGCGGACTTGCCGGCTGCTTTGGCGCGATGGTGATCCGCCATTGACCCAGAACTTAATAGCAACCGGCCATGCGAAACCTCCTTGATCTTGTGCAGTCAGCAGCGCGCCGTTCACCTGATGCGCAGGCGCTCGTATGCGGCGATGTCCGCGTCTCCTACCTCGAACTACTGAAAAGGAGCCACGCATTCGGGCAGGCTCTATCCTCATTTGGCATCGCTCCGGGGGAGCGCGTTGCAATCTTTCTCGACAAGCGTATTGAGACCGCCGTCTCGATGCTCGGCGCCTGCGCTGCGGGTTGCGTGTTCGTCCCGGTCAATCCGCTCCTGAAACCGAACCAGGTGGCCCACGTGCTTCGCGACAGCGGCGCGCGATGTCTGGTGACCTCCGCATTTCGCGCCCGGTCCCAGGCTGCGGAAGGCCTTGCACCAGTATCCGATCTGATCGTGGTAGATGAGCCTGACCCGGTCCTCTTCGGCACAGGAACGGTCATGATTCATCGCTGGCCGGACCGCGACACCGCTGCCCCCGGGAATGCCTCGATTCCGGCACCGTCCACGCCATGCATTGACACCGACCTTGCCGCCCTTCTCTACACCTCCGGCTCGACGGGCCTGCCCAAGGGCGTGATGCTCAGCCATCGGAACCTGCTTGAGGGCGCCTGGAGCGTCGCGGAGTATCTGCGTCATGAACCGTCCGACCGCATCCTCGCGCTCCTCCCGCTGAGCTTCGATGCTGGTCTGAGCCAGCTCACCTCGGCCTGGTCTGCTGGTGCAACAGCAGTCCTGCTGAACTACCTCACTGCGCAGGACGCCATCCTCGCGTGCGAGCGCGAACGCATCACCGCCATTACCGGAGTACCGCCACTGTGGATGCAACTCGCGGGCGCGACGTGGCCCGACGGGCCGCGCAATGCGGTGCGCTACTTCGCGAACACCGGCGGTCGCCTCCCATTGCCCGTGCTGCAGAAGCTCAGGACGCTCTTCCCCCGTGCCACGCCGTACCTGATGTACGGGCTGACCGAGGCATTCCGTTCCACCTATCTCGATCCCGCACAGGTCGACCGGCGGCCCGACTCGATCGGCAAGGCTGTGCCCAATGCGCGCATCCTGGTGGTCCATGAGGACGGTACGCCGTGCGCGCCCGACGAACCCGGCGAGCTGGTGCACGTGGGCGCGTGCGTCACACTCGGCTACTGGAACGACGCCGCGCGCACCGCGCAACGCTACCGCCCGTCGCCCGAAGCAAAGCCGGGCGGTGCGCCGCGTGATACGGCAGTCTGGTCTGGCGACCTCGTGCGGCGCGACAGCGAAGGTTTTCTCTATTTCATCACCCGCAATGACGCCCAGATCAAGAGTTCCGGCTACCGGATCAGTCCGGAGGAAATCGAGGAAACGGTCCACGCAAGCGGCCTCGTCGTGGAAGCCGCCGCGCTCGGTATCCCGGATGATGCGCTTGGCGAAGCGGTTGCGCTGCTTGTCGTCCTGGCTGATGACTCAGCTGTCGATGACCTGCGCGACTGGTGCATGCAGCGCCTGCCACGTTATATGGTCCCGCGTGACATCGTGAGCTGTCCGGAGATTCCACGCAATCCCAACGGGAAGTTCGACAGGGCGGCGCTACGGAATAGGGTTGCCGCGTTTGGATTTGCCGCGCTCGCCCACGGTTCAGGGGAGAAAACATCGTGAGCCTGACTCTCATCCGGCGACCTCCGGGGCTGCAGTTCGGTGGCGTGGACGTAAGACAGCTGGCCGATCGTGCCGGGCACACACCGTTTTTTGCCTATGACCGATCTGCGATCGACGCCCGCATCCGGGAACTGCGCAGGCTGCTGCCTTCCGGCATGCACCTTCACTACTCGATCAAGGCGAATCCGATGCCCGCCGTGGTGCACTACCTCGCCGGGCGGGTCGACGGTTTCGATGTTGCCTCCGCACAGGAGATGGCCATCGCGCTCGATGCCGGTACCACCCCAGCCGCAATCGGCTTTGCCGGGCCAGGCAAATCTCACGACGACCTGCGACGCGCCGTCGCCAGCGGAGTGAACGTGCACGTTGAATCAGAAACCCAGTTGCGGCTCGTCACCGCACTCGGATGGGAGCTCGGCGTGCAGCCCAGCGTGGCAATCCGCGTCAATCCCGACTTCCAGGTCGGACAGAGCGGCATGCGCATGGGTGGCGGTGCGGCGCCGTTCGGCGTCGATGTGGGCCAGGTCCCGGCGCTGCTGCGCGAACTCGAAGCGCGGGAAGTCGCACTCGCCGGCTTTCACATCTTCTGGGGCTCGCAGTGCCTGCATGCAGCGACGGTCATCGAGGCCCAGCGCCAGAGTGTTGAGCTCGTTCTCCGGCTGGCCAGCGGCTTGACCGGACCGCCGCGGTTCGTGAACCTTGGCGGCGGCTTCGGCATCCCCTACTTCGCGGGCGAAACACCGCTCGATGTAAAGGCAGTCTGCGAGGCGATGCACGACTGGCTGCCACGGCTTGGCGAACGTCTGCCGGGAATCGTGCCTATCCTGGAACTCGGGCGCTACCTGGTCGGCGAGGCGGGAATCTACGTATGCCGCGTCATCGACCAGAAGGTCTCGCGCGGCAAAACGTTCGTGATCACGGATGGCGGCCTGCATCATCACCTCGCGGCCTCCGGCAACTTCGGTCAGGTCCTTCGCCGTAACTTTCCGGTCGTCATCGGAAACCGCCCCGACGGTGTGACACGCGAACGCTGCCATGTGGTGGGCTGCCTGTGCACGCCGCTCGACCGTCTGGCGGACGACATTGAACTTCCCGAAGCTCATATCGGAGATTTCGTCGTGGTGAGACAGTCGGGTGCGTACGGCCGCTCAGCGAGCCCGCTGCATTTCCTGAGTCATCCCGAACCTGTCGAAATGCTCGTATGACACCACGAGATCTGGAGGAACATCATGCCATCGAGTGAATCCGTTGTGGCAGACCTCACACCCGCGTCCTGGACACTCAGCGACGACCAGCAGGCGTTGCGTGCTGCCGCCAGGCAGTTTTCACGCGAGCGCCTTGAACCACTGCTGGCCGCCCGGCCAGACTCCGCCCTATGGAGCGAAACGGTCACGCTCGCGGCGACGCTCGATCTCGCGACCATGATCCTGCCGGAACAGGTCGGAGGCATGGGAATCCGCCGGCACGACCTGGCACTTGTCGTCGAACAGTTCGCGGCAGGGCCGCTGGAACGCGCAGCCGAACTGACTCTCAGCAGCCCCGCACTGATGACGCTGCGCGAATACGACTCACTCGACCGGCTGCCCGATCGCGATATCCAGCATTACTTCGACGGCACCGCATCCATTGCGCTGGGTATCCCTGACGCGGATGCTTCGAGCGTCTGGATCCTGCGCCAGCATCCAGCCTCGCCGGCAATGATGGTCGGTATGAACGATGAACGTCCGCAGCTCATGCTGGCGACGCTGCCTGCCGGACAGGACGTTCAGGGTGCCGTTCCCGTTGCCGTGCTCGGCGCGCTATCGATCACCCGCACTCCCATTCGGGCGGGCGATGTCCCACTCCTGGTGATGCCCCAGGGCGCGAATCACGGCGGTGATCCGGTAAGACGGTGGCTCGTCGATACAGCAATCTACCTCACAGCGCTGCTTTCCGGTGCCGTGCAGCAGGGCATCAACTTCGCTCTCGCCTATAGCGTGACCCGACAGACATTCCGCAAGCCGATCGTCACCCATCAGCTTGTCGCTGCCCGACTCGCCGACATGCTCATGTCCGCGCACACCATCCACCTCTTTCTGCGGTCGGTGGCGGCGGACGATACGCAGGCGCAGATCGCCGCCGTATCGCAGATGGCGCGCCACGTTGCCACCGAAGCGACGGACGTTGCGCGGGAGCTTGTACAGCTTTGTGGTGGCCATGGCTACGTGGAAGGTCTTCCACCTGCTGCACGGTTCCAGACGGCGCACTGGTTTGCGATGCTGCTGATGAAGGTCGAGGCGGCGCTATGCACGTTCACCACGTCGGCATAAGTGGTTCACCAGCAGGACATTCCCCGTGAGCAGCGAAGGGCGGACACAGGCATCCGCGCCCCAGACTGAAGGACCCGGCGAGACGGGTGGAGGATCCAGCTCGTGCTGGCTTCGTGAACCGGACAGCAACGATGTGAATGACATCGCTGCCTGGCTCTCCGAACCGGACATCAACCAGTGGTTCGATTTTGGGCAAGGCCGTCAGACGCTTCCTGCGCTCGCCGTGCAGATCATGATGCAAAGCGCTCGGCACCGCCTGCGCGTATTCGGACCGGCAGGCCATGAAGCGGCAAGCGGCGTTGTGGCTGTCAGCGATCTGACGCATGGATTCGGCACCGGCTCGTTCTGGGTACTGCGCGACAGCCAGCGGCCCACCTGCCGGGACATGACGTTTGTTGCCTCCATCAGGCTGCTCCACGAGGTGCTCGAAACCGACCGGCTGCACTGCATCACGGCGTGGGCCGTAGACTGCAACGTGCGCTCGCGACGCCTGCTCGAACGGATCGGTTTTCAGCTGATCGGGCTGCAGCGGGATTGCCACGTCATACATGGATCGCGGTTTGGGCGCGTACTGTATGACCTGCTGCCCGCCGATCTCGCCAACGACTGCGGCTCGGCCGAGGGTGGCGCATGAACCCGCCCGTCATCACCGCAGTGACGGCCTGGGTGCCGGACGCCATACCGCTGTCCCGATGGACGGCAATGGAGTCGGCATTGCGCGCGACAGGACATCCCGGCTGGGATGCGTGGATGAGATCCTGGCATGCCGACTACGGGCACTGGCTGGAGGCTTGGCCCGGTGAGGAAACCGGTGGCTCGCGCCCTGTGCATTCCGGTCTGGCAACACCCGACATGACCTGCATGGTGCCGGTCGAAACCGGTACGGATCTTTCCGGACTCGCCGCAAAAGTGGCAAACGCGATCTGCGCCGCCCGGCCGCCGGACGCGCGCCCAATCGATGTCATCGTGTTCTGTCATAGCAGCCTCGATGAACATATTTCGACCACAGTTGCCGGACGGCTGTGTGCAGGGATCGGCGCACCGTGTTTTCCTTTTTCGGTCTCGCAACAGCACGGCGTGTCGCCATTCACAGCATTGCGGCTGGCGTCCGACCTGTTCGTCGCTGAACCGGAGGTTCACACGATACTGATTGTCGCGGCGGAGAAGTGGAGCCCACCGCTTTCCAGAATATGCGGACCTGGCATTGTGCACGGTGACGCCGCCGGTGCGTTGCTCGTTGAAAGAACCGACTACGGAACAGGTGGGCTGCACCTGCTCGATGTGGCAGCCCGGCACGTTCCTGTTGACATCTGTCGTCGTGCCGCACCAGTCTCCGACGCCCGGACATTCACTTTGCTATCGGTGATCGAGTTTCTGCTCGCGCGACACGCTCTTCGTCACTGTGAAATTGACGAGGTTGTCGGGCACCCGGGTATCCCGTCGCTCAAGCGCGCAGTATGCAATCTGCTCGGTCGGCAGGACGCCGGAGCGCAGCATCGACATTGCATCCATCTCGGCGCGGCCGAATCCATCGTACGCCTCGCACAGGCTCTCCGCCGCACCGCATGCAGCCGGACACACCGCATGCTGCTATGGGGCTACGGGATCGGCGGCTTTGCGGGCGCTGCGCTGCTGGAAGCTCGCGGCGCACCCTACCTCTGTCAGTGGGACGATAGCCGGTCTGTCTCATGACCCCCGATCTCGGCATACCGCACGTCGCCTTCCATCTTCCCCAACGCATCGACGACGTCCGGTGCTGGGCAAAGCGCACCGGGCAGAACTCCAGCACCGTACTGAACCTGGAGCGGGCCGGGATGCGTTACTACCGCAATGCGGATGGGCAGACCGCAATCGGACTCGCGGCCAGTGCGATCCAGCGTCTCCTGCTCGCCTCCGCCGTCGCACCTGGTGAAGTCGACTGCATCGTCTACGTGCATACGCTCCAGGGCAGCATTGCGCCACCGCCGCAGTCGCTACCCGGCCTGCTATGTGACCGGTTCGGTTTCATCGACGCTGAGGCGTTTTCGTTCGCGCAGCAGCATTGCGCATCCGCCCTTGGCGCACTACGTGTGATTCGTGCGATGTTCATCGCCCGGCCCCACATGAAACGGGTCCTGCTTGTCGGCGCCGACATCATGCCACTCGAATCAGAAAGGTTAATGCAAACCGAGGGGATTCTGGGTGATGGTGCATTCGCCGCATTCATCGAGCGCGGCGCCGCCGTCAACCGCCTGCTCGCCATCGCGACATATGCCAGCGGCCAGGGCTGGCGAGCGGTACTGACAAATGAGGAACCGCGCCTGGCAGCGCAGCACTTCTTCGCGGCGCGCAGCCTGATCAGGCGGACAGTCCAGCAGGCACATTTCACGCTGGACGACATCCAGCGTATCCTGCCCCATCATCTGGATCTGCCTGCATGGTACCGCCTGCTCGATGCGCTTAAGATCCCGCAGGAGCGGCTGTTCACGGAGAATTTTGCCCGCATCGGCCACGTCACCGTCAGCGATGCGTTCATCAATCTCGCCCAGTGTCATGGACTGGTACGGGGCAGGCCGTTCCTGCTCTTTGCACGGGGCGTCGGCGGGTTTTCAGCAGTAGCGTTGCTGCTCCGTTAGCCCATCGACACAATCAACCTTCCTCACACCTGCCCCTGCACGGTGCGCATGATTTCAATCCCTTACATGCGTCGTTGAACCGCCATCCACAGACTACAATGAACGCTAAACTGACTCGGGCGGGGTGCACAGTATGCCCGCGGTTGCCATCGCCGATGCCTGCGGCAATCGCATGTGCCATCTGACTCGCCGCCTCTCTCCCAAAAGCCCGTGCCGCATGGACCGCGCTGTCATCGCGCGCGTGCCTCGTTCTCATTTGGCACCCGCCGTTCCAGTCCCTGTCGGGCAACGCCAGGGTAGCGAACATGAAACATGTCTCTCGACGCCGTTCGAACGAGGGCCAGCATAGGCCGTCACCCATTTCTGATCGTCGGCAGGCTGGCGCACCAGCACCGGTCATGCGTCTTGCATGCGCCGCCGATATTCCTTCCCTCGTCGACTCTTTCGGCCATGCGGCTGGCAAGCTCGGCTTCCCGCATTACGTGATCAGCCGCGTTACGCGGAGCCGTTCGACCACCGCCCGGCGAACGGCGCTCGAGATGATCGGCTCACATTATCCGCAGGAGTGGGTGCGGCAATACCAGCGTCGGGATTACGCCTCCACCGACCCCGTTCATCGCACTGCATTCCTCCAGTCGGCTCCCTACCGATGGCACGACATCATCGGCTTGAGCAAAGCCGAGCGGCGTCTGCTCGACGAAGCAAGAGAGGCCGGCCTGCCCGCGGGACTTAGTATCCCGGTTCACCAGTCCGATGGCAGCATCCTCCTGTTCAACCTGTCGGGCCCTCTGCATTCCGTCAACAACACAATCAACTCCCGGCTGGCATACCTGATCAGCGCGCAGTTTCACTTCGAAATGCATCGCCTCGCGCTGATGCCTCCGAAAAGGGCGGCACACCTGCTTACGGCGCGTCAACTCGAATGTCTGACCTGGGTCGCCCGCGGAAAAACCTCCGCCGAGATTGGCGAGATCCTCGGGCGCTCCCGCTATACCGTTGACTACCACATCGAAGAAGCGATGGAGGCTCTCAACATCCGAAGCAGAACGGCCGCAGCAGTCCACGCGACCGTACAGGGCATCATAAAGCCCTGAATCCTTTTTCTGAAGTTCCACCCCACGTCCTGCCCGTCACCGTACAAGCGACGTGGGCCAGTGCACGCTCGTGCGTGCAAAGTGACACCCTCCGAAAGCTCCGAGTTTCTGGGCCATAGACACGCTGATAGCGTCGCGTCAACGGCTGACATCGGAGGAGCCCATGTCGTACATCATTGCCGGCAGGCTTGATGACCTGCCACCGGATATCCATCACCATCTTGGAGCATTCCGCCACAAGGTCTTCGTCCAGCGCCTGCACTGGGAAATACCCGGTGTGTCCCAAGATGCGACGAGCGAGTGGGATGAATTCGACGGAGGCAGTACCGTTCATCTGGTCGCACTGTCCGCGGACGACGGGGTCTGCGGATGCGCGCGGCTGATGCCCACCACAGGAGCCTATCTGCTCCGTGATGTTTTCCCACAGCTCACAGACCCAGGCTCACTGCCGTCATCGAGTTCGATATGGGAGATGTCGCGATTCGCAGGATCAGGTCTGCCGGACCATCGAACCGGCTCAACCTCGGGCATGTCGTTGTTCCCTTACGCGATGGCACTCGCCCTCTCGTTCGGCGCGACGCGAGTGATCGGTGTCGTCTCGCGCTCCGTTGCGCGTCTATACCGACGCTTCGGGCTCGAACTGCGCGATATCGGCGCTGGCACTACGCCCGGCCGTGCCGATATCGTTGCGTGCTCATTCGAACTGGGTCCTGCTACGTTCCGCAATCTCCAGTGCGATCCCAACGCGCTACTGGAGTCGATCACGCGCTTCGGACAGATCCCACTCGCCGAAGCTGGTTTGCCGGGTCATTCGTCCTCCACCGACGCGGGCGCGCGTCCTGCGTATGGCCCCGGTGACAGGCACCTCGCGGTGGACGACAACGAAACGATGCGCACGCAAGCGCCAGTCTAGACGACTGGCCTCTTGCATGGGCGCATCAGCGCATCGCTGCAGGCCGGCAATGGTGGCGATTGTCGGCCTCCTTTATCCAGTCCGGCCTGATCGCCGACGCGTAAGCCTGCCCGCTACGCGAAGCCTCTCCATTCTGCTGCGAGGCCAAGCCCAGGCGTTCGTCGATGGCGTGCGCCACAGTCGCGGACTTCGGCGGATGTGCGCGATCGCAGTCCGCCCAGAACGTACACATCGCATCGATCAGGACGGACAGTATTGACGTCACGTAGGGCAGTTTCACGACCCTGCCCTCCTCTGGTCGGTCGCTGGCGGACCCGCCCCAGTGCTCCTGGAACCCGTTCACGGGCATCATGATCCGCAGGGAATCCAGTTCACGCTGCAGGCGATTTTCAAATGAATAGTGAACCGTCGCCGAATGCGCAAGCGCCTTGCGCAACTCGCAGAGTTGCCGGTCCTTCATCTCCATGCATCTGGTCAGCCGACGGACTTCGGCTTCGGCCCGCTGCAAACGCTGATCGGGAGCAGCGTTCGCCGGTAGCATCAGTGGGGTGCCGTCCATGCCAGCGACGGTCCATCCGTGGAGTTCTTTCATGATTTTCCCTGGCCCAAATGCGTATGCCTGTATCGTTCTGGCTGGCCCACTCTCCCTCTTCCGCACGCACGGGAAGGCGCCTGGAGTACCCGCCACCGGTCAATCGCGGGGCTTAATCGCGGCGAAGTCATCCTGCTTCAGCCACGTATCTTTTTTCGGTTTTCTCAGACGAAATATCAACTGCGAAGCAAAGCAGGGCATGCTGTGCCACCGTCGGCACAGAAATGCGAAGCTGAACTTCCTACAGTTCTGATGACGGTTGGTCAGCGCGCACGCGCCGCTGGAACGCAAGGCGCATGTCGTCGCAATCATGATGGAAAGGAGCATATTTCTAGGTAGCAAGCGATCTCGTACGGAAGCTCGTTTTCACGGCCCACTGGATGCGTTTTAAAGAATGTCCTGCAATGGCTGACGTTCGATGACCCGTCGTGGGTGCCGTTCGCAATCACGCAGATGACGCTCGACGAGCTGAAAAACCAGGTGGACGATGCCGTCGACGCGATGGAAAAAGCCGCCGACGTAGCCCTGCGCAGGATCGGCAACAGCGCACGCGTCGCGTGCAAGCAGGCGCAGACCGCGATCGACGCGCAGGCAGGCGCGACCGAAAAGATTCGGGATACGATGCTTGCCATTGAAGGGGCGTCCGCGCAAGTTACCGGACACTGCTGGCCGAATTCTCGGCGGAACATCTCGGCAAGCTCATTGAGAAGGGTACCAACTCCACTCCTGCGGAGAGATTGGCCGTGCGAGCGTGCCCGTTCTCCTGCACCTGCACGGCGCCTTTGGGCTCGGCGAAACGGAAGTTATTCTGGCAGCCTTGGCTCGTCGTGCCGGGTTCGCATTCTTCGCCCCAGACAGCTTCTCGCGTAAGATGCGTTCCAGCAACTGCCAGATCGAGAACTGTGAAACCGGAGCATTTCCCCTGGCAGACCTCTATCGTCGTGCTGAGCTCTTAGATGCAGTGAGGCGCGTCGAAGCGTGTCCATTCATAGAACCGGGACCGCTTGTCGTATCGGGTTTCAGCGAAGGCGGAGCCGCTGTGTCCATTTGGGGCGGCGCCGTAAAGGCGGAAGCCTACATCATAGCTGGGTGGTCATGTAGCGCTCCGAAGAACTGGGGGTGGGCGGACGGATTGCGCACACCTGACCATACGGGGCTGTACTACACATCCTGGCGGATCGCGATCCGTGGTTTGCACGGCCAGGTTGGCGGCGCCGTGAAGCGGCTAAGCCTCCTTGGGTTCGCGAGGTTATCGTGGATAGTGACGATCACTACGTTTGCCGCGACGCGCGTGCACAAAATGCCATAACGACGTTTCTTGACGGAATTCGCAGTTCTCGATGCTCGATTGAGGCAAGCGGTGAACAAGACCCATCTCAGTGATAAGGCCATGACGTCTGACAGTAATTCGTACCGCAGCCTACTGGGCATTGCAAATGTGCCGCTCGTATTGGGCGCAGCTGCCATGTCACGTCTGGCTAGCCACATGTTCGCACTTTTGATCGTTCTTTATGCGCTATCCCGATTCGGATCGCCGTCCTTCGCGGGATGGCTATCGTTTGCAGCAATGGTGCCAGGTCTGCTCATCAGCCCCGTGTCGGGTGCCTTCCTGGATCGCATCGGTGCCCAACGCGCGATCATATTAGACATGGCTGCAAGCAGCGTGCTGTTGGCTACACTGACCGGCAGCCGAGCTGCTTACCTCGGCTAATGAAGTAGTTATCCTCTTGATCGTTGCCGCCTATTCACTGACGAGCCCTCTTAGTGCTGCCGGAATCAGGACATTGTTTCCAAGACTCGTTTCGCCGGCGGAGCTCGACCGGATAAACGCAGTTGACACTGCCATATACGCAGCTACCGACGTGTTGGGCCCCGCCCTCGCTGGTGTGGTGTTCTCTTACCGCGGCGGTGCCGCTACGTTTCTCGTGATTGCAGTCGCGTATGCTCTCGCCGCCTGCTGCCTGCTTCCCGTCCATCTCGTCGAGCCTCATCGTCCTCATTCTGGCTCGATCTGGCATCAGACTTGGGAGGGCCTAGTACTGGTCCTGAAAGAACCAACGCTGCGTGGACTGGCAACCTCTTATTCGCTGTACCAGATGACATGGGGCGCGCTGCTTATCGTGATTCCTGTCATAGTAGGAGCGAATTTTCACGCTCCGGAAAATGATCGGATTACGGGCGCACTTTGGGCCATCGTTGGCTTCTCCGGCGCTATTGGCGCCTTGGTAACTGGACACCTCCGAACCGCGGGGAGGGAACGTGCGGTGATGGCAATCGGGATGGCTGTCACCGCCGTCGCCTGTTGGCCTATCGCTGCCTGTAACGGCTGGGCGGGAGTGGTGGTCTGCCTGATTATCGCGGGCGTAGCGGTCGGCCCCGTCGATGTTGGACTACTGACGCTGCGACAACGGCGAACCGACCCGTCGAAATTCGGCCGAGTCCTTTCGGTTTCCATGAGCTTGAACTTGTCCGGCTTACCCATCGGTTCGGCGGTTGCCGGCCTGCTCTTAGGAATATCCGCAAACGCGGCGTTTCTTTTTGCTGCCGCCGCTGCCGCTCTTGCCGCTTTTCTTATCCGGTTGATACCAACGAACGGTAGTCCTCGGTAGGATAGGGGTGGCCATCCAGTATGGCTAGATGCACATCCCGTGAAGGTATCAATTGCTTCTGGCGCCAGATATGGAAGCGCACCAATTGCCGACTTCGACGTCGTCCGAGTTGAAGTGCCTCCCTTCGGCGGCTTCGATGAGTTCCTCCTGCATCCTTTTTCTCGATGCCGAAATCGGTAACCTTCACGGCATGCAACTGGAAGCCACCAGTCACCATGATGTTCGTCGGCTTCAACTCGCGGTGCTCGATGCCAACACGATGAACGGCAGCAACACCCTTTTCCATGTGATGAAAAATCTTCGCCACGAGGAACGTCACGGCGTCCTCTCTTTGAGGGCTGTACTCTCGTCGTCAAGTCTTGTGCTGACCGCGCAGGTCGTTCTGCGCCTCAGAAGATCACAACGACTGCGGTGGCTGCAGTTCCGTTAAAAACGCCTTGATTGAACCAGCATCCCGGGGCCCAGCGCCTCGCGCGCGGTAGCGTAGCTGTGCTTGGATCTGATGAAAAATTCCGTCGGACTCGCCAGCGTCGGGATCCGACGGCGCTGATCGTCACCGGGAGCGCCCCATGCGCTAACAACCCGCAGCTTTGTCCAGTCCGGTTCCTCGCCGCTCTGTCCAATGCAAAAATTGTTGATGGGCCGCTTGAACTGCCCTTTAAGCGACCGGGTGTGGAATGTGACCGCGATGCGCAAGTCTGGATGCTACGTGTGAAGATACGCGGCCTTGAGTGCAAGCACGATCGTCTTGCCAGAACCTTCCAAGCCCCGTACCTGTTCCACCCCGTCCACCGTCTCGATGACGGCACGGTTCTGACGGTGATCGAGCGTTGCTATCGAATATTCGAGTCTCTTGAGCTTTGCACCTCGCGAGTTGGGATTGCTGACTTCGCGCCTTAGCTGGCTCTTGCGGATGGAAGACAGGCTCTCGATCGCTGACAGCGTCGTCCAGTACAGGTTATCGGTGTCGCTCTCCCACGACGCGACGGCCGCCATCACATCCGCCAGGTTTTTCTCGTTTGCGATCGGATAGCCTTCCTCCGCAAACCGGGCAACGTCCGTGACTGCAGGCACAAAGGTGATAACCTGGAGTTCGGGAATGAGCTTTCACCCTTTGACTAGTTCCTTGTGCAGTCTCAGCTTCGCGTCGATCTTGTTGGCGAGATCGTCCTGACGTGCAGGGTAATCCGCTACGTCGGTCCCCTTCAATCAGATCGAAAAAAATGACGCCCTTTTGCGGACTGACAAACGTCGCATCAAGAAAATATTTGCCCTCAGGCGTCGCTATCAGCGGATAGCCAAAGAAGCAATCGCCCGAGAAGCCGCTGATGGCGGCAAGGGCCTCCTCCAGAGCCTAGGTCTCGACAAGCTTCCCATTGGCTCCGCGTAAAGTTCACACTGGTCATTTACTTGTCCGTCCGACGATTCCACGTGCGGGCGCCCTCGAAGGGCGGTTCCCACGGCAGCCCCGGCGGGGCCATCGCACGGGCCGACGCAGATGTCAGTCGAGCGACCCGGAGAGACCGGAACTCGCGGTGAGCGACGTCATTGCGCCGCATCGTCGCCAAGTCTTTCTGATGGAGTCGATTCCCGCCGGCACCCTAAAGTCCAAGCTACGTTGACTGACACGACCCACGAAACGCGGCCGCCGGATGCGACTCGACGGACCACGCCGGTGATTGTTGCTGCCCCTACAGCAAACGAGAGGCTATGTCGGACCATGACGGGTGGCTTCTGCGCGGCTCGCGATCCATGCATCGATTTCGCTTTCGAGCCAGGCCACCCGTCCGCCACCGATCTTGACAGGTCTGGGGAATTTTCCTGCCGCGAGGTACCGGTATACCGTGCTCGCGCCAAGGCCCACCCGCATGCGCACCTCTCGAAGCCGAATAAGGCGGACTTTCGTACCTCCGTAACCACCAACGTGCTCGTTCATGATGCGGGCCCTCCTGACGGCGTCGCATGCCACCGGACGTTGCCAGACTAACGCACGAGCACGGGCTCCATCAAAGGAGCGGTCAGGAAAATAGTTACTGGAATCGCAACCACGGCTTCTGCGGTGGACATCCCATGGATTCCCATCGATTCCCCTCCGCCAGGTCCACGAGGCGGTTTTTTTCGGCGCTAGCCCACCAGGGAGAAAGTCCAGGCTATTTCCGGCTACGACTGACCGGCAACAGAACGACACGCTAGCATGAACCACTGACACGCAGCATGTTGCCCCCAGCGTTGGCGTTCATCACTTGCGAGTTGGAATTCCCGAGCACTGCTAGGCTATTCTTTCCGCGAACAATAAGCCGCCCAGTCGTCCATCATCTGCTTGCGACGCAGGAACATGTCGCCACGACGATATGCGGCCTCGACCTTGTCATCCACTGTGTGCGCCAGCGCCATCTCCGCCATCTCGTTGGGATAGGTCGTACACTCCGCGGCCCAGTCACGGAATGTCGAGCGAAAACCGTGTACTGTCAGGCCGGTGCGTTTCATCCGGCGCAGAACCGTGAGCATTGCCATGTTGGACAGTGACCTGCCCTTCTTCGCCCCCGGGAACACCAGGTCGCCGTCTGCCTCTTCAAGCAGCCGGCGCACCAGTGCAAGCGCGGAATCAGGCAGCGGAATCCGGTGTGCCCGTTCGGCCTTCATCCGCTCCGCCGGCACCGTCCAAATAGCCGCCTCCAGATCAAACTCGTTGCGGAGAGCACCAATGACTTCGCTGGTCCTCGCCGCAGTCAGGATGAGCAGTTCGAGCGCCCGTGCCGCGAGGCCATCCTGCACCCTCAGTGCCTTGACGAACGCAGCTGATTCCTTGTACGGCAGGGCTGCATGGTGCCGGACCTTCCGCACGTTTGTGCGCGCAGGCAGTATCTTGTCGAGGTGGCCCTTCCATCGTGCCGGATTCTCGCCTTCACGATACCGGTGCACCGTCGCCCAGTCGAGCACTGACTCGATACGCCCACGCACCCGGCTGGCCGTTTCAGGTTTCGCTTGCCATATTGGCTCAAGCACGCTCACGATGAGCGCCGTATCGATATCACGCGCGCGAAGCGATCCGATGATGGGTGAGGCATAGGTGGCCAGCGTGTTCTCCCACTGCGCGACATGCTTTTCATTCTTCCACCCTGCACGGTTCGTTTTGGTAAATGCCTTGGTGCATTCATCAAATGTCCGGCTGCGCGCGGCGGTCGCAAGCTGCTGTGCCCGCTCGGCATGGCGGGACTCGATCGGATCGACGCCGTCGAACAGCATCCTGCGGCAGCGCGCTGCGAGCTCGCGTGCGTCGGCAAGCGAGATAACGTGCAGTGGCCCGAGACCCATTTCACGCAACCGGCCCTGTAGCCTGAAACGGTAGACCCATGAGCGCGTACGCGCCGCCGACACCTGAAGGTACAGACCACCCCCATCGCAGTAATGGCCAGGCTTGTTCAGGCGCGCGACGCCGAGCGCGGAAAGACGGTGGATGGAACGCGGATTTGTGCTCATGGCGACCTCCCCTGTACCCATACTACTACCCATACTTCTGAGTGCGATTGAGGGGTATGGAACGGGAAGGTCCGGCACAAGAAAAAACCCCGGAAGGCCCATGTGGCGGCCTTCCGGGGTTTGGTCCGGGACATTGCGAGATGCCCCGGGAGGTGCTCCTGGCGGAGACCTATGAATATCTCTACATTCTCACAAACAAACTGCATGTTTAACTGGCACCGTGTCCGCTGATACTCAATGAAATATCAGCGGATCGGCAGGCAACGAAGCGCCGACGCCCCCGCTTTCCCGATATGCCGATGAAGAATGCTCGCGAGCAGTGCGCCGACCCCGAACTCCCAGGGCGCAATGCGATGCGAATAGTTGACCGTGTTGACGAGCGCTCCGAATCGCGGGCTCGATATCGTTACGATATCGCCGATCTGATGCGTGAATCCTTGCCCCGGCACGTTACGATCTGCGGTCGGTGCGAACAACGTCCCGAGATAAAGCATCATTCCGTCCGGGTATTGATGGTGAGAGCCCATCGCTTGCGCAACGAGTTCCGACGGGTCCCGGCTGATGCGCTTCATGGAACTTGTCCCTGTCAGAACATGTCCATCTGTTCCTTCTACGTGCAGCGAAAGCTCCGCAGCCCGAACATCATCAAGGCCGAATGTACCGTCGAAGAGGCGAATGAACGGGCCAATAGAGGCCGACGCGTTGTTATCCTTGGCCTTACCGAGCAACAGTGCACTCCGGCCTTCGAAATCCCGAAGGTTGACGTCGTTCCCAAGCGCGGCGCCGACGATTTCCGCCCGGCTGGTCACCGCCAGCACGATTTCAGGCTCCGGGTTATTCCACTGCGAATTTTCATGAATTCCGATCTCGCTGCCGGTGGCGACGGCGGACATGGGTTGCGCTTTCGTGAAGATTTCCGCATCCGGACCGATGCCGACTTCCAGATACTGCGACCACATTCCTTCCTGAATAAGCACGTGGCGCACCGCCCCGGCTTGCTCAGACCCCGGGCGGACGCTTGCGAGCCGATCGCCCAGCACGGACATGACACGCGCGCGCACTTCATCGGCCCGGCTCGCGTCACCTCCCGAGCGCTCCTCGATCACCCGCTCCAGAAGGCTTTCGACGAACGTCACCCCGCTCGCCTTGACCGCCTGCAGGTCACATGGCGCGATGAGCCAGGGGTAGACGGATCGCGTCGATCGAAGGCGGAATTGGCAAGAACCGGGTCCAGTGCCGCAAGCCTCGGCAGGTTCGCAGCGGCCTCCTTAAGCCGAAGGCCGATTTCTGGTTGTTCAACCAGCGTGCTGGTCGTCAGCGCGACCGACGACACATCCACCAGTTCGCCACCGATAACGGCAACAGGACGCGGTGCGCCGATATCGGCGCACCACGCGCGCCCCACGAGCACAGCCCGCTCCAGATCGTCAGGCAGCGCGGATCTATCATTCAATGACATCTTCTTCTCCAACCTTGCATGGGTATTGCCGGGCATCGGTGCGGTATATGCTCTACTTATGCCGGACACCGGCGGCTCACATGATTGCGCTGATCTGCCAGGGGACGAATTCGTTTTGTCCGTAACCGTGCTGCTCGCTACGGGAACGTGTCCCGGAGGCCACGTCGAGCAGCAGTTTGAACAGCACTGCGCCAAGTTGCTCGATCGTCGTGCTCCCTTCCAGCACTTCTCCACAGTTCAGGTCCATATCGTCGGACTGACGTTGCCAGAGTGCCGTGTTTGTCGCGAGCTTCACCGACGGCGAGGGCGCGCAGCCGTAAGCCGAACCGCGTCCCGTCGTGAAGCAGATCAGGTTCGCACCGCCGGCAACCTGGCCGGTAGCCGACACCGGGTCGTAGCCAGGCGTGTCCATGAACACCAGACCGCGCGCCCTAACCGGCTGGGCGTATTCGTACACCTCGACAAGGTTCGTCGAACCTGCCTTTGCGATGCCGCCCAATGATTTCTCGAGAACGGTCGTCAAGCCACCGGCCTTATTGCCCGCCGACGGATTGTTGTTGATCTGCGCCTCCTGCCGCTGCGCGTACGCTTCCCACCACCTGATGCGATCGACCAGCTTCTGTCCCACTTCGGGCGTTACTGCGCGGCGGGTCAACAGGTGCTCGGCGCCATAAATCTCCGGCGTCTCCGAGAGGATCGCAGTACCGCCGTGCCGCACGAGCAAGTCGACGGCTGCACCCAGCACGGGATTGGCCGTGATGCCCGAATATCCGTCCGACCCACCACATTGAAGGCCGATGGTGAGATGACTCGCCGAAACTGTTTCCCGCTTGACGTCATTCGCGTCGGGCAACATCTGCCGAACCAGTTCGATACCCTTTGCAATTGTCAGGCTCGTGCCACCGGTGTCCTGAATCGTGAAAGTTCGCAAGCGGTCGTGTTCCCTGAGCCCCTGAGTTTCGAGCAGCCGCGAAATCTGATTCGTTTCACAGCCCAGGCCGACAAGCAGCACGCTCGCGAAGTTGGAATGGCACGCATAGCCACCAAGCGTGCGCTGCAGCATCGCGAGACCATCGCCTTCTGAGTCGATGGCGCAACCCGAACCATGGGTGAGCGCGACGACCCCATCGACATTCGGAAACGCGGCCAGCGCTTCGGGACGAATGTCACGGCGGAAATAGTCGGCAATGGCTCGCGCGACCGTGGCCGAGCAATTCACCGAGGTGAGAATGCCGATGTAATTGCGCGTGGCCACACGGCCGTCTTCACGCACAATGCCCTGGAATGTCGCGGGCTCGGTTGACGGGACGGTGGCGCGCACGCCCTGACTGAATGCGTAGTCACGGGCGAATTCGCCCATCGCAAGATTATGCGTATGAACGTGCTGCCCCGCGCGGATCGGCTGGCTCGCAAAGCCGATGATCTGGCCATAACGGTGCACCGCCTGGCCCTGACCGATGTCGCGTGTCGCCACTTTGTGACCGGGCGGGATCAATCCGGAGACCGTCACCGCTTCCCCATCCAGCACCGTGCCGGACATAAGCTGATCCAAAGCGATGACGACGTCGTCAGCGGGATTGAGTCGAATGACGCGCACCGGCCTGAGCGCGGTGGATGCGACGGGCTTGCCCACAACAGGGGACGACATGGAACTGCTCCTTCGTTTCTCAATGCGTGACGACAGTTTCAGGACCGGCTGCGCCGCGTCGCGTGACGCGCCGCACAGCCGTGTTCAAACGACGTTTCAGCCGGCGCTCCACGGCGTTTTGCACCGTGTGTACTCCAGTTGATAGAGCGTAGAGTCCGGCGCAATCGCAGCGGCCCCGGGCAAAGCAGCGAGTCCGGCAATGAATGCGTCCACCGCTGAGCGGACATAGTCGGCGCGGCATCCTTCGATCATCACGATCCATGTCGGCACCTCGGTGCCTTCCGAGCGCGCCTTCTTCTCCGCAGTTTCCACCTTGCTGACGGCCTCATCGGCCAGACACAGGTGCACGCCCGTGATGCCGCGCTGGTCGGCGAGCGGCGGCAAGACCTGCTGGCGCAATCCCTTCACGACGTCGGCCCGCGCCGCGGAAGGCACGTCGAAGCGCACCGTCATGAGATTGGCGCCCTGGCCCACGCCGTCAGAATACGCCACATGGCAGATCGAGCGGGCCACGCTGCGAAACGAGGGAACGACCTGCTTCGTCCACGGCGTCGGCGAATTCAGCCGAAGCAGGTAGTCTTGCGCGCCGAGCACCTCCACGGTGTCGGCTTCATACAGATTGAAGTACTCGGGTCCCGCATCCAGCGCGATGTAGCGCCGGCCGCGCCTGAACCCAGGAATTCCGGCGCGTTCCGGCATGTGCTCGCGGTTGTGCCATTCGTAGAATTCATCCTTCGCTTCCGGCAGCAGGTCATGCCAGATCGCGACCACGCCCGTTCCAGCAAGGCTCATATCTCCTCCTTCCATAGGTTCAATCGTTTTATCGTGCCAACGGATATTCGCCGCGGACCCATGCCGCGCCAAGCGAATCCGCGTATTGCACAACCTTCTGGGCCTGCTCGCCGAGTCCGCTGCCGCCAAGGGTCATCGTGTCGCCCGCTTTCAGAAAGACGGGCGGCTTCTGACCGAGCCCCACGCCGGGGGGCGTCCCGGTGATAATCACGTCGCCAGCCATCAGCGGCATGAAGCGGCTGAGATACGCCACGATATGCGCGACGTTGAAAATCATCGTGCGTGTATTGCCCGTCTGACGACGCGAGCCGTTAACGTCGAGCCACAGGTCGAGCACCTGCGGGTCGGGCACTTCATCACGCGTCAGGAGCCACGGGCCGAGCGGGGCAAAAGAGAAGCCGCTTTTGCCCTTGGTCCACTGACCTTCGCGTTCGAGCTGATAAGCGCGTTCGGAGATGTCATTGGCAAGGCAGTAACCCGCCACATGATCGAGCGCGGAGCCTTCATCGATCTGCCAGGCGGGTTTGCCGATCACCACTCCCAGTTCAACCTCCCAATCCAGCTTTTGCGCGTCTGCCGGCAAGATGACCGGATCGTTCGGACCGCTGATCGAACCCGTATGCTTGTTGAACACGACGGGTTCCCGCGGGATCGGCGTATCGGTTTCGGCGGCGTGATCGGAATAGTTCAGGCCAATGCACACGAGGTTACGGACATTGCCGATACAGGCGCCGAGGCGCGTGCCTGCTTCCACGGTGGGCAGACGATTCAGATCGAGTTCGCCCAGCTTTGCAAGGGCCGCTGGCGAAACAGTCGTTCCATCGATGTCGTCGACGATGCCGGTCAGATCGCGGATCGCACCGCTCGAATCGATGACACCGGGATGCTCCTGACCAGGCTGGCCGAAACGGACGAGACGCATTTGGATACTCCTATCAAGACGAAAAAATTAGGGGCAACGTGCCCAGATCACCGAAGCCGATATGCAACTCACAACCGATCGGCAATTCGAGCACGCCCGCGTAAGAGCCCGTGATCACAGCCTGCCCGGCATGCAATCCAATGCCGCGAACGCGGAGAAAGTTGGCGAGCCACACGATCGGCGCGAGCACGCTGCGATCAGGGTGGCGGCCTGCAAAACTGACCGTGTCCTGCCCGGCGCGAGCCAGACTGACGGTGAATTCAACCGGGAGATCGGCCGGCGTCGCGCCCTCGCGCAATCGAACGCGCGGGCCAATGACAAGACCGGCATTGAACAGGCCGTCTGCCAGCAATTCAGGAAACGTCAGCGATTCGGGACGCGCATAGCGACTGCCCAGCAGTTCGAGCGCGAGGTGAACATTCCCGAGAGCGTCGAGCACTTCGGCTTCGCTATATGCTTCGCGCCGTGGCGGCAGATCGCGGGCCAGCAAACAGGCGAGTTCAGGCTCTGCCCTTACCCCAGGTTGCCCAGGCACGGCGCGAACGCGGCAGTGGGCGCTTCGATGAATGTCGGCGTCATAGATTGGTGCGGCGATGATTTTGCCCGCCGGCGGCAGCGCACATTTCCACGCGCCAGCCTGCCAACCGAGCTGATCACTCACCTTTCGCTGGATCGCGAAACCTTCGTCCAGATTCGCGGGCCGCAGTTCGACGGAAAGGCGCTCCGCGAGCTTGCCTTGCCGACGCGCCGCGACGAGAAGGCGTGCTGCCTGCTCATCCAACGCGGCGGTTCGCTCGATAGCCTGATGTGTTCCCGGCGTGTTCATGCCGCCTCACTCACATGCGCACCGACGCTCTGGCGCGGCCAGACGGCACCCAGCTTCGCAGACGCTTGCTGCAATAGCGCATAAAAGGCCTCGTAGCGCTCCGGCCGAACCCGTGTGACCGGCCCGGCAATGCTCATCGTGCCCACCACCGCACCGTCAGGCAGCGAACGCACCGGCACCGCCAACGCGACGACACCCGGCTCGGCCTCTTCAACGACCAGGCCATAGCCACGCTGCCTGGTCCGCTCCAACTCCGGAATCAACTGCTCGACGCTGGTGATTGCCTTCGGCGTCCATGCGCCGGCGGCAGACGCTTTTCCGAGTCCGCCACGCAGGGCGTATTCGATCGCCTGGTCGTTCGGCATTCCAGCCAGCCACACCTTGCCAACCGATGTGGCATGCAAGACGATGGGACTGTGCATGGACGGCGAATACATGAGGCCCGGCGCCGCGCCCTGGGACGCTGCCAGCCACGCGAGGGTTCCTTCGTTGACCACCGTCAGCCGGACCAGCTCGCGGCACTGCCCGGCGACTTCGTCAAGGATCGGCTGCACCAGCCCCGGCAGACCGAGCCCATGCAGGTACCGCTGACCGAGCAAGGACAGCTTCAAGGTCAGACGGTACTGGGACGTCTGTTCATCCTGCTCCGCCCACCCCTGCTCGCACAGTTGCGCGAGCACCCGATGGGCAGGGCCCTTCTCCAGCCCGAGGTCGGCGGCAATATCGGACATGCGCATCCAGCGCGCTTCACGTGCGAGCAACTCGATCGCCTGAAGCGACCGGTCAACTGCTCCCTTGACAACTCTCATAATTGACGTAACATGATTCTTACTGGAACGATGTTACAACAATAGACAACCAGCACCGAAAAGTCAATCGAGACGGAGACAAGCATGACTCGGAACACTCAGGTTCAGCCTCACGGCAAGCGCCAGTCGAAGATAGCCGCGGCCAGCGGCTGGATTGGCTCGGCATTGGAGTATTACGACTTCTTCATCTACGCGACCGCGGCGTCGCTGGTGTTCCCGCAGCTCTTCTTTCCGTCTGATAACCCAACGGCCGCGATCATTGCGTCACTGGCGAGCTTCGGTGTCGGCTATATCGCCCGGCCGGTGGGCGCCGTCGTCCTCGGGCACTGGGGCGACCGCTACGGCCGTAAGACGGTGCTGATCCTCTGCATGTTCGTCATGGGCCTTTCGACAATGGCCGTCGGGGCCCTGCCAACGTATAAGCAGATCGGGATCTGGGCGCCGGTGCTGCTCGTGATTCTTCGCCTGATCCAGGGCTTCGCGGTCGCCGGGGAGCTTTCCGGCGCCAGCTCGATGATTCTCGAGCACGCACCGTTCGGTCGGCGCGGCTACTTCGCGAGCTTTACACTCCAAGGCGTGCAGGCCGGACAGCTCATGGCGGCAGCCGTCTTCCTGCCTCTCGCGCACTTCATGCCCAAGGACCAGTTCACTTCCTGGGGCTGGCGGATTCCGTTCCTGCTGAGCATCGTCGTGATGATCGTGGCTTACATCATTCGCCGCGAAGTCGACGAGACCCCGGCCTTCGCCGAGGAGCGCGCACACGGCGAAGTTCCCGCCTCGCCGGTCGTCGAAGTATTCCGGCAGAGCTGGGACGATATCGTGCGCGTGGTCTGCATGGCGCTTACCGCCGTGATCGCCCTGGTCGCCGCGGTCTTCGGTGCCGCCTACGCGGTTCAACCGGCGTACGGCATCGGCTTCCCTTCCGGCGTGTATCTGTGGATTCCTGTTCTGGGTAACATCTGCGCAGTGATCCTGATTCCCTACGTCGGCAATCTCTCGGACAGGATTGGCCGCCGGCCGCCAGTTCTTGTCGGCACCCTCAGCGCCGGACTGCTGTCGTTCGTGTATCTGTACGCAATCAGCATCCACAACCTGTGGCTGGCGATGGTTCTCTCGGTGCTCATGTGGGGCATCGCCTATCAGGGCTTCAACGGCGTATTCCCGAGCCTGTTCCCCGAACTGTTCCACACGCGCGTGCGCGTGTCTGGGATGGCCATCGGACAGAACGTCGGGACGACACTTTCCGCGCTTCTCCCGGCATTTTTCGTCGCGGTCGCGCCCCCCGGCTCCGCCCATATTCCGCTGAAGATCGGAGCCCTGACATTCGGCATCTGTGTCGTGGCCGCGATCGCCGCTTTCACCACGCGCGAGACGTACCGCGTCCGCCTCCACGACCTCGGCGACCGCAACGCGGTCCCCGTACCCAAAGGCGACTACGATCGCCTGCGCGCCGGGGCGATGCGCGGGACCACCGGAACAGCCGACCCACAGGACTTAACAAACCAGCTGCGCTCATAGCTGAAGCCACGGCGATATCGCTGCGACCGCCATGTTGGCGCAACTTAGGACGTTCGGATGGGCCGGGCAGGATCCAGCGGTCGCGGCACTTGCGAATATCTGATGCCACACAGGAGAAAGGCACATGCATAACCAAGGTACGCCACGTTACGACGGCCCACGCGAACTCGCGCAATCCCTGACTCCGTTCGCACGCGTGAGCGCGTGCGCGGCGGTCTGGAACCAGGAGGGGCTGCGCGCGGACGCCGAGTATCGCGACCTCGGGCTCGCCGCAGTGACCAACGGTCGCATCGGAGCCAAGCACATTCGCGCGCTGAAGCCGTTCACCGATGCCACGGGCTGGCACTGGCACGACATGACTGCGCACTACCTGTATGTGCTGCGTGGATCGGTCACGTTCCGTTTCGCCGGCGTCGAGGGCAATGTGACTCTCAACGCCGGGGACGACCTCTCGCAGCCCGCCGGCGTTCCGCACAACGTGATCTGGCGCTCCGATGACCTTGAAGTGATCGAGATTAACGAGCCCGCGGTCTACGGAACATGGGATCTCGCCGAACCGCCGGCACCCTGGAAGTGAGCACCAAGCTATGACTGCACCTTCCGTCAACATCGGACATGAGGCCGCAATGCATCCACCTATCACAGGAAGAACGCGACTCTACGGGTTAGTGGGCGATCCACTGACGGCAGCCAAGTCGCCGCAATTGCTGAACCAGCTTTTTATCGAACAGCGCGCGGACGCGGTTTGCATTCCGTTTGGGGTCAAGGCGGAGGGCCTGTCCGCATTTGTCGCCGGCGCACGAGCGATAGGCAATCTTTCCGGCATGCTGGTCACGATGCCTCATAAGCAACGGATGCTGGCTTTTGTCGACGAACTGCATCCCACTGCTTCCAGGGTCGGCGCACTCAACGTCATCCGTTGCGAAGAAGATGGACGCTGGGTCGGCGCCATATTCGATGGCGTCGGCTGTGTGCTTGGCATGCAATGGGAAGGCAATCATCCGGCGAACAGGTCCGTTCTTCTCGTCGGTGCCGGAGGCGCAGGCAGAGCTATTGCATTTGCAGTCGCGGCCGCGGGCGCCCGGACGCTCACCATATCCGACGTCGACGCGCATCGGGCTGGCGATCTCGCTAAATCCGTGGCTGCCGAAACCGGTTGCATCACGCATGCCGGACCACCCGACCCGCACGGATTCGAAATCGTTATCAATGCCACACCGCTCGGCATGAACAGGAATGATGCCATGCCGGTAAATCCCGAGCGGCTCGCGCCCGGCACCGTCGTCGTGGACATCATCAATGCGCCCGAGCCGACGCCGCTTCGCCGCGCCGCGCATGCGCGCGGCTGTCGTACCCAGGACGGAGGGCCAATGCATGAAGGGCAGGCATTACATGCCCTACGCTTCCTTGGGTTCGATTACCGCCCTGCTGGAAGGTCAGCACCAGACGATGCCTTGCTGTTCGCGCCTGCCAAGGACGCAAGCCCCTGATGCCGAACGCCTGAGCGAAAACGCCCGGAATCAACGGTTATCACCAGTTTGAATGGAGGGAAGATGCGATGAATAGTTTCAACGTTCTCACACCAGTATGTGCGGATGGCTTTAACGCGCGCAGCGCGCAAGCACCAAGTCGACTTGTCGACGGTGCGAAGGGAGAACACGCATGAAAGTCGCATTGCTGGAGGCCAGCCATTGGCATGTCCCACTCTATCTTGATGCGCTCGAGGCGCCCGGGATCCAGGTGGTAGCCGTTTCGGATGCGGAGCAGGCGAAGGGGCAGGCAATTGCCGCGCGATTTGGGAGCAGGTTGTACTCGTCAGCCTATGAGTTGCTAGAGCGCGAGGAGGTCGATTTTGCATTTGTGTTCGGGCGGCATTCCGAAATGCCGACGCTCGCTGAGGCGGTGATCGCACGAAAAATTCCATTCGCGCTCGAAAAACCCTGCGGCGTCAACAGGTCGCAGGTCGCGCGGCTGCGCAAACTGACAGAGGAAGCCAATCTTTATTGCGCCGTACCGTTGATCTTTCGCATGAGCGAATTGCTCACCGCACTGGAAGATGCCGAGGGGCGCATTCCGTCGGACTTCAACTACATGTCGTTCCGTTTCATCGTGGGTCCGCCTGGTCGTTATGAAGCTGCGGGCGCAGGTTGGGCACTCGACCCGGTGTTTTCCGGAGGCGGATCCACGATCAATGTCGCAACGCACTTCATCGATCTCTTCAGATTGCTGACCGGTAAAGAGGTCGCGCGAGTCTCCGCCACCATGAACGCCCGAACGCATCGAGGCGCCGTCGAGGACTACTCGTTGCTGACAATGCAAACCGAAGACGGCGTGATCGGGCTGGTGGAGACCGGATACAGCTTTCCCAGTACTCAAGACGAGCAGCGCGAATTCTCCTTCACCCTTTCATCCGATCGCATGTACGCGAAATCGGGCCCCGACCGGATCGAGATTCGGGACCGAAGCAGCCTTGCCTTCGGCACTCGAAGTCGCCGTCTCCAGTTAGAGACTGACATTTACTACCCGCTGTTCGTCAAGCGGGTGCTTGCTGAATGCCGCACAGGTGCAAAGCCGATCGCGTCATTGCGCGACGCCGAGGCGATGATGCAGGTCATGGATGCGGCCTACGCTTCTGCCCGGCAAGGGGGTGCGCTTCAGACTCTTGCGCCAATTTCTGTATGACCCGAGCTGCGGGATCGCCTCGCACGCCTGTGCCGCTAACGAGATATTGCAATTTGGCCCATTATCCCGCACCGAAGGAAGACGACTGGATCGCGCGAGACTTCCGTTTCCACACCGGGGAGGTGATGCCGGAGCTGCGGCTACACTACCGAACCATCGGCGACCCGTCCGGCGAGCCGGTCCTGGTCCTGCACGGCACGGCGGGCACAGGCGCCAGCATGCTGACGCCCGCCTTCGCGGGAGAGTTGTTCGGGCCGGGACAGCCGCTTGATGCCAACAACTATTTCATCATTCTCCCGGACGGGATTGGAACAGGCGGATCGTCCAAGCCGTCCGACGGGCTGCGCACGCGGTTTCCAGCTTACAACTACGACGACATGGTGCTTGCGCAGTACAGGCTCGTAACCGAGTGCCTGGGCATCCGCCACCTGCGGCTGTTGATCGGCAACTCGATGGGCGGCATGCACGCATGGATGTGGGCGGTGCGATATCCGGACTTCATGGACGCGCTGGTGCCAATGGCGTCGCAGCCCACAGATGTCCGGCCGCAACTGGATGCTGCGCCGCATGCTCACCGAGATGGTCCGCAACGACCCGGAGTACCAGGATGGCAATTACCCCAGTCCGCCCCGCTCCTTGCGCATTGCCAGCGCGTTCTTCGCGCTGGCCACCAACGGCGGAACGCTGGCCTACCAGAAGGTGGCGCCGACAATGGAGTTGGCCGACAACTACGTGGACACCCAGTTGGCCCAGCCCTTCACGTTGGATGCCAACGACTTCTTATATCAATGGGCTGCCTCGCGCGGCTATAACCCGGCACCCGGTCTGGAGCAGGTCCAGGCTACGGTGCTCGCCGTCAACGCGGCCGACGACGAACGCTATCCGCCCGAGACCGGTCTGATGGAGCGCGCGATGCAGCATGTGCGCCACGGCCGGCTGTTTTTGATCCCTGCCAGCGAGGATACGTGCGGCCACGGCAGCAGCGGCCTGGCTCGTTTCTACAAAGCTGAGCTGCAGGAACTGCTGCTATCAGCCCCACGCCGCGCCTCCATGTGATGCTGACCCGACTATACGGCGCCCGTTCGTCCGGCGCGCCGCTATTGCGGTGGATCTACACAACATGTCTTTCGAGCAACGACCATGATTGCGTTCGGCGACGAGTGGTGCTGTCGCCGTGCGGCGGCCGAACGTGACGCTGCTGCTCTCACGTCGGCCTTCAGCGTCCGCCCGATGGTGTTGTCGCTGCGGTGCTCGTTCTGGCCGTTCAGTGGATCGAGCGAGCTGGCGCCAAAGCCCGAAGCAACGCGGCGGTTCGCTCGATAGCCTGATGTACTCCCGGCGTGTTCATGCCGCCTCACTCACATGCGCACCGACGCTCTGGCGCGGCCAGACGGCACCCAGCTTCGCAGACGCTTGCTGCAATAGCGCGTAAAAGGCCTCGTAACGCTCCGGCCGAACCCGTGTGACCGGCCCGGCAATGCTCATCGTGCCCACCACCGCACCGTCAGGCAGCGAACGCACCGGCACCGCCAAGGCGACGACACCCGGCTCGGCCTCTTCAACGACCAGGCCATAGCCACGCTGCCTGGTCCGCTCCAACTCCGGAATCAACTGCTCGACGCTGGTGATTGCCTTCGGCGTCCATGCGCCGGCGGCAGACGCTTTTCCGAGTCCGCCACGCAGGGCGTATTCGATCGCCTGGTCGTTCGGCATTCCAGCCAGCCACACCTTGCCAACCGATGTGGCATGCAAGACGATGGGACTGTGCATGGACGGCGAATACATGAGGCCCGGCGCCGCGCCCTGGGACGCTGCCAGCCACGCGAGGGTTCCTTCGTTGACCACCGTCAGCCGGACCAGCTCGCGGCACTGCCCGGCGACTTCGTCAAGGATCGGCTGCACCAGCCCCGGCAGACCGAGCCCATGCAGGTACCGCTGACCGAGCAAGGACAGCTTCAAGGTCAGACGGTACTGGGACGTCTGTTCATCCTGCTCCGCCCACCCCTGCTCGCACAGTTGCGCGAGCACCCGATGGGCAGGCCCTTTCTCCAGCCCGAGCTCGGCGGCGATATCGGACATGCGCATCCAGCGCGCTTCACGTGCGAGCAACTCGATCGCCTGAAGCGACCGGTCAACTGCTCCCTTGACAACTCTCATAATAAGACACGCATGACTCGGAAAATTCCAGTTAAGCCCCACCGCAGGCGCCAGTCGAAGATAGCCGCGGCCAGCGGCTGGATTGGCTCGGCCTTGGAGTATTACGACTTCTTCATCGATGCGACCGCGGCGTCGCTGGCGGTCCCGCAGCTGTTCTTCCTGTCTGACAATCCAACGGTCGCCATTATCGCATCAAGCGACCGGCGCCAGGCGACCTAGAGGTGGCGCCGAGAATTCGGACAGGTCGGTAAGTGGAAAAGCTGGGGCGTGAGTCGGTCATATGGCCGGCAACAAGAAACCAGAGGATGACGAAACGCAACCGACGGACACACTCTCCGGGGTTCAGGCAAAGGTGGCACTCGCGGCGCTCAAGCGCGACAAGACGCAGGCCGAGCTGGCCCAGCAGTTTGATGTGCATCCGAACCAGATCACGGACTGGAAGAAGCAAATGCAAGAGCGTGTTGCCGAAGTGTTCGAGACGGGCCAAACATCGGCCGAGCCCCTGGTCGATGTGAAGGCGTTGCACGCGAAGATCGGGCAATTGACTCTGGAGAACGATCTTTTGGAAAGTGCGCTCGGCAAGGCGGGATTGCCGAGCGTAAAGCGACGATGGATCGCGAGCACGCATTGCCGGTGAGCCAGCAGGTGCGGCTGGTGGACATTGCCCGTTCAAGCGTCTACTTCCAACCGCACCCGGTCAGCGAAGTCCGCCCAGGAACCCGTGCAACCACAGTCGCGCTCGAGTGTCGTTGCGCGCCACGGCACGTCGCGCGCTCAGCGGACCAACAGCCTCATTCCGCCAATCTTGTGATCGCTACGCGGCTGCCCGCTTGCTCCCGCAGGCGAAACTTCTGTATTTTTCCGGTAGCAGTTTTGGGCAATTCGCCAAAAATCACGCGGCGCGGGCACTTGAAATGCGCCAGTCGCTCCCGACAGAACGAGATCACATCCTCCTCGGTGATGCTTGGGCTATCGGGCCTCAGCTCGATAAACGCGCAAGGAGTCTCGCCCCATTTGTCATCAGGCTGCGCGACGACGGCCGCGTTCAGGACGCCCGACATGCGGTAGATGACCTCCTCCACCTCCACAGACGAAATATTTTCTCCGCCAGAGATGATCACGTCCTTCGAGCGGTCTGTGATCTGGATATAGCCGTCAGGATGGACGATGGCCAGATCTCCAGTATGGAACCAGCCGCCCGCGAGAGCTTTTGCGGTTGCTTCGGGATTTTTAAGATATCCCATCATCACCGTATTCCCTCGAACCAGGACCTCACCGCAAGACTTGCTGTCGGCCGACACCGTCTCTAGCGTCTCAGGATCGGCGACCGACATTTTTTCGAACGCTGCCGCACGTACGCCTTGCCGCGCTTTCAATTTCCCTTGCTGCTCCGGCGGCAACGTATCCCACTCGTCATGCCATGCACAGCTGATCGGAGTGCCGGAAATCTCAGTAATCCCAAAGACATGGTCGACATCGAAGCCCATCGCGCCAACGGCCTCGAGAACAGCGGCTGGGGCCGGCGAGCCGGCTGTCAGGACCCGCACCCGACGCGGCAGCGGCTGCCGTTCTGAATGAGGCATGCTTGCGAGGCCTGACAGGACAATCGGCGCCGCACAAAAATGATCGACACCATGTCTGACGATGGCGGAAAGAACATTGGCAGCATTGACCTTGCGCAGGCATACATGCGTTCCGGCCGCGGCAGTAATCGCCCATGTGAAGCACCAGCCATTCGCATGGAACATGGGAAGCGTCCACAAATAAACCGGCGCGCGCGGCAGCGGCCAGTTCGTCATCTGCAACAGGCTCATCAGATACGTGCCGCGGTGGCTGGGAACGACGCCCTTCGGATCCCCGGTTGTACCCGACGTGTAATTCAGGGCAATGGGCGTCCACTCATCGACCGGGCGGCGACCGGCAAATGCGGGATCGCCGCTCGTCAGCAGCGACTCATAATCAGTTTCCCCGATGGCGGGGCCGTCAGGCGCTTCGTGATCGTTGATGTCGATCACGCGCGGCGGATTGGAAACCGACCGCAACGCTTTCTCGACCAGCGGAGCAAATTCGCGATCTACCAGCAGGAGCTTGCATTCGCCGTGGCGCAGAATGAATGCGACACCGTCAGCATCGAGGCGGCAATTGACGGCGTTGAGCACGGCACCGGACAGTGGCACGCCAAAGTGTGCCTCAAGCATGGCCGGGGTGTTCGGCGCGATGATCGACACCGTTTCGCCCGATTCGATCCCCATCTGAACGAGCGCCGACGCGAGGCGATAGCAACGCTCGCGGGTTTCGGCCCACGTCTGCCGGAAGTCGCCATGAATGATCGCAGTCCGGTCCGGATAGACGTCGGCGGTTCGATCGAGGAAGGTCAATGGCGTCAATGGAACGTGGTTTGCCGCGTTCTTCTCAAGTCCTTGAGAGTAAGCCTTTGCACTCATGACTTTGTCTCCGTTCATTTTTCGTAGAAAGTGGTGAATTCGCCGACCGGGCTGCGCTCCGTGACGAGCGAGTTCTCGATGCAACTGGGATCCGCATAACCCAGACTCATCCCGCAGACCAGCATGTGATTGTCGGGAATGGACAGTTCGTTGGCGATGACACGGTGGAACTTGTTGAAAGCCGCCTGCGGGCAGGTGTCGAGGCCCCGCGCCCGGGCGGCGATCATGACGCTTTGCAGGAACATGCCGGTGTCCAGCAGACTTCCTTCACGCATGACCCGGTCAACCGTGAAAAACAGGCCTACGGGCGCATCAAAGAAGCTGTAGTTGCGGCCGTGCTGGACGTGCATCCGCTCCTTGTCCCCCTTCTGGATACCCAGCAGGCCGTACAGATTCCAACCCACCTCCCGCCGCCGGTCCACATACGGCGCGATCCATTCGCGTGGGTAGTAGTCGTAGGGCTCTTCCAGGTCGGAACTTCGTGCAGGATCATCATTGATCTCGTTGATGGCAGCAGACAGGCGGGACTTCATCGTGCCTGTCACAACATGCACATGCCAGGGCTGGATGTTGACGCCGGTTGCGCTGAAGCGCGCAACGTCGAGGATGGACTCGACTTCCTCGCGGGGCACCGGTATAGGCAGGAAAGCACGGACGCTGCGCCGGGTGACGAGTGCCCAGTCGACGGCTCGACTCACGTCGGCAAACGAGCTGAAAGGAGGAGCAGATAGACGGTCCATTTTTCTCGGCATGTTGAAAATTTGCTGCGACGTGGACTTGGTGTTTTTTCGGGTGGAGAGTCCGCGACAGCCGCGCTCTTCACACGAACGAACCCCGACCATGAAGCCGCGTATGGTAGAGACCTCAGCGCCCTGCGCTACCCTGAACTAAAGCGACAGGCGCGCTGGCTGGGCGGTATGAGTCGGCACGTGTCTGATTGATCAGCGTCACCGCCGCCGCACCGATAAGGCCGGCCAGACCGATCGCCATGAAGTTCTGTTCAAGCGGCAGCTTCAGGGAGACGAGCCAGCCGATGAGCACCGGTGCCACGATGGCGCCGATCCGGCCCACGCCAGAAGCAAAGCCAACACCGGTAGACCGGATCGCATGGGGATAGAAGTCACCCGCGTAAGCATAGGCAAGCAGTTGCGTACCAAGCGTCGATGCGCCGACAACGAATACGACGACAAACAACGACACGGTCGACTTCGTGTAGCCGATCAGCGACAGCGCAACCGCCCCGACGACGTAAAACGCAATCAGTACCCTCTTGATGTTGACCTTGTCGCTGAGCCAACCACCAAAAATCGCACCGGCGATGGCGCCGACGTTGAAGACGATCACGAAGTTCAAAGCTGAACCCAGGCTGAATCCGGCCATTGCCATCAGCTTGGTCAACCAGGAGCTGAGTGCGTAGACCATGAAAAGGCCGGTCATGAACGCGACCCAGATCATCGTCGTACTGAAGCCCCGCCCGTCCTGGAAGAGGCGTCGCACCGATGCGTCCTTGCTTTTGTCCGCCGAAGATCCGACAAAGCGCTCCTGAGCGCTCACCGGATAGTCGGGCACCAACCGCTTCACCACGGTGCGCAGTTCGTCGTGCCGGCCGCTTTTAACCAGGAAGGACATCGAATGGGGCATCGTTTTGATGATGAACGGAATCAGCAGGACAGGCAGGCCTGCGGCAAAAAAGACGGATTGCCAGCCGTAGCTGCCGATAAGCTGCTTTGCAGTCAGCGCCACAAGAATTCCGCCAATGGAATATCCCGCGAATACCAGCGTCACCAATCGCGTGCGCAGGGCGTTCGGCGAAAATTCTCCCATCTGTGCGGTGACAATTGGCAAGACCCCGCCAATGCCCAGGCCAGCGATGAATCGCGTCACGCTGAAGGCGACGGGATCGCTGGTCAACCCAGCCGCTGCGGTGAAAAGACTGAACAACGCGACGCAAACACAGATCATCATGGGTCGGCCGAAACGGTCAGCCAGCGTGCCAAGGAAAATGGCCCCGAGCATCACGCCAAAAAGTGCCGATCCGGCCATGACGCCAGCCCTGGTCGCGTCGATGCCCATGTCCTTCATGATTGATGGCAACGCTGCGCCCACGACGGCAAGATCGTAGCCGTCGAGTATCAGCATCAACAGACACCAGAACAGGACCAGGGTGTGAAAGCCATTGAATCTTGCCTCACCCGCGAGTGAGTGCACCTCTATCTGGTTCATCCTGTCTCCTTTGGTTTTGACGTCGTGGGCGAAGTCCACGCGGGCTCCAACAGCCCCCCCAATGGGGCGGCCTTGTCGCAACTCGACTGGCCGTTGGTCTGTGCTGTAACCAGTTTCAGCGGGACGACGCCGGCCGTCCATGTCCATGAAGTTCAACCTGAATGAGGTCACCGAACACCCGCGCTTGCGGCGTTGCGCCACTGGCGGGAGCCCAAATCCGTCAGGCGAGGACACCGATTTCCAGTTGGAGAAATCGGTTCTCGTGACGACGGATTGACGGAGCCCCTCGAACAGACCATGACCGTTTGGCTAGTCCTAGGTAGTCGGCGAGGAGCCTCCGCGGCGCATTTGCACCACTGAAGCGCGACTGCCGATTTCCCAGGACGAGATCGGGCGCATGGCCGGACTGCCGAGACAGAACACCAACCGTGCGCTGCACGATCTCGAACAGACCGGGCTCGTGCGCATCCGGTACGGAGCGATCGAAGTGCTGGACCTCGAAGGGCTGCACGCGTACTCGGCAAGGTCTAGCCCGGCATGTCCACGGCTCACATCCCCGCTCGTACTCCAGCAGCGCCGATGTTGAGCATCGAGGTGTCACTCTCCGGACATGACCAATTGGAAGCGTCGTTGATCGCGCCCGAGCCGTTGTATTGCGCCTTGCTCGGGAATGGACACAGCGGCATGGTGCGTTGCACGCTCTTGCTTGCGTCGTCGTCTGCATACTTGGAGGCGATGATGCTCTTCGGCGGCGTGCCTTTTTCGACCCAGTTCTGCAAGGCGGCCAGCGCATCGTGGTCCGTATCGAACGGAACCTGTGGACCGGCAAACCAACCCTTGGCGTTGTATTGGTTCAAGAACGCATTCGGCCCGTCGCCGCCAACACAGTGGTTCATGCCTGGCGCGAGAAACAGCCGTACATCCTTCTGGAGGTTGCCGTAGCCACCCCTCGCCGCGGCAAGAGCCCGATAGTAGCGGATCGTCGTATTCGCGTTCATCAAGGCATCGGTCAGGCCGTGATACATGATGAGCTTGGCCCCGCGGCTGCTGAAGCTGGAGAGTGCCGCGGGATCGTCCCACAGGCCCTTCTGGAACGCCGACGTGATGCGTTGAACTGTGGTTGTCGGCATCGTGGCCTGGAAACTCGAGGCGTCGGCAGGATCGCCGAGGCCAAAGGACATGCCCAGCGATCGGGTTCCGTTGTAGTCAGAGGCTCCTGCGTACACGAAATCCCGCAGGATATAGTTGCTGAACGCCCACTCAGTAAACATCGACAGGTATGGTTCCGGCCCGAAGGGGTCCCGGCCCGTCAGGGTGAGCGGTGCCGAGGGGAACTCATAGAAGAAGGACTCGTTGGAGGTTAACGTCGCCGCCGCCCAGCCGGCCGCGACCGTGTTGCCGCTCGTGTCCCTGACGGCGGACAGGATGGCCGATACCGATTCCATCTGCGCCTGGGTCAGGCAACTGTCGCTGGCGCTCCCCGCCGCACATAGCGGCACCGCCGTTCGTACATTGAATACACAGGCATTGGGATTCTGGTCGAGACCATCGTTCACGCCGTCGCTCGCGTCGCACGACGCGGCTGCCTTTGCTACAAGTTGCATTTGGGCATCACTGAGCGCGGCAGCCGGACTGCGGAATTGCACCAATTCCCGCGTCATCCAGTTGGTGTGGGCAGCCGGTGGGTCGTACGGCGCGCCGGCGACGATGCCGTCGAAGTCATCCGGATAGTGCGTTGCCTCGACCATCGCTTCCCTGCCCCCATCAGAGCACCCGAGGAAGTATGAGTGGTCCACCTTGGCTGCGCCGTAGAGCGCGGCCGTGGCCTGCTTGCCCACGGCAGACAGGGAATGAACTGCGCGGTAGAGGTAATCGTCCAATGCATCGGTGTCAGGTACGCCCGGCGCCTTCACTGCGAAGGTCGGATCGGCCTCGACCGAGAATCCCTTTTCGGCAATCGACCGATCCACATGGCCATCGTCGGTATGCCACATGGCGTAGCCGCTGCTGATGTGCGCCACCGTCGGAGGGCCGGCTTCGAAAACGCTGCCGCAATTGCCTCCGCAGCCGAATTGCAGATACTTGCCGTTCCACTTTCCTGGTGCAGGGAAGACAGCGCCAAAGTTGGCAGTCTTTCCAGACTCCTTGTTGGTGACGAAGCTCCCCGTCACCACGCAGTAGGGAGGTGCGCCGTCACCCAGCGCGTTCTCCGCCACCACCACCGTGCCGCCCTTCGTGGTTCGCATTTGTGCCGGCAGGTACGTGAGCGCGTTCGGTATGTCCTTGACTGTTGCTCCCGCAGGCATGATGCGTTGCATATAGGCTTGCGTGCACATTTCGGCGAGTGTGACCGTGGGCGCGTTTGCCGGTGCGACGTCATTACCGCCGCAGCCAGATACAGCAACGGCTGATGCTGCGAATATAGCACTCACAATAGCCGAGCTTCGGCGGCCTCTTAAGCGGGTTCTCATCATCGTCTCCATGTATTTTCTGCTGCCGGAATGATTTGCTCATCGATGGCATTTTTCTTTTCTCACCGCTGAGTCGGTGACGCGTTGGCGACAAAACCACTGCGCCAATAAGCGATACGCTTCACCTAGGTTGCGATGGCGATCAAGTGCGGGGTCTCGTGAAGCCAACTCCGGTTACATTGCGTAACCGGGCGCCAGGCTGTTCGGGTTTGCCGAACACGACTGCAGTGTCAGCCTGGTTGGAACCCCAATCCATGTCCGCCGACCTCAATCTGAATGAGGTCTGCAGACAGACAGGCTGCGCCTTCTTCGGGGTTTGCACGCGATCGGACCATCGCCCTGAGGATCAGGTGCGTGTCAGTGGAGTGGGTTTCAGAGCCGCACGCTATGCGCAATCCGTTCGGGCGGCCTGGTTGTGCTTGACTGGCCTGAGACTGCAGCTCAGTTTTTGCGCGGCGCACAGTCTGAAGACGGCGTTCGAATCTGCCGACCGATCACAACCGCGAGCGCATCCATATGCGCCAACTGCGCCGTGACTACCTTCCCAGTTCTAGATCGAAGAAGTCGCCTTGCCATGGCGGTACATTCCCGGGCTGGCCCCCGTCCACTTCCTGAAGGCCCGATGAAAAGCGCTGGTCTCCTGGAATCCAGTCCGTGCGGCGACTTCAGCGACCGTGAGAGAACTGCTCGAAAACAGGTCGATAGCAATGTCGCGGCGCAATTCGTCTTTCAGTTGCCGGTAGTTGGTGCCCTCGGCCAGCAGGCGGCGCTGCAGCGTGGCCGAGGATTGATTCAATAACTGCGATAGCGTCTCGAGGTCGGGCCAGTCGTCGGGAATCTGGTTGCGCAACCGGCGCCTTATCAGGGCAGTAGTGCTGGATTCGTTACGGTACTTCACCAGGATGTTCGCCGGTGCACCCTGCAGGAATGCGCGCAGGCTCGTCTCCGTCTCTGTCAGTTTGAGGTCGAGGAAACTGCGATCGAACCGGATCAGCGTCTCCTGTGCGGCAAACGTCACGTCCTCGCAAAAGCGCATGCGATAGTCGCTGTCATCGACTGGTGCGGAAGCGCGGAATCTCATCTCGATCAGCGGAATCCGTCGCCGTGCCAACCAGCACGCAAGGCCGTGCACGAGGATGAACCACGTCCCGTAGGCAAACAGGCGGCGCGTTGGCCCATCATCATGCAGGACGATCAATGCATGCTCGCCTTCGCAGCGTAGCTCCCCGTGAATGTCGTCGAGAACCGCATGCAGAAACTTCAACATGCGACGCAGCGCGTGTTCCAGGTTTTCAGCGTGCAGCACCGCGTGACACATGAGCGCGTAACTGCCCCGGCGCAGTGGGTGGCTGTCCAGACCAAAAAATTCGTCGTCCATCAGATCGGCCAGAGCCGCCCACAACCGCGAAAAGGCGAGCGCGGGTACTCGGGCTCTCGGGGCACTCAACAATTCTGCCGGGATACCGGCGTGCTGTAGTGCGACCGGCACGTCCAGATTACGTTGCGTAGCGACGAGAATTGCTTCACGCACCAGGCCGATTGAAGTCGTGCCCTTGTCTTGAGCTTCATGCATGGTCAGGTTCCGCCTATCGAGGTGCCATGATGTTAATCGCTGCAAGCCGCAATTGAAACGTGGGACGGCTGGGCGCTGGCAGTCTCTAGCCGACGTGCCGTGTCGTCGAGATCGACGACCCCCTTCGATATGCCCAGGAGGCTCATGCACGACGAGGTCTATGGGCATGGGCGAACTCTCGCCTGCCGCTTACGATAACCAACCAGTAGCTCATCGCGAACGTAGCTTTGTCGGCGAAGGCTGTGCAGCAACGTGCCGGTCACGTCACATATCGCTTCGGGCGCACCCACGCGTTGCGGACTCGTGCTGGCATGCGTATCGCCCGGGTGCGCTGTGCGTCGGGGCCATCACTCAGGAGACAGAAATGCAGGTTCAGGATAAAGGTTTCGTCGTCACAGGCGGCGGTTCCGGCCTCGGCGCCGCCACGGCACGCCGCCTTGTCGCGGGCGGCGCCAAAGTACTGCTGGTAGACCTGGACCAGCACGCGTGTGCCGCACTGACGGCGGAACTCGGCTCCAATGCCCGCTTCGCCAGGGCAGACGTGTGTGATGTCGCCAGCGCGGAGCATGCATTAGCCGCATTCCGCGACACCTTTGGCATGCTGCACGGCTTGATCAATTGCGCTGGCGTTGCACCCGCCGAGAAAGTGCTTGGCCGCGAAGGCCCGCATCGGCTGGAAAGTTTCGCGCGCACCGTTCAGATCAACCTGATCGGCGCCTTCAACATGGTGCGGCTGGCCGCAGCCTGCATGTCCGAGAACCTGCCCGACGCCGATGGCGAGCGCGGAGTCATTATCAACACCGCTTCAGTCGCGGCCTTCGATGGCCAGATCGGGCAAGCGGGCTACGCTGCCTCCAAGGGTGGGGTGGTAGCGATGACGCTGCCGATCGCGCGCGAATTGGCGCGTCACGGCATTCGCGTAGTCGCCATCGCGCCTGGGATCATGGAAACGCCCATGCTCAAAGGCATGCCCACGGAAGTACAGGATGCGCTCGGAAAGATGGTGCCTTTCCCCGCGCGCCTCGGGCGACCCGACGAATTCGCGGAGCTCGCGCTGCATATCGTCGCAAACACCTATCTCAACGGCGAGGTGATTCGCCTCGATGGCGCTATCCGTATGGCGGCCAGATGACGCGGCGTGCGAAGCAGTCATCGTGACGCCTGCTGCCGCTTGTAGCCGCTCCCTGCGCTTGACCTGAGTCGCCGAGCCCGAACGCGGTCAGCCAGGTCCGGCCAGGCCGATATCTTTCTTCCCCTTGCAACGCCGCCATGGAGCGGCGGATGGAGACTCGCATGCCTACCTCTTCGACTTCCAATGATCCCGTCGTCATCGTCGGTGCCGCCCGCACGCCGCTGGGAGCCTTCCAGGGCGACTTGGCCTCACTGACGGCACCGCAGCTAGGCGCCAACGCGATCCGTGCCGCTGTGCAGCGGGCCGGCATGCAGCCGGAGTCCGTAGACGAAATACTGATGGGCTGCGTGCTGCCCGCTGGCGTGGGGCAGGCGCCCGCACGTCAAGCGGCGCTGAGCGCCGGGTTACCGCTTTCGGCGGGCTGTACAACAGTCAACAAGGTCTGCGGCTCCGGCATGAAGGCCGCCATGCTGGCGCACGACCTCCTGCTAGCCGGCACTCAACAGGTGATGGTGGCCGGTGGCATGGAATCCATGAGCAACGCGCCGTATCTGCTGCCCAAGGCTCGCTCGGGCCAGCGCCTGGGGCACGGTCAGGTGCTGGACCACCTGTTCCTGGATGGACTGGAGGACCACTACGGCTCGGCCTCCGACGGTCGCCTGATGGGCACCTTCGCCGATGACTGCGCTCGCCATTTCGGCTTCACGCGTGAGGCGCAGGACACCTACGCTTTAACCTCCACGCTGCGTGCACAGCAGGCACAGCGCGACGGCCTGTTCCGGTGGGAGATTACGCCGGCGGCCGTGCCGGGCCGCAACGGCGAGAAACTCGTCGTCGACGACGCAGCGCCGGCGAAGGCACAACTGGACAAGATCCCGACTCTCAAGCCCGCCTTTGGCACGGACGGCTCCGTCACGGCGGCCAACTCCAGTTCGATCTCCGACGGTGCAGCGGCGCTGGTGCTGATGCGCGAGTCCACCGCACGCAAGCATGGCCTGGCACCGCTGGCTGTTATCCGCGGGCACGCCACGCACTCACAGGAACCGGCCTGGTTCACTACTGCGCCCGTGGGCGCGATCCAGAAGCTGCTCGCGAAGGTGGGATGGCAGGTCGACGATGTAGAGCTGTGGGAAATCAACGAGGCATTCGCCGTGGTGGTCATGGCCGCGATGCGCGAACTGTCGCTGCCGCACGAGCGCGTAAATGTGCATGGTGGTGCCTGCGCGCTGGGTCATCCAATCGGCGCGACGGGCGCTCGCCTTATCGTGACGTTGCTGGGGGCGCTTCGCCAACGAGGTGTCAGGCGTGGCGTGGCCAGCCTTTGCATCGGGGGCGGCGAGGCCACAGCCCTCGCGATCGAAGTCGTCTGAACGACATCGTTCCTCCTCGGGGTGATTCCAATAGCCGCTACGCGGCCGCGAACTTGGGGAACGGGCTGTCGTTGCCCATCGAAATCATCACATCGCCGTCGCTGCATTGGAACGCCTGGTACGGACAGGTGATTTCAGAACTGGTGCCGAGACGCGGCGGCTGTTTGCCCGATGCGAAATAATTTTGCGCCATGTGCGAAATTGCGCCGATCTGCGCATCGAGCAGTGCGACATCGATATGCTGCCCTTCGCCCGAAACCGTATCCCGGTGATGAAGCGCGGCAAGGACCGCCGACGTGACGTAGAAACCCGCCTCCTTGCCGAGCCCTTCGAACAGATCGGCGATCTCGGCATAAAGCGCGAGCGTCAAGGCGTTCACGGGCGGACGGTCCAGCGTGACGATGGCGACGCCGTCGCGCTTCTCGAGTTTCAATGACATGCTGTCTCCTGTTTGCGTGTGTAGGTCGGCGTAACGCAAGGTCGTCTGGCATCAGACGTGGCATCCGCGTCCAGCAGTTCGAGTGGCGGACGCACGCCCTACGGCAGCGCAATGTCATGCAGGTTGAGCGTCATCGACACCAACGTGTAGTACCGATTACCGCGCCGAGTTCGACCACACCCACCGTCCCCCAGCAGTTCATCACGCGCTGATACACCGCTTCCTCGACGTTGCCGCCCTGCTGAAGCTGGCGCGCAAATTCATAGACATCGGCCTGCTGCTGATCGTGAAAGCGCACATCGCCGCCGCAACGAATCGCCTCCAGCGAGGCCTCGTCGATGCCGGCCGACGCCTGCCGAGATGTCCAAAAGGCGAGCATTGCAAGAAGAGAGCGAAAACCTGCTAAGGCGCGTGGACGCCGTCAGATCGGTCCCATAGGGTCTTCAAGCGGTCGACGAACCATTTGCCAGCGGGTCCTGGGGGCTGCGAGGGTTGGTGATATACCGACATGGTCAGCATCCAGCCGCTGGGCGGCATGTCGTCCACGTCCAGAACGACCAACCTACCTGCCGCGATGTCCTGCTCGACCATGTGCAAGGGCATTCCCCCCCATCCCACGCAGTCTTTGAGAAACGCATATTTCGTCGACAAGTCCGCCAGACGCCAGGTGGAGGCTGACGCAACCCCGAAGTCACGACCTGCGGTCAGATCCGACCTGTCTGTCAGGACCAGTTGGACGTGTTTGGCAAGTTCACGCCGTGGTATGCGATGACCCACGCCTGCGAGGGGGTGGCGCGCCGAAGCAACTGCGACGAGCGGCAGTTCGCCAAGCCGCTCGCTAACCAATGACGGAAATGCCTGCGGCAGCGGTGGCAGTATGCCCAAACTGCATCGCCCGTCCAGAACCGGTTGATAAGCCGCTCCCAGGCCCTCGACGAAAAGCCGTAGCGGCGTCAGCGGGAAATGCTCTGCAAATGCTTTGGCGACGGCGCTGATCACCGACGTTGGGAAGAACACGTCGACCACCACCGAGAGTTCCGCCTCCACTCCCGAAGTCATGAGCCCGGCTCGTGCCTTCAGCGTGTCCACCCCGTAGACGACGTTGCGGGCGTCAGCGAGCAACAGCACGCCCTGTGGCGTGAGCTTCGGGAACCGGCCCGAGCGGTCGAACAGCAGGACGCCTAATTGATCTTCCAATCCGCCAATCCAGCCGCTCACCGCGGACTGGACACGGTTGAGCTTTCGGGCCGCTGCCGAGAAGCTGCCCTCGTCCACGGCGGCAATGAAGGTTCTGAGCTGATCCAGCGAGATCCCATCCAGCATAAGCTGCGTCATCCATCGCTACGGTAGATGGATTCTATCTCAATATCCCGGCTTCTCAGATGCATGCCGCACTGCCATTATGGCTTTCAACGCAGCGACGTTTTCGTAAAACCATCCGCAGTGCTTGACGCCACGCGGAGTGAAGCCCATCAGTCCAGGAGTTTTTTTATGACATCTTCCATTATCGGCAGCGGCAGCGTCGGCGCCGCCATCGCCCGTCAGTTCGCCCGGAGCGGCATCACGGTCGGCATCGCCAACACGCGCGGGCCGGAGTCCATCGCGTCTATGGCCCACGAACTGGGTGACAAGGTGGTTCCCCTCACGCTACAGGCGGCACTCGAGGCCGACGTGATCATCCTGGCGGTCCCGTTCCGGGCCCACCGCGACGTCGCCCAAGCTGCGGCGAGCTGGAAAGGCAAAGTCGTCATCGACGCCACCAATGCCTATGGCGTGCCGCTCTCCGAACTGGACAGCCTGCCATCGTCGGCGGTGGTGGCGAAAGCGTTTCCGGGCGCATCCCTTGTCAAGGCGTTCAATCATTTGCCCGCCAAGGTACTCGCCGAGGATCCCGTCAGTGCCGGTGGCCGTCGAGTGATCTTTCTGTCTGGCGACGACGAGGCTGCAAGCGCGACGGTCGCCGCCCTGGTCGAGCGGCTCGGCTATGCGGCGGTCAGTCTCGGCAGGATCGCGGAGGGCGGGCAGCTCGTGCAGGCCCGCGACAAGAGCTGGGCGCCCCTGATTTTCCAGGACCTGTTCAGGAAGGAGCAATAAACCATGTACGACCATGTCATCTGGCCAGAGCGCTACGACCCGAAAACGTCAGCCATCTATGCCCTCAACGACATCGACGTGAAAGCGCCGCCCGAAGTGGTGTGGAAGCTGCTCGTCGACGCGAAGAACTGGTCAAGCTATTTCCCGCCCGAGGACCAGGTCGAGATCCTGTCGGGCGAGTCGGAACTGGCCTTGGGAACCCGCTACAGCCGCGTGACGGTCGGCTTCCCGATGAGCCTCGTGGTGACCGAATACGTGCCGAACCAAAGGCTCGCCTGGGCGACCACCGTCGACGCAGACGAGACCGGTTCCAGCGCTTACCACGGTTGGGTAATCACGCCGACGGACGAAGGCTGCCACGTGCTAACGGAAGAGACGCAACAAGGTCCCTGGTTTCTCGATGTGCTCGGACGGCAACATCCCGGTGGGCTCTATCGCTATCACCAGGATTGGGTCGAGCGCCTCGCGCGAGCCGCAGAGGCGGAAGTCGCGAAGATCGCGGGGTAATGCATCAGTTCCAAAGCGCAGGGACGTTGCGCGTTTGACTGTTTGCGCGCGGAAGCAGCGAACCGGCTTGCGCTCGAACGAAGTCCGGTTTCGCGCGTGTCCGTGTCGATGAATCGGATTGGCGGATCAATCGTTCCACCATCCACACCCAGAGAAAAAGTCTATGAAGATCGAACTCAAGGGCCGCAAGGCCATCGTTACCGGCTCGACGGCAGGCATCGGCCGCGCGATCGCCGAGGGCCTTGCCCGCGCAGGCGCATCGGTCGTGATCAACGGGCGCGGAGAGCAGCGAGTAGCCGCCGCGCTAGATGAGATCCGGGCTCTCGTGCCCGACGCGGAACTGACCGGCATTGCCGCCGATCTTTCTACCGCGGAAGGATCGGCCGCCCTCGTGGCACAGGTGGCGGATGCCGACATCCTCGTCAATAACCTCGGTACCGCCCATCTGAATGGTTTCTTCGAGCAGAGCGATAGCGAATGGCTCGACCTCTTCCAGCTCAATGTGATGAGCGGCGTGCGCGCTGCGCGGCACTATCTGCCGGCCATGGCCAGGCGCGGTTGGGGACGGGTTGTGTTCATCAGCAGCGAGTCCGCGATCATGATCCCCAAGGAGATGATCGATTACGGTATGACCAAGACGGCGCAACTCGCCGTATCGAGGGGACTTGCCGAGTTGGTGAGTGGCACAGGGGTAACCGTCAACGCGGTGCTGCCGGGGCCGACCCGCTCCGAGATTCTGGGCAACTGGATGAAAGCGACCGCTCAGGGGCAGGGCATCACGCAGGAGGAAGCGGAGCAGAACTTCCTGAAAACGATGCGACCGACCACGCTACTCAACCGGTTCACGTCGACCGAAGAAATTGCCAACATGGTGGTGTATGTCTGCTCCGAGCAGGCCTCCGGTACGAGCGGCGCGGCATTACGCGTTGATGGGGGTGTCATTCGCGCGATCTTCTGAGCCAACGCGTGACAGGCCTGCGCTGCGCCGTTCGCCCTGCCGGCAACCGAGATTTCTGCAGTCTCGGCAAAGTTCAAATCAGACCCCAATCCCAACCATGAATAACGATATGTTCGAAGCAATCCATTGGCCTGTGGACATGGCGCCCAGCCGCTCGCCCATCCATTTCACGAATGAGCTTGAGGTTGCCGTTTCGCCTGAAACTATCTGGTCTCTTCTCATCGATCCCAAGGCCTGGCCCCGTTTCTATCCAGGCGTCAAGGATGTCGAGCTGTTAGACGGACACGAGCTGTTGCAAGCCGGCACGCGCTTTGAAACTAACCTGGCTGGCCAGGACGTCTTCGCGTCGGTACAGGAGTTCGATCCTATCGCCCGCATCGCGTGGGGCGGCGGTCCAAAGGCTTCGAGAGAATCCAGGGCCTATCATGCCTGGATCATCACCCCGACACCTCGCGGCTGTCACCTGTGGACTGAAGAGACGATGCAAGGGCCGCTCTGGATCGAGTTGGCGAAGGAAGCGCCAGATATCTTCTGGCGCACCCGTGAAAAGCTTCTGGAAGACCTCGCGAAGGTCGCACTCACGCTCGAAGCACAGGGCGACGCTAGAAGCCGTGAATAGACGACGGCTGTGGAATATCTGAAAAGGAGCCCGTAGGTCTGCCGGGGTATTGCCGCTTGACGACTCGCTCGCGATGACTGTTTAGGTCGTCGAGCACACCAGCAGTGCCTAACGGCATCATCGTCGGTGTGTGTGAGCGTCGTGAAGGTCTCTTCGGGGTCCGAAATGAGCCGGTTGGATGGCTCCGGCCCGACCCGTCATCGTGTGGCGAACGCCTGACGGCCCGTCGCCATCGACCATCGCAGTGTAAGCGGCGACCAACTCGGCGTTCTCATCCGCCTACCTGCTCGATGCGCAAAGCCCCCATGTCGACATTATGCCGACGCGCATCGTGCTTCCTCTGCGACCTGTCCGACATCTCGCCTTTTTCCGGCAAAACATCCGACCTGCTTCCCGTTTTCGAAGTCGACGGCGAAGAATGTTTCCTTGATACCCTTGGCATGAGCGCGGCCCCCTTGAACGCTCTCGGTATGTGCATCGGTTCCCATTTTGATCGACTTGAGGCCATTCTCGCGGCGTCGACCGGATCTTCGGCGCATACTGAGCGATCACCCTTGAAACCGCTCCGGGAAAACCGCGATTGGAGATGCGATGCCATTTGACAAGCAACAGGAAAGGCTCAGGCAGAATGGCGCAACTACGCGTCCGGGTCCGCCGGGCTTATTGGCGAAGGTACTAGCCGTCGTAATAGGCGCTGCGCTGCTCGTCGTGGGGTTCGCCGTTTCGCTCATGGTGTTGGCACTGGTGCTTGGGGCAGGCATTGTGATCGGCGGTTTCGTCTGGTGGAAAACGCGCGATCTGCGCAAACGACTTCGCGAGCAAGCAATGCGCGCACAGCAGATGCACGAGCAACAGGTGCGCGAGCGCGCGGGCCAGCGCATGGATATCGGCGACGTGATCGAGGATGTCGACTTCCACGACGAGACTCGACGGAAATAAGCGTTGCTCCGTGACTGCACATGCGCCGCCCGCGTTACCGCTCCCGGGAGCGGAACATACACAGTGAACTCCGCTTGCACCGGCACCATGAAAATCACTTATACCGCCGGCGGCGCCGTGCCGGCCGGTGTCGGAACTGATCTGAACTGGGTCATCGCTGCGGATCGGACGCTCGTCGAATCCGTTGTTTGCAGGGCGGTCACCGTCTCAGGCGCGAGCGCGGACGGCTCGGTAACGTGCCCACAGTTTTGCGAGCAAGCTGCGCAAGATAATTTCGAGGGGAAGAAGATCGTTGTCTATGGCTTCCGCTAATCGAGCGCGAGATGGGCTCACGTTCGCTGAGGCGCTTGTCATGACGACCGAATTTTCGTGACGTACCGGGTCCGATTTTTCATCGGCGCCCCGTACTCTACCCGCTCGGGGCGGAGTGAGCGGCGCGCAAGGCCTCGTCTGCGGCAGCCAGACGGGACGCCATGACCTTGACGACAAAGCGATGAATTTGCTGTACGGTCACAGGGTCGTCGCGTTCGAGCGCGTGCAACGATTCGAGCGTCAAACGCAGGACGCGTGCGGGACCCTCTGCGAGCACATCCGCACTGCGCGCCTGCTGCGTATACACCGCCATTTCGCCGACGATCGTACCCGGCCCGAACGAGCGCAACCTGAGGTTGCGCCCATCGGAGAGCGGCAGTAAGACCGCGACACGGCCGCTCTCGACAAAGTACATGGCGTCCCCCGGTTCGCCGCGACGGAAAACCGGCTCCCCCGCGCCGAGTTCCCGCACTTCCAGACGGGCCAGCAACCTTGCTAGCGCGGGCGACGTGAAATACGGCGCGAGCATCGTGTGGAAATCCTCTTCGGCGCGCGGCAACGCGCGTGTATCCGAGGCGAGAAGCGTATCTTCGATCCATTCCAATCCCGCATCGAGCGTAGAGAACTCGTGGATCCGCAGATTCAGCGTGCCGGTCTTCATGAGTAGTTCACGCGAGCGTGTCGGCAACCCCGTCAGCACCAGGTCCGCATCAGTCGCTGCGCACAACTGCCAAAGCTTGACGAAGCTAACCGATACCGATGCGTCCATGCCATTGGTCGACGCGAAATCGAGCACGACAAAGCGAACGGATACGGGCCCGCTTGCGGCCAGCCGTTCGCGCACGCGCTGCAGGATCGAATTGGCCGTACCAAAGAATAGAAACCCCTGCAGACATGTTCCGCACACCTGTGCACCGAGTTCGTGAAGCCGTTCGGTGGCCTCGATACTGCGTTCGACAGTCGATGTACGCGTACTGCCGTCGAACTCCATACGAACGCAGCTGACACGGCCGTACAGCAACGCGAACATCACGCATGCGGCGATCACTCCGGCCACCACCCCCGTGACGACGCCATAAAATGCAATCGCGCCCAGAATAAGCGGTACAAGCAGGTACTCATGCCAGTTGAGCTTGCGAAAAGCACCGACCAGCCACTGGATCAACAGACGCACTCCCATGAAGAGCTGCAATCCGACCAGCACGGGCACCGGGAATAGCGCCACCAGATCCGGTGAGACGGCCAGCACGAACAGGCAAGCAAGGGCAGCGAATACGCCGGCCAGACGACTTGTCGCGCCAGCGCGTGCATTGAGCATCGATCGATTGAACGACTGGTAGCCGACCATTCCGCCTAACATCCCGCTCGCGATGTTGGCGATGCCTGCCGCACGCATCTCGCGGTTCAGATCGATATCTTCACCCGTGGCTGCGCCTATCGCAGTCGAATTCATCAGGATCGAAATCGCCGAAATCGACGTAACGACGAGGGTCTCCGGCAAGTGCGCACCGATTGCCGACCAGTCGACCCCGCCGTGCATGAGCGATGCCGGCAAATGCAACTCGGGAATTCGCATGGCGTGCGGCGCCACGCGCGGAAGCAACAATCGCGTGTCGCGGGCGTCGTCGATCGACAGGCCGGCCGCAAAGAGGAGCACGTAAAACAGAGCGACGCCGAGTGCAAGCGTGATGGGCAATGCCGCAGCGTGTTTCCAGGTGCGCGACAGAAGCGTGGCTGACGCGCACACGAATAAAGCCGGTGTCCAGACCTGCCAGTTCAGGTGCATCACCAGCGCCGAGGTGTGCCAGTTCATGGGCTCGCCGGTCACGACCCGAAACGCGCCGGCCAGCAGGAGGTAGCCAGTCCCGGCAAGGAAGCCGCCTACAACCGGGTAAGGCAGGAATTGCAGGGAACGGCCGCGCCTGGACGACCCGAGCGCATACAGAATGACGCCCGTCACCACCGAACACAACGCGATGGCGATCAACACCGTCAGCAAGATTGTTTGGGGTGTTCCGCCGTCAGCCCGCACGCTGCTCGCGACGCCGGCCGCCACACCGGCAAGAAACGCTGTCGCGTTGCCGTCGGGTCCGGCGATGTTCACGCGCATCGAACTCATCAAGGCGATCACGAGTGCCGTCACTACGCAACTGATGAGGGCGGTGGGCACCCCAAGCCCGGCGTAACGGGCGAGATCCGCGCTAAAGATCATGGTACCGAGGCTCATTGCATAGCAGAGCATGACCAGCATCGACACCATGCCGGCCGTCAGATCTCCGGCCAAGCCCCGAATGCGTAGCCGGGAGCTGGGACCGGGTGAGGAACCTGACATAGCTGGCTTCACAGTATTTCCCCATGAGAGCGGATGCAGTCTCGCCTGGGCCGTGCGGTTCGCGCGCCGCGCCGCGGCGGCGCCGTGTTCGAACATCACCTATCCTTTCGGATGACGAACGACCGCACGTCGCGCTCGCCTCTTCGCGGGACAACGTGCCCGACTCGTCGTGCAGTATCCGCCGTGGCCGCAACCAGTGTCAAACGCACCGCGGCGCGATGGCACGCGGCTGGCGGAATCTGCACCCACCGCGTCGCTCATGAACGCTATCCGTCTTCTTCGCGCTGGACGTACACTGTGTTTGATCGGGAATAATTTCAACGAGAGTATCTGACTGTTGCGCCCGTCGCAGCCCGGCAACGGAAGGGGCGTCGTTTCGTATGATCCGTGGGTCCAACACGGCCCGGTCCGGGCATAGGGTTCGATAACCTGCGCGGCAATGAGCGGCAATGAGCGGCGCGGAGTAAATTCGAACGCATCGGATTGGCGGCGGCGATGGATATCGATCAGTGGCTGCATGGATTGGGACTTGAACAATACATACCCGCATTTGCCGGGAACGACATCGATTTCACGATGCTGGAACAACTCGACGACGCGGACCTCAAAGAACTCGGCGTCCTCTCGCTCGGCCACCGCAAGCGCCTACTCGCGGCCATTGCCGATCAGCGTGTCGCCATGTGCGCAGCGCCGCCTGCCGCGAATGCGCCTGCGAGCGAGCGCCGGCAAGTCACCGTTCTCTTCGCCGATCTGTGTGGCTTCACGGCGCTGTCGCAAACACTTGATCCTGAAGAGTTACGCGAATTGACCGCTCGTTACACCGCGCTCGTCGATGGGATCGTGCTCGGCTACGGCGGTACGATTGACAAGCACATCGGCGATGCCGTAATGGCCATCTTCGGCGCACCGCGCGCGCACGATACCGATCCGCTTCGCGCGGCGCGTGCCGCGTTGGAAATTCATGAGGCACTTAACGGACTGGCCGAGCAGGTGTCGCTTCCGCTGAGAGCGCATGTGGGCATTGCCAGCGGCGAGGTAGTCGCGGGTCCGTTCGAGCGCGCGGACGTTCGGGACTACACCGTGCTTGGCGAGTCCGTGAACCTGGCGGCCCGGCTAGTTGCCGCCGCCGGCCCTGGCGAAACTCTGCTCTCCGATGGCGCGCATCGCGCACTCGGTCAATGCGTGATAAGCGACGCCGCCGGCGCGATGCGCTTCAAGGGAATTGATTCGCCGGTGCACGTGTGGCGTCTGCGCTGTCTCGCCGGTGAAACCGTCATCCCAAGCCGAAGTGTTTTCGTCGGCCGCAAGGCTGAACTTGAGCAGTTCAAGGGCCTCGCCCGCGCGTGCCTCGAGCAGCGGGCCGGCCACGTCGTCTATGTCCGCGGCGAGGCGGGCATCGGCAAGACGCGGCTCGTCGACGAAATGCGCCGCTTCGTCGAAACGCTGGGCTTTGCGTGCCACCGCGGCCTCGTGCTTGATTTCGGCGTGGGGAAAGGCCAAGATCCCATCCGCGCCATTGTCGGCAGCCTGGTGGGCCTCGCGCCGGCGGCCGGCGTCGATGAACGGCGCGCTGCCGCCGGACGGGTTGCGGCCTCCGGGGCCATCGGCCCCGAGCAGCTCATGTTTCTCCACGACATCCTCGGCCTCACGCAAACCGGTGAAGGGCGCACGCTTTACGATGCGATGGACAATGCTGCACGCGCGCGCGGCAAGCGCACGGTCGCGGCAGCGATCACGGAGGATGTCTGCCGGCACGGGCCAACCTTGATTGCCGTGGAAGACCTTCATTGGGCCGACCCGCAGGTGCTCGGTTATCTGGCCGCCTTCGCCGCGGCGATCGCGAACGGTCCGGGCCTGCTCGTGATGACTTCGCGCGTGGACGGCGATCCGCTCGACACGGCATGGCGAGCCAGTTGCCGCGGCACGCCCTTTGCCACGATCGATCTTGGCCCGCTGCGCAGCGAGGAGGCGCTGAACCTTGCCGGCAGCTTTATCGATGCAAGCGGGCGTGTCGCGCGTGCCTGCATCGAACGAGCCGGCGGCAATCCGCTGTTCCTCGAACAACTCCTGCGTAACGCCGAGGAAGGCAGCGAGGAAGCGGTCCCCGCCACTATCCAGAGCCTCGTACTGGCGCGCATGGACCGGCTGACTGCGCGCGACCGCGAGGCGTTCCAGGCCGCCGCAGTCATCGGACAGCGCTTTGGCCTCGCCTTGCTGCGCCGGCTGATCGATACACCGGACTACGTCTGTCACGGGCTCGTCCGCAATGCGCTCGTCTTGCCGGAAGGCGAAGATTTCCTGTTTGCCCACGCGCTCATCCAGCAGAGCGCCTACTCGACGCTGCTGCGGGCACGCCGGCGCGAGTTGCACCGCCTCGCGGCCGACTGGTTTGCAGCGTCCGACCCGGTGCTGCGCGCCCAGCATCTCGATCGCGCCGAGGACGAGCGGGCGCCGCCGGCCTACCTCGACGCCGCGCTCGCACAACGCGCGGCGTACTTCACCGAGGCGGCATTCCGGCTAGTCGAGCGAGGCCTGCAAATCGCACAAAGGGATATCGATCGCTACGCGCTGACCTGCTTCAAGGGCGAACTCCAACGAGACCTCGGCGACATTGCCGGGTCGATCGCGACGTACCGTGCGGCCGTGGCCGCTGCGCCGAATGAAGCCGATCTCTGTCAGTCGCAACTCGGGCTCGCCGAAGGTCTGCGGGTATGCGAAGGCCTCGCCGAAGCCCTCCCGCTGCTCGACGCCGCGCAGCAGGTGGCCGAGCGTCTGGGCATGGTGCCCGAACTCGCACGCCTGCATCACTTGCGCGGCAACATCCTCTTTCCGCTTGGCAGGATCGAGGATTGCCGCGCCGAGCACGAGCGCGGGCTCGCCTATGCACGGCGGCTCGGCCTGCCTGAAGCGGAAGCGCGCGCACTCGGCGGCCTCGCGGATGCGGCCTACGCGCAAGGGCGCATGCGCACCGCCTTCGAGCACTTCAGCCTGTGCGTCGCGTTGAGCCGTGAGCACGGTTTCGGCCGCATCGAGGTCGCCAATCGTTCGATGGCCGGCTTCAGCAGGATCTTCCTCAACGAGGCATGCGCGGCGCGCGAGGACGTAAGCGCCGCCGCGCGCGCCGCAGCGCTGGTCAGCCAGCCGCGTGCGCAGATGCTGTGCGAAACGTTGGGCGTGTTTGCCTGCTACGAAATGGGTGACATGCCGGCTACGCTCGCTCATCTCGAGCGCGAGATGCGGATCATCCGTCAACTGGGCGCTCGCCGCTTCGAAGCACAGAACATGGAAATGCGAGCGCGCGGGCTGCTCGACAGCGGGCATCGGCGAGAGGCCGCCGAATTGCTGCGCGAAGCGCTGGCGATTTGCTCCGAGGTGGGAACGCAGTTCAGCGCCCCCAAGGCCGTCGGCGCACTAAGCCGCGCCGTCGAGGACGACGATGAGCGCACACGTCTGCTCGCCGAAGGCGCCGACATGTTGCGGCGCGGTGCGGTCGGGCACAATCATCTGTGGTTCTACCGCGATGCGATCGAAGCGATGTTGTCCGCCGGTGACGCTGCCGGCGTATTGCACTACGCCGCTGCCCTCGAAGACTATACCCGCGTCGAGCCGCTGCCCTGGGCAGAACTGTTCGTGAGGCGCGGGCGCGCCCTCGCTCGTGCGCAGCATGACCATTCTGGCGAAGGAACGCGGCGCGAACTCGAGCGTGTACGCGCGGACCTCGTGGAAGCGGGATACGGCAGCTATCTGCCTGCGGTAGACGCTGCGCTTGCCTCGTAGCGGAGGCGTTGCCCGCTGCATTCCATCGATTCGGTTCGCTCAACTGCGAACGACAGGAGCAAAGACCCGCTCATGATGTGCGCATTCAGCGAACAATCCCGCCGTCCGGGCGGTGTCTGGCCTTAAGGCGAATTGTCCCGGCTGTCTTGTTATGGCCCGAGTCACCCGCTCCAGCGTTGTTGCCGTTGCTCGATAACATGGGCGGCGCCCCTGTCGTTGCATCGCCCTCGCGACACGACGGTGCCATTCGCGCCCCTGCCCTTAATTGAACATTTCTGGCCGCAAGTCGCTCACCTCGATGATCACATCGGCAGGCAGGTTCGCCCGGCGTGCCGCAGCGCGGATGGCGTCGGCGTTGGGCGCCTCGTATAGGCAATAAGTCTTCTTCTTGTCCGCACTGAGAAACGAAAAGAGCCACTCGACGCCCTCCTCGTCGTTGATCAGTTTCACGGCACCCGCACTTGCGCCGGTGACCTCCAACTGTTCCGCAAAATTTCGTTCAATCATAAAACGTGGCATCGGATCCTCCTTGAGTAGTGGCTGCATCGCTGCGCCTCGCAACCTGCAGCCGGGTACTAGTTTCTGAGCCCTGTGCTTGTCCGAGCGGCACGGATGCGCTCCACGAGGGCAAACATCTTCAGTTCGTTCGCCGCGGCGGCCGCCGCGGCGAGCAGGTCTTGCGCTCGTGCTCTGTCTTCGATGCGATTGCGTGCTGCCAGCATGAGGGCGAATTCGTGCCGGCTATGCGCCAGCCAGGGCGACGCTCGCAAGCGCTCATCCATGCACAGCGCGTATTCGAAATGCTCTTCGGCGGCGGACCAATCGCCAAGAGCGCCGGCGAGCATGCCGAGATGCCGTGCCGCCGATCCGCAGCACAGCGTAAACACAGGAACGGTGACAACCTGGTCCCGGAACGGCAGGAGAAGGGCATATATTTGTTCGGCGTGCCCGACGTCCCGGAGCCGCGCAGCGACTTCCGCCACATACGTCAACGTGACGAGCCGCTTGCTGTCTACGGGGATGCTGGATTCCGATTCCGCAAGCCGATCGAGATTGTCGCGGGCCTGCGCTTCGAAGCCGAGATCGCTGCAGATCAACATGAGCCCCGGACGCCACACAGCATCTTCGGAATGCTCGTCGACGAACCGCTTGAAGAGCGGCGCGACCTCGGCGAGCCGGCCTTGTTCGCGGCGTATCGAAAACATCTGCATGCCGTAGACCCCCGTTGCGAGTTTCGCATCGACACTCTGCGCCATTTGCAACGACTCTCGCGCCTTGTGCTCCGCCACGGCGAAGTCCCCGACGAGTATGGCCCGCATCGCCTGCGCACCCGTCACGCACCACTTGTCGACGAAATGCTGTCCACTGGTGGCAATCTGCCGATATCTTTCCAGAGCGCTCTCGAAGCGTTCCACCGCGCCGATCTCCAGGTAGCCGGCGAGACAGCGAGCGCATGCGTGACCTATGGTGTGCGCATCACCGAGATCTTCTGCGATCTGGCTCAACTCCTGTAACGCGCTTGCACGCTCCGGGAACTTGTCCGCAGGCAGAGGGCGAGCTCCGATATGCATCATGTCGCACGCCAATGCGTCGAACAAGCTCGGCAGGTCGTTCAGACGTCTGGCTAGAGCGACAGCCTCAAGAACCAGTTCGTCGGCTTGTTCACCTGCACCGGTCATGTGGACGGTGCGGACCAGACGACTCAACAGGCGAGAGCGCTCGACGGACTCCTCGGCGCCGATCAAGCCGAGCGCCTCTTCCAGCAAGGAAAGCGATGCTTTGCCGGAGCCTTCGAGGAACGTCTCGGCGGTGTCGAAACCCAACGCCGCCTGCACAAGAAACGACGGCAAGTTCTGCTCGCGAGCAATTTGCGCGGCCTGCCGGAAGGTCACTATCGCCTCGCGCCGGGCTAACCGGAGTTCCGCTCCGCCTCTTGTCAGCAGCAGAGGCACCAGGTGGGCTGCCCGATCCTGACCACTATAGGAACATCGGCTTATCAGTTCAAGCCCGCGCTGCACGTGAGCGATAGCCTCGTCGTAGGCTGCGCCGGCAAGGGCCTGCTCCGCGGCACGCTGCCAGTAGCCGATTGCGCGATCTGGCAGGTCGGCCGCAGCGAAGTTCTGAGCGATCAATTCGGGCTGCCGATTGACGATTTCCGGATAATGCTCCTCCAGAGCAGTGGCGATCAGCGCGTGGTATTGGCGGCGGCGCGCAAGCAACAGGGATTGGTAGGCGATCTCCTGGATCAACGCGTGCCGGAACAGATACACGTCTCCCTCCGCGGGGTTACCCGAAACGGGGAGGATAATTTCGGCTGCGATCAGACGGTCTAGCGTTTCCTGCAGATCGTTCTCCGACCTCGACGCGATCAGGCCAAGCAGTTTCCTGCCGAACTCCCGCCCCACCGTGGCCGCGATCTGGGCGGTTTCCTTCACGGCTGGCTCGAGCCGGTCGAGCCGCGATAGTAGCGAGCCCTGTAGCGTGTCTGGGATCGCAATCGTCTGCGGCGTTCCTTTCAACTCGTAGCGCGTGCCGGCATCCTCCAGCAATTCGCCTTGGAGAACGGTCTTTGTCAGTTCCTCGACGAAGAGCGGTACGCCGTCCGTTTTGGAGACGATCTGATCGACTACGAAACGCGGCAGCCGCTTTCCATTGGTCAGCCTTTCGATCATCGCAATGCAATCGCGGCGCGAGAGCCGATCGAGGTTGACCCGTACGAGATGAGGGTAAGTCCATCCCGGTTCGAACTCGGGCCGCGCCGTGAGCAATAGCAGCAGCGAGGCGGCCACGAGCCGCTCGAGCACCAGCCGAACGAACTCGAGGGATGACGGATCGATCCAGTGCGCGTCCTCGACGATGACGAGCACCGGCTGAATTCGCGTCGACTTTTCGATGATGGCGACGAGCACGTCGAGCGTCCGGCGTTTGAAGGACGGGGACGAGGCATCGATTGCCGGATGGCGCGCGCCCGCCGGGATTCCGAGCAAGGTCGTCAGCACGAGAAGCGTCTCGTCGGCATCGAGTCGGAGTCTTGCAATTCCGGCCTCCAGCCGTTCAAGATCCGACGAGTCGGGCGCGTCGGGACCGAGGCCAAAGCTGCGCCGAAGCCAGCGCAATACCGGCCAGAAAGGGCTGTTGCAATAGTACGAGGAACATTGGAGCGAAACGACCGCATGGTTGTCGCCACTGATGCCGTCGCCGAATGCCCGCAGCACACGAGATTTTCCGATACCCGGCTCGCCGCTCAACACCACGCAGCGCATTTCGCCGTCGACGCTCTGCTTCCAGCGTTGCCGGATCATGTCGAGTTCCGCGGCTCGGCCGATGAGCGGCGTGATGCCGCAGACCGCCCTGATTTCGAAGCGGTCGATCGCATCCGTTTGCGCCAGCACGCGTTGGACTCGAACCGGGCCAGCGATCCCTTTAAGCTCTTGCCAACCAAGGTCTTCGAGCACGAACGATCCTTCGATCAGCCGCTGGGTGGCCGGGCCCACGACGATCGCGTCGGGCGGAGCGACCGACTGCAGCCTTGCGGCGATGATTGGCGCCTCTCCGACGATCGCCTGGCGGTCCCGCGTGGACCCAGCGCCGATCGCGCCGGCGACGACAAGTCCCGTCTCGATCCCGATACGCATCTGCAGGCGTACGCCGTGCTCGACTTCGATGCGATCGTTGGCCTCTCGAAGCGCCGAAACGACAGCGAGAGCGGAGAGTACCGCGCGCACGGCATCGTCTTCGTGCGCGTTCGGGTAGCCGAAGTAAACGAGCAGGCCGTCACCGATGTAAAGCGCGATGTGACCTTCATGAACTTCGATCACGCTTGCACAGACTTGATGATAGATCCCTAGCAGGCGTCGCATGTCCTCGGGATCGAATCGCTCCGCGAGAGCGGTGGAATCGATGAGGTCGACGAACATCACGGTGAGTTGCCGCCTCTCGGCCTCGACGGTTGCGCGCGCAGCCAGCGCAGGCAAGTCTGCTCGCTCCTTCGCGCGGTCGAGCGATCGCGCGTGGGATTCGCTCAGCGCCGCAAGCCCTTTCGCGAGCCGCTTGCGGTCGCCGAGCGTCAGGCCGAGCTCCTTTAAATCGCCCTCGGACAGGTCGCCGAGCACATCCCAGTCGATCCCTTGCGATGCAAACTTCGTGGCGTGCCCACCGAGGCCAATTTGCACCAGCCATGTCGTCAGATCGTCCGTCATCGTTAGAACTCTGCTGTGCCGTCGAGGACTATGATCGGCGTGGTAGCGCTACTTGTCCATGCATGTTCTCGCCCGTTCCGACGATTGCCTGATCAGGCGTCGGCAATGTGAGGCGCGTGCGGGCATCGCTTAAGTAAGAGGAACGAACATTGCGCCGCTTGGCGACCCACGGTTAGCGATGCCTGGCTCCTCACGGATCGGCGCGGCGCAGACGTTCGAATGCCGTCCTAACGGCCGTCCCTCGTCGGTCGGTCAGCCGCACCGCGCGCGCTGACTGCCAGCGATAGATGCATCGGCACTGCAACGCTACCACGTTGCAAAGCCTTCCCGACGATGGTGTGTGGTGAAAACTGAAGGTATCGACGACAGGATGCGCTGGTGATTAAATTCCGGGTCGCATTCGGCCACACCCAGCTACCCACAACCGGCGAATGCACGTAACAATATCCTGTACGAGGTCGCCGATATCTTGACGCCTCGCACGGGTTATCCCTCCTAGAACCGATGACGCACCCCAACCGACACAAGTGTCTGTGTATTGGAGCCCGAATTCAGGCCGTAATCGCCGATCACGGCCTGCGCTGCCACGCTCTCCCCTGCGGCATTGAGCGTCGATCCCGACGCGCGTTGGAATGCCGCGATCGCGTAGATATCGGTGCGCTTCGACACGAGGTAATCCGCGCCGGCGTTGACCTGGTTATAGTGCGCCGCATCCGCGCCGCTCAGCCACGTGTAGTGATAGCCGACTCCGAGCCGCAGTGCCGGATTTGCCTGATAGTTCATGAACACCGAGCCGCTGTTGAACCGCGCGCTGCTGGTGAAGAGCGACGCGCCATCGGGTGTGTATTCGGTACGCGAATAGCCGAGACCGCCGGTCCACGCGCCATACGTGTATTGGCCCGCCGCACGCGCAATGCTGACCGAACGCGCGCTCGTGAAGCCTGCGTTTCGACCAGCCCTCAACGAATTCATCCCGGCACGGGGACTCTCAGCGTTCTCCGGCTCGTCCAGTTCAATGCCCTCCTCGCTTTATGCCTCCCAGGAATGACTGTTATCGATGGCGCCTGCCTTCTTCGAAAAGGCGCTGACCTTCATCATTTGCTCACCATCAACCAACAGGAGCAAAACGATGAGCAACTTCCAAACCTACACGATCGATAACGCACCGGCCGCCTCGAAGGCCAGCCTCGAAGACACGAAGCGCGCCTTCGGCTTTGTCCCCAACCTGCAGGCGCATATGGCGGAATCGCCCGCGCTGCTGGCCGGTTACTCGGCGCTGTGGGACCTGTTCTCGAAGAGCACGCTGACTCCACACGAACAGCAGGTCGTCTACCTGACCTCGAACTTCGAGAACAACTGCCACTACTGCATGGCCGGTCACAGCACGCTGGCAAAGATGATCAAGATGGACGCAGGCGTGATCGCCGCGCTGCGCGCCGGCACGCCGCTGCCGGATGCAAAGCTCGAAGCGCTGCATCGCTTCGCGACGCTCGTGGTGCGTGAGCGTGGCTTCGTGCCGGACGCCGATGTCGACGCGTTCCTCGCCGCTGGCTACACCCGTAAGAACGTCCTCGAAGTAATCCTGGGCGTGGCAACCAAGGTGATGAGCAACTACACCAACCACATCGTCCACACTGAACTCGACGGCTTCATGGCCGGTAACGAGTGGACCAAACCGGTCGCTGTCGCCGCCTAAGTCGTTTGCGGGAGCCCACGTGGCTCCCGTCCAGTTCCATGCCGAAATGCCCCGAGGAACCGCGATGTCCACGTTCGACCGCCATAAAAACGCTTACTCCAACGCTACGTTGGCCCGCACGTCGGGCGGCGGCCTGAATCCACCGACTCGTTAGTTTCTCAATTCCTCTATTCCTCTCGACGGAGAACACTCATGTCACTGCAAGACAAACTCGACGCATTCCGGGCCGACTTCAAAGCCGGCAAGCCGCCATTCAGCGCGCCGCCGGAGATTCATCCGGTGATGGAACGCGCCACGGCAGAGCTGATTGCGAGCGGGCAGGCAGGCCGCGCGATCAAAGCCGGCGACCGCGCACCGCATTTCAACCTGAAAGATCAGGATGGCAATGACGTGTCTTCCGCTGCGTTGCTGGTGAAGGGCCCGCTGGTGGTGACGTTCTACCGCGGCGTCTGGTGCCCGTACTGCAATATTGAGCTGCAGGCGATCAACGAAGTGCTGCCGGCGATTCAGGCCTACGGCGCGAACGTCGTGGCGATCTCGCCGCAAACGCCGGTCAATAGCCGCAAGTCGGTGCGCACCAACGAACTAGGTTTTCCGGTGCTGAGCGACGTGAACGGTCAGACGGGCGCCAATTTTGGCCTGCGTTTCGCGTTGCCCGACTATCTGGTCGAGCTGTACAAGAACCTGAAGAACGATCTGCCGGCGTTCAATAACGACCCGAGCTGGACCTTGCCAATGCCCGCGCGCTACGTCATCGGACAGGATGGCATCGTGCTCTATTCTGAGGTCAACCCGGACTACACGCGTCGTCCCGACCCGTCGGACATGTTCACGGTTCTGGAAAAAGCGAAGGCCAACGCCTGAGCCTTTCCGCTCAACGCTCGGCAATCACCACGCCGCGCCGGAGAACCCGTTGCGGCTTTTCGATTCTTTCCGGTTAGTAAAGGACATTTGATGACACAGCGTACATTTCTCGTAACCGGCGCGACCAAGGGCATTGGCCTTGCGTTGACAGAACGGCTGATTGCCGACGGCCACCATGTGGTGGGTCTCGCGCGCGAAGCATGCGATTTCCCGGGCGAACTGGTCCGCGTCGATCTGGCCGACCGTTGCGCAACGGGTGCGGTGCTCGATGATCTGGTGCGTCGTCATGCATTCGATGGCGTGGTGAACAACGTCGCGCTAGTCAGGCCGCAGCGTCTGGGTGAAATCGCACTCAACGATCTCGACGACGTTCTCGCGCTGAATCTGCATCCTGCCGTGCAGACCGTACAGGCGCTGCTTCCCGGTATGCGGGCACACGGCTGGGGACGCGTCGTGAACATTTCCAGCCTGACGATTCTCGGCATGACGCAGCGCACGGCCTATGCAGCGGCCAAAGCAGCGCTGGTGAGTTTTGCGCGTTCGTGGGCGCTGGAACTGGCCGGCACGGGCATCACGGTGAATGCCGTCGCGCCGGGTCCGACCGAAACCGTGCTGTTTCGCGCGAACAATCCGCCGGGGAGCGAGGGTGAAAAAGCGCTATCTGTCCGCAGTGCCCATGGGTCGCTTGGGCCAGCCTCATGAGATTGCCGCGACCATCGAATTTCTGCTTTCTGAGGCGGCCGCTTTCATGACCGGTCAGACACTCTATGTCGACGGCGGAGCGTCAATCGGCAAGCTCGCTTTCTGAGGAAGTGCCGCCGTTGCTGCTGCCAGCGGCGCCGAGTATCTCTTCCACGAACGCGACGAACGCTCGCGCCTTCGCACTCACCAGACGTCCGGCCGGGAAGACCGCCCACAGGTCGATCGGGGGCAATTCCCAGTCGGTCAATACCGCCTGAACCGTGCCTTGGGCAAGTTCCGGCGAGAACATCCATTCCGACGCGATCGCAAGGCCCAGTCCACCGAGCACCGTGGTACGCATGCCTTCGGCGGCGCTCACGCTGACGCGCCCGGACACGACCACCGCCACTTCCTTGCCGTGCTGGCTGAACGCCCACGATTCGCCGCCGCCTCGCAACGAATACACGATCACCTGATGCTGACTGAGGTCCGCAGGCGTTGTCGGCACGCCCGCTTCGGCGAAATACGCGGGCGTGCCGACAACCAGCCGGCGGCTTTGCGCAATGCGGCGTGCGGTCATCGTCGAATCGTCGAGCGATCCCATGCGCAGGGCAACGTCCACGCCTTTTTCGAGCAGATCGATGGAGCGATCGTCCAGCACGATATCGATCTGCAAATCAGGGTGCCGATCGAGAAACGTCTTGAGCGCAGGGAGGATATGCAGCCGCGCGAAGGTCACGGCGGCGCTGATGCGCAGCACGCCGGACAATCCGGTAGACGCGTCGCGCGCGAGATGTTCTGCAAGGTCCGCTTCTTCGATTGCACGCCTTGCGTGCTCATAGAAGCGCTGTCCCGCATCGGTGGGCGTCAGTCCGCGTGTCGAGCGCAAGAGGAGCCTCACGCCGAGTCGCTCTTCGAGTTGCGCAATCGACTTCGAGACGGCCGGTTGCCCGAGTTTGAGCCGTTTTGCGGCTGCCGAGAACGAGCCCGCCTCCACTACGCTGACATACGTTTCCATTGCTGCCATCCGGTCCATGCCGCTGCTTCTCCTTGAAGGACCGTGAAGTCCGTGTCGGGGATAAGATGTGTTCAGGCGGAAGTCTAGCGCGTCAGAGCATGTGGCCGATGAAATTGCTGGTGATCCGTCTTTGCCATCTGAATTCACGCAAACATCCACAAAAGCTAAACGGCCCCGCCGCAGGCGATCCTGCGGTGGGGCCGTTAGCTATGCGCGCAGTCCCGCTCACATAACCGGCGCTGCGCTGTGGAATAAATAATCGGTGTAGCCGCGCGCATCGCCGCCATAGAACGTCGAGCGGTCGTAACGGTTCAGCGGCGCCCCGGCGCGCAGTCGCTCGGGCAGATCCGGATTGGAGATAAACAGGCGCCCCAATGCGACGAGATCGGCGTCAGCTGCTTCGATCATGCGATGCGCACTATCCGCAGTGAAGCCGCCCGCCGCGATGAGCGTACCTTTGAACACGCGCCGCAAGTCCTTCGCCGATACCGCCGACGCCACTGCGGCGATGTCATCATTACCGCGCACACCCGGCTCGACCACACGCAGATGCGCCGGCCCATAGCCATCCAGACGGCGCGCGACATGACCACACCGATTCATCGGTGAGACGACCCCGCTCGCCAATCAACTGCGTAATACCGAACCAGCGCTCAGCCATCCACCTCGGCGAGCAAGGCCTTGACCGCCGCCCTCGCCTCGCGCCCTAGCTGCGCGAGGTCCACGCCGTCGATCTCGTCATTGCGGACCACCTGCCGCCCCGCCGAAAACAGCGCGGCCAAAGACGGCCGCCCACCGGAGGCCACCGGTCCAATGGCCGGATCATGCAGGCCGAAGTAACGCGGGTCGTCGAGGCGATAGATGGCGATATCCGCGGAGTATCCCGGCGCGATTTTGCCCACTTCGTCGAGGCCCGTGATCTGCGCGCCGCCCGCGGTGCCCCAATGAATGACGTCTTCCACGCTCGCCGCATGCGCGCCGCCTTCGAAACTGCCGCCGCGAAATTGCGGTGTGGCCGCCATTCCGAGCCGAGCGCGTTGCGCGAGCCACGTCATGTGTACTTCTGAAATCATGTCGGCGGCTTCGTTGGACGCAGCGCCGTCAACGCCGATCGACACCGGCACACCCGCATCCGCCATCTCCCGAACCGGGCAAATGCCGCTGCCAAGGCGACCGTTGCTTTGCGGACAATGGGCGACTCCTGTACCCGTTTGCGCGAGCATAGCGATTTCGTCGGCATCGACCTTCACGAGATGCGCGTACCAGACGTCGCTGCCGAGCCAGTCGTGCTCGCCGCAGAACGCAACCGGCGAACGCCGGTAAAGATCGTGCGCGCTATCCTGGTAGCCCACTGTCTCGGAGAGGTGACTGTGCAGACGCAGCCCGAGACGGCGCGCCACCGCCGCGCTCTCGCGCATCTGCGTGGGCGAGATCGAATACAGCACCGTAGTAGGTGCCATTACGACACGCTGCATCGCCCGTGGCGAAGCATCGTGATATGTGGCGGCAAGACGTTCGATATCACCGATGTAAGCGTCCAGCGTTTCGGGGCGTAGCGCGGTCGGCAGATCCGCTTCGAGTTGCCGCGTTTGCGTGGCACCGCCACGCAGCAGAACAAATCGCAGACCGAGCTTTTCCGCTTCTTCGAACAGGATGGCCGAGCTGTCGAACGGCATGTCCGGGTAATAAACGTAGTTGTGGTCGGCGACAGTCGCGCAACCGGAACGCGCCAGTTCGATCAGACCGATGCGCGCCGCAAGACGAAAGCGCTGCTCGTCGAAGAGCGCGCGAAAGCGATACGGCGTCGCCGCGAGCCAGGGCGTGAGCGTGGCGTCCAGACCGGCCCTATCGCCCTTGAGCAGCGACTGGAACAGATGATGATGCGTGTTGACCCACGCCGGGTAGATCACGCAATCGGTTGCATCGACAATCGCCTCGCCTGGGCGCGGGGACAGTGCGCCAATCGCTTCGATCGTCTCGCCGCGAATGCGGATATCCGGGCCGCTCACGCGCGCGGGATCGGTCGCGTCGCCACTGCCGCCGGTCATGATGGCAGCGGCATTGCGGATCAGGATAGAGCCTTGCGTTTCGTTAGTTTGCATAGGGTTTGAACGATAAGTAGACGAGGAGCGTAGTGCGTGGAGCGAAAGCGAATCAAAGTTGACTCTCGTGCCATCCGCGCAACCCGATACGCGACACCCACGCGGTGATGCCGAACAGTAGAACGCCCGTTACCGTTATCAGAAGCAAAGCGGCGAAAAGCCGTGGAATGTTGAGCTGGAAGCCTGCCTGGAGGATCTGATAAGCCAGCCCCGCACCGCTTCCGCCTGTGCCGGCGACAAATTCGGCGACCACCGCGCCGATCAGCGACAGACCGCTGGAAATGCGCAGTCCTCCGAAGAAATACGGCAACGCGCTAGGTATGCGTAGCCGCATCAACGTTTGCCAACGCGTGGCACGGTTGATCCTGAACAGATTGATGAGACCGGGATTCACGCTACGCAGTCCGAGCGCCGTGTTCGAGATGATCGGAAACAGTGCGACCAACGTCGCGCACACCACGAGCGCGACAGTTGTGTCCTTCACCCAGATGATGATCAGCGGTGCGATCGCTACCACCGGCGTGACCTGCAGCAGGATGGCATACGGAAACAGGCTCGCTTCGATCAACGGGCTTTGCACGAACAGCAGCGCAATCACTACGCCTAACACCGTGGCGAGCGCGAAGGCCAGCAACGTGATCTTCAGGGTCATCAGCAGGCTGCCGAACAGCAACGGCGCATCCTGGATCAGTTGCCCGACAATCGCCACCGGCGACGGCACCAGATACGCAGGCACCTTGAACAGCACGCACCAGCCCTGCCACAGCGCCAGAAACACAATGCCGACCAGCCACGGCGCGATCGCCTTCGCAACACCCGGCCGCTGCAATATCGGCGTTCGTGTGGGGGCTTTCGCGGCCGCCGCGCGTTGAGTGGGATGAGCCCGCAGCACTTCGCCTGTCATGATTGCACCTCTGTTTGCCCGGTCGGAATCGATGCGCGGTGCGCGTCGGTGATCAGCTCGGAGAGCGTCTTGCAGTCCTGCATGAAGGGGGCGGACACGCGGTACGCATCGTCCCGTTCGAGCGGTCCTTCAATCGACACCCCGGCGATGATGCGTCCTGGCCGCGCCTGCATCACGACAACCCGGCTCGACAGATACACCGCCTCATAAATGCTGTGGGTGACGAACACCACGGTCATGCCGCGCCGCTGCCACAATGCGCGCAGGTCGCTGTCGAGCCGGTTGCGGGTGAATTCGTCGAGCGCCCCAAACGGCTCATCGAGCAGCAGCAGATCCGGCTCGGTGACGAGCGCGCGCGCCAGCGAGGCGCGCATCTGCATACCGCCGGAAAGCTCGCGCGGCAGCACCTTGCCGAATTTCTCGAGGCCAACGCCTGCCAATGCGTCGGCAACGCGCGCGTCCGCCTCGCGGCGCGGAACCTGCGCGAGATCGAGCGGCAAGCGCACGTTGTCGGCCACGGTTGCCCACGGCATCAGGGTCGCTTCCTGAAAGACCATCGACATGCGGCGCCCCGGCGAGCCGACCGTTTCGAACGGCTGCCCCCACCAGCGCAGATGGCCATGCGTCGGCGATTCGATGCCGGCGAACATTTTCAGCAGCGTGCTCTTGCCGCATCCCGATGGTCCGAGCAGGGAGACGAACTCGCCGGGCGCGATGGTGAGCCGCACGTCTTCGAGCGCGACGGTACCGTTCGGATAGCACTTGTCGACGCGCTGTACGGCGAGCAACGGCGCTTCGGCCGCCTGCATGATTTCAGGCTGGCCGTGCTCGCCGGATCGAGCGGAATTCCTGTTGATGCTTTCCATCGTCACGCCTCCGTTTCGACGCGAAACACTTCGCTCTCGCCGTGATCGTTCAGTAGCTTCAGCAGCATGCGACGCATCAGCAACCCCGGTTGATCCGATTCCATATGGCATTCCTGCTGGCGCCGGACGTCGATGCAGGCGTCGTAGTCCGTGGCTTCGAGAATGTCGCGGTCTTCGTCGGTGATGGGACGGTCCCAGTCGATCAGTTCCTGCGTCGAACAGGCCTCTTCGCTGTCGTTGCGGTAGAGCCATTGCGACAGCATCAGCGTGCGATCGTCGATCGGCGTTGCGCAGTTGTAGATGATGTGATGCACGCCGCTTGCCGGATATACGCAGCCAAAGCGCCGCGCAAACGGCATGAACCAGCGGTTGGTCAGATGCCGCTCGGTGACTTCCTCGACCGTGCCAGTCACGCGATGACTCGCTGGCGGATTGCGCACGGGAACGTGCGTCTGCGCTTCGAAGCCCCACTCGTTAGGACGGAATTCGTATTTCGACGGCTTCGGATTGTCGAAGAGACCGAAGTTCGACTTATGCACGAAGCTGAAATGGGAATTGTCGAACGAGTTTTCCATCATCCGCAGTGGGCTCGTTTCCCAGCGCTCGTAAAACTGCAGGATGCGGCGATAACCGGGAGCAGTTTCCTCGGGGAACTCGGGGATAGGCTGCAACGGTTCGTCGAGCGCGACCCACGCGTAGCCGTAGCGCTCTTCGCAGCGATACGCCTGAACTACCGCGCGCGATGGAATCGCTGTGCCGTTGTTCTGCGGAATCTTCACGCATTGACCGGAACAGTCATAGGTCCAGCCGTGATAGCCGCATGCAATGTTGCCGTCGCCATCGACAAAGCCCTTCGACAATCTTGCCGTGCGATGACAGCAGCGATCCCGCAACGCATGCGGCTTGCCGCCCGCGCCTTTCCAAAGCACGATCGGCTCGCCGAGCAGCGTGAACGGTTGCGGACCTTCATCGAGTTTGGCCATCGGCATGATGGCGTACCAGAAGCGGCGTAAAACCCTTTGACGGGTGACGAGCATCGCGAATCTCCTTCAGCATGTTTCGGTTCTCTGCGTGTGCGGGGAAGGAACACCCGGTCATACACCGAGGTATTAGAGAAGAGTGGTCAAGTGATAATGAGCCTGCGCTTAGGGCATCACCTTGGCGTTTTGAATGAACTGCAGCGTGTACGCACTGTGGTAGTCAGTAGCGGGCTTCAGCAGCTTCGCGCCGACCATGTACTCAAACGTCTTCTTCCAGCGCGCGTCGGTCATCGCACCAATGCCCAATGCTGCCGCGTCACCGCCTGTAACCAGCTTCAGCTTCTTCAATTGAGCGACGCCATACGCGAGTTGCGCGTCCGTCATCTGCGGATTGTCTTTCTTGATCAACGCATTGCCCGGCGCCGGATCGTTCAGATAGCTTTTCCAGCCTTCCATCGACGCTTTCACGAAGCGCGCCACCACATCGGGCTTATTCTTCAGCGTGTCGCGCATCGTCACGATGGTCGTGTTGTACGGCGGATAGCCGTCGTCCGCGAACAGGAAAAAATGCGCAGGAACATGCGCCTGTTCGGCCTGGTAGGTCTCCGACGACGGATAGGCCTGCATCGCCACATTGGGGTCCGCGAAGAACGGTTGCAGGTTGAAGGTATACGGGCGCGATTGGGCGTCCGCGTATCCGTACTTCGCTTTGAGCCAGGGCCACCAGCTGGTGCGCCCCGAGCCGGCCACCAGAATGGTTTTATCTTTCAGCCCCGCGAGACTCGACACGTCAGCGTGCGTGAGGATGCCTTGTGGATCGTACTGAAATGCCGCCGCAACGGTCGTTACCGGAATCCCTGCCTCAACGCTCGATAGCGTCTGAAAATCGTAGCCGAGCATGAAATCAGCCTGACCGCCGGCAAGCAACTGCATGCCGTTCACTTGGGGGCCACCCATCTTGATCGTGACATCGAGCCCGTACTTCTGATAGATACCAGCCGCGACTGCCTGATAGAAACCGCCATGCTCGGCCTGTGCATACCAGTTGGTGAGCAAGGTGACGTGATCCGTAGCATGGGCAAACGGCGCGGCAATCAGCCCACCGGTCAGCGTCACGGCAGACACGCTGCGTGCAACGAATGAGCGGTGAGAACCGAACAAGCGGAAGACGCGGGACAGCAAATGCAAAGGGCTCAGAACACGCATGACAAAACTCCGTGTGAGGACACACAACATGTGGATGGTTTGGATGGTGTGGAACGGAATCGCCGAGATAGAGCCAACAAAGAGCATCGCGCGATGCGCGCACGAATGCCCACGCCGCTGGGCGACTGCACAGGCGGTGAGACACATCGTTCGTGAGAAATCGGGCAATACATCGCGCGCTCCTTGTTGGCGAAACCGGACGGTTCCGTTCAAACGTCGACACGAAGATCGACGCGGGCGCACGGTGCGCCCCAAGAGCAATGCCCCACGTTTCCGGCAAGATCCGCCGGTCGCTAGCCGCTTCTACTCTGGCTGCCTATTAAGCGAAGTGCGTGCCAGGTGTGAAGCGAATCGCAAAATCCCTACGCAGAAACGGCTTTGCACGGTGAAGCCGCAAGGCCAATGCCGCGACATGGATGACAAGTGCACGGAGACGAGGCATTTCGGCACCGAGGCAGTGCGTTTTTCGATGCGTGGTGAACAATAAGCAGGCGACAGGGTCGCTCGCTGGCCCGCATTGGTCCTTAATGAAAGACCACCAGCCGCCGCGTCGGCCGCCGGGTGCCCGCTGAACTCACCGGCGTCACCTCGAAATTGGTCTCTTCATCATAGTGAATGGTGTTGCGCGAGAAGTACGGCGGGACGAACATGTCGAACTGTCGTCATCCTGGCTTACGTCGCTAAGCAGTAGATCGGTGCCGCTGGCTATGTCGAGACGAAGCTTCTCCCCTGCAACCAGGACAACCGGCTGCGATGTCAGGCTGAAGCGAAGCGTGACGGTTCGCCAGGCACCAGAGGCTCCGGCCGCTCCATATCGATCGCTATTTCGCTCGTCGAGCCCCGCGTCTTGTCCATATCGCCGCTGCTTGACCCGGTAACCTCACTGCGGCAGAGCCTTGAGGGCTTTACGAGGCCGCGCGCGACGATCAGTACGTGCAGCACGAGTTGGAGTTTCCTGCGCGAGAGAACGACCATAAGAACCATCTTGCGAGCGGACTTCATGGCCTGGAACGAACGGGGAAGTGACAGATTTACTGCGTCTGATGCGAAGTGACAACATTGCTGCGCTTGACGCTAACCGGCAAAGGCTTCTCCCCCCGGGCTCGTCCGGATTCCGGGCGCGAGCCGTGTCCATGGCAGATCGGCGGGATCCGCTGTCATCGGGCCGGGCGCTTTTGCCACGAGAATCGCCTCCGCAATCGGCTCGAAATCCGCACGGAAATGCACCGAACTCTTGTTGATGAGAATCTTCATGTCCTCAGGTTGGATGCCGGCCACGCGATACAGATTGCGGTCGAGCATCTGTGCTTTGCTAGAACTTACCGCGATCAGCACGTCATCGACGCGCAGGCATGCCACGGGGCCGAGTTCGGCCTGCATGCCGTTCATCATCGGGCCGTCATAGCGCAGGTGTCCGTCAGACAATGCAACGACCTCAAAAGCACCGTCGAATGGCCGATCGCCCGGCACGCGCGACTGTCCTCCCAACGACAATTCGAGCCGCGCGCCCAGCCCCGCACGATGCGCAGCGAGCGCCGCGGCGGGATCGTAGATCAGACCGATCGCCGCGCCCTTCGCCCCATTGCGCACGAGCGCGTGCAGCATCTCCATGGTGTTCGCGTCGCCGCCCGCGCCGGGGTTGTCCTGGGTATCGGCGATGACAACCGGGCGGCATGCATCAGCGGACAGCCGCATCGCTTCGCGCACGGCGTCATCGGGGGAAAGAAAGGGCACGCGCCACGCGGCTTCTTCGTCGATCATGCGGTGATAGAGCATATCCACCGCTGCGTGGGCGGCTTTGGGTGCGTTGCCATAGGCCCAGATCACCGGACCACATTCGGGAAAGTCCGCCGCTGGAAAGCCGGGTGCGAACGACACCGATACGACAGCACCCTGTTCGAGCGCCGCGACGCTCGCGTACATGCCGCGCGAGGGCTCCAGCATCGTGCACATGCCGTTGATCGGAATCAGGAACGGCAGCCGCCGCGACGCGTGCTGCAGGCGCTCGCCTGCCAGCAGCCGTTCGAGCAACGCGAAGGCGCGCGCGCCTGTCTCGGCCATATCGACGTGCGGATAGGTGCGATAGGCGACCAGTGCATCTGCATGACGCAGCATGTCTTCGGTGACGTTTGCATGCAGATCGAGCGAAGCGACGATGGGCATATCCGGGCCGACAGCTTCGCGCATCCGTGCGAGCAATTCACCCTCGCCGTCGTCGACATGCTCGGCAACCATCGCGCCATGAAGGTCCAGATACACCGCGTCGAAGACGTGCGACCGTGCCGCGTCAACGATCTCTCCGGCGATGCGTTCGAACGCGTCGCGCGTGACATGCGCGGAGGGGCTCGCGCCCGCCCAGATGACTGGCATGAGGACATGCCCTTGCGCTTCGGCCGCACGGATGAAGCCGCCTGCAGGAATGTTCACCTCGCGCAGCGCGAGCACATCGTCGCCGCGCGACATTAGCGGAAAACCTTCACCGCGCTGGAAATTTTCATAGGTGGCTCGCGACGGCGCGAACGTGTTGGTTTCGTGCTGGAAGCCAGCAATCAGAATGGTGGACAAGTGAAAACCTCATTTTTCTGGTTTGAACGCGCCAAGCGCATGAATGGGAGTTAGCTGCCCCGCGCAGGACGCATCGCGATCAGCACCAAGGCGCCGATTGCGAGAAGGGCGACCATCACATATAGGCCGGCATGCAGGCTGCCTGTGACTGTCTGCGCCCAGCCGATGATTGTCGGGCTGAGAAAGCCGCCCGTCAGCCCGAGGGTGTTGATGAGCGCAATGCCGCCCGATGCTGCGTCACCCTTGAGGTACTCGGAGGGCATCGCCCAGAACACCGTGTAGGCGACCCACATCATCGCCGTGGCGATTGTGATGCAAGTGAGCGCAACGGAGAGTTGATCGCCGAAATACGTTGCAAGCGCGAGTGTCGCCGAGCCCATGAGCGCCGGGATCGCGCTGTGATAGCGACGCTCACCACGCCGGTCCGAACTGCGGCCTATCAGCGTCATTGCAATGGCCGAGGCGAGATAGGGGATGGAGGAATAAAGACCTATCTGCATCGTGTCCTTCACGCCCGCCGCCTTGATGATCGAGGGCAGCCAGAAGCTCACCGCATAGATGCCGCAGATAAAACAGAAGTACGGCACCGCCATCAGATAGACGCGCGGGTCCTTCGCGACCTGCGCAAACGAGTGATGCGAGCCCGATGTGTCGAGTTCAGAGGCTAGCAGGTGCTTTTCGTCGTCGCTGAGCCAGCTTGCGTCGGCGGGACGGTCGTCCAGGACGAACAGCGCGAGCACACCCAGAATTACACATGGCAGGCCTTCGATGAGAAACATCCACTGCCAGCCGTCGAGACCGTGGGCCCCGGAAAACGAAGTCATAACCCAGGTCGAGAGCGGGCCACCGAACATGCCGCCGATCGGTCCGGCGAGCATGACAATCGCCATCACCTGCGCCATACGCGAGCGGCCGTACCAGTACGTGAGATAGAAAATCATGCCCGGTGCGAAACCCGCTTCGAACACGCCGAGCAGAAAGCGCATCGCATAGAACATGGGTTCGTTGCGCACAAATAGCATTGCTGCCGATGTGATGCCCCACAGCACCATGATGCGGCTAATGGTCTTGCGCGCCCCGATCCGGGGCAGCAGCAGATTGCTCGGTATCTCGAACAATACGTAGCCAAGGAAAAAGATGCCCGCGCCGAGGCCGTAGACGGCGTCGGAGAAGCCCAGATCGGCCTGCATCTGCAGCTTGGCAAAACCGATGTTGACGCGATCCAGGTACGCGAACGTGTAGCACAACAGCAGGAACGGCAACAGGCGCCAGCTGAGCTTGCGATAGAGGTTCGCATGCCGCTCAGCGACGAGCGTGGAAGGAATGGCGGACAAGGGCTTTCTCCATGTACGTGGGGTGAGTCATGTTCGACAGCCAAAAACCAGCGAGCAAGAGCAACTGAAGTTTGCTATCGTTGCCGTTCAAGCAACAGTCATCACACTTAACCGATGCGCGAACTCAATCAGCGACGCCTGCGGTATTTCCACGAAGTGCTGACGCACGGCTCGATACGCGCCGCCGCCGACAGTCTGAACACGGCAGCATCCGTGATCACGCGGCAGATCCGCCTCCTGGAAGAAGAAGTGGGCGCGACCCTCTTCGAGCGGCGGGCGCGCGGCGTGCGGCCAACCGAAGCGGCGGCCCATGTACTTGAGTACTGGCGCGGATGCCAATCGCAGCAGGAGCAACTGGAAGATCGCCTGCAGGCGTTGCGTGGGTTGCAACGTGGGCATATCCGGCTCGCCATCAGCGAAGGCTACATAGACGGCTTGATGGAAGAAGTGCTGCAGGCATTCTGTACGCAGTACCCGAAGCTCGACGTCGTGGTGGACGTGATGCCGGTCAACAACGTCCTCGAGGAAATTATCGAGAGCCGCGCGCATATCGGCCTTGCGTACAACCCGCCAGCACATCCCGAAGTCGAATACCGTGCGACGTCGCCAATGCCGGTGGTACTGCTCGTCAATGCGCGGCATCCACTTGCGGTCCGGGGCGGGCCGGTCACCATTGACGAGATGCTCGCCTGTCCGCTTGCGTTGATGCCGCCAGCGTTCGGTCTGGGTCAGATCGTTGACATGCTCGCCTACGCGGAAAACCTCGACATCCGTCCCACACTCACGACAAACTCGCTTCAGGTGCTGCGCCAGTTCGTGACGCGCGGCAATGGGGCAACGCTGATCAGCGCGTTTTCTGTTTATCGGGAAATCGCTGCGGGAGAACTGGTGGCGTTGCCGATCTCACACCCGATTTTCGAGACCGCCAAAGCTCGCGTGCTCGTCAAAGCGCGCAGACCGCTTTCGGTTGCAGCGGAGCAACTGCTGGAATGGATTGTCGAACGAATGACGGTGTTCGCCCGCGGCCCGTGATATGCGCGAAGCGGCGTCGTTGCTTCCGCCACTCTTCACGGCATCCTTGAATGACTTGCCGGCGGTAAATTACCAAAACTGCATTTAATGGTCAGAATCCGGAATTTTTGCACTCAACCGTAACTCCGGCGGGTCTCTCCACTTACCTGTTCACCTCTTTTTCATCCCTGATCATGGGCCAACCGGGCCTTGGCTCTCGCCCTGACGCAGCCTATAGCCGCACCACCTTCGCCGCCCTGCGCCTTTGCCGTGCGATGAAGCAAAAGTAGCAGCGTTACGGAAGTAAAAGTAGCAACAGCCGGCAACACCATTAAAGCTGGCCACGCGGCGAAACATCCGGCCAGCCTCCCGAACTGACTCGGTCACGCCCGGGTGTCCCCCGCTTCGGCAATCGTCCGGCCCGATCTACGGCGATGTGACGCTCCCAGGCACCCAGCGCCCGATGAGAGAACACGCAGGTTGCGGATCCGCCCGATGCGGGGTGGACACTGCAAGATGAGTTCGGGCGCTTACGTTGCACGCAAGAGCAAAAAACAATTCCCTTTCACTCAGCCTTACGTCGAGCCTTCGAATACGCGGAACGACATTTGCTCACAGAAGGGATGCCACTTCCCCTCTCTTCGAGCAAAAGGAGCCTGCAATGTCCGAAACTGTCGGCGATTTCATCATTGAACGACTTCACGAGTGGGGCGTCCGGCGCATCTACGGCTATCCTGGTGACGGCATCAACGGCGTATTCGGCGCACTGAACCGCGCACAAGCGGAAGCAAGGAAGCGCGAGAAACGCGAACGCAAAGACGGCGACGTAGCCGGACCAATCGAATTCATCCAGGTACGCCACGAGGAGATGGCCGCGTTCATGGCGTCGGCACATGCCAAATTTACAGGCGAGCTGGGCGTCTGCATCGCGACCTCGGGTCCGGGCGCCTCCCATCTGATTACCGGCTTGTACGATGCGCGCATGGATCATATGCCGGTGCTGGCGATCGCCGGTCAGCAGGCGCGCGCGGCGCTCGGCGGCCACTATCAGCAGGAACTCGATCTCGTCTCGATGTTCAAGGACGTCGCGGGAGCTTTCGTCGAGCAGGCGACGGTGCCCGCGCAAATTCGTCATCTGGTCGATCGCGCGGTGCGTATCGCGATCTCGGAACGCAAAGTCACCGCGCTGATCCTGCCCAATGACCTGCAAGACTTGCCTTACGAAGCCCCCGGTAGAAAGCACGGCACGCTGCATTCGGGCGTCGGTTATCGCGCGCCGCGGCTAGTACCTTATCAGGATGATCTGCAACAGGCCGCCGATGTACTGAACGCCGGCAAGAAGGTCGCGATTCTGGTCGGCGCGGGCGCCTTGCAAGCCACCGACGAAGTGATGGCCGTCGCCGAAAAGCTCGGCGCGGGCGTGGCCAAAGCGTTGCTCGGCAAGGCGGTGCTGCCCGACGATCTGCCGTGGGTGACGGGTTCGATCGGACTACTTGGTACCAAACCCAGTTACGACCTGATGGCCGAATGCGACACGTTGCTGATGATCGGCTCGGGTTTTCCGTACTCCGAATTTTTGCCGAAGGAAGGCGCTGCGCGCGGCGTGCAGATCGACATCAAGGCCGACATGCTGAGCCTGCGTTATCCGATGGAAGTCAACCTGGTGGGCGATAGCGTGGAAACCTTGCGCGCCCTGCTGCCGCTGCTCGAAGAAAAGAAGGATCGCGCCTGGCGCAAGCGGATCGAAGGCTGGACTGATGACTGGTGGAAAACGCTCGACAAACGCGCGCATGAACCAGGCAAGGACGCCGTCAATCCGCAGCGCACCGTCTGGGAACTGTCCAAACGGATTCCCGCAAATGCGATCGTCACGAGCGACTCCGGGTCGGTGGCGAACTGGTATGCGCGCGACCTGAAAGTGCAGCGCGGCATGATGTGCTCGCTGTCGGGCGGGCTCGCCTCGATGGGCGCGGCGGTGCCGTATGCAATCGCCGCCAAGTTCGCGTATCAGGAGCGGCCGGTGATTGCGCTCGTCGGCGACGGCGCGATGCAGATGAACAACATGGCCGAACTCATCACGGTGTCGAAGTACTGGCAAGGCTGGTCCGATCCGCGCTGGATCTGCATGGTGCTGAACAACCAGGACCTCAACCAGGTCACGTGGGAGCAGCGTGCGATGGAAGGCGATCCGAAATTCGCGGCGTCGCAGGACATTCCTTCCGTTCCGTATCACAAGTTCGCGGAGCTGATCGGCCTCAAGGGCATCTATGTCGACGACGCTGAACAGATGGGCGCGGCGTGGGACGAAGCACTCGCGGCGGACCGCCCCGTGGTGATCGAGGTCAAGGCCGATCCGAATATCGCGCCGCTGCCTCCGCATATCACGCTCGCGCAGGCCAAGGCATTCGCGTCGACGCTGATGAAGGGAGATCCCAACGAAGGCAACGTGATCGTCGAAACGGCGAAACAGGTGCTCGGCGCCGTGCTGCCAGGTCATCACGACAAGTGAGCGAGCGATGACTCACTCGTCTCATCCCGGCGCATCGCGGGCACCTATCGATCACGTGAATGCGCACGCCTATCGCATTCCGACCGACGCGCCGGAAGCCGATGGCACGTTCGCGTGGGACGCCACCACGCTGATCGTCGTCGAGGTGCATGCCGCCGGCCGGAGCGGGCTCGGATACACGTACAGCGATGCCTGCACGGTCGATCTGATTCGAGACACGCTCGCACCATGTCTCTTGCGGCAGGACGCATTGGACCTCCCTGCCCGTTGGCAAACCCTGTGGCGGCAGGTTCGCAATATCGGCCGCTCGGGTCTCGCTGCAAGCGCGATCGCGGCGCTCGACTGCGCAACATGGGACCTCAAGGCGAAGCTTTTCGATGTGCCGCTCGTCGGCCTGCTCGGCTCCGTTCGCGAGCACGTGCCGTTGTATGGCAGCGGTGGATTCACCACCTACAGCGACGCGCAGATGCGCGAGCAGCTTTCCGGCTGGATCGAGCGCGACGGCTGCCGCTGGGTGAAGATCAAGATCGGCAGTGAACCGGAGAAAGACGTGGGCAGAGTCGAGGTCGCCCGCACTGCAATCGGCGGCGACGCGGGTCTGTTCGTCGATGCGAACGGTGCTTTCTCACCGCAGCGCGCCACGTGGTTTGCCCAGCGTTTCGCCGACTACGACGTGCAATGGTTCGAAGAACCGGTTTCGTCGGATGACAGGGAGGGTTTGCGTTTCGTGCGCGAGCACGCCCCGGCCGCAATCGCGATCGCGGCGGGCGAGTACGGCTACACCGCCGACGATTTTCGCCACCTGCTCGCCACGGGCGCCGTGGATGTGCTGCAGGCGGATGTGAGCCGCTGCGGCGGCATAACCGGCTTCATGCAGGCCGCCGCGCTATGCGACGCGTTTCACGTGCCGCTCTCGGCGCATTGCGCGCCCGCTCTGCATTTGCATGTCGCCTGCGCGGTGCCGCGTCTGCTGCATCAGGAGTGGTTCCACGATCACGTGCGCATCGAGTCCATGCTATTCGACGGGGCGCCCCGCGCGCGCAACGGTGCGATCGCGCCCGATCTGTCGCGACCTGGCTGCGGGCTCGAATTCAGGCACGCCGATGCCGCGCCATATCTGGTGAAATAGTTTCCAGCAAGGGATAACGACAACAATGGCTTCATCCCCGATCGCAGGTCTGCTACTGGCTGCAACCGGCGCAATCACCGTCGCCGCTCTTGCTCGTCGTCCCCAGCACGGCCGTTCGGCGGTTCACGTTCCATCCCTGCACACTGCGCTGATGCCCACACGCAAGGTGCACATTCAGGCCGCCCGCAGTTTCAATCATAGCTCGGCGCTACTGGCGCTCTCGGTGCTGGCCGATAGCGCGATGGAGCACTATCGCGGCTCCTTCGACAACCCGGCCATGTACACGCCGCTAGTCTGTGCCGCTCTATCGGTTGGCGCCGGCTTGCATGGTGGACGCGACCACCGGCAGCGCACCCATCAGATCCGTCACGGCATCTATCTGGGCGCGGCGGCCGCGGGCATCGCGGGCACCGGCTTCCATGTCTACAACGTGACGAAACGGCCCGGCGGCTGGAGCTGGAACAATCTGTTCCACGCAGCGCCCATCGGCGCGCCGATGGCGCTGCTGCTTTCCGGCGCGTTCGGCGCGGTGGCCGAAAGACTGCGCAACGAACCCGAGCACGATCCGCAACTGCTCGGCATGCCGGCAGGCCGGGCGCTCGCGCTGCTGGTCAGCGCAGGTTTGATCGGCACTGTCGGCGAAGCTGCGCTGCTGCATTTTCGCGGCAATTTCCAGCACCGTGCGATGTACGCGCCCGTATGCGTGCCACCCGTCGCCGCCGCGCTGCTCGCGCAAGCGGCGCTCGGCGCACCGCGCGAGCGCTGGCTGGCCAGAGCATGGTTGCGTGTGACCACGGCACTCGGCTTCGTCGGCATGGCATTCCACGCTCGCGGCATCGCGCGCCGCCAGGGCGGCTGGCGCAACTGGAGCCAGAACCTGTTCGCGGGGCCGCCGCTACCGGCTCCGCCGGGTTTTTCGGCGCTGGCGCTCGCGGGACTCGCCGCATTGCGGCTGAGGAGAACCGAAACGTGACCGACAAAAAGACCCGAGCCACCGACTACCCCGGCTACGATGTTCTGGACAAACGCGATACACCGTCGTGGGACGAACCGACGCGCGAGGTCATCGCACAGCGGCTCGCGACACCGGCTGAGCCGCGTTTTTTCGACGCCGTGCAATGGCGGGCGGTGTGCGCCCTCTGCTCGCGCATCGTGCCGCAGGCCGACGCCGCGCCGACGGTGCCGATTGCCGGCATGCTCGACACGCGCGTCCATTCGAATCAGGGCGATGGCTATCGTCACGCCGGTCTGCCGCCCATGCAGCGCGCGTGGCGAATTGGCCTTGCCGCACTCGATGCGGAAAGCCGCGCCGCGCACGAGCTTCCCTTTGCGAGTCTCGAACGTGCCATGCAGGACGCGCTCCTCGAGCAGATGCAGCGCGGCCAACTGAAGCACGAAGCGTGGCAAGGCATGCCGTCGAAACTGTTTTTCAGCGAGCGCGTGCTGCACGACATTTGCGGACTTTACTATTCGCATCCTCATGCGTGGAGTGAAATCGGCTTCGGCGGCCCCGCCAATCCGCGCGGCTATGTGCGCCTCTATTACAACCGGCGCGATCCCTGGGAAGCGGCGGAAGCCACGCCCGGCAACGAAGAAAAAGCCCGCGAGGAGAATCGCCGTGTTCGATGAGGCGCTGGAACAGCCGCGAGGCAGAAACGGCCGCGCGCCCGATGTCTTCGAGCGCGGCGGCTGGCTGCCCATGCGCGAGTACGCGGACGACGACGAAGTGGACTTCGCGATTGTCGGCACTGGCGCGGGCGGCGGCACCCTGGCATGCCGGCTGGCCGAGCGCGGCTTTCGCGTGGTGGGCTTTGACGCGGGCGCGTGGTGGCGTCCACTGGAAGAATTCGCCTCCGACGAAACGCATCAGCAAAAACTCTTCTGGACCGACGAGCGCCTCTGCGACGGTGACAATCCGCTCAAGCTCGGCCACAACAATAGCGGCAAGGCGGTTGGCGGCAGCACCGTCCACTTTGCGATGGTATCGCTGCGCTTTCGACCTGAATGGTTCAAGTCACGCAGCGTGCTGGGTTACGGCGCCGACTGGCCGCTCGACTGGCGCGACATGTGGCGATACTACGGCGAAGTCGAGGAGGCGCTGAAAATATCCGGGCCGGTCAACTATCCGTGGGGGCCGAAGCGGCCGCGTTACCCTTGCCGCGCGCATGAGCTGAATGCCGCAGCGATGATTCTCGCGCGCGGGTGCGAGGCGCTCGGCATCGGCTGGACCGCGACGCCGCTGGCCACGTTGTCCGCGCCCCGGGGCAAGGCGCATCCCTGTGTCTATCGCGGCTTCTGCGTCACCGGGTGCGCCACCAATGCCAAGCAAAGCGCGCTGGTGACATGGATTCCGCGGGCCGTGCGCGCGGGTGCGGAGATACGCGACCTCGCGATGGTGGGACGCATCGTCACGAACGACGCGGGCCGCGCCACCGGAGTCGAATATTTACGCGAAGGGCGCTGGCGGTTTCAGCGCGCCAAACATGTGGTGGTGGCCGGGTATGCAATCGAAACACCGCGCCTGCTGCTGATGTCGGCCAACAGCCGCTTTCCGGACGGCCTCGCCAATAGTTCGGGACTGGTCGGCAAGAATCTGATGGTGCAGGCGAACCAGGCCGTATACGGCGGCTTCGATGAAGAAATCCGCTGGTACAAAGGGCCGCCCTCGCTCGCGATCACCGAGCACTGGAATTACACCGACACCGGCAAGGACTTCTTCGGCGGCTACAGCTATATGAGCCAGGGGCCGCTGCCGAATGCATGGGCCGCCGCCCAAAATGGACGCGGACTGTGGGGCGACGCGCTCGCCGCCGAAATGCGGCGCTACAACCATCAGGCCGGACTGAAGATCGTCGGCGAAATGCTGCCTCAGGAGCGTAACCGCGTCACGCTAGCAGACGAGAAGGACCAATACGGGTTGCCCGTGGCGCGCGTCACCTATTCGCTGTGCGATAACGACAAGCGGTTGATCGAGCATTCACTACGATTCATGGAGAACGCACTCGGCGCGGCTGGCGGCAAGCAGATATGGCGCGAAACCGACGACACGTGCCACCTGAACGGCACGGCGCGCATGGGCGACCATCCGGCGACCAGCGTGGTCGATGCGGACTGCCGGAGTTGGGACATCCCCAATCTCTGGATTTGCGATGGTTCGGTTTTTCCGACCGTCGGTGGCGTCAATCCCTCGCTCACGATTCAGGCGATTGCGTGCCGCACCGCGGATCGGATCGTGGCGCTCGCCGCGCGCGGAGAACTCTAGCAGAACCGACGGGAGGGTCGAATGTGGCATCCAGGCAGTTGTAGTTGCGCCGGCAAGACCGTGGTCATCACTGGCGCGAGCGCGGGCGTTGGCCGCGCGAGCGCACTCGAGTTCGCGCGGCGTGGTGCGAATGTCGCATTGATCGCGCGGGACGCCGCCGCGCTCGACGATGTCGCGGCACAAGTGCGTGCTCACCATGTCAAGGCATTGTCATTGCCACTGGACGTTAGCGACGCCGACGCCGTTGAAGCGGCCGCGCAACGCGTGGAGTCGGAACTCGGCCCCATCGACGTGTGGATCAACAACGCGATGCTCACCGTATTTTCTCCGGTCACGCGGATCACGCCGGCAGAGTTCGAGCGCGTGACGCAAGTCACCTACCTCGGCTACGTGTGGGGCACCATGGCCGCGCTGCGCCGCATGCTGCCGCGCAATCGCGGCACGATCGTGCAGGTTGGCTCGGCACTCGCGTATCGATCTATCCCGCTGCAATCGGCTTATTGCGGCGCCAAACACGCGATCCACGGCTTCACTGATGCATTGCGGTGCGAGTTGCTGCACGAGCGCAGCCGGGTCCATCTGACGATGGTGCAAATGCCTGCGCTCAACACGCCGCAATTCGATTGGGCGGAGAACCACATGCCGCATGCGCCGCAGCCTGTCGCGCCCGTGTACCAGCCCGAAGTCGCGGCGCGGGCGATCGCATGGGCCGCGACGCACCGCAGGCGCGAAGTCTACGTCGGCACTTCGACGATGAAGGCCATACTCGCCAACAAGCTTGCGCCCGGCTGGCTCGATCGCTATCTGGGGCGCACCGGCTACCAGTCACAGCAACGCGAGGAACCCGCCGATCCGCATGCCCGCGCGAATCTCTGGGAGCCCGTGCCGGGCGCGCATCGCACTCACGGCCCGTTCGACGACATGGCCAAAGCCCGCAGCGCCGCGCTGTGGCTGGACACGCACCGCTCGATTGCATTCGCCGGCGCCTTGGCGCTGGCCGCCATCGCATGGCGCGGCCGTGCGCGGAAATAGGAGGCGCAACGTGGCCATGCATATCGAGGACTACGCAATGATCGGCGATGGCCAAAGCGCAGCGCTCGTCAGTCTGCATGCTTCGATCGACTGGCTCTGCTGGCCCTCCTTCGACTCGGACACGTGTTTCGCGGCGTTGCTGGGCGACAAGGAGAACGGCTGCTGGACGCTCGCGACCGAGGCGCCGCTCGTCAGCGCGCGGCGTTGCTACCGGCCCGGGACGCTGGTCATCGAAACCACGCTGGAAACGCTAGAAGGCACGCTCGTCGTGACCGACTGCATGGTGCGGCATTCAGAGCGCCCCGTGCTGCTGCGGCATCTGGCATGTACGCGGGGCATCGTGCGCGTAACGAGCGAGGTGCGGGTCCGCTTCGATTACGGCCGTGCGATACCGTGGTGCCGCAGCCGGGCCGGACAGGACGGCCGCGTGAACATGATCTGCGGACCGCAGTCGCTGTGGCTCGACGGCACCGTTGCAAGCGCATGCAGCGACGACACCCCGCGCGCGGACTTCACGATGAGCGCGGGCGACCGGCATCACTTTTCGCTGACCTGTGCCTACTCGTGCGAAGAAGCGCCGCCCCCGCCGGACGCGGACCGTTTGCTGGCCGATACGGTGCAGTTCTGGATCGACTGGTCTGCGCAGAGCACGGCGCGAGGCAGGCATGCCGACGCCGTGTTGCGCTCGCTGATCACCCTGGAAGCGTTGTCCGACACGCGCACAGGCGGGATTGCTGCCGCGCCCAGCAGCTCGTTGCCGGAACGCCCGGGCAGTGCCAGCAACTGGGATTACCGGTTCTGCTGGCTGCGCGACGCAGCCTTCACGATGAGTGCGCTGCTGGGCTGCGGTTATCACGCCGAGGCCGCGCGCTGGCGCGACTGGCTGGTTCGCGCGATTGCGGGCCACCCGGCACAGTTGCAGGTCCTCTACGCTCTCGACGGCTCACGGCGGCTCGACGAATGGACATGTCCGTGGCTGCCTGGCTATCGCAACTCGGCGCCAGTGCGCTTCGGCAATGCAGCGGTGCAGCAATCGCAACTCGACGTCTACGGAGAAGTGCTGAACGCGCTCTATCTGTCGCGCCGAGCGGGTTTGACGCCCGATGACGACGTGTGGTCACTCGAGGTGGGTCTGATCGATCATCTCCAGAAAGTGTGGCGCCAGCCGGACGACGGTATCTGGGAAGTTCGCGATGGCCCGCGGCAATTCACGTTTTCGAAAGTCATGGCATGGGTGGCGGTCGATCGCGCGCTGAGTTCCGCGAAAGAATTCGGTAAGCCGGCGCCTGTCGCGCAATGGCTCGCGCTTGCCGATGAGATACGGCAAGACGTGCTCGCGCGAGGCTACGACGAGCGTTTGAAAAGCTTTACGCAAAGCTATGGCAGCGAGCGCCTCGACGCGAGCTGTCTACTCATACCCGTGGTCGGCTTTCTGCCGATAGATGATCCGCGCGTCGCAGGCACGGTGGCCGCCATCGAGGCGAACCTGATGTGCGATGGCCTGGTTCTGCGCTATCGGGGAATAGACGGGGAACCTGGGTCCCCGTCGTCTGGCGAACGACCGTTTCTCGCGTGCAGTTTCTGGCTCGTCCACGTCTGGAAAATGCAGGGGCGCTGTGCTGAGGCGCAGGCGCTGTTCGAGCGGCTGTTGAGCCTGCGCAACGACGTCGGGCTGCTCTCTGAAAAATATGACGAGGAAGAGAAGTGTCTCGTCGGCAACTTTCCGCAGGCGCTTTCTCATGTATCGCTCATCAATGCAGCGCTGTGCCTGGACGCAGATATAAAGCGGTCCGGGTCGGATTGAAGACCGCGCAGCATGGCCACGGGCTTTGCGGCTGCGGCGCACATAATCTGAACGTTGCCGCGGCACCGCTATTGCTGAGCTATCGACAGCAGCTGGACGCAACGGTCCAAAACATTCATTCGGTGAATTTTTGGAGAATCGCCACTCGACAGGAGATGCACAGATGGCTGGTCGTCATCCGCTCATTGCTTTTCTTGCTGGATTGCCGCAATTCGATGCCATCGCGCTCACGGACTCGGTGCTCGAACTGAGATCGGGCTGCGTCGTCTCGGCAAGCCGGTCCGCCGCCGCGGGCGATGCGGACTCGCGCTTCCGCCTGAACCTCGCGTGGCCGGGCGGCTCCCGTTCCGCAGCGCCAACGCACGAGGTGGACGCCTACAAATACATCGCATTGCAGGTGCAGGAAGCCGCGCGCCTCGGTTTCGATCTACAACTCATGGCGCAAAGCGCGGAACGCGCGATGCTCGACGCTAGCGAGTGGCGCTCGGACGTGAAAGGCGACGAGTCGCCATAGACATGTATCCCTGCTTTCGTTAGGCTCGGGAATAGATAGCCGGGCTTGCTACTGACGGGAACATAGCGTCCGATGTGCGCAGGGGAAAATGAATATTCCCCCACCGCGTGATTGGATTTTTTCTCGCCTCGTCGCAACCAGCGATGGCGGACATGTTTCTTGCTGCTCAACCGTGGAGGGCCGAAGCGCCCTGCCTTCGACGAAGCCCCGGAGGGCATATGTCTTATCAATCCTCTACACCGTACCGCGGGTACAGCATAGATGTCCACATCGTCTCGGCCAGGACCTTGTCGTTCCACGGCGTTGGGCGTCGCTACAAGGTCTCCTGGACAATCAGTTCATGCGAGAACTCCGCGCAAGTGACCGCCGGCTTTCCGGAGCGGCTGGAATTCATGTCCGAGCGGGAAGCGTTCGCCTATGCGAACAATCGGGCACACACGTTCATCGACTGCCTGTTCTCTGGAGCAGCAACCGCCCCCTCACCCGCTGAGTCCGTGCGTGCACCTGCGCCCAACTGATGGCCACGCGAGCAGGGCATCGACGCTATGGCTGGCTGCCCGCCTTCGTCACTCGCCAGACCACGTTACCAACGTCGTCGGCAATGACGACGCCGCCGTCACGGTCCTGGGCGAGACCCACTGGCGCGCCGTGCAGTTCCTTTTCGTCATCGGAGGCGAAGCCCGTGACGACGGGTCTGGGCGCACCCACCGGCTTGCCATTTTCGAACGCGACATACGCAACCGCATAGCCGCTGAGTGGTGATCGGTTCCAGCTGCCGTGCTCGCCGATGAATGCGCCGCCTCGATACTGCGCCGGCAGATTGCTGCCGGTGTAGAAAAGCAGTCCCAGTGGTGCGACGTGCGAACCGATTGCATAGTCCGGCCGTATCGCCTTCGCGACCAGGTCTGGACGCTGCGGCTGCGCACGCCGGTCGACATGCTGGCCATAGTAGCTGTACGGCCAACCGTAGAAAGCGCCCTCCTGGACCGACGTTAGATAGTCCGGAACCAGATCTGCACCGATCTCGTCGCGTTCATTGGCGACCGCCCACAGCCGTCCTGTCTTCGGTTCCCATTGCAGCCCGGTCGGATTGCGAATCCCGGCTGCGTATATGCGGCTGCCGCCAGTTGCGATGTCGACTTCCAGTACGTTCGCGCGCCGGTATTCGACGTCGAGTCCGTTTTCCCCCACGTTGCTGTTCGAGCCGACACCGACATACAACTTCTTGCCGTCGGGACTCGCGAGCAACGCTTTGGTCCAGTGATGGTTGATCGTGTCCGGCAGATCGGTGAGTTCGATCCCACGCGCTGATATGCTCGTCTCGCCCGATTGGTACGGGTACTTCAGGATCGCATCGGTGTCGGCAACATAGAGGGTATCGCCAATCAGTTGCATGCCGAACGGCGAATGGAGGTGTTCGATGAATACGTGTTTGTCCCATTCGCCGCTACCGCCAGCGCGCTGGCGCAGCAGGGTAATCTGATTCGCGCCCTCTGCTTTTTTTCCGGAACGGCTTTCGATCAATCCGGCGATCAACTGCTTCGGTGTGGTCACGGCTTCTTCATTCGGACTGTTCGCTTCCGCAACCAGAATGTCGCCATTGGGCAGAACATAGACCTGGCGCGGATGATGAAGGCCTGATGCGATCTTCTCAATCTTCAGGCCATCCGCCACCTTGGGCGCGTCACCGTTTTGCCATCCGACGTACTTCGGTACTTGCATGGGTGGTGCGAGAAAACTGCGCGCGCCTGGCATCGGCGGATTCGATCCGGCCTGGTGCTCTGCGTCATATTGGGCTCGCTCGTTGCATCCACTGGCAAACACCGCGAAGGTGACAAGGAGGATGCCGCTCTGGATGGATCTATTCACGCGCTAACTCCCTGAATCCCGACTTGCCCACTGCAAGCACGACTTGTCCGATGCTCAGCAACGCCACGGTGATCACCGAGAGGATTACGTTCAGTGGAACCATCGCGTAAGCATCGCGGCTGTGAACGAAGGCGTTGAAGATCGCCGCGATGATGCCCAGCAGGTTCAGCCAGAAATCGAGCTTCTCAAGCCGCGATACCGGATAGCGCGACGGCAGCCAGACATGGCAGAGATTGATCAGGCGCGGCAGGACGGCGAAAAGCAGGCCGGCAGTGACAAGCCATGCAGCGCCCTTCCCCCAGAAAACATTCCTGGTCACCGCATAGGTAATGTCGAAAATCAACGTGCCGACGAAGAGCCCGTATGGGATCGGATTGAACAGATCGAAGATCGCTGTGAAGAATCTCGATCGGTGGGTCGGAATGGCTGGAGTCATGGTAGGTCCTAGTGCTGGCGGCGAAAATGCAATAAGCGACGCCCACTCATGCTGCCGGGAGTAACCGAGGAATAGGTGTCCGAAGATAGGTGTCCGTCGTTGCTTCACGCTTGAACTGCTGGCCCTCTCGCATCGGCATGACGCGAGTCAAGCACTTCATGTGCCCGAGGAATACAAGACCCTGACACGCGCGCAGGGCGTTCCGCTGAAAAGGCTCGCGACTCGGGCATGTCGCCTGCTGGCGAATAGTGGAAGTCTTGCCGCGTGATCGCCCGATACGCACCCGGCACGTGTGGCGTCGGACCCAGGCACGCGCGGCACTCAAACACGAGAGGAGGAGCAATGAAACAGTTTGCACACATCGCACTCGTGGTTGGCGTACTAGCGTTCGGCGTTACGGCATGCCAGAAAGCCCACGAGGCAGGCAATGACAGCATGAGCACAGGCAATAGCCACATCGAGGCGGCTGCCGGGCAATCAGGGAGCGGCGCCAACACGCCGCTTGCCAGCGCCGCTTCTGCCGTCGCGAGTGCTGTCAGACCCGCCGGCGCCAGCCAGTAAACCGCGCGCTGCGAAAAATAGAGTCGCACGAACACCCGCGGGTTGTCTCACCGCATCTCGGGCGCGTGAAGGGAGAAGCGCGTCGCAACGGGGCGATTCCGTCGAGCCCGCGAGGGGCCGAAATTACTTGCTCATCCCACTGGTTACGCCGAAGTCGTTCATGCGAGCGCGGACTGTCTGGACCAGCTGGGTGAGAAGGCCTCGCGCTGCGCGCTTCTATTCCTACGATCGAGCCGCGGCATCGTGCGGAATGCCGCCTTTCCTTCGGCAAGGCGGATATTCTTCGAGCAACAAGGCCATCATGGCACCGGAGCCCCCCGCCTTACGTCTGCGCCATTCAGCCGCGCGGGCGCTGTTTCCGGCGTGACATGAGATCGGCGAGAGACTGAAGGTTGAAGGGCTTGGCGAGGCATGCATCACAGCCCGCCTCCAGTCCGGCTTGTTCTTCCTGTGCGACGGGGCGGCCCGTGACAGCAACGATCGCACTGGCCACGCACGACGGCAGCGCTCTGAGATGCCTCACCAGCCAGTACCCGTCAAAATCCGGCAGGTTCACATCGGTAACGATCAGGTCGAAACTCCGCTGCTTCGCGATTTCCAGCGCGTCGGACGCATTGGCGGCTGTCATGACCTTCGCGTCATAGAGCGAGAACAGGTCCGACATCGCCACGACCGATTCCCGCTCGTCGTCGACCAGCAAAATGCTCGTGCCCCGAAAAACCGAGGGATCCGCCTGCCGGTCGCCCGGTTGCCGATGATCGGATGACGCATCGGCAGGCAGCCAGACGACGAAACGCGCGCCATGACCCGGCCCATCCGAATGCGCCTCCACCGCGCCACCATGCAAGCGGGCAAGCTGTCGCACCAGAGAGAGGCCGATACCCAACCCACCTCTGCGGGCGTGATGCGCTACCACCGGCTCCTGGTGAAACATTTCGAAGATCGACTCGATTGCGTCGGGCGCAATACCAATGCCGGTGTCGCTTACCTCGATCCGCGCCTGTGCCGATTCGAGCGACAAACTGACCGTGACGGTACCTTTTGGCAAGGTGAACTTCAGCGCATTGCTCACCAGATTCCATACGATCTGTTCGACGCGGATCGCGTCACCCCGAATCAGTACTGGTGTCTCGGGCACTGCGACCCGCAGTTCGATGCCTGCTTCCGTTGCATCCTTCTGCAGAGCGTCGGCGATTGAACGCACGATCTCGCTCACATCCGTCGGCGCGAATCGCAGCGACAGCTTGCCTGTATTGACTCGGGAAAAATCGAGGAGATCGTCAATGATCTGCGCCTGGGTATTGACAGATTTCTGTATCGCATCGGCGACTTCCTGAATCCTGCCAATGTGGCGCGCCTCGGGAAGCCGAACCAGCATCTCCGCTTTCATATGAATCAGGTTCAACGGATTCTTTAGCTCGTGCGACAGCACGGCAATGAACTCGTCCTTCATACGGCTAAGTTTCTGCACTTCGGTGTGCTGCGCGCGCTCAATTGCCAGCGCCTCCTGTTGCTGGCCTTCTGCCAGCTTGCGCTGCGTCGCATCATGAACAATCTTCACGAAGCCGGCAAACCCGGGCACATCGATATGGCTCAGAAAACCGCTGCAGAAGACCTGCTCGCCGGTCTGCGTGAGATGCCAGCGCTCGTCTTCGGCGCGCCCGCTTTCCATCGCCTTGCGCCGTTCATGGGCCGGCACACCGCTCGCACGGTCTTCGGGCGTAAAAATGGCGTCGAGGGGGTGGCCCAGCATGTCTTGTGCTTCGAAGCCGAAAATGCGACTCGCACCTGCGTTCCAGTTGACGATCGTGCCATCGGCGTCTAGCACGATGATCGCGAAGTCGTGGGTAGCCTGCGCCGCCAGCCTGAGCTTTTCGACGCTGGCGCGCACCTGGGACTGTGCGGTTTTTGTTTCGCTAATGTCGATGAATGCCAGCACGGCGCCATCGATCCGGTCGTCGTCGGTGCGGTAAGGAAGGACACGCGCGAGAAAACTCCGACCGTCCTTGCTGCCTATTTCGCGTTCGGTTTTCTTCAGTTGCTCGAATGCGGTTCGCAGATCCTCGATCATCGCCGGGTACTCGAGGTTATGTGTCAGATGCTGAAGCGGGCGGCCCCGGTCGCCAGGCAGAATATTGAAGAGTGTCTCCGCCGGTGACGTGTATCGCTTGATGTTGAGCATTCGGTCAACGAAGATCGTTGCGACGCCAACCAGCGAAATGAGGTTCTGAAGGTCGTCGCTGATCCGCGCGGATTCCTGTACCTTGATCACCAGTTCGGAGTTGACCGTCACCAGTTCTTCGTTGAGCGACTGCAGTTCCTCGCGGCTCGCCTCCAGTTCTTCCGTCGCCGAGCGCAGTTCTTCATTCATCGCCTGCAATTCTTCGTTGGATGCCCTCAGCTCCTCGGTTGAGTTCTGCACATTCTGCATTGAACTGCGCAGGCGGTGTTCGCTGCCGGCCAACGCATGTTTCAGCGAGTCGATCGTTTCACCGCCGTTTTCCGCAGCCGGTTTTATCTGCATACCGGGCACGGGCGCAACAGGGTCGCAAACGATCCACAGCAGGTTTTCGTCGTGAGCGGGATCGTGATAAGGCCGCAGTGAAAGATCGACCGATATTGCGCCCGTCGCCGATTCGAACGGGACCGCCTGTTCTTCGTCGCGCCGGCCATTGGCGAGACACCGCTCGATTGCACGTCGAAGGGAGGCCTGTGCGTCGGCGCGCACGATATCGAAAAGGTTGTGCACCCGTGTATGGCGAAGATCGTGCGTGAGGCCATTCGCATTCGCGGACCGGTGCAGGATCTCGCCATCGGCACGCATGATGATCACGGGCGGCCCAAAGAGGTCGAGCGCGCGCGCATGATTGGGCGGAAGTGCATTAGCCACTTTGCCGTCGCCCCCCAGCGCAAAAAAGGTTTGTCCCGATGTGGCTTTCTGCGCCGGTGCGACCGGAAAAAGCGGCAAGCCGCTTTTCGTGGCACCGGGCAACGCCCGGTAGATCTTCCTGTGCTTGTCGACCGGCCCAAACAGTTCGCTTGCGAAGTCGGCCGACTCGGCGCTACCCAGGAAAAGATAGCCGCCGGGCCGCAACGCGAAATGAAACGTATCGAGTACGCGGGCCTGCGCGCGCCGATCCAGGTAGATCAGCACGTTGCGGCATGAAACGAGATCGACGCGGGAGAACGGCGGGTCCCGCAGCAGATTATGTGCTGCGAAGATCACCCTGTCGCGCACCGATTTGACGAGTTTGTACCGGCCGCCGTCTTGATAGAAGTATTGTGCGAGGCGAGACGCCGGGATGTCATTGGCGACAGCTCCCGGATAGCTTCCAGTGCGGGCGATCGAAATTGCCCGCTCGTCGATGTCCGTTGCGTAAACCGTGACACGCGGCTGATGCGGCACCTTCCGCGCCGCTTCGCTCAACATGATCGCGATCGAAAATGCCTCTTCGCCCGTCGCGCAGGCCGGCACCCACGCACGGATTTCGTCGCGCCCTTGCAGGCTTCTGGACAGTTCCGGGATGATCGCTTTCTCCAGCGCGTCGAACGCTTCGGGATCGCGGAAAAAATTGGTTACGCCGATGAGCATGTCCGCAAGTAGTCTGGGCGTCTCATCGGGGGTCGCTACCAGGAAGTCGCGATAGGCGGCAATGGTGATCAGCCCGTTGACCTGCATGCGTCGCTCGAGCCGGCGCAGAATCGTGCCGTGCTTGTAATTGCCGAAGTCATGGTGGGTCCGCTGACGCAGGATATCGAGCACTTCTTCGAGCGGCTCGCCTTCAAGCAACAGTCTTTCCGCGCTCCCGGCAGGCTCCTCGTCCGAAGGCGACGGCAGGACGATATCGGCTGCGCTCCTGACCAGTGTCAGCAATCTCGGGACGATTTCGTCCACCGGTAGCACGAGGTCGACGTCGCCCGTCGCGATAGCGCTTCGCGGCATTTCGCTGTATTCCGCTTCCTCGGGCTGCTGCGCGATCGTTATGCCACCCCTTTCACGCACGCGCGCAATCCCCACCGAGCCGTCAGATCCCGCTCCCGAAAGGATGACGGAAATCGCACGGGAGCCGTGCGCATCGGCAAGACTGCGGAAAAAGACGTCGATGCTCGTCGGCGGCAGCCTGGGCAAATTCGGCTCGCTCAGGCGCAGATAGCCATCGACCATCGAAAGAAGCTTGCCCGGCGGGATGACATACACGTTGTCCGGTTCAAGGGGAACGGGCCCTGTCACCTGTCTGACTTTCAGACCCGTGACGTTCTGGAGCACCGCCTGCGCATGGCTCGTATGGTTTGGCGACAGATGCAGCACGACGACAAACGCGACGCCTGGCTTGGGCGGCACCGACTGAAAAAGGCGCAATAGTGCTTGAACTCCGCCTGCGGACGCGCCGATGCCGACGACCGCAAAGTTCGGCCCGTCGCCATGCGCTCTTGCGCCATTACGCGGTTTGCTAGTCATTTCTTCTCCGATAGGTGCGGCGTGCAATGTAGCGCAATCAGGGCGCTCGGGGGCCTGGCAGGAACCCTGCCGAAGCCCCACGCTCAATTGGGTGCCTGAACATCCGAAATGATAGCCATAAGCGGATCGGCACCGGCGCCCTTGCGGCAGAACGCATCGAAGCCGGCTTGCACCCCCTGATTTTGCACCTCGCTTTCTTCCATTGAAGTATGGGCAATGAGATAGATACCCTCGGTGTCACGCCGGCCGCGCAAAGTTGCGGCAAGCTGGAATCCGTTGGGCGGCGGCATGTTGACGTCGAGGATCGCGATATCCGGCGTCCATGAAGCAAGCCGCCGTAAGGCGTCCTCGCCGCTAAATGCAAATTGCGCCTCATAACCGGCGAACGTCATGGCAAGGGCCACCGCCTGCGCCCCCAGTTCATGATCGTCGACGACCAGTATGCGCAATGGCTGATGCATACGCGTCCGTCTCGCGGTCCATGTTGCCGATTGTCTGGCTGAACTCATACGTCTCCCGCTGGAATCATCGCCGCATCAGGGATGTTTCGGAATGGCGCAACGGCCGTACCAGCCTTTCTCCGTGCACCGTGCTGGTCGTAGCCCGGTCGGCGTCCGACGAAGCGTGGTGCCCCGCCGACCCTGCCTTGCCGGGAGCGGCAATGCACCGGGGCGTCAGGCACGACAGCTGCTGGCTGTCTCGTCGTCAACGGCGGCCGCGCGGCCTGCTTACCAGCTCACCGAACCAGGAGATAGCGATGCAGGTTCTTGGCGCACTGGGACATGCCGTATGGATGTCGTTCATGATGTTGTGGCAGATATTCTGGGGAGTCAGTCTGGGGTTCCTGTTCTCCGCCGTGATCGAAGTAGCGGTGTCGAAGTCCGAGATGTCGAATCTGTTGCCTGACGACTCCCCGCGATCACTGGCCCTCGCGAGCCTGTTCGGCGCCGCGTCGTCGTCCTGCTCTTATGCAGCGGTTGCCATGGCGCGTTCCATGGTTCGCAAGGGAGCGGATTTCACCGCCGCGGTGGCATTCCAGTTTGCGGCCACCAACCTCGTGCTCGAACTCGGCGTACTGATGTGGGTGTTGATTGCATGGCAATTCGCGGCCGCGGCTTTCATCGGCGGATTCGTCATGATTGCGGTGCTCGCTCTGATCTTCAGGTTCCTGCTGAGGAATTCGCTGAAGCGACAGGCGATCGCTCAGGCAAACAAGGGGATTGCTGGCAGCATGGAAGGACATGCTTCGATGGCGATGAGCGAACAGGAAGGCACCTGGAAAGACCGCATCATGTCCAGAGAAGGCTGGAAGGCGATCAGTCACAACTATGTGATGAACTGGATCATACTATGGCGGGATATCGGCGTTGGCCTGCTCGTGGCCGGCGCCATATCGGCATGGGTTCCGGACAGTTTCTGGCAAAAATTCTTTTTCGCAAATCAGCCGACCGCCTCATTGCTTCTGGGCTCGTTCATCGGGCCGCTCGTCGCGGTTGCGTCCTTCACATGCTCGGTCGGAAATGTGCCCTTGGCGGCGGTTCTCTGGAAGGGAGGCCTCAGTTTCGGCGGCGTTGCCTCGTTTATATTCGGTGACCTGATCATCCCGCCCATCGTTAGTATCTACCGAAAGTACTATGGCGGAAAAATGACCGTTTTCATGGTCGCGACCTTCTACTTTGCGATGGTCGTCGCGGGTCTTCTCGTAGAGGCTCTGTTTCAGCTGACGGGTCTCGTGCCCAAGCAACGCCATGGTGCGTTCACTGACGCCACGATCACGTTCAATTACACGGCAGTTCTGAACATTGTCTTTGGGCTGGTTTTGGTAGCGTTGACAATTACTTTCTTTCGCACCGGCGGCGTGGAGATGATGCGAATGATGAAAAGCGGTGAGCATGAGGAGCGCGGACGCGACGCGCATCGCGATAGCCATGAGTCGTCCGCACATCGCCCGCAGTGATGTGAGAGCCGTCGGGCGTTCCGAAAGCGGTACGAGAACCGTCGTCCTAGGGTGGCCACCGGCGTGGCGCGGACGGTTGTCATTGCGCGGAGAGACTTGCATGTTCCCGGTGAGGAGTGCGGGTCGCTGCTTCAGGCAGCGCTTGTATGCACGGTTCCACTATTCAGCAGGCCAGTCGCCCGAGCCTGCCCATCGCAACGTAACGATCTCATTCGTCCGACAATCGGCCGGGAATAACGGGGAGTGATTTCCTTGTCCAACATCCATAGCGATCCCGGACGAGCGAACGTCCACGGCTCGAGCACGACTGGAATCATCGATAGCGCTGTTCTCGAAGAATTCGAGCGCGCGCATGAAGCACAGGTGTTGGGTAAATCTACAAATTTATGCAATCGCTCCCAAACGCTACAATTTTGTGCACAGCCCGTTGCGGATGAATTGTCCTTGAGAGCGCGCACAGCCTTTATTTAAGGCTTGCTGGATAGGAACACATTTGTGCAAACCGACGAGACTTCGATAGTCCAGCAGCGTGGACAACAGCGTGTGAGTCAGTTGCCGCCTTGGTCGCAAAGGAGCCTTACGCCGCAGCGTTCGCGCTGCCTCGAATTCCCGCTTATCATGGTATCGGCTGTCAGCACCGCGGTTCTGGCGATTGGCCTCGCGGGTGCAGGCCCCCGTCGCTCGTCGCAAGATAGCGTCAATCGTCGCACGAATCCGCGCGATCATTGCCCTGCGAGGCCTGCTGCCGCCGCACTCCACTCTGAAAGGAGGCGTGACATGAAAGCATCTGCCTTCCGGCCCATATTGCCCGCGCTCATCGTCGCTGCATTGTCGTGCGGCTGCGCAACCGGCCCCATGCCTGATCCGGGCAGGAACCTGACCGATGCGCAATGTCGCGACCTCACGGCAATCGCGGCGCATGCGCCGCCCACGCGGCAGAGCAACGCGAGCGAGCTGGCTGCATTGCGACGCGCGGGCTATGACCCGTCGCCGTGGTACGACCCGTACTATCCCGACGATCTGCAAGCCGCGCAACGTCTGGTCGATTACTGGTATCGAATGGAGTGCGTGCTGGCTCGCAGCGGATAAGCGAGGCCCCTTGCATGGCTCACGTCTGCGTCGTCCTGCTATGCGGCGGCGCCTCCGCGATCGGTCGGCGACACTATCGGTCGACACATCGATACTGAGCTGACGCTTGCCGCGCTAGAAGTCGCTGTGCGTACCCGTAGGCTGGAGCCAGGAAACTGCGTCCATCATTGCGACAGAGGCTGTCAGGACAGGCGCTTAACGACCGGGCGATAGGCCGCCGTCGACTCGCAGATTCACGCCGGTAATGTATCCGGCAAGCGGACTGGCGAGGAAGGCTATGGCATCCATCGATGACGCAGTCATGTCGTTTATAGCGGCCTTGCACGCCGAATAGTCGGGTGCGGTTAGTGGTGGCATCGTCGCGGCCAAGCTCGAAATATGGATCACGCGTCCCCATCTGGCTTGCTGCATGCCGGCAGCAGGCGCTTAGTGACACGAAGGGCAGCCAAGGACATCGCGATCATAGCCGGACGCCTATGCGGCCGGCTGTGTGTTTGCCCAGCTCTCTTTTGAGCCACCCGACCCTCCAGCATTGTTGATCAGGATATCGACAAGGCCTGCGAGGCTTACCGCATCCTCGATCAATCGCTGCGCATCATCGTCGTGCGTCAAATCGCCAACCACCATAGGCGTGGCCGCCCTGCGCGGTGATGTCATTGGCTACTTTCTCTGCCTAAGCTTTATCGCGACCGTGACCAATGAGGATTGTCTTCTCGAGCGGCGCGGGTTCCTGGCTATGGCTTCGCCAATCGCTTTGCTGCTCCCCGTGGACCGGCAGGAATTCCGAACGATCCATGGCGCTGACCTCATGAGAGGCCGTCGGCAGCTATCCGAAGCGTCGATGGCGCACACGGCGATCATGCGCTGGGTCCAGCGCTTCACGCCGGAGTTCGTCAACCGCTGCAATCGCCTGGCCATGAAAGCCAGTCGGTCATGGCGAGTCGGCGAGAGAGGGACTGCTACAGCCGTCCTGCAGGTCGATCATTCGAGCTTTTCGTGTTTCAACGCCAGTTGCACGGCGGGTCGGGCGCGCATGCGCTGCGCGAAATGCGTCAGCCGCTCCGGCACGTCGATGTCTACCTTGCTTGCCCACAGCAGCATCGTGAACAGATAGGCGTCGGCGACACTCGCGTTGGCGCCAAACAGGTAATCGCCTTTCATCATCGCTGAGATCAATTTGAAACGCTGAGCAAGTTTTTCTCGTGCAGCACTCGCTTCGGCGTCGCTGGTGGGTTTGAATACGCGACCAAATTGCTTGTGTATTTCCGTCGAAATGAAGGCGAGCATTTCGAGCAAGCGTGTGTCGCCCAGTTCGCCGTCCGGTGCCAGCGACGGTTTGCGTTGCGCGATCCACGAGAGAATGGCGACATTCTCCGTCAAGATCTGGCCATCGTCGAATTCGAGCACAGGGACGTAGCTTTTACCATTGATCTCGTCGAATTTCTGTCCGGACTCGGTGAGCTTCGTCTTCAGGTCCACGCGGACCCGCTCGAACTTGAAGTCGGCTTCGTGCAGCGCGATATGGTCGGCGAGGCTACATGCACCTGGCGAGTAGTAGAGTTTCATGGCAATCCCTCTGGTTTGGTAGGAGTGGCACTGTATGAGCGAGCAATGCCCATGCCGCCGGAACCGAATTGCCGCACGCGCTGTCGCAGTGTGTCGTCGGGCGGCATAGAAAAACTCCTGCAAATGAAGGCCAATGGCGCAGCCACGGGAAAATCACCGAAGAACAAATACGATACTTGGAACGAGCGCGCAAGATAAGCCGTACTTCGCTGATCGATCTCTTTTGTCTCTCGCTGCTTGCCGCAAAAAAAGCCCCTAGAAGAACGAGAACGGCGGATCGACGAATCAGGTACGGCGGTTGCGCAACCAAGGTTCTCTAAAGCGCTTTGAGGAATGGCATCATGGACCCGCTCGGCTCAAATGATCCGCTTGATCCCCTCGACCCGAACGCCGTCAGGTCGTCCACGCAGCCGGGAGCAGCCGGCGCACGAATCACGGGGAGCGGAGTCGGCGACGGCCCCGGCCCCGACGTGATGGCGGCAGCCACGCTAGACGGCAACAAAGTACTCTCTTCCGATGGCGAAGATCTCGGCAAGATCTCGGACATCATGCTCGATTTGCGTGGTGGCCGAATCGCTTACGCCGTGCTCACAGCAGGCGGGTTTCTTGGCATGGGCGGAACACTCCATGCCATTCCGTGGAGCGCGCTCACGCTTGACACCGATGAAAAGTGCTTCCGCCTCGATGCGACCGCGGAACGTGTAAAAAGCGCCCCCGGGTTTGACAAGGACCATTGGCCAGCGATGGCTGATCCGCAGTGGGGTGCTGCCGTCCACCAGTTCTACGACCGCGAACCGTACTGGCAGGCCACGCGCGAGGTGGTCGAAAGAGACCCGTTCACCCGGATTGACCCGCCGGCCGATCTGTAGTCTCTACGTCGCGGATATCGGGCGCAGTGCATCCGCGACGTTGCAGATTGAGCTAGCCGTGGGTGGCCTAAGCAGAGCGCCTATGACGTTCACGTGATTTGACCGAAGAACGCGTCGTCCGCGCGACGCGGCACTACGTCGGAGCCGCGATCACGGGCGCGCTATGAAAATCAATGACAGTGTCCAGGTGAGCAATCGGTATTGCGCGCCTCGATGCTATCTCGCAGGCTTTGCCGACAAACGGCGACCTTGGCTAACGTTATGTGACTGCTGGAGACAAACGATGAATATCCCCATGCAAGCCGTCTCTTTCCTCACATCGCGAGGCCTGAAACTGGCCACTGCCGAATCCTGCACCGGCGGCCAGATCGCGTCCTACCTCGCGAGCGTGCCGGGTAGCGGCGCGTGCCTCGACGTCGGCTTCGTGAGCTACTCGCCATCGGGCAAAGCCGGCTTCCTCGGCGTCAGGAGAACGACGATGGAACAGTTCGGCCTGACGAGCGAAGAAGTCGCCCACGAGATGGCGGAAGGCGTGCTTCGCCAGGAAGGCTGCTGTGCCGATGTGGCCGTGTCCAACACCGGGCTCGCGGACGCCGCCCCTGAAGGCGGTCCGCCAGCGGGTACCCAGTGCTTCGCCTGGTCGTTCCGGACCCGCAACGGCGAACTGCTCACGTTCACTGAAACGCGCCTCTTTCCAGGCGACAGAAACGAGGTACGTTCGGCAGCCGCGCTGTACGCGCTGTCGCGCATCGAGCATTACTTCGATCGACTACCGCGCACTCAGCGGGAACACTCTCAGAGGACTTCGCCATGACTTTGCCGCCTTCTACCGAAAGGGACGCCTGGCAACAGGCCGTCATTCACGAACTCGGCGTTGCTCGCGATTTCGACGTCGACATGGAGCGGGAACAACGCATCGCCTTCCTTTCCGACTACCTCATCTCGCAGGGGCTTCGCACTTACGTGCTCGGCATCAGCGGCGGCGTGGATTCGTCCACCGCGGGCCGGCTTGCGCAACTCGCGGTCGAGCGCCTTCGCGCACGCGGCTACGAAGCGAAGTTCGTGGCTGTCCGACTTCCCTACGGCAGCCAGCGCGACGAGGAAGACGCCGCTCTCGCGCTCGAGTTCGTCCGTCCCGACGAGACGTTCACGGTCAACGTCAAGGATCCATCGGATGCGATGCTGTTCTCGCTCAAGCGAGGGAACGTCCAGTACGTCGACGACTTTCAGGAAGACTTCGTGCTCGGCAACATCAAGGCCCGGCAACGAATGATCGCGCAATATGCAATCGCCGGGGCTCGCGTGGGCGTCGTGATCGGCACCGACCACGCGGCCGAGTCACTCATGGGCTTTTTTACGAAATACGGCGACGGCGGTGCGGACATCCTGCCTCTCGCCGGTCTCACGAAGCGGCGCGTACGAGCATTGGCGCAGGCGTTGGGCGCGGCAACTCGCCTCGCCTGGAAGGTACCGACGGCTGACCTCGAATCGCTGACGCCGCAAAAGCCGGACGAGGACAGCTACGGCATCAGTTATGAAGACATCGACGACTTCCTCGAAGGCAAGCCGGTCGGCGACGCAGTGTTTGCCACGATTCATCGCTTTTATACTGCAACCCGTCATAAGCGCGCGCTTCCGGTGTCGCCGGTCTATCCACAGCTATGATCGACGGTCCAGCAGGCACCGCACGCTGCTGCAAAAGAACGAGTTCGCCGATTGCCGAGCCGGGTTGAACGGTCGCCGTCAGGCGTGCAATCTCCGGTAGACAGGTATGCACTGCGGCATTGCCGAAACGCGGTCGCGCCGTCCGTCCCGGGACGGAGCCACCCGGTGCGAGAACGGCCTCAACGCAGCGAACGCGACGCGCACGTGCAGCGTTATTTGTGCAGCTTCTGCCGTAGTGAACTTACATCGTTCGCGGTTATCGGCTGTGCGTTGTTGCCCCACGCGCTGCGGATGTAGGTCAGTACCTGGCCAATTGCCACATCGGGGAGCGTGTCGGCGAAGCGCGGCATTTGTTGACGGGGCGGTCCAGTAAGCGTCGACGGACTATTGCCACCCTCGACCATCAGGCGAATCAGCGAGGTCGTATCTTCCGCGAGCACCGACGTGTTGCCCGCGAGCGCGGGGAACACGTTCGGTACGCCCTCACCCGCCTCACCGTGGCATTTTGCGCAAAACGAACGATAGACGCTGTATCCCAGCGACGACGTATCGGGCACGCGATTGCCGTTCAGCGGCTTGCGCGCAACATTGTCTTGCGGCGCATAGGTTCCCGAGGGATTATGCGGCGGCAGCGACTTCAGATAGCGGGCAATCGCTTGCAGGTCGTCGTCGGTCAGGTACTGCGTGCTGTCCTCGATCTGCTCGACCATGCTCCCATATGCAACGTTGCCCGCGCCGTGCCCCGTCTTCAGGAACGCGGCGATTTCGGCTGCGCGCCAGCGGCCGAGCCCCGAGCCCGGATCCCCGGTTAAATCCGGCGCGAACCAGTGGTCGTTGACGCCGCCGGTGAGAAAGGTCGACGACGTTTCATCCGTGCCCTTCTCCTGGTAAGCGACGCCGCGCGGCGTATGGCAACTGCCGCAATGGCCCGCCGATTGCACGAGGTAGGCACCGCGATTCCACTGTGCGTCGCGGTCGGCGCGCGGCCGGTACGGCTCGGGCGGCACGAACGCCCTTTGCCAGAACCGCAGCGCCCAACGCTGGTTGAACGGGAATGCGACATCCGACTCGGCGTTCGGCTTCGCGACCGGCTGGACGCCATGCATCATGTACGTATAGAGCGCATGCATGTCCGCGTCATCGAGCTTCGCAAACGCGTTGTACGGCATCGCCGGGTAGAGCCGCTTGCCGCCACGCGCGATGCCTTGACGCAGCGCACGCGCGAAGTCGTCGTAGGTGTACCGGCCGATCCCGTAGCGCGGATCGGGCGTAATGTTGGTCGCCATGATCGTGCCAAATGGTGAAACGAGGCCGTGTCCGCCTGCATAGGGCGCGCCGCCTTGCGCCGCCGTGTGGCAACCTGCGCAATCGCTGGCTTTCGCGACGTACTCGCCGCGCGCGAGCGTCCCCGCGTCTGGTCGAGGCGCAGCGGCTCCTACTGGAGCACCTGCCGAAGACGATGCGGAGACGGCGCGCGACGAGTCCGATGCCGACGCATCTTCACTGCGCGCGTCGCGCATTGCGATGCCGGCGGCGGCTATCGCGAGCGCGAGGGTGCAAGCGGCAAGCCCGGCATGACGGCGGGCTCTCGCAAATGCGCGTGACGTTTGCGGCATCATCGCGCACCGTCCTGCGGCAATGCCGCTGTGGGATCGCTGGCGAGATCGTCTCGCGTCGGGCTCCTCAACCAGCGCGCCACGATCGCCAATCCGCCGACCAGGTATACGATCGCAGCCGGCACCCACATGATGAGGCCGCCGGCCTGCTGGTCATGCAGCACATCGACGCCGAGCGCGCTCGTCGGCTCGATATAGAACGGATACCACAAGCCCGGCGCGAGCGAAATCAAGGCGCCGAGCGCGCTCGTATGGACCATCGTCGTGAACACGGACAACAACGCGTGACCGCCTGACTGACGCGAAGCACCGTCGCCAAAGACGGTCCACCAGAAAATGAGCGCGGTCAGCAGGAAACTGGTGTGCTGCAGCGTGTGCACCCACGGGTGCGCGAGCGCGGCTTCGAACATCACCGGCGCATGCCAGCCCCAGAGTGCTGCCGCGTGGAGGACCCATCCGGTGAGCGGCGCGGTCAGCCCCCGCCACGCGCGGACGAATGCGGGCCTGCGCACCGCCCGGCCGACGCGCCGACGGGCGCTGCGTGGCAATGCCCAAATCCATACGCCGAGCGGTCGTGCCGCCACGAGGAGCGGTGCGGCGATCAGCATCATCGTTTCGTGCTGGACCATGTGCGCGGAAAACAGAGCCGCGGACAAAGCATCGAGCGGCGAGCACAACGCGATCACGAGCGCGGCCATGCCACCCGCAAACGCACTCGCATGCCTCGCGCGGATTGCGCGGCTATGCGACGAACCGCGTCGGCGCAACCGCAGGTGACCGATCGCATACGCGAGCGTGCTTGCGAGCATCAACGCGACGACCCACGCGTCGAACGACCAGCCGAATGTGGGCGCGCCGCGTTCGCCTTCGGTAAGCACGTGCGCGCATGCGAGCGGCGCAGCGGTCAGTGCCAATGCGGCGCCCGCGCGCCCGAGCGCGAGTCGCCGCTTTCCGGCAAGGAGCGCGAAGTAGCAGATTGCGGAAAGCCACGCGATCATCGGCAGGGTGAAAGCAGCCATTGCGGGAACCACATCGTCAACTGGATGACCGCGCACAAAGCGGCGACGAGCATCGCCATCAGGGCAAGAAACGGCCGACGCGCGCCGCGCGGCACATAGCTGCCGTGGAAGCGCCCGACTGTGGCGCGCCAGCGCCGGTAGGCAAGCCACGCCGCGATGACCGAGAAGCCGAACGCAAGCGCGCTCACCACGTCGAGCGCAGTGTGCCGGCCGGACGCGCAGGCGATCTGCACCAGCACGTAGTTGAGGCTCTGCGCGCCGAGTACTACCGCCGGGGCCACCAGCAGGCCAAGCCAGATCGAGATTCCACTATGCTTCATTGATGGATCCGCGGGACAAGGTAGATGACTGCGTAGATGGGCAGCCAGCTCAGGACGACGAAGTACCAGTAGACCGCGTTCTCGCTCGTGTCGAGCAGGCGCTTTTTCTCGAACGGCCCGGTGTAGAGCAGCGTCGCCAGCACGGCGGTATCGACGGTATCGGTGATCAGGTGGGTCGTGTGCAGGCCCAGCAGCAGCCACACGATAGAACCGTATGCATTCGCGTACCACATCACGTTGAGCGCGCCGAATTCAGCGCCACGCACGACAAGGAACACAAGCGCAAACGCTAGACATATTACAAGCCATAGGCGCGCCCGATTGCGTTCGCCACGCTCTGCCGCGCGCTTGGCAAGCTGGTTCGGCCAAAGACTCGCGACCAATACGGCCGTATTGACCGATCCCCACACCAGCGAGGGCGGCGGTGCGTGCAGGGGCCACGCTGTGTTGACCGCGCGCAGATAGAAGTACATACCGACGGCCATCGCGAACAGGGTTCCCTCGATCAGCATCAAGCCCGCCGTCGCCCACCACATGAGGCTGCGATGACTGAAACCGAAGCTCGGCAATGCGCGCACGTCGAGCACCGCGGCCCTCTGCGAGGCGCCATGGCTGGCCGCTTTGCGCGACGGCGGGTTCGCGTTCACATGGCGCGCCGCCTTATTCGTGGCGGGCGAATCCGGCCAGCGCTCGAGCGCGCGCGCGACCCGGTTCTCGCGCCGCCCCGGCCAGAACCAGGCAATCATCGCCACGGCGACCGGCACCGTGCCCCACCATACGGCCGAGGGCGTGAAGATCGAACCGATGAAGAAGACTGTGGTCGCGATCGCACTGAGGAACGGCCAGATCGACGGTTGCGGAAAGAGCGGGCGCGTGTCCGGCCGCGCGTCGAGGGCTGTCGTGGTCAACACCTCGCGCGCGAGCGCGGCGAGGCCCGCCACCGCACGCGGCGCGCGCCCCGGCTCCCAGAGCGGCGCGCGGCCGTGCACGACCGGCAGCACATCGAAGTTGTGCGGCGGCGGCGCGCTTGGGACGCTCCATTCGAGTGTGCCCGCACCCCAAGGGTTCGCGTCGGCCCGCGCGCCCCGCCGCAGACTCCATATCACGTTGACGATGAACAGCAGCACGCTCACGGCGATCAGGTACGCCCCCAGTGTCGCGATGAGATTCATGCCGTCCCAGCCCATGGCGGCGGGGTACGTCCACACGCGCCGCGGCATTCCATGGAGGCCCAGCAGGTGCATCGGAAAGAAAGTGACGTTGAAGCCGACGAAGAACAGCCAGAACTGCCAATGCGCGAGGCGCTCGCCAAGCATGCGTCCGGTGAATTTCGGAAACCAGTAGTGGAAGGCGCCAAAGAGCGGAAACACCGCGCCGCCGAGCAGCACGTAATGCAGATGCGCCACGACGAAATAGGTGTCATGTACCTGCAGGTCGAGCGGTACGGAGCCGAGCATGATGCCGGTCATCCCGCCGAGCACGAGAATGAAGAAGAACGCGAGCACGAACAGCAGTGGCGGCTTCACACTGAGACGTCCAGTGAGCAGCGTCGCTAGCCAGCAATAGATCTGGATACCGGACGGAACCGCAATCATCACGCTCGCCGCAGTGAAGAATGTCTTGCCGAGATCAGGGACGGCCGTCGCGAACATGTGGTGCACCCATAAGCCGAACGCAAGAAACGCCGTCGCGATCAGCGCGAGCACCATCGCGGAGTAACCGAAAATCGGGCGGCGCGAGAATGTCTCGATGATCGATGACATAAACCCGAGCGCCGGAATGAAGATCAGATACACCTCGGGATGACCGAAGAACCAGAACAGGTGCTGCCACAACAGCACGTCGCCGCCGAGCGCCGGGTTATAGAACTGCGTCCCTACCAGTCGGTCGAGAATCAGCGCAGTGCTCGCCAGCATGACTGCGGGCATCGCGAAGAGCACCATGAATTGCGTGACAAGCGTGGCCCACACGAAAAGAGGCATCCGGTTCAGCGACATGCCCGGCGCGCGCATCTTGAGGATCGTGGCAATCAATATGACAGCGACGAGTAACGCGGACAGTTCGCTAAAGGTGATCATTTGCGCCCAGATATCGCTGCCCTTGCCGGTCGCATAGTCGGGGCCGGCCAGCGGCACATAGCTGAACCAGCCTGAGCGCGGGCCTGCACCTAGCAGAAACGCGATGAAGAGCGTGACACCGCCGAACAGAAAGACCCAGTATGCGTACGCGTTCATCCGCGGAAACGCGACGCTGCGTGCGCCGATCAGCAGCGGAATCAGGTACATCGCCACCGCCTGCATCACAGGAACCGCGAACAGAAACATCATGGCCGTGCCATGGATCGTGAAGAGCTGGTTGTACATGTCAGGGCCGACTACGTGGTTCGCCGGCCGCGCGAGCTGAGTGCGCATCACAAGTGCCATGATCCCCGCGAGCAGGAAAAACACGAACGTCGTGCACATGAAGCGGCGCGCGATGGTTTTGTGATCGATCGCGCTGAACCAGCCGATGATGCCCGGGCGATCGCTCCAGGTGCGCGCCAGCGCGGCCAGCGTACCGGTATCGGCATCCGGCCCGTCCTTTATCTGCGCGACGGCGTCGGCGCCCGGCGGCTTTTCGATCGTGCTCATTGCAATGTGGTAAGCCATCGGACGACCGCGAGGCGATCGGCATCCGCAAGCGGCACAGCCGGCATCGTCGCGCCGGGCTTCTGTGCATTCGGATCCTTTATCCACGCGGCAAGATTTTCAGGCGTGTTGGCGAGCACGCCCGCGGCGATCGTCTCCCTGCTCATCAGGTGAGTGAGGTCGGGGCCGGGCGTGCCCGTCGCGGAAGTGCCGCGCACCGTGTGGCAACCCGCGCAACTCGCGCGCTCGAACACGTCGCGGCCATGAAGCGCGACGGCGTCGGTGGTTTGCGCGAGCGGCTGCGCCTGCCGCGCCACCCAGGCCGCGTAGCGCTCGGGCGGCTCGGCGACGACGAGCATTGCCATCAATGCATGTTCTGCGCCGCAATATTCAGCGCACTGTCCGCGATAGACTCCTGGCTGGTCCGCGCGAAACTCGATCGTCGTGTCGATACCCGGCAGCATGTCTTTTTTGCCGTGCAGACTGGGCACCCAGAAGCTGTGGATCACATCTTCCGCCTGCAGCGACACGACAACCGGCCGGCCAACCGGCACGTGCAATTCGTTTGCGGTAACGAATCCCGGCTGTCCGCCCTGCGGAGGATACGACGCCTGCCACCACCATTGCGCGCCGATCATGTCGATGCGCACGGGGTCTGTTACCGGCATCCTCGAGAGCGCGCGATCCGTCAGCACGTCGGCGACGATCAGTCCGACGAGGACGATCACCGACAGCACGCTTGCGCCAATCACGACACGCCGCGTGCGGTGTTCCGGCTGCGTCAGCGAGCCAAGCTCAGGCGGGCGAGTCGCCGGCGGTTGCGCGGCAAGGCCGCGCCCATTGCGGACCAGCGCAACGAGAGTCGCCAACAGCACGAGTGCGAAAACGATCCCGCATACGATCAGCGAGAGATTCCATAGCTTCGCAATGTGCGCAGCCTGCACGCCTGCCGGCTGCAACGCGTTTTGCTGCGGCTGCGCGGCGGATTGCGCGACGTGCGACATCGCGAGCAGCGAGCCGGCGACCGTATAGGCCGCGCGTTTCCAGCCGGCAGGCGCAGCGCCGCCGCGGGACCGCGCAATCGCGTGAATCTGAGCTCCGACGTCAGGGATCATTTACGTAGGTAAGCGTATGAGTTTGCGGTCCGCCGCATTTTTCGTGCCGCGTGTCCAGCAGGCGAAAGCGGCAGGTGTTCCGTTACGCCAGCAATGTTCCTCGAGGGCGCGATGGGAAGGCTTGCGCGGCAACAAGCGCGAGCCAACGTGGAATGCGGCTTGCTCACCACGAATTTCCATGTCCCGCCGCACACAGCGCGCAAAGGTCTCATGAACTTCGGCAGCCCACTGCTTGTCGTCTCTCCGCATCTGGACGACGCGGTGCTGAGTTGCGGCCTGTTGCTCGCCGCGCATCCGGCCGCAACCGTATGTACGATTTTCACGTCCGCGCCAGAAGGCGACATGATGACCGACTGGGACCGCGCCTCGGGCTTCACAGGCGCATTCGAGGCGACGCGCGCGCGCAGAACAGAGGATGTGCGCGCTTTGAGCGTGCTGCGCGCTTCACCCATCCATTTGCCTTTCTGCGACGCGCAATATCTGTCATCGCCTTCGCACGAAGCACTTGTCGCGGCGTTGCGCGCAACGTTCCTCGAAGTGAAACCCGCGACTGCGCTGTTCCCCCTTGGACTATTCCATTCCGATCACACGATGGCGTCCGACGCTTGCCTCGCCGCCCTGCGGTCATTCAAAGATCTAGCGGCGTACGCCTACGAAGACGTCCCCTACCGGAATATTCCAGGCATCCTCCAGGAGCGTCTGGCCACTATGCTCGAACAAGGCATCAAGGTGAGTCCAATCGACATGGCAGACACCGGGGCGCACGCGCGACACCTCCAGTTGAAGCAGGCAGCGCTCGGCAGATACGGAAGCCAGCTACGAGCATTCGGTCCCGAAGGGCGTGCCGCCCTCGATTCGCCGGAACGCTACTGGGTCCTTCGCGCTGCCGACGAAAGCGGCAGTAGCCGTGATTGAGCGCATCGGCACAACGCTTGCTCGACACCTGCATCGCATCGTCAGAAGAACATCAACAGCATGGAAAACAAAACGCTGGCCCGGCGCATTTCCGTTGTCGTGCTGACACATAACCGCGCGGACGAACTGAGCGCCACACTTACACGCCTGCTCGCCCTTCCCGAACGCCCACCCATTTATGTCGCCGACAACGCTTCGACCGACAACACCGTCGCGCTCGTCAAGACGCTGTTTCCGACGGTCCGCGTGATCGAGTGCGGCGAAAATCTCGGCGCGGCTGGCCGCAATCGTGCGGCTGCCTTCGTCGGCACTGACTATGTCGCCTTCTGCGATGACGACACGTGGTGGGAGCCGGGCTCGCTCGAACGCGCGGTGCAACTGCTCGACGCGTGGCCGAACGTCGGTGTGTTGAGTGCGCGCGTCGTCGTCGGTGAGAACCAGGCGCTGGACCCGACGTGCGCCGTGATGCGCGCGAGTCCGCTCGGCAGCAACGGCCTGCCCGGTCCCGCATTGATCGGCTACATGGCGGGCGCGTGCGTGTTCCGCACGTCACTGTTCCGCGAGGTAGGCGGCTACGAACCGCGGCTGTTCGTCGGCGGTGAGGAAGAGTTAGTGGCGCTAGACGTGCTGGCGGCGAACCGGTCGATTGTCTATTGTGAACAGTTGACCGTACACCATCATCCATCGCCGGCACGCGATAGCCGCTTGCGACGTCGCACACTCGCGCGCAACGCCGCGTGGATCGCGTGGCTGCGTCTGCCATGGCTGCAAGCATGCCGTGCGACGCTGCGCGCGCTCGACATGCTTGCGCGGGAGGGCAACCTGATGCGCGACGGCGCCGCGCTCATGCGCGGACTCGCCTGGGCACTCTCGCACCGCCGCGTCGTACCGGTCAACGTATTGCATTTGCGCGCACGTGTCCACGCGGCTGAACGGTCCATCGGCGCGATACCGGCGGACAGCCACCAGAAGCCAAGCGGCGGCGAGATCGACGCGCGCACGTGAGTTCATTCACCCGGCGTCGTATATGACGCGAGGGCCCTCGTGCAAGCGGCACCGAGGCGCAGCGCTCCAACGCTCTCCCGCGACCAGCTTCACATGCACTAAGTCGCGGTATTCGCCCGCGACTTGGCGCCCGTCAGCTTCGTGATGGCGAGGATCAACTCTTGCGGCGGCACAGGCTTCGTCAAATGTGCGTCGAAGCCGGCCGCCTGTGCGCGCCGTGGGTCTTCCGTTTCGGCATAGCCGGTCAGCGCGATCGCCGGCAGCGGTGCATGCGCCGTGCTCATGCGTTCGCTTTCGAGTGCGCGTATACGATGCAGCACTTCGTAACCGTCTACGTCCGCTAGCACAATGTCACATAACAGCACCTGCGGCCATTCGTTCCTCTGCGTGCGCCTCAGCCACTCGAGCGCCTGCGCACCGGACGATGCGAGCTGCACTCGCGCGCCACTGGCGCTCAACACCGCTTCGAGCGCGTCGCGCGCTTCCTCCTGATCGTCGACGGCCATGACCAGCAGATCGTCGATCTGCCTCGCGCCATCGTCTTCGCGCACATCGGCAACGGCATGCAGCGGCAGCATCGCGACATACGCGAGCTGGCCGTGCAGCGGCATCAACGTCAAGCCACCGCCCGCCGCTGCAAGCGTCGCTTCCATGCGCCGCGCGGCCGACTCCTCAAGCTCGGCCGGCTTGCCGCCCGCGCCGAGCACACTGACCCACGCATGATTGTTATGTCGTTCGACCCGCAGCGCGATCCGCTCGCCGGCTGCCGCCTGCTGGATTTCATTGAGGCACAATTCTGCGATCACCGGTTGCAGAACGCTCGGATCGCCGGTCACGCGCAGGTCGTTGTCGCCGAGTTCTACGTGCAGAGCCACGCGCTGCGCCGCGATTTCGTCATGCAATGCGTCGACCGCACCGGAGGTCAACGTGGCGAGGCTCACCGACTGCGCGGTGAGTTTGCGCTGCGCATGCTCGAGTTCGCCCTGCTGCCATTGCAGCGACCACATCTTCGCGTAGACGCCGTCGCGCGACAGCAATTCCCGATGCGTGCCCTGTTCGACCACGCGGCCATGCTCCATCACGAGAATCCAGTCGGCGTCCACCACAGTGGAAAGCCGATGAGCGATCACGATCGACGTACGGCCCTGCGCGAGGCGCGTCAGCTCGGTCTGGATTGCTCGTTCGGAGCGCGTATCGAGCGCCGACGTCGCTTCATCGAACACGATAATGCGCGGGTCCTTCAGAATGGCGCGCGCAATTGCAATGCGCTGACGCTCACCGCCCGACAGACGCACGCCGCGCTCGCCCACGCGCGTATCGTAATGGTCGGGCAGCCGCTCGATGAACTCGTCCAGTTGCGCGGCGCGCGCCGCGCGCACGACGTCCGCACGCGTCGCGGAGGGCCGGCCATAAGCGATGTTGTAAGCGATCGTCTCGTTGAACAGCACGGTATCTTGCGGCACGATGCCGATGGCTTCGCGCAGGCTTCGCTGCGTCACCTTGCCGATGTCCTGACCGTCGATGCGGATCGCGCCACTTTCGGGCTGGTAAAGCCGGAACAATAATTTTACGATCGTCGACTTGCCTGAGCCGCTGCCGCCGACCACCGCTAGCGTCTTGCCCGCATACGCATGGAAATCGACGTCGCGCAAAATCGGCCGCGCCGGGTCATAGCCGAAGTCCACGTGTTCGAAGTCGATTTTGCCCGCGTTCACGATCAGCGGCTGTGCTGCGGGATCGTCGATATCCTCGCCCACTCGCCCTTGCGTCGCGAGAATCGCGAACATGCGCTCGACGTTGACCATCGCGTCATTGGTCTCGCGAAATACGAAGCCGAGCGTATTCAACGGCATGCAAATCTGGATCAGATAGGCATTCACCAGAATCAGATCGCCGACGCTCATCGAGCCTGCAATCACATGCTGCGCGGCGAGCAGCATGATTGCGGCGATGCCGAGCGCGATCACCGCGCTCTGCCCGACATGCAAGGCGGTCAGCGCGCGCTGATTTGCCATTCTTGCGTGGACCCATTTTTCCAGCACTTCGCTGAGGCGGCGCGTTTCAGCCGCTTCGGTCGCGAAGTATTTGACTGTGTCGTAATTCAGCAGGCTATCGACGAGACGTCCATCGGATTGCGCCTCGAGCAGATTCACAGCGCGCTGAAAGGCAACCCGCCGCCGCGTGAATAAAAACGTATAGACCGCGTAACAAACGAAGGTAAGCGCGATCGCCAGTGTGAATTCGCGCGCATAGGCGCGCACCATGATCGTGACGATCGTCGCGATCTCGAAGCCGGTCGGCACGATGGTGAACAACGCGACGCCGAGCAGAAAACCGATACCGTCGGCCCCTTTCTGCACGTCACGCGCGATTGCGCCGGTTTCACGGCGCGTATGAAACCGCGCGCTCATTCCGTGCAGATGCGCGAACGTCCGCGCGGTGAAGGCGGCTACCGTGCGCTGCGTGACGACGCTGAACGCCACATCGCGCGCTTCGTTGAGCCCGTCGCCGAGAAAGCGCAGCAGCGCGTAAGCAAGCACCAGGAACACGGGAAACAGCGCCTGCGCGGCGGGTCGACCGAGTTCGTCGACGATGTGTTTCAGGACGAGCGGAATCAGTACGATCGACAGCTTGGCCGCCACCATCAGTAAAAGGGACAGCACGGTTTGCTTGCGATAACCCCACACGGCTTGCGCGAGGTCGGCGGCGATTCGGCCAGTGAGCCGCCGACGGGCCGACGGCGATTGCGGGGACGAAGTCGGTGAATTCAGCATGGGTGTCGACTGCTTCTACGCGCGCTGCGAACGCGACCAACAACTATCTACCGGCCGCGTGACGAAATATCGGAAAGCGAACCATCCCTGCTTGCAATGCGTTCGCACAGCAAGCAGCGCTCCCGGCATATGCAGAAAGTGACATACATATAGCGCCTTTAGCAAAAATTCCCTCGCAATCGCGTATACGCATCGCAGCACGGAACGATCTTCCACGCGCGCAATGTTACATGCGGCGTGTAAAAACAGGGAACGCCACAGCGCTTCTCTCGCACCGAATCGAAAACCAGTGACGACGCTTCGTCCGTCCGCAGAGCAGTGCATCTGCCCGCGTCGGCGGGTAGAACCGTTGGCACACCCCATGCTGTGCGTACTACAACCGCCGCGCACCAACCATTTGTGCCCACCCTGCAAAGGAACGCCATGAAAATCGCTCTCGTCAGTGAACACGCCTCGCCACTCGCTATTGCCGGCGGGGTCGACAGCGGCGGACAGAACATCTACGTCGCCAATGTCGCGCGCGAACTCGTGATGATGGGGCATCAGGTCGATGTCTTCACGCGCCGGGACCGCGCGCTGCTGCCGCTCATCTCGGACATGGACGGCGTGCGGGTCATTCATGTGCCGGCGGGGCCGCCAAAGCAGTTGCCGAAGGAGCAGCTCTTGCCGTTCATGGACGAATTCGCCGCGTTCCTGGTCGAATTCTTCCGACGCGAGCGCGAGCCGTATGAGGTCATCCACGCAAACTTCTTCATGTCCGGTCTTGCCGCGCTGAAGGTCAAGGCGGCACTTGGCGTGCCGCTTGTCACTACCTTTCATGCGCTCGGCCGCGTACGCCGGATTCATCAGGGCGCGGACGACGGCTTTCCTGACGAACGTTTCGCGATCGAGGACGAACTGGTGGCGCGCTCGGACGTCGTGGTCGCAGAATGCCCGCAGGACCAGGCGGACCTGATCGAGCACTATCGCGCCGACCTGTCGCGCATCGAGATCGTGCCATGCGGCTTCGACGCCGCGGAATTCCGGCCGATGGACCGCGCTGCCGCACGCGAAGCGCTCGGCTGGCGCCAGGACGAATTCACGGTGCTGCAACTGGGCCGGCTCGTGCAACGCAAGGGCATCGACAACGTGGTGCGCGGCGTGGGCGTTCTCAAGCAGGCGTTCGGGGCATTCGCGCGGCTCTATGTAGTGGGCGGCAATTCGAACTCGCCGAACGAACTTGCGACGCCAGAGATCGCACGGCTACGCAGCATCGCGCGCGAGTGCGGCGTGGCGGACCAGACTACCTTTGTCGGCCGGCGCGGACGTGCGCAACTGCGCCATTTCTATAGTGCCGCCGACGTGTTCGTGACCACGCCCTGGTACGAGCCGTTCGGCATCACGCCGGTCGAGGCAATGGCTTGCGGGACGCCAGTGATTGGCGCCGACGTAGGCGGCATCCGCTATTCGGTCGCGCACGGCCAGACTGGCTTCCTTGTTCCGCCGCGAGATCCGGCCGCGCTTGCCGCGCGCCTCGACCAGTTGCGACGGGACCCCGAGCTTGCCCGTCGCATGGGTGAGGCAGGTCTTGCGCGCGCACACGCGCAGTTCACATGGCGAGGCGTCGGCGATTCGCTGGCGCAGATCTACGCACGCGCGGCGTGCCTCGCGCCGGCGACAAGCGCTTCCGAGCAGGTGGAAGTGCCGAAACGCGCGGCGGTGGGCGGGGCTTACGGATAAGGCAGCGAATGCGAAGCGCACTTGCGTCGTTGCCCCATCCCTGCCACGGCCATTCATTTCCTGCTCACGCTTTCCGCCTGGACGTTTCATGATGCAAGCCGCTGTATTCCTCGACAAGGACGGCACGCTGCTCGACGATGTGCCATACAACGTCGAGCCTTCGTCGATGCGTTTCGCGCCGGGCGCAGGCGACGCTTTGCGACTGCTCGCCGCGCAGCCGGTCGCGCTGTTCGTCATCAGCAATCAGTCCGGCGTCGCGCTCGGGAAGTTCGACTACGACGCGTTGCATGCAGTCGAAGCCGAACTGCATCGCATGTTCGCCAAGTGCGGCGCGACGCTGGGCGGCGTGTACTGGTGCCCGCATCTTCCAGGCGGCCGCGTCGCGCGCTACGCCTGCGTGTGCGGCTGCCGCAAACCGGCGCCCGGCATGCTGCTGCGCGCCGCGCACGAACACCGGCTCGACCTCGCGCGGAGCTGGTTCATCGGCGATATTCTCGACGACGTCGAAGCGGGCAATCGCGCGGGCTGCCGAACGGTGCTGCTCGACAACGGTCATGAAACCCAATGGCTCGACAGCGAGCACCGCGTGCCGACCGCGCGCGCCGCCGATCTGCATGAAGCCGCGCAAATCGTGGTTGGCGGCGGCAGGACCGACGGCGGACTCGATGCGCCAGTGCGCGAGGAAGCCGCGCGATGAATGCCCCACTGCAACTCGCTCAACCGACACTCGCGCATGCACGGGTAGCCGATACGTCGCCGCCCACTCGCTGGGGTGAGGACGTCAAGCGGATTCTCTGCATACGCGTCGACAATCTCGGCGACGTGCTGATGACGACACCCGCGCTGCATGCGCTGCGTCACGGCGGCCCGGATCGGCACATCACGATGCTCGCATCGCGCAGCGGCGCGGCGCTCGCGCCTTTTCTCGACGACGTGGACGACGTGATCGAATACGGCGCGCCTTGGGTCGCGCCTTTGTCGAACGGCGCACGCACGCTGCTGGACGATCAGCGGATGCAGGACCGATTGCGCTGCGGCGCCTTCGACGCCGCGGTCATTTTCACGGTCTATAGTCAAAGCCCGTTGCCCGCCGCGATGCTCTGCTATCTGGCCGGCATTCCGCGCCGTCTCGCGCATTGCCGCGAAAATCCTTATGCGCTGCTGACCGACTGGCTGCGCGAACCCGAACCGCAGCAGCGCACGCGCCACGAAGTGGAACGGCAACTCGACCTCGTGCGCCACGTCGGCGCGCACGCGCAGGATACGCGCATGCGCTTTCGCGTCAACGCTTCCGACCGTCGCACGCTCCAGGCGCAACTCGTCGCGCGTGGCGTCGCCTGCGAAGGCGGGTGGATCGTGCTGCATCCTGGCGCCACGGCCGCTTCGCGCCGCTACCCGCCTGAGCGTTTTGGCGAGGTCGCGGCTCGGCTCGTACGCGAAACCGGCGCGCCCTTGCTGATTACCGGCTCTTCCGGCGAACGGCCACTGGTCGAAACAGTGATTCGCGCGGCCGCGCCCGGCGTGCGCTCGAAGCTGCACGATCTGAGCGGCGCGCTCACGCTCGGCGAACTCGGTGCATTGATCGAGCGCGCCAGCGTGCTCGTGTCCAACAACAGCGGACCGGTGCATCTCGCGTCCGCACTGCATACACCCGTGGTCGATCTCTATGCGCTGACCAATCCGCAGCACACGCCCTGGCAGACGGCGCAGCGCGTGCTGTTTCGCGACGTGGAATGCCGCTGGTGTTATCGCAGCGTGTGTCCGCAAGAGCATCACGCCTGTCTGCTAGGTGTCGCGCCGGACGAAGTGGTGCAGGCAGTGCTCGAATTGCGCGGCGAGGCAGCGGCGCGCGACGCGGCCGGTGCCACGGCTGGCGACGCGGCGAAGCAGGCCGATCACGCCAGCACGGCGCCCCTCTCTGGTGAACCCATCGCTCCCTGAAACCTTTCTCTTGCGAACGACCATGTACACACTCGGAATCAATGCCGTCTATCACGACAGCGCCGCAGCCCTGCTGCGCGACGGCGTCGTGCTCGCCGCCGCCGAAGACGAACGCTTCACGCATGTCAAACACGCGAAACGGCCTGTGCCGTTTGCGACCTGGCAACTGCCCTTCGACGCCATCGACTACTGCCTGAAGGCCGCCGGCATCACGCTTGCCGAAGTCGATCATGTGGCCTACTCCTATGACCCCACGCTGTTCGGCGGCATGCCGAGCCGCCCGGGCGCGACCATAGAATTGCCGTTCGATCCGGCCAATACGCATGTTCCCGACCCGTCGGCATCGCCGTGGGATCCGCTGTTCCTGAGCTATATCGCGAATGCCAAAGGGCAACTGCTGGACGGCGCGCCGCATCACCTGAAAAAACGCTTTCAGGGCGTCGATCGTGACCAGGGCTTCCAGTGGCACTTCGTCGAGCATCACCTCGCGCACGAAGCCAGCGCCTTTCTCGCCGCGCCGTTCGACGATACCGCCGTGCTGACGATGGACGGTCGGGGCGAAGGTGTGACGACGAGCATGGCCCGCTTTGTCGACGGCGAATACACGCGGCTGAAGCAGGTCGAACTGCCGCATTCGCTCGGCCTGCTTTACGAAGCCGTGACGGATTGGCTCGGCTTCCTGCACTCGTCGGATGAGTACAAGGTGATGGCGCTCGCCTCTTACGGCAAGCCGCTCTACCTCGATGTATTCCGCGAGATCGTGCGCTACCGCAGCGATGGAACCTATACCGTGGATGCGCCACGCCTCGTCGAGCGCTTCGGCCCGGCACGGGAACGCGGCGGGCCGCTGGAGCAGCGGCACTTCGATATCGCGCATTCGTTGCAGCGCGTGCTCGAGGAAACGGTGCTGCAACTGGCGGACTGGTTGCATCGGCAGACGGGTCTGAGCAAGCTCGCGATGGCCGGCGGCGTCGCGTTGAACTGCGTGATGAATTCGAAGCTACGTGACGCCGGTCCATTCGACGACATTTGGGTCCAGCCCGCTGCTGGCGACGCTGGCACCGCACTCGGCGCGGCGCTGTGGATCGATTACCGCGAGCGAGCCGCGCGCGGTGACCGTGCGCGTCGCTGGACGATGGACCACGCGTACCTCGGCCCCGAATACAGCGAAGCGGAAATCGAACAATTCCTGAGTTGGTCGAAGCTGCCCTACCGCCGCATGGACAATATCGCCGCCGAGACCGCCGATCTGCTCGCAAATGGCAAGGTGATCGGCTGGTATCAGGGGCGCACGGAATTCGGCCCGCGTGCGCTCGGCGCGCGTTCGATCCTCGCCTCGCCGGTGGATGCGCAGATGCAGGCGAAGCTCAACGAGATCAAGGACCGCGAAGACTTCCGCCCGGTCGCGCCGGTCGTGATGGAAGAGTATGCGAACGAATGGTTCGTGGATGGCAAGGTCGCACCGTTCATGCTGTTCGTGTTCGACGTGCGCGCGGACAAGGCAGCGCGCATTCCGGCCGTGCGCCACGTCGACGGCACGGCGCGCGTGCAGACCGTCAATCGCGCGCAGCATCCGCTGTATTACGACTTGCTGAACGCGTTCAGACAACGCACGGGTGTGCCGATTCTGGTCAACACGTCGTTCAATACGCGCGGAGAACCAATGGTGAATACGCCGCGCGACGCGGTGGAGTCGTTCTGGACCTCACCGCTCGACGCGCTGGTGATCGGGCCGTTCGTCGTCGACAAAACGGGGGGCCGCGCATGAGTTCGTCCGCGGCGGCTCCAATCGAAGCCGGCGGGATGTCGGCAAGCGCGTCTCGCGCTGAAGAAGCGGTTGCCGCGGATTATGCAGGCGCGCTACCCGCTCGCATGGATGTGTCCGTCGTGGTGCCGACCTATCGCCGTCCCGCGCTGCTGGCGGCGTGTCTGCGCGCACTGTGCGAGCAGGACTACCCTGCGGATCGCTACGAGATTATCGTTTGCGACGACGGCCCTGATGAAGCCACCCGCGCGTGCGTGGCGCGCTTCGCGGCCGCGCAGGCGGCGCGAGGACTGACCGTGCGCTACGTACCCGTCACGGGTAGCCAGGGCCCGGCAGGCGCGCGCAATGCGGGCTGGCAACAGGCGCGCTCGCCGTTGATCGCCTTCACGGACGACGACACGCTCCCTGATCGACATTGGCTTACGGCCGGTGTGGGGGCACTCGCACCCGGCGTGGCGGCCGCCTCGGGAAAGATCGTCGTGCCGCTGCCCGACTCGCCGACCGATTACGAAGCCGACGCGAGCGGACTCGAACGCGCGGAATTCGCCACCGCCAACGCCTTCGTCGCGCGCAAGTTTCTGGTTTCGACGGGCGGGTTCGACGAGCGCTTCACATCGGCGTGGCGCGAAGACTCCGATCTGCAATTTACGCTGATGCAAGCGGGCGGCGAGATCGTGCGTGCGACCGATGCCGTGGTCGTGCATCCCGTGCGGCCCGCACATTGGGGCGTCAGCATCGCGCAGCAGAAGAAGAGCCAGTTCGATGCGCTGCTCTACAAGAAGCACCCGCATCTGTTCAGGACACGCATCCGCGCGACACCGCCACTGCTTTACTACGCGATCCTGTGCGCGGCACTGACTGCGTTGTTCGCCGTGCCGGCCGGCCACATGACTATCGCGCTAACGGCGCTGATCGTGTGGCTGGCGTTGACTGGCTACTTCTCCGTCATGCGTTTGCACGGCCGTGATCGCAGCTGGCGGCACGTCGCCGAAATGGCGTGGACGTCTGTCCCGATTCCGTTTCTCTCGATCTATTGGCGGCTCTATGGCGCCTTCCGTTTCAAGGTGTTCTTTCCATGACTGCACCCTCGTTCCTGAGCGCGCTCGCGCCACGCCGCATTGTCGTGTTTCGCGCACTGCAACTCGGCGACATGCTGTGCGCCGTCCCCGCGCTGCGAGCGTTGCGCCACGCGGCACCGCACGCACACATCGCGCTGGTCGGGTTGCCGTGGGCTTGCGCGTTCGTCGAGCGCTATGCGGGCCTTATCGACGAACTGATCGTGTTCCCCGGTGCAATCGGATTTCCCGAGCAGCCGGAAACGAACGCCGGGCTGCCCGAATTTTTCTCGCGCATGCGCGCGCGGCATTTCGATCTCGCGATCCAGATGCACGGCAGTGGCGGGCCCGCCAACGATCTGCTGCTCGAGCTGGGTGCACAGGCTCTGGCTGGTTTCGTGCAGCCTGACGAGCCGGCGCGCCAAGGCTGCTTTATCGGCTGGCCCGACGATCTGCCCGAGGCCGACCGTTATCTCGCGTTGACGCACGCGCTCGGCGCACCGACGATCGAGCGGCAATCGGCATTTCCGCTTCATCATCAGGATCACGAAGAATATGAGGCGCTGGCCGCCGTCCATGGTGTGGAAGCGCAGCGGCTCGTGCTGATCCATCCCGGCGCGCAGTTGCCGTCGCGGCGCTGGCCTGCCGAGCGTTTCTCCGAGGTGGCCGACAACCTCGCAGCCGAAGGCTGGCAGATCGCGATTACCGGAACCGCCGCCGAAGCCTCGCTGACCGGCGCCGTGTTGGGTTCGATGATGTCTCCCGCGCTGCATCTCGCGGGCGCGACTTCGCTCGGCGGCCTCGCTGCACTCGTCGCGCACGCGCGTCTCGTCGTCTGCAACGACACCGGCATTTCGCACATCGCGGCGGCCGTGTCGACGGCGTCGGTCGTGATCGCTTCCGGCAGCGACACGCGCCGCTGGGCGCCGCCCGACCATGCGCTGCACCGCGTGCTCGCCGACTATACCCCCTGCCGGCCTTGCATGTTCCGCGAATGCCCGTATGGTCATCCATGCGCGTTGAATGTCAGCGTGGAACAGGTCGTTGAATCGGCGCGTGCGCAGCTCGCGCGGGTACACGGCGCGCAACCCGGCGCGCCGAACACGTTGCATGCGAACGCTCGCACTTTCGAGGAGATGCATCATGCTGCGTAACTGCCGCCGCCTGCGCGTGCTGACCTGGCACGTACACGGCAACTATCTGTATTACCTGACGCAAGCGCCGCACGATTTCTATCTCGTCACGAAACCGGGCCATCCGCCCGGCTACGCCGGCAAGGTCGGCGTGCTGCCGTGGGGCGACAACGTCCACGAAATCAATGCGGACGATGTGCCCGACGAAGCGTTCGACGTCGTCCTGTATCAGCACAAGAGCCACTGGGAATACGACCGCGAACATCTGCTGAGCCCGGCGCAGCAGCGCTTGCCGCGCGTCTATATCGAGCATGATCCGCCGCAGGACAATCCGTTCCAGCAATGGCATTGGGTCGACGACCCCCACACCTTGCTGGTCCACGTCACGCATTTCAATCAGTTGATGTGGGATTGCGGCGTCACGCCGACCCGGGTGATCGAACACGGCGTAGTCGTGCCCGAGGGCGTGCGCTATAGCGGCGAACTGGAACGCGGCATCGTGGTGGTGAATCATCTCGCGCAACGCGGACGTCGGCTCGGCGCGGATATCTTCAGCGCGACGCGCACCCGTGTGCCGCTCGATCTCGTCGGCATGGACGCCGGGCGGCTCGGCGGTATCGGCGAGATTGGCAATCTCGATCTGGCCGCCTTCACGGCGCGTTACCGCTTCTTCTTCAATCCGATTCGCTGGACCAGTCTCGGCCTCGCGATCGTCGAAGCGATGACCATTGGCATGCCGATCGTTGGTCTCGCTACGACCGAACTCGCCACGGTGATCCGCAATGGCGAAAACGGCTTCATTCATACCGATGTCGACGCCCTCGTTGATGCGATGGGTAGTTTGCTGCGCGACCCCGCCGAAGCGCGGCGTCTTGGCGAAGGCGCGCGGCGCACGGCGCTGGAGCGTTTTCATATCGACCGTTTCGCGCAGGACTGGCACGACGCGCTGCTGCACGTCACTGCCTGAGCGGCCGCGAACCGTACCTTGAGCAAGGACGACATGTCATGAAAGAACTCACCCGCAAGCGGATTCTGGTTACCGGCGGCGCAGGCTTTCTCGGCTCGCATCTGTGCGAACGGCTCGTGACAGAAGGGCACGATGTTCTGTGCGTCGACAATTTCTACACCGGCACGAAAGACAACATCGCGCATCTGCTCGACTGCGCGAATTTCGAGCTGATGCGTCATGACGTGACCTTCCCTTTGTACGTGGAGGTCGACGAGATCTATAACCTCGCCTGTCCCGCCTCGCCGGTCCATTATCAACACGACCCGGTGCAGACCACCAAAACCAGCGTGCACGGCGCGATCAACATGTTAGGGCTCGCCAAACGCGTGAAGGCGAAAATCTTTCAGGCGTCGACGAGCGAAGTGTATGGCGACGCACTGATGCATCCACAAACGGAGGAATACTGGGGGCACGTGAACCCGATCGGCCCGCGCTCCTGCTACGACGAGGGCAAACGGTGCGCCGAGACGCTATTCATGGATTACCGGCGGCAACATGGATTGTCGATCCGGATTGCGCGGATCTTCAACACGTATGGGCCGCGCATGCATCCCGCCGATGGCCGCGTCGTGTCGAACTTCATGATGCAGGCACTGCAAGGCGAGCCGCTCACGCTCTATGGCGACGGCTCGCAGACACGCTCGTTCTGCTACGTGGACGATATGATCGACGGCTTTATCCGGCTGATGAACACAGCGGACGACCCCAACGGCCCGGTCAATCTGGGCAATCCGCACGAAGTAAGCATGCGCGAGATCGCGCAGCGGATCGTGGTGATCACCGGCTCGAACTCGCCGCTTGAACTGCATCCTCTGCCGACCGACGACCCGTGGCATCGCCAGCCGGATATCACGCGTGCGCGCGAGTGGCTCGGCTGGCAGCCGCGAACTTCTCTCGACGACGGCCTTGCCGCGACCGCGCGCTATTTCCGCGCGCGCATCGAAGCGGGCCGCGCGAAGTTACCCGACGCAGTCGCAAGCTTCGCCGCTCCGCTCGCGCATAGCTCGACATGAACCAGCGGGAGCGGCGGCCGGGCGACTGCCCGGCCGCCACGGATCCGGCTACGGTTCGAGCTTGACCTTGATCCAGCCCGGCTCACGCCGGTCGAACGCGCGGTAGGCCTCGATTGCATCCGTGATCGGCTCGCATTGCGTCAGCACGCCGAGCGGATCGAACGAACCGTTGCGTACGAGTTCGATCAGATGCGGCGTAATCGCCCGATGATTGCAGTTGCCCATGCGGAGGACGAGATTGCGGTTCATCGCCTCGCCGATAGGAAACGTTCGGTCCGTTTGCGGATATACGCCGATGATCGACACCGTCCCCGCCTTCGCCGCCGCCCGCACGGCCCACGACAATACCTGCGATGGCCCGCTGCCTGGCCGCCAGTTGTCGCCGTCCGGTGTGGCTTGCGGCGCGATCTCCTTGACCTCCGCGTCGAAAGCCTGCTGCTGATCTTTCTCTTTCTCCGCCGCCGGTCCGCGTTCCGCCCGTACCGCGTCAATGCCCACGGCGTCGATCACGCGGTCCACGCCAATGCCACCCGTAAGTTGCAGGATGATGTCGACAGGATCTTCCTCGTCGAAGTTGATGACCTCGGCACCTTGTGCGCGCGCCATGTCGAGCCGGGACGCGATCCGGTCCACCGCGATTACGCGGCCTGCGCCCATCAGTTTCGCGCTCGCGATCGCGAATTGACCGACCGGCCCCGCGCCGAACACCGCGACGGTATCGGCAGTTCGCACACCGGCGAGCTGTGCGCCGAAATAGCCGGTCGGAAAGATGTCGGAGAGCAGAATTGCTCGATCGTCATCGATTTCGTCGGGCAGGCGGATCAGGCTCGCGCTCGCGAGCGGCGTGCGTGCGTACTGTGCCTGCAAGCCCTGGAACGGGCCGGTCATTTTGGGGCCACCGAAAAACGCGGTGCCCGCGGCCGCGCCGTTCGGGTTCGCCGTATCGCACTGCGCGGTATAGCCTGCCCGGCAATACGAGCAGAACCCGCAGGAGATGGTGGATGGGATCAGCACCCGGTCGTGCTTGCGAAGATTACGCACCGAGCGCCCCACTTCCTCGATTATCCCAATGCCTTCGTGACCGAGGATGGTACCCGGCACCATGTCGCCGAGCGTGCCGCGCACCATGTGCAGATCGGTGCCGCAAATTGCACTCGACGTAAGACTTACCAGCGCGTCGGTCGGTTGCTGAAGTTTGGGTTCCGGAACGTTGTCGAGACGAATGTCTCCCACGCCGTGAAAGACCACTGCCTTCATCATTCACCTCCTTCAATCACACATTGTTCGAGACTCTCGCCGTTCGGTTTGTTTCGCTTTATTTCGCTTCATGCTCGCGGAGACATGCGTTGTAAAAATTTCGATGCGCTCACCGCGCACCGCTCCGCCTATTGCGCTCCGCTTATTCGTTACCGGGCCCTTTCGAGACCTCGGCGGGACAGCTGTATTCCTGTTGGCAGATTGTCCATCGCAGCGAGAACTTCACTGTCAGCTCCGTTCCCCCTTTGCGGTGCCCAGCAGACTTACCTTGTCGGCGGGATAGCAAGCGATTTTTGCGCCTTTGCACGTCGATATCAGGGTCGCCTTGCATGAGCGGGTGGAATTGACGCGCATGCAGGGATGCAGCATCGACCGTTCCAGCAAACGTATGTCTTTAACGGCCAGCTTTTGCGTGATGGCGCGCTGGCATGACGGGCATTCGCCTTGCTCGTCGACAAGAGTTCGCAGACAAGACAACGAAGAAGCGCCAAGAAACAGCACCGAGGCAACCGACGCCACCACATGTCAAGGAGAACGATATGAATCACGAACCTTCCGATCCCGTCGAACGAGCAGATCAGCGACGGCAAAGGACCGGTGACGGAGATGTGAAGCTCAGGCCCGACGGCGCCGTCGAGCAACGCGCGCACGGCAACATGGACGAAACGATGGTGCCCAAACGCAAGGAACATCCGGACGAAGGTCCGTACGTTCCGGAGCACGACCATCTCGACCCTGATCTCGAACCGGAAACGGGCAAACAGCCGCACGCCAAAAAGGATGAGGAGGCGTGAGCTGCACGATACGTGATCGTCAATGGATCGAATAGACGCTAGAGACAGGTGTGCGAGAGCAACAGCTGGATGCCGATCACGGGCGGTCATTTCAGGGCACCACTGGTGAACGGCGAGATCCTGAATAACTGCGCTGACTAGCAGGTGGTTACGTCGGATGGACCTGCTGTGATCGACAGGCGTTATCTGCTGAAGATGGAGTCAGTGAGTTTTCCGGTTGCGAAGGCAGCACCGGAAACGCTCGATCCGCAGCGATGCGATAGACACAACGCGCCCGGAACCCGCGAAGGCAACGCAAATTCTACGTAGAGTTATTTGAAGTGCAGACTCAAAGACAACTGAAAAACCTCGGGCGATGTCAAACTAACTCGTGCCTGTGCCGCCTACCTGGCGGCTCCAAACCAAAGAGCTTGGCGACTTTGAATTGGCAAAGAAGATCGAGGCTCGTCCGGGGCCGCATGCGTTAGTGACAGCGCTTGCCGCAGCGCTGCGCGAAGCCGCGGTCAGTGACAAGGCGTGCTTCTGTCAGGAAGCGGCCGCGAGCGCGCGCGGCGGACTTCGTGCGCTCATCCAGTTCCAACCTCGCCGGGCGCTCCTTAACCAGTTCTTCGATTGTTGTACCGGCCGAAGGATCCACGTACCCGTACGAATCAGGCGCTTCGTGTCACGGCGGGCGTGCGGGCGCCGCATTCGGCACTGAACTATTGCAGCTTCGTGTCTTCGCGTTTCGCGTCCGCCATGGCCTCCGGCTCTAACTCTTCCGCAGACCGATTCAGGCGGACAAACAGCCCCCAGGCGGCAAGGAGCAAGGCTGTCGAAGCAATCAGCCCGGCAGCATACCAAAGCTGCGATGGATCATGATGTAGCGCTTTGAACGTTGCCACGAGCCCTTCGATGGCAAGCGCGACGACGACAACCACCAGGAATCGCGACATGAAACGTCGTACCCGCGTCGGCGCGCTAACGTCAGCCTCGCGTATGACCTCTTCCTCTATGATGGTCTCGGCGATCTGCAAGGCGACAACGGCCCCAGCCAGCAGTCCCAAAGCTTCAATGATGGATTGCGCGCTTGTCTGGTCCCATCGACTCGCAAATGCAATCGATCCGATGCGAGCAGCAATGGCAATCAACATCAGCGCCGCGCCGGTGAAGAGAACAGCCATCAGCCCATGCACGATCGTAAAGAAGCGCAATAGGAACTTCATTTTTTTGGCTCCTCTCGAATTGCAGGTGGGTGATCCATGCCGTATTCGACAAATTGTGAAAGGCGCGGCGACGAGGACTGATTGTAGAGGCGGACCCCTTGGGCCTGACAATGGGGCCAACCCGCGCTCAGCAATTACCGCTCCTGGGCGCCAGCGCCTGACACCGGTCTCGGGCCGCTCCTCACGTGCTTTAATGTCGAACGCTTGCAGCGGTATTTTTTCCGGTCAAATTTGCATGCGTCGCCCCCACTCAGTATCGGTGGCCGTGGCGCCGTCATGACGCTGAAGTGACGTTATAAATCGAGCACCAGCAACGGCGACTTCGAACGCGAACAACAGGGCAGCAGTTGATCGTTCGCGGCGCGTTCTTCGTCGGTCAGATACACGTCGCGATGATCCGGCTCGCCCTCCAGCACGCGCGTGAGACACGTGCCGCAGACACCCTGCTCGCAGGAAGTCGCGATGGCGATGCCGGCCTTTTCCAACGCTCCTGCGATAGTCTGCGTCGCGGCCACGTCGACGACACGGCCACTGCTTGCGAGCCGCACCTGGAAAGGACCGTCGCTGTCATGCGCCGCCGCATTCGCCGCGGGAGCGCCGAAATACTCGCGATGCACGTTCTCGCTGTGCCAGCCGAGCCGCCGCGCCGCATCGAGCACGAAGTCGATGAAACCTGCGGGACCACACACGTACACATGCCGGTCGGCGGCGGGCGCCGCCAACACGCGTTCGAGATCGAGCCGCCCGGTGGCCGGCGCAGTGTCGAAATACAACCGGCTGTGCGGCTTCAGATGCGGCGCGGCGAAACGCTCGCGAAACGCCGCTCGTTCGGGCTCGCGCGTGCAGTAGTGTAGTTCGAACGAGGCTCGCGCATGCGCGAGCCCCTCGGCCATGCATAGAATCGGCGTCACGCCGATGCCGCCCGCCAACAGAATCGAATGAGCGGCATCAAGCGCGAGCGGAAAGTGATTCCTGGGCTCGCTGATATCGAGGAGCGCACCTTCGCGCAATGCATGCATCGCCGTGGAGCCGCCACGCGAGCACGGCTCACGCAGCACGCCCAACACGTAGCGGTGCGTTTCGCGCGGATCGTTGCACAGCGAATACTGACGCACGAAGCCGTCGGCGGGCATCACGTCAATATGGGCGCCGGCCGAAAACGCGGGCAAAGCCGCGCCGGCGGGATCGGCGAATTCTAACGACACGATGTCGCGCGCCACTTCAGTCTTGCGGATAAGCTGAACCTTCATGACGCGCTCACCTCCTGCGTGGCGTCGCGCTCTTCTTTCAGCAGACGTTCGATGATCTTGCGCGACTGCACGCCACCCGCGTCGATGTTCAGGCTGAGAATCTTTCGATGCGGATTGGCGAGCAGATTGCGCTGCTGCGCCTCGAGCACGGCGAGGTCTTCAGAGAAAATCTTGCCCTGCCCTTCGCGAATCGTTTGGGTGAGCGTTGCGTCCTGCGGCGCAAAGTTGCGTGCCATACCCCAGAAGTACCAGATCGACGTGTCGGTTTCCGGCGTGATGAAATCGACGACGATACTGCCGGCGCGATACTCCGCCGGCGCGTCGTAGCCGCCGTGCCCCGCGTGCGCGACGCCGACTTCGATCAGCACATGACTCGGCGGCGTGAAGCGACAGATCTGCCAGCGGTCGCACGGCACGTTGTCCGCGAGGCCGTTGCCGCGCAGTGCCGCAGCCCAGAACGGTGGCGGCATGATGTTCTGCATGTGGCGTCCGGTGACTACCGTATCGCCTTCCACGCGTGTGGCGGGCGGCGCTTCCTCGATCTCGGGCTGGCCAATGCTGCTTGCGTGCACATAGGTCTCGTGCGTCAGGTCCATCAGGTTATCGATCATCAGCCGGTAATCGCAGTTGATGTGATACAGGCCGCCGCCATAGGCCCACTCGGGATTGTCGGCCCATTCGAGATGATGGATCTTTGCCGGATCGGCGAGCGCCTCTTCGCCCGGCCAAACCCAGATGAAGCCGTAGCGCTCGACGGCCGGATAGCGGCGAATCGCCGGAATACCGCCCACACGCTGCGCGGGCATCGCTTTGCATTTGCCGTCGGTGCCCATCACGAGACCGTGGTAGCCGCAAACGAGCTGGCCGTCGCGCAGAAACCCCAGCGACAGCGCCGCGCCGCGATGCGGGCAGAAATCTTCGAGTGCCGCGACCTTGCCTTCGTCGCCGCGGAACAGCACCATTTTCTCGTTGCAGATCGTCCGACCCAGCGGCTTACCGTCGATTTCGTCAGGCGTGCAGGCGACGTACCACGCATTCTTCAAAAACATTCCTATCTCCTTAGTTATACTGATTTCGTGATCCGGACGTGTAATCTATCCGCCGTGTTCCGGCGCAGCGTCTAACGCCCGATCGGCAGGCGGATCAACTTTCCGCCAGGAACCTGCGTCATCGCATTCTGGTTTTCGAGCGCAGCATGCAGGTTGCGCTGTGCAATGCGGGCATGCTCGCGCATGAGCGCCTCGGCACGTGCGCCCTCACGCCGTTCGATCGACTCGACGACCGCGCGATGCTGCGACTGCGCGATTCGCAGCATGTCGCGCGCGCTGGCATCGATCGATTGCGCCATGACGAAGGCGCTCGGCGAGGCGAACGGCATCGTCATGACCCGCTCGATCTGACGTTCGATCACACTGCTGTTGCTCGCCGCGGCGAGTAGCGCGTGCAGGCGCCGGTTCGCATCGACGTAGGCCGAGAACGCGTCGTCGGTGAGTTCGCCGGCGAGGATCACGTCGATTTCATCGATACAGGCATGCAGTTTTTGCAGTTGGACGGCATCCACGCCGCGTTCGGCCGCGAGCCGCGCGGCCAGGCCTTCCAGCGTGCCGCGCAATTCGATCGAATCGCCGATGTCTTCGACCGTGAACGAACGAACCGCGAAGCCGCCCGACGCGATCGGTTCGAGCAGGCCTTCTTCTTCCAGCCGATTCAATGCGGCGCGCACCGGCGTGCGCGACACGCCAAGACGGTCGACCACCCACAGTTCCGAAATCCGCGCACCGGCAACCAGGTGACCTTCGACGATCAGTTCGCGCAAGCCGAGCAGCGCGCGTTCCGTTTGCGACGCTGCGCCGGGCGCTCGGGCGCGATGTGCGTTCGTCTCGTGCGGCCCGTCTTCGCCCGCAGGTTGTCTTGCCGCGGCATTGCCGACGGCTGCATTTGCGTCGAGGTCAGGCGGCGAAACGGGTATGAGGCGGCGCTGGGTCATGAGGAGGGGTCAGTAACTTGCACGGGTCAATTGTATGCATACAATTTGGATCGTGAGGCATTTACACACGTTTAATCGCCATTTCCGAGGGTAATTACTTAGAATTGGAGCCCAAAGTCGATCATGCTGTATACAAAGATATGGTGATCTTGCTCATTATTCGATGCGCGGAAGATCGACAGCCACACCGGTGCAAAGGCCACGCATGCGCCTTTACAGCGAGCTCCTGCACGAACTCACCGACGTCGCCGCTGGCAGGAAGACTCTCCCTACCCGATTTACCGCGACCAACGACCGAGCGTCCAGAGCGTTCTACCGGAATCGGACCACCCCTGCTTGCTAGGACGAGACAGCGTCGTGCTCACACCGCACATCGCGAGCGCAACGCATGAAACACACTTGAAGATGGCGGAACTGACGCGCGACAATGTACTGCGCTTTTTCTGTGCCGGTCATGCGCTGACCCCGGTCGCGTTGCCGTCCCAACCCGTTGCCGCCGAGTGGCAACCTTACTCAGTGAATGACGCCCATCATGACGCACAACTGCCAGTCCGATCCGTCCGCCGATCAACCCGATACGCCCGCAGCCGCGCGTTCTTCCAGCGGCCTGCGCCAGGGCCTCACGAACTACGGTGACGAGGGCTTCGCGCTTTTCCTTCGCAAAGCTTTCATCAAAGGCGCCGGCTACACGGACGACGTCCTCTCGCGCCCGATCGTCGCAATCGCCAATACGGGGAGCGCGTACAACCCGTGTCACGGCAACGCGCCTCAACTGATCGAGGCGATCAAGCGCGGCGTCATGCTTGCCGGCGGTCTGCCCGTCGAATTTCCGACCATCTCGATCGCGGAAAGCTTCTCGCATCCGACCAGCATGTATCTGCGCAATCTGATGTCGATGGACACCGAAGAGATGATCCGCGCGCAGCCGATGGACGCGGTCGTGCTGATCGGCGGCTGCGACAAGACGGTGCCCGCGCAGCTGATGGGCGCCGCCGCCGCGAATGTGCCGGCGATCCAGCTCGTCACCGGCCCGATGCTCACCGGCTCGCATCGCGGCGAGCGGGTCGGCGCCTGCACCGATTGCCGCCGCTTCTGGGCGAACTTTCGCGGCGACCAGATCGATGCGGCCGAGATCGACGCGGTGAACAACCAGCTGGTCGCGACGGTCGGCACCTGCTCGGTGATGGGCACGGCGAGCACCATGGCCTGCATCGCCGAAGCAATGGGGATCATGCTGCCGGGCGGCGCAACGCCGCCGGCGGTGAGCGCCGAGCGCATGCGGATCGCCGAAAAAACCGGTCAGCAGGCCGTCGCGATGATCGGCGCGCAGCTTACGCCGCAAAAAATCCTGACGCCGCAAGCTGTCGAAAACGCATTGCGCGTGCTGCTGGCTACCGGCGGTTCGACCAACGGCATCATCCATTTGACGGCCATCGCCGGCAGGCTCGGCATTCGTCTCGATCTGCAACGGCTCGACCATATTGCACGGCAGACGCCCGTACTCGTCGATCTGAAGCCCTCTGGACAGCACTACATGGAGGACCTGCATCGCGCGGGCGGCCTGACGACTGTGATGCGGCGCATGCGCCATCTGCTGCATCTCGATGCGCTCACCGTGACCGGACGCACCTTGGGCGAGGAACTGGACGCCGCGCCCGCCGACTTCCCGCAGGACATCGTGCGTTCAATGCAGAACCCGATCTACCCCGAAGGCGGCATCGCGGTACTGAGCGGCAATCTGGCGCCGCGTGGCGCGATCATCAAGCAGTCCGCGGCCAATCCGGCGTTGATGGAACATAGCGGGCGGGCGGTCGTCTTCGAAGATGCCGAGGATCTCGCGCGCCGCATCGACGATCCCGACCTCGACGTGCATGCCGACGACGTGCTCGTGCTCAAGCGGATCGGGCCGGTCGGCGCACCCGGCATGCCGGAGGCCGGGTACATTCCGATTCCGAAGAAGCTGGCGCGGCAGGGTGTGAAGGACATGGTGCGAATCTCGGATGGCCGCATGAGCGGCACCGCCGCAGGGACGATCGTGCTGCATGTCACGCCCGAGGCAGCCGTCGGCGGCCCGCTCGCGATCGTGCGTAGCGGTGACCGCATCCGTCTGAGCGTGGCGCAACGCGTCGTCGCGCTCGAAATGGACGACGCGCAGATCGCCGAACGTCTCGCCGCGTTGCCGCCGGTCGCGACCGAGACGAACGAACGCGGCTATCGCAAGCTGTTTTTGCGCTCGGTCACTCAGGCGGATGAAGGTTGCGATTTCGATTTTTTGCAAGCGCCGCACATGACGGTGAGTGTGCCGCGATAGTGCGCGGTGCCTTGACGCGCCAGCTTGTCACTCCGAGTCTCGATTTTCGCTGCTGCGTTGCTTTAAGGCATTTTTCGCGGCTCGGGAGCGGCAAACCGTCGAGCCCGCGTGCCCTCCCCGCCCGCCCCCCGCAGCAGCGCCTATGAATTGTGAGGAACACAACATAGACTGAACACCCAATAGCCGGTCCAATGGAGAACAGATCATGGCTTGCGAGTTTCGTCACTGCACCTGTCCCGATTCCTCACATTCCATTCAAAGAGGCCGACGTACAGCGCTGAAAACAGGCCTCGGCGTCGCACTTGCCGCAGCGGTTGGCACCGCCGGGCTCTCGGTGTCGTCTGTCTCCCTGGCCGCGGCACTCACGCAAAAAGAGCGTGACAGTCTGACGCCCGATCAGATCATCGAAAGCATGAAGAAAGGCAACGAACGTTTTCGCTCGGGAACCGCGCATCGGCACGACTATCTCGCGCAGAAACGGGCTAGCGCCGGTGGCCAGTTCCCCGCCGCTGTCATTCTCAGTTGTATCGACTCCCGCACACCCGCAGAACTCATCCTCGATTCCGGCATCGGCGATACCTTCAATGCACGTATCGCGGGCAATATTGCCAATGAGGATCTGGCCGGAAGCCTCGAATTCGCGTGCGCCGCAGCCGGAGCCAAGCTCGTGCTGGTCATGGGTCATACGGATTGCGGCGCGATCAAGGGCGCTATCGACAACGTCCAGCTCGGCAATCTGACCGGCTTGCTGGCGAAGATAAAGCCTGCCATCGATGCCACACAATATGAAGGGAAACGCACGGGAAGCAACATTGAATTCGTCGACAAGGTTGCAAGAGCGAATGTCCAGAACACGATCGACGACCTACGCAAACGCAGCGAAATCCTGGCGTCGATGGAAAGGGATGGAAAGATAAAGATGGTAGGTGCGATGTATCACCTGAACAACGGGAAAGTCGAGTTCATGACCTGACATTAGAAACCAGGAAAGGCACGGCGGCGATATTCCTTCTCGAAGCCTGCCAGGAGATACCACTCGGCGCCGCAACAAAAAAATGGCGCTGCAGACGTTCAGCCTGCAGCGCCATTGTGTGGTGCTACGACGCGACCGACACGCCGTAGCCCGACAGCACGCTTACATCTCGACGGTGTCGGCCACTTCCTTGAAGTCTTCGATCTGGTCGAAGTTCATGTACTGGTAGATCTTGTCGCTGTTGGCGGTGAGCACGCCCATGTCGGCCATGTACTCCTCCCGGGTCGGAATCTTGCCCAGACGCGAGCAGATCGCCGCCAGTTCCGCCGAGCCGAGGTACACGTTGGTGTTCTTGCCCAGGCGGTTCGGGAAGTTACGGGTCGAGGTCGACATGACCGTCGCGCCTTCGCGCACCTGTGCCTGGTTGCCCATGCACAGCGAGCAGCCCGGCATTTCGGTACGGGCACCGGCTGTGCCGAACACGCCGTAGTGGCCTTCCTCGGTCAGCTGCTTCTGGTCCATCTTGGTCGGCGGGGCCACCCACAGCTTGACCGGGATGTCGCGCTTACCTTCGAGCAGCTTCGACGCGGCACGGAAGTGTCCGATGTTGGTCATGCACGAGCCAATGAACACTTCGTCGATCTTGGCACCGGCCACGTCCGACAGCGTCTTCACGTCGTCCGGATCATTCGGGCAGGCCACGATCGGCTCGTGGATGTCGGCCAGGTCGATCTCGATGACGGCGGCGTACTCGGCGTCGGCATCCGGCGCCAGCAGTTGCGGGTCGGCCAGCCACTGCTCCATCGCCTTGATGCGGCGCTCCAGGCTGCGCGGGTCCTGGTAGCCTTCGGCGATCATCCACTTCAGCAGCGTGACGTTGCTGTTGAGGTACTCGATGATCGGCTCCTTGTTCAGGTGGACCGTACAACCGGCGGCCGAGCGTTCTGCGGAAGCATCCGACAATTCGAATGCTTGCTCGACCTTCAGCTCGGGCAGGCCTTCGATTTCGAGAATACGGCCCGAGAAGATGTTCTTCTTGCCTTGTTTGGCAACCGTCAGCATGCCTTGCTTGATGGCGTACAAGGGAATCGCGTTGACCAGGTCGCGCAGGGTCACGCCCGGCTGCATTTTGCCCTTGAAGCGGACCAGCACCGATTCCGGCATGTCCAGCGGCATCGTACCGGTGGCGGCCGCAAAGGCGACGAGGCCCGAACCGGCCGGGAAACTGATGCCGATCGGGAAGCGCGTGTGCGAATCGCCGCCGGTGCCCACGGTGTCGGGCAGCAGCATGCGGTTCAGCCACGAGTGGATCACGCCGTCACCCGGGCGCAGCGCAATGCCGCCACGGGTGCTGATGAAGTTCGGCAAGGTCTGGTGGGTCTTGACGTCCACCGGCTTCGGGTAGGCGGCGGTGTGGCAGAACGACTGCATGACGAGGTCGGCCGAAAATCCCAGGCACGCCAGGTCCTTGAGTTCGTCGCGGGTCATCGGGCCCGTGGTGTCCTGCGAGCCGACCGAGGTCATCTTCGGTTCGCAGTATGTGCCGGGGCGCACGCCCTCGCCTTCCGGCAGGCCGCAGGCGCGGCCGACCATCTTCTGGGCCAGCGAGAAACCCTTGCCGCTGTTGGCCGGCTGCTGCGGCAGGCGGAACAGGGTCGACGGAGCCAGGCCCAGTGCTTCACGCGCCTTGGCGGTCAAACCACGGCCGATGATCAGGGGAATGCGGCCGCCCGCGCGCACTTCATCGAACAGCACGTCGGACTTGACCTGAAATTCGGCGATCACTTCGCCGTTCTTCAGGGCTTTGCCTTCGTACGGGCGCAGTTCGACCACGTCGCCCATGTCCATCTTCGACACGTCGAGTTCGATCGGCAAAGCGCCGGCGTCTTCCATCGTGTTGTAGAAAATCGGGGCGATCTTGCTGCCCAGGCACACGCCGCCGAAGCGCTTGTTGGGGATGAACGGGATGTCTTCACCCGTGAACCACAGCACCGAATTGGTGGCCGATTTGCGCGAGGAGCCGGTGCCGACCACGTCGCCCACATACGCGACCAGGTGGCCCTTTTCCTTCAGCGACTCGATGAACTTGACCGGGCCACGCTTGCCGTCCTCTTCCGGAGTGATACCGGGACGGGCGTTCTTCAGCATCGCCAGCGCGTGCAGCGGGATGTCCGGACGGGTGGTTGCGTCCGGGGCCGGCGACAGGTCGTCGGTGTTGGTTTCACCCGTCACCTTGAAAACGGTGATGGTCAGGCTTTGCGGCACTTCCGGACGACTGGTGAACCATTCGGCGTCGGCCCAGCTTTGCAGCACGGCCTGGGCGTTGGCGTTGCCCTTCTGCGCGAGTTCCTTGACGTCGTGGAACTGGTCGAACATCAGGAGAGTCTTCTTCAGCGCCTCGGCGGCCACGGTGGCCACATCGGCATCGGACAGCAGCTCGATCAGCGGCTGGATGTTGTAGCCGCCCAGCATCGTGCCGAGCAGTTCGGTGGCGCGAGCGCGCGAGATCAGCGCGCAGGCGGTCTGGCCTTTGGCCACAGCGGCGAGGAAGCCGGCCTTCACGCGAGCGGCTTCGTCCACGCCGGCGGGCACGCGGTTAGTGATCAGGTCGAGCAGGGTCTGCTCTTCGCCGGCCGGCGGATTCGTCAGGAGTTCAACCAGTTCGGCGGTCTGCTGAGCCGTCAGCGGCAGGGGAGGAATGCCGAGCGCGGCGCGGGCGGCCACGTGAGTACGAAAATTTTCAAGCATGGGGGACCTGCTGGTATTTGCGTTTCAGGGAAAGGCTTTTACGGCACGCCCAAGGCCGTGCCGGACACTGCTCAAGCGCGATTCTAATTGCAATACGCCTGCACGGTCAAATGTCTTATGTCTTATATAAGAGTTGACGCTCAAATCAAATCGCGATCCCGATAGACGTCTCGCGAGGTTGCAAGTTCGGAAACAATGTATTGACGAGAGCTATTTGTGATTAATTTGTAAGAAGATGGCGGACATCAACGCCGGTTGAATCCACCGGCGCTTTGCTGACCTTCGCAATCCGGTGCCGGTGAATGTCGGATGCGTCATGGATGAATGGGTCTTCCGGACCCATCGTCGTCCTTCACCACTGCGGCGTGAATGTCCGCGTGGTTGAGTGGTACTGCCGCATGGACTTCGGGAATTTGTCCTCGAGGTTGCGCCGTCATGCATGGAGGGAAGCCTGATGCGCCATACATTGTCGTTTCATGCTGCTATTGCCTACCTATACTCTGCAAGGGGGGTCGTTAGTTTTACTGCAAGGAACGACAGCCCTTTTTCGTCAGATATATTCTGACTTCGTAGCGTGAGGTGGCACATGCAATACGACCAACAGAAAGTGGAAGACTTCATGGGGCGTATGGTTGGAGAGTTCGGCGCAGTGGCGTGCGCGCCGCTGATCGCGCTCGGCGACCGGCTCGGCCTCTATAAAGCGATGACCGAGCAGGGCTGGATGACCTCGGAGCAGGTCGCCGAACGCGCCGGTCTCGCCGAACGATACGTGCGCGAATGGCTCGCAGCGCAAGCTGCATCCGGTTTCATTGACTATGACCCTTCGACCGCCCGCTATCAGCTCGCCAATGAAATGGCGATGTGCTTTGCCGAAGAAACGAGCCCGACTTTCATCCCCGGCTTCTGCGACTGCGCTGAAGCGATGTTCCGCAGCTTGCCGAAACTCGAAGCCGCGTTTCGCACGGGTTTGGGCGTCGGTTGGCATCAGCATCATCCATCGCTGTTCCGGGGTACTGAACGATTCTTTCGTCCGGGCTACGCAGCGCATCTCGTCGATGAATGGATCCCCGCGCTCGACGGAGTACAAGAGATTCTCAAGGGGCGTGGCGCGAAAGTCGCGGATGTTGGCTGCGGCCACGGCGCATCCACGATACTGATGGCTCAGGCATACCCAAACGCGGCTTTCATCGGCTTCGATTATCACGAACCGTCCGTGCAGAGAGCACGTGAACTTGCCGACGCCGCGGGCCTCGGCGACCGCGTCACGTTTGAAGTCGCAACCGCCCAGCAATATCCTGGAAAGGACTACGACCTCGTCGCATTCTTCGATTGCCTGCACGATATGGGCGACCCGACGGGCGCAGCAGCACACGTCCTGCAAACGCTGCGACCCGATGGATCGTGGATGATCGTGGAACCGTTCGCGAATGACCGCCTCGAAGACAATATCAATCCTGTCGGACGGGTATTCTATTCTGCGTCGACGATGATCTGCACAGGCGCATCGTTATCACAGGAAGGCAGAAGAGCGCTCGGCGCGCAGGCGGGCGAAGCGCGGCTCAGGGAAGTCGTGACTGCTGGCGGCTTCACGCGCTTCAGGCGCGCAACGCAAACGCCGTTCAATCTGGTTTTTCAGGCGCAGGCGTGAACATGGTTTGCTTGCCGGAAACCGTGCGAGCGAGGCACAAAGTCGTCGGAGCGCGCTTGTCCGCACCAATGCTGAAGACGTTGACGAACGTCCGCGCTTCGCCTGCCATGCAACGCCCGCCGCCCGCCTGGAGCTAACTCAGGCGATGACCTTCTGCTCTGCGGCAGCCTGCTCGCGCATGCGACGGGCTTCGTCGCGCAGGAACTGCTGGTAATCGTCCAGATCGCCGTCGAAGGGCTCGACGCCGCCCTTGGTGACCAGCCAGAACTCATCACATACCGCGCGCAGCAGGGCCCGGTCGTGACTGACCAGCATCACCGTGCCCTCAAATTCGTTGAGCGCCATGGCTAGCGCTTCGCGTGTGGCCAGGTCGAGGTGGTTGGTAGGCTCGTCGAGCAGCAGCAGGTTCGGGCGCTGTCACACGATCATGCACAATACGAGCCGCGCCTTTTCGCCGCCGCTCATCGTGCTAACCACCTGATGGACCGTGTCGCCACTGAAGTTGAAAGTGCCGAGGAAGGTGCGAAGCGATTGTTCGGTTCCACTGTGGCCGGGGGCGCGCATGTGAGCAGGCGTGTCCCTGGCAAGGCGGATCATGTGCTCCATCGGCGTGTCAAGCGGGCGCAGCACGTCGAGCTCCTGCTGGGCGAAGTAGCCGATGTTCAGGCCTTTGCCTTCGCTGATTTCGCCGGCAATCGGCGCCAGCGCGTGCGCCACCGTCTTTACCAGCGTGGACTTGCCCTGGCCGTTGGCACCGAGAATGCCGATTCGCTGTCCGGCCAGCACGGAACGGTTGATGCCCCGCACGATGACCGTGGGCGGCGTGCCCGACGGTGCGCCGGTCGGCGCGGGGTAGCCGAAGCTCGTGTCCAGCATCGACAACAGCGGGTTCGGGACGTTGAGGGGCTCCTTGAACTCGAAGTTGAACTCCGCATCGGCCAGCACCGGTGCGATCTTTTCCATTCGTTCGAGCGCCTTGACCCTGCTCTGCGCCTGTTTCGCCTTCGAGGCCTTGGCCTTGAATCGGTCGATGAATTTCTGCAGGTGAGCGATCTTGTCCGCCTGCCTGGCCACTGCAGCCTGCTGCAATACGAGCTGCTCGGCGCGCATGTCTTCGAACTTGCTGTAGTTGCCGCCGTAACGCACGAGCTTGGCGTTGTCGACGTGCACCGTCACCTGCGTCACCGCGTCGAGGAATTCGCGATCGTGGCTGATCACTACCAGGGTTCCTTGATAGCGTTTGAGCCAGGCTTCCAGCCAGACCAGCGCGTCGAGGTCAAGGTGGTTGGTCGGCTCGTCGAGCAGCAGGAGGTCGGACGGGCACATGAGCGCGCGCGCCAGTTGCAGTCGCATGCGCCAGCCGCCGGAGAAGCTGTTGACCGGCTGGCTAAGCTGCGCAGCACTGAAGCCAAGGCCCAGGATCAGCGCCTGGGCACGTGCGGGGGCATCGTGTGCACCGGCGTCGTGCAAGGCCATGTAGGCGTGGGCCATGCGCATGCCGTCGTCGCTGGCTTCGGCGGCGGCTGCTTCGGCCTGCGCGGCCAACAGCATGGTGTCACCCTCGATTACGAAGTCCGTCGCGCTCTGCTCGGTCTCCGGCATCTCCTGGGCGACCTGGCCCATCTTCCACGCAGCGGGAATCGAGAACTCGCCGCTGTCTTCGTGCAGCGTGCCGTTGAGAAGGCCAAAGAAGGACGATTTACCGGCGCCATTGCGGCCGACAAGACCAATCTTTTCGCCGGGGCCGAATGTGATGGACGCGCGGTCGAGTACGACATTAACGCCGCGGCGCAGCGTGAGATTACGGACAGAAATCATAAGGAGCCACTTCGAAGAGGATTGGCATGATAGCCGACCGGACGTGCAGGGCTGTTTCTTTTCTGATCCGCTTGCGCTTCGCGGCGCCCACCGGCAAAGCGAGGTAAGCCATGGTGCACCGGGCTTTCCGGCTGCGGGGCCAGCGAACTTGGCGGTGGATGACGGATCTTGGCTGCGGATTCAACCGGTCGATGCAACACAATCGATGCTGCGTGAGCAGCGGGAAGGTTGCATCGACCGGTTGAATCCGCAGCCGAGTCTTGCCACCTCATTGCAGGGTGAGAAGCTGACGGATTCGAGGCACCTCATGCCGGAGGGAGGTCTTCCGGTGACTTCAACCATTTCGCATACGAGCAACCAACGCGAGCAAGCGAGCACTCATTTCCTTGGCCGGCAAGTGCGCAAGCCAGCCATGACCAGGAAGCAGCCATTCGAAGCGATACGCGGCCAACTTGCCGAGCGATTCAGCGAGCTCGGTCCACGAGTACCAGCATGCATCCCTGAACGCGACTAGGTCCTGCTCGCGCGGACTCCAGGCAAGTGAATCACCCGAGAAGAGCACGCAATCGTCGAGCAGGTACACCACGCTACCTCGAGTGTGCCCGGGCATCGGAATTGCGCACACGCCGGCCGCGATGCGCGGTGCTGATCCGTCGTCGAGCAGATCCGTAGCATATGGGGCAGCCGAACTGTCCTCGCGGTGGATCCACACACGAGCTCCAAACTGGCGCGCGTATTTGTCTGCGTCTGCGACGTCGTCACGATGCGACAGAAGGATGTGCGCAATACCGCCCGAAGCGTCAAACCATTTCACCAGTTCCGCCGCATACCGCGGTGAGTCGATCAGCAGGTTGCCATCCGGCCGCGCGGCAAAATAAGAATGTGCGCCAAACGACGACCGAGCGTTGAACCCACAGCGCCACACGCCCGTTATGATCTGCTGCGGAAAGACCGCGGTGCGCGGACGAGGCTGCTTCGTTTCGCTGCGTACGGATGCCGTAGGACATACGAACACCGCACGCCAGGCAGCAAGCTGCTCTTCCGGCGTGACGGGCTGCCGAACGAATACGCTCTTGTCGTTTCGTTCGGCGATCAGCCCAGGCGCGACGTGCCGCGATGCACCGCAATTGATGCACGCCGTGTCGATGTACCATTCCCCTGGGACGGAGTCCGTATTGCGTAGCGGCTTCATTCCATGCTCCGGTTCTGACAACGCATCGCAACCTCGCAGTTCCCATGATAGAACTTTCAACCGCCCCCTGACGACCGGAGCAACGGAAGGCAATCGGAGGCTCGAGCTTCGTAGCGCTTTACCTCTTGACCGAGCCGTCATTGCACCGAATTTGGGTCGCCGGCGAAGGGGCGAAATCGACCCGCTTCGGCCTGTCGGCGCAACATTCCTCCAGAGGCAGCTTCGAGGGGCGGATTCAACCGGTGGATGCAATAGTTTGCTGGAATCGTTCAGCCGGTGTTTCGTAATCCAGGGTCTTTCGTGGTCGCTCGTTCAGCCTTCGTGCCACGGCGTTGAGTTTGGCCTGTGAGTAGACCGACAGGTCGATGCCTTTCGGAAAGTACTGTCTTAACAGGCCGTTGGTATTTTTGTGATCTGAAGCACTTGTTGGTTCCGCAGTAGAGTCAATCAGGCGTCGAGCGCATACGGATCAACTGTCAAAGCTGCGATCGCAGACCAGTCGCGATCGCCCATGCCCGCGTCGACAGTTTCGGCCATCCGGACATGTACCGCGGCGAGCATCGGCAACGCGCGGCCAGCCTGTTCTGCTGCTTCGGAGGCAAGACGGAGATCCTTCAAGCCGAGCGACGCCTTAAAGCCAGGTTGATACTCGTTCCGGATGATATTGCCGGAGTAGGTCTGATAAGGACGACTACCGAACAGCGTTCCAAGGATCAGTTCGAAAAAGCGCTCTCGCGAAAGTCCGTTCGTCTCGGTTAGAACTACGGCTTCTGCCATCGCCTCTATCGCCATGGCGATCATCATGTTGCAGGCGATTTTGGCGGCATAGGCCATGGGTGGCTCCTCGCCCATGTACCAGACGCGTTTGCTGATGACTTCCAGCGCTGGCTTTACTTTTTCCAGAGCGGTTGACGCGCCGGCGGCGAGCACGTTGAGTTCGCCCCTGGCGGCAACGTCCGGCCGCCCCAACACCGGCGCAGCCACATAGCCGACTCCTGCCGCACCGTGTATCTCCACCAGCTCCCGTGCGAACGCCACGGAGATGGTCGATGCCACGACATGCACCAGGCCCGGCCGTGCCTGACACAGCAGATTCGCATCCAGCAAGACGCTACGGATCGCCGCGTCGTCGGACAGCATCGTCAGGACCATGTCGGCCTGCAACGCCTGCGCAGGCGACTCGACCATGCGCACACCTTCGACATTCCCGCCAGCGCGATTCCACGCGGTGACGGTATGGCCGGCAGCGACCAGATTGCGGGCAATTTCCCGGCCCATTGCGCCTAGACCAATTATTCCGATTTCCATTTGATTCTCCAGGTAAATAAGCTGCTGAACGAGCTGGCAAGGGAGCCGACAAACGAGAGCGAGGTCTGTCCGAACCGAACAGCCGAATCTCAACCAAAGTCGGTTGCGATGGCAACCTGTCGCCCTGCGTCGATGTCTTCGCGAAGTGCCGCCAGCTTGCGATCGGCAATGCCGTAGGCGACCGGTCGCAAGGGCAGGTGCAACGGTGGCGCTTCGCTGTCGACGGCCTGCAGCATCACGTGAACAGCCTTGGCAAGGTCGCCGCACTTCCTGATCCAGCGCCTCAGACAAGCCCTCGACTGCGAACTTGATGGCGCCGTGTTAGCCAGAGCCCCCCGCGCCGGCAATCCCGAAAGTAGATGACAGATTGACGATGCTCTCGCCGCGCCGCTCGCGCAGTACGGGCAATGCTGGGCGGGTGACTTCGATCAGCCCGAAAACATTCACCTCGAACATCGGCCGGTACTGGTCGGGCACGCCTTCCTCGATCGCTCCGAACAGGCCGTAGCCCGCGTTGTTGACCAGCACCTCCAGGCAGCCGAAGGTTTTCCGCAGCCAGCGCCGCGGCCGTCATGGCCGCCTCCGGTTGCGTGACGTCCAGCGCGCACACGCGCACCGTTTCCGGATACTGCTCCGCCAGCGCTCGCAGCGTCTCCAGGTTGCGAGCCGTCGCCACCAGCTGGTCCCCTCGCGCCGCTACCGCCAGCGCGAGATGTTGGCCCCGTGCGCGGGAGCAGCCGGTAATCAACCAGATCTTTTCACGGTTGTCCTTGCGCCCTGCGTCGCTGCTTCCGTGTGTTCGATGAGCCAGTTCAATACCGGCGCCAGCGCTTCATCGGAGTTCTTCTCGTAGATGAGCCCGTGGCCATTGCCGAACACGCCATGGTCAGGAAGATGCAGCACTTCGGCGTGGCTGCCTGCCGCTTTGAGTTGCTCGATCGCGGGTCGGCTCGCAGCGGCAAACGCGGAGGCCTCGGCCGTAACGGCGACGATCGGCAATCCAGCGAGCGCCGGCAGCCGGTGCGTACCCGGGGCGGCCGCGCGCAGTTCGGCAGGCGACGCGACCGGCGGCTCCCAGTTCAGCGGCGCCGCCGCGAGGCCCCATGTCAGCGACCCGATATTGGGAATCTCCGCGAAAGGAGGGCCCATCGGCTCGATCGCGACGATCGCTTTCACGAGTCCCGGCCGGCGATCAGCTACTAACCAGCCGACTGGCCCCGACGCCGAGTGCGTCAGCAGGATCGCCGGGCCAATTCGGTCCAACAGCTTTGCGATCCGGTCCGCCTCCATGTCCTCGGAAAATGCGAGGTCGGTGGGAAGCGGACCATAGCCGGCGATGAACTCGTCCATCGCGGCCTCGTCATCCCGGGCAAAGGGCCATTGAGTGTGCTGACCTTCGTATTCGGCCGGGAAGTAGATCTGGCGGCCGTGTTCATAGGAAAACGCCGGGCCCATCGGTCCCATCGTCTCGACGTGAAAGGGTGAGCGTCCTTGTCCCGGACGGTCGGCGACGAGAACCGCATAGCCCGCTTCGACGAGGCGCTGTGCCCAGCCGGGCCGGCCCTCCGGCGTGTCGAACCACTCGGTTCCCTGATAGCCGCCTCCATGGAGAAGCACGATCGGCCACGGACGAGTCACCTGTTCCGGCGCTTCCCACTCGACAAAGAGCGGACCGCATTGGTAGGTCTCTCCGTCTCGTTCGATCCGGTCGCCGGCAATCCACATGTGTCCGCGACGCACAGTGCGGGGGGCTGCATTTTTCCAGAAGGCCATGGTCATTCTCCTGTCCTTAACATGAGTAACGTGAGGGGCGCGAGACGCGCGCGAGTCGTGCATCACCCCCGTCAGAGCCGGGCGACGCGCAAGCGTGTCGGGGAAATGTCGGTGAAGGTCTGAACGTCGGCCATGACTTCGGCCGCTTCCGGAGATCCGAAGCAGGCTTCAACGGCCGCCTCGTCGCGGAAACGGCATTCGCAGATCACGAGGGTGCCCACGCGGGTGTTCACATCCGTCAGCGCCGGAAAGAAAGCCGCGACATCCTCTAGACCGTAGCGTCGCCATGCCTGCATCACGAGCGGCAGGTGATGTTCGACGTAATGGCTCCGGTCGAAGCGGTCGTTGGGCGCGCCTTTATAGGTGACGTACACGGTTGGTGATGCGATGCGAGACATGACAATCTCCGTTCAGCCTGTCGTTCTGATCAGCCTCGCGAAACCACTCGCGAGGACGTTGGGGCATGCAACGGATCGAAGTCTCGCAAATTCATTCATGTTCGACAATTCACTATAATGCACGCTGTCCGTTCATTTTTGTGGGTGCGTGGGTATGGAGTGGAGCGACGTCAGGATCTTCCTCGCGGTAGCGCGTACAGGGACGCTCGGCGCCGCCGCACGTGGGCTGCAGCTGAGTCATCCGACCATCGGGCGGCGGCTTCGCGCACTCGAAGAGGCCACGGGACAGGTGCTGTTTCAGCGAACCGCGGACGGTTTCGTTCTGACGGAGGAAGGCAGCGCCATCCTGCCGCTCGCCGAGCAGATGGAAGAGAGCGCGTTGACGATGGAGCGCAGGCTGACCGGCGAGCAGCAGAAGCTGGAAGGAACCCTCAAGGTGTCGTCGGCCGACTGGTTTGGCGCCTATGTGCTGCCACCGGTGATCGCCGAATATTCCAGCGAGTATCCGCTGGTTGAAATCGAGGTTCTGACTGGGACACGCCTGTTCGATCTCGCACAGCGTGAAGCGGACGTTGCATTCCGCATTGTTCCGTTCAACGGGCCCGATATCGTGCAAAGACGGCTGACCCGGATGCGCTACGGGGTCTACGTGGCCACAGCAAGTGCCGACCCAGTGGAAAGTGACGGCATGGGGCACCGCTTGATCGCGATGGATACGTCGACCGGCGGCTTTCCCGATATCGACTGGCTAAAAAATCGCTTCCCCAACTCGGGCGTCGTATTGCAGTCGAATAACCGCAATGTCCAGGCACAGATGTGCGGGCGAGGTTTGGGCATCGCCGTTTTACCGCGACCTGTCGGAGATCAGCTCGGTACCATTCGCAGGCTCGATCTGAGCGACGAGCCGCCGAGTCGGGAGATCTGGATGGGCTACCATCGCGATCTCAGGCGGCTGCATCGGTTACGAGCTTTTGTGGAGCTGGCGGTTAAACATCTGGCGGATTAGTCGATGGACGCGATTAATATCGAACTGTAGGGGCTCACGAGCCGGTTGACACCGGCCTTTCAGACCATTGCTCTGAGCGAGTGAGACTTGCCACATGTGGGCGAAATTGCAACGGCTAAGATGGATCGATCGCCTGAGACAGGGCGGATTTCGTCACGGCAGAAAAGATTCGCGGGGAAATCGAGCGTTAATCTGCCTGACTACCGTAGCTTTCGGATGGTTCGCCGCGTGTCGAGCCGGCCCCTCGTCAAACCCCTGTGGCGGCAGCTATCAGGCAATCCGGCCGTTCTACTGTCCGCTCCGACCGACGCGCAGTTCATGGCCGAAGAGACCCGTTCGATAAGCATTTTGCAGTGCCGACGTTGGAGCCCTCAACGGCAGCTTTCCGGCGACCTGCTTGAGTACCTATTGACGCCAATGGGTTGCCGTCCGCCTGGAAACTGCGACCGTCTGCTTTCGCGTGCGACATTCGCTCGCGGCGCTCGTGAGCTTGTGAAGCCATACTTGACGGACGATCAAGCGACGTCCGAGCCATCGCGCCGACCATGCCGATCTATGGTCATCGAGCCCAATCCCACCCGAACGGAGTGGGATCACGGCTGACGTTGTCATCGCCATCGCCGGTGTCGCGCATCGCCACGTTAACCGTAAAGGTGCTCTGTGCAACTATGTTGTCGGATGCGTTGCCGACGTAAACCGTATAAGTCCCTGCGGCGATGTTCCAGCTCTGCGCTGCATTGTCCCAATAGCTAAGCGCGTGAAAACCGTTAATCGGATAGATGTACATCGAAAGCGCCCTCTTCTCGCCCGGTTTGAGCAGCACTTTCTGGAATGCAATCAGCCGCTTCGTGGGTTCGCCGAGGTTCGGCGGCAAGCCCAGATAGACCTGTGCGACCTCCGCGCCTTCCCGCAGCCCGGTATTCTCCAGGGTCAGCGCGACCACAATCGGGCCGTTGCCGGTATAGCCGCGCGGCGAAACCTGGACGTCGGAAATCTTGAAAGAGGTATACGACAAGCCGTGACCAAACGCGAACAACGGTTTGACCTGTCGCGTGTCATACCACCTGTAACCGACCAGTAGACCCTCCGAATAGTGCACAACGGGATCCGACCCGGACGTTCCGGGGTAGCGCTCCGGCATGCTGGTAGGAGTATCCGTAGCCAGTCGTGGATACGTCACCGGCAGCTTGCCGGAAGGATTGGCCAGTCCAAACAGCAATCGCGCGACGATGTTGCCGTCTTCCTGTCCCGAATACCATGTCTCCAGAATTGCCGGAACCTGATCGACCCACGGCATCAGAACCGGGTCGCCGTCCTTCAGAACGACGATCGTTCGCTTATTGCGGTTGGCGACAGCCGCTATCAACTTGTCCTGCCCTTTCGGCAACGACAGATCGGGACGGTCACTCCCCTCTCCAGTCACGACGCCCGCCATCACGATCGCGACGTCGGCCGTCGCCGCAGCCGCGGCGACCGCAGCGTCCATGCTGCCGTCGTTCGGCACGGCGAGCGTCTTCACGGTCGCACTGGAGCCTAGCTGCCGAAGTACGTTCGTGATCCCTTGCTGTGGGCCGACGGTGTAGGTAGGCAGTACTCGCGAGCTACCGCTTCCGCCAGCGATAGCGTCATCCACATAGGTATTGTGGCCAACAATCGCGATCGATTTGATCGCGCCCGACAGCGGCAGCAGATTGCCGCTGTTCTTCAATAGCACCGCGGACTGTTCTCCGATCGCACGGGCCTCGGTTCCGTCATTCTGGATCGTCGTGGAATCGAGCGGCGTACGGGCTACCGGACGATCGAAAATGCCGGCTTTGAACATCTGCGTGTAACGACGGGTCAGCGCCTGGTTGACCGTCGCCATGGTCAACTCGCCAGTCGCCAAGGCCTCGTTAAGGTTTGGCAGCGTGAACCAGATACCCGACTGCATCTCGAGGTCCAGACCGGCATTCATCGCCGGTGCAGTCGAATGCGTTGCGCCGAAGTCGGACTGCACGTAGCCCATGAAACCCAATTCACCGCGCAAGATTGCATTTAGCGTTCGCGGCGTTTCGCAGGCGTACGTCGAGCCGATCCGGTTATAAGAACACATCACCGAGGCGACGTTGCCCCTTCTGACGGACACGGCGAATGGCAGCAAATAGATTTCGTGAAGCGTACGGTCATCGACGACCACACTCACAGTGTTCCGATTCGCCTCCTGATCGTTGAGTATGAAATGCTTGGCCATCGCAATGACGCCGTTCTCCTGCGCACCGCGGATCTCGTTTTCGGCTATGACGCCGGCGAGTACCGGGTCTTCACTGAGGTACTCGAAGTTTCGGCCACCTTGTCCAACGCGGACCGCGTTCATGCCGGGCGCTTCGACTACGTGCAGGCCCAGCATGCGTGCTTCACGGCCCAACACGTCGCCGTACGCTCGCGCAAGGGTGGGATCGAAGCTCGCAGCCAGCGCCATCGACATCGGCAATGCGGTCGCCCGGTCCTGCGGCACGCAGTCGCCCGCCCCAATGCCAACCGGCCCATTCGTAATCCGGAACGTCGGGATGCTCAGCGCCGGTATGCCCGGGATGTGACGGGTACTGTTTCCACACGCCGGCACCTCGGCTATCGTGCCGCTTTGGCCATGCAACTGGGCGGCTTTCTGATCCAATGTCATCGCACTGACCAGCAATGCCGCTCGCCGCTCGGGAGCAAGAGCCGTATTCATCCACGGCGGCCCGCTTGCCGCTTGCGGCGCACCCGCTGACAGCGAAACGAACGCGGCAACGTAAGCGGCGCTTTTACATGCAATGCGGATCGCGTGATGCGGGGTCCAGCGTGGATGAGGTGATGCTTTGAAATTCGACATATCGGTTCTCGATCGAGTGATCAAGGAAAAAGGGACCCGATATGCAATGAGCTTCTTCGTTGTTCGTTTACGGCATTGCGAATCCAGTCGCCGTTTTTTCTCGAGTCACGGTTCATCGGAGTGACACTCGGCGAGCCCTCTTAGACCGGCTGCTGGAAATGGAATCACACAAAGTAGTTACTTCAGCGGAAGCAGCCGCATCAATCGTCGTCTTATGACTGATTTTAGTGCTGCCGTTCGACGCAGCTTCAATCTCGTAAACCCTGCTGAACAGGCAAACTGTCCCGTCACAGCAATCGCCGCGACGTCGTTCTTTGCTCCTGCTTCAGCGACAAAGACCTCGCCCAAAAGGTACGCGCGACCAGCTGCTCGAAACGCACGGCCTGGCGGCGCAGGAGCTCGCAATGGTCAACGAGGGCCCGATGGCGAAGGGCCTCATGCTGAAAGTCGGTTCGGTAGTTGACGCCACGTTGATTTCAGCCCCAGGTTCAACGAAGAACAACGCCGGGACGCGTGACCCGGGCATGCGTTCGACGCAGAAAGGCGGTAACTGGTACTTCGGAATGCGAGCGCTCGACGCGGCTCAAATGTCTGCACGTGGTGGGCGAGTTGCGATCAACGTCCGGTAGGACAGTGCGCGTTCATGGCCGCTCTGTGCCGCCGGCGGCAGTCGCTCGTCGGACCCGCACCAGTCTCTCACCGTTACCGAAAACGGACATTCGAGTGGTGAATGCCGCGGGCGTACGCAGCCTCAAGTGCCGCTTAGCCTGCTGTGAGGAATCGGCTTATTTCAGCAGCCAGTGCCACTGGCTCTTCCAACATCATCATATGGCTGCTTTCACGTACAGACAGCGAAAACTGGTTGGAATACTGCAAAGCGTCAGTTTGGTGCTGAACCCCAAGAAAGTATGCTTTAAGCATTTCTTTATGCCACTCGGGGAGTTGCGCCGGCAGGCTGAGCCGATTTGCGCGAAGGATCAACGTTGGCGCGTCAATTGAGCGGATCAGATCGAAGAAGCTATCATCATGGAGAAATGCTCCATACAAAGCGCGAATTCCCTGAATCGCCCGCATGTCCGTATGGAGCGAGTGACTTTGGTTGCCAAGTGGTTTCAGCGCTCGCCTAACAATCTCTGAACTATCGGCCGGCGAAAGGCCGTAGGCCTCGATTAAGTTTTCTTCGAGCTTAGCTACTGCCTTGTCGGTCAAGTTCGGCTGCGGCCGCACCCATTCAGCTCGCACTCTTTCTTGAGAGGCCGCCGCTTCTTCGGGAGAAAGGCCGACATACTCGGTGGCGAGTAGCGCAAACCCGTCCAAATCGATTACCTGGCTAACACCGCCATACCGCGACGCGTAAAGGAATGCCAAGACTCCTCCGAGCGAATGACCGGCGATAGAAATATTGGTGGTCGAATAGCTCTGAAGCACGGCCCTTATGTCTTTCAAAACAAGATCGACATTCCAATCTCCCGACCCGGATAGCCCGTGGCCGCGCAAGTCCAACGCAATGACATGTCGATTTGATGTCAACAAATGCGCCATTGGAAGCCAATCGGCGGCCGATCGCCCCGCTCCGTGCAGCAAAAGCATGACAGGCCCGATTCCGCCATGATCCTGTACCGCGAGTCTTACAGGACCGGACTGTATAAACGCCTCAAGTTGTAGTGTCATCGCTCATTGTTGATATGCAACTACCGAGGCTCCTCAGTCGGCTAGCTCAATGCGATAACGAAGAGTTTCAGCGAATCCGTAGGCGGCCGTCTTTTTGAACCTTTCGATCAGGACACCGCCGCATGCTGCGATCACCCGCTGTGAGGCTATATTTTCGGGATCAACCGTTAGCTCAACGTAAGACAGGCCTTGTAGCCTCGCTTCGCCCAGCATCAAGTTGAGCGCCTGCCTGGCGTAGCCGTTGCCTCTCTTCCACGGCATGACCGAGAAGCCGATATGTCCAAGTACATACGGCGGCAACTCGGCAGTTCCAGCTTGCCAACGAAATCCGATTGCGCCGCTGACATCGCCGTCCCAAATCCATCGAACCATGCTTGGCAGGCGAGCGATGGTCGATCCGTCGGGCAAAGGAATCGGGCCGCCCGATGCGGTCGGATCATCCAGCCCATCGACGAATGCCTCCGCGTTCAATGCGATAGCGTGCAACTGTTCGCGGGCCGCGACCTCCTTGCGAACATTGTCTGGTGACCATCCCGCCTCAAGGGCCGAAACGTAGCTAGGCAGCAATGCAATCGTAGGCCTCAAGAGTTCAATTTCGGTCATCGTCTTGTTCGTGTCAGGAAGAATGATTGGCAACAGTTTAAGCGGTGGCGTCGAGTGTCTCAAAGTGGCCCGATCAGTGCCTCATGCAAGCGGCATGCGCACGCCGAGGCCGCCCGATGCAGTCATCGGCAGTAGGCGGACCCGTTGGGACCATTCGAACATGAACTGCGGCCGTCTCCTTCCAGCCGGGGACCGGCCAGTTGTAGGTGGTCGGCCAAGGAAGCGGCCGGTCCTCGCACGACGACCGCCTGCCTGATGAAATGGTCGAGGGAGTTCACCGGACGGTTGTTGTCCTGGAGCTTGCAACGCCCGAACGCCGAGGGTTGTGCGTCTGGTACAGGCTCATGAAATCGATACCTCAAGGCATATTTCCTTGCCTTCAGCTACCAAGTCGCGCAGTTCTTATATGATGTCTCCCATGGTTTGCAGGAACACCGTCGACGAGTCGGCATTTGCCCCGGACGTCGCGCTGGCCGCCGAGGCCAACCGCGCGGTCGGCCAGGTGCCAAGGCAGGTGCGACGACTCCGTTTGCGAAAATCGCTGACTATTCGGTCATGTTGAAGGAGCAAAACGCATGTTCGGCCTGACGGTGCTCGACCTCGCCCGTTTTCAGTTTGGCTTCACGATATCCTTTCACATTCTGTTCCCTGCCATTACGATCGGGATGGCCAGCTATCTGGCCGTCCTTGAAGCGTGCTGGCTGCGCACCCGCCAGAACGTCTATCGCGATCTCTATCACTTTTGGCTGAAAATCTTCGCTGTCAATTTCGGCATGGGCGTCGTGTCGGGCATCGTGATGGCCTACCAGTTCGGCACTAACTGGTCTCGTTTCGCGCAGTTTGCCGGGGGCGTGACGGGGCCGTTGCTGACGTATGAAGTGCTCACCGCGTTCTTCCTCGAAGCGGGCTTTCTCGGCGTCATGCTGTTCGGATGGAACAAGGTTGGCCCCGCGCTCCACTTCCTGGCAACGCTGCTGGTCGCGATCGGTACGCTGATCTCGGCGACGTGGATACTCGCGTCCAATAGCTGGATGCAGACGCCACAGGGATACGAGATCGTGAACGGCCGCATCGTGCCGGTGCGCTGGCTCGAAGTCATCTTCAATCCTTCATTTCCGTATCGCCTCGTTCACATGAGTCTGGCGGCGTTTCTCGCGACCGCCCTGTTCGTGGCCGGGTCAGCGGCATGGCATCTGCTGCGTGGCAATGACAACGCGGCGATCCGCAAAATGCTGTCGATGGCGATGTGGATGGTGCTGGTGGTGGCGCCGGTCCAGGCGGTCGTCGGCGATGCGCACGGCCTGAACACGCTGGAGCATCAGCCCGCGAAGATCGCCGCGATGGAGGGGCATTGGGAGAATCATGGCAATGAGGCGGTGCCGCTGATTTTATTCGGCTGGCCTGACATGCAGCGCGAACAGACACGCTTCGCCGTCGAGATTCCTCACCTGGGCAGTTTGATTCTCACACACAGCTGGAACAGACAGTTCAAAGGCCTCAAGGACTTTGCTCCCGAGGACCGGCCCAATTCGACGATCATCTTCTGGACGTTCCGGGCCATGGTGGGACTGGGCATGCTGATGATCATGCTCGGTCTGTGGAGCTTGCTGCTGCGCCGTCGTGAGCGACTCCACCGAACTCGCCCGTTCCTGCGCGCGACCCTGCTGATGGGTCCGATGGGCCTGGTCGCGCTTCTTGCCGGCTGGCTGACAACGGAAATTGGCAGGCAGCCGTGGGTCGTCTACGGCCTGCAGCGCACTGCGGATGCGACCTCACCAACCGGCATGCCGCAACTGGCGCTATCGGCCACGTTATTCGTAGTGTCGTACTTCTTCGTGTTCGGGGTTGGCATCGCCTACATCCTGCGCCTTGTGAGAAAGGGACCGTCGCAGTACATCGAAGAAGCGCCACCGTCAGGCGGCCCGGGGCAGGAGCGCACGCCGGCACGACCGCTGTCGGCTGTCGGCGACGAGTCGCCAAGAACCACGCTGCGTGAAAATTCTAGGAACTGGCGATAATGGCCATCGACATCTCGCTGATCTGGGCCGCCATCATTTTTTTTGGCGTGATGATGTACATCATCATGGACGGCTTCGATCTCGGCATCGGGCTGCTCTTTGCGTTCATCACGTCGCGCGCCGAACGCGACGTGATGATGAACACCGTCGCGCCGGTCTGGGACGGCAACGAAACATGGCTGGTGCTGGGCGGCGCAGGCATGTTAGCTGCATTCCCTATCGCGTATTCGATCCTGCTCAGTGCGCTGTACCTGCCGCTGATATTCATGCTGCTCGGGCTCATTTTCCGCGGGGTCGCTTTCGAATTTCGCTTCAAGGCGAACGACCGGGAGCGCCCCATCTGGGATGCCGCGTTCATCGGGGGCTCGCTTGTCGCGTCGTTCTTCCAGGGCGTATCGCTCGGCGCGTACATCGACGGCGTGCGTGTCAGCGGCTACGCGTTCGCCGGTGGCCCACTCGACTGGCTGCGGCCGTTTCCGGTGTTCTGCGGTATCGGCGTGGTTGCCGCGTACGCGCTGCTCGGCGCGACGTGGCTTGTCATGAAGACGGACGGCAAACTGCAGCAGGCTATGATCCATTTTTCGGGACGGCTCGTCTGGACGCTGCTCGCCGCGATCGTCGTCGTCAGCATCTGGACGCCGCTCTCGCAACCGCACGTCGCTCAGCGGTGGTTCACGCTGCCCAATCTGCTCTGGTTCTGCCCAGTGCCCCTACTCGTTGCCCTGTGCGTGTATGCGCTGCGAGGTTCGCTGCGACATGAACCTGACATGGGACCGTTTCTCTATGCACTGGCGTTGATCTTCCTCGGCTACAGCGGTCTGGCGATCAGTATCTGGCCGAACATCGTGCCGCCGGGCATTTCGATCTGGGACGCAGCCGGGCCGTTGCAAAGTCAGCTGTTCACGCTGGTCGGCGCACTGTTCATCATTCCATTCATCCTTGTCTATACCACGTGGTCGTACTATGTGTTTCGCGGCAAGGTACGACCGGGCGAGCACTATCATTGATGACAAGACAACACGGCGCATCGCGTGTCTGGGGCAAGCGCGTCGCGTGGCTGATCGCAATCTGGGCGGCGAGCGTCGCCGCGCTCGGTATTGTTGCGAGCGTGCTGCACATCGCAATGCACGCGGCCGGACTGAGCCACTGAATCGTTAGCACACCGCGCGACACCTGGCGTGCCGCGCGTGCCCGGTTTCAACTTCCTGGCTTACGATTGGTCCGCGCTAGCCAGGCATTACCGATCAAGCCAGCAATATCGCTGCTGATGACCCGCCATTCGACGGGCGCATGCCGACCATAAGTCCAGGTAAGCGAGAATGTCCCGTCATGGCCGGACCCGGCCCGACGACGAATTTCCGTAGCCGAACCCAAAGCGGTGCTCCAATACGTCACGGTGACAATGCGGGTCTCGGAACCCCTGCGCAAAGTCGTCCCTTGTCTAGTCCTGCTGCGCAACGTACGACGATGCCCAGAAGTGCCCCCAGCACCACATCGCTTGTACGGGACATCGTGCCCACGCGCGTCGCGTTCGCCAGCGCGAGCATCAGGCTTTCGGCTTCCTCACAACACGCGCCCAAATAAACTTACAGTTCGCAACAAATCGCTTGTTTCCAACATCGTTTATACGTGTGCTAGCCTGCCGTGACTCTCGTTCCGGAGATCGCACAATGCCTGGCAAACGCAGCGCCCTTCCTTCAGCAAAGAGCCGCAAGGATAATGGGCGAGTTCTTGACGCGCCCGTATTCTCTCAACCGCAGCCAACGTCCGACCCGCGGACGTTCGTCGTCAGACACGCTTCGGATGTCGCCGCCTACAAGGTCATCGACGAGCTGAACCGCGAGCATAAGCTCAAGCCCTTGCCCTTCCCCGCGCCGCGTGGCGGCGTCGAACCGCGTCTCTCGCTCGCGGACGTGCTCGACAGGAATCAACAAGTGCTGGAACAGATTAACGCGAACGGTCAGATCGTCTTTCATTCGACGGGCGATTGCGGCAGCACCAAAGCCCCGAAAACGCAGAACGAAGTCTCCGACAAGATGGTGAGCGATTTCGATGAAACCGATCCAGCCGAGGTGCCCCAATTCAATTTTCTTCTCGGCGATATCGTCTATAGCTTTGGTGAGTCGCAGTATTACTACGACCAGTTCTATGAACCATATCGCGACTATCACGCGCCGATACTCGCCGTGGCCGGCAACCATGACGGAATGATTTCGCCGCTTCAGCATGAGAAGAGCCTTCAGGCGTATCTCCGCAATTTCTGCGCTGACTGCTTCAAGGTTTCGCTCGATGCCGGGCATCTGTCGCGCACCGCGCAGATCCAGCCAGGTGTCTTCTTCACGTTCGAAGCGCCCTTCGTCCGGATCATCGCGCTATACAGCAACACGCTGGAAGATCCAGGCGTCATTGCGAATGCCGACATCGGCAATAGCCAGCTCAAGTTCTTGAGAGCTGCGCTAACCCGCGTCAAGAAGGAACGTTATACGGGCGCCCTGCTCTTTGCTCATCACCATCCAGCGTATGTCGTACGCGGGAAACATGGATGGAGCATCGAGATGCAGCAGCAGATCGATGCCGTCTGCAAGGAAGTCGGCGTTTGGCCTCATGCGGATCTCGCAGGGCATGCGCACAACTACCAGCGGTTCACAAGGACACGACCGGACGGAACGCACATTCCGTATATCGTATGCGGCAACGGCGGTCACAACGTCCAGCTGCTGACAACGAACGGCCAGCCGCCGCTGCGCGCGCCGCAACTGATCCAGCGGGCATCCGGAGACACTGACGCAGTCGTGTTCGAAAACTACGATGATCAGAACTACGGCTATCTGCGTCTGGTGGCCAATAGCTCACAGTTGCGGATCGAGTACCATTCGGCCAGCGACGGCCCGCACACGAAGGCCCCCAACGATTCGGTGACCGTCGACCTGACCACGCGCCAGCTTTCTCATTACGTGGCACGCGACACAGGGATACCCGCACTTGCATCGCAAATACGTGCTCACATGGTAAGCAGCCAGGTTGCGAAGGACGACGAAAAAACGCGCAAGAAAGCGAAATAAACTTTTCCGCAGCATCGGGGCACATCAGGGCGGTGGGCGAAGATGCGCGAACAGCGTTGCGAGCCGCGAACGACGGTCTTCATTTTTCTGGAGTACCTGGCGCGTCGGCCGGTCAGGCATGTCGTTCACCGCCACGCACGAGGGCCAAGGACGCGACGGTGAATGCGCCCGACTTCGCAACTCCGAAGCGCGTCTGTTTGGGTGCGAGACAAAAGCGCAAGTGGAAGCAGCGGCTCGAACGAAAACACGAATGGATTGCTGAGGCAGTACTTCCCGAAAGGGACCGATCTCTCCGTCTACTCACAGGCCCGGCTTAATGCAGTAGCAAGGCGGCTCAATGAACGCCCCCGGAAAACACTAAACTTCGACACACCAGCTGAGCGATTTCATCAAACTGTTGCATCGACCGGTTGAATCCGCAGGGTCGAGCCGTCGCTCGATACTGCAGCTCGCGGACGTCAAATAGAGCGAAACCTGCTGCCAGCAGCCAGGTCTCCGTCTGGATTCCGCACACCGGCACGCGAAGACCTAACTCTTTGCGACGGGTGCAGGAGGTACGGGCAGGATGATCTCAGAAGCAACCTTCCAGTCCTTCCCGACCTTTATCCAGTTGATGATCATCAGAAACGGCTTGGGAGTTCCGTCCTGCCCTGCATAAGAGACCGTGATGTTCACCGGCGCGTAGGATTGCGCTACGTCCGCCGTCAAGCCGACGACCTTGAGCTTTGAGTAATCCGGTCGGAGGACGACCGGGCCGGAGGTGCCGATGTCGTGCAGCTTCCGATCGATTGCCTCGTTGCCCCAGAAGCCTGCCCAGTTCCCCTCGGAGGGAATTGCGCTTTTGGCGACGAGAAGGGCCGAGGGGGATTGCCAGAACATCTCGTGCAGAGCCTTGAAATCGTGCCGGTTGGCTAATTCCATGAGCTCGCCGAACTCTGATTTGATCGTGTTCAAGGCCTGAGCGTCCAGCGGCTCCTTGTAAGCGGCAGGAGCAGCCGCGAGAGATCCGGCGGAGACGGTCAAGGTGATGGCAGCGGCCAATAACGTCCTGTGCATGGTCAGCACTCCTTTGGGGATTCCATAGCTTCGTTGTGGTGCGGAGCAATCCTACGCGGCCTTCCTGGCGGAGTTCGCCGCGCCCCAGAGCGAGCCCGGATTAGCGTGGTCGGGGTAGAGTTCGAGCATCGCGTCGTAGAGTTGGACGACCAACTCGAGACACAAGGCCCAGCATATTCGATCGGCTGATCGGAAATCTTTAAATTCCCTACGTCCGTTTTCTGGCGTGCGCTTAACTCCTCCCGCTGGGGATGCGGATTTCGCGTCATTGCGCTCGTATGTGCGCGGCGTCGAGCCATGCCCGTCACCCATTCAACTCAAAGATGCTGTCAATCTCAACCGGGATGCCCATCGGCAACGAATGCACTCCCAGCGCACTTCGAGCCGGCAGATTCTCTTGCCCAAACAGCGTCAGCAACAGATCACTGGCGCCATTGGCCACTTGCGGATGCTGGGTGAACGACTGTGTTGTACGCACGTAAACTGTTAGCCGGCTGCATCGCCGGACGTTGTCGAGTCCGCAGGCCTGTTCGACACAGGCCAAGATCATGAGCATCGTTAGGCGCGCCGCGTCTTGAGCCTTTTCCAGAGAAATATCGCGGGCGACCATTCCGACGATTGGCTTGCCATCCTCGAAAGGGCCGAGCCCCGATACATACAGTTGATTCCCCGAAACGGAAACCGTTCGATAGGACCCAAGTGGGTTGATGGGCGATGGCAATTTTAGGCCCGCTTGCGCGAGGCGTTCGGATACGTTCATGTTCGGGCTCAACGTAACGTGAAGAGGAAATGGACTTGGCCTGGTGAAATTAGCGCGATGCAGTGAGCTCGACCGTCCGATACACCGAACGACGTTCGTCGGTTGAGGCTCGATACGCTCGCGGATGCTTGTCCTGCTTACGATGCATTGACGCAATCGATCAGTTCGGTCAACGCATCACGTATCAAGAAGCGTGTGAGTCCCGTTGCTCGAGCCCTGATATGTACGCACTACGGGAAAGTCAATCTCCGTGTTTGCAACGACATTGGCGTAGTTCGTCAAGACGCTCAGTGCGATGTGCACGACAATTTCGACGATCTGCGCATCCGTGTAGCCGGCCTCCTTGAGGACGCGCAGATCTTCGTCGGATACGCGGCCACGTTCGTGCGCGACCTTCGCGGCGAACTGCACGGCAGGGGCAGCCTTTGGTTCATTCGAGCCGCCATTTCGATTGGCGGACATTTCCGCATCGTCAAGCTTCGCCACGTTCTTTCCTAAATAGCTGTGCGCCGACATGCAATAGTCGCAGCCGTTGATTTCGGCGACGGCGAGAGCAATACGTTCGCCGGTTTGTGCTGGAAGTGCGCCTTTTGCCAAGGCTCCGGCCAGACCGAGGTACCCCTCTAGCGCCGCTGGGCTGTTGGCTATCAGACGAAACAGATTCGGTACAACACCCAGTTTCTTGTTGACGGCCTCCAGGAAGGGCTGAGAAGCAGCCGGTGCATCTGCGATCGTGGCGGGTATCTGAAGACGGGACATATCGGTTCTGCCTTTTGAAAACACGAGAAATTGTCGAGACAACGGACGTGTATGCTTCTATTGGAAAGAGCATCCCGGCACAGACCATCGAAGAGCGGCCTGCAGGACGGTGCGCGGAAGCCCGGATATCGCATGCCCACAGCAACACACTCGAAGCCAAAGCGCGGGATGACGAAGCCTCCCGCCTTCGCTTCCCCGGACCGACCGTAAGCCGCCTATTTCGCAGCGGCCTCGATCGCCTTTGCCAGACCGTCGGGATCGGTGAGGAACGGCGTATGACCGGTCGGCAGGGAGTACTCGGCTCTCACGGGAGTGGCGGCAACCATCTCGGCCTGGAACGAGGGGCTGATGACCTGGTCCATGGCTGTGTGGATATAGACCTTGTCGACCTGACCAAAGTTGGGGGAAGTCACGTGTACAGGCGTAGCCAGCGGGCCGACGGGTTCGTCCAGGATCAGATCAGGAATTGCCTCGCGTAGTTTGTCAGGACCTCCATTGGCAAACAGATCGGCACGTGCCGGATATTCGATGGAGGCAATGCCCTTTTCCTTATCGATCTGCAGGTGCGGGCCGATCTTGGCGTCGGCATCCTTACTGGCCATTGAAACGAGCGAGTCGCCGTCTTGCGGCAGGTAGGCGGCAACAAAGACCAAAGTCTTGATCTTCTTCGGTGCCGTTTCCGCGGCGTCGGCGATGACGATGCCGCCGAAGCTGTGACCGACCACGACGGCCGGGCGATGGGATTTGTTCAGCGCGGCGACCACGGTGTCGCGATAGAGGTCAAGGCTGACTTTGTCCGGTGCGGCTGGCGCGCCCGGACGCCCTGGCAGATCAACAGCCACCACCTTAAAGCCGTCGGTTTGAAGTCTGGATGTGACATAACCCCAGACCTGGGCGTCTTCGAAAGCGCCGTGGACCAGAACGATGGGGGGCTTTTCCGCAGCCATCGCACCAGTACCAAAGGCCAATGCTGACATGGCGAGAACAGCGAGGATGAGTTTCATCTAGATTGCTTCCTTGAAGAGACATCGGTGCCGATGTCGTGAATTGAAACCTGCACTTGAAAGATCGGTGGGCATGCCTCGATCTCTCGATTCCGTTTAGGAATCCAGAACTCTATTATGTTGGGGCGGAACTGAACGGCACGAGATCGACGAATTGTCCGAGATCAGCCGACGTTACTTATGCATCGCGGCACGCCCGGCCTTCATGCCGCCTATACAACGGTGAAGCTAGCGGCTGCGCTTCAGCTTCCGATCCAGACGCATGACGCAAGCGTGGGTGCTGCAACGAGAAGTGTTATCGCAAACCGTCTGAGCTGCGTGAGCATGAGAGATCCGAACCATAGTGCGTGAGAGCCTTTCCTCCTATTCAGATACCGGAGGACCTTGGCTATCCACTCTAAAGAACGTATTCGAGACTGACCATATCTCGGCGTCTGATTTGCATGATCCATCGTACGATCGACGCACTCGGACAAGCGAGCAGATCGGCGCCGCCTCGGGACCGGCGCGATGCCATTGAAAGGAAACCGCCGCAATGACAGTTTCAACTGACGGATCAAGCCAACAGTGTAAAGAGGACTCTCAAAGGAGTTCCGCACTTCGCGCGACAAAGGCCCCGGTCTGTGCGATTCGATGCGCGTCACGCGGGGGATAGCCAAACTCCTCCTTGAAGGCCCGACTGAAGGCAGCCTCCGAACCATAGCCGGCACCGTGGGCCACTTCGGTCACCTTCAGGGTCCCTCCGCTTAGCAAGTCTGCTGCGATTGTCAATCTCCAGCGTGTCAGGTAACGCAACGGTGGAAGTCCCACCACCGCCGTGAAGCGATCCGAGAACGTCGAGCGCGACATCATCGCCGTCTCGGCGAGGGCCGAGACCGTCCATGCACGGCCAGGTTCCAGATGCATCGCGTTCAACGCACGGCCTACGCGTTCGTCGCTAAGTCCGGACAGCCAGCCGAGCCGATCGCCTTGCTGGCTGACCCACATCCGCAAGGTGCGGATAACGAGTAGATCAATAAGCCGCGAGATCATCAGCGATGACCCTGGCCCGGCGCTACGCGATTCCACGTCAAGGAAATGCGAGATAGAGGCCAGCCAAGGGGGCTCGCTGACTTTGTCGCATGTCAGATGAATCAGACCGGGAAGCCCGGTGAGCAAAGAGCGTAACGGCGCCCCGTCAAAATAGAATGATCCTGCGAGAAAGGATCCTGCCATGCCGTCATCAGCCGCCCATTTGAACGTCTGAGCGTCTCTGCTGGGGGTAAAGTCCACCGCCGCCTCGAAGCGTTGATGTGCTTTCCCGCCCCGCTCGCTTCGAATCGTATGTCCGGCCGCATGTGGCAAAAGAACGAAGTCACCTGACCGCAGCGTCACGGTGGGGCCATTGCGTTGAGACACCGACAGTTCGCCGGCACGCAGATGCACAAACGTTGCCGGCCCTGGCGGAAAAATCACTTCGGTGGAACTGCCCAGCTCGCCGTGGAAAACATGATCTCCGCGAAGGCGAATCAGCCTGAGTACCTGTGACAAGACATCGGCGTGCTCGGACGGCATGGGCTACTCCTCTGGGGCATATTTACAGGGCTGCGCCCATCAACAATGTATGCGAGGTAAAGAGACTGACGGTTGCCTCAGGGCCACCATCGTACCGTGCCGCTTCCGGTATGCGGACATATCTTAGGCGGAACGAACGCTACGCAGGGCGGGTTGTCCGATCTCAGCTTGTCTTCAGCCATCCGAGCTTTTCTCGAAAATGGCCGCTCATGGCCCGATCGGCGTCCCACGATCGAGCGCGATGCTCATCTCGGCCGCGCAGCAAACGTTCAACCGGTCGCGCCGAGCGGGTGCCATCTCGCCTGTGGTTGTGCGCCCCACAAGGGCATAGGACGCACAGCCGCCAATCTTTCGAGCGTCACCGGCAGCCATCCCCAAGTGTCGTCATTCCTTTGACATCCGGGTTAGTCGTACCCCGCGCTCACCGTCTTCGATTTGCCATCCCAAGGCTCTCAATGTGTCACGTAGGCGGTCGGCTTGGGCCCAATCGCTGTTGGCGCGCGCCTTCACGCGCTGCTCGGCCAACGCAGCAATGTCTGCCGGGATATCCCGCTTGTCCGGCTGCCAATCGGGCAGTCGCAACCCAAGTACCGAATCGAAGCTGTCAACGGTGGCCCGTCGCGTGGCCGGCGGCAAATCGCTCCTCACCAGATCCCACAGCACGGCTAGTGCGCGGGGTAGATTCAGATCCTGATTGACCTCAGCGTTGAAGCGGGCGACAAAACGCTCATCCGCCGTACCACCGGTGGGCCAACTCGCATAGACGTTGCGTAGCCGGTCGAGCGCGACCCTTGCGGCTTCAAGCGCATCCCAGTTGAAACGCAGGGAGCTTCTGTAGTGCGCCGTCAAGCACAGGTAGCGATACGCCAGCGGATCGACTCCGCGGTCGACCAGTGTCTGCAGGCGGAGGAAGTCACCGCCCGCCTTGGACATTTTCGTAGCGTCCAGTGTAAGGAAATGGCCGTGCATCCAGAAGTTGGCGAGCCGGGTACCGTGCGCGGCTTGCGTCTGCGCGATTTCGTTGCTGTGATGCACGGCGATGTGGTCTTCACCTCCGCAGTGAATATCGAACCAGGACCCCAGGTACCGGGCCGACATCGCCGAGCACTCGATGTGCCAGCCGGGAAAGCCGCGTCCCCATGGGCTGTCCCATTCCATCTGTCGCCGGGAATCAGCCGCGCTGAATTTCCATAGCGCGAAATCCGTGACGCGCCTTTTCTCGCCTAGTGCAACCCGCTTGCCGGCTTGCAGACCCTCATGGTCGAGGCGAGCCAGAAAGCCGTAGTCGTCCTGCTTGCTGGTGTCGAAGTACACGCCATCTGCAGTCTGGTACGTGTAGCCGGCGCGCTCAAGGGTGACAATGAAGGCGACCTGATCCGCGATATGGTCGGTTGCCCGACACCAGACCGAAGGCTCCAGCAAGTTGAGCGCTCGCCAGTCGATCAGGAAAGCCTCTGTATAACGCTCGGCGATCGCCCATGCCGACTCTCCGGTTCGCCGGCTTCCTTTCTCCATCTTGTCTTCGCCGTCATCGGCATCGGAGACCAGATGGCCAACATCGGTGATATTGACGACGTGCTGCACGGGGTAGCCGTTTAGCATCAGGACGCGCCGCAGCACGTCTTCGAACACGTAGGTCCGCAGATTGCCGATATGCGCGTGGTCGTACACCGTAGGCCCGCAGCAATACAGGCCGACGTGATCGGGTTGTATCGGCTTGAAGGGGCGCACGGCGCGCGACCAGGTGTCATACAGGACGAGTGGCATCGGAATTTTCGCGTGGTGAGCGATCGTGAAAAACAAAAAGGCCACCGGTTTCGCAACGGGTGGCCAGTTGAGGCTTGGACGTGACGCAGATTGGCGCGCTAGACGCAAGCTCCCCCTGGCAGGCCGTGACAGCATGCGTGGACAAGGCGGAAGAGGGAACGGGCGTAAGCGAGCATGAAAGGCATGTTAGAGCCTGCCGCTCCGTAGGTCAATGTCAGTGAGCGGCTGCTTTCGAGAGCCACTGTCGAGTGACGGCTTGTGGCCGCGCACTGCCTCATGCAAACAGCGTCGGCGGCCCGTCGTCCCTCCGTGTCGTTCGACAAAACGCGACCCCAGGCAGACGTCCAACTTGCCCAACCGCGATGGCCGTCTGCTGAACCGAAAGGGAATAGGCGACGTCGCGAGACCGACATGACGCGCGAAGAATGCCGGCGCCGACGCTCCCGGCGAGCAACCGATCAAACGCCATACTTATACTTAAGCTCAATCTTTGCCACCATCGTCTCGATCGTCGTCGAGGTGGTAACGTCGTTCGTCCCGACAGTCCCATCGGTGATAGCCGGGCAGCCCATCAATCTTGCGGATCCGGACGCCGTCGGCCACATACAGAGCACCGTCATGCCCGAACGCAAGCCCTCTTGGTTGCATCAGCATTGCCTGCACGGCCAGACCTCCGTCACCGGAGTATCCCGCCGTGCCTGTCCCAGCGATAGTCTCAATGGCTCCTGTCTCCCTGTCCACCTGCCGGACGCGGTAATTAGCGCTATCGCTAATGGTCAGGTTGCCTGCGCAATCGGCCGCAATATGCGAGGGATAGTTGAGGAGCGCCTGCGTCGCAGGCTGGCCATCGCCGTTGTAGCCCGCCAGGAAAGCAACCCCTGTCGTGCCCGGATAGACACCCGCCACGGTCGTGAACGTCTGACGCCGTGCGTCAAGCTCACGAACGGTGCTTAGAACCGAGTCGGCAAAGAACATGTCATCCTGCCGGTTGAACGCCGTAGTGATGTAATACAGGAAACCGGCTGCCATCGCAGGCCCGCTGGCCGGACCTGCTCCGTTTATGCCGCCGCCCACTGCAGTCGTGATGATACCGGTGCGACGATCGACGCGGCGAATGCGGTCGTTGCCGGAATCGCTGATGACAAGGTTCCCGTGGCGGTCGAAGGCGATGTCCGTCGCGTTGATCAATGCATCACTTGCAGGGCCGCCATCTCCGGAAAATCCGCGTTCGCTTCCGCCGACTACCGTGCGCATCGTTAGCGTCTGACGATCGACGCGCCAGATCCGGCTGGTCGATCCATAGTCGGCGATATAGACATCGCCGTGCGGTCCGACTGCGACCCCTGTCGGATAGCCGAGATTTGTCGCTGTCGCCTTCAGCCCTTCGCCGTTATAGTCGGTTTGACCGGTACCCGCGTAGGTCGTGATGATTCCTGTCGCGTGATCGATGCGCCGGACCACGTGGTTCACGGGCTCGGCGATAAACAGGTTTCCGCCGTGGTCGAGAGAAAGTCCCTCGGGAGCGAGAAGCGCTGACGTAGCCAACCCTCCGTCACCGGCATACCCTTGCTCTCCGGTACCGGCCACCGTGGCTATTGTTTGTGATTGAGCCGCTGCTGCCAGAGGCACGACCAACAGAACGATCCGGGCCAACTTGAAAAGGCCCGCACAAACGGAGTGTTTCATCGCTGGACTCCCGAGGTTATCCCCGCTCAATCGGCTCTCACAACATCATCCAGGTTATGGTGAGCGCCATCCGTTTTCCGCCAGGCGTTCACCGTCTACTGAGCAAGCTGCCACCAGCACGGCATGCGACGCTACTGCGGGCATGACCCATATCCCGTTAGGCCCAAAGTTCTACGCGGAGCCAAAGCTGGCGGGGGTACTCATCTGAGCGCCGGCCATGTAGGCGCCGCCTAGTGGAAGTGTGCCCGCAGCGAGCGTTGCATGCGCCAAGGCCAGGCCGGTGAGGGAACTGCCGATGATGAACCACAGGCGTCCCTTTGAATGCCGACGACGCAGCGCGCGTTGCGTAGGAGGTAGTTGTGAGGGGCACACACCCTCTCCTTTCCGCGCGGGACACGGAATGGCTGACGACGGCCGCAAAGCCAGCGTGAAACGCGTTAACCGTCGTGTCTGAAGAATAGCTGCTGGCTTCGCAGACGCTTGTCCATATCTCTGCGTTTTGCGCCTTTTATCTGCACACGGTCGCCAAGCGTTCTGATCGACATGGTGCTGGAGCGGATGCTCTGGAGCACTGCCCAACCCCACCCGATAGAGAAGACTCCTAAGCCGGATGAGGCGAGGCTGCTGGACGCTATCGCGGGTTGGATCGAGAAGCGTCCGAGAGTTCTTTCGGAAGCGGTGGCTTTGCATCCGCGTCTGCCCGATACGTCATCGAATTCAGGAAATGCTCCTGCATTCACTCCTTGACCCTTTCACTCTCGACCCCGTTCCACAACGCGTTGATCCCGTCGCTAACAACGTCGGCGAAAACACCTTGCTGCGGTCGATAACCCGATAACAGTGAGCGGCGGCCGAAACTCCCCTGTCTCGTGCGGAGCCCGCCGCATCCTCGGTCCACAGTACGTCTAACTCGTCCTCTTCGCTCTCTACAATTGTTGGTTGCTGCATTCGCAACCAACCATGCGTCAGCTATCGTATGACGGCGCAGCAACGGCCCGCTTCTCCAGGCGCACGCTTGCCCTTGACTCGCCAGCCACACGCTCGGAATTAAAAAGAGGCCAAAAAGAACAAAAGGAATCGCGCATGACCGCCACTGCCGGCGAGACAAGCACCCGGTTGCCGCCGTGTAAAGTTGCCAGTGCGATGGCCAACAGCCCGGTCGTTTCGGTAAATCGTCTATGGCCCCGGTTGCCGCTAAAGACGTTGCTTGACAGACCTACCAGCGGTTTATAGAAATGAAAGCGTCGGGCGCGAGAGTAACCGGCCGAACGCTCGCATGCACCACTGAATTCATCGCCAGGCGCGAGGCGGGCATTGCCTGACATCGGCGACTGATGCTCGCCCACCAAAGCCGCGCATCGACTTCGCCATGTATCGCGTACTGAGGACTTCCATGGACCGTCGGCGCTTTCTCTCACTTTCCGCGTTCTACACCGTCGCAGCCGCTGCTGGCTCTTTGGCCGCCTGCCATTCCGGCGACGACGACAACAATGGACCCGCGCCAAACCCGGTGGGTATGTATGTGTTCCCGCAAGGCGTGGCGAGCGGTGATCCGCGTGACGTGTCTGTCGTGTTCTGGACTCGTTGCATAGCGAATCCGAACAACACGGCGAATGCGTCGACTCCGTCTAACGTGCCTCTGCTGCTTCAGGTCTCCGCACGACCGGACTTTGGGCAGCTTGCCGCAACGGTACAACTCACTGCAATCCCCGACTACGACTACACGGTTCGCGCCAAGGTCACTGGACTTCAGGCCAAGACGACCTATTACTATCGTTTCGTCGCGGGCAGCGACGTCAGCCCGACGGGCACTACGCTGACGGCAGCCGCTGCCACTGAAGCGCTACCGCAACTGCGCTTCGCGTGGTTTGTGTGCCAGAACTGGAGCGCCAATCACTGGCAAGCAATGACGCTGATGGCCGCAGAGACGGATCTCGACTTCATCGTGCACCTGGGCGACTACATCTACGAGACCACTGGCGCGGCCGCGCAGCCAGGTCCCGCTGAGCCCGCGCATCCGATGATCACGCTACCGGACGGCCTGCCGCTGCCGGGTGGCGGCACCTACGCGAACACGCTGGCCGACTACCGCACGCTGTATCGCACCTATCGCGGCGATAAGCGGTTGCAGACGGTGCATGCGCGCTTTCCGGTAATCGCGATCTGGGATGATCACGAGTTCTCCGACGACTGCTGGCAAGACCATCAGACCTACACGAACGCGAACCTCCAGCAAACCGCGCGCCGCCGCAACGCCAATCAGGCATGGGCCGAGTATCTGCCGGTCGACTGGGGTGACGTGTCGTTCGATCTGAACAACCCTGCCTACAACAATATCCGCATCTATCGCGACTTCCATTTCGGCTCGCTGATTCATCTCGTGATGACCGACGAGCGGCTCTATCGTGACGATCACGTCGTGAGCGAAGCGGCGATCGCGTCCTTGCTCGGACATGATCCAGTGAACGGCAATGATTTCGTAGGCTCACGCTACTTCGTGCCGCAACCCGTCCTCGCGCAATCCGAGGTGCTCGATACCCAGCAACTCGGCCGTGTGCCCTCGATCCTTGGCACCACACAAACACAATGGTGGAAGGAGACTTTGCAGGCGTCTACCTCGACATGGAAAGTGTGGGGCAACGAAGTAATGATGAACCGGATGTGGCTGGATCTGAGCGCCATCGCGCCGGCGCCCGACAACGTCGTGTTCGTGCTCGACTGCGATGCGTGGGACGGGTATCCGTCGCACAAGGCGGACCTGATGTCGTTCGTGAAGACGCAAGGCATCACGAATCTCGTCGCCGTCACGGGCGACCTGCACGCTTTTCAGGCAGGCGTCGTGCGGGACGTGCCCAATCCCGCGACAGGCACCCCGGTGATGGTCGATCTGATGTCGGCCGGCATTAGCAGCCGGCCGTTCTTCGCGGATGCGCGGGTCTACGCGGCAGGCATGCCGCTCGCGTCGCTGATCAGTTCGTCGGCAGCGTTCGATGCGTTTATCATGCAAAACAACCCCGACATGCACTATGCGGATCACGACGGCATTGGTTATGCATCGGCAACGGTCACGCCGACGCAGTTTGTCGCGATCTTCAACAAGGTGAAAGGCCTCAACCCGGACGCCACGGCACCGGCATCGCCGCTCGCAAAGCGCACGCGCGTGACGATCAACTCCGGCACCGTCGCGGTACAGGTGGAGGACAACGTCTAAACGTCTAACGACTATCCGTCGGATCGCACGTTCTATGCGGACGCCAATGCCGTCGTCCGTGAGAACCGCCGTACCGCCGACTCGCCCTCTCGCGTCGGACAGCAATCGACCGAGGGCGTGTCAAGACTCCAAATTGCCTGGTTTTCGGGTGCCGCTTCACCCCTGCCCAAGTGCCGCAAAGCCGATACACAGCATTCTCGCGGGTCGACTTTCGCGCGCAACGTCGAAGCCGCACGTTTTTTTCATCTGGGCCGAACAGCAATCGGCGGCCTCACTTCGGTGCTTGCTTCATGGTTGACCCAACGCACCCACGTTCGCGCCGAGTAGCGGGCGCATGACCGCGTCCGGCGTCAGGAGCTCTATAAGGAGTTCATCGAGGAAGCAACGAAGTGCTATGTTGACGCGCTGCAACACAATGAACCGGATCTGAACTCGATCGGCAGCCTCTACGCCAAAAATCAGCCGCATGCGAGTCCAGTCTTCGAGCGAAGTCGCGGATGAGGCGGAAGTTATCGGACGCAAGATCGTCGACACCTACCTCGCGCCAGACAAGTCGTTTATCGAGATTCGCGAGATGCTCGCAGACGGTTCGATCGACATCCGCAATAACTTCAGCGACGCATGCCGCGCGGAGTTCGCATCGCTTCGCGCGCAGCTGGAATAAAGCACGCTCACGTTCCGTTCAACGCGGCGGCCTGAGTTCGACGGGTCGCTCGGCCCGATACCCGCCGCCGAGCGCCTTCGTCAGCGTAATTTCCTGGCTGAGCATCCGCCCGTTAAGCGTGAGTAATGCGACCCGCTCGGCAATCATCGGCCGGCGCGCGTCGAACGCCGAGAGCCGGCTCGTCAGACCTCGCTGGTAGTGCCTCGACGCTGTCCCGCGTGAACGCAACCGATTCGATCCCGCGAACACATACCGCCAGGCTACCCTTAGTTTCCTAAGGGTAAACCGCTATAACACACAAAACGATTGAAATAGTTGGCATACGGAGTATATTTCTTCCAACGCGATAAGCACCAACATGGAGGAAGACATCATGCAATTTCATCTCAACGGTTTTCGTGTCGGCGACCCAGGGATCGAACCCGCCGCCGAGAATATGCACGGCCCCGAGATGCCCGACCAGGTCGACGTTCTGATCGCCGGTTCGGGACCCGCGGGGCTCGTCCTCGCCGCTCAGCTATCGAAATTCCCTGGCATCACGACCCGCATCGTCGAACGCCGGTCAGGACCGCTTTTGATGGGCCAGGCAGACGGCGTCGCGTGCCGGACCGTCGAGATGTTCAATGCGTTCGGCCTCGCCGAGCGCTTGCTGCGCGAAGCATACTGGGTCAACGAAACTGTCTTCTGGCGTCCTGACGCCGACGCGCAAGGCGCGATCCGGCGTACCGGACGTGTTCAGGATACCGAACCAGGCCTTTCCGAGTTTCCGCACGTCATCGTCAATCAGGCCCGCATCCAGGACTATCTGCTCGATGTGATGCGGCTGTCCCCGCGGCGGCTGGAGCCTGACTACGATCTCGAAGTCGTGGCCGTGGAACGCGATGATGTCGGCGAGTACCCGGTGCGGGTCACGTTGCGTCGCACTGATGCAACGCGGCTCGGCGAGGAGATATGCGTGCGCGCCCGCTATGTCGTGGGCTGCGACGGCGCGCGCAGTCGAGTGCGCGCCGCAATCGGACAAACGTTGCGCGGTGACGCGGCCAATCACGCATGGGGCGTGATGGACGCGCTTGCCGTCACCAACTTCCCCGACATCCGGCTGAAGGTGGCTATTCAGTCCGCCCGCGAAGGCAATCTGCTCATCATTCCGCGCGAAGGTGGCCATCTCGTGCGCTTCTATGTCGACCTCGGCGACGTAACGCCTGAAAACCGTGACGCGATCAAACAGATTACGGTTGACCGCATCATCGCGACCGCACAACGGATTCTGCATCCCTATACGCTCGACGTGAAAGAGGTCGCATGGTTCTCGGTGTACGAAGTGGGACAGCGCCTGACCGACCGTTTCGACGATTCCGTCAGCGCAGATGGAGTCGATCGTGACCCTCGCGTGTTCATCGCCGGGGACGCCTGCCATACGCATAGCGCCAAAGCGGGCCAGGGAATGAATGTTTCCATGCAGGACGGGTTCAATCTCGGCTGGAAACTCGCTGCGGTTCTTCAGGGACGCAGCAGCCCCGCTCTGTTACGCACGTATTCCGGCGAGCGCCAACCCATCGCGAAGGAGTTGATCGAGTTCGACAAGGAGTGGTCAGCGATGATGGCGGCGCCACCCAAGGATCCAGCCCGGCCGGAAGCAGGCGGAGTCGATCCCGCTGAATTGCAGGCGTACTTCGTGCGCGCAGGCAGGTACACCGCGGGGGTCGCGACCCGCTACCGCCCCGGCATGCTCACGGGAGGGTCGACTTATCAGGCGCTCGCGAGCGGCTTTACGATCGGTACCCGGTTCCACTCTTCACCGGTGGTTCGCATCGCCGACGCCAAGCCCGTCCATCTCGGACATGCCGCGCAGGCGGACGGCCGCTGGCGCCTGTATGTTTTCGCCGATGCCGGTCAAAGAGCGTTCGATGCGTTGTGCGACCATCTCATGAACTCGCCCGATTCCATCTTGCGGCAAATTACGCCCACCGACACCGACCCGGACAGCGTGCTTGATCTGCGTGCGGTGCTTCAGCAAGACCATCGGGAGGTGTGTCTGGAAGAGTTGCCTCGTCTGCTGCTGCCATGCAAGGGACGCTACGGCCTTATCGACTACGAGAAAGCATTTACGAGCGACGCGGTGACTGATATCTTCGACGAGCGCGGCATCGACCGCGAGCGGGGCGCAGTGGTTGTGGTCCGCCCGGACCAGTACGTTGCTCACGTTCTACCGCTGAACGCCTACGCGGAGCTGAGCACCTTTCTGCAGCCCATTTTCCGAATCAATTAACCTGCGCGGAACACTGCGAAATTGCCAACAAAACCCGATGACCTCAAAGGGCTTGCCCGACACACAGGCAGCCTGGTACGCCGCGCTCAGCAGCGACACCTGGCGGTATGGCTTCGCGAGGTTTCGGCTGAGGTCACGAGCGTGCAATACGCGGCGCTCGTCGTCCTTCACGAGACGCCGGGCGTCAACCAGCGACAACTCGGCGACGAGTTGGACGTGGACCGTTCCACGATTGCCGATCTGGTTGCACGCATGGTGCGAAACGGCCTGATCGAGCGGCAGGACGACCCCGCCGACAAGCGCAGCTATATCCTGTTCCTGACTTCAGCAGGGAAAAAGCAGCTCGCCATGTTGCGCCCTCGCGTCGACAATGTCGATCGTATCCTCACCGCCGCGCTTTCTCCGCTGGAAAGTGCTGAGTTGCGACGACTGCTCGCGGTTTTGCTGTCGGAGCGCGCGTAACATTCCCGCACGGCCGCTTCGTTGCCTTGCATGAAGCAGAGAAGGGCCGGTTCACGAATTTCACCCTCGAAACGATTTATCAGGCTCGCACCAATTTCACGCGCAATATTCAGCCAGTTTTCTCGGAAAGAATTAAATGTCCTATATTGTGAGCTAATTCAAAATTCGGCTATTGGACATCGACCTTGGACCCATCAATAATCATGGACGTGCTATTTCCCAATCCATTTGCGACGTGCGTACGGCCTGAAAAACAGCCATGAAACCATTGCTTGCCGGCGGATGCCTTTGCGGTGCTGTCCATTACTCGGTAAAAGACGAGTTCATCTACGCGTTGAACTGCCACTGTTCAAACTGTCGGCGTGCGACCGGTTCAGCGTTCAAACCATTCGCGGGGATCGAGCGCGACAAGTTGTGTATCACCCAGGGCAAAGACAACCTGTTGATTTTCGGTGACGAACGAGCGTCGCACGATGTGCACTGCAAGACATGCGGCAGCCTGATGTTCTCAGTGGTTCGTCACGGAGAGTTCGTACACGTCACTTTGGGAACGCTCACCGACACCCCCACCATTCGCCCCACTGCTCACATTTTTGTGGGTTCAAAGGCAGCGTGGCATGCCATCACCGATCAACTGCCACAGCACGAAGAATTCGACTGAATGGTTAGACGCTGTCGCACCGGACTATCGGTTCAAATTCGCGACGTGATCGAACTCTTTGCGCCGGCCTGATGCGCGAAATCATCCGCGCCACCGTCTCCTCGCATGGTCGAACGCAAGAGTCGTATTGGGTAACGAAGACACCTTCATTCCTCACCAAGGAATAAATTCCCGCGAATATTTTTAGCACTGCAATTGGACTACAATCAAACGTATCGCAATACGATCGTTTGAATCAATGCCCAAGGCCTCTTCCGCAGCGGCGCCAGCGTCGCGTGACGCGTCTTCCGAACGCTCTTCCCTGTTCATCGGGTCTACCGAAAAGACATTCCGGGTGCTCCACGCGTTCGATGGTGCGAGTCGCCACATGACGCTTGCCGACATTGCCAAAGCATCGGCGCTCGACCGAAGCGCCACGCAGCGCATCGTCTATACGCTGGAAGCGCTCGGTTACCTGTTGCGTGTGCCGGAGACGCGCAATTACCGGCTCACCACCAAGGTGCTTCAGTTCTCTTACAACTACATCCGCGCCAATGAACTGGTCGACAAGGCATCGCCCTATCTGCTGGACATTAGCCGCCATCTAGGCGAGACGACGAATCTGCAGGAAATCGACGGGAACGAAATCGTGTTCGTCGCGCGCTTTCCTGGGCGCCATCTCTTCAACGTCGACATTGCATTAGGGGCGAGGCTGCCGGCTCTCTTCACCGCGTCCGGCACCGCCATTCTTTCGCGCCTGCCCGAGAAGCAACTGAAGGCCATCATCGCGCAAACACGGCTCGAGCGGATGACGCCGTATACGGAGATCGATCCGAAGAAACTGCTCGAACGGATACGGCAGGCATCGCGCCGGGGCTATGCCATCATCGAGAACGAAACGGTGTTGGGAGATATCTCCGTTGCCGCACCCATCACGGATCACGGCGGCGCCGCGGTTGCGGCGATCAACATCTCCGTGCCCACGACTCGCTGGACAGTGGAGCGCGTCGAGGCGGAATTGGCCAAACATGTTCAGGTGGCCGCGACCTCGATCTCGAAGTCGCGCCTGCCCGCCTCCCATCGCTAACGCGCGACGCGTTAGGGCAAACCTCAGCGCGTCACTCGCGTCCCTCGAAAACAGCAAGCTGCTTCTTGAGCTCGGCGCGCAGGTTATTCGCCAGCGTCGCGTCGGCACGCACGAGCGGGGCAAGCACGTCGGGGGCATGCACGCCGATGAGATCCATCACCGACTTCATCGGACCGGGGTTCGTTTCGGCGAAGGCCAGGTTCATCAGCGGAATCAGCGTGCGATGCAAAGCAAGCGCTTCCTGGGTCTTTCCCGCGCTGGCGAGTTCGTAGATACGGCGCCACGCACTCGGCAATAGAGAAGCAGTCACGACGATACCGCCACGCGCGCCTGCCGCGATATGCAGCGGGAACAAGGTGTCCTCGCCGCTCAGGACCGCGAAACTCTCATCGACACCCGCCACTACGCGCAGGAAATGCCACATGTCGGTGTTGCACGCCTTCATGCCGATGATACGTTCATGCTGCGAGAGTTCATGAATCACTTCCGGCGTGATCGCAATGCGCGTCCGGTACGGAATCTCGTACAGCAGGATCGGCACCGGCGATTCATCGGCATAGCGCATGAAGTAGTCGCGGATGCCGGCCTGCGTCGGGTTGGTGTAGTAGGGCGTCAGGACCAGCAAGCCATCGGCGCCGGCCGCGGCGAAGTCTTTCGCCGCCTTGATCGCATCGTGATACCCCGGGTCGAGCACGCCTGCGATGACGGGCACGCGGCCTGCCGCTTCGCGCGCCGTGACTTCGACCATGCGCACGCGCTGCTCGCGTGAGAGCGCGCCATACTCGCCCGTGCCGCCAAGCGGCAGAACTCCGTCGGTGCCCTGCGCGAGCAGATAGCCCAGCAGCGCGCGGGTGGCTTCGACGTTGATCGTGTCGTCCGGGTGCACCGGGGTGGGAATAGCCGGCAAGATGCCGTGCAAGGATTGAGACGTCAACGACATACGGATTTCTCTTTGTTTGAAAGGCTCAGGAGGCCGTTCCCCGGCGCCGCAGGCGATCGGCGACCGAGATCAGGATCGAAATGAAGACGAACAGGCAGGTGGATACCGCCGCGATAACCGGCGAAATCTGCATCGTGGTTTCGTCCCAGAACTGCTTGGGCAGCGTGGTGCTGAGACCGCCCGACGAGAACAGTGCAATCGTCAGTTCATCGAACGAAGTCGCGAACGCGAACAGGAACGAAGACAGCATCCCAGCGCTGAGAATCGGGAACGTGACGCGCCGCAGGGTCGTGAACGGCCCGGCGCCCATGCTTTGCGCGGCCAGATCCAGACGCGTGTCGTAATTGCGCAGCACCGCCATCATGGTGATCACCACATACGGCACGGCCACCACGGTATGCGCCAGCACCAGCCCGAGCGACGAGCCCACCAGTCCGATCTTCGCGAAGAAGTAGAAGACGCCCACCGCGAGAATCATGCGCGGGACCACGATCGGCGCGAGCACGAACGCGAGCATCGTCGCGTTCCAGCGCAATCCGCCGCGCACCAGAAGAAACGCGACCGGCGTGCCGACAGCCATCGACAGCACGCCCGTGCCGACGGCAACGACGAGCGAGCGCGTCGCGGCCTGCATCCACAGCGGCGAGTCGATCACCTGCTGATACCACTGCAGCGATACACCATGCGGCGGCCATGCGAGGCCCGAAGCGGAATCGAACGACAGCGGAATCATCAGGAACGCCGGCGCACTCAGGAACACGATGATCAGCAGCACGACGGTGCGCAAGGTGCGGCTCGCGCCGTCGCCCGCACGCTTGCGGCGTTTCGGCAGCAGGCCGATGAGCGCATCGCTGGCGTTGCCGAGCACCGTGAGCAGCGCGTCGCCGAGCTTGCGGCTCAGCCCGCCGCCGCGTTTCGGAGCGCGCCCCGCGCTGCTGCCGCCCGTCATCGTCGAGAGGCCGACCATGCGGTCGTACACGACGAAGACCACCAGCACCACCGCCAGCAGCAGCACCGAGATCGCGCCCGCAAAACCCCAGTTCAGCGCCTGCAGCACCTGATCGATGATGAGCTGCGTGATCATCGTTTCGTGGCGGCCGCCGAGCAGCGTCGGCGTGATGAAGAAGCCGATCGCGGTCACGAACACCATCAGCGCCGAAGCGAATACGCCCGGCAGCGAGAGCGGGAAATACACCTTCCAGAATGCGGTGCCCGGTCGCGCGCCGAGTGTCGACGCGGCGCTCGGCAGGCGGCGATCGATGTTCTCCATCACCGAGAGCATCGTCATGATCGCGATCGGCATGAGCGCGTGCGTCATGCCTACGATCACCGCCGGCAGGTTGTAGAGCAGCCCGAGCGGCGAGTCGGCGAGGCCCAGATGGCTGAGCGCCCAATTGATCACGCCGTTGCGGCCGAGCAGCACGACCCAGGCGAAGGTGCGCACCAGAAAGCTGGTCCAGAACGACAGCAATACCCAATACAGCAGCCGGTTCTTGCGCTCGCGTGTGAGCGTGGAAATCAGGTACGCAACCGGATAGCCGATCAGCACGGAGAAGAATGTCGTGAGCAGCGACACCTTGAGCGTCACCCACAACACATCCAGATAGACCGACGAAGCGAACAGTCGCTTGTATTCGGCGAGCGTGAAGCCGCTCTGATTGTGAATGCTCAGCAGGAGCAGTTGCCCAACCGGATAGATCAGGAACACCGCGAGCAGCACGACGACCGGCGCGGCCATCGCGGCGACGCGCAGCCTCTCGCGCGAGCGCCGGCTGCGCGCGGGTCGTGCCGGCCTGGCCTCGGTCTGCGCGGCAAGGGCGGAATGGTTCATGTGCTCACCCCGCAATCGCAACGGCGTCGGCGGGCGACCACGACAGCGTGAGCGTCTGACCGATCTCGTACTGCGCGCCGAGGCGCTGGGTCGGGAACGAGGCGATCAGCGCCGACGCATCCGCATCATGCTGCCGACGCTGCATGTAGAGCCGGGTCATGCCGCCGGTAACCATGATGTCGGTCAGCTCCGCCGACATCGATTCGACCCCCGCGCCCGAACCGTCATGGGCATTCACGCGCAGATTCTGCGGGCGCAGCATGAGTTTGATGTCCTTGCCCGACTGCACCTGTGGGTCGTAGACCATTGCCGCGCCCTTGTCCATGCCTTGCATCGCGACGCGCACCTGGTCGCCCTGGCGCTGCGTGACGCGCGCATCGAGCAGATTCGATTCGCCGAGGAAGTCCGCGACGAATACGCTTTTCGGCCGGAAATACAGCTCCGCTGGCGTGCCGAGCTGTGCAATCGAACCCGCGTTCATCAGGCAGATACGATCCGACATGGTCATCGCCTCTTCCTGATCGTGCGTCACGTAGATGATCGTCGTGCCCAGCTCGCGGTGAATGCGCTTGATCTCCAGCTGCATGTGGTCGCGCAGCTTCTTGTCGAGCGCGCCCAGCGGTTCGTCCATCAGAATGATCGACGGCCGATAGACCATGCAGCGCGCGAGCGCGATGCGCTGCTGCTGCCCACCCGAGAGCTCGCGCGCATAGCGGCTCGCCACATGCGGCAGGTGCACCATCTCCAATGCTTCGGCCACGCGTTTCTTCACGCTCGCCGCATCGACCTTGCGCATCTGCAGCGGGAACGCGATATTGTCGGCCACCGTCATGTGCGGAAACAGCGCGTAGTTCTGGAACACCATGCCGATGTCGCGGTCATACGGCGCGCCGTCGGTGACGTCGACCCCATTGATGCGGATCGAACCGCTGTCGGCCTGCGCCAGCCCTGCGATCAGACTGAGCAGCGTAGTCTTGCCCGAGCCGCTCGGCCCGAGCAGCGTGAGGAACTCGCCTTGCTTGACGTCGAGGTCGGTCGGAGCCAGTGCGACGAAATCGCCATAGCGCTTGCCGAGGCCGGAGATCTGGAGATTGATGCTAGCCATACGGATCACTTCCTTGATGAACGATGCCGACCGTTAGGTGAGAATCCAGCGGTTGAAACGCTCGAGCGCCGTGCTTTGATTCTCCTGCCAGTACTTCGCGTTGATCTGCACGCCGGTCTTCATGTTATCGGGGAACGTCGGGCAGTTTCTGGCCTGTTCAGGCTTCACGTAGTTGAAGGCTTCCGGCTGCGTGAGGCCGGCCGGGAAATATTCGACCAGCGCGGCCTGACGCTTGGGGTCGCTGGCGAACTTGATGAACTCGCGGCAGGCGGCGGCGTTCGGCGTGCCCTTGAGAATCGACCAGTTGTCGCAACCCCAGATGTTCTGATTCCAGACGATGCCCACCGGCGCGCCCGATGCCATCGCCGACTGCGCGCGCGAGGCCCAGGTCGCGACCATCGCGACTTCGCCCGAGTTCAGCATCTGCTCGACCTGCGCGCCGGTGTTCCACCATACGTCCACCTGCTTCGAGATCTTGTCGAGGCTCGCGAACGCGCGGTCGAAGTTGATCGGGTACACCTGAGCGGTCGTGGCGCCGTCGGCCATCATCGATTCTTCGAGCGTATCGAACGGATATTTGCGCAACGCCCGGCGGCCGGGGAAGTCCTTCACGTTCCATAGGTCTGCCCACGAGCTGGGCGCTTTACGGCCCTTGAAGGCATCGGTGCGATAGGCGAGCACCGTCGAATAGACGTTGGTGCCTACTCCGTACGGCGACATGTACTGCTTCGGAATCCTTGCGATGGTCGGATCGGATTCGAGATTATGCTTTTCCAGATACTCCTTGCCGCCCGCGGTGAGCAGCAGGATGGCGGGCTGGCTGATCTTCGCCATGTCCCACGAATAGGTCCCCGACTCAACCATGCTCTTGATCTGCGCGGTCGGCTCGGCGTTGGCCTGCACGCCCACCACTTCGATGCCGGTCTGCTCGAAGAACGGCTTGTAGTACACGGCGCCATAGGCCTTCGTGTAGATGCCGCCGTCATCACGCACGACGATGCGCTTGCTGGCCGCGCGCGAAGGCGTCCAGATGAACGGAAAGGCCGTCGCCGCGACGCCCGCGCCGACGGCTTTGATCGCGGATCGGCGAGCGGGGTTGAGGATCGTCTTCTCGCTGTCGTTCTTGTACTTTGGCTTCATGGTCATCTCCTGCGTTAAGCGAATAGCCGCGGTAGGCTGGCGAAGCGGCTCAATGGAGCGGATCGGGGATGAGACGCCCCGGGTTCATGAGGTTGCGCGGATCGAGCGCCGCTTTCACGGCGCGCATGATCGACAGTTCGGCGCCGGACTTGTAGTGAGCCATCTCCGGCAAGCCGGTCTGGCCGATGCCGTGCTCCGCGCTGAACGTGCCGCCGAGCGCATGCGCGGCATCGTTCACGCCGCGGCGCATCGCGGCGCCCGTCGCAGTTGCATCCGCAAGCGCGCGCCAGACATCGAACGGGTACATCGGGATGAAATGAATATTGCCGTCACCCATATGGCCGACGATGACGACGTCGATTTGCGGGTCGAGCGCGCGCACTGCCTGCGTGGCCTGTTCGATGAACGCGGGCACTGCGGACACCGGCACTGCGCAATCCGTCGTCAGGCCGACGCCCGCCTTCTTGTTGGCTTCGGTCACGCTGTGACGGATGTCCCACAACGCGGCGCGCTGCCGGTCGCTGCTCGCGACGATCGCGTCCTCCACGAGCCCGGCTTCCACCGCCTGTTCCAGGGTGGTCTGCAGGGCCGCTTCCATGTCGGCCGCGCCTTGCGTGTCCGCGAGTTCCACAAGGACGTGCCAGTCGTGCGCGCCTTCGAGCGGCTGACGGCGATCGGTCACATGTTCGACCACCAGTTGCAATTGCCGCGCGTTCATCAATTCGAATGCCGTCAGGCGAGCGCCGCAATTCGCCTGAAACAGCCCGAGAACTTGCCGCGCGGCTTGTGGATCGGTCGGCGCAAACCAGGCCAGCGCGTGATGAGTCGGTAACGGATGCAGCTTGAGCGTTGCAGCAGTGACAATGCCGAGCGTGCCTTCCGCGCCAATGAACAGTTGCTTGAGATCGATGCCGGTGTTGTCCTTGCGCAGCGCACGCAGGCCGTTCCAGATGGTGCCGTCGGCCATTACCACTTCGAGGCCCAGCACGTTCTCACGTGTGTTGCCGTAGCGCAGCACGCTAGTGCCTCCCGCATTCGTCGAGAGCGTGCCGCCGATCTGACACGACCCTTCGGCGCCCAGGCTGACGGGATAGAGCCGCCCCACTTCCGCCGCCGCGTTTTGCACGGTTTCCAGCACACAGCCCGCTTCCACCTCCATCGACCCATTGGCCGCATCGATGCGGCGGATGCGGCGCATGCGCGCAAGACTGATGATGACCGGCGGCGTCCCATCGGCAGCGGGAACCGCGCCGCCGCACAGGCTGGTGTTGCCGCCTTGCGCGAGCATCGGCACGCCCTGGGCGGCACACGCGCGCACCACCGCCGCCACCTGTTCCGTCGACGACGGATGCACGACACACAGCGCCGCGCCGCGATAACGACCGCGAAAATCTTCGACGAAGCCTTCCATCTCCGCAGCGGTGACAATGACCGCGTCATCGCCTAGCAGAGTTCGAAAACGACCAATCAATCCGGTTTCAGCTGTCAAGGCAGACCCCATGAGTCGGGGCATGCATCCCCGTTCGAACAAAGCATACGAGCGTCAAAATTGTAATTAAATCACAACGATCGCATTGCAATTAGTGCGTTTTTACTCCGCCAACTTGTTTTGCATAATCAGCAACTTGGATGGTCCATGATTTTGCCGGCACGGCGCTCAGTTGGCTGATTCATGCGGCCGCGCGAAGCCTGTTTCAGGGTGACACGCACGCCGCACGGTCTTCGCGGCCCGGCTTTTGAACACGAGCCTTCGCACTTCTTATCGCTTGATCGAACGATGATTCGGTCGCGACATGCCGGTTGTCGACACTGACGAACCACCGGTCCTGCGCCTGACACCAACGCAAACGCCGGTCCTGCACGAGGAGCGTGAACCAGCGCCACAGATCGGCGTCCTGAGCATTCGCCTCGGCAGCTCCGAATGCCCTGTCCGTCTTCTGCTTGAGTGACGACACGGAGGCCACCGTCAGGAAGCTCTTCTTCATTACGTGGTCCTACTTGTCTGCCGCGTGGTGATTGCGGATGCACGGAGGGCCGCACAGTCGTTCTAACGCCTCTTCTTCGCGCATGGTATCTGGTCGGTCAATGGGCCGAACGGAATGCACGCAACTATCTGTAAACGCAGGCGCAACGTCAAACCAAGAATATTCACGAGGTGTTGATATTTCGTCACACTGCCACCGCTGCGAGCGCGTCAGCGTGAGCCACACTATTTTGAATCGTTGTATTGCGCGTGAAGCGCGATTAAATTGCCACGTAATGAATTTCAGAATCACCATGCGCAAATTCAAGATCCCCAACATGGGTGCGCTGCTGGCTTTTGAAGCGGCCGCGCGGCATGAGAGCTTCACTCACGCGGCGAAAGAGTTGTTCCTCACGGAGAGCGCGATCTCACGCCAGATCGCGACGCTCGAATCGAATCTCGGTGTGCGGCTGTTCGTTCGCGCCAGACAGCGCGTGGTGTTGACGCGCGCCGGCCGCATCTACGGCACGCAGGTGCGGCGCTCGCTCGAACAGCTCGACCGCGATACGTTGTCCATCATTGCGCACGGCAGCGGCGGCGGCTATCTGGAACTCGCGGTGCTGCCCACCTTCGCGTCGCAGTGGCTGATTCCGCGCATCAAGGATTTCTACGACCGCACGCCCCACGTGCGCGTCAACATGGGCGTGCGCACGGAGACGTTTTCGTTTACGGACTCGCACTTCGAAGCGGCTATCCACTACGGCAAGCCGACGTGGCCCGGCACGGCGGCGGACTATCTGTTCGGCGAGGAAGTGGTGCCGGTGTGCAAGGCTTCGCTGCTCGATCAGCCGATCAGGAAAGCCCACGAACTGCTCGCCTATCCGCTCCTGCATTCCACCACGCGCCCCGACGGCTGGACCCAATGGTTCGCGGATCTCGGTGTCGAAGACGCCAGCACGATGCATGGCGTGCGTTACGAACTGCACACCATGGCAATCAACGCGGCCGCGGCGGGGCTGGGCATCGCGCTGGTGCCGAAGTTCTTCGTGAACGGACAGCTTGGGCAACTCGGACTCATCGTGCCGTTCGAAGCCACCACCAAGGTCGATTCCGCGTACTACCTCGTCTATCCCACCGAGCTGAGCCACAGCAAGCCGCTCGAACAGTTCCGCCTGTGGCTGCTGCAACAGGCCAGCCAGTATGACGCGCAGTCGATCGGCGACACGTCGAGCCCTTTGTGCGGAGCATCATGAGTTTTCCGAATCACCTGGTGTTGTTATGTCGTTTGGCCCAACGCGCGCACGGCCCGAACATGGGACGAAGCCTTCAAGGTACGGCCCACGGACGTGCCTCGAAGGTGCATTCAGCCGCCCCTCTCGCAGCGCGCTGCCTTGCGGCACGCGCCGGTTCCACTTCTCGCAGAAAGAGTCTTCGATGGCAAACGAACGAAACAGGCTGTCCGCAGCTTCGCGCCGCGACTTCATCCGTCTTGGCGTAGCCGGCGCCGCCGGGCTGGCGATGCCGGCCATCTGGACATCGGCGAAAGCCGCTGCCCGGAGGCTCGTGGTCCGCGATTCCGGCGGCGTCTATACCGACATCTACACGCGCACGCTCTACAAGCCGTTCCAGCAGGCCACCGGCATCGAGGTCGTGGGCGTGGCTTCGGGCGCGGAGCCGACCGCGCAGATCAGGAGCATCGTCGATACCGGGGCGAAGACGTGGGACATGGCCGAACTGAGCTTCCCGGCGGTGTACCTGTTGTCGCGCAACGGCAAGACGTACCTGGAGCCGGTCAAGCTCGAAGGCAACACCGCGGTCTCGAAGATTCCCGCGCAGTTCGTCGACACCTACGCGGTCGGACACAACGTCTACACGACAGTGATGACCTACCGCACCGATGCGATCAAGGGCGGCAAGGCGCCGTCCTCGTGGGCCGATCTGTGGGACGTGAAGAACTTCCCCGGGCGGCGCGCGCTGCGCAAGTTTCCGTTCGACACCATCGAACAGGCACTGATGGCAGCCGGCACGCCGACAGGCAGCGTATATCCATGTGATCTCGACAAGGCGTTCGCGAGCCTCGATCGCGTGAAGCCGAACATCGACATCTGGTGGACGACCGGCGCCCAGTGCGAGCAGATCCTGCGCTCAGGCGAAGTGGCCATGGCCGCGAGCTGGCTCGCGCGCGTGCTGCCCGCCATCGACGCCGGCGCGCCGCTCGCCATTTCCTGGGGCGGCCACATTTATGGTCCGCAAGGCTTCGGCATCCTGAAGGGCGGCGACAACGTCGATGCATGCCGCCAGTTCGTCGCCTTCTGTGCCGACCCGAAACGTCAGGCGGAGGTCGCGAGCGCGCTCGCCGTCGGCCCGACGCATCCCGACGCGTTCCAGTTCATCGACGCGAAGCGTGCGAAGAACCTGCCGACCTACGCCGAAAACTTGCGCCGCGGCGTGCGCATCGACCCGGCTTACTGGCCCGCGCACCAGGACGTCGCCATTGAACGCTTCAACGAGTGGGTGTTACGTTGAGCGCCGTTGAACAGCCCGTCTTCAGCTGATCGCGCAATGAGTCTGCTCTATTCATCCACGCGAGGCTTCGCCAACGTCGCCGACTATCGGCAAGCCGCACGCCGGCGGCTGGCCAAGATCGCCTTCGACTATCTCGACGGCGGCGCCGAGGACGGTCACACGCTGGCGCGCAACCGCACCGCTTTCGCCGACGTGCATTTCGCGCCGCGCGCGATGGTGGACGTCTCGCATGTCTCGCCCGCCGCGCAGCTTTTCGGTTATGCGGCAGCCGCGCCGATGACCGTCGGGCCGACCGGACTGAACGGACTCTTCTGGCCGAAAGCCGACGAGTTGCTCGCGCGCGCCGCGATGGCCCGCGGCGTGCCGCTCGCGCTGTCGAGCGCCTCGACTTCGCTGCTCGAAGACGTGCGCGAGGCAGCGCCGCACGCCGAACTGTGGATGCAGCTCTACGTGCAGAAGGACCGCCGCATCGCCGAGAGCATCATGCGGCGCGCGTCCGAGGCGGGCTACACGGCACTGCTCGTCACGGTCGATACGCCCGTGCACGGCAAGCGCGATCACGACATCCACAACAACTACCGCCTGCCGCTGCCGATCACGCCTCGGCTGATCCTGGACCTGCTGCGTCATCCGCACTGGGCCTTGCAGATGGCACGCCAGGGCACACCGCAGCTCGTCAACCTCGCGAAGAGCCTCGGCGAAGCGCCGGACCTGCAACGTCAGGCGGCGGCGCTCGCGCGTCAGATGGATCTTGCGCTCGCCTGGTCCGACATGGCGTGGCTGCGCAAGCACTGGAAGGGACCGCTCATCGTCAAAGGCATCATGTCCGTCGAGGACGCGTGCCTTGCGCGCCAACATGGCGCCGACGGCATCGTGCTCTCCAACCACGGGGGCCGTCAGCTCGAAGGCGCGCACGCACCGATCGAAGTGCTGCCGGCGGTGGCCGACGCGCTCGGCGATTCGCTGCACATCCTGCTCGATTCCGGCGTGCGACGCGGCGCCGACATCGTCAAGGCCGTCGCGCTCGGCGCGCGCGGCGTGCTGCTCGGCCGCGCGCCGCTCTATGGCCTCGCCGCCCGCGGCGAGGCCGGCGTCAATCACGTCCTTACGCTGCTGTACGAGGAGATGGTCACCACGATGACCCTGCTCGGTTGCACAGACATCGATACCTTGCACGAGCGCATTGCCGATGCGCAGCCCGGCACGTCGCGGGTAGCGTCGGCGCCCGCCGTCCAACCGAACGTCACCGTTGCTCCCAGAGCCGTCCAATCATGAATCTGGTCGAATCACTGCGCGACATCGTGGGGCCGGCCGGCCTCGTCGACCCAGCCGATGCAGAGCCGCTGCTGAGCGACTGGCGCGGCCGCTACCACGGCAAGGCCCGCGCGATCGTCAGACCGTCGAGCACGGAACAGGTCGCACAGGTCATGGCGCTGTGCGCCCGACACGACATCTGCGTGGTGCCGCAAGGCGGCAATACGGGTCTCGTGGGCGGCGCGACGCCGTCCGAAGCCGGCGATGCCGTGATCATCAGCCTCGCGCGCATGGCGAAGGTCCGCGACATCGACATCGGCAACGACACCGTCACCGTGGAAGCCGGTTGCACGCTGCAGCAGATTCAGGAGCTGGCGGCGTCCGTCGACCGTCTGTTTCCGCTGTCGCTCGCGAGCGAGGGCTCGTGCCAGATCGGCGGCAATATCTCCACCAACGCGGGCGGCACCGCGGTACTGCGCTACGGCAACATGCGCGCGCTCGTGCTCGGGCTCGAAGCCGTACTGCCCGACGGGCGCATCTGGAACGGGCTGCGCGGATTGCGCAAGGACAACACCGGCTATGACATGAAGCAGCTGTTCATCGGCGCGGAAGGCACACTCGGCGTCGTCACCGCGGCGGTGCTGAAGCTCTTTCCTGCGCTGCGCGCGCACGCGACGGCCTGGGTCGCGCTCGAATCCGCCGATGCCGCGATCGACCTGCTTGCGCGCTGTCGCGCCGCCTGCGGCGATGCGTTGACCTCGTTCGAGCTGATGTCGCGCAGCCAGCTCGAGGTGGTCTATCAGGAAGTGCCCGACACGCGCGACCCACTCGACGGCGCTTCGCCCTGGGTCGTGCTGATCGAACTCGCCGACCCGTCGCACGAGGCGCCGCTGCAAGCGATGCTCGAGAACGTGATCGGCACCGCGCTCGAAGACGGCATCGCGCTCGATGCCGCGCTGCCCGCGAGCGAAGCCCAGTCGGCCGCGCTGTGGCATATTCGGCATGTCGTGTCCGAAGCTAATGTGCGCTTCGGCACCAGTGTGACGCACGACATCTCCGTGCCCATTTCGCAGATCCCGCAGTGCCTCGCGCAGACCGAAGCGAAGCTGCTCAACGCGGGCCTCGTCGAAGGCGCGCGCTTTCTGTACGTCGGCCACGTGGGCGACGGCAACATTCATTCGATCGTGCTGTTTGCGCATGCGGTGTGGGCGCAGGTCACCGATCGCGATGCGCGTGTGGATGCCATCGGCACGATCGTCAATGGCATGGCCGTGCAGTACGGCGGCAGCATTAGCGCGGAGCACGGCATTGGCCGGGCGCATCGCGAAGAACTGTCGCAGTACAAAAGCGACGTCGAGCTGGACATGATGCGGGCGGTCAAGCGCGCGCTCGATCCGAAAGGCCGGATGAATCCTGGCAAGCTGCTCTGAGCGGCAGCGCGTCGTATTCTCGCGCGACGCTGCGACTACTGCGAAAAACAGCGGGTCAGTTCATTTCACTTCTGGTTGAGCCGCTTTCTACTGCACTCGCTTCCTCGCCCAGGCTGCCCCGTCCGCGCCGTAGTGAACCGGACGGCGCGGATGGTCACGTTGCTGCATTCCCGAAGGCGTGCAGGCGAGCCGGCAATCGGCCATTTTCCCTGGTGACGACCTTCGAGAGACGGCGATTACCCAGCTAGCTCGTTAGCTACCCAACGTCATCGAACCGGCTACTGCGGGTATCTGAGCGCGCGTTGTCGGTGACTTGTGTGAGTTCTTTCTATTGCTTTATATGCGCGACAATATAGCCCCAGCGCTCATTGTGCTGATGGATCGTTAGCACAGCGGTAACTTCATCCCCCTCTGCAAGCACTAATCGCTGTTTTGTCAGAACCGTATGCGGGCAATAGACGTGCAAGAGAGCGTGCCTTTCCCGACCTTGCTCATGTCTTGATCGTTGCAATCCGCGAACTTCCTCGGGCGCGAACGTGCAGCGAGTTTCGGCCGATCTCGGTTATGAATCGGTAACGGCGTTTATCACGATGTTCAAAAAGGCGCTTGGAGCGTCAACGCCAGATGTCTCAAACGTTAGACAAGGAGCGTCTAACTTCGAACGCTGAAAAATATAAAACTCTGTGTAGACATCAAGCATGCATTTGAGCGCGATTCGACGTCTGCGGCGCGCGTTAGCGACTATGATGTATCGAACCATCTCCTTCTCGAGCATTACGACTAGCGCGCCGGTGAGCCGCTGCCGTTGCGCCTGCAATAGCGGAGCGCAGTGGCTTTGGTCATACGGCAATGCGAGCGCGAATGCGACGACCTTCGAGCATTGCGTAGACAGGCCATCGAAAGTCTTCTAATGAGTTGGCAGCAGGTTCAGGTATGCGGTGTCGGGCGGGTATCGCGCGCAACACGCTGTTGATCGTCGCGCATGCGGTGGCCGCGCGGTTGACCCGGGCGAGATAAGGGTCACGTGTGTGTTGCGGCATACAGGCCGTTGCCGCAATGTCCGGCGCCGTCTCCAGGCCTAATTGGACGGAGACAAAGCGATGAACTCGAGCAGCGGGCTGTGGCGCGCGTGTGGACGCGTGCTGTCGTGGCTGGGTGTGTTCCCTGTGCTGGTACTGTGCGCCATGTGGAGCGGCGGCGCGCATGCGGAGTCGGTGGCCGGTTCATGTGGCGACGCGGCATGCGGACGGCACAAGCCGCCTCCGTCGACAACAAGCTGCCAGCACCTGAACGGGTTGACCATCCAGGCCCCCGAGATCGGCCTGCCGACAAACGGCGCAGTCGTCACATCGACCGCACAGGTGACAGCGAGCGGCAGCGGGCCGACGGCGACCCCGTCGTACTGTCTCGTGGCCGGCGCAATTCATCCGATCGATCGGTCCGCCCCAGACATCCTGTTCAACATCGCGTTGCCTAACCAGTGGAACGGCAAGATCCTGATGCTCGGCGGCGGCGGTTTCAACGGCTCGATTCCTGCCGTGACCGACAACGTGCCAAGCGCGCCGCCCGATCTGCCGGGACCGCTGTCGCGTGGCTACGCGGTGTTCGCGAGTGATTCCGGGCACGAGGGGACGGGTGGCTCGATAGACGGCGCGTTCTCCGTCAACGCCGAGGCGTACGACAACTTCATGGGTGAAGCGCTGAAGAAGACGCATGACGCGGCGCTCGTGATCATCGACAAGCGTTACGGCACGCATCCGTACAAGGCGTATTTCGCGGGTGGCTCGACTGGCGGGCGGGAGGCGCTGACCGTCGCGCAGCGCTGGCCGCAGGACTGGGATGGTGTGATCTCGTTTTATCCCGCGTACGACTTCACCACGCTGAGCCTGCAACAGTTACGCGTGACGAAAGGCTTCGCGGCGCCTGGCGCGTACCTCGACACGGCGCAGCGCGCGCTCCTTCTGAAAGCGGTGATGCAGGCGTGCGATGGGCTCGACGGCGCCGCCGACGGGCTGATCAGCAACGTGCAGGCGTGCAATGCGACGTTCAATCCCGCGACGGCTTACGTCGACGGCAAGCGACTGCGCTGCTCCGGCGGTGCGGCGCGCGGCGACACGTGTCTGTCGGACCGGCAGATCGCGGCGCTCAATACGATGAACACGCCCCTCGTGTTTGCGTATCCGCTCGAAAGCGGCGAAACGCAGTACCCCGGCTTTAACGTGTATGGCGCAGATCTCGGCATGGGCAGCGGTTCTCCGCTCGAGGAAACGGTCACGTTGCTCGCGCTCGGTACGACGCAGCCGTCGTATCCGCTGCAGATCACCACGATGTTCGACGGACAGATCAGCGACGAGTTCGTCCGCTACACCGTAATGGGCAACCCGAACGCCAACTCGCTGACGTTCAACCCGGCGCTTGCCGGTCGATGGTCAGGGCGGATCAGCACGCTGTCTGGACTCGACGCGACCGACGCAGACCTGACGTCCTTCATGCGACGCGGCGGCAAGGTGCTGATGGCACACGGCACCGTGGACCTGACCGTCAGCACGCGGGCATCCGAGAGCTACTATCAGCGCTTGGTGTTGACCATGGGCTCCGGCGCCGTCGGGTCGTTCGTGCGCTTCTACGAGATTCCGGGGCTGCAGCACGGGGTAGGCACCGAGTTCAACGCCTCGTGGGACTCGCTCACGACGCTTGAGAACTGGGTCGAGCACGGCAAGCAGCCGGTGCATCAGGTGGTCACCGATACCGCGGGCGTACCGGGACGCACGCGGCCACTGTGCCAGTATCCGGCTTGGCCTAGCTATAACGGCGCGGGCGACATGAACAGCGCAGCTTCATTTACCTGTGTGCAGGGGTAACACACGCAGGCCGCGCGAGGGGCTACCGCAGGTAGCTCCGCGCGGCGCTCGGGTATGCCTTCCTCTGCGCGCATCGATGTCGGCATCAGATATGGCGCGGGCATGTGGCCGGATCTCATGTCCAGCTCTTTGCTGCGTGACGAATTTTTCCCGGTCGGTAGTCCGTCCGTCGTGGAAGGTCCAATGCCCTGAAGCAGCCGTCCGATCTGAAGAATCACCCTTTGATTGATGCCACGTCGACGAGCGGTTTCGGTGTGTTTCCCACATGGCGCTAGTGGCTGCTGCACGCGGGCTATCGTGGTTCGCGAGAAAAGCCTGCTGCCGATACTTAACCGGCAAGCAGGCTTCATCGTTCGATCAGAAATCGATCTTCGCATTCAGGCTGACCGTACGCGGATCGCCCGGCGCAATGTAGTTTTCGTACTGGAACATCCAGTAGCGGCGATTCGTGATGTTATCGATCGCCGCGCGCAGCGTCACGTCGTGGCCGCCGATGCGAGTCATATAGTTCGCACCGACGTTCACGAGCATATAACCGCCCGTCTGCAGATTGCCCGCCGGACGTACTTCCATATTGCCTGTGTACTTCGTATCTGCGCCCACCTGCAGACCCGGCACGAACGGAACATCGTAGGTCACGCGCGCTGCGGCAACGAACCGCGGCGCACCGGCGACGCGGTTGCCGTTATACGTCTGCCCCTTCGCGTACCACGTGTCGAGCAGCATGACGTCGCCCGCCACCTGCCAACTGCGACCCAGACGCACGCTGCCGCCCGCTTCCATACCCTGGTAGATCGACGTGCCGTCCTGCGTCAACACGTGCTGGTCGTTCTCGTACGTGGCGCCGCGCTCGATACGGAACAGCGCCGCATTCGCGCTCCAGCGCCCGTGCTCGCTCTTGATGCCGACTTCATACTGACGCGAGCGCAGCGGGTTCAGTAGCGCCCCCGCGTTCGCATAATTGCTGGCGACGCTCGTCCCTTGCTCCAGCGACTCCACGTAGCTCGCGTAGACCGTCGTGTTCGGCTCTAGCTTGTACATGAGCGCGAAGGTCGGCGTGACGACACCATTGTGACCATACGACGACGCCAGCGAGCCGTTCACGTTGTACGTCTGCTGATCGTAGTTCGTGACGCGCACGCCCGCGAGCACCGACCAGCGGCTCGTCAACTGGATCGTGTCGCTCGCAAACACCGATTTCTGCGTGATCTCGCTCGCGCGATACTTGTCGAGACCCGCGCCCGAGTAATAGCGCCACGGATTCGGCTGGAAGAGATTGCCGTTGCCGAGTTCGAAGGAGTACGAAACGGCGCTGTAGTCGTTGGTCTGATGCTGCCACGACGCGCCGAGCACCAGTTGATGCATGAACGGGCCGGTCTTCACCTTGCCTTCGAACATCCCCTGCCAGTAAATGTCCTGGTGGCCTTCGTCGCCGTTCCAGCGGTTGTCGGTGTAGTCGCCCGCCTGGTTGAGCAGCGTGAGCGTGCTCTCGTTACGGTCGCGTGTCGACTTGCTGTAGCTCAGCGACGTATTGAACGACCAGTCCGGCGTGATCTGGTAGCGCACGCCTCCCGTGTAGAGCTGAAGGTTCGTATTCAGATGCTGATCGGTGCCGCCCAGCAGATTGCTGCCGCCGCTGATCGTCGCGGGCAGATTCGCCGCCGTATAGCTACCCGTGTAGATCGCCGGCGTGCCTCCGCTCGAGCGGCTTTGCTGATAGATCGCATTGAAGTAGACGGCGAGGTCGCGCGTGAGCTGGCCGTCCAGCGCCAACGCCACCGAATTGCGGTTGATGTCGCCGGCGTTATAGGTCTTGCCCGCCTCGTGCGTGTAGTTGATGCGTGCGCCGAACATCCCGTCCGGACCGAAACGGCGGCTCAGGTCCACGTGCTGGCTCAGCACGCCGTCCATCCGGTAGCCGAGAGAGGCGCTCGTCACCGGTTCGGCCCCCGGCTTCTTCGTCACGTAATTGACGATGCCGCCTGGCTGCGCGAAACCATACATGAAGCCACCGAGGCCCTTGAGCAACTCGACCCGTTCCAGATTTTCATAAGGCATAGTGATGCCGTATGAAATGAAGGGATTGCCGTCGATACGAAAACCGTTCTGCCAGTCGATCGGCAGACCGCGGATCGTGATGTACGTCGCCCACGCGTTATACGCGTTGCTGCTGTCGGTCACCGAAGCATCGCCCGCGAACACGTCGCCGAGCTTGTTGGCCTGGCGATCGGCGAGTTCTTCACCGGTCACGACAGTGGTCGAGAACGGTGTCTCCAACTGCGAGCGCGAACCGAGCGCGCCAGCCGAAACAGGCGTATTCAGATGCAGCGGCGAGTCTGCCTGCACGGCCGCAGTCACTTTGACGGCGGGTAATGCCTGTTCGCCGCGGGCAGTCGCTGGCGCAGCCGCTGTCACGCCGGAGGCGGCAGCCGGCGCCGCGGCTTCGGCGCTGGCGTTGCTCTGAGCGAAGGCATGCTGAGATGCGGCGGCAAAAGTGAGCCATGCGGCGATCTGCAAAGGACGGTAAGGCATGAGCCCGGTACGGCGTTTGGTTTGTTGATTTTTCATGTCTGGCAGGACCGAGGCGTCTGCGCCTCTCGTTGTGAATGGGAATCATTCTCAAAGGCGCGATACTAGCAAAACGCACGTCCATTTAAAAGCCTTACGCTGCAATTCGATTGCCTTACGGCCCCTTGGAAGCGCTGCGTCGCGCGCCAGACGGCGTTCCCAGCTCTGTGTGGCCCCGCATATCTGCTTCGCACGAACCCCCACGTGCAGAAGGGTTATGAAGTTCGATGAAATCGGAGAACCGCATTTTTCGTGGTCCCGACAGGCGCCTGTTGCGCACAGCGCCACAACCCTGCGCCTCTTCGATCCACAGCGACTTTGCGCCCGCTACGACGCATGACCCGTTCATGCGCAGTGAGTCAATCAATTGATTCGGATTCCTTTAATTTGTCATGCGGCCTTGCCAGACGCCGAGGAAATTCCTATGATCCTCAAACGCGAATCACTCTCATTCACACATAAGTCGCATGCCACTTCGCGGGCGTTTCGCTGTGACAGTTGCGTGACTCTCGTGACTTCCATACATCGTTGATGGCATCCCAACATGGGCCTACCCGGTCAAAGAGGAAACTCGAACATGAGTACAACTAATATCTTCGATGAGCACGAGCCCCGTACTGCAGGTGCGGGCTCCGATGCCGGGACGAACCCGGCGGTTCTCGATTTCATCGCGATCGGTCTGGGCCCGTTCAACCTGAGCCTCGCGTGTCTCGCGGACCCAATCCGCGATCTGCATGGTCTCTTCCTCGAACGCAACGAAGACTTCGACTGGCATCCCGGCATGCTGATCGACGACACCACGCTGCAAAATCCCTTTCTTGCCGACCTCGTCAGCCTCGCCGATCCGAAGAGCAAGTTCAGCTTCCTTAACTACTGCAAGCAGGAGGGCAAGCTCTACGCGTATTACATCCGCGAGCGCTTCTACCTGAGCCGCGAGGAATACAACCGTTACTGCAAATGGGCGATCAGGCAGCTTTCCAGCATCGCTTTCGGCTCCAGTGTCGAGCATGTCGAATACGATCGCGAGCGTGCCCATTACGTCGTGAGCGGGCGTCATGTGCGAACCGGCCAGACCTTCGTGCATCGCGCGAAGCGGCTCGTGATTGGCGTGGGTTCGGTGCCGCAACTGCCGGCCTGTTGCGACGCGAAGCGCGAGCGCTGCATTCACAGCGCGCATTACGTGGCGCGCAAACACGAATTGCAGCAGAAGCGATCGATCGCGGTGATCGGCAGCGGCCAGAGCGCCGCCGAAATATTTCACGATCTTCTCAAGGAAAGCGATATGTACAACTATTCGCTCACATGGATCACGCGTTCGCCGCGCTTCTTCCAGATGGAGAACACCAAGCTCACGCTGGAAATGATCTCGCCCGACTACATCGACTATTTCTATAACCTGCCGGGCAATGTCCGCGAAAGCATCATCGCGAAGCAGGACAGTCTCTACAAAGGCGTGAATGCTTCGTTGATCAACCAGATCTATGATCTGCTCGATGACCGCCGCAGCCGCGGTCATCGCAACGCGCGGCTCATCACGAACTCGGAACTGACCGGCTGCCATCACGATCACGTCGACGACCGCTACCATCTGCGCTTCGTGCAGCGCGACGAGGGCGTGCAGTACACGCACATCACAGACGGCGCGATCTTCGCGACCGGTTACCGGCAGAACGTGCCGGACTTCATCGACGGCATTCGCGAGCGCATCCGCTGGGACGACAACGGTCGTTACCGCCTGTCACGAAACTATGCGATCGACGTGAACGAACGCGACATCTTCGTGCAGAACGCCGGACTTCTGAGCCACGGGCTGACCAATCCCGACCTCGGCATGAGTTGCTACCGCAATTCGTGCATCCTGCGCGAACTGACCGGCGTCGAGCACTACAAGATCGAGCGGCGCATCGCGTTGCAAGACTTCTCGGTGCCCGACACGGAGGCGTTCGTCAAAGCGCCGCTGGAGGCGCGATGAAGTTGCGCAACATGATCATCCTCATGACGACCTTCGCGGTCGTCAGCGACGCGATCCTGATTCCGTTCTATCCGCAGTTCTTCGCGGCGCGCTACGGCGTGACGAGTCCTGTGCACGCGGGCGCCTACGTGGCGTTCATTTCGATCGTCGTGATGCTGACGCTGCCCATCTGGGCACGCATCGCCAAACGGCTCGACGCCATGCATCTGCTCGTCTATACGCAATGCGCAGCCGGCGTCCTGTCGCTGGCGAGCTACTGGGCGTCGACGCTGCCGCTCTTCTGGGTGTTCTCGCTCGCGATGTTCATGTGCAAGAGCAGCTATCTGCTGATGTACCCGTACATGATGCGGCTCGAGCCGAAGGAGTCCCACGTGCATACGATCGGCCTGCTCTCGGTGGTCGTGCACTTCGGCGCGATCGCGGGCGCTGTGGCGGGCGGCTTCGTGATGCAGGTCTGGAGCGCGGGCACCTGCATCTTCGCGATGGCCGCCGGCGACTTCGCGCAGATGGCGATCTGCATGTGGCTGATCCGCTCGCACGCCATCACACGACGCTGCCGCTTCGCGGACGAAGCGACAGCGCAGGCTGCGATCGTGCGTCCGACGCTGCGCACTCGGCTGCCTATTTTGCGGCTCGCGTTGCTGATGCTTGCGTTCGACTTCTGCGTGTACCTGATCCGGCCGTTCATGTCGTCCTACTGGCAGAACACGAGTGGTTCGCCGAGCGAGCTGCTCTCCGGGCTCGTCTTCGCGATTCCCGGCATGGTTGCACTCGTCGCGTTGTATATCAACAAGCACACCGCGAGGCGAGGCCGGCGTCTGCCGGATCAGATGATCCCGAATCTGCTGCTTTGCACCGTGGGCATGCTGCTCCAAGGCGTCGAAGCGCCGCTGTGGATCATCGTCGGGCGCGTGCTGTTCGGCTGGGCGTTCTTCCAGATCGTCGTCAAGCTCGACGTGACGATGTTCGCACTCAGTACGCCCGCGTCGTATGCCACCGACTTCAGCGTGATCAACTTCTTCCAGAACCTCGGCGTGCTGCTCGCTTCGTTCGCCGCCGGCGCGATCGTCGATGAAATCAGCTTGCGCGCGCCGTTCCTCATCGCCTCGGCGGGCCTCTTGCTATGCGCGCTGATGAGCATCTGGCTGCTCGAACGACGGCCCGCTCGCGACACGGAGCATGCCGCGCTCGCCGATGCCGCGCTTTCCAATGACCTTGCCAACACAGGAGCCACCGGCCATGCGAACTGACATCGCCTCCGACGAAATCGCACTACGCGCGCCCGCGCCGTTATCTGGCGCACGACTCGCCGATAACCCGGCTAGCTCGCAACACGCAACGCTCTGCGCAACCGTGAATGGCTTTTACATCCGCCCGCTCGACGCCAAACGGGACGCACCCATGCTGCACCGCTGGTTCATCGAAGAGCGCGCCGCCTTCTGGAACATGCAGGACAAGAGCGTCGACGAGGTCGCCGCGTTCTATCATGCCATCGAAGACTCCGGCCACGCACGTGCATGGATCGGCAGCCAGCGTGGCGCGAGCGTCTTTCTCTTCGAGAGCTACGACCCGGCGCACGACGAAGCGGGCGAGCACTACGACGTGCGCGACGGCGATCTCGGCATGCATCTGTTCGTAGGACCCGCCGCGACGCCCGCGCCCGGACATACACGGCGCGTGTTTCAGACGCTGATGAGGTTCCTGTTCGAACAACTCGACGCCGAGCGCATCGTCGTCGAACCGGATGCGCGCAACACGCGTATCCACGCACTCAACCGCGCGATGGGTTTCGTCTATGCGAAGAACGTCGCGTTCCGTGAGAAAACCGCCTCGCTCGCGTTCTGCACGCGAGCCGACTTCTACGCCACCCTTCAAAAGACCACTGCAAAGGATATCAAGTCATGACCCAACCGACGACGCAACCTTCGATGCAACACGTGACGCTCGCCCCGCAACAGGCCGCCGCGCATCTCACACCCGACGTATGGCGCAACGCCAACCGCATGCTGGTTCGCAAGGCGCTCGCCGAATACGCGCACGAGTTGATCGTCGAGCCGACGCGTATCGGCGACGCGCCCGGCGAACACCATGCGCGCTACGAACTGAGGTCCGACGACGGCACGAGCATCTACAGCTTCGAAGCACGGCAACTCGCGCTGCGTCACTGGAGCATTCGTCCAGAGTCGATCGTGTGCACACGGGACGGTGTTCAGCAGCCGCTGGACGCGCTCGCCTTCATCCTCGACGTCAAGAGTCGTCTCGGCATCAAGGAAGAGATGCTGCCGATCTATCTCGACGAAATCAGCAGCACCCTGTATGGCGCCGCGTACAAGACCGTCAAGGTCGGCCCGGACACGCCCGAACTGTTGGGCGCCGACTTCCAGGCGATCGAAACCGCGATGAGTGAAGGTCACCCGGGCTTCGTCGCCAACAATGGCCGCCTCGGCTTCGACGCGGGCGACTATCGCGCGTTCGCGCCGGAAGCCGGTTCGCCGATTCAGGTCGTCTGGCTCGCGGTTTATCAGGACAACGCCGCCTTTCATTGCAGTGACGACCTCGACTACGCGCGTCTCATGGACGAGGAACTCGGCGCGCCGACCATCGCACGATTCAGGGAGATCGTGGAAGCCGGCGGCTGTAACTTCGACGACTACCGTCTGATGCCGGCCCATCCGTGGCAATGGTTCAACAAGCTGTCGATCGCGTTCGCGTCGTACGTCGCGACGAATCGCATCATCTGCCTGGGCTATGGCGACGACCGCTATCTCGCGCAGCAATCGATCCGGACGTTCTTTAACCTCTCGGACCGCTCGAAGCGCTACGTGAAGACCTCACTATCGATACTCAACATGGGGTTCATGCGTGGTCTTTCGCCATACTACATGTCGGGCACGCCGGCGATCAACGACTACATCAAGGACCTCGTCGCGAGCGATCCTTATTTGCAGCAGCAAGGCTTCACGATCCTGCGCGAAGTCGCGTCGCTCGGCTTTCGCAATCGCTATTACGAAACGGCCGTGCAGGCCGACAGTCCGTACAAGAAGATGTTTTCGGCGCTCTGGCGCGAGAATCCGCTGACACTCGTGGGCGAAGGCCAACGCCTGATGACGATGGCGGCGCTGCTGCACACCGACCGCCACGGCCGCGCGCTGCTGCCCGCGCTCATCGAAGCGTCCGGGCTCAGCGGGCAGGCGTGGCTCGAGCGCTACCTGAACGCGTATCTCGCACCGCTCGTGCATTGCTTCTATACCCACGACCTGGTGTTCATGCCGCACGGCGAGAACCTGATCCTCGTGATGGAGAACCACGTGCCGGTGCGCGCGATCATGAAGGACATCGCGGAAGAATCCGCGATCCTCAACAAGGACGCCAAGCTTCCCGAGAACGTGAGGCGGCTCGCAGTGGACGTGCCCGAACACGTGAAGCTGCTGGCGATCTTCATCGACGTGTTCGACGGCTTCTTCCGCTACGTCAACCAGATTCTCGTCGAGCACGGCTGCTGCAGCGAAGATGTGTTCTGGAACGCCGTGGCAGGCTGCGTCGCGCGCTATCAGTCAGAGCATCCACAGCTCGCGCAGAAGTTTGCCGACTACGACCTGTTCGCGCCGGAGTTCCTGCATTCGTGCCTCAATCGCCTGCAGCTCGGCAACAATTTGCAGATGGTCAATCTGTCGGACCCCGCTGGCAATCTGAAGATGGCGGGCAATCTCCAGAACCCGCTTGCGGGACGGCGCGCCGCATCGCAGGAAGCCGAAACGGCCGCGCTCGCCGAAGCGGTCGAAGCGTAAGCATGACGGCGAACCGCACACTGGAAGATTTCCTGCGGCTCGCCGCACGCGTAGTGCCTGGCCTGCGCGGAGTCGTCGCGGACTGCGCAAGCTCTTCGCCGCCCTGCAACGACGAATCCGCGCGTCGCGCAACGCACTTTCGCCCTGCCCGTTGCGACGGCAATCGTGTCGCGCTGGAAGCGCTGCTCAGTTTCTGGACCACGGGATATCCCGAAGCCGGACGTGCGTACTGGTCGTTGCGCTGCTGGGGCATTCTGATCTGGCAGCCGATTTACCTGAGCGTGGTCGGCGTCCACACAGCTCAGCGCGCGCTGTTGCTCGATCGCTTCGAGCAGCCCATCGAGAACGGCTGGACCCGCGAAGTGCGGTTGCCCGATCACGTGCCGGTGCAGGGCGATCCCGACGCCCTGATCGATCGCGCCGCGAGTGAGATTGCCGCCTGCTGCGCGCAGATTTTCGACGAACTGTCGAGCATCGCCCGGCTCAATGCTCACGCCGCGCGATGCATGCAGGCCGATTGCGTGCTGGCGGCGTTGCTCGCCTTGCGGCCCACGCATCCCGGCTGGAGCCACGCGCATATCGAAGCGCTCGGCGAACGTTGGCTCCGGGCGCTCGCACTCGCAGGCCGTGGCGGCTTTTTCGTTTTCGCACGCAGCGACGGCGCGAGCGCGCTCGCGCTCGATCGCCAGACCTGCTGCTACCACTATCGCCGACGCGATGGCGAACTTTGCAGCACATGCCCGCGACTGGAACAACGCGAGCGCATCGTGCGCCTGAATGCGGAACGGGATGCCATGCCGGCCGCGTGAACGTGAACGTGAACGCACGCGCACATGGCGTCTAACCGAAATGGAAACGACCGATGAACGACATCAGCAACATGACGCATCTTGTTCCGCCGTCCGATGCGGAAGACGCGCAGCTGCAACTGCCGGCAAGCGCCTATTTCGACGAAGCGCTGTTCGAGCGAGAAATGGCGCGCATCTTCACGAACGCCGCGCTGTACGTGGGCCACGAACAGTCAGTGCCCGCGCTGGGCGACTGGCGCCGTCTGCCGCAGGAGGAAGGCGGCCGCGTTCTTGTGCGTAACGCGAGCGGCGTGCAGTTGCTCTCCAACGTCTGCCGTCATCGCCAGGCGCTGATGCTGGGCGGAGAAACGGGGAACGTGGGCGGCGCCGCGCAATCGAGCGGCAATCTCGCCGCGACCGGCGGCAACATCGTTTGCCCGCTGCATCGCTGGACATATGACGGCAAGGGCGAACTGATCGGGGCGCCCGAGTTCGAACGCAAGCCTTGCCGCAATCTCGAACGCTTCGCGCTGAAGAATTGCCACGGACTCCTCTACGAAGGACCGCGTGAACCTGCGAGAGACATGGCCAATGCGTTTGCACGCCCCGAATTCGATTTTTCCGGCTATGTGTTCGACCATACCGAAACGCACATCTGTTATTACAACTGGAAGACCTTCATCGAGGTATATCTGGAGGACTATCACGTCGCTCCGTTTCATCCGGGACTGGGCAAATTCGTGACCTGCGACGACCTCGATTGGGAGTTTGCCGACACGTACAGCATGCAGCGGGTCGGCGTACATAACGCACTCGCGCAGCCGGGGTCGGATATCTATCGGGCGTGGCACGACCGGCTGCTCGACTACCGCGGCGGCGACGCGCCCTCGTTCGGCGCAATCTGGCTTGCGTATTTTCCGACTCAGATGATCGAGCTTTATCCGCATGTGCTCGTGGTGTCCACGCTCTATCCGAAAGGACCGCAGGAAACGCTGAACGTCGTCGAGTTTTTCTATCCGGAGGAAATCGCGGCGTTCGAGCGCGAATTCATCGAGGCGCAGCGCGCCGCGTATCTGGAAACAATGATCGAAGACGATGAAATCGCCGAACGCATGGATGCAGGGCGCCTGCGTCTGCACCGGCGTGGCGTGAGTGACGCGGGGCCGTATCAATCGCCGCTCGAAGATGGCATGCGCCACTTTCATGCGTGGTATCGGCGTGCGCTCGCCGCGCCTGCTGCGAGTTCGCTGAGCGGGGAGCATAACGTGTTTGAACTGCGCGTCGTCGAGGATTCAGTGTGCTGAGGGCCGCGAGCGTAGTGCACGTGACAGTGACTGCGTCGCCGATTTTGCCTACCGACGATCCGCCGGCAGCAACGGTCCAGTGCCGGATGGACGAGCGTGTCTTCGAGGCATGCGCTAACTGGCAAGAAAGCCGCCCAGGGCAGCGATCCTGTGTCGCCCATCGCGCATGCCTGCATGATCCGGCTAGAACGTAGTACGCATGCCGACCATCACGCTGCGGCCCCCCTCTGGCGCAATATCCCGGACCACCGAACTTGCATAGCGAATCTCCTGATTCGTGAGATTATCCCCGCGAACATACGCAAGCCAGTTCGTTGTGCCGACATGGAACTTGTACGTGAGAATCAGGCCCAGCCTCGTATAGCTCGAAGTCGGCAGATCGTTGTCGGGTACGCGATTCTGAGCCCACGCATGCTCCATCTCGGCACGCGCGCCGAACGGTCCGTAGCCATAGTCGACGGCGAGCGTCGCACGCAGCGGCGCAATCCGAGGCAGCGCCTCGCCGTTGTCGATGTCGCGAGCATGTGTGTAGTCGGCAACGAGTTCGACGTCCACCTGATGCGCGCCCTTCTCAAAGACGCGCCATCTGCCGTCGAGTTCGATGCCATAGAATTCCGCGCGCACGCCGCGATATACCGCCTCGTTCAACGCACCATCGGTACCGGGCGGCACGACTTCGTCGTCGTCGTTGACGAGACGCCCTGTGTTGAATTCGGTCAGATAGTTCTTGAAGCGGCTGTAGAACACGCCAACGCTACCCTTGTTCGGGCCGCTCGCAAAGCGCAATGACAGATCGGTCGACACGGACTTCTCTTTCTGTGCAGCTGGATTGCCGATCAGATACTGGCCCGTCGCATCGTGCGGCCCGTTTGCATAGAGTTCGTACAGCGCCGGCGCGCGTTCCGTATAGGCGGCATTGCCCGCCACCGACCACACTGGCGACAGTTTGTACAACGCTCCGAGCGACGCGCTGACCGCATTGAAGTCGCGGTCGGTCGCACTCGCGAACCTGTCGTTGCCGTTGGCCACGGGGTCCTGTTTTACATGCTCGTAGCGTGCGCCCGCGCTGAGTTTGAAGGCGTCGGTGACGTTCCACTCTTCCAGCCCGAACAGCGCCACGTTGGTGGTCTGCGTGGTTGGGACGAGTGCTTCGTCGCCTAGCGCTGAAAACGTGTTCTGGCTGATCTGCGCGCCAACGGCTCCCTCGAACGGGCCGATCTGTCGATGACGCGCTTCGATACGCGCTTCATAGCCATGGTTGCGAAAGGTCGTGCTGGTTTCGCCGTTGTCGATCTCCCTGTGTTCGTAATCCGTGTAGCCGAAATCGAACTTCAGTTGCGAGAATGGCCCGCTCAGATTGCGTAACTCCGAGGCGAATGCTACGTGGTCCTGATGCATGCGTAGCCGCACGTCGTCTTCTGCGACCGAGCCGTAGTTGCCGTCGTAGCCGTTGTACGACAGACCTGCATAGCCATCGGCCCAGGTATACGCACCGCCGACCGCGCCGCCGTGCCACCGGCCGTCGCTGTTTGGAATGCTGCCGTAGGCCTCGTTGGCATCCGGGCCGTCGAGCGCGCGCTGGCGATCGGAGTGCGCGAAACCAGGAATACGTTGCGTGCTGGTGTCCCGATCGAACGCGTCAACGTGAAACGCAAATCGCCCATTGCCTCCTTCGACGAGGGCCGCGCCGGCGCGCGCGTCGTTGGCCCCGCCGTAGCTCGCGTCGACTGCGCCCGTGACGCCCTTGATCGGCTCGCGCGGAATGCGGTTGTCGATCGTATTGACGACGCCACCGATGGCGTTGCCGCCATAGAGCAGCGCCGCAGGCCCTCGGACGATCTCGACGCGCTCGATCGTCAGGGGCTCCTGCGGTACCGCGTGGTCGTACGACAGCGACGATGCGTCCCACGCCGCCACCCCGTTCTGCAGAATGCGGATGCGATCCCCGTCCATGCCACGGATGATCGGCCGGCCCACCATCGGCCCATACGTCGTGGTGGACACGCCGGGCAGGCCATTGAGCGTTTCGCCGAGTGAATTGGTCTGTCTGAAGGTGAGAGCGTCGCCGTACAGCGCAGTGGCCGGCGCGATGAGGTTGGTCGAGCCCAGCGGGTTCGCGGTGACGAAGACGGGCGCAAGCGCGCCCCCGGGCAACGCATCCGGTGTCTCGTTCTCTTGCTGGGCTTGCGCGGAGAATGCGAGCAAGGCCAACGGAACCGGCGATAACCGGCCGGGCCACCGCGCGATGGAGCGTGTAGGTTGTCTGTTCACGATCTTTTTTCTAAGGGTTGACTTCGACACCGGCGGCGATGTCGAGTGCAACGCTATAACATTGCACGTCGCAGGCGCCGTATGGTCGACAAAATTCCTGACGGGTGCTTTCTCCCGCAGGCAACGGCGTCGTATGTTATAACATTACAATTCAGAAAGAAAGAGTCAGTCGCAAGTACCCGGCTGTTGTACCTTGTGCGCGCGGCGCGCTTTAACACGTGAGCGCAAGCGCGCATGCGCCCGCGCGTCTCTTCAGCGAGACCGGCTCGAGACTCGCCCTGTGACGTCAGCAGGCGTCGCCTTGTCGGGACTGTGCCGAAGCTGATGTTGGACGTACTCGTTGCGACGGTCAGACATCCGCCTTCTATCCGCCCGTCATGAAATCGGGATTTTCCGCGACGATTTTCAGCAGAAAGTCCATCACTGCCCGGACATGCGGCGAACGACGCAAATCCCGATGCACGGCCATCCAGATGTCTCGCGAAAACGATTCACCATCGTGCGGCAGGCGTTGCAGATTCGCACTCGTCTGCGCAAGGAAGCGAGGTAAGCCAGCTACACCCGCGCCTGCTTGAGTCGCCGCAAGATGGCCCGTGATATCGCTGATCTCGCAAGCTATCGGTCTGCCGTTTGCAACGCTCATCAACCACTTTTGCTGGGGCATTTCCGAGAAGCCGGCGTCGTAGACGATGAACTCCCAGGCAGAGGGATTATGCAGATGCGCATAGTCCCGGCTCGCGTACAGATCGAAAGGCATACGCCCTAGCTTGCGTATCACGCTGGTCGCTTCATCGGGACGAACCAGCCGCAAGGCGATGTCCGCCTCCCTCCGGCTGAGCGAAACCTGCCGTGCGTCGCCCGAAACGGACAACTGGACGCTGGGATGGGCGAGCCGGAAGGCCCGCAGATGCTTCACCAGAAAACTGGCCACGAGTACCGGCGGCGCGCTCAACGTGACCTTTCCACTCAGCGGGGAAAGGCTGGCATCGAGAAACCGCTCGATCGCGTAGGCGTTTTCCTCCATGCCTTGCGCCAGCTCGAAAACGCGCTGCCCGGCTGGTGTGAGCTTGCAGGCTCTGGGAAGCCGTTCGACCAGGCGAGTCTTGACCTCATCCTCCAGTGCGCTCAAGCGACGGCTCACAGTCGCGTGATCCACCTTCAGTTTGCGTGCGGCCCCTGACAACGTGCCAATGCGGGCGACCGCCAGGAAATGACGAATATTTTCCCAATCGAACATCTGTGCATTTTCTCAAGGATGGTGTGCAGTGATGTGGAATATTCGCACAAAGCTTATCTGCCTAACATCGATACTCGTTCAATCGATCGGGGCCGTTCCAGATGAGCATGTCCATGAGCCGCAATCAACGCGGCACACTCGCCGCCGCAGGGCTGGGTTTTGTCGTCGTCCTGCTGGATGTCAGCGTCGTCAACGTTGCGCTCGACGCCCTGCGAGGCCGCTTCGCGACAGACGTGACCGACCTGCAATGGGTCGTCAACGCATATACGTTGGCGTTCGCTTCGCTGCTTCTGACCACGGGCGTTCTTGGCGACCGCTTCGGCGCGAAGCGGGTCTTCACCGCAGGGTTCACCGTGTTTACGGCGGCCTCGATCATGTGCGGAATGGCCGGCTCCTTGCCGCTTCTGGTGATCGCGCGTGTCGTGCAAGGTATAGGCGCCGCGCTGCTCGTCCCCAATTCGCTGGCCATGCTGCGGCAGGCCTTCCCCGACGCGGAACAACGAAGCCGCGCGGTGGGATGGTGGGGTGCCGCAGGCGGGATTGCGCTGGCCGCGGGCCCCGTGATGGGCGGCCTGCTGGTCACTCATGTCGGCTGGCGCAGCATATTTCTGCTCAATCTGTCCATCGGCATCGTCGGTGCGGCCCTCACCCTGCGCCATGCGGCCGCCGCTGAGCCGGCGCCTGGCCGAAGCATCGATCTTCCCGGTCAACTGGCTGCGATCATGGCACTAAGCGCTTTGACCGTGTGCATCACGGAAGCGGCCCACTTCGGATTCGATCATCCACTGGTCTATGGCGCGCTGCTGCTTGCCGTGATCTTCATGCTGGCTTTTGTCTGGGTCGAGTGGCGCACGACGGAACCCATGTTCCCACTGGCGCTATTTCGAACCGCCACGTTTGCCACTGCGTCGGCCGCCGGCGTCATCGTCAACTTTGCGTACTACGGTTTGATCTTCGTTTTCAGCCTCTTCTTTCAGATCGAGCAGCATTTGTCCGCCCAGCAGACGGGACTCGCATTTTTACCCATGACCGTTGTGCTGATGGCGGTGAACATTCTGGCGGCGCGCCTGCTCAACCGGGTCGGCGCAAAGAAACTGATGATCGCCGGCATGGTGATCGCCGCGTCGGGTTACCTGCTTCTCCTGCCAGTCAGTCTGAATGGCTCGTACCGGCTGCTGATCGTGCCAATGCTCATTGCTGCAAGCGGTATTGCACTCATGGTGCCGACCATGACAAACCTCACGTTGTCTTCCGTGGAGGCGTCCCGGTCCGGCATCGCATCGGGCATGTTGAACGCCGCGAGGCAGGTAGGCGGCATGCTCGGGGTGGCGGTCTTCGGGTTTTTCGTGCGCGATTCCCGCCCTGATGCGTTCATGCAGGGTATGCATCTTTCCTTGATGACCGCCGCGGCGCTGCTGCTGCTGTCTGGCAGTGTGATGTGTCTGTACGGAATTCGATTGCCGCGCGCCGTACGCGTCGAGACCGCGTGCGACGCCCTGGCCTCGGATTGATAAGACAGCGCAACGTTCGCCGACAACGTCATTTGCAATGCAGGATTCGCGACAACGTCAACGACGCCGAAGCACCGGTGGCACGAGACGGCTCCGGGGTCACGAAACTCACCGACCTCGAGCGGCGTGGGAGCGCGGCGACATCGACGCGACTCGGTGCCATGACGCGGGAAGGCCTGGCAGCGGGCGCAATGACACCGCGCGTCCGTTTTCGATCACGCCGTCCTGACCTCCGGAGCAGATGCCGCGTCGTCATGCATGACACCGAGCAGCCGCGCCTGCGTGAACTCGTCACGCTCCAGCGCTTCGGCGGTGTTCTGATACGCCACGCGTCCGTTGACGAGCACATACACGCGGTCCGCGATCGGCAGCACCATATCCGCCTGATGCTCGACGATGATCACACTCGCGCGCTCGCGCAAGCGCACCACCGCATCGAGCACTTCCTGCACGACGGCCGGCGCGAGGCCTTCGAACGGTTCGTCGAGCAGGATCGCCTTTGCCGGCGCCATCAATGCGCGGGCAATCGCCACCATCTGCCGCTCGCCGCCCGAGAGATTCTCGGCGCGCGTGTCCTTGCGGTTAGCCAGACGCGGGAAGAGCGCATAGATTTCTTCGACGCTCGCGCCGCCTTTGCGCGCCGCGAGGCGCAGGTTTTCATAAACCGTCAGGTTTGGGAAAAGCCGCCGGCCCTCCGGCACCATCGCGAGACCGAGCCGGTTGATCACATGGCTCGGCTCGTGGGTGATGTCGCGTCCGTCGAACGTGATCGTGCCGGCATTGATCTGCACGACCCCGGTGGCCGCGCGCAGCGTAGTGGTCTTGCCCACGCCGTTACGGCCGAGAATCGCCACCACCTCGCCTTCATTGAGCGTGAGGTCGAGACCGTCGAGAATCGTGTTGCCGCCGTAACCGGCCTTCAGATTCCTGATGCTCAGCAGCGGCTTCGTCGCCGCTGCGCGTGCGACGCGCGTGTTCACGCGCTCGGCGATCGGCAGCGTCAGCTTCGAGCGGCCCATGTACGCTTCGATGACTTCCGGATGCGCCGCCACGTCCGCGGGCGCACCATCGGCAATCAGATGTCCGCGGTGCAAAACGCTGATGCGATCGGAAATGGCGAGCACGCGATCGATATCATGTTCGATCAGCACTACCGCATGATGATTCGCGAGTTCGCGCACGATCTTCGCAACGATCTCGCGATCCGCTTCGGCCAGCCCCGCGAGCGGTTCGTCCAGCAACAGGATCTTCGCCTGAGTCGCCAGCGAAATGGCGATTTCAAGCAGACGCTGCTCGCCGTGCGACAGGTTCTCGCACGCCGCAGCAGCCTTGTCGGCAAGGCCGACCGCCGCCAGCAGCGACCACGTGCGGGCATTCTGTTGCGCGCAGCCATGCGCATCGCGCCACATGCCGAGACGGTTCCGTTCAGCCGCCTGCACGGCCACGCGTACGTTCTCGAATACCGTGAGATGAGAAAACACGCTCAGAATCTGGAACGAGCGACTCATGCCGAGACGTACGCGCTTGAACATCGCCATGCGCGTCACATCCTGACCATCAAACACTATGCGTCCTGCCGTCGGTTGCAGCACACCGGTCAGCATGTTGAAGAAAGTCGTCTTACCCGCGCCGTTCGGGCCGATAAAGCTGTGCAACCGATACGGAAACACATCGAGATCGATCTTGTCGGCGGTGACCAGCGAGCCGAACTGCTTCGACAAACTACGCACCGACAGGATCGGCTTGTCTGGATCGGCATCGATACGTGCGCTTTTATATGGCTCGATGACAGCAGGGCGTGCCGGAATCGTGTCACGCACGAGCGTCCAGCGCGGTCTCTTCAGTACGCGCTGCACCAGCCCCTGAATCCCTTCGGGCGAGAAGAATGCAAAGGCAATGATGATCGGCGCGAACAGCAGCCACCAATGCTCCGTCAGACCACTCAGTTTGTCTTCGAGCAGAATGAAGGCAATCGCGCCCCACAGGGGCCCGAGGAACTGATGCACGCCGCCGAGCACGGTCATCAGCAGACTGTCGCCCGCGTGTTCCCAGCTCAGGTTGTTCGCGTACGCGCCTTGCAGCATCAGACAGAGCAAGCCGCCCGCATAACCGATGATCGCCGCGGACACCACGAAAGAAAACAGCTTCAGGCGATACGTGTCATAGCCGAGGCTCGACGCGCGCTGTTCGTTGTCGCGCAGTGCCTGCAACGCGCGGCCGAACGGCGAGTGCACGAGGCGCCACAAGATCCACGCGGCCGCCACCACCGTCACGCAGGCAAACACGTGGAACGCCGCAAAGGTCGCGAACATCGGACGCGGCACATCCTGCAGGCCGTTCTCGCCGCCGGTCACGTCGGTCCATTTGAAGGCGATCTCAAAGGCAATCTGCGAGCACGCCAGCGTCAGCAGCGAGAAGTAAAGTCCGCGCCGCTTCAGCACCACCGCGCCGATCAGCAGCGCCATCCCCGCCGAAAGCGCGACGCTCAACGCGAGAGCGAGCGCCTCGTTATGCACGTAGCGCTGCAGCGACACGGCGACCAGATACGTCGACGTCCCGAAGAACACCGACGCGCCGAACGGCACGAGCCCGGTATAGGCGACGAGCAGATTCACGCCCATGCCGTACAGCGCATAGATCGCCACCTGCGTCGCACGTTCGAGCGGCGTGCCGGTCAGCGCGAGCAACGCCGAAACGACAACGAGGCAGACGGCGAGCAGCGCGACCGGATGCCGTGAGACGAGTTTCAGATTCATTCGAAGCGCTCCCAACGTTCACCGAACAGCCCACGCGGACGCACGAGCAGCACGAGGGCCATCAGCACGTACATCGCGACGGCCGAAGCCTCGGGGAAGAACTGCACCGCCAGCGCGGTGACGACACCCACCAGCAGACCCGCGACCACGGCGCCCGCGAACGAGCCGAGCCCGCCGATCGTGACGATCACGAAGGCCGGCATCACGGCGGCCGTCGCCATGCTCGGCGTGACAGTCAGCAGCGGCGCGGCGAGCAGACCCGCCACACCGGCCAGCAACGCGCCGAGTCCGAATGCGCCGGTCAGTACGCGCGGCAGATTGATGCCGAGCAAGCCGACCATTTCCGGGTCGCGGCTGCCGGCGCGCAGGATGCGTCCGTACGGCGTGAACTTGAGAAACCACCAGAGCGCGAGCAGGATCAAGACCGTCGTGACGAGCACGAACAGGCGGTATTTCGTGAGCAGCAACGGCCCATATACGATGAAACCCGACAGCGCCGCCGGCGGACTGAACGGCAAGCCGCCCGCGCCCCACACGAGCCGGATCAGCGCGGTCAACAGCAGCGACAGCGCGAACGTGACGATCAACCCCAGCAGTGGCTCCTTGCCATAGAGCCGGCGAATGAACACGACCTCGATCAGCATGCCGACCGCTGCAACCAGCACAGGGGCGAGCACGACCGCCCACCAGCCGAAATGCGTCGATAACGCGATCGCAAAGTACGCGCCGAGCGCGAACAGCGCCCCGTGCGCGAAGTTGACGATACCCAGCAGCCCGCAGATGATCGACAGCCCGATTGCGAGCAAAACGTAAAGGAATCCCTGCACCAGACCATTGGCGATCTGGGACAAGACAATTTCTGCCATGTCCGTACTCCCGGTAGCAGCGTGCTTGAAGGATCAGATCTGGCGCGGCGGCATCGTGCAGCCGACTTCCTGTCGCGAGCCGTAAAGCTTGTCGACATCGGCGGCGTTCTGCGGCACGACCGACACCTGGTCGAGCCAGTCCCATTTGTCGGTGACGTGGTCCTTCACCTTGAACACGCTCCAGCGACGCACCATCTGGTGGTCCCATGCGCGGTAGTAAGCGGGCACGGCGCCGTCGTCGAGCTTGACGGTTTCGAGGCTCGACGCGATGTCCGCGCCGCTCGTGCTCTTCGCCTGCTTGATGCCTTCGAGCAGGCCCCGCGTCGAGAACCAGCCGAGCCATGCCTTGTCGGCGGGCGGCTTGCCGTACTTCGCCGTATAGCTCTTGATGAAGGCCAGTTCCGCCGGCGTGTGACCGGGCGAGCTGAAATGCCACGGCTTACCGTAGTAACCGGTCGCGGCATCGGGACTGATCGCCCACAGGTCCGAGTCGCCGATGATCGGGCAGGCCACCGGAATCGTCCCTCTCATGCCCATCTCGGCGTACTGCTTGAGGAACGTGGACAGGTCGCCGCCGGGCAGACCGAGCACCACGACGTCCGGCTTGGTTTGCCTGATCTTGAGGATGAAGGAGCTGAAATCGGTGGTGTTCAACGGCGTGACGTCCGCGCCCGTCATCGTGCCGCCGGCCTGCTTGAGCAGTTCCGACATCGAACGCTGAATGTCCTGGCCATACGCGTAGTTCGCGACGAGGAAGTGCCAGCGCTTGCCCTTCGCGAGAAGCGACGGCGCGAGCGCGCGGCACGTCACCGGCGTCGGCGCAAGCGTGCGGAACGTGTACGGGTTGCAACTGCTGCCGGTGAGTTCGCGGGCAGCCGCATTCGGCGAGATGTACGGCACCTTCGCGCGACTGGCGACGGAGGCCATCGCGAGCGACGTGCCGCTATTGGTGCCGCCGATCACCGCGACCACTTTGTCTTCGTCGACGAGCTTCTGCATGTTCTGCTGCGCCGATTGCGGGTTCGGCTCGTCGTACCAGATCAGATCGACACGCCGGCCGCGCACCTGATTACCGGCATCGGCCAGCGCCAGCTTCACGCCGTTCGCGATCATCTCGCCCTGCTCGGTCCACACGCCCTGCTTAGCGATCACGAGGCCGAGCTTCAGCGGCTGGTCGCCCTGCGCGCGCACGAAAGCCGGTGCGGCCATCATCGCCGCGCCGCTCGCGAGCGTCTTGCCGGCCGCGGCCAGCCAGTCGCGCCGCGTCATTGCTCCCGGCGTCTCGCTTGCGTTGCCGCGCTCTTTCTTGTCGCCACCGTGGTTCTCGCTCATCTGTCTCCTCCTGTTTGCCCATCCATGACGGCAGCGAGATCTGTCGCCGCCGATGCCGATTTTTATGAATACTAGTTTTATATGGAATATGATTCAACAATATTCAACCCTTACAGGGTTTTCGTGAATACAGAGGTTCCGGGGAACGAGCGGCGCGGGCGCTACCGGCGCTCGCGGTAGAACGCCAAGGTCTGGCGCAAGCCGTCTTCCAGCGACGTGGCCGGCAAACCCGGCAGCAACCTGTCGAGCGCCGGGTCGTGCGCAAAGTCGGTGGCGATCGGCAATGACGCGCCGGCGGCGCCGAGACGCGCGCCAGGTGCGAGCGCGCACAGCCTCTCGATCACGCTATCGACCGAGACGATCTCGCCTGCCAGCGTGAACACATGCGCTCCCTGCGCCGGCGCAAAAAGCGCGGCCTCGTAGGCGGCGGCGACATCGTCGGCGAATACGAGGCCGGTCGAGCCCGTGAACGGGATCGTGTACGCGTCGCCGCGCGCCGCCGCGCGGCACGCGAGACTCGGCCCCGCGCTGGAGCCGGTCTCGCGCCCCGCGCCATACACCACGAGCGGGCGAAAGCCGATGCTCGCAATACCGCAGTCATTCCAATACGCTCGCGCCGATCCCTCGCAGGCGAGCTTGAATGCGCCGTAGTGCGTTTGCGGATGCGGCCGCGCGCCGTCGTCCGGACCGAAGACCCCCGCGCTGCTCGCATACAGCACGCTGCGCAGACCGGCCTCACGCGCGGCATCGAATACGTTCAGCGTGCCGATCAGATTGATTTGCGCACCGCGCACCGGATCGCTCGCGCAACTCGGCGTCAACACGCCTGCGAGATGAATCACGCCGTCGCAATCTTGCAGCGCACGCCTCACGTCGCTCGCCACGGCAATGTCGCCCGTCGCCCATTCGACTTCAGCCGCCCTCTGCGGCGTGAGTTCGCCCAACAGGCGCGGGTCGCAACGCCTGTCGAACGCACGCAAGCTGACATTGCGCGCCAATAGACGCCGCATGATCCATGCGGCAAGAAAGCCGCTTCCGCCCGTCACCAGAACCCGCATCGTTTGCTCCTCCAATGTGCGTGAAAACTTTGATTTTTAAGTTTTTGTGGAATACTATTCCAATAATAAAATTTGTTCTACATATTTCCGTGCCGCGGCACAAGGAGACATCCAGGCGATGAACGAAGCGAGACAAACACAGTGGGACGAGGAAACTGATCTGCTGGTGTTCGGTGCCGGAGCCGGCGGCATGACCGCCGCGCTGGTGGCTCATCACGAAGGCATCAGGGTTCTCGTGTGCGAAAAGACGGACGCGGTCGGCGGCATCACGTCCACCTCCGGAGGCACCACGTGGGTGCCCGGCACGAGCCTGAGCGCGAGCGCCGGTGTGCCCGACAGCGTCGACGACGCGCGGCGCTTCCTCGCCTCGGTGGTCGGCGAGCGCGGCGGCGACGAAGCACGCGCGGCGTTTCTGGAAAGCGGCCCGGCGGCAATCGACGAACTGCAGCGCATCAGCGACGTGAAGTTCGTCGCGGCCACGGCTCACCCGGACTACGTGGCGGGGCCGGGCGCCGCGTTTGGCGGGCGTGCATTGGCGCCCGTCGCATTCGACGGCCGCCTGCTCGGCGACAAGTTCGTGCGCGTGAGACCGCCGCGCAAGGAGTTCATGGGGCTTGGCGGCATGATGGTCGCACGCACCGATCTGGATGCGCTGCTCGCGCCTTTCGCGTCGAAAAAAAACTTCTCGCGCACGCTGGCCGTGGTAGGCCGCTATATGCTCGACCGGCTGCGCTATCCACGCGGCACACAGCTCGTCATGGGCAATGCGCTGGCGGCGCGGCTCTTTTACAGCTTGCGCAAACAGAAGGTGGAAGTCCGCTTCGATACGCCGCTGGTTGAACTCGTAATCGAGCAAGGCGAAGTCACTGGCGCCGTGGTCGAACAGAAAGGTGTGGGACGCAAGCGGATTCGCGCGCGTCGCGGCGTAGTGCTGGCGACTGGCGGCATTGCCCGTCATCCGGTGTTGCGCAAGCAGTTGTTTCCCGCCGGGGCCCAACCGTTGTCGCTGTCACCGGACACGCATACCGGCGACGGCGTCGGCAGTGCGCTGAAGATCAACGCGCAGTTGAACGACGGCCACGACAGCCCCGGTCTCTGGATGCCCTGCTCGATCCTGCGCTCAGGCAACGGACCAGACGCCGTTTGGCCGCACATCATTCTCGATCGGGCGAAACCCGGGTTGATCGCGGTGAACCGGCGCGGCGAACGGTTCGTCAACGAGTCGGACTCGTATCACGACTTCGTGATGGGGATGTTGCGCGACGCGAATGGCGAAAGCGTACCTGCGCATTTGATCGTGGATGCGGCATTCATTCGCGACTATGGTCTCGGACTGCTGATGCGCGAACGGAGCCGCGCGCGCATCGCCAGTTTCGAAAAAGCGGGCTATCTGATCAAGGGCAAGACACTCGCCGAACTGGCCGCAAAGCTGGGCGTCGATGCAGCGGGCCTCGAACGCACGGTCGCCACCTACAATCGCGACGCGGCGCAAGGCGAGGACCCCGCGTTTCAGCGCGGCTCCAGTCCCGTGAACCGCTTCAACGGGGATGCCGCGCAGAAGCCCAATCCCTGCATCCGTCCGATCGGCGCCGGCCCGTACTATGCGGTGACGGTGTGGCCTGCGGATCTCGCCTGTAGCGCCGGGCTCGCGGGCAATGCCGATGGCCAGGTGCTCGATAACGACGGTCAGGTGATACCCGGCCTGTACGCATGCGGCAACGACCTTGCGTCGATCTTCCGCGGCACCTACCCCGGTCCGGGGACCACGCTGGGCCCTGCTATCGTGTTTGGCTGGCGGGTCGCCAAAAATGCGGCTCGCGCAGCGCGGGATCCGGCTGCGCCAACGCGGTTCGATTCGGACGTGCCGCATCGGCGTGCGACTGCCTGAAAGCCCTTCGCGAGTACCGGGAGAAAGTTGACTGCGGGCGCCTCGACGGCGCCCGCCTTCTTATTGGTTTTCGCGCTTATCCGGCAGTCGTCTTATGCAGCAGGATGATGAGCGGCGAACGCCGCCGGAGTAAGGTCCTCTCAGCGCATCCGCGCGGACAGGTACGTGCGCGGGCACTGATTGATTCGCCATGCCTCGGCGAGCCGGACGAGCAGTCCGGCATACCCACAATCAGGCCGCCTTGGGCCGACCCTTGCGCCGCGCCGGGACCGGCTGCACCTTGGTCACCACCGGCGCGACTTTCAGACTGCGTTTGAAATACGGCGAGCTGAGCGTCGCCGCGCTCATGTCCGACACGGCTTCGAGCAACGCTGGCGCAAGCGCCTTCAAGCGCGCCTCCGGCAGGCGGCTCGTCGGTCCGGCGAGACTCACCACGCCGACGGCGAGCCCGGTGACGGGATGGCGGACAACCGCGGCCATCGACGTCATCCCCACCTCGTAGGTGTCGCTCGCGACGCCGTAACCGCGTTTTCGCGCGCCGGCCAGGTCCTGGAGAAACTGCTGGATCGACTTCGGCGCCCTCGGCCCGGTCTGGCCCGCCTTGCCAATTCCACCCTGGCGCGACACCAGTTCGAGCGCCTCTTCATCGCTCATCGTCGACAGCCACGCCTGCCCGCTCGCCGTGCAATGCAGCGGCGGCTGGCTGCCCATGTCCGGGTCGTAGCGCAGGCCGGATTTGGCGCCCTGCGCCTTGCCGACGAACGTGATGTGATCGTCCTCGACCACGCCGAGCCGCGCCAGTTCGCCCGAGGCCGAGGCGAGCCTGTCGAGCACGGGTTGCGAAATATCGAGCACGCCGCCCGTGGACAGCCAGATCAACGCCAGCGACACGAGCTTGAGCGCAAGGACGTACTCGCCGTGCTCGTCCTGCCGCACATACCCTTCTTCGCTCAGCTCGGCGAGCAAGCGGTGGGTTCCGCTGCGCGGGATGTTCAGCGTGTCGGCGATCGCGGCCAGTTGCATGCTGCCGCCCTGCTTCGCCAGCAATTCGATGATCGCCAGTGCCCGCTCAAGATTCCCCGCCATATATGAACTCTCAGTTCGACTTAGATACCGAATGAGAACACAATTCCACATCGGAATTCAAGCACCCCGCATTCCGGTGTGATACCGAGCGCCGGCCTAGTGGCCGGCAACCTCGACCCGCAGCACCGGCCCGCGATGCCGCGCGCCTTTCAGAAGCACCGCAGCGGCGCCCACCGCGGCTGGAATCGCCAGTGCCGTGAACACCTCGCCGAAGCCCCAGTTCGCGTGCAGCATGCTGGCGCCGAGCATGGCCCCCGCGATGCCGCCGAAGCGGCCGATGCCGAGCATCCAGCTCGTGCCGGTCGCGCGCATACGGGTCGGATACGATCCGGCGGCGAGCGCGCAAAAGCCGGTGTTCGAGCCGTTCATGCAGTAACCCATGCCGAACGCCAGCACGCTGATGCCGACGATGCCATGCCCCGGCAAACCCATGTACCACGCAAAGACCCCGCCGACGAACACCGTCGCCCCCAACGCGCGATGCGGGTTGACGCGGTCCATCAGCCAGCCGATCGCGAGCGAGCCGATGGTGCCGCCCGCCTGAAACAGCGCCCCGACGATCGCCGCCTGTTCGAGGGTGAAGCCGGCGCCGCGAATCAGGGTCGGCAGCCAGCTACCGAGCAGGTACACCGTCAAGAGACCCGCGAAGTAGCAGACCCACAGCATTACCGTGCCGAACAGGTAGTCGCGCGAGAGGATCAGACGGACCGGGCTGCGTTCGCGCTGCGGCGTGTCGTGCGCGACGAAACGCGTTGCGCGATCGGCGAGGCCGGCTGTGATGCGGTTCATCACCGTGACGAGGCGCGTGCGGCGGGTTTCCTTCAAGGCGAGAAAACGCGCGGACTCGGGCAGCCATTTGATCATCAGCGGCACGTAGAGAATCGGCAGCACGCCGCCGAGGATCAGCACCGAGTGCCAGCCGTGCGCCGCGATCAACCACGCGCTGATGAAGCCGCCGCCGGCCGCGCCGAGCGTGAAGCCGCAGAACACGGTCGTCACCATCAGCGCGCGGCAGCGTTGCGGCGCGTATTCGGCCATCAGCGTGGCAGCGTTGGGCATCGACGCACCCAGTCCCAGGCCAGTCAGAAAACGCAGCACCGCCAGTTCGCCGACGTTGCTCGCGAACGCCGAGCCCAGACTCCAGACGCCGAAGAACAGCACCGCGCCGGTCATCACCGTCTTGCGGCCGAAGCGGTCCGCGAGCGGCCCCGCGCCCAGCGCGCCGAACGCGAGGCCGAGCAGGCCGCCGCTCATCACCGGGCCGAGCGCATCGCGCGGAATCGCCCAGGCGGTGGACAGCGCCGGCGCGATGAAGCCGACCATCACGGTGTCGAGCCCATCGAGCGTGACGATGAACATGCACATCAACAGCACGAGAATCTGAAAGCGTCCTACTGGCTGTTCGTCGAGAAGCTTTTGCACGTCGATGACGCGCGCTGCCCGCGCGTCTGACCCGACGCGCTTCAATGATGCCTTCATGGGTTGTCTCCGGATCGTTATTTGTTGTTATCGATTAGGAACGCCAAGTCCGAGCTCCGACTTGCGCGGGCTCGTCAGTGGACTGTGCAACGGACTGTGCGACAGTCACGCGCTTTAGCCGGCCGCGTATGTTTGCGCCAGCACGGCAAGCGTCGCCTCGCGCAGCTTGCGGGCACGTTCAAGCGCCGGCGCGGTCTTCGCCCACTGCTCGGTCGGCACCTCGATGCTGAGCGGCAGATGGGCGGGCAGCGCACGCAGAATGCCAGCGAGATCGATGCCGCCTTCGCCTGGGATCATCCGCTCGCAGCGCGCCTGGAAGAGCAGCGTCTCCAGATCGGTGGGGCGCTCGGCAGGCGCATCGCAGAACTGCACGTAGCCGAAGTACTCGCGCGGCAGTGCCGCGAGTTCTTCTGTCGACGAACCGGCGCGGTCGAAGTGAATCGGGTCGATGATGAGGCCGGTATTGCTGCGGCTCGCGGCCTTGACGATGCGCGCGCCCTGCGTGATGTCCTTCACGTCGGTCCACGGCATCGGTTCGAGCGACGGCGACAGTCCCAGCGGCTTCGCGAGATCGCAGAGCTGCGCGAGACGATCCGCGGTGCGCGCTTCGTCGGGATCGTTGCCGGCCACCAGCACGTAGCGTGCGCCCAGCTCCGCGCCGGTCTCGAGCATCGCCTTGTAGTCGGTGACATGCGTGTCCGGCTTCAGGCGCAGAATCTCGATGTCGAGCACCTTGATGCCGGTGTCGCGCAAGCGCGCGAGCGTCTCGCGTTTCAGCGGCGTATCGCCGATGATCTCGTGGCGCACCTCGTGATCGGTTGCAGGCAACAGGCGCAGGCCGACGTAGTCGTAGCGCGCCTGCGCGGCGCACTCCACCATCTGCGGCGGCGTCAGTTCGAGCGCGGTCAGTGCCGAGAGAGAAAGCGCGCGCGTGTTGTGCTGTGTCATGTGGTTTCCTTGAATCCGGTTGTCCGTTCGAGCGTGATACACGTTCAGCGCCACCTTCAGCGCAGCGGCGAAAACGGCGCGGGCACGCAGATGGTCGATTCCATCGTGGTCAAATGCGCGGGGCCGCCCTTGGGCGGCCAGATGCCGTCCTTCACCGCTTCGGCGCGAATCCGCGAACGTTCGTCGACGCTCGCGTACGGCCAGATGTTCAGAAAGCGCGGCACGGCGCCTTCGAGCGAATACATCGCACCGATCAGCGGCGAGCGCTGCGTGCGTTCCGGCAGCGCTTTTTCCCACGCATCGATGGTGTGCTGCAGGCTCGCGAGCTTTGTCCCATAGACACGCATTTCGTAGATGCCGCCGTGCACGGCAGGCTCGATCGGCGGCAGGAACGGGAACAGCGAATAGCTGTCGATCTTCACATCGGTGACGCACTCGCCGCAGCCAAACGGGTTGCCTTCGAGCAGCATGCGCTTGCGCTCGCTGACGAGCGCGGCCTCCGATTCGAAACCGCGCAACACCAGCACTTGCCCGAGTACACCGATATCCGAATACCAGCAGCCGAGCAGTTTCGAACCGGACTGATCGCCGCTTGCCTTGATGCTTTCGAAGACCTGAGCATTCGAGCCGATTTTCACGGTAAGCGTCACTACGTCATAGAGGGTCATTGGATGTGTCCTTGCATGTGATTGGAGAGAGGCGCGGCGGGCTGCGTCTGAGCCGAACCGGCGAGAGCGAGTCCCGCGATGTAGCCGAAAGTCATTGCCGGGCCGAGCGTGATGCCGCCAGCCGGATAGCAGCCGCCCATCATGCTGGCGCTATCGTTGCCCGTCGCGAACAGACCGGCGATCGGCTGGTGCTCGTCATCGAGGACGCGGGCGGCGGCATCGGTCGCCAGACCGGCGAAGGTGCCGAGGCTGCCGGGAAGCAGTTTGACTGCGTAAAACGGGCCGTTTTCGAGCGGCGCTACGCATGGGTTGGGCTTGTGAAGCGCGTCGCCCTGCATACGGTTGTAGGGTGTCGAGCCTCGGTGGAAATGCGGATCGAGGCCGTTTTTCGCGTACGTGTTGTAGGCGGCCACGGTGTTCGCGAGTCCGTGCGGATCGATACCGCATTGCGCGGCCAACGTGGCGAGGCTGTCCGCGCGTTTCAGATAGCCCGAGCGCCGATAGGGGCCGGTCGGAAACGGAAACGGCCTCGATACGCCGAGACCGTAACGGCGCTGGAACCGGTGGTCGCAAATCAGCCACGCGCACACTTCGTCGTCTTGCGGCGTCGCCTCGAAGAGCGCGTTCATCAGGTCGTAATAGGACGACGCTTCATTACCGAAGCGCCTGCCCGTGCGCGTCACTGCAATCACGCCAGGCTTCGCGCGCTCGATGAGATGCGGGAATGCCACCGGCGGCTCGCCCTCTCGTTGCGGCACGAGCGACACCGGCGCCCATGCGGCGGGCGCGCGAAGCGTGGCATCGAAATGGCCGCCGGCCGCCTCGCCGATGCGAATGCCGTCGCCGCTATTGGACAATGGCGCGGCCGACCAATGCTCGCGCCCTGACGGCGTGTAAGCGAAGGTGCGCGCGCGGCGCGCAACGTCATGCGGATAGCCTCCGCACGCTAGCACCACTCCCCGAGCAGCCCGCACTTCCTGCACGATTCCATCAGTCTCGATGTATGCGCCCACCACGCGGCCAGCCTCGCGAATCAGGCCGACGGCTTTCGCGTTCGAGCGCAGATCGACCCCATGATCCGCGGCCGATTTCAGCAGACGCGCAACCATCGCGTGACCGTTGACCAGGTGCATCGAGCGGCCGTAGCGCAGCTTGTGCAGTGCGAACGTCGCCAACCTTCGCGTGACATACAACGCGGAGCGCAGCGAGCGCGTCGCGTTAAAGAAATGGCTGAGGTCGGCGCCCGATGCAATTCCCATCCCCCCGAGCGTCGTCACGGCGAGCGGTTGCCGCAGCTTGTCGATCAGCGGTCCCAGTTCACGGCCGTCGAACGGCATCGCGCAGACCGAGCGGCCTCCCGTTCCGGCGCCGCCCGAGGTGTGAAAGTCCGGAATCTGGTTGCCGTCGACGAAACGCATCGACGTATGCCGCTCGAAGAACTCGACCATACGCGGGCCGTGGTCCAGCAACGCGCCCGTCTTGGCCGAATCGAAATGCGAGCCGAGTTCGTTGCGCAGATAGGTGCGCGGCGCTTCGACATCCTCCGTGATCCCGGCACGCACGGCGAGCGGATTGCCGGGTATCCACATCCAGCCGCCAGACCACGCCGTCGTGCCGCCGAAGACCGCCTCCTTTTCCGCGACGATGACCCGCAGTCCTCGCACGGCGGCGGTGACCGCCGCAGAAAGGCCGCCTGCGCCGGAGCCCAGTACCAGCACATCACATTCGAGCATCGGTTCGCGCTTCATGGCCAATCCGCTTCCTCCTCGGGTAACTCATTTGTTGAATACTATTCCATATCGTTATTTTATTCAAACAAGGCTTAACCCTTAGCGCTCGGATGCCGAACCATGCCGCGCCTCAATCAAAGGGCCGGCGCGACGCGCGCGCCCGCCGCCGCCGCGCGATGCACGGCGAAGGTCGCGGCCAGCGTGCGCGCCGCGTCCTCGCCCGAACAGACCGGGGTTTCGGCACCGGCGATCACGGCGGCGAAATGGCGCAACTGTTCTGCGTACGGATCGCCGCTGTGCGGCGTCGTGCGCTCGTGCGTCAGCGGTTCGTGCCAGCCTTTGCCGCCGCGGTATTCCCAGACGTCGAGTTGCGGCAGGGTCAGCGAGGCATCCGTGCCCGACACGAAATGCGTGTTCACCTGCTGACGGGGATAGTGCGCCGCCTCGCCCGCGGCGAGGTCCCAGTTCCAGGGCGAGGCCGCGCAATCGGACACGGCCAGCGTGCCAAGCGCGCCATTCGCAAAGCGCAGGATGACGGCGGCGGTATCCTCGACTTCGAAGCCCCGTACCGCGTTGGACGTCAGCGCCTGCACGTCGACGATATCGCCGAGCAGGAAGCGCATCATGTCGATGTCATGAATCAGATTGATCAGGACCGGGCCACCGCCCTGGCGACGGCGCCATTCGATGTCGAAATAGGCGTCCGGTTTGTAGAAGGTGGCGAGAGCCGTGGCGGTGACCGGTTTGCCCAGTCGTCCCGACTGCACGATGTCGCGCGCGCGCCGCAGAATCGGATTGTGGCGGCGATGATGGCCGACGAGCAGCGGCACGCGCGCCCCGAGCGCCGCGTCGTTCAATTGCCGGGCCTGTTCGACGGTGTCCGCCACGGGCTTTTCCATCAGCACGGGCACGCCGCGCGCGATACAGTCGAGCCCAACATCGGCATGCGTTGCATTGGGCGTCGCGACGATCGCGCCCTCGGGCCGCACGTCGTCGAGCATCGAGCGGTAGTCGGCGAACCAGCGCAGACCCTGGTCGCGCGCGAAGCTCTCGGCCTGTGGCGAAGGATCGGCGATCGCGACGATCGCGCACTGCGCATGCGAACGCGCGCGCTCGACATGCATGCGCCCGATGGCTCCCGCGCCGATCAACGCCAAACGTCTCCTGCTCATCTGTCTCTCCTTGGATTTGAGTGCTTCTGTAGTTAGCCGGCACATCTGTCACGGCGTCTGAAACCTCATCTATTTGTTGAATGCTATTCCATATCAGATTAAAGTTCACCTAAAAATGTGCAGCAGGGACGAGCGACCCGGTCTGGATGACCGCGCACCGTTTCCGCTGTACAACGGGACCTGGAGACATTCAAAGGAGGTTGGAAACAGCATGAGTCAGCAGAACGCATCTTCGTTTTCTCCGTCGCTCGATGAAGGCCTGAGCGGCGCGACGCGTATCTATTTCATCGTCGGCGACCCGATCGCGCAGGTCCGTTCGCCTGCCGGCGTCACCGCCGCATTGCGGGCGGCCGGCCGCGACGCGCTGGTAGTGCCCGCTCACGTGGCGCCTGCCGATCTGCCCGCATTCTTCGCGGGCGTGAAGCCGATGCACAACGTCGACGGCGTGATCATTACCGTGCCGCACAAGTTCAGCGCGGCCGGATATTGCACGACGCTTTCCGACGAAGCAGGCTTCCTCGGCGCAGTCAATACGCTGCGCCGTACGCCCGACGGCCACTGGCACGGCGGCATGTTCGACGGCACGGGATTCGTCGCGGCGCTGAAGGATGCCGGGTGTGATCCGACGGGCAAGCGCGCGCTGCTCATCGGTGCTGGCGGCGCAGGCTCAGCGATCGGCCATGCCCTCGTGAGCGCGGGCGTCGCTTCGCTCGACATCCGCGATTACGATGCGGACCGCACGACGTCGCTGACCGGGCGGCTCAATGCACTGCGACGTGGCAAGGTGAGCGGCGCCGCATCCGATGTCCAAGCGCATGCGTTCGATATCGTGGTCAACGCGTCGCCGCTCGGCATGCGCGCGGACGACCCGTTGCCTATCGACGTATCACGCTTGCAGCCCGAGACCTTCGTTGGCGACGTCGTCACGAAACCGCCGCTCACGCCGTTTATCGAAGCGGCCCGTGCCCGTGGCTGCCCAACGGTGACCGGCACGCAGATGTTCGGCCGTGTCTGCGACCGGATGGTGGAGTTTCTGCTGGAAGCGGCGCAGCCATAAGCACAGAGCGCGGCGCACACGCGAATCTGAGTGTGCGCCGCGCTCTCGAGAAAAAACCCCGCCGTCAATTCGTGGGGACCGCGACCCGTTTCGAGGCCTTCGCTGGGTTTGCCGTTGCCGCGCTGGCGAGCGCGTCGTCATGTGGTTCGTAGTCCATTGCATGCGCCGCGTGACGGCCCGCTATGTAGCCGAACGTCATCGCAGGGCCGAGGTTGATGCCGCCCGACGGATAGCATCCGCCCATCACACTCGCCATATCCGTTCCCACCGCGTACAGACCGGCAATCGGTTTGCTGTCTTTAGTCAACACCTGCGCGGACCCGTTGGTTTTAAGGCCGGCGAACGTGCCGAAGCTGCCCGGCAACACCTTGACCGCATAGAACGGTCCCTGTTCAAGCGATGCGACGCAAGGATTCGGACCCGCATGCAAGGGGTCGCCGCCCTTGCGGTTATACGGCGTCGAGCCGCGTCCGAACTCCGGGTCCTCGCCGCGGCGAGCATGCTCGTTGTAGCGCGTTACTGTCGCCGTCAATGCATCAGGGGCGATACCGCAACGCTTGGCCAGTTCTTCGATCGTCGAACCTCGTTGCAAATAGCCGTTGCGGATCAGCGAACCGACCGGCACAGGAAAAGGCCGCGCATAGCCCAGACCATAGCGGCGCAAAAACCGGTGATCGCAGATAAGCCACGAAGCGACTTCTTGTCCGTCGGGTGCTGCCGCGACCATCGCCGACGTGTAATCGTAGTAGCCATCCGCTTCGTTCACGAAGCGTTTGCCGTTCGCGAGCACGCCGATCACACCTGGCTTCGCGCGGTCGATGATGTGCGGGAAGTGGCCGATACTGCCGTCTGCGTGCATGACTTTCGACACCGGCGCCCACGCGGCCGCCGACGCCACATCGGTGAAGAGATAACCGCCGGCCGATTCTCCGAGACTCACGCCGTCGCCCGAGCAACTTTCGGGGGGCAGCGCGAGGTGTTCGCGGCCCGTCGGCGTACGCGCAAAGAGCGCCTTGCGTCGCGCCACGTCGTTGGGGAAACCGCCGGCGGCCAGCACGACGCCCCTCGTCGCACGAATCGTCACTTCTCCTTCGAGCGTCGCGACGACTGCTCCACGAACCGCGCTCCCTTCGAACACCAGGCGTCGTGCGGGCGATGACTCCATCAAGACGACACCCAGGTCGTGCGCCGATTTGACGAGACGCGCGACGAGTGCCACGCCGTTGACCAGTTGCATCGCTCGGCCATAGAGCGCGAGATCCAGCAGATGCCGCGCCAAACGCCTCGCCACGTGGATGAATGATTTGAGCGAGCGCGTCATGCTCAGGAAAGCCGTCAGATCAGCGCCGGCCATGATCGGCATGCCCATGAACGAGGTCTCGCGCATGGTTTTGCGCAGACGTTTGATCAACGGGCCGACCTTGCGTCCGTCGTAGGGCGCGGCGATGACCTGATGACCTTGCGTGGCCGCGCCTTCGACGTTGCCATGGACATCGGGGATGCCGTTGCCGTCCGCGAATTGCAGCGACGTATGCGCTTCGAAGAACGAAACCATGTGCGCACAGTTGTCGAGAAATGCGTCGACACGCTCCGCGTCGTAACGGGGGCCGAGTTCGTTCCTGAGGTAAGTGCGCGGTTGCTGCGGATCTTCGAAGATGCCCGCGCGTTTGGCCAGCGGATTGCCCGGCACCCACATCCAGCCACCCGACCATGCCGTTGCGCCACCGAATACGGCATCTTTTTCGACGACAATCACCTTGAGGCCATGCCATGCGGCCGTTACCGCGGCGGCCAGACCCGAGGCGCCGGAGCCGATCACGAGCAGGTCGCATTCCATCTGATTTGAAGTGTTCATTTCCACAGTTGCTATGAAAGACGCTTTTAGCTGGCGCTTACTTTGCGCCGGTGGCCGGGTTGGTCAACGATGGCCGCCCCCCAATCCATCCACTCGGAGCCGAAGTTCGACCCTGTACCGGGGAAGGGAGTGTTGTCTTCTCGGTCCGTTCATTCGACGAAGTTGAATTTAGTTCTCTTTGGAATAGTATTCCACAATAAGCGCGGACGTGTCAATGTCAGCGCCAAGCGCTAAGACGGGCCGCATCGTTGAACCCGAAGCCGGGATGTCGAAAAAACGCGGGGCTCGACCACGCAACTGAATTGTCAAGCCGATATGGAAGTCAGACTACACCGTGCATCCGGCGCAATCAGGACCGGTCAGCAGAATTTGCTAACCGGCCGGAGAGTCCATTTCAGCTCAAATAATCGGCGCGCCGCCCGTTACGGCAATCGTGGCGCCTGAGATGTAACTCGCTTCGTCCGAGGCGAGCATCACATAGGCCGCCGCCAATTCGGCGGGTTGACCGGGTCGCTTCATCGGAACCTGCTCACCGAATTTCTCGACCTTCTCCGGCGGCATCGTGGACGGAATCAGCGGCGTCCAGATCGGGCCGGGAGCCACACAATTTGCGCGAATGCCCTTTTCGGCCAGCAGCTGCGCAAGCCCGCCGGTAAAGTTCTGAATCGCGCCTTTGGTCGTCGCATAGGCGATCAGTCCGGGATTCGGATGGTCGGCGTTGATGGACGTCGTGTTGATGATCGCCGCACCGGACTTCATGTGCCTGACCGCTGCGCGCGTGATCCTGAACATCGCACCGATGTTGGTATCGAAGGTCTTGTCCCACTCTTCGTCGCTGATGGCGTCGAGCGAGGGGTAGCTCATCTGATATGCCGCGTTGTTGACCAGCACGTCGAGCCGGCCGAACGCCTCGATGGCCTTGTCGACGATAGCGTCGCAGTGCGCGGGCGAAGTGATGTCTCCCGGCACCAGCACCGCCTTGCGGCCCGCCTCCTCCACCCAGCGAGCGGTTTCGCGTGCATCGTCGTCTTCGTCGAGATACGAGATCAGTACGTCCGCGCCCTCGCGCGCAAATGCAATAGCGACGGCGCGGCCGATGCCGCTGTCACCACCGGTCACGATCGCCGCTTTGCCCGCGAGGCGTGCGGAGCCCTTGTAGGTTTGTTCGCCATGATCGGGTTGCGGATTCATTTCAGCCGTCGTGCCCGGCGTGCGTTGTTGCTGCTGGGCGGGAAACGGCGGCGTGGGTCGTTGGGTAGCGCTCATGTCAAATCTCCAGGTGCGGGCGGATAGGGAGTGGCGTGCGGGAAAACGCTCGGCATCGCGACTTTCATGACGGAGATCAGCAACCTTTGGGCCTAAGGCTTGTGGTGCACGAGGGCACGCTCATGTCGGCAACGGCAGGGCTAACTGCCATGAGGTGTCGATTGCTCACGCTCGCTCATGCGCCCTGTGTCTGCTTCGGCCACTTTGCCGAGCACGGCGAGCGCCTCGGGGAACAGGGGTTGCTACTTCTCGTTGCGTCACAATCCACCCATGCACTCGTGCGCCCGCTCGCCATGGAACATATCGACGACGTTCGTATCGGCATTTCCGGCTGGCGCTATAAGGGATGGCGAGGCGACTTCTACCCTGAAGGCTTGAAACAGGCGGCGGAACTGCAATTCGCGTCGCGTCTGTTCCAGACGATCGAGGTCAATGGCACGCACTACAGTCTCCAGTCGCTCGACAGCTGGCGACACTGGTATGCCGACACTCCGCCCGACTTTGTGTTCGGCATTAAAGGCGCGCGGTATCTGACGCACCTGTTGCGCTTTCGTGATGACAGCGCACGGGCCGGATGCGCGAATTTCTTCGCGCAAGGACTGCTGGCGCTGAATGAAAAACTCGGCCCAATTCTGTGGCAATTTCCGCCGTCGTTCTCCTTCGAGCCCGACGGCATGGAACGCTTCTTACGCTTGCTGCCGCGCGACACATCGGCCGCGCTCTCGCTGGCGAGACACCACGACGAACGGGTAAAGACGCCCTATCTCGAGATTTGCCACAAGCACCGATTGCGCCACGCAGTCGAGATACGTCACGCGAGTTTTCTCGACCCTGCCTTCGTTGCGTTGCTCAGGCGATACGATGTCGCACTGGTGGTGTCCGATTCCACCGAGTCCTGGCCACTCGCCGAAGACCTCACTGCGGACTTCGTCTACATTCGACTGCATGGCACCGAATCCCGATATGCAGGCTCATACTCCGACGTGGAGCTCGACCGCTGGGCTGCGCGGATCGAAGCATGGCGTCATGGGTCGCAGCCGGCCGACGCGCGGCTGATCGCAGCGAACGAGCGTCCGCCCCGCCGCAAACGGCGCGACGTGTACTGCTATTTCGACAACGACGTCAAAGCACGCGCGCCATTCGACGCACAGCGGTTGATGAAACGGTTGGGGTTGCAGCGAGCGGGTTCGGCCGCGTGACCGATGCCGGCCTGGAACTCACGAACCGGCGCGTTTGCGCTGACGAGCGAGTTTCTCCGCGCTGCGAAGCGCGTCGACGATCATGGCATAGACACGCTGACGGGTCGCCGGATCAGGCGCGCGCAATGCAAACGATGGATGATAGGTCGCCACCACCAGACGCTCGCCGTGCTCGATCGGTTTGCCGAGTGCGTCCTGCAGCCGTGCGTGAGCGTCGTCGAGCACGGCTTTGAGTGCGGTTGCGCCCAGTGCGACGATCACGCGTGCCCCTGAGCGGTGCAACTCCTGTTCGAGCCAGTATTCGCAGGCATCGATCTCTCTTTGCCCCGGCGTCTTGTGCATGCGACGCTTGCCTCGCGCCGTCCACTTGAAATGTTTGACCGCATTCGTCACGTAGACCTCGTTGCGCGCGAGGCCCGCCTCTTCCAGCGCTTTGTCCAGCAGCGCGCCGGCCGGTCCGACAAAAGGCTTGCCCTGAAGATCTTCCGCATCGCCCGGCTGCTCGCCGACCAATACGATCGAGGCGTGACGCGGCCCTTCACCCGGCACCGCTTGGGTCGCATTGCGCCAAAGCGCGCAGCGACGGCACTCGTCGAGTGTCGCAGGCTGCTGATCGCGCTCGACGTCCGCGTCGGTATGCGTGTCGCGGCCCGTGCGCCGAGGGGGTTTGTCGTCTGTGGTGGCCGGCATGTCCGCGATGCCTATGAATGGCGGGTCGAATCCGGTGGGATCGGGTTTTTGTCCTGCGAAGACTGCAACGCGTTTTCCGAGCGGCTATGTTTGCGCTTCTCCTCGACATCCCGCTTCTTTTGCGTGGTATCGAGCGGCGTGTTCGTGTTAGCGGCGCTTGCGCGCTTACTGGGGTTGCCATCCACAGTGCTCTGCGCCGGATCGTCTGCTATAGGTTTCATCATGCCCTCCGCGGGATAGGGTTCGAGAACGTCGGCAGGTCTGCGCAATGCAGTCAGTCCCGGCAGGCCACGTGTGCGCATTGGGTCTATCCGTGGACGCCGCCTATGCGCGGTGTCCACGGTTCCCCATCACGACATGCCGTCAAGGCTGCCGTTGACCGCCCTGATGCTGCGGCGTCTTCTGCTGGTTCTGCTGTTGCTGGCCCTGCTGTTTGCCTGCGTTTTTGGGATTACCGGGCTGTGCATTCGATTGCTTCGTGTCAGTCATAACCACTCCTTTCGCCGGTTAAGCCGGCAGCTACCGAGGTACAGCAAGCGTCGTTCCGCAAGCTCTGGCGTCGTGAAGCGATGTTCGCTACTCCGGTCTGCCCTCGTCGTATTCATCCCGTACGCCAGCGGGCAGCCAAGGCTCCTTGTGACAGCACCACAATTCGTAGCTCGGCTCGTAGATGCCCACGCGATCGAACGCCCCCAACGGCAAATCGAGCTCGTCGCTGCTGACGTATTCCATGAACGCGACCGACCCGCACGTGGGGCAAAAATGCCGGCGCGCGCCGGGCGAACTCTGCCACGCCTGAGTAGATCCCGAGAATTCCACCGCACTGCGTTCGAACATGGCATAGCCGCCAAAAACGTTGCCATGAATGCGCCGGCAAGTCATGCAATGGCAGAGCGACACCCGCCGCGGGCGCGCGTTGACGCGAAAGCGCAGCGCACCGCACGCACATCCTCCGGTTTCCTCAACCGGTTCGCTGTTGGTCGCCATAGGCCTCTCCCTGGCGGATTCCCGTACCCGCCATTCACTCGCGTTACTTGTCACTCTTCTTCGGGATCTTCGCGCCCGACTTGCGCGCCTGATTCAACGCAATCGCCACGGCCTGCTTGCGCGGCTTACCGTGCTTCGTCTCGGTCTTGATGTTGCGCGATACCGTATCTTTCGAGGTTCCTCTCTTCAGTGGCATGATCTACTCCTTTCATTCTGTCCGTCACGAATGCAGCGACGTGACCATGCGTCGCTACACGCAAGCGAGCATACGATGTGCCCGGCGCCGCCTCGCCCAGGAATAGCGTTTGCTGCGAAGCTGCGCTGAGACCACCGGGAGTACGTCATGAAGCAAATCGCGCTGCAGCGGCTGCGGCCTTCACAGATGACGCACGGTATGCGGGAAGTCGCAAAGAAGGCCGAGCAATATCGAAGCCTTTCGGAGCACGACCGGCAAATGGCCATTGCTGAAAAGCCCGTGCCGATCGTGCTCGGTCCGAACGAAGTGGCGTATGTGACCGATCACCACCATATCGTCGCCGCGCTCCACATGCTGCAGATACCGGCCGTGCCGGTTGTACTGATCGAAGACCTTTCCTCGCTGACGCCCGAGAAGTTCTGGCTGACGATGGAAGACCGGCGCTGGACATACCCCTACGACGAACAAGGCCGCCGTCGGCCGTTCAGCGACATGACGCGACATGTCTGGGAATTGCCGAACGATGAATATCGCAGTCTCGCCGCTTTCGCCCGCGACGCGGGAGCCTTTGAAAAAACCGACACGCCGCTGGCGGAGTTTCGTTGGGCCGATCTTCTGCGTAGTCTGTTGCCTGCGCCGACCAACGATGAAGAGTTTGCCGACGCGCTTCGCGAGGCGATCAAACTCGCTCGCAGCGAACTGGCGATCGGACTACCGGGCTTTCTCGGCAAGTCGTAGCGCAGTCGCGCATGTTGCAGTCATGAGCGTTCTGCAGATGCACGACGGCCGGTGGTTGTCGCCGGCCTGGTAAGCCGAATGCAAGGCACGTTCATTGCGGACAGTCGTACACGTCGTTCATCTCGGGGAGGCCGCCATGAGCTCGGCACATAAGGACACGGACGCCTACCAGCACGCCAGCGGCGGCTGGGGATCGATTAAAGCGGTCGCGGGCGCGCTCATGCAGGAAGGCGCGCCGGTTGGCACGAGCCGTGTGCTCGTGCATCAGAACAAGCCAGACGGCTTCATGTGTGTGAGTTGCTCCTGGGCCAAACCAGCGCATCCGCATCCATTCGAATTCTGCGAGAGCGGCGCGAAAGCCACCGCATGGGACACCACCTCGCGCCGCGTCGACGCTGATTTCTTCAAAGCCCACACACTGGCGGAACTGGAGCAATGGCACGATCACGCGCTGGAAGATGCCGGCCGCCTCTGCGCGCCGATGCGATGGGACTCTGCGCTGGATCAATACGTCGAAGTGACATGGGAGCATGCGTTCGGTGAAATCGGCCGCGAACTGCGCGCCCTTCAGCCCGATGAAGCGGTGTTCTACACGTCCGGCCGCGCGTCGCTCGAAACCGCCTACATGTACCAGCTTTTCGCACGCATGTACGGCACCAATAACTTGCCGGACAGTTCGAACATGTGCCATGAAAGCACGAGTGTCGGGCTCAAGGAAGCGATCGGCGTGGGCGTCGGCACGATCACACTGGACGACTTCAAGCATACCGATCTGATGTTCTTCTTCGGCCAGAACGTGGGCACGAACAGTCCACGCATGCTGCACGACCTGCAGGAAGCGAGGGAGCGCGGCGTGCCGATCATCACGTTCAATCCGATTCGCGAGCCCGGCCTCGTGAGCTTCGTGAATCCGCAGTCGCCCACGCAAATGCTCAAGCCGGGCGCGACGCAAATCAGTACGCAATATCATCAGTTGAAAGCGGGCGGCGATTCGGCAGCGATCGTCGGCATCTGCAAGGCCGTGATCGAGGCGGACGACCACGCGCAAGCCACCGGCGCCGCGCGTATCGTCGACGCTGCGTTCATCGCACAGCATACGAGCGGCTTCGACGAGTTCGCGGACTATGTGCGCAGCGCCCGCTGGGACGAACTCGAGCACCTATGCGGTCTCTCGCGCGCGGCGCTCACGGCGGCGGCCGACGAATACATGCGGGCGAAGGCGGTCATCATCCACTACGGCATGGGCCTCACGCAGCATCGGCTGGGCGTGCAGAACGTGCGGATGGTCGTGAATCTGCTGCTGTTACGCGGCAATATCGGCAAACCCGGCGCGGGGCCGTCGCCGATTCGCGGCCATTCGAACGTCCAGGGACAGCGTACGGTGGGCATTACGGAAAAACCGGAACTCGCGCCGCTCGACAAGCTCGCCGAGCAGTACCACTTCGAGCCGCCGCGCACGCAAGGCATGGCGACTGTCGATGCGTGCAAGGGCGTGATAAACGGCAAGGTGCGCGCCGTGTTCCAGCTAGGCGGCAACCTCGTGCGCTCGGTGCCCGACCGCTACATAATCGAGCCGGCGTGGCGCAAGCTGCGGCTGACCGTCAACATTGCAACCAAACTCAATCGCAGCCATCTCGTGCATGGCGAAGTGTCCTATCTGCTGCCTTGTTTGAGCCGCATTGAAATCGACGAGCGCATGGGCCGGCCGCAGGCGGTCTCGATGGAAGACAGCACCGGCTGCATGCACGGCTCGCGCGGCGTGGCGCAGCCGGCAAGCGACCGGCTGTTGTCCGAGCAGGCGATCGTCGCGGGAATCGCGAAGGCCACGCTCGATTCGCAATGGGTCGACTGGGACGCGTGGAGCAACGACTATGCGCTGATTCGCGACGCCATCGCCGAAACGTATCCGGACATTTTCCACGACTTCAACGCGCGTATGTGGACGCCGGGCGGCTTTCATCGGCCGCTGGCCGCACGCGAGCGTCAATGGAAAACGAAGAGCGGCAAGGCCGAATTCATGGTGCCGGCCACGCTGGACGAAGACCCCGACATGCCCGCTCGCCAGCCCGACGACCTGCGTCTCTTCACGCTGCGCAGCGACAGTCAGTTCAACACGACGATCTACACACTGGACGACCGGTTTCGCGGCGTACGGGGCTCGCGCATGGTGCTGTTGATGAATGCGCGCGACATCGCGCGCCGCGGGCTCGAAGCAGATGCCGAGGTATCGCTGGAGGCGGTATCTCCGGATGGAATGGAACGTCGCATCGACGGGTTGCGCATCATTGCGTTCGACTTGCCCGAGGGTTGCGTCGCGGGTTACTACCCGGAATGCAATCCGCTCATTCCGCTGTCCCATCATGCGAAAGAGAGTAAGGTGCCCGCGGCCAAGGCGATTCCGGTGAAGGTGGTCGCCGCTCTTCGACCCGCTTGATTGCGCACGTACCCGGTTCATGCCGGTCGCGATGCGACAGCGCGCCGGAATGAACGCTGTCGCCGTTCTGTTTATGCACGGCTGCGCGTACGCTCGCCACCTCTCTCGCCGTCACCGGCGCCGCCGCATTGCCCAGGTATTGCCGATGAACGTCAGCACATGCGCGATTTCGCGATCATTCGGTTTGCCGGCGAAAGACGGCATCTCGCGAGACTCCGGGCCGCCGTCAGTATGGGGGCTCGCGCCCCTTCACCAGCAGTCGCACGAGCGGCACTGACGGTTCATCAACCGGGCAGGTGCTCGAGATCACCGGCGGTGAAGGTGTGGACCGCCGTTGCGAATGCGTCGGCTATCAGTGCAGTCGCAAGGGCCATGAAGTGCCGAATCTGACCATCAACAACCTGATCAAGGCAGTGCATCCACAGGGGGCATCGGCGCGGCGGGCGTATTCCATTGCCGAAAATCCCAAAGCCGACGACGACCTTGCAAAGAAACCAGCTCGCACTCGATTTCGGACAGCTGTCATGCATCGCCCTCTTCGTGCTAGTCATGTCGTCGCAGCGGTGCTCATTTCGCGCGTGCAGGTTCGAGGCATTGGTCCGGCTCCTTACGTCCGTCGCGAATCTGCTCCACGCAGATCGCGACCGCCTCGGCCACATTGGCCACATCTTTCTGCATCTCGACGTCGCGGTCGAGCGTGGCGTGACTGGTGGCATAAGGCTCGTAGTAGCCGATGAAGCGGTCGAGACGCGACTTCGCGCCCGACTCGATGAAACCCATCCAGTTGAGCCAGTCCGTCAGCGCCCGCCGCGAGCTTTCGATGCCCGCGACATCGCCGTGGACGACGAGGCCATACGCTCTGCCCGCCAGATGCTTCGGATAGTCCCACCCAGCGAGTTCGATCCGCTTCGCCTCGTCCGCCTTCTTCCCATGCGTCGACGTGGGGTCCGGGTTGCCGCCGTCCGCACAGACGAGACGGTCCATCAAAAGCTTCAGCGGGCTGCTGACTTGATACCAGTAGACCGGCGTCACGAACAGAACGCCATGGCACGCGGCGAAACGTTCGTAGATTTCGTTCATCCAGTCGTTCACCAGACCCAGCGAGTGATTCGGATAGCAGGTGCAAGGCCAGTGGCAGAGCGGCATCGCCGTCGACACACAGCCTTTGCAGGGATGAATATGCAGATCATGGTCCGAATTAAGCCGGGAAAGATCGAGGAAATCGACCTCGCAGGCTTTGCGCTCCAGAGTTTGTTGCGCGAGTTTGCCGAGCCGGAAGCTCTTCGACATTTCGCCGGGACACGTATAGTCGTTTCGCGATGACGCGTTGACTATGAGGACCCGGGAGGGCGTGGAGCGGTCTTGCTGTCGCGCCTGGGCGGCCTTGATGCGTTCACTGGCCGCGCGCCATTCCACGGACAGGTCGTAGTCGGGGTCCGCAAAGCCGCCCCCCGCCTTCCCGGTAACCGGCGATTTGCGGGCATTGCAATATGCGTCCCACGCAATTGCCTCGAGCCGGGCGAGCGAGGCGTCTTCCGCCCTGAACGCCGGATCGTAAAAGCGGGCCATGAAACGGTCGCGAAACGCCTCACGCGACATCTTTTCCGTCACTTGCCCCTTCCGGACTTCGATCGGCTGGTAGCCGGCAGACTGCTCTGAATTTGAACTCATGACGTGTCGCCTGAGAGCACGGATTCGTTCAGCTTCAGCAACCTTCGTACCTGTGTCGGCCCAAGTCCGTTCGGTGGGCACCATAAAAAAAGCCGCAGACAGCGCTGCGGCCAGAACACACACGCCGCGCGATGAGGCGCTGACGTTGCGTCAATGTCTCATGCTCGAGCGCGTGAAACAATCCGGTTTTTTGTCTGACCTTAGGGTGCTGCCGCGCAGGCCGCGTCCACGCTGGCATCGCGGATTTGAGAAAATTGGATGTGTTGCAAAAACGCCAAAACATATTGATCTCGGGAATTTTGGCGGTGTATGTCACCGGCGCGAGAGGATATGTGCATACAAATAGATTGCTCACGCCGTGACATATCGTGGGTGAGCGCATGAAGACGTACAAACCCTGACCTGGCCTGTGGTCGGCCCCCCTCGTGACGCACTACGAGGAGTGCTACGATAAGGCCCGCCCATCGTGATAGCTGACGGTAAAAGCGCCGCGACATCGACCAGCATTCCTCGGAGACTTCATCCCGGAGTAGTCCGCCTTCTTCAAGCAAGCCGAACCCGTTTTTTCGTAGTGGAGTAGTCAGGCCGTTCAATACTCGAACAACAAGGAGACGTTCAATGAAATTGTCGAAGCTCGTGCTCATCAACCTGTTGGCTTTGTCGGCCGCCGGCTTGGCCTCCGTTGCCGCCCATGCTGAAGATTTGCTGGACACCGTCAAGCAGGCCGGGGTACTCAAGGTGGGTCTGGAAGGCACCTATCCTCCGTTCGACTATCGGAACAACGACGGCCAACTCGAAGGCTTCGATGTCGATGTCGCGAAAGCGGTTGCCGCCAAGCTCGGCGTCAAGGCGCAGTTCATTCCTACCGAATGGAGCGGTATCATCGCGGCGCTCCAGACCGGGAAGTTCGACGTCATCGTGAACCAGGTGACGATCACGCCGCAACGCAAGCAGGCCCTCGACTTCAGTCAGCCCTACACCTACTCGGCCGCGCAATTGATTCAGCGCGCGGATGACAAGCGCGAATTCAAGTCACTGGACGAATTCAAAGGGGACAAGAAGCTGGGGGTGACGCTCGGGACCAACTACGATCAGATGGCGCGAGCCGTCCAGGGCATCAACGTGCAGACGTACCCCGGCGCGCCCGAAAAGTTGCGTGACCTGGCCAGCAAGCGTATTGATGCGACGATCGACGACCGGCTGATGCTGCCGTACATCATCAAGACCTCACAGTTGCCGCTGCGGCCCGGTGCGGTACTCAAGGGAGCCGAGCAGGAGATGGGTATTCCGTTCCGCCAGAACAATCCCAAGTTTGCGAAAGCCATCAACGATGCGCTGACCGAGTTGAAGCAGGACGGTACGCTGAAAAAGATATCCGTTCATTGGTTCGGTACCGACGTGACCCAACCCGTTGCGCAGTAATTCCGCAGCCTGTCTGCATAGGCACGCCGATCCGCTGGACTGGTCGGCGTGGCGGATTGCACACTGATCGCGCAGCGACATCCGTCAATGTCGTCAGTCATCACGCGGTCATATGAGCCGGCCCGCCGCGCCGACCAAGTCCCCCACATCTTTGCGTAGGCCGTACGACGTGTGCTCGCCCGAGCACCGCTCCCGTCTTTGCGCCCCTCGCTTCAGCTAACGCCGACCGCGGGCCGCGCGTTGAGCGTGCCGTGTGCAGGCGGACATGGCACGCTTCAGTGTCTGCTGTTGTATCCAACAGTTCTATCTGGACGCCGACGCGGCCGCGCAATCGGACCCGCCGTTCACCCATCACCGGCCGCACCTCGTGAACCATGCGCGAATGCCAGAAGTACAAACAAAGCGCGCCTGACTCGCCCCGCCGCTATTTGAGACCGACCGTTCGCTTGCACAAGGGCGACTGCGCGACGCCGCCACTCAGCGCCCGTTCGCCTCGCACACCCGCGAGCGCCCCATCGCCAACTCCCGCGCACTTTACCTGGGGCAGAACTCGGGCGCACAATCTGTCCGGCTATGGCGGCCCGCGATACTCTCACCAGTTTGATCGGCAACCGCCCACAGACTCACTTCCGCACGCACAGTGCGCACACCCCTTCGGAACGCGTCCATGAGCAATAAGTCTTCAGGCAAACTGGAAGATCTGTTGGCAGGCGGCAGCCGCCACTACCAGATCTTTCCCAAGTTGGATGAGCGGCAATTCGCGCTTTTGGAACGATACGGCGAACGGCGCAAACTGATCACCGGCGACGTGCTGTTCTCCGAAGGCGAGCGCCATATACCCATGTTCGCTATCGTCTCCGGCACCATCGAGGCGACGAGGGGCACGGGCGAGAACATGCACGTGCTGGGTCTGCACGGGCCCGGCAGTTTCACCGGCGAAGTGGGAACGCTTGCGGGTCGCGCCGCGGTGGCGAGCGCCCGCGCGACCAGCGACTGCGAAGTGATCGTAATCGACGAGGAGTCGCTGCGCGCGCTCGTCATCGCTGAAGCGCAGTTGAGCGAAACGATCATGCGCGCCTATATCCTGCGGCGCGTCGCCTTCATTCAGGATCAGAACGGCGGCGTACTGGTCATCGGCAGCCCCGCCTCGCTGGACACGCTCAAGTTGCGGCATTTCCTGAGCCGCAACGCTCATCCCTTTGCCTACTTCGATATCGTCGAACACGAAGAAGCGAAAGCACTTCTTGAACGCTATGGCGCGACGGAAGCCGATTTGCCAGTGGTGATCACGTTGCAAGGAAACGTGCTGAAGCAGCCGACCCATCGAGCCGTCGCCGATGCGATCGGGCTGAGCCCCGACCGCCTGAATGGCGAGCAATTCGACGTGGTGGTAGTCGGCGCGGGACCGGGCGGTCTTGCGGCTGCGGTTTACGCGGCGTCCGAAGGATTGAGGGTGGCCGTGCTGGACACCAAGGCGCCGGGCGGCCAGGCGGGTACCAGTTCGAAGATCGAAAATTATTTCGGTTTCCCAACTGGCATCTCGGGGCAGGCGCTTGCCGGGCGCGGCCTGTCGCAATGTCGTAAATTCGGCGCCGAGGTCGGCGTGCCGATCGAAGTACTCGGCATCGAATGCCGCAATGCGCCGCCCTTTCACCTCCGTCTCAATTACGACGAGCATCTGTACGCCCGCTCGGTCGTGATCGCGACCGGCGCACGCTATCGCAAACCCATGCTGGAGCGCCTCGAACATTTCGAGGGACGCGGCATCTATTACAGCGCGACGTATATGGAAGCCGCGTTCTGTGCGCAGCAGGAGTTGGTCATCGTCGGCGGAGGCAACTCGGCGGGCCAGGCCGCGGTCTTTCTCGCGGGATTCGCCCGTCACGTGCATGTCGTGATTCGCGGTGACGGACTCAATGCGAGCATGTCGAACTATCTGATCAGGCGCATCGAGGCAGCCGCAAATATCATCGTTCATACGCGAACGCAGATCGTGGAATTGAACGGCGACACGCAACTCGAATCGATCAAATGGGACCGGCAAGGGCAGATCGAAGAAAAGACGATCCGCCATGTCTTCCTTTTTCTCGGTGCACAGCCCAATACCGCATGGCTTGGCGATTGCGTCGAACTCGACAGGAACGGCTTTGTGCTCACGGGACCCGATGCAATCAACACATGGTCTTCGGAGCGCCCCGCTCATTTTCTCGAAACGAGCCGGCCCGGCATCTTCGCGGTGGGTGACGTCCGCAGCGGCTCGGTCAAGAGAGTGGCGGCGGCTGTCGGGGAAGGCGCTGCTGCGGTTCAGTCTCTGCACCAGTTTCTCGCGCTCGGGGAGTGATGCCGGAATCGCCGCCGAAATGGTTGAAGCCGACCTCTCTACGAGGCCGGCTTCAGTGCCAGTGCTTTCCTGGCTGTCTGTTTGCGCTGCTGCATGTTTGCCAGTTTTCCCGGCCCAGACGCAACCTGCGTTCCATCGACTTGTCTTCGTCAACGCGCCTGGACGCAGTCAAACTGGCGGGCGTAATTTAGCACGCGACTATGCCGGATAACTGTTTCCAAAGCAGAGAAAGAGTCAAGAATTGTAATTTCGCGCGGGATGCCCGCCACCATCGGCAACGCGCAATCCCACGGCCTTCTGGCCCTTAAAACGCGTGCCTGAGCCCCACCATCCCGACGAATTGCGAAGGTCCGGACGACGGCGTCGTATTCTGCGAGTCACCGACCACCGCGACTGCATCGACGATACTCGTCGCGCCGACACCCGTTGCGACCAACGACTTGCCACGTGCATGCTGGTATGCCTGCAGCGCATAGAGCGTCGTGCGTGCGGACAGGTTGTACGTCTGTTCGAGCGAAATCTGTTGATAGCGTGCGGGATCACTGATGCCATTCGCCTTGCTGGCCTGCGTATAGCTGTAGCCCGCGCCGACTGTCACACTGGACGTGACCCGGTAGGTCGAAATCACGCCGTACGTATTGAACACGGCCTTGCTCGTAAACAGAGAACCATTGCCCGGCGTGTATTGCACGTTCGAATAGTTGATGCCGACCATCAGGTCCTGCAAGCTATAGCGCGCCGCCGCAGCAAACAGTTGTGCGCTACGCGCGGTAGCGTAGCCATTATTCACCGGCGAGTTGATTGCAAAGCTGCCGAGCGCCGCGCTCGTCGCGATGTCTTTCAGCTTCACGTAGCCCGCTGCAATCGCAAACGGCCTGTAATCGTAGCGAAACGCTGCGCTGAAATGGCTGCCGTTGGCAATGCTGCCCGGCACACCACCCAGCCCGTATTGCGCGCTCATCTGCAGGCCCGCAATAGTCGGCGATAGATAGGTTACCGAATTATTGAAGCGCAACGTCGTGTCGAGCGCGTCGATATCGCCGGGATGCGCGCCGGTCGCGCCGGTGAGCACGCCGGTCGGCCCGAGTGCGCCGACCATCTGGAAGTAAGGCGTGTATTGGCGGCCGAGCGTCACCGTGCCGTAGCGGTCATTCGCGAGGCCCACATAAGCCTGTCGATTGAACAGGTAGCCGGCGCTGCTTTGCGCGCCGGTCAGCGAATTAAAGCCGCTTTCGAGCCGGAAAATCGCCTTCGTGCCGCCGCCAATGTCTTCCGCGCCGAGCAGGCCGAACTTGCTCGCCTGCAGGTTGCCCTGGCTCATGTAGACGTTGGAGTGGCCGTTCTGATTGCTGACATAGGCAAACGCGTTATCGACGACGCCGTACAACGTCACGCTGCTTTGCGCCCATGCGCTGCTCGACGCCACTGCGCCCGCCAACGGCAGGCAGGAAAGGACGATCGCGCGGGTTCGCGCGCGCTTCAAAGTGTTCATCGCTTGCTGGTCTCCGGATTGAATGTCCGGCCTGATCCCTCAGGCCGGTGCTGGACGTTTTTTCGAGGGGTTCAGTGGGACAGGGAGATCGTCAGGCAGCGCCAGCCTTCGGCCGTGTGGTCGGCTGTGAGCGCTGCGCCGATGCACTCGATAGCTCGCGCTTCATGCATCGGCACGTAGAGGTGGACTTGCGTCTGCGGCTGTTGCATCCAGCCTTCACGTTCAACCGCAATGCGCAACGTATGCGCGTCGCCTGTCATCGCGACGTTCCAGCGGCCTTGCTCGCCGGTGCGCCAGGCTTCGCTTTCACCGTCGTCCTCGACGCAGCCGCCGCGCGTCACGCCGCCGCCGGCGTGCGGCACCGCCATGAACGCGCGTTCGTCAGCCGGGCGGCCGAAGTGCTGTTCGGCGATATTCAACGGCACCACGCTGCCTTCACGCAGCAGGAATACAGGCTGTTCGAAAGGCGCCGGCAGCGTCACCGTCTGACCACCGTCGAATGCTTCGCCGCTCCAGTACGACACCCAGCGCGTGCCCGCAGGCAGATACACGTCGCGCGTCGACTGGCCCGCCTCGACCACCGGCGCGACCAGCACCGACGAACCGAGCATCATGTCGTCGCCGTCTTCGAGGCAGCGCGGGTCGTGCGGAAACTCCGCGAACATCGGCCGCAAAACAGGTTCATAGGCGCTGTGCGATTGCCACAGCAGTTCGTACAAGTATGGGATCAACCGATAGCGCAGTTTGATCAGGTCGGCCACCTGCTGCGTGACCTCGGGGTACATCCACGGTTCGTTGACGGTGCCGTCGTCATTCCACGAGTGGATGCTAAAGCGCGGCAGGAAGATGCCGAACGCGACCCACCGCGCGAACAACTCCGGCCCCGGCGCCGGACCCGAGAAGCCGCCGATGTCATGGCCGCTGTTCGACACGCCGGACATCGCGAGTCCAAGGCCCATTTTCAGGTTGAAGCGCAACGTTTCCCACGACGTGTAGTTGTCGCCCGACCACGTCTGCACGTAGCGGTGCATGCCGACGCCGCCGGAGCGCGACACGAGGAACGGGCGCCGGTCGGGCGCATGCTCGCGCTGCGCATCGTGCGACGCGCGCATCATCATTTGCGTTTGCAGCACCTTCGTCTGGAGCGCCGGATACGGTTTGCCGAAGCCGCGCGCCATCGCGTCAGGCGACCAGATCTCGAACTCGTTGTTGTCGTTCCACGTCGCCGCAATGCCGTGCTTCAGCAGGCTTTCTTTCACGCGCGCCTTCCACCAGTCGATGGTGTCGGGATTCGTGAAGTCCAGATACGCGCCGACTTCGTCCCAGTACTGCACCCATGCCGGCTCGCCGTCGCGCGACTCGATCAGCAGACCCGCTCGGGCTGCGTCTTCGAATGCCGGATGATCCTGCAGCAGACACGGCTTGATGTTCGCGCACAGGCGCACGCCGTGATCGAGATAGCTCTGCACGAAGCCGTCGATATCCGGGAACTTCTCGTGATTCCAGTTGAACACGTAACGCTTCGGACCGATCGACGTATAGCCCGACGACAGATGAAACGAATCGCACAGCACGTCGTGCTCGCTGCATCGCTCGATGAATTCGCCCATGCGCTGCTGCGCGTCGGGCGCATCGGTGTAGCTCATGGTCGAGCCGGAGTAGCCCAGCCCCCACTTCGGCATCCAGGCGGGGCGGCCCGTCAGCCACGTGAAGCGGCGCACCGCATTCAACGGCGTGCCAGCGGACGCGATGAAGTAATAGTCGAGGTCACCATGCTCGGCGATGAAATGGCGGTAGTGGCCGTGGTAGTTGTCGAGCTCGCGGCCCATGTCGAAGCGGCAATCGGCGAGCGTGTCGTAGAACAGGCCGAAGCCGGTCGACGTTTGCGGCTGCCACGTCACGTAGAACGGGATGTGTTTGTAGAGCGGATCGGTCGTGCGCGCGCTGTAGCCCATCGCGTCGATATTGCGCATCTCGTAGCTCTGATGCGCGCGGTCGAGCGAACCGGCACGCTCGCCAAGTCCGACATACATTTCGTCCTTGCGACGCTCGATGTAGTGATACACGCGCTTGTCCCACCAGCCGAAGTTGTAGGACTGCGTCTTGCGATCGCTCATCACGCGATGCCAGGCGCCGTCGTGCAGGATCTCCCACGCGCACAGGCCGCCGGCGAGCGTGACCGTCAGGCGCACGCGCGCCGTCTCGAGCACCAGGTGCCGCGCGTCGTTCGACACCACAAACGGCGGCGGCGTGAAGCCGCTGAGGTCGCGACGCTCGCGCCCTTGCAGTGCGACGTCGTCGGTGCCCGGCGCGATCGCCCAGGTGCGTGGGCCGTGCAATTCGCCGTCGGGCAGCACGAGCACACGGATGATATCTTCCGCGAGAACGAACAGCTCGATTCGGCAGTTTTCCTGCGCGGTCAGAACAAGGTGGTTGTCGAGCTGGGACGACAACGCAAAACGTGGCGGGTGTTTTAGATTCGTCAGTGAACGCATGATGGGTCTTCGAATGAGGTCACGCAGGGGTGCCGGCGCCGTCGGCGATCGGACGCGGACGGCCGTCGGGCGAGACGCCGCGCATCAGGATGATCAGCAGCGTCGCGCCGATCAGGTCGAAAGCGCCGAGGGCGCCGAATAGTGGTGTATAGCCGATCGAGTCGGCCAGCGCGCCGACGAGCAGCGAGAAGCCGAGGCCGCCGATCCACGCGGCCATGCCCGCAAAGCCGGCCACGGTGCCGACCTCGCTCGGGTCGAACACGTCGGCGGCGAGCGTATTCACGAGCGCCGAGATCATCTGATGCGCGAAACCGCCCACGCAGAAGAGCGCGATGGCCTGATACGGCGAAGCGACGAGGCCGATGGCGGCCGGCCCGAGCATCATGAAAGCGCCGAGCACGACGCCCGCGATGCGTGACCAGATCAGCGGCACGCGCAGGTGTTTCATCAGGAACGGCGACAGATAACCGCCGAACAGCCCGCCCAGATCGGCGGCGAGAAAGGGCAGCCACGCGAACATCGCGATCTGCTTGAGATCCATGTGACGCTGGGTGGCGAGATAAAGGGGAATCCAGAAACTGAAGGTCTGCCACGCGGGTTCCGCAAAAAAGCGCGCTTGCGCAATTGCCCAGAACCGGCGCGTGCGCAATACCTCGCGAACGCTGCGGCGGCGGGGCGCGGCAGGCGCCTGTCCGCTGACGATCTTTTCGCGCTCCACCTCGCTGATGCGCGAGTGATCGGCCGGCGAGCGGTACAGCAGATACCATGCGGCGGCCCACACGAAGCCGAGCGCGCCCGTCGCGGCAAACGCGCTTTGCCAGCCATAGCGCAACGAGAGGAAGACGACGAGGGGCGGCGCGAGCAGCGAACCGAGCGAGGTGCCCGCGTTGAAATAACCCACTGCAATGGATTTCTCGCGATCGGGAAACCATTCGGCGACCACCTTCATGCCCGCGGGGATGGCGACCGCTTCGCTCAGCCCCATGAGCCCGCGCAATGCCGCAAGCGAGAGCCAGCCGCTCGCGAAACCGTGGAATACCCCGGTCAGCGACCAGAGGCAGGCGAACAGCGCGAAGCCGAGCCGCAGGCCAATCAGATCGATGATCACGCCGCACACCGGCTGCATCACCGTGTAGCCGATCTGGAAGGCGCCGACAACGTACGAATACTGCTGGGTGCTCATGTGCAGCAGCGGCATCAACTGCGGCGCCATTACGCCGAGCGAATTGCGCGAGAGATAGTTGACGATCGTGCCGAGACACACGAGCGCGATGATCCACCAGCGCAGTCCAACGATTGTTTTCAAGGTATCTCCGAATTTTCGATGCCGCGAGTCGCCTCGAGCGGTGCGCGAATTCGAACATTTTCCGTTCGTTTCGCTTCAGTCATCGTATCACTCGGAGATCGACATCACAGTAGGGAAAACCATGTATTCTTGTTATGCTATTGATTATATTGAGATATCTTTGAGGAAATTTTAGAAAGCACCGAGACTGTGATGTCTGATGACAAGCGTGATCACGCGCGTATTTTTTCTTTTCTGATTCACAAATGTTCGAATTTGCGGCCGATTCGAGTGATTGGCCGTCGAGCGGGAGTTGTCCGGATCGGTCTGCCGTGGCACGGGCGTTCGCGCGTCGAGAGATTGAGTGGGGAATGCCAGCGGCGTACAAGCGCCGAGGCAAGTGGTGAGCCGCTCAGCTGCGGCGCAGTGTTCCACCATAGCGGTCGAGGTGGATGGCAAGCACTTCACGACATCCAGCGTCTTGGTGTCGAAGTAAATCTCGACCTTCTTGCCTTGTTTGTTGTAGCCGTAGATTTCATAACAGCTGCCATCCACCTTGAGTCTTGGCCCGTATCGTCAGGTCTCCACGCTTTTCTCTCAGCCCCATATTCAGGCCGCGTGACATGTGCCGACCGGAACCGCTCGCCAAGGACTACCTCGACCGGACGCTCGCTACGCGTGATTTCAACGTGGCAGCGAAGTCGTTACGAATCCTGGATTTAGAACGCCGTCGCCCGACGACCTGATGCACGCCGAAGCCGCGCCGCTGCCTGCCTGCGGGCCGCAAACCGCCGGCCTGTTCCAGGGCTGGCGTTGCTACATCCGACGGATCAGGGTTGGCGTTTGGCGCGGCCACCAGCAAGTTTGCCAGCCGGCTTACGTGAACCCGCAACTGGCTTGCCGGCCGGTTTGCTGCGCGGCTTTTGCACGCTGAATGGGTTGCCGCTGGACAAGCTGGTGCCTTTACTCGCGGCCACAGCGCGTTGCGCCGCAGGCTTGCGTTTGTTTTCGCCGCTTTGCTGCGGGCGCGTTTTTTTGCTGAGCACCTGGATGGCGCCCGGCGCAGCTTGCGGCGCTTTGGGCTTCTTGGGCTTTTTGGGTTTCTTGATGATCTCGCCCGTCGCGCTGGTTTGCGGCACGCGATGTTCCGCTTCAAAACCCGGCTCTTCCTTACGGGACAGCGTTTGCCGGATCAGCGCTTCAATTGCGGCCAGTTGCGGCGCTTCATCGGCACACACAAGGGACACCGCCACGCCGCTGGCGCCCGCGCGGCCGGTACGGCCAATACGGTGCACATAGTCTTGCGCCACGATCGGCAGATCGACGTTGATCACCAGCGGCAGGTCGTCGATATCCAGCCCGCGCGCGGCCACATCGGTGGCGACCAGCATATGTACTTCGCCCGTCTTGAAGCGCTCCAGCGCACGCAGGCGCGCGGGTTGCGGTTTGTCGCCATGGATGGTGTCGACCGCATAGCCGGCTTCATCCAGCATGGCCGCCAGGTAATCCACGCCATTGCGGGTCTTGACGAACACCAGCGCGTGCTTCCAGTTGTTCTCGGCCACAAGGTGCATGAAGAGGTCAGGCTTGTTCTTTTTATCGACCGTCACCACCCACTGCCTGATCTTGCTGGCCGTGGCATTGGGCGGGCTGACGCTGATATTGACCGGGCCGCGCAGAATGCCCGCCGCCATGGCGCGGATATCATCGGTAAACGTGGCAGAGAACAGCAGGGTCTGGCGCTGAACGGGCAAGGCAGCAAAGACGGCGTTGAGTTCGCGCGCAAAGCCCAGATCCAGCATGCGGTCGGCTTCGTCCAGCACCAGCGTTTGTACTTGATCAAACTGCACTGCGTTCTGGCGATTGAGATCCAGCAAACGGCCCGGCGTGGCAACGAGCACATCCACGCCTTTGCGCAACTTCATCATCTGCGGATTGATACTCACACCGCCGTAGGCGGCCAGAAATTGTAAGTCGAGGCCTTTGCCGTAAACGATAAAGCTTTGCAGCACTTGTTCGGCCAGTTCACGCGTGGGCACCAGCACGAGAACACGCGCGCGGTTGCTAGACACTGCCGGGCCGTGTTGCACCAGCCGTTGCAGCAGCGGCAGCGCAAAACCCGCCGTTTTGCCAGTGCCGGTCTGTGCCGCAGCCATGACGTCCTTGCCACTGAGCACAGCAGGAATCGCCTTGGCCTGGACCGGCGTAGGTGTCTGGTAATTGAGGTCGTGCACATTGCGCAGCAAGGGCTCGATCAGGCCAAGCGAGGCAAAAGACATGGGCGCATTCCGGGCTAAAACCCCAATTCTAGCGGTTACTGCCTGATTGCACCGCGCAAATCAATGGTCCATAAGATCTACGTTGATCGCCACTGAAAGATGTAGCGCTGCCCGGCGCCGCACCAGCAAGCTGTTCTACGAGACACCGATGAGCAACGCTGCGGCCAGCGCCAGTCGCAATTGCATCAACAGCAAACGCGCCAGTGGACGCAAAAAAAGCCACGCCTGCATCTGCACCGCCACCGACTGCCCGAAATAAGGCCCGAGCCCCGCCACGTCATCCATGATCAGATCTGTCGCCGAGACGAAGATCAGTAAAAATCGGGACGGCACGAACAGGAATGCTTATTTAGCAAGATCGTCGAACTGCAAGGTGTCTGAACTATGCCGGCCACCGTCACTCTTCATCCAGCGTGCGACGAATGAGTCGTATCGGCCCGAAGCGGTCGCTGAACCTGGTATTTCCGAATGTCCGCTTCTGACCGAGGCCTGGGCTGGTCGGCCCGTCACAAGACAACGGGCACGGCACCGACGCATAAGAACATCTTGATTAGGAAATGAACATTTCCTATAATGCGGCGATGACTACGCGCAACCCTACTGCCAGACATTCCCGTGCCCCGGGACGCCCACGCGAATTTGACATGGATGTAGCGCTAGACGGCGCAATTCAGATTTTTCGCGAACGCGGCTATCACGCGACGTCCCTCGGAGACCTTGGGTCGGCGATGGAACTGACGGCCGGCAGTATCTATAAGGCCTTTGCCGATAAACGCGCCGTATTCGTTGCCGCGCTAGACCGCTACATTCACCTACGAAATGCGCAGTTACAGAGCCTGATCGATCGGGAGCCAACCGGACGGGACAAGGTGCGCGCTGTTCTGCATTTCTATGCAGAGTCAGCGCATGGCGTCGAGGGGAAGCGGGGCTGTCTTGTCGCTGGAAGCGCAACAGACCTCGCTACCTTCGATAGCGAGGTCGCCGGTCGTGTCGTAGCGGCCTTGCAGCGAATTGAAGTCATGTTCAGCCGTCTGATCAGTCTTGGCCAGACAGACGGCTCCATCACATCGGCCGTGGACTCAAAGGCCTCTGCCTGTGCACTGCTGAGTGTGGTGCAAGGTTTCAGGGTCGTCGGCAAGATGGGGCGATCGCGGGCGCACATGATGGCCGCAGCAGATCAGGCCATGCGGCTACTTGGCTAAAAAACCGCTGAAGGCATGATCCTCATCAAATGGAAGCTGCTCGACAAAATAGGAAACGAATATTTCCCAATGGGAATTTGCCGACAGGCAAACCCGTTACTGCTTTCGTCACCACCAAATCCAAGGAGTCTCATTCGTGACAGCGCATCTTTCGCCCACCCAATCAGGAAGTCCCACAATCGCAAACGAATTGCCTGCATCAAGGCCCGTTCCGGGACTGGCAGGATTCGAGCATCGGTTCGAGACCGTTAGCGGGCTTCGGCTGCACTACGTCACGGGAGGCAACCCGGACGGTGATGTGATTGTTTTACTCGCGGGATTTCCCGAGAGCTGGTTCGCCTGGCGCAAAGTCATGGGAATGCTCGCGACGACCTACAGAATCGTCGCGCCGGACCTTCCTGGGCAAGGTGATTCCGATCGGCCGGCAGACGGCTATGACACGCGGACCCTCGCGAACCATGTCCATGGCTTGCTCCAGCAACTCGGCGTGAAGCGGTACTTCGTCGCTGCGCACGACATAGGAGCGTGGGTTGCTTATCCTTACGCGGCATTGTTCAACAACGAAGTCCGCAGACTCGCGCTACTGGACGCGGGTATTCCGGGCATCACGCTGCCGGATGCCCTGTCGATCGCTCCCGAGCGTGCGTGGCGTACCTGGCATTTTGCATTCCACATGCTGCCGGACCTGCCGGAGACGTTGATAACCGGCAAGGAACGTGAATACCTCGACTGGTTTCTGCGTCGAAAGACGGCGAATCCCGATACTTTTACTGACGCGGATCTCGATGAATATCTGCGCACCTTCAAGAAAGACGGTGGCTTACGCGCCGGCCTTGCGTACTACCGTGCCGCGCATGTGTCCGCGCAGCAGAACCGCGAACTGAACGAACATGGCATGCTCAAGGTTCCGCTACTGGCCCTTGGTTCCGATCAAGGGTCCATCCCCGACATGGCAACACCTCTGCGCGCCTTCTTCGCCGATGTGCAGGGCCGCACCATTCGTCACTGTGGACACTTTCTGCCCGAAGAACAACCGCGAGCGGTCGCCGACGAACTCGCCGTGTTCTTTGGAATGGGCGACGAGTGAACTGGTATGTGGGCTTCACTTGCGCGCCTGCCAGACCGACTCGCTCCAGGTCGGTGCCGCTGCCCGGATGATGTCGAGGACATCTGGCGGGACGTCGCCCGCGCCGGTGAGTTGGCGCACCTCCAGTACATCGTCCGTGCCCAGACCGGATGGCGCGCGCAATGCCCAGGAAATCGCCTCCTCAAGCGATCCAACTTCGATGATGTAAAAGCCACCGACCAGTTCCTTGGACTCGGCAAACGGGCCATCAACGATGTAGCGTTTGCCCTTGCTAACCGCAATTCGCGCTCCGGGCGCTGCTGGGTTCAAGCCTTCGGAAGCCACCAGGACACCGGCCTTGTGCATCTCTTCGTTGAACTTCATGTACGCCGTGAGAAGGGCCTCGTCCAAACGGCCGCCTGCATCCGGCTCCTCCTTGTCTGCACTTGCTTGGGCTGTGATGATGAATCGCATCGTCATTCTCCTGAGTTCAATGGTGCTTCAGAACCACGACGAACGAAGGACCGTCGAATCGACACGTTGCGGTCGATTTCGACGTTCACGACGGGCAGCTAGTCGCCAAACGCGGGCGAACGCGAATCACGGCTGTGTCATTTGCCTGCCGGCGCAGTGTCAGCCGATTCGTGGTTGTTACGCGGCGCTACTCGCCATACAGCGTTACCGACGTCGTCAGCCACGAGCAAGGCCCCGTCCGCGTCCAGTGCGACGCCGACAGGTCGACCCAGGGCGTAGCCGTCTACCGTCAGAAAGCCAGTCAGAAAATCCTCAGGTAGGCCGACAGGTTTTCCATCGACAAATGGCACGAACACCACCTTGTAGCCCGTACGCGGTTTACGGTTCCATGACCCGTGCTGGCCAACAAACGCGCCGCCACGATAATGAGGCGGGAACAGCGTCCGGTCATAAAAGACCAGACCTAGCGAAGCCGTATGATTGCCGAGCGCATAGTCAGGCACGACGGCCTTTGCAACCATATCAGGGCGTTGCGGTTTGACGCGGGTGTCGATGTGCTGGCCATAATAGCTGTACGGAAAACCATAGAACGCCCCGTCTTTTACTGCTGTCATGTAGTCTGGCACCAGGTTATTGCCGAGATCGTCCCGCTCGTTGACTGCCGTCCACAATGCGCCGCTGTCCGGTTGCCACGAGAGCCCATTGGGGTTACGCAACCCTGTCGCGTAGGGCGCGAGGCGCCCGCTGTCCACGTCGAACTCGAGAATTCGCGCTCGGCCTTCTTCGGCGTCGACTCCGTTTTCCCCTGCGTTGCTGTTCGATCCCACCGTGATGTACAGACGCTTGCCGGAGCGATCGGCCAAAATATTTTTAGTCCAGTGATGATTGATCGGCCCGGCCGGCAAGTCGGCAACCTTGACGCCGGGGCTTGCAATCTGGGTGGTGCCCGTCACATAGTCGAAACGCAGCAGAGCGTCCGTATCGGCAACGTACAGTTGATTGCCAATGAGCGCCATCCCGAAGGGCGAGTGCAGGCCGCGCAGAAACACGGTGTGCATCCCTGCGACGCCGCTGCCGTCCACCTCGCGCAACAGCACAATACGATCGGGGCTCGGCACACCGGCGCCTGCGCGCTTCATGACCTGCTTTCTGACCCAGCCGAAGAGGCCGCTGCCTTCATCGTGTTCTTTTGGCGCGTCGCTTTCCGCTACCAGTACGTCACCATTGGGCAGCGTGTAAAGCCAGCGCGGGTGCGCGAGGCCACCGGCAAACTCGGTGACGATAAAGCCGGCGGGAGCGGTGGGGATGAAACCGTCGGGACGCTGAACAGGCGCGATGTTGACCATCGGAACCCACGACGTTTTCGGAGCGGGCATGGCGGGCGACGCGCCGAAGCCCGCATCGCTTGAACTCGATGGTCCGATCGCGCAGGAGGCCAGCGGCAAAATCATTGAAATAGCCAGACGGTTTAGCAGGCGCATGTGAGCTTCCAGCGAAGAGGGTTAATTGATGATGCACGGAAGGAATAGCAAGAAGCCGGCCCGTGACATTGCCTGCAAAGGCGCAAACCACTCCGTGATTCAAGCAAAAGACCTCGGCCTCCCGGCTTGCCGGTCTCGCTGACGCTATGTTGGCCTGTGCGGAATCAGCAGCGGAGTCGAGCATCCGGATCGCCCCCGCCGAACGTCAGGTTTCCTTAAGCTAAAGCCGCTAGTATCGGCCGGATTTGTGCAGTGCTTTTTTCGGGAATCAGTTCAAGATTCGCAGGCTGCGCGCCTCATCAATTCATCAAGTCGTGGCAACTTGAGGAGCAGGAATGGCGAAGGTGTTCGAAATGAAGCGTCCGGCATATGACGCAGTCGCGCGCATGCTGCACTGGCTAACCGTCCTGTTGGTCGCCACGCAGTTTGTGATCGGCTGGACGATGCCGGATGTCCACAAAGACACCCAGCCCGTCAACCTGATCGCCTGGCATCTTGGCGTGGGCGCGACGCTCGTCGCCGTGATGGCAATTCGGGTGATCTGGCGATTGACGCATCGGCCCGCGCCGGACGAGCTGCCGCCGCTACTCGCGGTCGTCTCCCGCATAACGCATGTTCTTCTCTACGCCGCCCTGGTGCTGGTGCCGCTGCTCGGCTGGATCAACGCGTCCTCACGCGGTTGGTCGGTCCGCTTGCTGGGCGTCGTGCCTTATCCGGCACTGAGCGAACCGGGCTCGGCCTTCGGCCATGAGATGGGGGATGTGCATGGCATCCTCGCATGGGTGCTCTTCGCATTGATTGGCCTGCATGTCGTCGCAGCGTTGTTCCACCGCTTTGTTCTGAAAGACCATGTGCTACAACGGATGCTGCCTCACACAGGGCCGTCGCGTGATCGGGGTCGAGACCGCTAGGGCCTGCCAACGCCCAAGGCTCACAAAGAGCCGCGTCGAATCAAGGCGATTGGCTCTGGCTACGCGCTGCGGTGCCGGGCTTCGATCGACTCGCCGATTCGGTCTAGTCGATGGCGCTGGTGTTTTTTACGTGTGCGTGACGCGATCCAACCTTGAAGCCGTGCGCTCGCGCGAGCCACGCGATGGCAAATCCGGTTGCAAGCAGAATCACCACAACCGGCGGAAAAGACTGTGCACCCCACGCATCCAGCAGCACGCCGCCCACGAGGCCGCCGCCGGCAATAGCACCGTTCCACGCCACCACGTTCATCGACAACGCCACGTCGGCACCCTCACCTGCGGTATCGGCCAGCGCGGTTTGCAGGAGCGTCGCCGCGCCGCCGAATGTCAGCCCCCACACGGTCACGCCGGCATATACGGCGGCCGGGACCCGTGCCAGCCAGACGAACAGCAGGGACACGACGGCGAAGATCGCCAGACTGGCCAGCACGGCGGCGCGCAGGTGGTGATCGACAAGGCGGCCTGCGACGCCGATGGCGACCAGTGCGGCTACACCGAAGATCAGTAGCACCACGTCCACATGCGCGGCGAGTCCAGCCTGCGCGACGAATGGCGCGACGTAGGTGTAGAGGATGTTGTGCGCCAGCATCCAGGCGATCACGACGGCCAGCACGGGCCGCACACCTGGTGTCGTGAACACTCTGCGCAAGGGCTGTCGCTCGTGACTGGCCTGCCCCGGATAATCGGGTACCGTCGCAAGTACCCACACGATCAGCACCAGGGTCAGCGCCGACATGAGGGCGAATGCACTGCGCCAGCTTATGGCGGTACCTAACCATGTTCCCAGGGGAACGCCCAGCGATAACGCGATCGGCGAGCCGATCATCGCCACGGCCAACGCCTTGCCTTGCTGGTGCGCCGGCACCATGCGGCGCGCGTAGCCGGCCAGCAGGCTCCACGCCAGACCCGCCGACACGCCTGCGAAGAACCTAGCCGCAAGCGTCAACCAGTAGTTCGACGATAGTGCCGTGATCGAGTTGAATACCAGGAACCCGATGATCGTCAGCAGTAGCACGTTGCGCCGTCGCCAGCCTTGCGTGGCAATGGTCAGCGGGATGGCTGCAAGCAGCGAACCCATGGCATAGGCCGTGACGGTCTGGCCCGCCAGCGAGGTCGACATGCCGAGGCCAGCCGCTATCTGCGGCAGCAGCCCCGCCGGCAGGGTTTCGGTGATGATGCAGATGAAGCCGGTCATGGCCAGCGCCAGGAGCGCAGTGATCGGCAAACGGTCGTCCTTGGTCGTGCTAGCCGTTGAAGTCAAAGTCGTCACAATGTTTTCTCAATGATGGGAGGGCTTCATCAGCCTGGCCCTGGATCCAGCGTTTTATATGTATCAATCGGTACATATGTGGGAGAAAAGTTCTATCTGCACGCGCGCTAGAGCTGATACGGGAAGTAGGAAACCAGCGTTGTCCGCTAAAACGAGCTTACGTCTTTCGCCTACATATGTATTGATCGGTACATTAATCGCCCGAAGGCAAGATTGTCAACGAGTTATGTATCGTTTAGTATTTAAGTTATCGAATTTTCCCGGAGTTCGACATGGCGACCATGGGACGCCCACGGACGTTCGACCGAGACAAGGCGGTCGAGCAAGCGCTGCACATCTTTTGGCAGAACGGCTACGAATCGACGTCGCTGAGCCAGTTGAAGGCTGGAATCAGCAACGGGATCTCCGCACCGAGCTTTTACGCGGCCTTCGGTTCCAAGGAGGCGTTGTTTCAGGAATGCACGACGCTCTACCTGTCTACCTTTGCACAGGTGACGGAATCTCTATGGGACACCAATCTCGCTCCGCGTGATGCCATCGAAACGGCACTGCGCAGTTCGGCCAGGATGCAGTGCGAGCGCGGACACCCAAAAGGCTGCATGGTCGGCCTGGGCGCCATGAGCGCTCCAACCGAAGAAAACGCGGGCGTGACCGTGCCGTTGACACGCTCGCGGGCGCGGACGCGAGCAGGCATCACCGCATGTGTGCAACGGGGTGTCGACAGTGGAGAACTGCGCGCCGATATTGATGTTCGAGCACTGGCGACCGTTTTCGACGCGTTCCTGTTAGGCCTGTCCACCCTCGCGCGCGACGGTATTCGCCACGCCGTCATGGATGTCTCTATCACCCAGATCATGTTGGTGTGGGATGCGTCGAAAACCATAACGGGCTAGCCGATAGATGACGTTAGCTGCTAGCCGACCGACCGCTTGCTGACACGATAGAGTCGAGATGTGACGCCGTGGCCGCCTCTTTCGGCTGGCGGTGGCCGAATAAAAATGCGAGGCTCCTGAGCCGAGACATTGGAGCAGCAAGATGCCGCCGTCGATCACCGCCTGCGCGCCCAACATGTACCGCGAAATGTCAGTCGCCAGAAATAGCGCCGCTGTGGCGATATCGCTCGCTTCGCCCATCCGGCCCACCGGCATCTGCACCTCGAAGGCCAGGAGGCGTCGTACCGACTTTTTTCTGCTATGCCGGCAAAAGACCAGCGATACGGTAGCTTTCAATTAACCCATCATAAACAGAGACATCCGCGCGACTCCTGGCGATGAGTTGAGCGCCAGCGACGGCCGCGAAGATGGCGCGAGCACGCCCCGCGCGCTCCTCGGCGCGGGCAAGGGCCGTGGCGGCTAGCACCTTGCTCAGCCATGCAACATTCACATCAGCAAAGGTTTGGACCTCTTTCGTCACCGCCGCCGGCAAGTCATCAGATTCGGCGGCCATGAAGCTGCAGAGGCATATGCGATTACCACGCTCCAGTGCCTTGCGAAAGGTATCCGGATAGCGGCGCAGACAGTCGATCGGATTCGCGGATTCGGCCCAAAGTGCATCCAGCGTGGCTGCCGAGTCTTCCCAATAACGCCTCGCCACCGCTGCGCCGAGATCGGACTTGCTTGCGAAGTGATGATAGATGCTCGCGGCCTTGATGCCGACAGCATCAGCCAGATCACGAAAATTCAGGCCGCTATAGCCGTGCGCTTGCGCAATCTCTGTAGCAGCCACCAGGATTCGTTCCCTGGAGCTCAAGCCCGAATCGTTCTTCACTACGACCGCCTCCGCAAACTGGAATGACTGTTGACATAGCGAATTATACCCTCTATCGTAAACCTAACAAACGTTAGGTAGGTAGATGGCTCCCCTACCCTCCGAACCCGAGTAACAGCCACCTGGAGAGGTAAGCATGACATCAGGCGTCATTCAATTCGATGTAACCAAACTCCCCATCATGACGATTTACGATTTCCCCAAGGGACCTTATCCGACACGCGTGCGTATCGCCTTGGCCGAAAAGAATCTGCAATCGCGCGTCGAGTTCGTGATGGTCGATCTTTACACGGGAGAGCACAAAAGGCCCGAGTTCATCTCAGGGAAAAACTACTCGGGTACGCTGCCGGTCCTCGAACTCCACGACGGAACCTGCATCGCCGAATGCACCGCCATCACCGAATACCTTGATGCGCTCGATGGCGCACCCACGCTGACCGGTAAAACACCGCTCGACAAGGGCGTGATCCACATGATGAGCAAGCGCGCCGAGCTGGAATTGCTCGACGCCATCAGTGTCTATTTCCACCACGCCACGCCTGGGCTCGGGCCCGAAGTCGAGCTTTATCAGAACCCCGAATGGGGGTTTCGTCAGCGCGACAAAGCCCTCAGGGGCATGCAGTACTTCAATGACGTTCTGAAAAAACAGCCGTTTGTCGCCGGGGATGCATTCTCGATGGCCGACATCACCGTCATCGGCGGCCTGGTCTTTGCGTCGATCGTGAAGCTGGCGGTGCCCGCAGAGTGCGAAGCCCTTCTCGCCTGGTACGCGAGAATGCGCGAACGCCCGAGCGTCAAGAGCCAGCCGGCGTTTGCCTGAAATCGCAGCTGTTGTGGGCCTTCATTGATGCGCGACCACTCTTTGGTTGCAAAACTGGTGCGACCGGTACGCATGAGTCGGACGACTGGTGAACTCACTCGCGACAGAATGGCTACGACGCCGAGGCTGATCCGGAAGTCAATCCTGTCAACGAGGATCCGTCGTTCCGGCGCAAGGCACCGCATTGCTCGACTTTATGTTGACGGATTCCATATCTCTGACTAAAGTCAGAAATATGGAATCCGACATTCTCCACATCCGTCGCTTTAACCGCATAGTCGCCGAAAGCATTGGCGCTATCGATGACCATTTCCTCGGAAGGGGACGCCCGATGGGTGAATCACGCCTGCTATGGGAGATTGGTGTCGAAGGTGCGGATATTCGCGCTCTGCGCGCGCGTCTAAATCTTGATTCAGGCTATGTCAGCCGGACGTTGGCATCTCTTGAACGGCAAAAACTTGTTGCTGTTCTCGCTCATTCGGACGACCGGCGGGTACGCCGGGTTTGCCTCACTCAGAGAGGCCTCATGGAAAGGGCCGAACTCGAACGGCTCTCTGACGAGGTCGCTTTGCGCGCGCTCGAACCGCTCGGCGATGAACAGCGTCGAAGACTGGTCGCAGCCATGTCCGAGGTTGAGCGTTTGCTGCAGGCATCCCTTGTGAATTTCGCGCTAGAGGATCCCGACACTGATGACGCGCGATGGTGCTTTGAACAGTATTTTGGCGAGCTTGATCAGCGCTTTGAAGGAGGATTCGACCCGTCCAGCAGCCTGTCGGCGGATGCGCATGAACTGAAGGCACCGGCAGGCGCATTGATCGTCGCGAGACTCCATGGAAAGCCAATCGGCTGCGTCGCGCTGAAATTTCATAAGAAGTCGCCAGCCGAGCTCAAAAGAATGTGGGTGAGCCCTTCCGCCCGCGGTATGGGTGTAGGCCGCCGACTGATGGTCGAGGCGGAGAAACGCGCTCGGCAGGCCAAAGTGCGCGTTATTCGCCTGGAGACAAATCGAACTCTGGGTGAGGCGATTGCGCTCTACCGGCAATCTGGATACGTCGAAGTCGATGCGTTCAGCGCGGAACCGTATGCCCATCACTGGTTTGAAAAGCGACTGGTCTGAACGGCCGTCACTCTTTGCTCAGCGGACTTGCAACTGTCGCTGATGATCCTCTCCTATGATCCTGACGATGAAGCGCACTCCCTCCTCCCTCGACACGCCGCATCAAGAGCCCACCCCAATGGATGACGCGACCCACATCTTCGACAAGCTTCGCCCTCGACTGCAGGGCATCGCGTACCGGATGCTCGCGTCGGTTGCGGAAGCCGAAGATGTCGTCCAGGACGCATGGCTGCGATGGCATGGCGCCGAGCGCGCCGCCATCGACAATCCGGAAGCATGGCTCGTATCGGTCACCACGCGTTTGTCGATCGACCGCTTGCGCGCCGCCAAGGTGCAGCGCGAGCACTACGCCGGTATCTGGCTTCCGGAGCCGCACATCATCGAGTCACCGGTCACGCCCGAGGAGATCAAGGAGCGCGCGGACGACGTATCGGTTGCGTTCCTGATGCTGCTCGAACGACTGACGCCCGAGGCGCGCGCAGCATTCCTGCTGCGAGAAGTTTTCGATGCCGACTACGACGAAGTGGCAAACGCCATCGGCAAAAGCGAAGCCGCTTGCCGTCAGTTGGTGAGCCGTGCAAAAACGCAGTTGCGCGATGAGCGGCCGCGTTTCGCGGTGTCGCGCGAAAGCCATCTGCGATTGCTGCAAGTGTTCGCACAGGCGTTGGAGCGCGGCGACTTCGCGGCCATCAACGGCATGCTCGCTGAAGACGCCGTGCTCGTCGGCGATGGCGGCGGCCGCGTGCCGAGCTTCCCGAAACCGATGGTCGGCGGCAGGCGCATCGCGCAACTGTTCTACGCCGCGAGCCGGCGCTTTGGCAACGACCTGCGCATCGAACTCGCGGTACTCAACGGACAGTGGGCACTGTTGCGCTTCATCGAAGGCACGTTGGAATCGGCACAGTCGTACGAGACCGATGGCGAGCGGATCGTGCGCATCCAGATACAGCGCAATCCTGCCAAGCTCGTGCGTCTCGCGGCCGCATTCGGAGCTTGCTGAAGATTTTCTCCCCGGCGGCAGGCGCTGGCGCGATTGGTGTCGAGCAGGCAACAGCGTGAGCATCCTGGCGTGTCTACCGGGCTCGGGCGGCGGAACCTACCATGGTTTCCGTACGGCACATCGCCGACACCGATGCCCCGGTCGCCGAAGGGCGCCGGCTTCATTCCCGCCAGGAGAAAATCATGAGCCAACGCATCAACTACATTCAGCAATCGCCAGAACTGTTCAAGAAGTTTCTCGAGTTCAGCAACCTGCTGGGCGACAGCGCCATCGAGGAATCGGTCCGCGATCTCGTCGCGGTCCGCGCTTCGCAGATGAACGGCTGCGGCTTCTGTGTCGACATGCACGTGAAGCAGGCGAAGATCCACGGCGAGCGCGAGTTGCGCCTGCATCATCTGGCCGCCTGGCGCGAATCGACGCTGTTTGCGCCGCGCGAACGGGCCGCGCTCGCGTGGACCGAAATCCTCACGCGCCTGCCCGAACAAGGCGTTCCCGACGACATTTACGAGCGCGTCCGCACGCAGTTTTCGGAGAAGGAACTGTCGGATCTGACTTATGACGTGATGGCGATCAACGGTTGGAACCGCGCGAACGTCGCCTTCAAGACCGTGCCGGGCTCGTCGGACAAAGCGTTCGGTCTCGACAAGGCCGGCCTTGCATGAGTGACGGCCGCGCCCGCGCGGCCTTTACAGGAGAAACGTCATGTCGAGCTCGAAAAAACTCGCGTTGCTGATGCCGCTGCTGTGCTCGGCGTGGTTTGCGGAGCCGGCCAGCGCCGCGCCCGAAGCGATCGTCACACCTGTGATGGAGCAGCCGCTTGCGGACTATCCCGGCAAGGAAGCGCTGATGATCACGGTCGTCTACCCGCCCGGCGCCGCCGATCCCGTCCATCGGCACGATGCGCATGGCTTCATCTATGTGCTGGAAGGGTCGATCGTGATGGGTGTCAAGGGCGGCAAGGAAGTGACGCTGACGCCTGGGCAGAGCTTCTATGAAGGGCCGAACGACATTCACACGGTCGGCCGGAACGCCAGCGCCACGCAGCCGGCGAAGTTTCTCGTCCTGCTGCTGAAGAATAAAAACGCGCCGGTGCTGACGCCGGTGAAGTGAAGTGATCCACCCGCCTGTGACATCGTCCGCCGAACAAAAAATGGCGGATCGTGTCACAGCGCGCGCGCGTCGCCCGTCTTGAGGATATGCACACCTTCGACCCGACCCGCCATGCCTGACACGCACGCGTTTCGCCGACCATCGGCACCCTCTTCCCTTTCCGCCCCCGCTTGCGAGGATTCGCTCGCCAGCAGCTTCGCCACCAGCTACGCGGGCGTCATCGCGTTTCTGGCGGTCGCCAGCGAAGGCAGTTTCGCCAAGGCCGGCGACCGGCTCGGCATCGGCCGCTCGGCCGTGAGCCGCAACATCCAGAAGCTCGAAGCGCAACTGGATGCGCGCCTCTTTCTGCGCACCACCCGCAGCACCTCGCTCACGCGCGAAGGCGAACTTTTCTACGAGAACTGCCATCCGGGCGTTGAGCGCATCGTGCAGGCGTTGGAGGAAATGCGCGAGCTTCGCAGCGGGCCGCCGCGCGGGCAATTACGCATCTGTTCGACAAGCGGCTTCGGCCGTGCGATCGTCGCGCCGCTGTTGCGCGGTTTTCACGAGCGCTACCCGGATATCGCGCTCGACATGCTGCTCAACGATAATCCGGCCAATTTCACGGCCGACCGCGTCGACGTCGCTTTCCGCGATGGACGCATGGAGGACAGTCAGGTCGTCGCCAAGCAGTTGATTCCGATGCAGATGATCGTCTGCGCGTCGCCCGCCTACGCACGCGAGCACGGCTTGCCGCGCAGCGTGGCGGAGCTGGCGGCGCATCGCTGCATCAACTTGCGGGCGGCGTCGGGACGCATCGCCGAATGGGAGTTCAAGGTCAACGGCCTGCCGCACAGGATGACGCCCAACGCCCCACACACGTTCAACGATCCGGACCTCGTGCTGCAAGCCGTGCGCGACGGCTCGGGCATTGCGCAGTTCGCCGCGTACCAGGTCTGCGACGCGCTGCGCGACGGGCGGCTGCGGTCCTGCCTCGAGCAATACGCACCCGACGATCGCGGCCACTACATCTGCTATCTGAGCCGCAAACATCTTCCCGCGCGTATCCGTGTATTCGTCGATTACATGACAGAACAAACGCGCGCGCTTGACCTCGACTGCATGACCGCATTCCCGGAACTTTCCGCATTGCCCGCGGCGCACGCGCGCTGACTGGTGTCGTCACGGCAACAGTGCGAGTCGCGGCGCGAGTCTACCGGGCGCCGCGTCCGACGCCTACTATTCACCTCGTACGAGGACCAGATAAATCAGGTCTCCGATACAGCCCAACTGCGACGCATCGTGTGCGATGCGCGCGCCACACTCCGAGACATATCCGTGGCCCGTGCGGCCGCACGAACACTCATCGAGAGGACATCATGAAAATCGTCGTCATTGGCGGTAGCGGACTCATCGGCAGCAAAGTCGTCAACGACCTGCGTACACGCGGTCATGACGTGATCGCGGCGTCGCCCGCGTCGGGTGTCAACACGATCACAGGCGAGGGACTTGCAGACGCACTGCGCGGCGCGCAGGTCGTCGTCGACGTGGCCAACTCGCCGTCGTTCGAGGACAAGGCCGTGCTCGAATTCTTCGAAACGTCCGGCCGCAATCTGTTCGCGGCCGAAATTGCCGCGGGCGTCACGCATCACGTCGCGTTGTCGGTGGTCGGCACCGAGCGGCTCGCAGAAAGCGGCTATTTCCGCGGCAAGATCGCGCAGGAGAAACTGATTCGCGCGTCAGGCGTGCCGTACACGATCATCCAGTCGACGCAATTTTTCGAGTTCGTCGGCGGCATCGTGCAATCGGGCACCGAAGGCGACACCGTGCGGCTTCCGACCGCGTACATCCAGCCGATCTCCTCGGACGACATCGCCCTCGCGGTCGCGGACTATGCGCTCGGCAAGCCGCTGAACGGCGTCGTCGAAGTGGCGGGTCCGGAGCGGATTCGGCTGCCCGAACTCGTGGAGCATTTCCTGAGCGCGACGCACGATCCGCGCAAGGTGGTCGCGGATCCGCACGCGCGCTACTTCGGCGCCGAACTGTACGACGACACGCTGGTGCCTGGTGCAAATCCGCGTCTCGGCTCGGTCACGTTCGACACATGGTTCCGCCGGTCGCAAGCCGCGCGTTGAAGCAGGAATCTGAACACATTGCGCTCGGCGCGGCTCACCCTTGCTCGATACGGATCACAGCCGCGACCGTCGTGTACTGTATTCAACCGTCGTCACCGTGAGCGGCGCCCCTCGCCGCGCGGCTCGCCTTTCCGAGTACGATTGACGGCATCCATGGGTTTTCCCTGAGCAAATCCATGTCGATACCCGCATTGCCGATTCGTCGTAGAAGTAAGTCCAACTTCTCTAGTGAAAGGCGAGCACATCATGACTACCGGAACCATTCATCTTCACCGCGTCTTGCGCGCCACGCCCGAGCGCATCTACCGGGCCTTCCTCGAACCCGATGCAATCGTGCGGTGGCTGCCTCCCTACGGCTTTACCTGCCAGGTCCACCACATGGATGCCCGCGTCGGCGGCACCCACAAGATGTCTTTCCGTAACTTCGGCACCGGCCATAGCCACTCGTTCGGCGGCGAGTACATCGAACTGGTGCCGAACGAGAAAATCCGCTACTTCGACCGCTTCGACGATCCGAACCTGCCCGGCCAGATGCACGTCACCATTTCATTGCGGCAGGTGTCCTGCGGCACCGACATCGCCATCGTGCAGGAAGGCGTGCCGGAGGTCATTCCGGTGGAGATGTGCTACCTCGGCTGGCAGGAATCGCTCGCTCAACTGGCGAGGCTGGTCGAGCCAGAGATACCTGACTGAGCGCGTCCGGCGGGCAAGCGTGCGCCGCGTTGCCCGGAGCGCGTCTGGCGATAAGACGCTTCGGGCAGCGGCGCGTCGTTCGCGTTTTTGACGCCTACTTCGTGCGCGCCGGCTTTTTTGCGGCCTTTGCTTTTACAGCGGCGGTATTAAGGGCGATGGCGGCACGGATGAGCGTCTTGAACGCGCGCGCGTCGACCTGCTCTCCTTCGTGGATGTCGATCGCGCGTCGAACATTTCCGTCCAGACTCGCGTTGAAGAGGCTGGCTGGGTCCTCCAACGAAGCCCCTTTGACGAAGGTAAGCTTCACGACTGATTTGTACGACTCGCCAGTGCAGATGATCCCATCATGCGACCACGTGGGCGTGCCCATCCACTTCCATTCCTCCACGACGGCGGGGTCCGCTTCCTTGATGAGCTTGCGCATCCTGCTCAACGTCTCTGCGCGCCAATCTCCGAGTTCGGCGATTCTGTTGTCGATCAATTCAGATGCCGGCTGACCTTCGGTCGGCTCCGTTTTTTTCATCTTCTCCTCCTGATCTTTCGGATATCGAGCTGATTGGGGGCGAGCCTTCTTATTAACTACGACTTCGATCTCGGCTTTGCCCCTCACCGTGCTCCTCGTATCAGAGACCAAAGCGCTTTGTGTACTCGGTGTTCAGGCGCGGCCAGCCGAATTGCATCGCGTCGCCGCCAACGATACGCCCAATCGGATCACCGGCCACGAGCCTCTCGAGCACGTCGAGGCAAATGTGCCATCCGGCTGCGCCCATCGAGATGAAGTTGCGATCGATGTTATGCCAGAGCGTGAGACGCGTGCCGTCGCCGAGCGGCTCGAGGGTCCACCGCATATCATTGCCGCCCCAGCGATATTCGAGCAGATTCGGCGCGTCGGCACGCGTCACCTCGGTCTCCGAGATCTGCGGCGTCGGCGTTCCGACCGTCGAAAGCTTGACGGGACCGACCGAAGCAAGGCTGCGGTCGGCATCGAACGGCGCCCATTCGCGCAGACTGGCCGGATCGGTCAACGCCGTCCAGACTTTCTCGGGCGAATGGCGCAACTCGCGGACGACAACGAGCGTCCACTTCTCCGCATCCTTTCTGACTTCGGCGCCGGCGGCAGGGCCCGGCATGTATTCGTCGCGATTGCTCATCGTTTCTTCCCCTTGCTGCGCGGTGCAGGATCGATCTGATCGAGGTGACGCTCGAGAGCGTCGAGGTGGACCGACCAGAATCGGCGGAACGGAGCGAGCCAGGCGTCTATCTCCATCAACGGTTCCGGATTGAGCCGGTATAGACGCCGTTGTGCATCAACGCGAGCTTCCACGAAGCCGGCCTCCCGGAGCACCCGCAGGTGCTTCGAGACAGACGGCTGCGAGAGATTGAGCTTCTCCTCGATATCACCCACGGACTGCTCGGAAGCGGCAAGCAGACTCAGGATGGCGCGGCGGTTCGGCTCGGCGATGATGGCAAATGTCGACTCCATATCTCTTATATACCTCTTCAGGCATATACAAGTCAAGCGGTGGGAATGCGTGCGGCGCTGCGGGACGCGCGGTCCCTGATCTTGCTGCTCGCTCTCATCGACACGCATCGCGGATTCAGTCACTTCCGCGCATTCACGGCGATGCCGGTAGAATCCGCGTCGCCGCCCATATGCGCGATTCGAATGATTCGATTTGTTTAATACATTTGCCTGTTCGGGCAATTTGCGCTCGAATGGCAGGTTTGCGCGCCGCTTTAGACTCGTCCAATGGTCCCGGCGCAGCAGCGTGCCTGACGTCCGTTGGCGTTCGTCCATTCACGTCGTGCGGTTTTTAAAGAGTGATGAAAAGGAAAAACATGAAAACCATGCTTGCAACGCTGACAATGGCGCTACTCGCCGTATCGTCCGGCAGCGCCATCGCGAAGGAGTGGTCGACCGTGCGCTTCGGCGTCGATGCGAGCTATCCACCGTTCGAATCGAAAGCCGCCGATGGCAAGCTCGTCGGCTTCGATATCGACTTGGGCAGCGAGATCTGCCGCCGCCTGAACGCAAAATGCGTGTGGGTCGAAAACTCGTTCGACGGCATGATTCCCGCGCTGAAGGGCCGCAAATTCGACGGCGTGCTCTCGACGATGTCGATGACCCCGGCGCGCCAGGCGCAGATCGCGTTCTCGTCGAAGGTATTCCGCATCCCCACGCGCCTCGTGGCGAAGAAGGGCTCGCCGATCGTACCGACACCGGAAGCGCTGAAGGGCAAGCACATCGGCGTCGAGCAGGGCTCGATCCAGGAGACGTATGCAAAGACGTATTGGGAACCGGCCGGCGCGGTCATCGTGTCGTACCAGGATCAGGATCTCGTCTATGCGGATCTGATTGCCGGTCGTATCGACGCATCGTTGCAGAACGCCGTGCAGGCCGAAGTCGGCTTCCTGCGGACGCCCCGAGGCAAAGACTTCGCATTCGCCGGCAATGCGCTCTACGACGCGAAGACGTTGGGCAGCGGCACCGCGATCGGTTTGCGCAAGGACGACGCCGAGTTGAAGGAGAAGATCGACAAGGCGATCGCCGACACGCGCGCGGACGGCACCTACGACAAAATCGCCAAAAAGTATTTCGACTTCGACGTCTACGGGCAGTGAAGTCGGCCCGGCTCACCCCATGGCGTGGCGAGCCGGATCGCTACAGCATTGCGCGCAACGCGCATTCACATGACAACCGGCAGCACGCTTCGCCCGACTCAGAAGAGATAGGTGCAGAAGATGCCATACGATATCTGGCTCGTCTTCTCGGTGATCGGGCTGTCGGTTGCGTCGCCCCGCAGCCACGCGAATGCGGCATTGGCGCCGACATTCCAGTGCCTCCCAATCCGATAAATACCGCCGACCGAGAAGCGCAACTGGTTCAACCCGGAACTGGCCGAAAAGCCCGGCAAACCAGAGCGGGCACTCTGCTCCGCGTTCACACCGAAATAGGTTTCGTTGTAGTCGCTGCTCGCCCACGTCAGTCCGGGTCCGGCGCTGAGCGTCAATCCCGGCATCGGCTCGTATTTGCCCAGCACATCAAAAGTCACCACGGTGCCGCGGTCGTTGCCCGCGATATCGGTCAACACGCTCGCGCGCGCAGTGACGAACTGATAGGTATAGACACCGAATAGCTCGGCGTGCGCAGTCCGCTTGACATCGCCGAGGCCATGCAGTCGCGAGTCGTCGGATTCGTTACGCGGCTCTATGACGTCGTAAGTGATGGCCGCGCCTACGCGCCAGTTATTATCGCGATACAGGTAAGCACCGAGCGACAGGAAGGATGCGGCATCCGGATTGGCGCCAATGAAGAAGCGGTCGTAACTGACGCTCACTGCCGGCACGACCTCCCATTTCGTGCCGCTCGCGCCTGGAAATTTTGGCAGGTTCACGACACCGGCGCCCACGGAAAAGCGCCACGGACTGGGCGTACCGGACGGGCCGGGTTGGATCTCTGGGGCGGCAAGGGCAAAGAGGCTCTCTGAAAGGCTCAGCGTATCGTCCGCCATGGCCGTCACGGCACACAGCGATAGCGCAGAACCCGCAAGCAGCTTGGTCATGCACCGCATTGACACTTCGATCATTTCGGCTTCTCCGTCGGCAAGTGAAGGGATCGAACCCGGCGGTGTCGGTCATGAAGTTCAACACGCAGTTTTGATGCTGAATTTCAGACTCGCTACTGCACGGCTTGTGGTTGTTCGAAAGACGGCCAACCCAGCGCATCGATCACATGAAATCGTTCATGTCCTGCTGCATTCGGAGCCGCGATGGAAAGTGCCGCCAATACTTGTGAATGGATCAACTCGAGTACTCATTCGGTCCATCTCGCTCTCCGATACTGTTAAATTTTTCTGTCTTATTGCCAGAGATTTGTCGACGCAGTTGCGTGTCATGAGAATAGCCCCTTTTTTTGGGCTATCGCAAGCAAATTTTGCCAGGTGCCCTTTTGCAACAGTCAAGCATTCCTTTCTATTAGTACTGCATCGATCACCGACAGGTTCCTCTTGTACCTGATGAATTTTGAGTCTCGTTCTGCCCGGCCTCAGCAACGCGCAAAGCGCTAGCCCCCCGCCCCCCCCGAAGCGGGTGGTCTTCACGAACTTCCGGCTCTTCGACGGCAAATCCTCGACCTTGCGTGATGGGCTGTACATGGTTATCGAGGGCAATAGCATCGGTCAATTGGGCCAGGGGCACAACCCGCGTCGACCGAGGGCAAGATGGTGGTCGACTGCCACGGCATGGTCATGATGCCCGGCATGATCGACATACACTGGCACTCGTTGCTCGCGTCACTGCCCATTCAGGCGATCCTCCAGTCCGACATGGCCTTCGTTCACCTTGCGGCGAGCGCCGAAGCCGAGCGTACGTTGCTGCGTGGCTTCACCACCGTGCGTGATGCCGGCGGCCCAGCTTTCGCGCTGAAGCAGGCCGTCGATGCCGGCTTGATCTCGGGGCCGCGTATTTATCCGTCCGGCGATTCAGGCATAAGGAAAGCCGCCTATGCGTTGCAACACTGTTACGCAGCGGGGCTGTAATCTGCGAGAGAGAACGCGCGGCACTCATGTCATGCCAGTCGGCGTATTCCTGAAGATCTCGCCGTCTTTCATGATTGGCGCGAGCTTGCTCGTGGCGTCGGTCAGACGTCTGCATGAGCCTACTGACCGCCGCGCCCGATGATTTCACTGCACACCGCAAGCCGGCTATCGAGGGACTGCACACAGGCACGCCCCCCGCCGTGTTGATCGCGAGATCGACCTGGCTCGCCTCGGGCACGCTGCCGCTCAACGACACTCCTCCGTTATTCGCCCCTCGAAGAGAAGAAGGAAATCCGTCGGATCGGCCACTGCGCGAAGACCGACGATCACGGTTACGCTCAATGTGATCGAGAGACGTATCGGAATCCGAAGCATTAGGACGAAGGCGGGTCAAGCAGCAGCACGCGCGCCACGCTGGTCACATAGTGCATCGGCTTGCACCACTTCATCCTGTCCGTGAGCCTGCCACCCAACCGCGACACGAACGTTCGAATCAGACCGGCGACGCCGCCAGGTGTAGCGGCTCGCGTTTGAAGCTGATCCGGCTCGCTTTGCATGCGCTGGCCGGCTCACATTCTTGGCAACTGACCGGGCGCGCCGGCCCACCATGACCTGTATCGCCGCCATGCGTCTCCACCTTAAGCAAATCCTGCGATCGACGCGTCGCGTTCGCCGATGAGTTTGTTGCTGACACTGCGGCCGGTCATTCTCAGTAGATGCGTCGCGAAGGCGCGACCCTCATCCGCCCCGCCGCGTACTCCAATCGCTGCATCGTGATGCACGACCGCGCTATTCGCGCTTCCAGTGATCTGGCCCGAGGCGCTTCGGGAGACGCAGCCGCCCGATTCAAGGGCGCGGCGCGAATGAATCGTTGAGAAAAAAATCTCACACACGGCCATGGTGCACTGCAGTGTGATCTCTCGCGGCACGCGTGCTAAAAAACGTCTGTACGTTTCAGCAGCGCAGACATATGGCGCCACAAGTGGCGCACAATGCCTTCTGCACCCTTGCTCGCGCTGAATTCGCCCGGAGGTTCGTGATGCCGTATGTTCCGTCGACCCAGCATATCGACCGCATCTGCAACGTCATCGAAGGGCGGACGGTGCGGCCCGGCGCCGACGGCAAACGGCTCGCGTCGTCGTATCGGCGATCGCTCGAGCAATACCATCTCGACCCCGGCGCAGCCGCCGGTCCACGCGTGCTCACGGTTCCCGAATTGCGCGATGTGCAGCATCGCGAAGAAACTTTCCTTCGAGCCTCGGGCCAGTGTCTGTCGCGGCTGCATGAAATGGTGCGCGAAGCCGACTACTGCGTGATGCTCACCGACGCGCAAGGCGTGACCATCGACTATCGTGTCGATCGCGATCGTCGCCACGACTTCAAGCGCGCGGGCCTCTATCTCGGTTCGTGCTGGTCGGAGAGCGAAGAAGGCACGTGCGGCGTCGCCTCCGTGCTGCTCGACGCGGAACCGATCACCGTTCACAGGACGGATCACTTTCGCGCGGCGTTCACCACGCTGACTTGCAGCGCCTCGCCAATCTTCGGCTTGCACGGCGAATTGCTCGGCGTGCTGGATGCGTCGGCGGTACGCTCGCCCGACGAGCGCGAGAGCCAGCGGCTCGTCAATCACATCGTGCGGCAAAGCGCGCTGTTGATCGAGGACGCGTACTTCCTCAATGCGGCCACCGATTGCTGGGTGCTGCTCGCGCACCGCAATCGCCACTACGTCGAGGCGCAGCCGGAAATCCTGATTGCGATCGACGCGTGCGGCAACGCGATCGCCGCGAACCGGCGCGCGCGCGAATGCGTGCCGGCCCTCACGCGGTTGCCGCGCCACGTCACCGAGCTTTTCGACGTCCCGGCGGAGCGTCTGTTCGACGCCAAGGCGAGCCGCGGCCTCGTCTCGCTCAGATTGAACGACACCGGTTCCACGCTGTATGCACGCGTGCGGCCGCCGCCCGTCGCGCGTATGCCGAAGCGGCCGGCACCGCCGCCGCGCGGCGCCGCCGCATCACCGGCCACGCCCGCGCCGCCTTCCGCCATGTCCGAAAGCGACGCGCTCGAACGCAACCGCATCGTCGCGGCCTTGGGCGATGCGAAGTGGCGCGCGGAGCAAGCCGCGCAAGCGCTGGGCATGTCACGCGCGACGCTGTACCGGCGCATTGCCAAGCTCGGCATCCTGCCGCCGCACAAGTGTTAGCAACGCCGCAACGATTCCCTTAGCGGGCGCAGAACCCGCCTGTCCATCGAAGTTAGATATCCGTATTGTATGGAGGAGCAACCATGTCTGAAAACAACGCCAACCGGCCCATCTCCAGCGTTCTGGAATCGCTCGAAGCCGCGCTGAAACGCGGCGATACGGCAGCGGCCGTCGAACTGTTCCAACCCAATTGCTACTGGCGCGATCTGGTCGCGTTCACCTGGAACATCAAGACCATGGAAGGCCGCGAGCAGATCGCCGCGATGCTGAATGCGCAGCTCGGCGCGATCAAACCGTCGAAGCTGAAGCTCGCCGAAAGCGAGCCCGAGCCGCAAACCGATGCGAATGGCGTGACCCAAGGCTGGATCACGTTCGAAACCGAAGTGGCGCGCGGCAGCGGCTTCATTCGGCTGAAGGACGGCCGGATCTGGACCCTGCTCACGACGATGGCCGAGCTCAAGGGCCACGAAGAACGCAAAGGACCGAAGCGGCCGATGGGCGCCGAGCACGGCGCGCGTCCCGAGCGCACCAGCTGGAAGGAAAATCGCGAGGCCGAGCTCGACGCGCTCGGCCACTCGTCGCAGCCCTACTGTCTGATCGTCGGCGGCGGGCAAGGCGGAATCGGGCTGGGGGCGAGACTGCGGCAGCTCGGCGTGCCGACCATCATCGTCGACAAGAACGAAAGACCCGGCGACGCCTGGCGCAAGCGCTACAAGACGCTTTGCCTGCATGATCCGGTCTGGTACGACCATATGCCGTATCTGCCCTTCCCCGACAACTGGCCGGTCTTCACGCCGAAGGACAAGATCGGCGACTGGCTCGAGATGTACACAAAGGTGATGGAGTTGAACTACTGGGGGTCGACCATCTGCAAGTCCGCCCGTTATGACGAAGCGAAAGGCGAATGGATCGTGGAAGTCGAGCGCGACGGTCGTGCCATCACGTTGCGGCCCAAGCAGCTCGTGCTCGCCACCGGCATGTCGGGCAAGCCGAACGTGCCGAACTTCAAGGGCATGGACGTGTTCAAGGGCGAGCAGCATCATTCGTCCAAACATCCCGGGCCGGACGGGTATCGCGGCAAGAAAGTCGTCGTGATCGGCGCGAATAATTCGGCGCACGACATTTGCGCAGCGCTGTGGGAAGCGGGTGTCGACGTCACGATGGTGCAACGTTCGTCCACCCACATCGTCAAGTCGGACTCGCTAATGGAACTGGCGCTGGGCGACCTGTATTCGGAGCGCGCCGTGGCGGCCGGCATGACGACGCCGAAAGCCGATCTGACCTTCGCCTCGATTCCGTACGCGATACTCCACGAATTCCAGATCCCGGTGTTCAACGCGATCAGGCAACGCGATGCCGAGTTCTACGATCGACTTGAAAAGAGCGGCTTCATGCTCGATTTCGGTGATGACGATTCCGGGCTCTTCATGAAGTATCTGCGGCGCGGCTCGGGATATTACATCGACGTCGGCGCGTCGGATCTGGTGGCCAATGGCCAGATCAAACTGAAAAGCGGCGTCGACGTGGTGGAATTGAAGGAACACTCGGTGCTGCTCAGCGACGGCAGCGAACTCGAAGCGGACGTGGTGGTGTACGCCACCGGATATGGCTCGATGAACGGCTGGGCCGCCGACCTCATCTCGCGCGAAGTCGCCGACAAGGTGGGCAAGGTGTGGGGACTCGGTTCGAACACGACCAAAGACCCGGGGCCATGGGAAGGCGAGCAGCGCAACATGTGGAAACCGACGCAGCAGACGGCGCTCTGGTTCCACGGCGGCAATCTGCATCAGTCGCGCCACTACTCGCAGTACCTGTCACTGCAACTGAAGGCCCGGATGGAAGGTATCGCGACGCCGGTGTTCGGATTGCAGGAGGTTCATCACCTCTCGTAATGGGTCGGATTGCGGGTTGCGGCCTTGTGATGGCCGCCACAATCGTGGCATAGCCTCTGGTGAAAAGTATTGGGTGCAGCGGTACGTTGCCGATCGCAGCGCCGCTGCGCCCAATCGCCGACCCATCGCCGCCCAATCGCCGACCCATCACCGCCCCATTTGCGCGAGCCATGAACCGGCACCGGCGGAACAGGCCGACGCTACTGCGCCGCGTCGCGCAGATCCCTGATGTGCTGATAGACGGTCGCGCGTCCCATCCCCAAGACGTTCGCGACGTAGTTCGCCGCGCTCTTGCCCTTGAATGCGCCCTCCTCCCACAGCGCGGCGACGAGTTCGCGCCGATGATCGCGTGTCAGCGAATTGAGCGCCAACTGGCGCTCCTGAAGCCAGCCATGGAGGAATGTGTTGATCCGTTCCTGCCAGTCGTCCTTGAACAGTTCCTCCGGCTGCTTCACCACGCCGACGCCCGAAATCACGAGGTCGATCACGTGCTTCACTTCTTCGAACACGGCAATGTTGTAGTTCACGCACATCACGCCCGAAGCGACGCCCTCGTCATCGAGCAACACCGTGCTGACGCAACGCATGCGCCGGCCGTCCCAATTGATCTTCTCGTACGGACCGATCGTGCCGGGCTGCGCGACGTGATCGATCTCTTCCAGCGCCGAGTCGTCACCCAACTCCCGCTTCGACAGATTGTTGGCGATGTACGCGATGGTCTGGCTGTGAAGGTCGTGAATGACGATTTCGACGTAGGGAAAAAACAGCAGCGCGATACCGTCGGCGACGCGGCTATAGCGTTCGAGCAACTGTCGGCGAGCCGGGGTGGATTTTGTCTTTCGCATGAAGGTCGGGAGGTTCCTGGGGCGGGGGGGGGGGGGGGGGGGGGGGGGGGGGGCGCGTGCCCCCCCCCCCCCCCCCCCCGCCCCTGTTGGTCCGTACTATTTTGCCACGGGGTGCCGCGCGCTCAGATATCGAAACAGCTCATACGCGATCGCCACATCTTCCAGTCCGAGCCCGATCGAACGAAAGAACGCGTGCCGCTGGTACGACGGCTTAGCCGCTTTGCCGCTCGCCAGCTCGGGCAGGTCACCTACGATGTTGTGCGGCGACCATCCGTGCAATTCGGCCGCCAGCTTCATTTCACCGGCACTCGCGGGCGTGGTGCGGCGGTAGTCGCAATACACGTCCATCTGCGGCAACCACGCAGGCGCAATCTCATGCGCGTTGGCGACGTTGGTGCTGATCGACGTGATCAGCGCCGGCTTCGTCAGCATGCCTTCAGCCAGCACCGGCGCGCCCGACGAGGTGCACAAGACCACCACGTCCGCATCGCAGACGCAGTCTTCGAGCGTCGCGCTCACGCTCGCGCGAGGGTCCAGCGCGGTGACGGCGGCACGCTGTGCGGCGTTGCCCTGCAGATTCGGCGAGAAAACGTGGATCGAATCCCACGCACGCAACGGCGCAATGTGGCGCAGATGCGCCTGTCCCACCGCGCCGGTGCCAACAATAGCCAGCCGGCGGGCGTGAGGCTCCGCGAGATGCTCGACGGCAAGCGCAGTGGCGCCTGCCGTGCGCTCAGTCGTCAGCAGACCGGCATCGCACCACATCAACGGTTGGCCGGTTTCCATCGACATCAGCGCGGTCCATGCGGTGATGATCGGCTTCGCGCCCGTGACGATGTACGGCGACATCTTCGCGCCGAATACCTTCGCGTCGGCAATCGCGCCAAGGTACGTGATGAAATCGCCCGCGTTCGCGGGAAACAGCGTGAGGCTTTGCGGCGGCTGCACTGCCTGCTCGCCGTGCAGTGCGCGAAACATCTCAGTCAAGGCACGGCGTACGTCCAGTTCGGGCAGCGCGTTGCGCACCGCCTCCTCGTGGACGATGAGCGGGGTTGTCGTTTCGCTGTGGTTCATGTGTCTGCTCTCCAGGTCGGTGCCAAAGGTCCGGCATGGCTCGATTCTAAATTTAAAGTCCAATCTGGATTATTTTTTTTGAAATGCCTTGCAATTATCACCGTCCAGAATAGACTCATGTTCCAGAACAGCGACAAGGCAGCGACCATACGATGGCTCCGCGGCAAGCTCAATGCTGTTTCATTTGGCCCCTTTCTAGCGATCCCACCTACGCCTGGACCCATCATGATTCTCAAGCTCTCGCTTTCCGTTTGCCTTGCTGCCGCCCTGGTCAGCGTGGCCGGCGCAGCCAACGCCGAAACCGCCGGCACTTTGCGTTTCGGCATCGAGGCAGCGTATCCGCCGTTCGAGAGCAAGTCGCCGACCGGTCAGTTGCAAGGCTTCGACGTCGATGTCGGCAATGCGGTCTGCGCAAAGATGGGCGTGAAGTGCGTGTGGGTGGAGAACTCGTTCGACGGTCTGATTCCAGCGTTGCAGGCGCGCAAGTTCGACGTCATCAACTCGGCGATGAACATCACCGCGAAGCGCAAGCAAAGCATCGATTTCACGCCGCCGATCTACGTCGTGCCGATCGTGATGGTGGTCAAGCACGGCTCGCCGTTGCTGCCCAACGTCAAGAGCTTGCAAGGCAAGCGCGTGGGCGTCCTGCAAGGGTCGTCGCAGGAGGACTTCCTGAAGCAGCACTGGGCGAACGCGGGGGTGTCGATCGTGTCGTATCAGGACCAGGATCAGGTGTATAGCGATCTCACCGCGGGTCGCCTCGACGCCGCGGTGCAGGAAGCGCAGACGGCTCAGGATGGATTTCTCGACAAGCCGGCCGGGCGTGACTATATGATCGTCGGCGAGCCGCTGAAAGACCCGGCGACACTCGGTGAAGGCACCGGCTTCGGGTTGCGCAAAGGCGACAAGGCGCTGGAGAGCAAAGTCAACGCCGCGCTCGACGCACTGAAGAAAGACGGCACGCTGAGCAATTTGTCGGTCAAGTATTTCAAGCGCGACATCGTTGCGAAATAACTCGTTAAATAAGCGCCTCCCGGCCTGCGAGCAGCAGGCCCCTCCCGCGCGAACCGGCGCGGGGAACAGAGCCAGTCTATGGATTTCGATGTAATCGTATTGGGTGCCGGCATCGTCGGCGTGTCGTCCGCCCTGCATCTGCAGGATCGCGGACGCAGCGTCGCGCTGGTCGACCGGCGCGGGCCCGGTGAGGAAACCAGTTTCGGCAACGCGGGCCTGATCGAGAGTTCGTCGATCGTGCCGTACGGCTTTCCCCGCCGTCTGCGCACATTGCTGCGCTACGCGCGCAATCAATCGACCGACCTTTACTGGGACTACCGCGCGCTTCCCGCATTCGCCGCATGGCTCGGGCGTTTCTGGTGGGAGTCGTCACCCGAACGGCTGGCGGTGGCGGCGCGCGATATGTTGCCGTTGATCCGGGCGAGCGTCACCGAGCACGATGCGTTGATCGCGCGCGCGGGTCTTGGGCGACTCGCGCACGACGGCGGGTGGATCGAAGCATTTCGCACGCAAAGCGAGTTGGGCCATCAGACGAAGGTGGCCGAATCCGCCGTGCGCGAACACGGTCTGCGCGTGCAGCCCCTCGATGCGCCTGCATTGCGCGCGAAAGAGCCGGGCATCGGCGCAGGATTTTGCGGAGCGTTGCATTGGCAGGATCCGAAGAGCATCTCCGATCCGGGCGCGCTGACGAAAGGCTATGCGCGTCTATTCGAACAGGCCGGCGGCACGCTGCTGAACGGTGACGCTACCACGCTGCGCGTACGCGGCGCCGCGTGGGCCGTTCAAACCAACAGCGGAGAAATCAGCGCGAAGGAAGTGGTGGTCGCGCTCGGACCGTGGTCGGACACGGTGTTCGCCCCGCTCGGCTATCACATTCCGTTGCGCGCGAAGCGTGGCTATCACATGCACTATCGTCCTACGGGGACGGTCCTGTCCGTCCCCGTGGTCGACACGGAAGAAGGCTACGTGATTGCGCCCATGCGTGGCGGCTTGCGGCTCACCACCGGCGTCGAAATTGCGCGGCGTGAAGCCGCACCCACGGCGATCCAGCTAGAACGCGCCGAACGCATCGCCAAACCGGCCTTCGGCTTGGGCGAGCGCCTGGACGACGCGCCGTGGCTCGGGCTGCGTCCTTGCACGCCCGACATGCGGCCTGTGATCGGGCGCGCGCCCAGGCACCGAGGTTTGTGGTTCGCGTTCGGACACAATCATCACGGCTTGACGCTCGGCCCCGTCAGCGGACGTTTGCTGGCGGAGATGATGACCGGCGCGGCGCCGTTCATCGATGTGCGTCCGTTCCGTCCCGAGCGGTTCCGATAGACAGAGCTAGCGGCGAAGACCCGCCCTGCACCTGAAAGAACTTCTTCCGAATGAGCACCGCGGTCATGCCTTTGAACGGCATGGCCGTCGCCTCTGGCGCAACCCCGCACACGCCTGCAGAGAGGTGGCCGACAAGGCACCTCATGGTTTCCCGAACACGCCTGACTACTGCTCACCGCATGGCGGTTTACCCTCTACCGATGCGCAACGAATTCAACGCGATGCTGAAAAACACCACGCTCGTCAGCGGGATCGGCGTACTGCATCGCGACCATGGCCGCCGCTCCCTCGGCGAAGAACTGGCGCCCGCTATCCGCTAGCCGACCACGGTTGCGCCGTCGCACCGCGCACCGCGTTGGACTCGCGCAATGAAGCGCAACTGCTTGGCCGGGACCCCAATGCTCGCGCGGCGATGCTGGTCGACGGTAACGCACCGCTGCCCGGCACCACTCGCCAGCCGCTTCTTGCGAACACGCTGCGCGCGATCGCCGAGGGTGGCCGGGATGCGTTCTATCGCGGCGACATGGCGGCCGACATCGTCGCCCATCTGCAACGCCATGGCGGACTTCACACGCTGGACGATTTCGCGGACTACCTAGGTCCGGTTTTCATACGCGCTCGTCAACCTCGTGCGCGGTCGATCGCGCTGGTAGCCAGCTCCCGCGCAAGGTCCGCGTATAGCTCGGCCCACTTGCCCAGCAAGGACGAGTCGTCGGTCAGGAAAAGCGGATGCTCGGCCCATGCACTGACATTTTCACCCTTCCAGGCCATTTCGAACACGCGCAGGTCTTCATCCTCGCTGACGCCGATGTCGATCAGCTCGCGAAACGAGGCCAGCTTGCACAGAGACACCTCGTGGGTGGCGACGCCATGAATCGCGGCCAGCGCGATGGTCGCGCGCTTTCGGGCGTCGTCGCGGTTGCCGGCGATCAGGAATACGATCCGCTCATCGTGGCCGCTGCCGAACACGGCCCGATAGAGTGAGGTTTTGCAGCAATGGCTCAGTTGCGTGCCCATCATCGCCTCGTCCGAAAACGATTCCCGGTTCGACCCGCTCGCCTGAGCGCCGCTTGCGTGCGTTTCGGATCGGCGTTTGCGGTTGCGGTTGCGGCAGGTATCGCTGCTCCGGTACACATACAATCCGCATACGAACAGACAAGCCAGCGCGAGAATCCCGACGCCCACGAGTACCGCCAGATCGTCGTGCGCCATTTCAGGGCTCCTTCAGTCTCGTGCGTGCTTCGGCGGCCCTTTCGGGGGTCTTTCCCGCAAGCTTCGACGGCGGTGGAATTCCCCAGCATTGCGCGGTCCCGCACGCGAGCCGGGAAAGGCGGGTCGCAAATCGGTCTGCTCCCATAGTCCACGTTGCCATGAGTTTTGTGAGCGTGGGGACGATGTTCCGAGTATCGGACGGGAATGGCTATTGTTCAACAGAGCACACTTCTCTATTGACCAATCGGTTCCGCTATAGGACGCTATGGGGCTGCGGCTGCGCGTTCCGTGGTCGAAATAGCGGGAGCGGGCAATGGTTCGTCTGCCGGCCGCTGAAACTGGAAACGGATTCTCCCTCTGCGCCTCAGACCGCCGGCGAACTTCCACCGTAAGTCAGCCTGCCGTTCTTCGACAGCAGGATCGCGACCGGCCTCGTCATCTCGAACTCCGAGAAAATAATGATCACGATGACGGTGATCGGCACGGCGAGGAATGCGCCGGATACACCCCAGATCGCCGACCACACCGCCATGCTGGCGAGGATCGCAAACGGGCTCAGGTTCAGTGAGTTGCCCATCAGATACGGGTCCAGGATGTTGCCGATCACGAATTGAATCGCGCTCAGCGACACCAGCACGATGAGCACCTCGTTGACCTCGCCAAACTGCAGCACCGACATGAGCGTCGGAAAGACGATGCTCAGCACCGAGCCGATATAGGGCACATAGTTGAGCAGCGCAATCAGTACGGCCCACAGTCCGGCGAATTCGAGGCCGACGCTGCGCATCGCACCCCAGCTTATGCCACCGAGCACCACGCCTAGCAGCGTTTTCAACGCGAGATAAGCGCCAATGCGCCGGTTGATGTCGGTGACGACGCTTTTGATACGTTCGGCGTTGCTCGAATTCGCGGCCATGTTCGTCAGTTTTTCGCTGAACGTCCGCTGCTCGATGAGCAGAAAGCTGGCGTACAGAACCACCACAAAGATATTGACGATCATCGACGACAGCGAAGCCAGCATGCTTGCGACGAGCGCCTGAACGTTGAACTGGGCAAGCATGTCGCGCCGCAACGAATCCCAGGTGGGCTCGCTCTCCACATGCAGCAGGACGGCGACCTTCTGGATCAGCGCGAGAACGGATTCCTGATAGCGCGGCGCCAGCGCGATGAGGCCGTCGTAGTTCGCGACGAGCATGTCGACAGCGAGAAATATTCCAGCCGCGATTACGAACACGGACAACGCATAACGCAACTGCGTCGGCATCCTCGCTCCAACGACAGGAATGCGCTCCAGCAATCGGGTGAAACCGACGATCACATAAACCGCGATGATGCCAAGCACGATAGGAACGAATACGGCGCGCCCAATGTAGAGCACCCAGCCGACAATCAACAGCAGTACGACAACGCATACGGACGCCTGCAATCTGTCGCTCATCTATTCATGCTCCATTGATCTGCGAACTGCTCGCTGTCGAGTATTGCCGCATGAACGATGCAAGCGGCGGCCAAATCGTCTTTTCCTGTCCGTTGCCCAGGCTGCCGTACGACTACCTTACACGTGGCGCCGGCAGCATGTATGGCTGAATTTCATCAGCGCTCATGCTCGCATGTATTTCGGGTGGCGCGGCAAGAAATCGCGTGTCTCCAAACTTGCCGCACGATATGCGCACCATAGCGCATGGATATATCGACTGGCGGGCAAACACCCTGCCCCCGGCAACGCCATGCAGCTTCCCAATCACGCTCTTTCAACGGCTCCGCTACGCCTTTATCTTAGTCGCCACTTGAGCAATCCGGTCCCGCACTACACCGATCGCCTGCTTCAGCGCATAAACGTCCTGGAAATAACGATGCGGAATCCGTATCAGGCTCGCATGCGCATCGATGTTCTCAATCTCGTCGCGCCATTTCGCGATCTGGGCGCGAGTCGGCTGCGTGTTTTTCCAGGTTTCGTCTTCCAGCGATTTGATTTCCCGATACCAGACCACCAGCCGCTTTTTTATCCGCGCCTCCACCATGCGCGGCAACGCCTGCAGCAAGCCGATCAACAGCGCCATGAAGGGCAGCAAAATCAGGAAGCGTCGTTCGATCAGACTTGCCAGCCAGAACGGAAGGTAGCGCTGAAGAAATGGGCGACCGGATTTGAAGTAGCGCGTGCTTTCGTCCGAAACGGGAAATTCCTCGGTACGAAGATTGGGGAACGTGCCGAGCGGCGTGAAGTAATCTTCGCCGCCGTGGACCGTTTTGGCCGCATCCAGCAGCAGATAAACGAGCGCCGGGTGCAAGGTGTCCCTGGAGACGAGCAGCGCCGTGGCGGCCAGCAAAGTGACATCGGTCCGCGGCAGATCGTTGACGATACTCGTCGAGGCGCGCGGATAAATGATCTTCGAGAGCGACGGGAATTTCTGCACCAGGGCCTCGGCCTGGGCGAAACTCATCAGCTTCAGATCGCTGTTTAATAGCTTCGTTTGTATCGCAGCGTCGGGGCGGCCGATAAAAAATGCGGCGTCCAGTTCGCCACTTTCGAGGCGTTGATAGGCGTTGAGCGCGTCGAGCTCCAGCAGCGTGCTGTTGTCGCGGGTGACACCGCTATAGCCGAGTAAGACGAGCGAGACGTTGAGCAAGCCGCTACCGGGAACGCCTATGCCGACTTTCTTGCCGCGCAATTGGGCCAGCCGATTGATGACGGCGTCGCCGCGGTAGAACACCCAGATCGGTTCGTATGAGACGGCGGCGATAGTCTGAAGGTTATCGGTTTCCTTGGGCCTGATCGTGCCCGACTGGATGAAGCCCACTTCGTATTCGCTGTCTGGATTCGTCAGCCGCTGATAATTTTGGACCGAGCCGGAAGAACTGCGGATATCGAGCTTGATACCTGCGCGCTTCAGAATCGGTGCGTAGCGTTCCGCAAAGCCCCGATAGATGCCGCCGTCGGCGCCGGTCGTGATGACGATCGTGCGCTGAAGCACCGGCCTGAGCGCCGTCACCAGCGCCCAGCCAAGCACGGTCACCAGCACGATCGCCCAGATGATGAGAAACCGCCGGCGAGCCCGCGTCATCGGGGTTCTCTGAATACGATGAAGCGCTGGGTCGTGTTTGGGCATCGTTAGCCTTCTCTCATCAACCTTGCTCGAGCGGACTGCGGTCCTCGCGCGCGTTCGCGTGGCAGCGCTCCGGCCGGCCGACAATCCTCGTGCGGCGAGCGATATTTGTCATCTGGTTCACGGGCTCTTTGCCTTGCCAACAGAGCTGAAAGCAAGCCGAATGACGCGCCGCTCGCCCCCCTTGTCCACGCCCGCATGCGAGTTCGTTGCCGTCGCTCAACTCTTATGCTTCTCCGGCCTCAAGATACCAGATTGTTTCATTGCAACATCTCGTCGGCGAATGAAGATTCGAGTGCAAAGCCGGTTCGTATCGATTCGCCGAGCAACGTGGCGGTCACCACGTCGGATGCGAACCTGACGCTGAACAACGTCAACCTGCCGATCATTCGCTCGTCGAATCGGCCGGCACCTCGGTCCCGCTGCCGTCTTCGTCACCTCGTCGTGGCCGCCGGACGGCTCTCACTTTTCCGCTGCCGCCGCCTCCGCAGAAGAAGCGATCCGCGCCATCGGACTCGAGTCCCGACACGCTCATGCCGGCCGGCATCTCGACGCTTTCCAGCACCTGTCCCGTGCGAGGATCGATGCGCCTCAACTCGCTGGCGTCGTCTTCCCAAGTGCCATGCCACAACTCTGCGTCGACCCACGTGACGCCGGTGACGAAGCGATTGGATTCGATCGTGCGCAGCACCGCACCGGTTTCGGGATCGATCTGATAAATCTTCCGCTCCGGATATTGCCCCACCCACAGCGTCCCCTCCGCCCAGGTGAGCCCCGAGTCGCCACCGCCGCCCGGCGCCGGGATCGTCGCGAGCACTTGACCGCTCTGCGGATCGATCTTGCGGATGCGGCCGCCGGCGATCTGAAACAGGTGCGTGCCGTCGAAGGCCGTGCCCGCATCGGCGGCGACGTCGATCGAGCGCAGCGGTTTGCCACTGGCCGTATCGAACGCGTTCAGACTGTCGCCGACGGCAATCCACACCTGCCGGCCGTCATACGTCACCCCATGTACTTTATCGACACCCGGAAAGGGTCCATATTCACGAATGATTCTGGCCGCTGATCGATTCATGTCGCCATCCTAATCATTGGGTAGTGGAGGGAGGAGTAATAAAGCCGTTGCGAATCCCGGCATGGGCGGGGTTATCCAGCGACGCGCCCGGCCACGCCCGAACGATTGCACCTTGCCCGCAGCCGCCAGCGAATCGAGTGCACGTTGCACGGTGCGCTGGCTCGCGCCGAGCACCAGCGCAAGCGCCGAGCTCGACCACGACTCGCCGTCCGCGAGAAATGCGAACACCTGGGCATGCTCGCCTTCGACGGGCCGCGCCAGCACGACGACCTCGCCGGCGCGGCGCGGCGTCAGTGCGAAGCCGCGCTTCGTCGCGCTCACGCCGGCCAGCGTGCCGAGCGCCGCGCGAAGCCGGCCGATCTCGACTCGCAGCCGCGCGCGATGCGACTCGTCGGCGCGCTTTGCCCGGAACGCACGCGCGACGAGCACGCCCCTCGGCACATCGTCGGGCCACGCTTCTGCGAGCGTGCGAGCAAGCGCGAACAGCACCGGACGGCTCGCGAGCGAAACCACCGTGCCCGCGTCGCGCACGACATGACGGCACGCATCCACGACGAGCGCCTTCGACGCCAGCAACGCCTCGACTTCGTCAAGCAGCAGGAGGCGCTCGCCGCCACGCGCGAGCAGACGCGCAGCCGGCGTGCTCAGCACGAGCGACGCGCTTTCGACCTCCGCCATCAGCGCCGGGATGCCCGCATCGCGCGCGGCGCGTCCGGCTCTCGCGAGCGCGCTGCGTGCGGTCCTGGTGCGCAGGCGGCGCAGCGCGACACCCGCGACGACCAGCTCGTGGGCGGCCTTCAAGGCGGGCGGCAACAGCGTGGGGGAGAACGCCTCGAGCGCCTGTTCGGCCGCTTCGAGGCGTCCGAAGAAAAGCAGGCGCCGGACTTCGAGATAGCGCGCATGCGCGGCGTTCACGCGGTCGCCATGAGCGTCGAGCGTCGCTCTCGCGGCGTCGAGCGTCTTCGTGGGCCAAGCCAGATCGCGAGAGGCGAGCGCAATCTCGGCCTCCGCGACGACACATCTCGCGCGGGCCACCGCATCGTCAGGACCGAAGGCGCGCGCCGCGCTTCGCACGAGCGCCCTCGCTCGAACGAAATCGCCAAGCTGTGCCATGGCGATGCCGCGAAGCGCGAGCGCGGGCGCGTCGTCGCGCAACGCGACGCGGTCGAGCGCGCCAAGCGGATCACCCGCTGCGAGCGCACGCGCCGCCGCCGTGATCGGCGAGTCCATCGGGTCACCCAAATCCCGCCACACTTGTCACTCCCACCTGGTCGAGGCCCGGTACTAATCTAGCACGACCAACAACCCGTACACGACGCCGTATCGGCAACCGGCTGGGCGGCGCGGGACGACCCTCGGAGGCACACATGACCACGACACAACATCTGACCGGAACACGCGAGCAATGGCTGGCCGCGCGGCGCGAGCTGCTCGCGGCGGAAAAGGAGTTCACCCGGCGCAGCGACGAGCTGGCGCGACAACGCCAGGCCTTGCCGTGGGTCCGCGTCGACAAAACCTACCGGTTCGAAACGGACGAAGGCAGCGCGTCGCTCGCCGATCTCTTCAAAGGACGCTCGCAACTGCTCGTCTATCACTTCATGTTCGGCCCTGACTATGCGGCGGGATGCCCGTCGTGCTCGGCGGTCGCGGATGGCTTCGACGGCTTCGCGGTCCATCTGGCGAATCACGATGTGATGCTGATGGCGGTATCGCGCGCGCCGCTCGCGAAACTGCAGGCGTACAAGCACCGGATGGGGTGGACGTTCCCGTGGGCGTCCTCGGCGGGCGGCGACTTCAATTTCGACTTCAACGTGTCCTTCACGGAAGAGCAGCAGCGCTCGGGCGACATCGACTACAACTTCGAGCGCGGCGGCCACGCCATGGACGCGACACCGGCGCCGCAGCCCGTCGTCGAATTCGCGGCGATGTCCGGCACCGATCCGGCCACCTACTCGCGCGACCGCCCAGGCATGAGCGCGTTCGTGATCGAGGACGGCGTGGTCTATCACACCTACTCCACCTATGCGCGCGGCGTGGACGGGCTGTGGGGCATGTATCAGTGGCTGGACCGTGCGCCCAAAGGACGCAACGAGTCAGGCATCTGGTGGCGCCGCCACGACGAGTACAACAGGCGATGAGCAAACTCGTGAGTGCCGCTCGCGCAGCGCCGCAAGCGGCGTTCGCGCGGCGCGGCGTCTGCCGCGCGATGTTCGTTGGCGTCTGCGTGCTGTGCCTGGCGGCGAGCGCGGCGGCGACGATCATCGGGAGCGCGTCGATGGCGGCGATGGGCGACACGCCGATGCCCGGCGGCTGGACGATGTCGACGCTCTGGACGCGAATGTGCGGACAGACATGGGCCGAAGTCGCGGCATCGTTCATCGGCATGTGGATCGTGATGATGGTGGCGATGATGCTGCCGTCTCTCGTGCCCATGTTGTGGCGTTATCGCGAGGCGGTCGGCAGGGCAACGCAAGCGCGCGCCGGATGGCTGACCGTGCTGGTCGCCGTCGGGTACTTCGTCGTGTGGACGGCGCTCGGCGTCGTCGTCTTTGGGCTCGGCGCCGCGTTCGCTGCGCTCGTAATGCGGGTGCCGGCGCTGGCGCGTGCCGTTCCGGGCGCGATCGGCGTCGTAGTGCTGATCGCGGGCGCACTGCAGTTCACCGCGTGGAAGGCGCGTCAGCTCGAATGCTGCCGCAATGCGCCGGGGCGTTGCCGCAAGCTGCCTGCCGATGCCCGCACTGCCTGGCGGCACGGGCTGCGCCTCGGCCTTCACTGCGGTTGCTGTTGCGCCGGCTTGACCGCGATCCTGCTCGTCGTCGGCGTGATGGATCTGCGCGCGATGGCGGCCGTGACAACCGCGATTACCAGCGAGCGTCTGCTGCCGGGTGGGAAACGCGTCGCGCAAGTTATCGGCACGGCCGTTGTCGGCGCCGGGATGATGCTGATCGTGCAGGCTGCCGGACGAGGATGACGCCCAAGTCAGAGTGGCCGGATTCGGCGGGCGCGGAACCGCGCGTCAGTGATGCCCCAGCAGAAATGCGCCTACCGCCAGCAGCACGACGATCACGCCCGCATAGGCCATATGCATGTAGCGCACCTGCCGCCTGTAGCGCGAAGAATAGAACGGCGCAAACTCCTTCATGCGTTGGCCGAAGACACTGATCGGATTGTCCAGAAACTGCTCGTACTTCGCGCGATTGCGCATGAATATGAGGCGTTGCGATTCCTCGACCTTGCCCGACGTCACCAGCTCGGTCGAGCGCGAACTTTTCTTCACGCGATACAGGTAGAGCGGCGCATCGACGAATCGCACCTTCGATTGTGGGCTCAGAAGCCGCACGTAAAATTCCCAGTCCTCGAAGCCGTGGATCATTTCCGACGAGTACCCGCCGATACGGAAAAAGCCTTCACGCCGGTACATGGTCGTGTTGACGATCATGTTCTGCCAAAGCAGCTTCTCATAGCTGTACTCGGGCAAGCGCCAGATTTTGTTCGACTCCCCGATGCGCTTCGTCTTGCAGTGGACAAGCTCGGTATCAGGATGCTCGGCAAAGCATTCGGCGCACAGCTTCAGGAAATCGGTGTGTATCTTGTCGTCGCCATCGAGCGGCACGAAGAGCGCTCCCGTTGCCTGCGAGAAGCCGAAGTTGCGCGCGGCGGCGACCCCGGCGTTAGCTCTGGTAAACGGCAGGAATCGACTGTCCTTATTTGCGTACTGCTGAATGATGCCCTCGGACCCGTCGGTGGATCCGTCGTTCACGACGATGCATTCCCAATCGCTGTACGACTGGCGCAACACCGACTCCAGGGTCTCGCCGATGAATTCTTCCTGGTTGAAACACGGAACAACGATGGATATTTTTGTCATGGCCGATTTGTAACTTTCAATTGCCATCGCTTTCGCCCGGCATTCCAAACGCCGGGAATTTTAACGTATCCGGCATGGCCCGCACCCGTTGTGCCGCATTCCCCAGCACGCCAGGATCGAAACCGGCATGTCTCCATGATCGATCTGCGTGGTCCCGGGCCTGCCCGGCGCCCGGTTCGCGCGTCACCCATTCACGGGTTCTATACTTCGCGAGGACGCCGGCGATCGGTCATCGGCTTGATTCGCAGCCGCTTCCCTTATAAGTTTGGAGCCCGAAGCCGAACGGACCGCGCCGCAAGCAGAATGACCTGCCCTCAACCCGTTCTGTCACGCTTATCCAAGAGAGGTTCATTCGATGCTGCGACGTGTCCTGGCTTCGAGCCGCTACATCATGATCGTTCCCGTCATCGGGACGTTTCTGGGTTCCGTGGCGTTGCTCCTGTATGAGACGATCGTCCTGTTCTGGAGCGGCGTCACCGCGCTGCGAGTCGGCTCCCTGACGGCCAAGTCGGTCAAGATATTCGCGGTGGGGATAGTCGAGGCAGTCGATGTGTTTCTGATCGCGATCGCGGTCTACATCATCAGTATCGGCCTCTACTCGTTGTTCATCGACGACAAGCTGCCGTTGCCGAAGTGGCTCGAAGTCAGCAATCTAGAAGACCTGAAAGGGAATCTGGTCAGCGTCGTGATCGCGGTGCTTGCCGTGCTGTTTCTGCGCGAGGCCGTCGCCTGGGACGGTACGCACGACATCGCCGCTTTCGGTGTTGCGCTGGCGCTGGTGATTGCCGCGCTCACTTTCTTTCTGATGAAGAACAACGTCCGGCGGAAATGAGCCTGCTTCATTGCCGGCGACGCGGCGCCGGCAGATCGTCCTGCTTCAGCGGACGGGCGGCAGGGTCTTCGCCACCAGCAGTTCCTCCGCGTTGTTCGGCGGGCGCAGACCGTCTGTTCTATGCGCGAAGTAGCGCTGGGTGAGATCGGCGGCCGACACGTGCTGCGCTTCTCCAAAGCCTGTTTCGCGGGCCAGCGTCAACATCTGCGCCGGCGTAAAGAAGCTCACGAACGGTGTGCCGCTTGCTCGCGCGCCCTTCTCCGCCATCTCGAGCCCGGGACGTACCTCGGGGTCCGCCATCTCCAGCGGCAGCAGGAACGTCATCGCGAACGTCGATCCCGGTGCGAGGACCGCGACCTCGCGCAGCGCGGCCGCGTTCGCCTCCTTGCTGAGATACATGCTGACGCCCGTGGAGACCACGATGGCCGGTTTGCCGTCATCGAAGCCGGCCGTCACGAGCCGCTCGCGCCAGGCCTCGCCCGCTTCGAAATCGACCGGCACGAAGCGCAGCCAGTCCGGCACGCCGAAACCCAGTTCGACCAAACGCTGACGCTTCCATGCCTGCGGGCCGGGCCGGTCGATCTCGAATACCCGAAGGCCGGAAGCGATCTCCGGCCTGCGTTGCGCGAAGCTGTCGAGGCCGGCGCCGAGAATCACATACTGAGTGAGACCGAGCTTGGCCTGCTCCACGACGAGGTCCTCGATAAAGCGCGCACGCGCCACGATCGACGCGCGGAAGGCGCGCGTGAACTGCGGGTCCATGTCGCCGCGCGTGCGCCATTCCTCGTCCGGGGCCAGCAATTGGAGGCCGATTCTGTCTTCGAGCACGTGCGGCGGCGCATCGGCCTCGACGTGCAGCGCACGCCACAAAGCGACCCGCGCCGCCGTGCTGTCTGGTGCGATGTCTTGCTTGTCGTTCATGACAAATTCAATCCTGGTTCCGCGTCCTGATCTTTGCACTATGCCCGCATGGGGCAAAGCAGTGAGCAGCAAGAATATCACCGGCGCTATCGCGGCGATGGACGAGGCCAGAAACTCGTGCGCCTCGGAAAGAGGTCATCGTCCGAAGCGCGTCAGCATCGCCGTCGACGTCATGAACAGAAGGAAAAGCGCGAAGCGAAGGCTCGCGCGCAACTGACGTCAAACGCTGAAGCCGATACATAGACATCCAGCAGTCACGCACCCGGGCGCGAACCATTCCACCCCCGGGCACGCGACAGCCCTACACCGCCTAGCTGCCCTGCAAACGGATATCACGCGACGAAGCGCCCACGTACACCGTGCCGCCCGGCACATACCGCCAGCCGTTGCGCGAGGTGTCCCACACGCTCTGCATGCGCGGCGTGACCGTGATGCGCACACGGCGCGTTTCGCCCGGGTTCATGCCGATCTTCTCCCAGCCGACCAGACGCCGCGGCGGTTCGCCGTTATACGGCACGCCGAGATACACCTGGGGCACTTCGGCGCCCGCTCTGCGGCCATCGTTGCGCACGGTGAACGACACGTCGAGCGCGCCGTCCGGCCGATGCGCCACCGACAGCCCCGAGTACGAGAAGTGCGTGTACGACAGCCCGTAGCCGAACTCGAACATCGGCGCGATGTTCTTCGCGTCATACCAGCGGTAGCCCATGTTCAGCTGTTCCGAGTAGACCGGGTCCGTCTCGAACGCGCCGTTTTGCCCCCAGGTCGGCGTGTCCTGATCGTGCAGCGGGAACGTGACCGGCAGCTTGCCCGACGGATTGACCTTGCCGAACAGCACGTTCGCGATCGCCTTGCCACCGCCTTCGCCCGGATACCATGCTTCGACGATCGCGGACACGCGGTCCTTCCACGGCATCAGCACCGGGTTGCCGCTCTCCACCACGACGATCGTGCGCGGATTGGCCCGCGCGACCGCATCGACGAGCGCGTCCTGGTTCGACGGATTCGCGAGGCTCAGGCTTTGCAGGTCGCCGATGTCCTCGCCGGCCGGCTGCGCGACGACGACGATCGCCACATCAGAATGGCTCGCCAGCGCCGCCGCCTCGTCGATCTCCTGTTGCGTGTAGGCACGGAACGGCGACTGCTGATCGCTGTTGCCGGCGAAGCTCACCTGCGCCGACGGCGCGAGTGCGCGAACCGCCGCGACGATCGGCGTATCGAGCTTGAGCCACGGATTGCTCCACCAGCTGCAGCCGCTCGTCGTGCCGAACGTCAAGCCGCCGCAACCGGCGAACGAGCCGGTGACCGGATCGCGCGTGTTGCCCGAGCCGCCGCCTGTCAGCACCGCCGCGTCGGCGTGTGCGCCGATCACCGCGATCCGGCTGAGCGAGCCTGCCGACAGCGGCAACTGGTTGTTGTCGTTCTTCAGCAGCACCATCGATTGTTCGGCGGCCGACTGCGCGAAAACGTTTGCGCGAGCGAAGTCGATAGTGCCGCCGGCCTTTGCCGGATGGTCCATCACACCGGTACGAATCATCACGTACAGCTTGCGCTTGACCATGTCGTCGAGACGCGCGGTCGACACCGAGCCGTTCGCGATCGCCTGCTTCACCGCAGCTGGCGTGAGATAGACGGTCGCGCCGACGTCCTCTTCTTCGTCGAGACCGGCATTGATCGCTTTCGCCGTGCTATGCGCCGCGCCCCAGTCGGACTGCACCTGACCTTCGAAGCGCCAGTCGTTCTTGAGCACATCGTTGAGCAGATGCGAGTTCTCGCACGCATAGTCGCCGTTGAGCCGGTTGTAGCTGCACATCACGCTGCCCGGCTGCGCGCGTCGCGCGGCGATTTCGAACGGCAGCAGATAGAGCTCGCGCAGCGTGCGCTCGTCGATCTGACTGTTGCCGCCGCTGCGGCCGTGCTCCTGCTCGTTGCCCGCGTAGTGCTTGATCGTCGCGATGACCTTCTGGCTCTGCGTGCCGTCGGTGCGCTCGGCGAGCATTTCGCCAGCGAGCACCGGATCTTCGCCGAGATACTCGAAGAGCCGGCCGCCGCGCGGTTCGCGCGCGAGGTTGGTGCCGCCGCCGAGTCCCATGCCGAAGCCCTGCGCACGCAGTTCGAGGGCGATCTGTTTGCCGAAGTCGGACGAGAGGCCGCGATCCCAGCTTGCCGCGAGTGCGATCGTCGCGGGGAAGGTGGTGCTCGGCTGCGATGTGCTGCCCGAACCCGTCGACGAATCGACCATGTTCAGGTCAGGAATGCCGAGGCGCGGCACGCCCTGAATGTAGCCGGCGCCGCCGCCCGGCACGGCGGACATGACGTACTGCGAATGGATGAACTGCAGCTTTTCGTCGAGCGTCATTTTGCCGACGAGCGAATCGGCGCGCCGATGCGCCACCGCCGATTCGAACGCGTTCAGGACCGCCGAGGTGGGGCGGAAATCGAGTGGAAAATCGGGCACACCGGCGCGCGCAGCGACGCACACGGTCGCCACTAACGCGACGACCGGTAATAGTCTTTTTTGCATGTCTGTCTCTCCGAGATCCAGCTTGGATGGGGCGATGCGAAAGCGGAGCGCGTCGAATGGGTTCAATGCGGACGCGAGCGCCGGCAACGCAGGGTGACTGCGAGGACGTGTACCTGCCGGCAGAAGAATCGGGCCAGCCGGATTGGCTGATAGCGATGCTCCGTGTGAGGTAATGTAAGAATGTAGTCTGACTACAGCATCGGTATTTATACCAATAGAATATGCTTTTATGCTAAATAGCCTATGTAATGAATAGCTATAGGCCATTCAGTTTGTTTAATATATGAACCGGCTTGTGTTCCGTACATGGTCTACTGAAACGCCCATTGCGCGTTCAATGAAGGAATGCGGGTCGCCATATCTTTCCCGCGAGTTTCTGCACCATTTTTTATTGAATTTGTGCAGATGCAATATGCGCTTTAATAAGCTATTTGTAATATATGGCGGTATGCCATTGGCAATTGAAGCGGAGATTCTCGTCATCGCCATGGCCCGCCGCTTCACCGCTAGAACCGGTAGCCGACACCGGCCAGAATCACGTCTGTATCGCGGCTGTAGCGCGTCATCACGCGATTCCAGCTCACGCGTGCCGACCAGTGCTGCGTCATGCGATACGAAGCGGACATCGACACGAGACCCGCCAGAATCCCATCGCCCGTGTCGTTGTCGTCGTCAGAATTGCCGTGGTGGATTGCTGCGTATGCACCCACGCCGATGCCGAACGACAGATGGTCATTGAAGAACGCACGTGTGAGCCAGAGTTGGGCCGTCGCGCCATCGCGTCGCGCGGAGATCCCGCTGCCTTCGTGCAGATAACCGAGGGTGGCGTCGAGGTAGTTCGTCAGGCCGCGCCGGTATTCGATCGCCTGCGCCGCAGCGGTCTGCGAATCGAGGCTGTTCAGGATCGTCGCGCCAGCCATCAGCGTGATTTCGTTGTTCGTGACTTTCTGCGAGCGCGGCAGTGCGAAGTCGCGCGGGCCTGACGTCTCGGGTGCGTCCAGTTGATAACCGACGCCGAGCATGATTGCGGTGGTTGACGAGCCGTTGGTCACCTGCACGTGATTGAGTTGCAGATTAGCTGTCCAGCGGCGCGACGAATACCAGGTCGCGCGGGCGCTGTACACGACGCCCCAGCCGTGCGTATTCGAATAGCCCGCGCCTTGATCGGCGGCCTCGGTATCGAAGTAACGGTACGGGCCGACGCCCAGCGCCAGGACGATGCGCCGATCCATGAGGGGAAGCTTGCCCCATATCTGGGCCGTGGGGCCGTCGCGGTGATGACCGGGAATGTGCCCTTCGTTGAGCCAGGTGATGCTGCCGGCGAAATAACGGCCGAAGCCCTCCGTGTAGTCGATCGCCCACGCATAAGTGTGTTCGTGCTCGCCGGTTAACGGTCCGGCGTACAGCGCAAACTCTTGGGCCACTGCCCGGCTGGAGCCCACGCAAAACGCCACAGCCGCAATCAGAAAGGTACAGGTAGTCTTCATCCTCGCCTTGCTGTCCAGTGGTATCGGAAACGCACCGCGTGACGACCGGCGAATCTGGTCGTATCTGTTGGGCATTGTGTCATGGCCTTGTGCAAAATCACGGCAGAAAACCACGCGCATTGACCTTGACTCCGTCTGCGAAGCGACTCATGCGCTGGGCATTCGCCCAATGCGAAGTTGACATCCTCATGACCCGTCAACAGCGCTTGGCATAGCTGCATTTATTCCAATATGTCGATTGGGAATCGCTCATTTAGACGCGCCATTTAATCCAATGTGCATAATCGGCGGACTTTTTTACCGCCCTTTACAGCGCTGCGCGTATGCATGACTTATCGTCGTCAAATTCGGAATTCACTCATTTGCCGTGACATTCGCGGCGTGGTCGGTCAGAATTCGCATTTACACGGCAGTCATAGCCGTGGCGTAATGCCTGATTTGCGCAGTACAAATACATGTCCGGTTGTTTCAGCCGGCGCATGTGAACGGGGAGCGATCGTTGGGAGAAGAGCCGCTCTGGAAATTGCTGATAAATTCCTGGCTCCACACAGATGAGTACTACCGGAATATCGCCTTGGGGCATGCGCAAATTGGCGGCAGTGCGCCCGTTTCTGACTCAGGCATTCATCCCTGCCGCGCGCAATCTGCAATACATGCGCCGCAGGATGCGTCCCTTTGCGCTGATTGCGATCATCGGCTTCCCGCTCTATTTCTACGTCTGGCACGCGCTTTTTCCGCAGCCGTACGAAAACCTGGCGCTGCGGCTCGTGGGCTCCGCGCTGTTTGTCCCCATTCTGTTTTCGGATCGCTGGCCGGCGCCGGTCAAGAAATTCTTACCGTACTACTGGTACCTGACGATCTTCTATTCGCTGCCCTTCTTCTTTACGTTCATGCTGTTGAAAAACAGCGGCTCCAATGTATGGATAGAAAGCGCGTTGATTGCCGCGTTTGTCATGGTGCTGCTGCTGGACTGGTTGATGCTGCTGCTCAATTTCGTGATCGGCATCGGGGTCGCGTATCTCGCCTATTGGCTGACGACGGACCCCGTCGTCCTTCATACGACCTACCCCGCGCATCTGGCGATTTTCTCGTTCGCGGTCGCGATCGGCGTGGTGGCGAACTACGACATGGACCGGATCAGGATCGAACAGGAGCGCGCGATGCTCGCCACCGCAAGCAGCATTGCCCACGAGCTGCGCACGCCACTTCTGGCGATTCGCGCGGGCGCTTCGGGGCTTGGCTGTTATCTTCCGTCGCTGCTGGAAAGCTATTCGATCGCGCAACAGAGCGAACTGCCGGTGCCGAAAATCCGTCTCGTGCATCTGCAGTCGATGGATGGCGTGCTCTCGCGCATCGAACAGGAGGCCATCCATTCGAATGCGATCATCGACATGCTGCTCGCGAACGCGCGCTTCACGGGCGGCTACGCGCATGGCGCGACCGGGTGCTCCATCGCGCAGTCGGTCAGAAGCGCGCTGGAGCGCTATCCGTTTCGCGAAGGCGAACGCGACCGGGTGCTGACCGACCTTGCCACGGACTTCACGTTCCACGGCTCGGACATGCTGATGGTCCACGTGCTGTTCAATCTGCTGAAAAACGCGTTGCGCGGCATGGCCAGTGTGGACAGCGCACTGATCTCGATCCGGCTCGTGGCGGGGCCGCGGAACAACCAGTTGCTGTTCCGTGACACCGGCGCCGGCATCGCACCCGATGTGCTGCCGCACATCTTTACCCGCTTCTATACGTCGTCGGCAGGGATCGACGACGCCTCGATCGGTACCGGCATCGGTCTTGCTTTTTGCCGCGATGTGATGCGCGGAATAGGCGGCGCCATTGACTGCAAGTCTGTCGAAGGGATGTTTACCGAATTCGCTTTGACCTTTCCCCGGCCATAACGATGCACACGATCAAACCATTCTATTTCCCGACGACCGTCACGTTCGTAGACGACAGCCCGACCTTCCTGTCGAATCTGTGCCTTCAGCTCGACCCGCAATTGGCTTTCCGTCTCTTCAGTTCGCCCGGGGAAGCGCTCGACTTCGTGAACAGCCGCCCGCGCCCGGGACCATTGGACGAACCGATTTTCGCGCCGTTTCGTGACCGCACCGACGAGGACGTCGCTCACCAGGTGATCGCGCTGAGCGTCAATACGGTCCGTAAGCAGGTGCACAACGCGCAGCGATTTCTGGCGACCTCGGTCGTGGTGATCGATTACGACATGCCCGGCATGAACGGTCTCGAGTTTTGCCGCCGCATGACCGATCCCGCCGTGCGCAAGATCATGCTGACCGGCAAAGCGGACGAACACATCGCAGTGCAGAGCTTCAACGAAGGCATCATTCACCGCTTCATCAGCAAGCAGGATGCGGCGGCGGTGCCGGCGCTCAATCGCGCCGTGCGCGATCTGCAGAACGCCTATTTCGACGACGTGTGCCAGTCGATCCTCGATACGTTGGCCGTGTCGGAATACGCGTTCCTGCGCGACCAAGCGCTGGCCGCGCGAGTGGCCGAGATCTCCGACTCGCTCGGCATCGTCGAACACTATCTGTCGTACTGCCCCGGCGGCCTGCTGATGCTCGACAGCGCAGGCAAGTCGTATCTGCTGATCGTCCACTCGGACGAGACACTGCGGGGTTTGCGGGAAATAGCCATCGAACAGGACGCGCCTGCGGAGTTTTTGAAGGAACTCGACAGTCGGCGCAGCCTGCCTTACTTCTGGCAAACCGACGGACATTACCCCACGGATTGCACGGCGTGGGAACCCTACATGCACCCGGCGACGCAACTTGGCGGCCGGCAGAATTACGTGTACTCGGTCATACCCAATCCGCCGGGGCTGGACCTGAGCCGGGTGCTCAGCTATGACCATTACCTCGAACGGCTCGACCGCGAAAAGTAAGCGACATGGAGCCCGGCAAACCGGGCTCCATGTCACGCGCCTATCAGGCTGTCACAGCGGTGTTTTCGTCCATGGTCTCGCGCCTGCGCCGGCGGGACGACAGCTCATCCCCGAGACGCCGCGTGGACGCCCACTTGTCGAGTTCGACCTCGCTGCGGATGTCGCGGCACACGCTCGCGATCTTTTCGACCTGCATATCGCTCAGCCCCGCGTGGATCGACAGGCGCATCAGCGCACGGTTGCGCGCCGTCGCGGGCGCACAGAACACCGAGCCGAAAATGCCACGCGACTCCAACGCGTCGCGCAATACGATCGTGCGCTGTTCCGTGCCAGCTTCGAGGGCGATGATCTGACTTTGGCTGCCGTTCAGGTTGTAGCCGAGTTCGGTCAAACGCTGCCTCAGCCATGCGGCGCTCGCGGTGAGTCGCGCGCGCCGCCCGTCCGCGGCTTCGATCACCGACAACGTTGCGTCGAGCCCGCTGATTTCATGCGGCAACAGCGTGGAGCTGAAGATGGCGGGATTCGATTCGAATTTGAAGTACTCCTGGAAATCGACCGGACAGGTGATGAAGCCAGCTCTGCCCGCGAACGCCTTCGCCAGACTCGCGGTGCGAAACGCCACCCGGGACTCCAGCCCGAGTTCGGCAACGAGTCCCGCGCCGCGCGGGCCGTGCGTGCCGAGCGAATGCGATTCGTCGACGACGAACACGCAGGCGTGCCGCTCGCAGACGTCCGCGATCTCAACGAGCCGGCAGACGCCGCCGGTCGTGCTGTACACCGAGTCGACCAGTACCACCCCCTGTCCATAACGCCCGATCTGCTGCTCCAGATGCGCAACGTCGTTATGCCGAAAAGCGACCGGCACCGCACCCGCGCTGCGAATGCCTTCCCACAACGACATGTGCGCCATCATGTCGACGTAGACCGGCGTTTGCGCCGACGCGATCGACTGAAGCAGCCCGGTATTGGCTGCATAGCCCGATTGACACAGCACGCCCGCCTCCGCACGCATGAACGTTGCGAGCCGGCTTTCGAATCGAAGCTGCGGGCAATCGCCGTGCAGGAAGATGCCCGACATCAGCAGGCCGTTGCCGTTCTCACGCAGCGTACTGCCCATGCTGTCGATGATGTCCGGATGCCGCGCAATCGCGAGATAGTCGTTGCTCGACAGATGCAACGCGTCGGGCCCAGCGATACGGCCGCGCATGATATGTCCGCCGCCCCAGGTTTCCTGCACCCGCTCACGGTAATACCGCTCGACGCGCGAGGTGACGAAGGCCGGCAACACCGGTCGGTTATGCCGCTGTGTCGTGCGATCAAGAACGCTTTTCATTTTGTGGCTCCATAGGATTAGCTGTCGTAGCGGACAGCGGGTCCATAGTGAGCCCGTCATTTATGACTTGTACGGAAAGTCAGGCAAGTTATGCGTGATGGGTTGAGCGCGGCAAAGATTGATCGTTCGCTTCCTTCCCTTCGGCGGTAAGGCAGGAATCCAGAGCGCGGGTTGACCGGAAAGACCCTCGTCAGACAGGTGCCGCAAACGCCTGCTCACAAGACGTGGGGATCTGGATTCCATTCGCGACCAATGCCTGAAAGACGGTGGGATCGGCGGCGCACTGATCGTCGCGCCGCTGCTGGCGATACGCATGCCGACGCGGGCCTTTGCGCCACGATGCGTCGCGAAGTACAAGGGCCGCCCGTCTGTTGCTATTGCTTCACCGTCCCCGTTCGCGGCGACGATGACGCACCATTTGGCGACAGCGCATTCGCACGCTTATCCATCAGCGTTCCGGGTGGGTTGTTGGGGGTGCCTTGCGCGGCCGGGGCGTCGATGGCTTGTCCCGCCTGTCCAGGCTGAGTTTCCTTCGTTTGCGTGCCGCTGTTTGCCGGCGTTTTGCCGGCCTGTTGAGCGTAGGCTGCGCTGCTCATGCAAAGCACGAGCGCGGCGCAAGCAACTTTCAAGGTGTCCATGACTGTCTCCTGGTTTCACGGCGCATGCCGTTGTTCTGGAAGTGAGCATCTTGCGTGCCGCAAGCAAAATGGAGGCCGATAAAAAACAGACAAATCGTGAGATACCGAGCCGGTTCAGAATCGGAGCCGATAATGAAAGTGCCCGGTGGCGCCGAAACCAGACCTCACGCACTTAACGTTTCCCCCAAGCCCTTCCCCACGACCAGCGGATAGAATTTGCCTCACTGTGATCACACATCACAGCAATGCAAATCAACGGAGTCGAGCTTGGCAACCCGTCCCACATCCCCATCCGTGCTCCCGCTCGAAGTGGTCGCGCACGAAACGATGGCCGGCAAGGTCTATCAGCAACTGCGCGAGGCGATCATGAGCGGCCGGTTCGAGCCGGGTCTGCCGTTGAGTCTGCGTTCCGTCGCCGAAGCCGTCGGGTCCTCCACGATGCCAGTGCGCGCCGCGCTCACCCGGCTCCAGACAGAAGGCGCGCTCGTCGACGGGCCGGGCCGGGCGCTGATGGTTCCGCCGATCACGCTGGAACTCGTCGAGGAACTGCGCGACGTGCGCATCGCGCTGGAGGGCTGCGTGGCACAGCGCGCCGCCACGCGCATGTCCGACGCTCATCTCAGGGCCGTTCAGGATATTTACGAGGTCATGAACGGGCACGCGGAAGCCGGCGAAGTCGCGGACTATCTGCGCAGCAACTTTGCGTTCCACAGCGGAATTTACCGGCATGGCGCGAGCGAAATCACGCTCGCCACCATCCAGAGCTTGTGGATTCGCATCGGGCCGTTTCTCAACGTCGTCGCGCCGGACATCCCGCACATGCGGCGCTCGATGGAAGCGCATCGGCAGATCGTCGACGCGCTTTGCCGGCGGGACGGGGAAGCCGCGCGGGCGGGCATTGCGCGCGATATCGGCGACGCAGCGCAGAGTCTGATTGACCGCCTGCAGATGCGCGCAGACGTCGGCGGGAAGCAGGCGAACCGCTAACAAACACGCATGAATCCGGATGGATTCATACGCAATTGATTCGATTAGTACAACTATTTCTATCCATTCCTGACTGCCAACACGCGTCAGCACATCAGTCTGTCAACGGAGCGAGAAGACATGAGTATTGTGACAATGCTGCAACCACCACCGGGTTTGCGTGTACTGGTTACAGGCGGCGGCGGTGGGATCGGCCTCACGATCGCGCGGGCCTTCACCGAGGTGGGCGCAAAAGTGCACGTCTGCGACGCAAGCGAACGCGTGCTCGAAGCGATGCGCGCCGACAGGAACAACGAAAGCATCTCGGCCACGCTCGCCGATGTCGCCGATGAAAGCGCGGTTGCCCGTGTCTTCGAGGACGTCCAATCCCGGCTCGGCGGTCTCGACGTGCTGATCAACAATGCGGGCATCGCCGGACCGACCGGCGGCATCGATGAAATCGACGCCGCGCAATGGGAACAGACGGTCGCGATCAACCTGAACGCGCAGTTCTATTTCGCGCGACGGGCGGTGCCGCTGCTGCGCGAATCGCCGCACGGTGGCTCGATCATCGCCATGTCGTCGGTGGCCGGGCGATTGGGCTATGCATATCGCGCGCCCTATTCCGCGACGAAGTGGGCTGTAATCGGCATGACCAAAAGTCTCGCGATCGAACTCGGACCCGCCGGCATTCGCGTGAACGCCATTCAGCCGGGCATTGTGCGCGGCCCCCGCATGGAAGGGGTGATCGCGGCGCGAGCCCAGCAGCTCGGTCTGAGCTACGCGGAGATGGAAGCGAAGTACCTCGAAAAGATCTCGCTGCGCCGCATGACCACTCAGGAGGAAATCGCGGCGACCGCGCTATTCCTGTGCGCGCCGGGCGGCAGTGGCATTTCCGGCCAGGCGATCTCCGTGTGCGGCAACGTCGAAGTGCTCTGACGCTTCACTCTTTCCTTCCTCAGCGTGGACTCCGATTCTCATGGCCTCAACCCGTAAAGTCATCATTACCTGCGCGCCCACGGGCGCGATCCATACACCGTCGATGTCGCCCTACCTGCCGGTCACCCCGCAGCAGATAACCGAGGCCGCACTGGCGGCAGCAACCGAAGGCGCCGCGATCCTGCATCTGCATGCCCGCGATCCCGGCGATGGACGGCCCACGCAGGACCCGGCCGTGTTTTCAGAATTCCTGCCGCAGATCAAGGCGCAAACCGACGCCGTCATCAACCTCACCAGCGGCGGCAGCCCGCATATGACCGTGGCGGAGCGGCTGCGCCCCGCGCATCACTTCCAGCCGGAGATCGCCTCGCTCAACATGGGCTCGATGAATTTCGGCCTGTATCCGATGCTCGAACGCTTCAAGGAGCTGAAGCACGACTGGGAACGGCAGCATCTCGAAGCGAGCCGCGATCTCGTCTTCAAGAATACGTTTGCGGACATCGAGTACATCCTGACGTCATGCGGCGCCAATGGAACACGCTTCGAGTTCGAGTGCTACGACATCTCGCATCTGTACAACCTCGCCCACTTCGTCGAGCGCAATCTGGCCAAGCCGCCGTTCTTCATTCAAAGCGTTTTCGGTTTGCTCGGCGGCATTGGCGCTCATCCGGAAGACCTGATGCACATGCGGCGCACCGCCGACCGTCTGTTCGGCAACGACTATGTCTGGTCGATCCTCGGCGCCGGCCGCAACCAGATCCCGCTCGCGACCATGGGTCTGACGCAGGGTTCGAACGTCCGCGTCGGCCTCGAGGATTCGCTCTGGATTGGACCGGGCAAACTCGCCGAATCGAGCGCCGCACAGGTTCGGCAAATCCGGAAAGTGATCGAAGGGCTGTCTCTCGACATCGCCACGCCGGCCGAAGCACGCGCGATGCTGGGTCTCAAGGGCAAGGACAACGTGCGTTTCTAATCGCCGCCCAAGCCTTCCGGCACGGAAACGGAAGGAGACGGCAGGGGCAGTCGAAGGGCATCTGGCCGCGCGTGCCTCGCCCTTCGCCTCGACGCATACACGCGCAAAGCGGGTCGTTGCCCGTTGCCGGGGCGCAGTCGCTGCGCCGAACCGGGCACCGGGATCTCCGACGTTCCACCTACCCAGATCTGGGGAATCACATGTCAACGCATCGATCAACGAAGCCGCAAGCCGATCAGCTTGCGCAATCCGCCCTTACACGGCTCCTGATCCGCAAGCTGATGCCGTTACTCGTCATTGTCTACGTCATCAGCTTTCTCGATCGAACGAATATCGCGTTGGCTCGACACACCATGAGCATCGACCTCGGGCTTTCCGCGGCGGCTTATGGACTCGGCGCGGGACTGTTCTTTCTCACCTACGCAATGCTGGAAATACCGAGCAACCTGGTGATGAACAAGGTGGGCGCGCGGCTATGGATCACGCGCATCATGGTCACGTGGGGAGTGCTATCGATTGGCATGGCCTTCGTGCGCGGCGAGACGTCGTTCTACGTGATGCGGCTATTGCTGGGCGCCGCTGAAGCAGGCCTCTTCCCCGGTGTCATGCTCTACCTGACGTACTGGTTCACCCGCGAAGAACGGGCGCTTGCAACAGGCTATTTCCTGATCGGCGTGTGCGTCGCGAACATTGTCGGCGGGCCGCTCGGCGGTGCACTTCTTGAACTCGACGGCATGCTCGGTTTGCGTGGCTGGCAGTGGCTTTTCGTGATCGAAGGGTTGCCGGCGGTGCTCCTCGCGATCGTGGTCTGGAAGATGCTGCCTGACAAACCCCTGGAAGCATCGTGGCTGTCGCCGGCGCAAGCCGCGCAGATCGAGGCGCGCCTCGCCGCCGAACGCGACGCGCAAGCCGGAGACGGACGTGCCAGCCATTCCCTGCGCCACGCACTGGGCGATCCGCAAGTCTGGCTCGCCATTCTCGTGTACTTCTGCCATCAACTGACCATCTACACGACCATCTTCTTTCTGCCGGGCGTGATCGGCGCGTCGGGACATTTCTCGCCGCTGGTGGTGGGAACGTTGTCGGCGACACCGTGGATTGCCGCCGCCATCGGCGCGGCGGCGCTGCCGCGTTTCGCCAGCACGTCGGCACGCAGCCGGCTACTGCTGGTCGGCGGCCTGATTGTGATGGCGCTCGGCTTGTTGATCGCCGCGCACTCGCGGCCCGCGATCGGTCTGCTTGGAATGTGCCTCGCCGCATTCATGTTCTTCGTGGTGCAGTCGATCATTTTCACGTTCCCGTCCTCGCGGCTCAGCGGCGCCGCGTTGGCCGGCGGTCTTGCGCTGGTCAATTCGTGTGGTCTGCTCGGCGGATTCGTTGGGCCTACGGTCATGGGCCTGATCGAACAATCGACGGGCAGCGCGACCAACGGCCTCATCGTTCTGGCGGTTGCGCTGATCATCGCCGCGGTGGGTAGTCTTCGCTTGAGGCATGGGGACGAGGATCGTCGCGCACGTGCTGTGTATTGCCGGGATGCCGAAAAGGCGGTATGAGGCCGACGATGGTTCTGTCGCACCGAAGCGTTTGTCGACGAAGATCACTGGCGGCGGCCTTAGTGGCAAGTACACAACGGATTGACCGCGTCACCGGTCACGATTGAGTTATCGGGTTTATACTAAGCACGTCTCCTCCATGTCTCCTCTGATATGGATTCAGCCCGCCTCCGAGCGGGCTTTTTCTTATCCGACACAGCAAGCACAACGATGACAGGAAGAATCGCCGACGGTGAGGCGCGCGAGCGTCTCATTATCTGGATTCGCCGCCGCATGAGCGAGTTCGGCATCACGTTCGAAGCGCTCGCCGAATCCATCCAGCACGATCTCGACAATCCGCCGATTTACCGTGACGCCAGGGGCAACGACTGGAACGGACTCGGCGACATGCCGGACTGGCTGCGGGCAGCAAAAAATGCCGGCGTCGATCCGGCTTTCTTCAGGATCGAGCCAAAGCCTGAGCCCGCGCCGAAACATTCCAGCGCGCAGTATGTGCAGGCTGATCTCTTCGAGTAACGGCGCCGTGCCGATCAATCGGCCGAGCAGGGGTGGTTGAGGATGTAGTTCTTGTCGCGCAATGAACGCGCTACTTGCCTGCGCGATGCGCAACTGCAATCGCATCCAGCCCTGCCAGCACGAAACGCACAAAGTCATCGGCAAGCGCTTTCCTGTCTTTAGCGACTGCGGGCAGCAAGGCCGCCTGCACCTGCTTCGGCGCGATCATCATCGCGATGCACGGCAGCACCGTGAACATCAACGCCCGCTGCACGGCTGGCTCTTTGGGGTTCAATTGAAGCACCTCGCCGATGAGTCCCAGCAAAAGCGCGGCCTTGGGCCGCACCGCTTTCTCGATGAGCGCCGGAATCGCCGGCGACGGCGAGAGCACCTCGCGCAGCATCAGCATGAATCCCCACGGCGCCGCCGCGTTGACCGACAGGCCGACAAAGTGCGAGATGACCGCGCGAAGCTTGTCCTTCGGATCGCTAACGCCCTCGGTTAACGCCTTCAACTCGTCGAGCCCGACAACCTGCCGGTGCGCTTCCACCAGCGCCGCTTCGTAAAGCGCCTCGCGGCTGCCGAAGTGGTAATGCACCGATGCCATCGGCGTACCTGCGCGTTCGCAGATCTCCTTGCTCGTGGCGTCCGCGAAACCGCGCTCGGCGAATACCTGCCCGGCTGTGTCGAGCAGATGCTGGCGCGTCGCCGCGCCGTCAGGACGCGTCGCCCGCTGTTTGCGCGTCGAACCGGTTTTTGCTGAGGATGTGCGCATGAAGAATCGGTGACTCTGGAAATAGTTTGAATTCAAATTCAAATTCACATATCATCGATTCTACTTCATCCGAGGCCCTCTTGCGTCGGTTCAACCGCGCATGCAAGGCTGCGTCGGCGGCGGACAGTGCACACCGCGCAGTCGCTTTTGGCAGCCACGAGTCAGCCAGATGAACGCTGTGTCGCGCTCTCAATGATATGGATTACTTACTGAACACGCGTGTCCGAGTAGGCGCGTTTTTTCGGATGAACCCATGCTTACCTCGCTAACGAACCTTGTGCCACCGGTTCCCGGCCGCTTCATGATGATGTTCGCCATGCTCGTGGGCGCTACGCTCACAGCCTGTTCCCATTCCGACAACAACGCCTACCAGGGCTATGTCGAAGGTGAATTCGTCTATCTCGGCTCGTCGCAGGCAGGGAGATTGACGCAACTATCGGCCGCACGCGGGCAATATGTGAAAGCGGATACGCAGCTCTTCACACTCGAAGCAATCGACGAAACAGCCGCGCTTCGACAGGCCGAACAGCAACTCACGGCGACGCGCGCGCAACTGGCGGACATCGAGACCGGCAAGCGCGTGCCGGAGGTCAACGTCAATCGCGCGCAGCTTGCCCAGGCTGTCGCCAATGCGCGCAAGGCATCCTTGCAACTCACGCGCGACAAGGCACAGTTCGCGGCCGGCGGCATTGCAAAAGCGCAACTCGACGATTCGCAAGCCAACGCCGACGCCACCGCCGCGCAGGTGCGCGAGCTGACGAATCAGGTCGAAGTGGCGCGCCTGCCCGGGCGCTCGCAACAGATCGCGGCGCTCCATGCGCAGGTAGCAGCCGCCGAAGCAGTCGTCGCGCAGGCGCAATGGAAGCTGGACCAGAAGCGTGTCAGCGCGCCTGCCGGGGGCCTGATCTACGACACGATCTATCGAACGGGAGAATGGGTACCGGCGGGAAGTCCTGTCGTGCAGATGCTGCCACCGCAAAATATCAAGGTGCGCTTCTTCGTGCCGGAGAGCATCGTCGGCCGACTCGCGAACGGCCGCAGCGTGGCGATTCATTGCGACGGTTGCGCAGCCGATGTGTCCGCGAAAATCACCTACATATCGAGCGAGGCGGAATACACGCCGCCCGTCATCTACAGCAACGAAACCCGCGCGAAGCTCGTGTTCATGGTCGAAGCGCATCCGTCCATAGCGGACGCAAACAGGCTGCATCCGGGCCAGCCGGTGACGGTGGCACTGCAATGAGCGGCGAGACCCCCGAGCACGTCATCGACGTTCAGCATCTGAACAAGCATTTCGGCGACAAGCACGTCGTCAACGACGTGTCGCTACAGGTCGGACGAGGTGAAATCTTCGGTTTTCTCGGCCCGAACGGCAGCGGAAAAACCACCTCGATCCGATTGATGTGCGGACTCCTGACGCCGGATTCCGGCACCGGCACCTGTCTCGGTTACGACATCCTGCGCGAGAGCGAAGCCATCAAGCGTAATGTCGGCTACATGACGCAGCGCTTTTCATATTGGGAAGACCTGACAATCCGCGAAAATCTCGATTTCGTCGCACGGGTCTATCAGATGAAGAACCGCCGTCAGGCGGTCGACCGCTCGCTCGAATCGCTTGGACTGCAAAGCCGCGCCAATCAGTTGACGGGTTCGTTGTCCGGCGGCTGGAAGCAGCGGCTCGCGCTCGCCGCATGCATGCTGCACGAACCCAAGCTGCTGTTGCTCGACGAACCGACTGCCGGCGTCGATCCCACCGCGCGGCGCGATTTCTGGGAGGAACTGCACCGGCTGGCCGCACGCGGCATTTCGGTGCTGGTCAGCACGCACTACATGGATGAGGCCGAACGCTGTCACAAGCTCGCGTACATCGCCTACGGCAAGTTGCTCGCGCAAGGCACATCGAACGAAGTCATCGAGTCACAACATCTGTCGACGTGGTGCATCCACGGCGAACACCTTAGCGCACTGTCCGAACAGCTTCGCGCGATGCCCGGCGTCGACCAGACCGTTGTGTTCGGCTCCGCGCTGCATGTCAGCGGCCGCGACCACGCCGCGCTCGAACAGGCAATCAGGCAGGCGACAGCAGGCACCGCGTTGCGTATCGAGCCGATCGGCACGGGACTCGAAGACGTCTTCATCTACCTGATGAGTCACGCGAAAGACAACTTCGGAGCGCCATCATGAGCAGACGAACCGTGTTCTCGTTGAGCCGCTGGTGGAGCATCGTGCTCAAGGAGTTTTTGCAACTTCGGCGCGATCGGATCACGTTCGCGATGATCATCGGTTTGCCGATCGTTCAACTCTCGCTATTCGGCTTCGCCATCAATACGAATCCGCGGCATCTACCTACCGCCGTCGTCATTCACGATCAAAGCGAGTTCTCGCGCAGCTTCGTGGCTGCAATGACCAACTCCGCGTATTTCAACGTGATCGAAAGCTTGCCGGACGAAGAAGCCGGCCGTCGCGCGCTCGCGCAGGGCCGCGTGCAATTCGTGCTCAACGTTCCGGTCGATTTCTCTGCGAAATTGCTGCGCGGTGAGCACCCCTCGTTGCTGGTCGAAGCCGATGCAACCGATCCGACCGCGACCAGCACCGCCGTCGCGGCGCTGCCGGGTCTGATCCAGCCCGTCGCCGACAAGGACATCACCGGTCCGCTCGCGCATCTGAACGGCGGCCCGAGCGCATTCGGCGTGCAGGTTCACAACCTGTACAACCCCGAGGGCATTACGCAATACAACGTGGTCCCCGGCTTGATGGGCGTCATTTTGACGATGACGCTCGTCATGATGACGGGCCTCGCGATCACACGCGAACGCGAACGCGGCACGATGGAAAATCTGCTCGCGACACCCGTCCTTCCGATCGAAGTGATGACCGGCAAGATCGTGCCTTACATTGCGATCGGGTTGATTCAAGCGTCGATCATTCTCGCCGCGACGCGCTTCGTCTTCAACGTGCCGTTCGTCGGCAGCCCGGTGGCAATCTATCTTGCCGCGTTGCTCTTCATCGCGGCCAATCTCACCGTGGGCATTACGCTGTCCTCGCTCGCACAGAACCAGTTGCAGGCGATGCAACTGACCTTCTTCTATTTCCTGCCGAACATCCTGTTGTCGGGCTTCATGTTTCCGTTTGCGGGCATGCCGCGCTGGGCGCAGTTCATCGGCAATCTGCTGCCGCTGACCTATTTCAATCGCCTGATCCGCGGCATTCTGCTCAAAGGCAATGGCTGGGCGGACCTGTGGCCGTCGGTGTGGCCGATGATGCTCTTTACGGCGATTGTCATGGCGATTGCGTTGCGCTTCTACCGGCGCACGCTCGATTAGAAGGACAAGGCGATGAAACCACTCGTTATCGTGGCCGGGCTCGCGCTATGCGGTTGCGCAGTCGGCCCGGATTTTCAGAGCCCGGCCGCGCCGGACACGCAAACCTATACTCGCGACGGCCTGCCGCAACGCGCCGCATCGGCCAACAGCACGGCCGCATTTGCGCAGACCTTGCGCATCAGCGACAGTGCGACGCCGATGTGGTGGCGGCAGTTTCATTCGGATGCGCTGGACCGGCTGGTTGACGAGGCGTTGCGCCAAAGCCCGACGCTGGCGCAGGCTCGCGCAAAGCTGATTGAAGCCCGCGAGGACTACAACGCGCAGGCGGGTTCGACGCAATTTCCCAGCGTAGACGCGACAATTTCAGCTTCGCGCCAGAAGGTTGACCCTGCCGCGTTCGGCGTACCCAACGTGAACAGTCCTGGCCCGTTCTCGCTGTTCAACGCTTCGGTGAGCGTGTCGTATGTATTCGATGTGTTCGGCGCCAATCGTCGCGCGCTCGAAGCGAGCTTCGCGCAAGTCGATTACGAGTCGTTCGAACTCGATGCGGCGCGGCTATCCATTGGGGGCAATGTCGTGTCGGCGGCAATCCGGCGCGCGTCGTTGCGACAGCAGATCGAATTGACACAAGATCTCGAGCACGCCCAGGCCCGGCAACTGACGATCGTCGAAGCGCGCTTCGCCGCCGGTGGCGTGGCTCAACTCGACGTGCACAGCCAGCACACCCTGCTCGCGCAAACGCGCGCATCTTTGCCGCCGCTCACCACGCAGCTTGCGCAAACCGATCATCAACTCGCGATTCTGCTGGGCGCCACGCCGTCGGAAGCGGATTTCAGTGACATCACGCTCGACGCGCTTCATCTGCCCAATGATCTGCCTGTCACGCTGCCTTCGACACTCGCACGCGAGCGGCCCGACATTCGCGCGTCCGAAGCGTTGTTGCATCAGGCCAGCGCGAATGTCGGCGTCGCGACGGCCAACCTTTATCCGCAGTTTTCGCTATCGGCGGGATTCGGCTCGCAGCGCACGAACATCGGCGATGTCATCAACGGTTTGAACATCTGGAACATCGGGCTCAATCTGACGCAGCCTCTTTTCCGTGGCGGCGCATTGCATGCGAGGAAGCGCGCAGCGCAGGCCGCCTACGAGGCCGCCCTGGCCGGCTATCAGCAAACCGTTTTGCAAGCGCTGCAGCAGGTCGCCGATTCGTTGACAGCACTGCGGGATGACGCGCACGAATTGCAGGCCCGGGACGACGCCTGGCAACACGCCCAGGCGAGCGTCTCAGTTGCGAGCCGGCAATATGCAGCGGGAGGAATTAGCCAGACGGCGTTGCTCGACGCGCAACGCCAGGCCTTGCAGACCGCAATCGACCGGACGCGGGCGCAAGCCGACCAGTTCGCCGATTCGGCAGCGCTATTTCAGGCGCTTGGCAGCGGCGTGCCGGTAACGACGCAGGTGGGTGAGCAATGAGCCGGCCTACGCATCCCGATGACGTGAGCGATCGACACGTCCGGTCGAGATCTACGAAAACTGACAAAAGCGCAACCGATTCCCGGACGGGTCCGTGATTTGCATTTGCCGGCCCCAACCGACTTCCTCGATGCCGGGCCTTGCATACGAATACTGCTTGCCGTGCAACTCGCCGTGCAACGACTCGATGTCGTCGAGCGGCAGGAATACGGCTGATCCCGGCGTACTGTCGCCGTGATGCTCGCTCAGATGCAGGATGACAGAGTCGCGCCTGATCTGCGCATACAACGGTAAATCGTCGGCAAACCGATGTTCCCAGTCGAGTTCGAAGCCAAGGTAGGTCAGATAGAACTCGTATGTCCTCTCGATGGAGAACATGCGCAAAATCGGTATGGCGTTCAGAAGGGTCATCGGCTTACTCCGCAGTCGTCGAATCGAAACCGCAGTTCAACGGGTTACCCGCTTCCTGTCAACCATCTGGATATGCTATCGCCTGACCACCGTCCTCGCGCGCACCTAGCCCTTTCTGCATTCGGCGCAAAGACCGAACACCACCAGTTGCCGTTCCGACACGTCGAACTCAAAGTTGTCCGCCACCGCCGTCTGCCGCGCCTCGATCTCGGCATCGAAAAACTCATGAATGCAGCCGCAGGCCGTGCACACCAGGTGATCGTGCCGCGTGCCGTCGTTCAGTTCATAAACCAGACGGCCGTCACCGAATGCGACACTCGACAGCAATTTCGCGTCGACCAGCAAACCGAGCGCCCGGTAGAGGGTGCCCAGACTCAGATTGCGCATGTTCTCGTTCAGGCGCTTGTAAAGCTGTTCGGCGCTGAAGTGTTCGTGGGCATGCTGCTGAAAGAACTCCAGCACCAGCACACGTGGGAACGTGGGTCGCAATCCGGCTCGTTCCAGAATTCGGTGAATGTTCATGGACGTAGTTGCAACACAAGACGGGCAGCCCGAAGCGCCTGGGTCGTCGGAAGTGGTCGGTAAGGCTGTCGGCCTGCGCGGCAGGGCGATCTGCGAATTGCCAGACTATGTGAGCCACTTCCTTAAGAGAACCTTAGGTCAACGTTCGTATCACGACGAATCAGGTTGAACGAGGGTTCCGAGCAAACGCTGTCAGCAACTGCCGGGAATCACGCGCCAGGTCTTCGCCGCATGCAGTCGGCGCGTGCCTCGTTGACGCCGTTCCTCTCGAGACGACGAGTTCGCACGGCGTTTCGGGGGCGCCGCGCTGCTGTGGTTTGCAACTCAGAATCCTGAGCTTCGCGCCTCGCCTCAGATCACCGATGGGAGAGGAACGGAGTCAAATCCGTGAAGGCCTTTTCTGACTGCACTGTCTCCACCTGCTCCCTTGGCAACGGCCTCACTTACCATTCGGCGACCAGCGTCCAACGCAGCCAATGACGGCCCGCACAGGTATGCGTAGAATTCAGAAACCGCAGAAATCCCGCCCACTCCCGTTTCGAAACCATCGATCTGCGCTCCGGCGCCCACGCTGCACGCTACCGCGACATGACCGACCTCTTCAGCTCCGCCCCACGTGCGCCCCTTGCCGAACAACTTCGCCCCGCGTCGCTCGACGAAGTCGTGGGTCAGTCCCATCTGCTGGGCGCAGGCAAGCCGCTGCGGCTCGCGCTCGATTCGAACCGGCTGCACTCGTTCATTCTCTGGGGTCCGCCCGGTGTGGGCAAAACGACGATCGCGCGGCTTGCCGCGAAGGCGTTCGATTATGAGTTCATCGCCGAATCGGCGGTCGCCGCCGGCGTCAAGGAACTCAGGGAGGCCGCCGCGCACGCGCAGCAGGTGCTCGACCACCATGGCCGATCGACCGTCCTGTTCCTCGATGAAATTCATCGGCTCAACAAGAGTCAGCAGGACGCGCTGCTTCCTCACGTGGAAGTGGGCCGCCTCACGCTGATTGGCGCGACGACGGAGAACCCGAGTTTCGAGGTCAACAGTGCGCTGCTGTCGCGCGCACAGGTATATGTGCTCAAGCCGTTATCCGATCGCGAGTTGTGGGAGCTGTTTGCGCGCGCCCGTCCCCGTTTGGGCGAACTGGCGTTCGAGGACGCCGCCGTCGACGCGATCATCGGATTCGCCGACGGCGACAACGCGGCAACGGCGGCACGCATCAAACACATCGACAGCGACTTCGTCGGCACGGCGTCGGCCAACACCACGCGACGATTCGACAAAGGCGGCGAAGCGTTCTATGACCAGATATCGGCGCTGATCAAATCGGCCCGCGGCTCCGATCCGGATGCCGCGCTGTACTGGATGGCGCGCATGATCGATGGCGGTGTCGACGTTCGTTATCTCGCCCGTCGCATCATCATTCTGGCGAGCGAAGAAGTCGGCAACGCGGACCCGCGAGCATTGGAAGTTGCCGTGAACGCCGCTCAAGCGTATGAACGCCTCGGCTCGCCCGAGGGCGAACTTGCGTTGGCGCAAGCCCTCGTCTACATCGCGGTGGCGCCGAAGTCGAATGCGGTCAGCGTGGCATGGCATCAGGCGTTGACGTTCGTGCGCGCCGACCGCACGCGCGCGGTTCCGCTGCATTTGCGCAATGCGCCGACGCAACTGATGAAGGACCTCGGCTACAAGAAGGACTACCGCTACGCGCATGACGAACCGGATGCGTACGCAGCGGGAGAAAAGTACTTTCCGGAGGACATGCCCGAGCAGCGATGGTATCAGCCGGTGCCACGGGGCCTCGAAAGCAGGATCGGCGAGAAGCTCGTTCGTTTGCGCGAACTCGATGAGCAGGCGCGTGATCTGGAGAAGAGCTAGTGCTCGTGAACGAGCCCGGGCGTCGCTGCGGCAGAACGTCGGGTGAAGAACCTTTAGCAAGGTGATGCAAGCTACCAAGCATCCGCGTTCAGTTCGATTTGACCCGGAAACCACCCTTGCTCGGCGTGTCGCCCTGCGTCCACCATTGAGCGCAGTGCTTCACGTTGAGGTACGTCACGCAGGCACCGCCTGGGAATTGCGCGTGATCGCCGCCGTATCTTCGGCTTCCGATGAAAAAGAATCGGCCGGCAACGCGCAATGAATATGCGCTGGAAAGCGGGGATTAATTCATGAGCGAATTGGGATGGAACGAAGCGCGCTCATCGCGTGAGAGCAGAGAGTAAATTATCGCTTATTGCCCCGCCGTATGCGCGCGCAGAAACGCCACATAACCATTCTGCGTCTTGAGGATCTTCTCGGCGCACTCGTCATAGTCCGAACCCTTCGCGCCGTCCGGTCCGTACATGCCGCGGCACTGTGCAAAGAGCGTGAGCGTCGCGCCCGCGTCTTTCGCATCGCGGCTCGCCGAGAAGGCGGCATCACCCGAGCCAGAGGGCACGCCGGTTTCGATCGCGACCGCGTCCGCGCGTGTCACATGCGTGTCGGAATGCTGTTCGATGTAGCGTTTGGTCAGCGCCCACGCCGCGTCGCAGTTCTGTGCATCGCAATTGACGGTCGCATTGCGCTGAGCAGCAGCCAGGCCGGTTTCGTTATGGAGAAATTGCTCGGCTTGCTTCGCCTGCTTTTCAGGCGACGAGCAACCGGCGAGTACAAGCGCAACAAGCACAGAAGCAGCGATCTTTTTCACGAGTCAAACCTCTCAAGCCACGTTCGAGCGCGATTATAGCTGTGTGCCGGAAGCGCTCGCGCGTTTGCTTGCCAAGAAGAACGGTCACGCATCGCACGCATTGGACGTCACGCACGAACCACGCTTACGCCAGCGGCCTCCAGTGGCGCGATCAACCCCGCATCGGTCGAGCGCTCGACCACCACGGTCTGTGCAAGCGTCACGTCGCCGATGACATAGGCCGACGCCGCGTTGAGCTTTTCCGTGGTCGCAAGAACGACGGTCTCCGCCGAACGCGCGGCAAGCGCGCGTTTCACGTAGGCCTCTTCAAGATCACCGGTGCTGAGTCCCGCCGTCGGATGAACACCGGTCACGCCCATGAAGTAGAGGTCGGCGTGGATATGCGACATCGCCTCGATGGCGCCTGCGCCCACGGTCACGATCGAATGTTTATAGAGCCTGCCGCCGATCACGATCACTTCGATCGACGGGTGTTCGGCCAGCGCGACGGCAATCGTGGGACTGTGCGTCACGACCGTCGCCGCCAGCGAGGACGGGATGTGCCTGACGAGTTCGGCGCAGGTCGTCCCGCCGTCGATGATCACGATCTGTCCTGGCTCGATCATGGCTGCCGCGGCCATGCCGATCGCGCGTTTGCCCGAGGATTCCAGCGTGCGCCGCTTTGAAAAAGAAGCGACAGCCGGCGACGCGGGCAGGGCGCCGCCGTGCACCCGCTGCAGCGAACCCTCGGCGGCGAGTTCGCGCAAGTCGCGCCGTATGGTGTCCTCCGACACGCCGAACTGCACGGCGAGCGGCGCCGCGAGCACCTGCCCGTCACGGGCAAGCCATTCGAGGATGGTTTTCTTACGTTGGCTGGTCAACATGGCTTTGCACGTTTCTTCTTGATATTACACGAATATGCACGATATCATCAATGCCACTATCGAACCAGCAGGAGCCGGCCATGGCAGCCACGCAGGACCGTGTACGCATCATCGATACGACCGTGCTGTCCGACGACTGGTACGTACTGAAGAAAACAACGTTCGAATTCCTGCGGCGCGACGGCACGTGGCAACGTCAAACGCGCGAAACGTACGACCGGGGCAACGGCGCGACGCTGCTACTGTTCAACCGTGCGAGAAAGACCGTGGTGCTGACCCGGCAATTCCGCTTGCCCGCGTTCGTCAACGGTCACGACGGAATGATGCTGGAAGCCGCGGCGGGTCTGCTCGAGAAGGCGTCGCCGGAAGAACGCATTCGCGCCGAGGTGGAGGAAGAAACCGGCTACCGCGTGCAACACGTGCAGAAAGTCTTCGAAGCTTATATGAGCCCCGGCTCCGTGACGGAGAAGCTGTACTTTTTCATCGCCGAATACGATGCCGGGACGCGGGTCGGCAACGGCGGCGGAGTGCAAACCGAAGGCGAAGACATCGAGGTCGTCGAACTGGCGCTGGAAGAAGCCTTGGAAGGCATGCGCCGTGGCGACATCGTCGATGCGAAGACCATCATGCTGCTGCAATTCCTTGCGCTGCGCGAACAGGCGCAGCAGCGTTCACAGTGACGCTGCGCCGTATCCTCGTTGCCGACCCTTGTTGCACTCCACTCGTGACGTCGCGTCGCATTCAGATCGATTTCAGTTCCCCGCCGTCCAGCCGGTCGCGCGGATGATCTGCGTATTGGGACACTGAATGATTACGCATGCGATGACCGCGGTGATGCTGTTTGCCGCGCAAGTGAACGCTTTGCTGGCCGAGGGTGTTGTTGGCACGATGCGCCCCCTCGGCTGCGCAATCTGAACGCACGCGCTCGGTGCTCTGGTACGAGCAGATTGCAGGCTCGCCAACGACAAGCGCCGCTGCATGCCGGGCCGCGGTTGGCGTCGCCGACAAGCTGTATGATGGCGGGCTCGCGCCGGAGCGAAAGCCCGCGCGGTCGGCCCGCAGCAGATCGCGCACCGCCCGCCGCGGTTCCACGGTGCCAACCTATCCATTCACGACGACCCGGAGGAAGACTCGCCATGACGGCCGCAACGCAATTCGATCAGGTTTCCATTATCAAACGAGCCAACGTCTATTTCGATGGCAAGTGTGTCTCGCACACCGTGCTCTTCGCCGATGGCTCGCGAAAGACGCTCGGCGTGATTCTGCCGGGCACGCTCAACTTCGGCACCGACGCGCCGGAACTGATGGAAGTGCAGGCCGGCCAGTGCCGCATCCGCCTCGAAGGCAGCGACGAGTGGAAGACGTATCGCGCGGGCGAGTCGTTCTCGGTGCCCGGCAAGAGCCGCTTCGATATCGACGTAATCGAAACGCTCGATTACGTTTGCAGCTATCTGTGAAGATGGATGGGCATGCGGCGTCCGTTGTCGCACGCGATTTTGCGCGCGTGCGGTGGTATTGAAGCCGCGCGTTAGCGGCTACGATCTGCGTGGCGGCGTTTGAGTTCACCTGGCATCGTACGTCTGAACAACGGTCGTTCACATCCCATCGGCGGATAAAGATGCGGGCATTCACAAAAGATGATTCGCCCGCTACAATGGCGCCCCCTTGCCCAGGTGGCGAAATTGGTAGACGCACTATCTTGAGGGGGTAGCGCCGAAAGGCGTGCGGGTTCAAATCCCGCCCTGGGCACCAGTTTCTATCCGCAGTCCTGCGTAGAAGCTATGGAGGTTGCGATTCCAGAATGCGTTCGAGTAGCGAATCGCAACATCGTCCATCAGATCCGATTGCCGCCCGAACTTGAGCGTTCCATAGGGCCCATCAATGCCGACATAGGCCTAACGATCGAACAACGTATTTGTTTTGATCAGCGCGCCAGAATTGACATGTGCTGATGGGCGACCTTTCCGAGGCGGAAATCGAAGCGCTTTTCCCCGAGCCAATGCTGCCGACCTACACGCCGCATACCCCTCGTACCGCGAAGGAAGTTTATCAGCGCGCGCAAAAGTATGCGGCGGAAGGCTGTGCGGTCAGTGAGTCGTCGTTCGAACCCGACATCTCTGTGATCAGCGCACCGGTGCGCGACGAAACCCGAATGATCGTCGCCGCGGTGACACTGACGATTGCCAAACCGTTTCTCGAGAAGGCGATGTTCGACCAGGGCCTCGTCGCCCAGGTGAAGCAGGCGCCGGCCGAGTTGTCGCAGAGACTGAACTATCGCGCGGACGCGCCTGAAGAAGTCAGTAAAGCGTGAGAGGTGGCGCGTGCGATTGCGCGCAAAGGACGCTGACTTCGCTGCGAGTGAAACGCCGAGCCCTGAGACGAGCCTTCGGTTCGTCGACGATCTCAACTGCCCAATCGACTGGCCCGGCGTTCGTGGTCCTCGACTCGTCGACACCACGAAACGCTGAGCCAGAACCCGGCGCTCCTCGCGTGTTCACACCGGCGCGCTACGCAGCCGCGCCACGTTCCGCTCACGTACCGTAAGCGCCAAGGCAACCAGCCCAAGCGCCGCGAGCGCACTCGCGACGACGAACGCCGACGAATACCCCGCGCCGTACTGAATCATGAAACCAGTGATGCTCGGCGAGAGAATGCCCGCGAGATTCGCGAGCAAATGCACGAAGCCGCCGGTCGCCCCGATTCGCTCGCGCGGCACGATGTCCTGCAGCAGCGACCAGCAGGCCTGCGGCGTCATGAAGGCGAAGAGGCTCGCAACCGCGATCAGCGTGACGGCAGGCACGAGCGAACTCACGCGCGAGACGAGCATCACGCAGATCGCCGCCATGCCGAGGCCCATCATGATCACGGTCTTGCGCGCAAAGAGAACGTTGCCCGTGCGCTTGTAGAGTCCGTCCGAGATCATGCCGCCCAGCACGAAGCCGAGCGTCGCGCCCAGCCACGGCAGAATACCGACCAAGCTCATGTGCTTGATATCCAGATGCTGGTAGTCGGTCAGGTAGCTCGGCAACCACGAAAGAAAAAAGTACAACACGTAGTTAAACGCGAAGAACGCCATCGCGACGCCGAGCACCGGCAGCGAAAGCAGATAGTGGAAGACACCATGCGACGTGGCGGCCGCGCCAGTAGAGCTCGAAGGCGTCGGTTGACGACCGGCGGCAATCCATTGAGCCTCTTGCTTCGATACCGACGGATGTTCATCCGGCTGATCGCGAAAGCAGCGCCACCAGAACGCCATCCAGACGAAACCGAGTACCGCGATCACCGCGAACGAGACGCGCCAGCTGAATTGCAGCGCAACCAGCCCGACGATCGGCGCCGCGACGGCCGCGCCAAGCGGTTGCCCGGCATTGGTGAGACCAACCGCCCTGCCCGCTTCACTGCGCGGAAACCAGTTGGAAATGGACTTGTTGGTCGTGGTGCCCATGGGCCCTTCGGCGACACCGAACGCGACCCGCGCGACCATGAGCGTGGCGAAGTTGCTGGCGAACGCGGTTGCCCCACAAAACGCGGACCAGAACCCCGCCGCAAGCATGAAGACTTTACGCGGGCCGAATCTGTCGGCAGCCCAACCGCCGACGAAGCAGAACACGCAGTAGCCGATAAAGAAGCTGCTGAAGAGCAGACCCATTTGCGCGTCGTTGATGTGCAAGTCCGCCTTGATGATCGGCGCGACCACGGATAACGCGGCGCGATCCAGATAATTCAGCATGCCGGCAAAGAACAGCAGCGCGGCAACCACCCAACGGTATCGCGACTTCATGGCTTTTCTCCTCACGTGGCCCGGTCGGTGGACTGCGCCTGAACGCATGCGTTGGCCTGGAACGGGAGCGCGGCTTTTTGATGACTGCAGGAGCTTCCGGGCCTGGTGATGCGGGTGGGCTTTGCGCCGGGCTGGACGGTTAGTTTCGCGGCGACTCGAAGGTCGGGACGTGGTGCGGTAGCATCCCAAACCTCGTATGTCGTCGTACATCGTCTGGCAGTTTAAGAGTGCTAGCTGGGCTACGCAAAGTAGTATTTACCCGAGGAAGTCAGCGAAATCTTAACAGAGCTTTCGTTATTTCCTTGGGTTCTCAGCCAGTCCGTCGCTCAATCGGTGTGAACGGACGGCGCCGCTAACAGATATACGACAACGTATAACTAACGGTACGCCAATGCGCCGGATTGCCTCAACGGAACAGGAGAGTCGTGCTCAGGCAGCTACTGACGCCATCCATTCTGGGAAGCTGGCATTGCCGCAGTGCGAAAATCCGCCGCTAAGGCCTCCCTTATGTTTGTGGTGGCGAAATAAACACAGACGGTTAGTTGCATAACTGAGCTTATATTTGTCCAGCCGTTGGAGCCTCGCCGCCTATGCCCTCGATCAGCGAACTCTCGTACTTGCGATCGCCCGACTCCTTGATCGTCCTTAGCACGGGCAGCGAATAGCCCGCGATTGTCGTGGCAAGCGCGATGCTCTCGTCGCGAGAACGGATGGACAACACGATGAAGTGCGATACGTTTCCGAGTGAGGGCGTTCCCGCATAGCGCAGACATCGGCAAGCCTCAACCGACTTTCGATTGCCGGACATGACATGCCGTGCGGCACGACTACGACAACCCGGTAGCTCAGATCACGATCGCTCCGGTTATCAGACCGACCAGCGCGGCGATAGCACCACACACCGCCACCGCGAAAATGATCCACTCGGTTCTAATGAACACCGGCACACGGCGCTCCCGTCTGGCGAGGATGAACAGCACGGTGCCAGGCGCATAGAGCATCGCCGACATCATCAGGAATTTGGCGCCGCCCGCAAATAACAGGAATGCCGTATACAGCGTGGCGAAAGCGGCAATGAAGTATTCCCGGCGCAATACGCTGTGCTGCTCGCCACCCTGTTCGATATCGTGACGCGCGGCCTTGATGCCGAAAGCCGCGACCAGAAAATACGGAATCAGCGCCATCGAACTGGTGAGGTTGATCATCAGCGAAAACGCATCCGTCGACCAATACGTGCTGATCACGAATAGTTGCACCACGGTGCTGGTCAAGCAGATCGCGGCGACCGGCAATTGGCGCTCGTTCTGCTTGGCGAAGATGCGCGGCATCGTGCCCATGCGTGCTGCGGCAAACAGCACTTCGGCGCAAATGAGCGACCAAGCGAGGTACGCGCCGAGAATCGAAATGATCAGGCCGGCGCCGATAAAGACCGTGCCGAACGGACCCAGCAGTGCGCCCAGCACCGCCGCCATCGACGGCTGCCGCATCACGGCGATGTCCGCGCGCGGCAAGGTCGCGTAGGGCAGCAGCGTCACCATCACCAGCAGACACAGGACGGCCGCGAAGCCGTAGAGCGTCGCGGCGCCGACATGCGAACGTTGCCTGGCATAACGTGAATACACGCTTGCGCCCTCGATGCCGACGAATACGAACACGGTGACGAGCATGGTCGCGCGGACTTGCGAGAACAGTCCTGTCGAGAGCGCATCGCCGCTTTCCCAGAAGTTCGCGTGGAACATGTCGGCGCGGAACAGGACGATCAATATGCCGATGAACACGATAATCGGAATGACTTTCGCCACCGTCACGATGGTGTTGATCATCGTGGCCTGCTTTACGCCTCGCAACATCACGAAGTGGAACAGCCATATGCCGACCGACGACACTGCGATCGCAGTCGCCGTATTGCCATCGCCGAATGCCGGGACGAATGCGCCCAGCGTCGATTTGATCAGCACCCAGTACGAGACATTGCCGAAGCACCCTGCCATCCAGTAGCCGAATGCGGAGAGAAAGCCCGCATAGTCGCCGAAGCCCGCTCTCGCGTACGCGAACACGCCGGCGTCGAGTTCGGGCCGCCGTTGCGCCAACGCCTGGAAAACGCGCGCCAATGCATACATGCCGATGCCCGCGATGCACCATGCGATGATCGCGCCGACCGGCCCGGTCGCGCGCGCGAAGTTACGCGGCAGCGAAAAGATCCCTGCGCCCACCATTGATCCGACGACCATCGCGGTCAATGCGGGCAACGACAGTTTCGGCTCGACCTGTGACGCCATTGTTCACCATTCAAGGAGCTGGGGTTCTTTTAGAAGTGGACCAGCGCGGGTGAGCATTGCGCTCCTCTCTGAGCGCTACAGCGCTAGTCCTCCCGAAGTGCGTTTTCTATTGCACCGGAAGAGGCGAATCGGTTCGTCGCATCATGCTGGCCAGCCGGCGTGCAACGTCAAACCGGTTCTCTCGATCAGGCGGTGTTTGTTGTAGTCGGGAATGTCCTCGTCGTCGTCGTTGAAGAGCCGCTTCAGAGAGGCCCGTTTGCACACGCCTGAAGTGTCTTTTCTTCAGCGTCGCGCCTCTAGGCATCATAGGATATCTGCAGCGATATGGTCAGTTGGTTTGCACTCATCCTCCGCCAATCTTGCGGGGAAAAGCAAAGAGCTGTTCTTATCGCGAGCGCCCATTGAAGTCCTCCTGCATCACTTCACGTGACCACCACACGAGACGGCGAGTCTTTGCGAATCCGCTAGCGGAATGCGCCGTACGGTGCATCGACAAACAATGAACTCTTCTGGAGAAGACGGGCCTTCCTGCACCCTCTGCTCCAGCGCATAGCTTGCGATATGCAACGCCTATTTGACATTTCAGAATGAGTGCGACCCGATCGTCCAGAAGCGGATGGAGGTTCGCGAAGCCAACCGCAAGCAACGCGAGGCGAATGCCAAGACGAGGAAGCAGGCCCAACAGCAGCAAGCCCAAGCCAGAGCCGAGCGCAACCAGTCCGTGCAGCAATCGCGTGATCGCGCCACGGCTGCGATGTCCGCATCGGCACCGCAACAAGGGCACGCCATCCGAGGCGGGCAACATTAGGCCGCCCTCGGTCGATTCGACCAATCAGAGAGAACGCCGCTATCGTGGCATCACGGCAACGACGTTTTCACGCGAATCGTCACGCCCGGCAACCTATGGGTTTTTGCCGGCACATCGCCCCAACTACTGACTCGCCGATGGCGCCGGGAACGGCGGCGACGCGCTGATCGCAGAGCCCGCCGGTTGCCAGCCGCCCCCCATCGCGCGGAACAATGCAACCTGAGCCTGCAATTGCCCGACCTCTTCCCGCACGAGCGTCGCCTGGCTTTCGAGCAACGCAAGACGGGCCTGATCGACATCCATCACGCCGATATCGCCCACCGTGAACTGGCGCGTCGTCTTCCTTAGCACCTCGGTGCGTTGTTTGACTTCTTCATTGCGCGCGAGCTGCAACTGTTCCTGCCGCTTCAATCTCGACAGCGCCTGCTCGACATCGAACAGCGCCCCCGATGCGGCTTTTTCATAAGCGTGAAACGCCTGTTGCGCCTGCGCATCCGACGACTCGACCTGCGATTCGCGCGCACCGAAGTCGATCAACGGCAGGGCCGTCGCTGCGCCGAACAGCCAGAATGTGCTGGGCCCGAGACCCTGACCCGCAATGTTCCAGCCGTTGCGCGCGAGCATCGCGCTCAGCGAGAATGTCGGCCAGTAGTTCAGACGCGCGGCATCCGACTGCTTCACGCTCGCGAACAGGCGGTCACGCGCAGCGATCAGATCGGGGCGTCGCATCAGCAGATCGACAGGTTGCCCCGGCGTGATCTCCGGCAGTGGCTTCGGCAAACCGCTGACGGTGCTCAACGTGGCGGCGAGTTCCCCCGGCTGGACCGCGCACAGATTCTCGAGCGCCAGTTGCGAAGCGGCAATGGCCGTCTCGACATCCTGTTGTCGCGCCTCGACCTGCGCAAGCCCTGCCCGAGCCACCTCGATATTCGTGCTCAACCCCACGCCGGCCGTGAAACTTTTCTCTGCAATCCCAACGAAATCTGCGGCGATCTGGTGGCTTTGCGCCAGCAACTCGCGCTGCTGCAACAAGCCACGGTAAGTCATATACAGATCGGCGACCGCACCGATGACGCTCAGCCGCACCGCCTCGGCATCGCCCGCCGCTGCGAGCGTCGACGCACGCGCGGCGGCAAGACGCGCGCGTCCGCGGCCGAATACGTCGATCTCCCATTGCGTCTGAAGACCAATACGCCAGAACTTCGCATCGACATCATTGATCCCGAGAAACTCCTGAAACTCTAGCTGGGTTTCCCCGCCGTGATAACTCGCAGCCTGAGCGCCCACGCCCACTGAAGGCAGCAGTTGGGAGCGCGCGAGGCGTATGCCTGAGCGCGCCTGATCGACGCGCGCGGCCGCAATCGAAATATCGTAGTTGTGCGCGATCGCCGTCTCGATCAACTGGGTCAGCGCCGGGTCGTTGAACTGCGTCCACCACGTCGCCAGCTGTGCGTCGTCGGGCGCGACGTGCGCATCGGCGAGTGCTGGCGACGCTTCGTTGTAGTGCTGCGGAAGCGTCTTCGCCGAGTCGAGTTTCAGCGTACCCGTGCAGCCCGAAGCGATCGCCACGACGATCGACGCCAACGGCAAACGTCGTGCAACAAGTAATGCGAATGGCGATATCGCGCGGTTCCGGTAATCAGGTTTTTCCATGTTGATCCCCGGGTTGCTGGCCTTCTTCCCACTCCGTACCTTTGATCGAGAAGAGCAGCACATAGAGCGCGGGCACCGCGACCATCGTCAGGACCGTTGCGAACGCCAGCCCCGCCATCATCGTGATCGCCATGTCCTTGAAGAATGGATCCCATAGCAGCGGCACCATGCCGAGGATCGTCGTGCCCGCGGCCAGCGCCACCGGCCGCAAACGGCTCATCGAGCCGAAGATCACCGCCTGCATGCGTGGCACGCCGGCGGATACCTGACCATCGATCTCCTCCACCAGCACCACGCCGTTCTTGATCATCATGCCGATGAGGCTGAGCAGCCCGAGCAGCGCCATGAAACCGAACGCGCCACGGAACATCAACAGGCCGATCGTCACGCCGCAGATCGACATCGGCACCACCAGCAGCACCACGAGCGCGGGCTTGAGGCGGCCGAACATGAACAGCACAAGCAGAATCATCCCAAGGAAACCCATCGGCAACTGACGGAACAGACTCTCCTGAGCAATCGTCGACGACTCGTGTTCGCCGCCCCATTCGAAGGTATAACCGGGCGGCAACGGAATCGACTCGATCGAATGCCGCACGCGCTCGAACGCCGCCACGCTGTTGCTGCCGTACGTGACGCCGGCCGAGACGGTCAGCGTGCGAATCCGGTCGTTACGCGAAACAATGCTCTCTTCCGTTTGCGGCGAGACGCCGTCCAGCACGTCGCCCAGCGGCACGTAGCGCTGCTGTCCCGCACTGAAGACCTGCATCGTGAGCAGGCGCTCCATGCCCTGTTCGCTCTCCGGCGCGCGCAGGACGATCGGCAACAGCTGGTCGTGCTCGCGGAAGACACCGGTGGTGATGCCCTCGGTGGCATACGCGAGCACGTCGTTCACCTGGCGTCGAGTCACACCGGCGGAGCGGGCGCGCGAGTCGTCGAATATCGGCCGCACCACGTTGACCGGATTTTCCCAGTCGTCGCGGATCGAGACCATGCCGCCGTCTTTATGCAGGATCGCCTGCGCCTGACGGCTCAACGTGCGCAGCACGCCTGGGTCCGGGCCCATGAAGCGCGCCTGGATCGGCGTGCCGCCGCCCGGACCGAAGCTCGGCCGGCTCACCGTCCAGGTCGCGTCGGGGAAGCGCTTCTCGAGTTCCGCCGTAATCGGCGGGATCATCCCGTCAATATCGCGCTGATCCTTGACCGTGACGATGAATTGCGCGTATCTCGGGTCGCGGGTTTCCGGATCGTAGACGAGAAAGAAGCGCGTCGCTCCGCCGCCGATATAAGTGCCCACATTCGCGACGCCATTTTGCGCGAGCAGGAACTTCTCCGCGCCACGGGTCTTTTCGGCGACCGCACGAATATCGGAGCCAAGCGGCAAACGCATGTCAACATAGAATATCGGCGTCGTCGAGTTTGGAAAAAAACTTTGCTCAACGAAACGAAATCCCCACATGCACACGCCGGTCAGCACCGCCAGAGACACCACCACCGGCACCCGGCGTGCCGCCACCCAGCCTAACAAGCCCCGGTATCGCCGATACAACCGCGAGTCGAACGGATTGGGCTGGTCGCCCTCGTCGGCTTTGAACAGGTAGAAACCGAAAAGCGGCGTCAGTCCGATCGCGATCACCCAACTGAACAGCAGCGAGATCGCCGCCACCGCGAACAGCGATGCGCAAAACTCCCCGACGGCGTCCGGTGAAAGTCCGATGCCCGAAAACGCGAGAATCCCCACGATAGTCGAAGCCAACAGAATCCACTGACCCTGCTGCAGCACCTGGTTGGCGGCGTCAATGTGCGACATGCCCTTCTGCACGCGCACAAGCATCCCCTCGCACACGACGATCGTGTTGTCGGTCAGCATGCCCATCACGATGATCAGCGCGCCTAACGAAATTCGCTGCAACTCGATACCCGCCGCATACATCACGAACAGCGTGCCGACAATCGTCAGGAACAGTTCGACGCCGAGCACCACGCCCGCGCGCCAACCAAGGCCGATGCCCAACGCCACGCCGACGATCGCCACCGCCAGCATCACGTCGAACACGAAGCCCTTGACCGCGTCGTCGACGGCTTCCGGCTGATCGTAAAGCACATGCAGTTCCATCCCGAGCGGCCGGCCGCGCTCCAGCTCCCGCATTTTCGCCTTCACTTGCGCACCGACGTTCACGACGTTCACCCGAGCGCGCGCGCTGATGCCGATCGTGAGTGCGGGTTCGCCGTTATACCGGATCAACGCGTTCGGAATCTTCGCGTAGCCGTAGTTCACGGTCCCGAGATCGCCGAGCAGAACTGGACCGGCGGTCGTGCCCACCGGCAGCGCGCGGACTGCGTCAAGCGAATCCAGCGTGCCCGTGGGCGCGATCCGCATCAGCAGATCCCCCACCCGCTCACGGCCGGCTGAGCGGATTTCGTTTTGCAGGGCGAGCGTCTGCGCGAGATCGTCGGTCGAGAGATTGTTCGCCGCCAGCTTCGCCTGGTCGGCCTCGACCGTGACCTGCTCCTGCTGGTTGCCCGCGATCACGATATCGGCGACATCCGGCAACGTCAGCAATTGCTTGCGCAACTCGCGGGCGTATTCGTAGAGCTGCGCTTGAGAGTAGCCCTTGCCCGTGATCGCGTAGAACATCCCATAGACATCGCCGAACCTGTCGAACACGACCGTCGGGCCTGCACCCGGCGGCAATCGCGGCTGCACGTCGCTCACCTGCCGGCGCAACTCGTCCCACACCTGAGGCAGATCGGCGGACGTGTACCTGTCGCGGATCTGGACACGGACTTCCGAATAACCGGGCATCGACCGCGAGCGCAGAAAGTCGATCTGCTCCATCTGCTGGATCGAGCTTTCAAGCCGGTCGGTCACCTCGTTCTCCACCTCCTTCGCGCTGGCGCCGGGATAGAGCGTGACGACGACCGCGGTCTTGATGGTGAATTTCGGATCTTCGAGCCGCCCGATGTTGAGGTATGCAAAGAGTCCGCCGAACAGCGAGACGAGCGTGATGACCCATGCGATCAACGGCTTTTCGATAAGGGTGCGCGCGAGGTTCATTGATTCACATCCAGAGGCCGCACTGCCTGCCCCTCGGCAACGAACTGCGAGCCGCCCGCCACGACCTTGTCCCCCGCATGCAGATCGCCTGCCACGATAGCGACGCTATTGCGGATCTCACGTAGATCGACCGGCACCGCATGCACCTTGCTCGACGCGGTGTCATAGCGCCATACCCTGTGCTTGCCATCAGGCGTGACAGCAAGCGCGGCGATCGGCACAGAGAGCGCGAGGTTCGCGGCCGGTGCCTGGTTCACGCCGATGCGCACGCGCACTGCCATGCCCGGCAGCAGCGTCAGATTCCTCGGCTGTTTGACGCTGAACAGCAGCCGGTATGAACTCGCGGCGGCAGAACTCTGCGTGGCATGTTCGCGATAGACCAGCTGCAACACGTTATCTGGACGGTCCGGCGTCCACGCCTCGGCACGCAGACCGCTGTTGAGCGGCAGACTTTCGGCGATGCTTTGCGGCAACTCGACGCCGATCTCGATGCGCTCCGCGTTCTCCAGATTGAACACGGGCGCACCGGCCTGCACCATCTGCTGGGTTTCGATCATACGGCGCGCGATCCGTCCGTCGAACGGTGCGATGAGACTGGTATTGCGCAAGTCCCTGTGCGCGAGATCTCGTTGTACTCTGGTGACTTCCAGCGTGGTTTTCAACTGCTCGAACGCGCCCGCCGACAGAATGTTTTCGTCGTGCAGCACAGACTTGCGTTTGAGGTCGTCGGCAAGCTGGGCGTACTGCGCGTCGGCGCGGCGCGCCACCAGTTGAAAGGGCTCAGGATCGATTCTCGCGATCAGTTGCCCCTTGCGCACGCGTGCGCCGTCGAGCACGGCGATCTGGACGACACGCCCGGACACCTCGAAGGCAAGCGAGGAAATGCTGGTCTGCTCGACGCGGCCGGTGAACTCGCGAAGTTCGTTCGCCCCTTCCTGCGTGACAGGCACCAGTTGCACCATGCGCGGCCCGGTGTCGGTCACGGCCTCCTGCTGCCGCCCACATGCACCCAGTAGTCCGAATACCAGAACGATGACTAACCGCGACCGGTACGCCGCCCGCTTTACCCCATGCAGATCGCAGGACCCAACTGCAGGGTGGCTTTCGTGAGCGGACATTCAGGCCTCTCGGTATGGTTGATTCAATGTCGCATGTGCGCGCGATATGAAGACACTTGCCACCTGCCGCCATGCTCCGATCGAAGCCTCACCGAAGACCTCGGCCATGCGGACTGCGGCGCCCTTCCGGCGCCAAGGTCAGGCCCAACGAATCAGACAGGCGATGCGAGGTGAAGGAATGACTGGCGCCTTCGCGCCCGCCGATACTCGTGAGCGCGACAGGTCCGATACGCCGCGCATGATCCGAGAGATCATGCAATGGTCGCTACCGCGTCCTCACTCCGGCTCTGTGTCGACGATCGCCATGGCTTCGGTCCCGCCCTCTACAACAATTAGGTCTATGCGTCGTATTCGGACTATCGAGGCTTGCTCCACCCTGCTTTATATTGTTCATGTCCGTTCCTCGGGCTGAAGGTTTCCTGCCTGTCGCCACACAAGGAAAGTGGCCAGCAACGCTCCGGTCACGGCAAACGCGGAGTTAACCATTCGGCCTGGGAGGCAATGACTGACATGTCGATATTCTTGCTGAGGCGCGATACGACGTCGCCACTCTGACGAAAGATCGCGGCAGACAACGCTGTCCCGTCTTCAGTATGGGAAACACAACCATGCCGGCTAGATTCAACAACGAAAGCTTTTGCGTATCGGTTGTCATAGCAAGAGACGCCGGTTCATTGAGACGAGGCTGCCTGAAAAGTATTTAAGTTCCCAAACAAATCCTTGTCAAGAATTTCCCTGCCACTGCCTTGTCTTGTCGAAATAAAACTTGACGTGCTGAACACTCAGCCAGATTGTTTTTGCTTTTGTCAGCGGTAAGCGCACTTCAAGTATTGCTAGTCGGAAAACTGGCGCGCTCGTATTGCGACCCTCCACGATGGGGTCGTCATGAGTATGTCACCGTCTGCCGTCAAACTGCCAGGTTGTCGAACGCATGCTCATACCACGGGTTTAATGACGGAGCGTCGCGCGCTTTAGCGCATGATGGCTGATCGAAGCTGGCGGCGTCAATTGGTTCGAGATCGACATCGCGAATATACACGTGTGGCCGTGGAGAGCTTTGGCGATCGTTCAATCGCAAAGATGAGCACACCTACTTTTGATATGCCAATCGTGCCCATTAATAAGCGCATGCAGTGCGTTCAAGCGGGACACGTTCTGCACATCAGCCAGGCACATGGGACAACGTGAGCGGTAGGGTTTCGATATCCGAAGAAAAGGCGAACGTCGCATAAGCGTCCGGGCTGTCTTCATTCTTATGGTCATCAAAAGCCAGCGTTACTAAGCGCCCGCTGACTGTCGCTTCTTGCGCAAGCTATTTGCCAGGCGTACAGTACTCTGCGACGAATAATATGCATGAAATCTCGTCGGTCCTGCGCATAAAACAGCGGCTTATAGGCTGATAGACCCTCCATCATTTTGCCCGTTTCACTGGCCAAGCACATCATGGCCTGAGAGATTGGAAAGTCCTGTCGGTGATGCAGCCATGGCAACGGTCCCCAGCAAGACTACGGACTGCGCGTCACCACGCGGACGGGGGCCGGACTGTTCAGTGCTCAAATATGCAGGCGTTGACCTGTCGAGGTCGGCACCGCGCCTCTTCTCATCCTGGCATCCGAACAGACGGACTCCTGCCGGATTTCAGGCGCGACTCTCGCCACGCGCCCGGCGATCCGCATATCAGATCGTCCGCTCGAACAAAGGTGCCGTCAATCCGAAGGCAGCCCGACGCCTTGCAAGGGCGAATGCGCAATGACGCACACGCTCTCACGATGCATACCGCGTTGCTTTACGTTCAGCCTGCTAGTCACCGTTCTCCTGTCCGGCTGCGCCATGGTGCGGGTCAGTTCGCTCGGCCCGCAGCAATACATCGCCATGCGGCGCGGCGATATCCTTTCAACCGGCCGACTCAGCGCGGCGACGCGTGACACCCTGCGCGTCGCGGCTCTCGACGAGGCGCGTTGCCAGCAAGCGCCGCAGGAGTGCATCGATTCGATCACGACCGTTCCGGGAATCAACGTCGATCGCCGTCTCGCCAGTCTGGCCGAGCTTTCCCTCGCGATGGCGATTGCCCAAACACCTGACAACAGCACGGCGTGGAGCGATGCGCGATTCGACTTGTGGCTGAGAACAGCCCGCTATGCGTACGCGTTTCTCTTCCTCGGTCAACGCACGGCGGGTGAACGCGCCTTCGAGGATCGTCAAACGCAGGTTCGCGACTATTACAACTATGCCGTCCAGGAACTGGCCGGCGCGCTATTCCGGCGCGGCGCCCTCGAAACAGATTCGGGCAAAGGCGATCCCTCAACGCAGTTCATCGCGGGCTGGACCATTCATATCGACCTGAGCCGGGTCCGGCTTCCCGAAGGCGTGCGCGAACTGCGCGAGGTGATCCCGGCGTCCAGACTCTCGTTCGCAGGGCTGCGCAGCATCTATCGCCGCGACGGTCTGGGCGCCGAACTTGTCGCCGTCATGAACATCCCCGCGCCGGACGTGAAAGCTTTGCCCGCCTCGGATGCCAGCGCAGACACTGCGTCACGTCCGTCGACCTGGTCAACGCTACCGTCGCGCCCGTTTAGCGAAATGCCGTCGCCGAACGTCACCGTACTTCTTGGCTTCAGCGCAGAGAATCTCGAACAACTGCGCGATGCACATGATGTCGTCTTATCCGTTTACGATCCCTATCGGGAGAAAAGCGTGGTACGGCATGACCAGACCGTGCCGTTGGCGGCCAATTTCAGCGCGGGTTACGGCATCTGGCTCGCGCGTTCGGGCTTTGCCGGACAATCCTTGCGCACACTGTTTGGCCGGGCGCGCGGCATTGATAGCCCCCGTATCTACATGATGCAGCCGTTCGATCCGCAGCGGCGCATCGTTCTGATGTTGCACGGCCTCGCCAGCAGTCCAGAAGCGTGGGTCAATGTCGCGAACGACATTCAGGGTGATGAAATGCTCCGCCAGCACTTTCAGGTGTGGCAGGTCTACTACCCGACCAATGTCCCCATTCTCGTCAGCCTCGCGCGAATTCGCAGAGCGGCGCGACTCACGCTCGAGCATTTCGATCCAACCGGCACGTTGCCGGCTTCGCAGGGAATGGTGCTGATCGGACATAGCATGGGCGGCGTTCTGGCAAGGCTGCTCGTCTCGACCTCCGACGAAGAACTGTGGGCTGCCTTCGAAAAAAAGTATGTGCCCGAGGGCGCCGAGCTCGACCGCGAGGACGAGCGGCTTGATCGCTTGCTGCGCTTTACGCCGATGCCGCAAGTCGAGAGAGCGATTTTCATCGCGGCCCCGCACCGGGGCACGCCCTTTGCCAGCAATCGCATTGCCCGGTGGGCGTCGAACCTGGTGCGCTTGCCGCTCGCCCTTCTGCACGAGTTCGAAGACGTGATGCAGACGGCCACCAACAATGGCGGCGGACCGCTCGAAGGCCAGACCTTCCACGTTCCAAACAGTATTGAACAGTTGCGCGAAACCGATCCGCTCATCCGCGCCACCGCCGAGCTGCCGATCAGCCCGGACGTGTGCTTCCATTCGATTATCGCGAGACGCCGGGCGACGGGTCCGCTCGAGGATTCGAACGACGGAGTCGTGCCTTATCGCAGTGCGCATCTGACGGGCGCAGTCTCCGAGAAGGTGATCGTTTCCGGACACAGTGTTCAGGAAACGCCCGAAGCCATTTTGGAAATCCGGCGGATTCTCCACGAGGATATTGCGGACGTGGCGAGAAGTGGTGAGTCCGGGTTATTCGTGCGCTGTGAGCCGGGGATGGCCGTTCAGTAGAGAGCGGCGTGCGTGTAGGCGTTAAGCGTCGTGGCTCGTTGCGCCATGGTGGGCGGCGGGATGCGGTCTCGTTGCGCGAGGCCTCGTCTAGGCTTGTAGCACTTAGGCAAGTGTCGGCTGTGAGAAAGCGCCATACTGACGTTGGATTGAATTTGCAAACCGGACGGTCGGCAAAACCTGACTCTGCGTATCACGATCTAGCGTGAACAGGCCGGGCTATCAGATAGAGTTCGCAAGCTTCATTTTATTCTGGATTCCTTATCACGTGAGCACGCACAACTTGGCCTTTCGACGAGGCTAGCCATGGCGCGTGGTCTGCGCCTTACGCGCATATCGCGCCATCCCGTCCACGACGCGGCGTCGATCGAGAGCTGCAGCGGTCTTGCCAGCTGATAATGCAAAGGTACATGTCTGCGACCTTAAAGGATGGCGCAGGCCGAAGGCTGCTACCGGACGCACTCAGTGGAGCGCCTTGGAGCATGCCCGACTGTGAACGAATCCGCCATCGACATTCAACCGCGCACGCAGGCGGCGTAGGTGGCAATTACGCCGAGGGAGCCTCAAGGCCGATACCGGCACAGACCGTGCCCTTGTCGCCGTATGCATGATGTGGCGACCCTCTCGGGAACAGATTGAGGCGCTTGGTCAGGGGAAGCGCTCAGCGAGCGTTTTGTCTTCGCTTGATGAAGCGTCCACAGAAAGCGTATGAATCGCAGGGGGCACAGGTGGCAAGTTGATTTGCCCTGGGGGTCAAAGGTCAATGCTTCACCCGAGAAACGAGCCCGATTCGAGAATCCTATAGAGCTCTTAGCCGATCGTGCGTCTCGCTGCGCCGCCGGTAGGCGCGTTATCGAAGCCTCTGACGATAGCCTATTTTGGAGATGTGTAAAGACGGCCAATTCTGTGAGAGTTTTAGCTACGCGACGCAGGCGAGGGCTCATTCTTTTTGGAAGACCGGCACGGCGGGCTCGTACGCTGAAGCGCTGTCCACCTCTGGGCACTCCGGCAGTTGTGGTAAGGGAGCGCGGCAAGGCCCAAGGCTACGGGTGCCAGATAGAGCCATTACATATCACGTAACGAACACTACATTTTTCGGGAAATTTGGCCGCCGGTTCGAAACCAAATCGAAAAAGGCGTCTTGTCAGTGCGATCGCACGCGTAATAGATCCTTTCGCGTGGAACATATTGGCAGAATCGGGTGAAACTATATATTAAACAGCAAGTTATTCGATTCGCTTCCTATTTTAGGATGTTTCACGACGAATGGCGTTTAGCAGATACTAGATGACGCGCCATTTGGAACGATTCAACTCGCTTCGTCTCTGCAGGGTCTCAATAGCACCGGTGCTGCTTGATGACGATGCGTAGGGCGCAGAGGAAACGGAATCGATACGACGCATCAGAGTAGTCCCCCTCGCTGCTCCAACGCCTAAGTGTTATGGCCCCAAAATTAAAACTAACGCGAATCCTGAATGATCTCTGAATTTTAAATGAGCGCCCCTGCAACGAATTGGGCATTCTGCGCTGCGCAGCGGCGCGAAACCTTCTCGCTCTGTATTGGCGCGAGGGTGGCTATTGGTCTGGGTGCTAGATCACCTGCTTTGAACGACGGGTATCCGCTAGTTTGCAACGGGCGGGTAATCAACTGCGAGGGTCCCCTCCACGTAGTAGCGACCATCCCAGGATCCGGCTGTGACGCTTTTGAGAGGTTGATATCTTTGTTCTAGGTGATTGCAGTTTGCCGCATTCCCTCCATCAACGCGATGTCGCGGTTGGCACCATCGAGCAGGGTTTGCGAGGCAATGTTGTGTGCCGTCGACCATGCAATGCTTAGCCAGTCGTCAGTTGAATGTTCAGATACGGTTAGTATGAATCTGGTTTAACCCGCCGTTCAATCTTTAATCGAGTCAAGCTCTGGTGCGCACCAATGGATACGTGGCTACTACACAGAGTCGATCTGCGACTGATTTTTAGCCCAGGACGAAAACTCTTTCGCTCCGGTCTCACGCGGTCGTTCGCGTGGATGTTCCTTCAGAACCACAAACAGCCCTGTTGAACGACATTCGCCGAAACATCCATTGACGTGCGGCCGAAGGGAAAGGTGCATCCCGCGCGTGAGTGCGCTCTTCAAGACGGGATGGCCGGCTACATAGTCGGCCAAGTCCGGTTCGAAGAACATAAGACGGGTTCGGAACAGGCCACTTTGCCCGTCGGCGATTCTCACCCAAACGGAATTCGCGGGCGCCGCTGGCAGTTCACATGACAATCGATCCTCTAATAACCGACGCGCTGAAAAGTCATCGGAGATTCGAATGGCCGCCTATCGAGGGCCATTCTCATATAAAGCTCCGCGCGGAATTTACTGCGGTGCAGGCTAAAGAACGCTATCGTCGGGAGCGCGGACTTTGATATGCCGCCCCCGCCGGGGCCGCGGCGGTTCGGAACGAAGTCGCCATCGTTCCGGATATCCGTCGGTAATACTGACTTCCGTACTGAGCGTCCGATTGAGTCATGCCGATGGAAGGCTGCGTGCGGGTGTTGGTCTTGGCTTCGCTGCGCTCGTTGCGTTCTCGCTATCGCCTTGACTCGGCGCGAAGCGAAGATGCGGCAAGGAAAGCCCTGTCCGTCCCCGAATTATCAAGACGAGAGAAATTGGTCGAGCTGTGAAGTGGTCGGACCTTTGGCACGACACGCGCCACTGGAAAACTCAGAACCTTCCAGCCCGCTTTGGGCCCTAAAATGCGGCTTGTACACCCTCTACCCCCGCAGCGGCTAATGATATCCGTTGATCTCAGTCGGTCGGCCGAGTGACCACGGCTGATATAGCAGGATCTTGAGGAATCGGCCAACCCCACGCTTTGAACAATGCGATAGACCATTTGAGCGCGTTCAGCGCACCGACGACATGCGCATCGACAGGGATGCCATTGGACGAGGCTTCCATTGAACGCGGCGGGCACGACGATGGAATTTCTGAGCGGTTTCTGATGGCACCAATTGGACGCCGAAATTGGTTTCGCCACCCCGCGCTTGCGGCACGTCTTTCCGGAGACGTAAGATCGGCACCCGCTTGATGACTTTTCGACGGCACCGAATCTCGCGCAGCAAGTGGACGGACCTAAGGCTCGATTTCCAAGCGATTGTCTGAAAACGGGCGAGATCCCGACAGAATAAGAGATTAGGCCATGTGCGGCCGCAGCAGCCAAGTGCAGCTATGACCGGCCACGCAGGATGTCCCTGCCGCGACGGCATCCATGGGGCGATGCTCTGATCCGATCAGAGCCTGCGAGCAGTGTCTAGACTCTAGACACTGCCCTCTCGCAGCAAAAAGGCCCCTTCAAAAAAAAAGCCCGCAATCCGCGGGCTTCATTTCACAACACAGTCCTCTATCAGCCAGCCTTGGGCTGTGCCTGAAACATCTGACCGATCAGTTCCCGAATCTGGATTTCTTGCGCCTCGGTAATCACGCCGGTTTTAATCTTCACGGTGAAATTACTGATGTCTTTGGTAATACTGCCTGCGTGTTCCTTTCCGGCAAAAAACTTATCGATGCTGCGCCCGCTAGTTCCTTCCGACGTCGTCCGGCGAGTTGCCAGCGCAGTAATCGCCGAAGCGGCTTTACCCTGATCCATCTCTCCTTTCAGAACGAGCGGCCAGATTTCCATGGCGGCTTTCATACCGTCCTCGCCATGCTTTTTAATCGTTGCGGCAATTGCCTGAGCCGCGGTTCCCCCGAGCAGGCGAGGCTGAATGTCCAGATCCTTCTTGATGAAATCCGGCAAATTATCGAATGCGAGAAACTGGTACAGGCCCGCACGCGATAAGCCCATCGCTTCTGCCAGTCGTTTGCGATTGGGAAATTCCGTCTCCGAGCGGCGAATGGCCACGCCGATTTCGTAATCGGCGAGATCATCGCGGCTGATGTTCTCCACCATCGCCAGGACAGCCATATCTGAATCGGAGCAATCCGCGACGACTGCCTTGATCGTCTCGCTCCCCAACATTTTGTGCGCCCGCCACCGACGCTCCCCTGCCACGATCTGATAGTCATTTTCAACGCGCCGAACCACGATCGGCTGCATGAGTCCAACTTCGCGAATAGACTCCGCGAGTTCCGTCAGCTTGGCCTCGTTGAATACCCGGCGCGGTTGCCAAGGGTTCGGCAAAATTCCCGCTACCGGCAATTGGGACGCAACACCGGTCGACTCAAGCTCCTGTACGCGAAGTTGCGCAACCGCCAACGCGCCCGCGAGTCCAGGCGCCGTTTGCGTCCGATTGCTGCGCTTAACTTCGTCTTCATTAATCGACGAGGTCTTACGGATGCCAGACGTCTTCGCCAGCAATTGTTCACGCATATTGCTCATTGCGCGTTCCTCCATTTTTCCGAATAGATTTCGTCCACCCATCGGCAGTAATCGACAAGCGGCTGCCGTACGCGTTGCAGCGATTTGGACGCACTATGGGTACTGCTGATGTCGAAGACCGTCGAGAACGCCAGCGCTCCCGTGCTCATGACGGAGCTTGCCGGCACCTCAATCGAATGCAGCCAATTTTCGTATGCGCTTTGCGCCCAAGCGCGCACGATGGGTGCGGACGAATTTCGCCCGTAGTCGACCCGCGACAGCATCAACGAAACAAAGTCGTACTTCTTGTCCTTCTCGTATTTGATAAAGCTCTTCGAGACGTCCGAAAAAAGTCTCCAAAACGATAACGAACTGATGAAATCCAGATTCTCCGGCACCATCGGCATCACCATCGCATCTGCGGCCATGAGCGCGTTCAGGTTGAGGTAGGACAGGGACGGAGACGTGTCCATGAGAATGTAGTCATACTTCTTGCGCAGTGGTTCGAGCCCTTGCCTCAGCACGGTCCAGAACCGGAATCCCGGCCGCATCTTCTGCATTGCCGGTAAATGAAATTCGGCGCCAATCAGTTCCGTGTGCGCGGGAATCACATCAATCCCGTCCCAATACGTCGACTGAACTCGAGCTTCCAGCCCGCCCTCGATGTCCTGATCGTAGACGTACGGCAGCACCGTGTCTTCCGGCGTCACGTCTTTTTCGGCGTAGAGGCCACACAGTTCGGAAAGAGATGCTTGCGGATCCAGATCGACCACCAGTACCTTCCGCCCGCGAAGCGAGAGCCCTTGCGCAAGACACATAGTCGTGGTGGTCTTGGCCGACCCCCCCTTTAGCTGGGCGGTGATGATGATCTTCCCATCCGGTTCCTTTAATCGGGTGACGAGAGGGGTCTGATAAATGTCCGAGACCTTCTGAACCCAAATGCGCGCTTCTTCCAAAGTAAATGTGCGAGTTCGGCCGGTGCCGGCTGCGGTACCGGGCGGCAACTCGCCATCACCTTTGGTGGCGAGATATTGAACCTGGGAGTGGGAGATGTTGCACATCTCGGCGATCTCGCCCGTCTTGAAAACTGGAGCCGTCTTTCGCGGACGCGGCGCCAGGATCGTGTCACGGAGTTCATTCGTGAAAATCGTGACCTTTTCCGCAAACTGGCTGATCTGTTCAAAGTGAACCGTTCGGTCTACGGCAGGAAGTTGGCTCGTTCTGACCATTCTGAGGTTTATCCATAAAATTCCAGAAAGCTCAGAATACAGGAAATACTCGAAGTTAGCTCTTTAAATTGCTGTTTTTACGTTAAATTTTTAGCATTCTATGGAACCAGCGCCTTTTTATGAAGCGCGATGGACGATTTTCAAGGAAGGTTTAGGCTCGTCGTGACAGGACACGCCGCTCGTAGAAAAACGAATATGCACAAATGACCTCACCATCAAGAGGCAAACGGAGAATCCAATGACTTCGTTTGCTCAAAAAACCAGCAGAGGGTGAGGTCAGTTGTGCAGGTTTCCCCATTCGCGCAGGCAGCAGGCCACCTGTCAGCACAATCAACCTCACCTTGATTGAGGCCATGCCCGCTGTTGTGAGCAACGGAGGCCTTCGCGCGCGTTCACGTTTTCCAGCGCACAATCAACCTCACCCAGCCGTCTCTCCACGAAAAAGGGGGAATCCCCGTCCCGCACCGAAATGACAAGCGATTGCGCGGATTTCAAACACAACCAACCTCACCATCGTGGCGTCGTGCGTCTGACAAGCACAGCAACAGCACAACCAACCTCACCATCTTAGACTCTGCAACAACTTCATCTCTGACTACCGGTTTGTTTGTTTTTTTAAAAACCTGAACAAGCCAACAAACCAACAGAGAATTTCTATCCTCATTTCATTCAACAACTTAACCTCGAAAAGGTGAGGTCAGATGTGTCAAAGGTGAGGTCGGGTGTGCGAATAGGTGCGGTCGGTTGTGCAGTAAGGTGAGACTCCTTCCACATCAAGGTGAGGTTAGGTGTGCTTCATCCCAGCCCGCGGTCAGAAGGTGAGGTAGGTTGTGCATACGCTGCCGGGATCCACGCCTAGCCCCGTGGAATAAGGAGTCGGGGAGGAAAGGACACGCCGTTGTGGTGAGGTTCATTGTGTCGTTGGTGAGGTTCTATGTGCGTAATCGGCGAGAACCACCCAATTCACCCTGCGACGCCTCATCGAAGGTGAGGTTCTGTGTGTTGACACCTCACCACTGCGTGCTACAGTCCCGGGAGCGAAAAAGTGGATGAAAAACATGGCGTCGGACAATCCGGAAGAGGGCAAATCGAAGGCAACGTCTCGCCAGATGGCGCTCGCGTTGTTCGAAGACATGTTCGACCAGGGATTGCGAATCAATGAAGCCAATCGTGAAATCGGCTATCAGCGCAATGACTTCTTCACTGAAATCGTCAACATGGGCTTGCCGGCGCGGCGCTTTCTCGATGCCGCGTATTTCATCGTGGCGCAGGAGACCGATGAGCGCGATCAATACGACGTCGAGCTGAACTACTTCAAGTGGTTGATGCGCTATGACAGCCGCAACCTCAAGCACTTGCGCACCATCGCCGACGAAGCGCAGAACGCGAAGGTCCGGGTGACCAACACGCCTATGGACCGTGACCCTAACGAGAACGATCTGTGGGTCCAAGTGCAACTAATCGGGATGGTCGGTTTTCACCGCGGACGGATGCGTTTCGATGTGCATCCACGCCTGGTCCCCCACATCCGTGATCCGCAAAAGTCGCACTGGCTGAGCCTGCGCATTTCGACCGCGTTCACGCGCAGCCTCGCGCGCGCGATCTATGACAAAGTGCTGCCGCACGTGCCGGCTGGCCGGACGGACTGGATCCAGCTCGACGAGATGCGCAACTGGCCCGGCAGAATGGGCGCGAACGCGGCCATCTTCAAATACTTCAAGCGCGACTGGCTCGAGCCGGCGGTCCGTGAGATCAACGACGTATCGGACATCGAGCTGTCGTACGAGACGCGAACCGCGTCAACGTCATCGAAGAAAATCGACCGCATCCGATTCCTGCTCAAACGCAAGGACACCGCGGACGCCGTGCTGGCCAGCCTCGCGGATGCGAGTCACCTGTACAAGATTCTCACCGACGAATTCGCGCTGTCCACCAAGCAGTTCAGCGAAATTTCCGAGAACCGCGATGTATGGACCGACGAACGCATCCAGCAGGCGGTCGAATACACGCGATTCAGGGTCCAACGCGGGCAGGTCAAGAAGAGCCCCGCGGGTTACCTGATGCGAGCGCTGCGCGACAACTGGAAGATGTCCGAAGCCGAACGAACGATGGTCGATGTTCAGGCCAAGCTTCTCGCCGACGAAACGCAGGAACAGGTGGCCAAATCCGAGGCGAGAAAGTCGGTGGCGCTTAGCGTCGCGTCGCGCGAAGAGGAAGTGCGCGCCCGCATGAACGAGGACTCGCGCAAGGGCCGTGACCACTTCAACGCGGCCGACGCGAAGACACGCAAGGATCTGATGCACGCGTGGATGGCATCGCGGGAAGGCAAGCTGATGCTGCGACGAATGAAGCTCGAACCGTCGACGGTGACGGAGGACGCGATCCTGTCGAACACCGAGTTGGTCTGGTACCTCGGGCAGTTTGTTTTCGGGCGGATGAATTCGGCGCGCGCAGCGGCCTGAGGCGTCGCCAGGCTTCACCGGTCGACGTCGCGGTTGGATGTAAGTTTGTTCGTTTTATCGCGAGGTGCGGAAGAAACGCGTGGGTCTTCCAATCGCACAACCAACCTCACCTCACGAACCACGCCCAGCGCCGGGCACCGCCCTAAAACGACCCAACAATCGACCCCAGCACAATCACCACAACCAGCGCCAGCAACGCGCCGAGAATGCCGACGATCACAATGTCCCGATAGCTCTCCCGATGCGTCGACCCGCATACCGCCAGCAACGTCACTACCGCGCCGTTATGCGGCAGGCTATCGAGCGTACCCGACGAAATCACCGCGACCCGATGCAGCAGGGAAGGGTCGATACCGTGTTGCGCGGCCAGTTGCAGATAGGTGCTGCCAAGCGCATCGAGTGCAATAGTCAGCCCGCCGGATGCGGAGCCCGTCAGCGCCGCGAGCAGATTCGTCGCGACCGCCAGCGACACGAGCGGACCACCGCCCACGCCGAGCACCCATTCGCGCACCAGCGCAAACGCGGGCAACGCGGCGATCACCGCGCCATAGCCGACCAGGCTGCCGACGCTGAGCACCGGCAACACCGACGCGTTCGCACCCGCATCGACGGTATCGCGCAACGCGGGCAGGCGACGCCGGTTGAGCACGATCAGCGCGACGATTGCGACCGCGAGCGCCACGCACACGCCCCACACGCCACCGACCGCCGCTAGCGACGTCTCGCCCCAACGGACGTCCGCGAGATAGTCGGCGTCGATGCGCGGCAGCACGATCACGTTCATCACGAAGTTCACGCATACCACCAGCACGAGCGGTGTCATCGCGACGCCGAACGAAGGCAGATCGCTGCTGATGTATCCGTGCTCGATCTCTTCAGGGTCGAAGCTCTGCGACACGGTGGCGCGCTCACGCACGAGCTTTGCATTGGGCGCGGGCTTCGCCGCCAGCACGGAGGCAGTGCCGCCGAAGCCGTCGAAACCCTCGTTCGCCGCGCGCGCGCGGGACTGTTGCAGCGACAGCCACCACAACCCGAAGCCCACCATCACGATGCTCGCGATCACGCCCAATCCGGGCGCGGCGAACGGCGTCGTGCCGAAGAATGGCATCGGAATCGCGTTTTGAATCGCGGGCGTGCCGGGCAGCGCGGACATCGTGAAGGTCGACGTGCCGAGCGCAATCGCCGCAGGCATCAGACGGCGCGGAATATTGGCCGCCTGGAACAACGCGGTCGCCATCGGCGCGATCACGAAAAATGCCACGAACAGACTGACGCCGCCGTAGGTTACGAGCGCACCGCCGATGACGACCGCGAGAATCGCCCGGTGCGCGCCGAGCTTCTCCGTCATGAAGCTCGCAATCGCCTTGACGGAACCGCTGTCCTCCATCAGCTTGCCGAACAGCGCGCCGAGCAGGAACAACGGAAAGAACTGCGCGAGAAAACGCGCGGCGCTGTTCATGAAGGTCTGGGTCCAGTGCGCGAGCACGGGCTCACCGGAAATCGCCGCGGCGAGCATGGCGGCAAACGGTGCGAGCAGCAGCACGCTCCAGCCGCGATACGCGAAGCCGATCAACAGTGCGAGACTCGCGAGCATGCCGAACAGGCCGAGGCCCACCGCGAGCGGTGACAGGGTGATGACGTCCATGATCAGACTCCGTCGAGCAATGCGTCGAGATCGAGCGAAGAGCGCACGCCGATCGAATCGGCGTGCTCAGCGAGAAAGGCGCCAGCTGCGCGTCGGCCTTCGTCTCGCAGCATCGTCAGAAACGCCCACTCGGCGTTCAGCTTCGACGAGTAGCCGAGCTTCGTCATCTCCTCGCTTGCGATCCGGTGAATGCGCATTTCGGCCCAGTGACGCCCTTCGTCACTACCCGCGTCCGCCGCGCGGCGCAGCAGCGCGATCATCCGCAGTTCCTTGAGCAGCGGCGCGTTGAACGCGACTTCATTGAGGCGGCTGATGATGTCGCGCGCGGTGCGGGGCGTTTCATCCCGTTCAACGGGATTCACCTGAACCAGCAGCGTATCGCTCGACGTGCATTCGCGAACCAGCGGCGTGATGGTCGGATTGCCGGCGTAGCCGCCGTCCCAGTAGTCGTCACCGTCGACGTTGACCGCCTGGAACAGCGTCGGCAGACAGCTCGACGCGAGCAGCACGTCGGCCGACAGATCGGCGTTGCGAAACACGCGCGCCTGGCCGGTGCGCACCCGGGTCGCGGTGATGAAGAGCTTGATCGGCGCGTCGCGCAAATGGGCGAAGTCGATCGATTCATCAAGGATCTTTTGCAGCGGATTGACGCCGCGCGGATTCATGTCGTAAGGCGAGAACACGCGCGCCGCGAGATCCATCGCGATGAACAGCGGTGAATGGTCGAGCGTCCAGCGACCCATCAGTGCGTCGAACGGGCTGCGCCGGAACGGACTGAAGACCGCGGCGTCGGACACGCGTCGCCAGAAAGCTTCGAGCGCGGCGCGCGCGCCGGTCGCACCGTCCAATTGATAGCCGCTCACGAGCACGGCCGCGTTCATTGCGCCTGCCGATGTGCCGGAGATCCCTTCAATCTGAATCCAGGATTCTTCGAGCAGACGGTCGAGGACACCCCATGTGAAGGCGCCATGTGAACCGCCGCCTTGCAAGGCGAGGTCGATACGGGCGGGCGCGTGACGCACTGGTTGATCTTTCGAGGCAGCCAAGACAACTCCGTTGTGAGGAGTGCTCCATGTCGCGAGCTGAAGCCGAATATACGGCGGACAAAGAAAACCGGTGGGGCAGAAGCGACAGCAAAAACCGAGAGTGGCGGGCGGCTATTCAATGCAAACGGTGAACGAATAAACCGCGTTGTAAAGAGATCGCGCTGCTGGGAACGTCTGGATTTTGAATGGACGTGCGTATGACGTTAAAGAGCAATACGGAGCAAAACGAACTGGCAGACGTTTCGTATTGAAAGGGCCTGCTGCTCAAAAGTCAAGGGTATTCGCCAGGATGCGCGCGCGTGGCGGGTTGCCGGGATCGAGGCGATATTTTTGTTCGCTTGCGAGCCGATATTGATTGTGCTCAGTGACGGGAGAAGGAGAGCGCATGTGCGCGAGCGCAGTCACGACGCGGTCAAAAAAAGGGTGTAGCAAATCCGTGAGGAATGACGCGGGAGCGTACATCTTCATTGACAGATCGCCACTTAAAAGCGCTACAGCATGAGGCCTGATCTGCCGGATGAAACCCAAGCATCGGACTCATGCGTGCCTGTCATCGAGTGGCGGCCCATGACGTATGCGAGTCAAGCACCGTCCTTGGTTCAGATCGTCCCAAACAGCGCACGCGGACGGTCCTTGAGCGTTCCCGTCAACAGCCTTAACGCGCTCACCAGCTGATCACGGCTCGTCGCGCACGCAAGATTGATCCGCACACCGTGCTCGATCTCCGACCGATCCACCGCGAAGGCCGAAGACGGCATCACCACCACGCCCCGCGCTTTCGCGTTTGCCGCGAAGTCGTCGGCACGCCAGGGCGGCGGCAACTTGAGCCACACGAACATGCAGGCCGGGTCAGTTTGCAGCAGATCAGAGGGCAGCAATTCTCGCGCGAGATCCTGGCGCGCGCGGATCTCGGTGAGTTGCGCGTCCATGATGCGCCGCGCAGTGCCGTTCTCGATCCAGATCGACGCAATCAGCATCGACATCGGCGCGGGCATCCAAGCGGTGGTTCGCACCGCTTCTGCGCACAACGCCGAACTGTCCGGCGGACTCAGCAGATAGCCGAGCCGTAACCCGGGCGCGAGGATCTTGGAGGTTGCTGCGATATGAAACGTCAGCTCGGGACATAGGCTTGCGATCGTCGGCAGACGTTGCGAAACGAGCGGCCCATAGACGTCGTCTTCGATGATCGGCATGCCGTGCCGCCGCGCAATGTCGACGAGCGCCATGCGGCGTTCGAGGCTCATCGTGGTGACGGTCGGATTCTGCAGATTGGGCACCGTGAAGATCGCCTTCACGCGACGGCGTCGGCACACGGCCTCGACTTCGTCGGTCAACAGACCGTCGCGATCACTAGGAATGCCAACGATCTCGAACTGGAAAACCGGTGCCAACGCTTTGAGGCCGTAATAGGTGAGTTGATCGGCGAGGATGACGCCGTCGGTGCCGATCAGACTGTTGAGCACCGCATACAGACCGTGCTGCGCGCCGCTCGTCACGACCACGTGATCGGGCGATGGCGTGAAACCCGGCGCGCTCATCCAGCGCGCACCGGCGGCCCGCGCCCACAGCGGTCCTTGTGGCGGCTGATATTCCTGCAATTGCGCATAGCGCGGGTCGCGCGGCAGGTCCGCAAGCGTGCGCGCGAGACAGTCGAGAAATTCGCCGGTCGCCGGCCGGTTCACGGTCAGGTCGATCGCCGCATTGCTCGCTGCCTGCACGGGTTCGACGCTCGGCATCGCTCCGCCCGTGACCAGCGAGCCGCGCCGCTTACTGCCGATCACGAGGCCGCGCAACTGCAATTCCTTATACGCCCGCGACACCGTCGACACGTTGATACCGAGCTCGGTCGCCAGTTGCCGCTGTGGCGGAAGCCGGCTGCCGGGCGGATAAATGCCGCTGCGGATCTCGCTCTCGATCGAACTGGACACCTCGATATAGGTGGAGCGTTTTGCCTGCTCCGGCGCGCCTTTGGCGATGCGGGCGGCGTCTTTGCCAGAAACCATGAGCTTGCGTGTCTCCATACAAAACCAGCTTTGTCCGCAAATTGTGCGAAGGTTTGCCGATTCTATACCACGATTGTCCGACTGCAAGCCTCGCATCGCTCAAACGCCAGTACGGCAGCCCGCAGGAAACCCACTCCACGCGGGCCAGGGAAAATGCGAGGGCCACACAATGAGCGTTTTAATTGCACACAAAAAAATATTGTGTGATTCTAGGTACCAGAGTTTGTCTGGCGACGTGCTTCGCCATGGCGGCGCCGGCACTGTCCGGCGTATCTTCAGCCACCCCTCAGCAGGAGTTGTTTGATGAGCGTTCCGCAGTCCTCTTCTTCCGAGCCCGCGCCGACACTCGGCGCCGCGTTGCGTCAGCGGCACGTCACGATGATTGCGCTAGGCGGCATCATCGGCGCGGGGCTTTTCGTCGGCAGCAGCGCGACGTTGGCGAGCGTCGGTCCGGCCGCGTGCGTGTCGTATCTGGTGGCCGGCATCGTCGTATTGATGGTGATGCGCATGCTCGGTGAGATGGCGCTCGCGGTGCCGGGCGTCGGCTCGTTTACCGAATATGCGCGCGTCGGTCTCGGCAATTGGGCCGGTTTTACGAATGGCTGGCTGTACTGGTATTTCTGGGTGATCGTCGTCGCGGTCGAGGCGGTGGCCGGCGCGGCGATCCTGCAGCGCTGGATTCCCGCGCCGGTCTGGATGATCGGCCTCGTCCTGCTGTCGATCATGACGGTGATCAACCTGCTGTCGGTCAAATCGTATGGCGAGTTCGAGTTCTGGTTCGCGTCGATCAAGGTCGCGGCGATCATCGTCTTCATCGCGATCGGCGCCGGGTATCTGCTCGGCTTTAGCCCGGCCGGCAGCGCGGTGGCGAATCTGATCGGCCATCACGGCTTCATGCCGTTCGGCGCGATGTCGATCTTCGCGGCGGTGCCGACGGTGATCTTCGCGGTCGGCGGTGCCGAAATCGCCACGATTGCCGCAGCGGAATCCGATGATCCGGCGAAAAGCGTCGCGGCGATGACGCGCTCGGTGATCCTGCGCGTCATCACGTTCTACGTCGGTTCGATGTTCCTGATCGCGTGCATCGTGCCGTGGAGCAGCATCGTGACCGGGCACTCCCCATTCGTCGCCGCACTGGAAACGATGCGGATCCCCGGCGCCGCCGACATCATGAACGCGATCGTGCTCGTCGCCGTGCTCTCCGCGCTGAACTCCGGCCTGTACGTGTCGTCGCGGATTCTCTTTCGACTCGCCGAGCGCGGCGATGCGCCGAAGTCGCTGCTGAAACTGACGTCGAACAAAGTGCCGCGGCTCGCGGTGTTGCTAAGCAGCGTGGTGGGCTATGTGGCGATCGTCGCGGCCATCGTGTCGCCACAGGGCGTGTTTCTGTTTCTCGTGAACGCGTCCGGCGCGGTGATGCTGTTCGTTTATCTGGTGACTGCGCTGGCGCAAATCCGCATCCGCCGGCGCATCGAGGCCACCGATCCGCAACGGCTGACGCTCAGAATGTGGCTGTTCCCCTGGCTGTCGTATGCGGTCGTCGCGGCGATTGCCGGTGTCCTCGCCGCCATGGGCGCGGACCCCGCGCTGCGCCCGCAGTTGATGGCGAGCGCGGCGAGCCTCGCGGTGGCCTCGGCGGCGTATCTGCTGACGGCCAAACGCCAGCAGTCATCGCACGACGGTTGCGCCACCGGCTATCTGTCGCCGATCGGGCAACAGGCCATTGAAGGACGCAAGTGATGCCGGACATCGCCGTCATCGGAGCGGGATTCATCGGCCTCGCGAGCGCCGCGGCGCTCATGCGCGACGGTCATCGCGTCATGCTGTTCGATCCGTCAGGCGTCGGCCAGGGCGCGTCGTTCGGCAACGCCGGAACGTTCGCGCACTATGCGTGCATCCCCGTGAACAACCCGTCGGTGTTCCGCGACCTGCCGCGTTTTTTGTTGTCGAGCGACAGTCCGTTCAGACTGCGTTGGGCTTATCTGCCGCAGCTCGCGCCGTGGCTCGCGCGCTTCATGATGAGCTCGCTGCCGCGTCGTTATGAGGCGAGTGCGGGCGCGCTCGCTGCGTTGCTCGGCCACGCGCAGGGCGGCTACGCGCCGTTGCTCGCGAACGGGGAACTCGCGCGGTTCGTCCGGCCGCGCGAGTGCCTGTATCTGTATTCGAGCGGCGCGTCGTTCGAGGGCGCGCGTGCCGCGCTCGATCTGCGCCGGCAACTCGGCGTCGGGTTCGACGTGCTTGCCTCCGCCGAGATCCGCGCGCTGGAACCGTCGCTCGCGCCGATTTTCGAGCGAGGTGTGCTGTTCAGCGACAGTTGGCATTTCTCCGACCCGCAGGGCTTTCTGCAGACCTTGTACGGCCAGCTTGCCGCGCAAGGGCTGAAGTTCGAACGCGCGACCGTCGGCACGCTGCAGCCTCACCCGGACGGCGTGAGCGTGACGGCCGAGGGCCGCGAGCGGCGCTTCAGTCACGTGGTGGTCGCCACCGGCGCGCGCTCCGCGCAATTCGCCAGACAATGCGGCGACAGCGTGCCGCTCGATACCGAGCGCGGCTACCACGTGCGCTATCCGGGCGCGCAGCAACTGATTTCGCGGCCGATCGGCTGGGCCGAGCGCGGCTTTTACATGACGCCGATGAGCGACGGAATTCGCGTCGCGGGCACCGTCGAGCTGGGCGGCTTCAGCACGACTCGCAATCGCTCGCTGATCGACCTGCTGACGTTTTCGTCGAAGCGCGCGCTGCCCGCGCTCGATACACCCGACAACAACTGGTTAGGATTCCGGCCGACCTTGCCAGATGGCGTACCGGTGCTCGGCCGCTCACGCGCGAGCGAGCGCGTGATCTATGCATTCGGCCATCAGCATCTCGGCTTGACGCTGGCCGGCGTGAGCGGACGCATCGTCGCCGACCTGATCGCGCGGCGCACCCCACCGCTCGATCTCGCGCCTTACGCGGCCACGCGTTTCTAGCATCGTGCGACGGCCGCGACAGTAGACGTTTTTTGCAGCAGGCATCTCAGGACAATCTCGCCGCGTCGCGCACCGGATCGGTCCAACCGCAACGCGCGACGCGACATCTCGCAAGGAGCGCATCATGAATCGCCGCTATTGGCTTTTGAGTCTGGCCGTTTGCGCCTTGGGCGCGCATGTGCCGCTGTCTTGGGCCGCCGATCCGCAAATCGTCAAGATTGGTTTTGTCGGACCGCTGACCGGTCCTGTGGCGCGGGTCGGCAAAGACCTGCAGTACGGCGCGCAACTTGCGCTCGACGAGGAAAACGCCCGGCATCCGACAGTGGGCGGCAAGCCAGTCAAGTTCGTGCTCGACGTGCAGGACGATCAGGCCGACCCGCGCGTGGCGATTCAGGTTGCGCAGAAGCTGGTCGATAGCGGGGTGGTGGGCGTGATCGGCCACTACAACTCCGGCTGCAGCATTCCCGCGTCGACCGTCTACCACCAGGCGAATGTCGCGATGATCACGCCCGGCTCGACCAATCCGCAACTGACCAAACAGGGCTACAAGAACGTGTTTCGCACGATGGGGCACGACGGCATCGGCGGGGTGGTGGCCGGGCACTTCGTGGTCGACCAGATGAAGGCCAGGCGGATCGGCATTATCGACGACCGCACGGCATTCGGACAAGGTCTCGCCGATGCCTTCGAAAAGGGTGTGAAAGAAGCAAACGGCAATATCGTCGATCGCGAATTCACCAACGACAAGGCCGTCGATTTCCGCGCCATTCTTACGACGCTCAAGAGCAAGAACGTCGATCTGATTTTCTTCGGCGGACTGGACGAGCAGGGCGCGATGCTGATCAAGCAGATGCGCTCGCTCGGCATGCCCGCGCAACTGTTCGGTGCAGGTGCGTTGAAGAGCAATGCGTTTCTGCAGATCGCCGGCTCGGCCGGTAACGGCACGCAGGACCTCGAGCCCGGGCCGGCCCTCGACAAACTTCCCGCCGCGCAGGACTTCAGCAAGCGTTACAAGGCGCGCTTCAATCAGGATGTCGAGCTGTACGCGCCGTTCGCGTATGACGCCGCGCTTGCGATGATCAAGGCGATTCACGATGCCGATTCGCTGGATCGCGCGAAGATCGTCGACAGTCTGGGGAAAATCTCCGTCAATGGCGTGACCGGCAAGATTACGTTCGATCCGTATGGCGATCTGATCAAGCCGCCTTACACGCTGTTCCAGGTGCAGCAGGGACAGTGGAAGAGCGTGAAGACGGTGGGCGGTGTCTGACGGCGCCCACCGTGGGCCGTGCGCTCAGGCATGCGAGATACGGCGCGGCGAATCGACCTGCAACGTCGAAATAGGGATGCGCGAGTTCTGTCGTCGACAGATCGCTCGCGCCTCGCGTCTCCACAATTTCGCCCGATAGCGCCGATGACAGGCACAGCGGCCAAATACGCCGCACGAGGATGCGCATCAGCGATGCGCCCTCCTTTTTGGAGCAGTTGTGTATGTCATCGTACAACATGTGGCGACTCAGTTAAGATATCTGGGACAGGCAACCATGACTGTGGACCCAATCGGGGCGGCAACGCCTGACCTTATAGTCATCGAGCCGCTTCGACGCCAAATATTCGGGCATTTCGCAATGCCAACGTCGACATCGACTGGAACCGCCAGGCGTCGGCCACGTAGCCTCGCGCAGGACGTTTTTCGGGTCCCCGCTGCTCGCTTCGTCAGTCGATCGATGCCGCTTGATCCCGCTTGATGCCGCTTCAGAGGCCGGTTTCGCGGCCAGAAACAGCGCCTATTGCAATGTTATGTATCGGCTGGACCGGCAGATACACTGAGACACAATCGGTGCGGTGAACCAGGCTATAAAGCAATCGTTGCCAATCACCGAGACCACCATGAGCGCCGATTCGCTGCAAGGTTCCTGCCATTGCGGGGCCGTCCAATTCGAAGTTCGCACCGCGATCGTTCCCGCCGGACGATGCAACTGCAGCCTGTGCCGACGCAAGGGCGCGCCGATGACGCCGCTGTTCCCCGCGAGCCAACTGAAAATCTTGAGTGGCGAGGATGCGCTGACGCTTTACCGGTTCAACACGAAGGTGGCGAAGCACTACTTCTGCAAGCACTGCGGCATTTATCCATTTCATCAAACGCGCAAAGATCCGCAGCAATGGCGCGTCAATATCGGTTGCCTCGAAGGTGTCGACCCATATACGCTGGAAGCCGGCGTTGCCGACGGCGCCAGCCTCTCCGTGCTGGAGGACGCATGAAGCGGTTGCTGGCAATCGTCCTGTTCATCGCCGGCGGTTGCGCGACCGAGCTGGCGCATCCGCTGCAATGCACGCTGGTCCAGGCGAGCGGGGTGCAGATTAACCGCCGTAAGAGATAGTGCCTCGATGGAAACGACCGACCATGTATTGATCGTCGACGACGACCGCGGCATCCGCGAACTGCTCGCCGGCTACCTCGAGAAAAACGGCATGCGCGTGTCGCTCGCGGCCAACGGACGCCAGATGCGCGCCGCGCTGGAACAGGGCGCACCCGATCTGATCGTGCTCGACCTGATGCTGCCGGGCGCGGACGGTCTCGTGCTGTGCCGTGAACTGCGCGCCGGCAAATTCCGCGCCGTGCCCGTGCTGATGCTCACCGCCCGCAACGAGGAAGCCGATCGGATCCTCGGTCTGGAAATGGGCGCCGACGACTATCTGCCCAAGCCGTTTGCCGCGCGTGAGTTGCTCGCGCGGATCCGCTCGGTGCTGCGCCGCGCCCGGATGCTGCCGCCCGGCATGCAGGTGACGGAATCGGTGCAAATGCTGTGCTTCGGCGACTGGCGGCTCGATACCACCGCGCGCCATCTGCTCGATGCGGAAGGCACGATGGTCGCTTTGAGCGGCGCCGAATATCGCTTGCTGCGCGTGTTCCTCGATCATCCGCAGCGGGTGCTGACGCGCGATCAACTGCTCAATCTGACTCAGGGCCGCCAGGCCGATCAGTTC